>NZ_CP114190.1:0-565000 GCF_025628925.2 Aminobacter sp. NyZ550
GTGGCAGCAACCAGCGCCGCAGAGAAGAATTTTGACCGGGTCAAGACGCAGCTCCAGGTACGCCTGGGCAGCGAGGTCTTCTCAAGCTGGTTCGGCCGCATGAAGCTTGCGGAGACCTCGAAGGGCATCGTGCGCCTCTCGGTGCCGACGGCTTTCCTGCGCTCTTGGATCAATAGCCATTATCTCGATCTCATTTCCGAACTCTGGCGCCAGGAAGAGCCTGGGCTGCTGAAGCTCGAGATCATCATCCGCACGGCAACCCGCACGGCGCGCCCCGGCGTGGAAGCCGACACGGCTGCACTGCGCAAGCCGGTGCGCCAGGCGCAGACCGCCCTTGCCACCAGCACCGTGGCTGCAGGGCGCGCTGCCGAGCGCCCTGCCCCGGTGCGCAACGGCACCGCCGACCAGGAATTCAAGCAGAGCGTGCTCGGCTCGCCGCTCGACCCGCGCTACACCTTCCAGTCCTTCGTCGAAGGCCCGTCCAACCGGGTGGCCCTTGCAGCGGCGCGTGCTGTGGCAGAATCGAACTCGCGCTTCAACCCGCTGTTCCTCCACGCCACCGTCGGTCTCGGCAAGACGCACCTGTTGCAGGCAATCGCCGCAGAATCGCTGCGCCAGAACCCGAAGTCGCGTGTCGTCTACCTGACGGCCGAATACTTCATGTGGCGCTTTGCGACCGCGATCCGCGACAACAACGCGCTGACGCTCAAGGAACAGTTGCGCGACATCGACCTGCTCATCATCGACGACATGCAGTTCCTGCAGGGCAAGTCGATCCAGCACGAGTTCTGCCATCTCATCAACATGCTGCTCGATTCGGCCAAGCAGGTGGTGGTTGCGGCCGACCGGCCGCCGGCGGAACTGGAATCGCTCGAGCCGCGCGTGCGTTCGCGCCTCAATGGCGGCGTGGCGCTCGAAATGTCGGCACCGGACTTCGGCATGCGCCTTGGCATGCTCAAGCTGCGCTTCGCCGGCGCCAAGCACGAAGACCCCAACCTTGCCATGGACGAGGAGATCCTCACCCATGTCGCCCGCACCGTGACCGGCTCGGGCCGTGAGCTGGAAGGCGCCTTCAACCAGCTGATCTTCCGCCAGTCGTTCGAGCCGCAGCTGTCGATCGAGCGCATCGACGAGATTCTCGGCCACATCTACCGCTCCGGCGAGCCGAAGCGCGTGCGCATCGAAGACATCCAGCGCATCGTGGCGCGGCACTACAACGTGTCGAAGACCGAGCTTCTGTCGAACCGCCGCACCCGCACCATCGTCAAGCCGCGCCAGATCGCGATGTATCTGTCGAAGGTGATGACGCCGCGTTCGCTGCCCGAGATCGGCCGGCGTTTCGGTGGTCGCGACCACACCACGGTGCTGCATGCAGTGCGCAAGATCGAGGATCTGTCGGGCGGCGACAACACGCTCGCCCAGGAGCTCGAACTGTTGAGGCGGCTGATCAACGACCAGGCCTGACGGGCTGCAAACGCAGGCGACGGATTGACGCCTGCGACTTATCCCCAGAACGCCCGCGCCACGGCCGCCAAGTCGTCGCGCGGGCTTGCCTTTCCGCCGTTTTTCCTGTCAGACTCAGGTGAATTCCGATCGTGTTGCGGGCTTTCCCGGGCGCATTCGAGCCCGCGAGCCCGCACCTTCAAACAAGCGAGCCTGTTTCGTCATGCGTGTTATCCTGGAACGCTCCAACCTGTTGAAGTCCCTGAACCACGTGCACCGCGTGGTCGAGCGCCGGAACACCATTCCGATCCTGTCCAACGTGCTGCTGCAGGCCAATGGCGCAAGCCTCGAACTGAAGGCGACCGACCTCGATCTCGAGATCTCGGAAGCAACACCGGCCTCCGTCGAACAGGGCGGCGCGACCACGGTTCCCGCGCACCTGCTCTATGACATCGTGCGCAAGCTGCCTGACGGCGCTGAAGTGATGCTGAAGACCGACGAGGACGGCAACGCCATGTCGGTGGTGTCGGGCCGCTCCAGCTTCCGGCTGCAGTGCCTGCCGCAGTCGGATTTCCCCGAGCTTTCCGCCGGCACTTTCTCCCACATCTTCCGGCTCGACGCCAACGCACTCAAGGGCCTGATCGACAAGACCCAGTTCGCCATCTCGACCGAAGAGACGCGTTATTATCTCAACGGCATCTACCTGCACACGCATGAGAGCGGCGGCAAGCTGATGCTGCGCGCGGTCGCCACCGACGGCCACCGCCTGGCGCGCGCCGAGGTCGAGGCGCCGGCCGGCTCCGAGGGAATGCCGGGCATCATCATTCCGCGCAAGACCGTTTCCGAGCTGCAGAAGCTGATCGACGATCCGGACGTCGCCGTCACCACCGAGATTTCCGACACCAAGATGCGCCTGACCATCGGCGGCGTGATCCTGACCTCGAAGCTGATCGACGGAACCTTCCCCGACTATCAGCGCGTCATTCCGAGCGGCAACGACAAGAAGCTGATCATCGACCGCCAGAGCTTTGCTGCTGCCGTCGACCGTGTCTCGACGATCTCGTCCGAGCGTGGCCGCGCGGTGAAGCTGTCGATCGCCGACGGGTTGGTGACGCTGGCCGTCAACAATCCCGATTCGGGCAGCGCCGTCGAAGAGCTGGCCGCCGACTATTCCTCGGACCCGATCGAGATCGGCTTCAACGCCAAGTACCTGCTCGACGTCGCCGCCCAGCTCAAGGGCAGCGAAGCCCGCTTCATGCTGGCCGATGCCGGGTCGCCCACGCTCATCCACGACACAGCCGACGAGAACGCTCTCTACGTGCTGATGCCGATGCGCGTGTAGCGCCCACACGCCCGTGTTGGAGCCAGATACGGGGGAGACGCGGAAGCGCATCCCCTCGACGCATATCGGTAAGCTTCAGCTTACCGACTTCCGCAATTACAGCTCGCTCTCGCTCGACCTCAGGCCGGGCGCGGTGGTGTTCACCGGCGAGAATGGTGCCGGCAAGACCAACCTTCTCGAAGCCATCTCCTTCCTGACGCCGGGACGCGGCCTGCGCCGTGCGCCCTATCCCGACGTCGCCCGCGAAGGCAGCGCGGGTGCCTTTGCCGTGCATGCGGCGATCGAGGGGCCGTTCGGCGATGCCGAGCTGGGCACGGGCACGACGCCGGACGCTGTAGGCGAGGCCGGGCGCCGCGTGCGCATCAATGGTGCCGCCGCCAAGGCCGACGACATGCTGGAATGGCTACGCGTGGTGTGGTTGACGCCGTCGATGGACGCGCTGTTCACCGGGCCGGCCGGCGACCGTCGCCGATTTCTCGACCGGCTGGTGCTGGCGATCGACCCGGCGCATGGCCAGCGCGCGCTCGACTATGAAAAGGCGATGCGCGGCCGCAATCGCCTGCTGTCCGAAGACCGGCGCGACAACGCCTGGTTCGATGCGATCGAGATCCAGATGGCCGAGACGGGTGCCGCGATCGCCGCCGCGCGCGTCGAGATGGTGCGACTTCTGACGGCGATGATCGGGCGAATGCCGGAAACCGGCCCTTTCCCGCAAGCCGAGCTGAGTTTGGCCGGTACGCTCGAACAGAGCATCGGCGACATGCCGGCGGTGGAGCTGGAGGAGCGTTTCCGCCAGGCCCTGGCCGGCGGGCGCGAGCGCGACCGCGCGGCGGGACGCACGCTCGAAGGCCCGCACCGCTCCGATCTCGTCGTGCGCCACAAGCCGAAATCCATGCCGGCGGAGCTGTGCTCGACCGGCGAACAGAAGGCCTTGCTGGTCGGCATCGTCATTTCGCATGCCCGCCTCACCGGCGAGATGGCGGGTGCTGCTCCCATCCTGCTGCTCGACGAGATCGCCGCCCATCTCGATGCCGGACGGCGCGCGGCACTGTTCGAAATCCTCGAAGAGCTCAATTGCCAGGCCTTCATGACCGGCACCGAGCCCAGCCTGTTTTCAAGCCTCGCCGGCCGGGCGCAGTTCCTGACCGTCGACCATGGCAGCGTCAGCAAAACGCCGTTGCCCGATAGTCTGGACCGATAGTTCGCGCGGCTATCCGACTGACAAGCACAAGCCGTGGCGATATGGTAGCGCCATGAACCAGCCAGCCCCGCTCTCCCCTGAAGAACTCGAACGCTACGCCAGGCATATCGTGCTGCCGGAGATCGGCGGGCCGGGCCAGCAGAAGTTGAAGCGCGCACGCGTGCTGGTGATTGGTGCCGGCGGGCTCGGCGCCCCGGTGCTCGAATATCTCGCAGCGGCCGGCGTCGGCACGCTTGGAATCGTCGACGACGACCATGTCTCGTTGTCCAACCTGCAGCGCCAGGTCATCCACGCCACTGATTCAGTCGGCATCTCCAAGGCTGACAGTGCCGCCGCAACCATTGCCCGCATCAACCCGCATGTGACGGTCCAATTGCACAAGCTCAGGCTGACCTCGGCGAACGCTGCCGAGCTGATCGCCGGTTACGACATGGTCATCGACGGCTCCGACAACTTCGAGACGCGTTATGCCGTGGCCGATGCCGCAGCCGAGGTGAGGCGGCCGCTGGTACATGCCGCTGTGGGACGCTTCGACGGTTCGATCACCGTTTTGAAGCCGTTCGAGACGAACGCCGAAGGCCGCAAGAACCCGACCTATCGCGACCTCTTTCCTGAGCCGCCGCCGGCGGGGCTGGTGCCGTCCTGTGCCGAGGCCGGCGTGCTCGGCGCGCTGACCGGCGTGATCGGCACGCTGCAGGCAATGGAGGCGATCAAGCTGATTACCGGCATCGGCGAGCCGCTTGTCGGCCGGCTTTTGCTCTACGATGCGCTCGGTGCACGTTTCGACACCGTGCGCTACAAAGCCTCCTGAACCATGGCAGGCAAAGCTGACATCGCGCGGCTGACGCAGGCTTTCGACCGCTGGGACGAGTTGCTCGGCCTGATCATGCGCGCCTTCGCCTATATGGACGGCGTCATCGACCCGCCGTCCTCGGCGCATCGGCTGACTGCAGCCAGTCTGCGCGACAAGGCCGGGGATGAGGTCGGCTTCATCGCCACCCTGGACGGACGGCTTGTCGGCTGCATCTTCGCCGCCGAGCGGGACGATGTCATCTATGTCGGCAAGCTTGCCGTCGACGACAGCGCTCGCGGCCTTGGCATCGGCCGGGCGCTGATGCTGGCGGCCGAGCGCCATGCCGCAGAGCGGGGCAAGCCGGTGCTCGAGCTGCAAACGCGAATCGAGCTCGCTGCCAACCACGCTACCTTTGCCAAAATGGGCTTCGTCGAGTTCGAGCGTACCGCACATGACGGCTTCGACCGCCCGACCTCGATCACCTTTCGAAAGACACTTCGGTGAGTCTCGCTCTCACCGCCGACGAACGGAGAATCGCCGGCGGAGCCGATGGCGCTGCCATGGCGATGCGCATCGTCGCCGAAAGTGCGTCCCTGCTCGGCGCGCCCAGGCTGATCCCAATCGCCTCGGCGCATATAGACGGTGCGCTCTATCACGGCGATTCGGGCACGCTGTTCGCCGAACGGCTGGTCGAAGGCGGCGCCCAAGTGGCTGTGCGCTCGACGCTCAATGTCGGCGCGCTCGATCTCATGGGCTGCTCGCGCGTGCGCCTCGAAGAGCCGCAACGGTCGATGGCGCGTCGGATGATGGAGGCCTACCGCAAGCTCGGCTGCGAGCAGAGCTGGACCTGCGCGCCCTACCAGGCCGGCCACCGCCCTGCCTTCGGCAGCGACGTCGCCTGGGGCGAATCGAACGCTGTCGTCTTCTGCAACTCGGTGCTTGGCGCCCGCACCAACCGCTATGGCGACTTCCTCGACATCGCCTGCGCGATCTCGGGCCGCGCGCCCGACTATGGCCTGCACCTCAAGGAGAACCGCCACGCGACGCTGGTTTTCGATGTTTCCGCCCTGCCCCCCGAATTCCTCGCCTCTGAAATCGCCTGGCCGGTGCTCGGCAGCCTTTATGGCCGCGAGGTCGGCAATGCCGTCGGCGTGGTGACGGGGATACCACGAAACCCCGGCGAGGACGCGCTCAAGGCCTTTGGTGCTGCGGCCGCATCGTCTGGTGCGGTCGGCCTGTTCCATATTGACGGCGTCACCCCGGAAGCGCCCGATGCCGAAACGACGCTGGGCGGCATCACAGCCGAGATCACGATCCTGGTAACGGCCGCCATGGTCGCCTCCGCCCAGGCCAGGCTTTCGACAGCCGGCAACACCGAGCGCATCGACGCCGTCGCCATCGGCAGCCCCCATCTGTCGCTTGACGAGTTCGGCGCGCTGCAACGGCTGATGGCCGGGCGGCGGCTTGCCGTACCGATCCATGCCTGCACCGGTCGACATGTGCTGGCCGAGCTCGACCGCAACGGCCAGCGCAAGGCGCTGGAAGCGCTCGGCGTGGTCATCGTCACTGATACCTGCGTGGTGGTGACGCCGATCCTGCCTGACAGTGCCGGCGGCGTGCTGATGACCAATTCGGGAAAGTTCGCCCATTATGCACCCGGAAACACCGGCTACGCCGTGCTCTATGGCTCGCTCGCCGACTGCGTCGAAAGTGCCGTCACCGGGCGGCCGGTGTTTGCGAGGCTCGGCTCGTGAGCGCACGCGGCAACATCCTCGTCGCAGGCAAGCCGGGTCAAGGCCCGGCACTGGTGCTGTCGGCGCCGATCAGCTTCTGGGGCGGCGTCGATCCAAAATCCGGGCGCATCGCCGACGTACGCCATCCCGAATGCGGTCAGAGCATGTCGGGCAAGGTGTTGTTTTTGCCCGGCACCATCGGCTCTTCGTCGGCATCAGCCGTACTGATGGAACTTGTCCATGCCGGTCATGCGCCGGCGGCACTGGTGCTGCACGAGCCCGACGCCATCCTCCTGCTCGGGCTGATCGTGGCGCGAGAGATGGGTTGGGAGACACCGGTGGCGGTGAGGCTGCCGCGGGAGATGTTCGCCGCGTTCGAGGGAAGGCAGCTGCAGGTTGGTGCTGATGGGGCGATCAGCGTTTCCAACTGAAGCGGGCGGCTGGGCCGTGCGTCCTTCGAGGCCGCCGCCAGCCCATAGCCCCAACCATGCAAGGTGGATGAGGGCTCGCACCTCTGGATGGGGCAGTCGGAGCACTCCGCACCAAGTTCTGGACCATCGAGGCGGCAAGCTGAAAAGCGACGACCTTCCTCATCCAGAGGTGCGAGCCCAAGAGGCGAGCCTCGAGGGACGCAGCGAAAATCGCGTCCGCTCAGGTCCTCAGCGGCAGCACCCGGTCCGGCGGGCGGTGGCCGTCGACGTGAGCGCGGATGTTGATGATGACCTTTTCGCCCATGTCGATGCGGCCCTCGATGGTGGCCGAGCCCATATGCGGCATCAGCACCACCTTGCCGCGGGCGGCAAGCTTGAGCAGCTTGTGGTTGACCGCCGGCTCATGCTCGAAGACGTCGAGGGCGGCCCCCGCAAGCTTGCCGTCCTGCAGCATCTTGACCAGTGCGTCCTCGTCGATGATGTCGCCACGGGCGATGTTGACGAGATAGGCGTGCGGCTGCATCAGCGCCAACCTGCGGGCCGACAGCAGATGGAAGGTCGCCGGCGTCGACGGGCAGTTGATCGAGATGATGTCCATGCGGGCGAGCATCTGGTCGAGGCTTTCCCAATAGGTCGCCTCCAACTCGTCTTCGACCGACTGCAGCACACGGTGGCGGTTGTGGTAATGGATCGACAGACCGAAGGCTTTGGCGCGGCGGGCAACCGCGGTGCCGATGCGCCCCATGCCGACGATGCCGAGGCGCTTGCCGCCGATGCGGCGGCCGAGCATCCAGGTCGGCGACCAGCCGGCCCATTTCTTGTCGCCGGTGAGAACACTGGCGCCCTCGGTCAGGCGGCGTGGAACGGCGAGCATCAGCGCCATCGCCATGTCGGCGGTGTCTTCGGTCAGGACGTTCGGCGTGTTGGTGACGGTGATGCCGCGCTTGGCGGCGGCGGTGACGTCGATCTTGTCGACGCCATTGCCGAAATTGGCGATCAGCTTGAGGTTGGGGCCGGCCTGCTCGATCAGGGCGGCGTCGATGGTGTCGGTCACAGTCGGTACCAGCACGTCGGCTTCCTTGACCGCCGCCACCAGCTCCGGCTGGCTCATCGGCCGGTCGTCGACATTCAGCCGCGCGTCGAAGAGTTCGCGCATCCGCGTCTCGACCTGGTCGGGCAGCTTGCGCGTAATGACGACGAGAGGCTTTTTTCGACCGGCCATTCTATCCTCGACGAAGATCTCGTTGAGACCTCTTTAACCAAGACCGGCGAAACTGCAATCCGATCCATGAGTGGTAATCTGTGTAACAAGCAGTGCCGCCGAAGACAAAGAAAAAGGGTGTCCGCCTAAAGGGCACCAAGTTCAAACAGAGGTTACGGAAGTGTCTGGTTTCGCGTCGCTCCGTCTGGCCGTCAGCGCTGCCCTGATCGGCCTTGCTTTCGTTTCGCCCGATAGCGGTTTCGTCGGCCCGGCCACGGCCGCCCCGAATGGGACGATCGGCCCCAGCGGCCTGCCGTTGCCGCGATTCGTCAGTCTCAAGTCGGGCAAGGTCAATTCGCGCATCGGTCCCGGCGTCAACTATCCGGTCGACTGGCTCTATATGAAGCCGGGCCTGCCGATGGAAATCATCCAGGAATATGACAACTGGCGCCGCGTGCGCGATTCCGAAGGTGCAGAGGGCTGGATCAACCAGTCGCTGCTGTCTGGTCACCGCACCGCGATGACGGCCCCCTGGCAGCGTGGCAAGCCGGCGCAGCTCAACCTGCTCGCCAAGCCCGAGAACGGCGCGCGCACTGTCGCCATCATCGACCCCGGCGTCGTCGGCTCGATCAAGCAGTGCAACGGCACATGGTGCGAGATGTCGTTTGCCGGCACCAGCGGCTGGCTCAACCAGTCGCAGGTCTGGGGCGCCTACCCGGGCGAAAGCATCGAGAACTGATCGCCGACGCCCGGCTGTCTCCGGGCGCGCGGCGAACGCGGCTGAGCGATCAATCGAAAAGAGCGGCTGCAGGCTCCCGGTCAGGCCGGGCGCTTGGGCCTCAGCCTGACCACGATATCGACATTGGCGATTTCCATGCCTTCCGGAGGTTCCGGCAGGTTGGACACACAAACCGAATTCGACTCGATGTCGAAGATGCGGTTCTCGCCCTCGATGTAGAAGTGGTGATGGTCAGAGGTGTTGGTGTCGAAATAGGTCTTCGACCCCTCGACGGCCAGGATGCGCAGAAGGCCTGACTCCGTGAACTGGTGCAGCGCGTTGTAGACGGTCGCAAGCGACACCGGCACACCGGCCGACAAGGCTTCTTCATGCAGTTCCTCGGCGGAAAGGTGCCGGTCGCCCTTGGCGAACAGCAGCTCAGCCAAAGCGATACGCTGACGCGTGGGCCTGAGCCCCGCATCGCGGACACGCATTTCCACAGCAATGCTTGCCTTGTGGGAATCCACTCGTCGCCTCGTCGAAGTTTGCCTTCGCCCCTTTGGAGCCTGCAAGCGCGCCAAAATCGGATCGGCAGCCGGCAAGCTATGGTTGACATATATTCTGTAGCTCAAATGCGATCAATAGCGCGCATTGACCCAGGCGGACGGGCGCGTTAATCGCAAACGCCGGTTTCCGGCAGCAGACAGTCTGTGCTAGTGAGAGCACACAAGAAGGGCGTGGCACCGCCCGAAACATTGACGGGAAGGTGTTCATGGCCGAACAGAAATCCAGCTACGGCTACGAGGAATTGCTGGCATGTGCCCGCGGCGAGCTGTTCGGAGACGGCAACGCCCAACTGCCCGCCCCGCCGATGCTGATGTTCGATCGCATCACCGAAATCAGCGAGACCGGTGGCGAATTCGACAAGGGCTTTGCCCGCGCCGAGTTCGACATCAAGCCTGACCTGTGGTTCTTCCCTTGCCACTTCATCGGCAACCCGATCATGCCGGGCTGCCTCGGCCTGGATGCGATGTGGCAGCTGACCGGTTTCTACCTCGGCTGGCTCGGCGAGCAGGGCAAGGGCATGGCGCTGTCCACCGGGGAAGTGAAGTTCAAGGGCATGGTCACGCCTTCGGTCAAGAAGGTCGAATACGGCATCGACTTCAAGCGCGTGATGCGCGGCCGCCTGGTACTGGGCATCGCCGACGGCTGGTTGAAAGCCGACGGCGAGACCATATACAAGGCCACCGACCTCAAGGTCGGGCTCTCGAAGCAGGAAGCCGCGGCCGTCTGATCGGCCCCTTACACTGGACCGGAGATTTTCATGAGACGTGTCGTCGTAACTGGCCTTGGCATCGTATCGTCCATCGGCAACAACGCCGACGAGGTTCAAGCTTCGCTGCGTGACGCCCGGTCCGGCATCAGCTTCTCCGAGTCCTTCGCCGAACACGGCTTCAAGTGCCAGGTCTGGGGCTCGCCCAACCTCGACACAACAGAGCTCGTCGACCGCCGCGCCGCCCGTTTCCTGTCGCAGGGCGGCATGTGGAACCACGTCGCGATGAAGCAGGCAATCGCCGACAGCGGCCTCGAAGAAAGCGACGTGTCGGGCAACGAGCGTACCGGCATCATCATGGGCTCCGGCGGTCCGTCGACCCGCACGATCGTCGAAGCGTCCGAGATCACGCTGAAGAACAATTCGCCCAAGCGCATCGGACCGTTCGCTGTGCCGAAGGCAATGTCCTCGACCGCCTCGGCGACGCTCGCTACCTGGTTCAAGATCCACGGCGTCAACTACTCGATCTCGTCGGCATGCTCGACCTCGGCGCACTGCATCGGCAATGCGGCGGAGATGATCCAGTGGGGCAAGCAGGACATCATGTTCGCCGGCGGCCACGAAGACCTCGACTGGACCATGTCGAACCTGTTCGACGCCATGGGTGCCATGTCGTCCAAGTACAACGACCGCGCCTCGGTTGCCTCGCGTGCCTATGACCTCAACCGCGACGGCTTCGTCATCGCCGGTGGTGCTGGCGTGCTGGTGCTGGAAGAGCTCGAACATGCCAAGGCGCGCGGCGCCAAGATCTATTGCGAACTGGTCGGTTACGGTGCCACCTCCGACGGCTACGACATGGTCGCCCCGTCCGGCGAAGGCGCGATGCGCTGCATGCGCCAGGCGCTTGCGACGGTGAAGGGCCCGGTCGACTACATCAACACTCACGGCACCTCGACGCCGGTGGGTGATTCCAAGGAAATGGGCGCCATCCGCGAAGTGTTCGCCGGCAAGCTGCCGAACATCACCTCGACCAAGTCGCTGACCGGCCATTCGCTGGGTGCAGCGGGCGTTCAGGAATCAATCTACTCGATCCTGATGATGCAGGGCGGCTTCATCGGCGAGAGCGCGCATATAGAAGAGCTGGATCCGGAATTCGAAGGCATGCCGATCGTGCGCAAGCGCATCGACAACGCCAAGATCGACACCGTTTTGTCCAATTCCTTCGGCTTTGGCGGCACCAACGCCACGCTCGTTTTCCAGCGCCTCTCGGCATAGGGACCCCGACATGGACGGATTGATGAAGGGCAAGCGCGGGCTCATCATGGGCGTCGCGAACGACCACTCGATTGCCTGGGGCATTGCGCAGAAGCTTGCCGAGCATGGTGCCGAACTCGCCTTCACCTATCAGGGCGAGGCTTTCGGTCGCCGTGTCAAGCCGCTGGCCGACAAGGTTGGCGCCTCGATCCTGGTGCCATGCGATGTCGAGGACAGCGCGTCGGTTGCCCAGACCTTCGAGACGCTGAAGGAGAAATGGGGCGGCATCGACTTCCTGGTGCATGCCATCGGCTTCTCCGACAAGAACGAGCTCAAGGGCCTGTACGCCGACACCACGCGCGAGAACTTCGTACGCACGATGGTGATCTCGTGCTTCTCCTTCACCGAAGTCGCCAAGCACACGGCGGCGCTGATGAACGATGGCGGCTCGATGATCACGCTTACCTATGCCGGCTCGGTGCGCGTCATGCCCAACTACAACGTCATGGGCGTGGCCAAGGCAGGCCTCGAGGCCAGCGTGCGTTACCTTGCCAACGACTATGGCCCGCGCGGCATCCGCATCAACGGCATCTCGGCCGGGCCGGTGCGGACGCTTGCGGGCGCCGGCATTGCCGATGCGCGCCACATGTTCACCTATCAGCAGCGCAACTCGCCGCTGCGCCGCACGGTGACCCTCGACGAGGTCGGCGGCTCGGCGCTGTATCTTTTGTCCGACCTGTCATCGGGCGTGACCGGCGAGATCCACTATGTCGATTCGGGCTATCATATCGTCTCGATGCCGACGCTGGACGAGCTCAAGCAGATGGACGGTGGGCGCGACTAGCGCCCTCCCCTCGAAAATCGGCGTCGATTTTCGAGCATGGTCGAGCTAGACTTCAGGATATGCGGCGCCATTCTCGCATCCGGACGGGGCGCGTGGCGCGGAAACAAAAACGCCTGCTGGTAAAATTGTAGACAATCGTCAAAATCGATCTTAACGAGCGAATCGGTAGAAATGCCGCGCAAGTTAGGAAAATCACCATGCCTGCCGCCAGGAATCCCCGTCGAAGCTCCACGTTTCGGCTCATTACCATCGCCGCTTCCGGCATGGGCAGCTTTGTGCTGGGCCTGTGGGTCCTGAGGCTTGGCCTTGGTAACAATGTCGGCGACATGTCGGGCGACGCGATCAGCGCTGTTATCGCAGCCCTTTGCGCGCTTGCCGCCTCGATCGCCGCAATGTCGTTCTTCGCCGGCGTCGACGAATCGGCTGATTTCGTCTTCAACGAAACGCATTTCGACAAGCTGACCGGGCTTCTGGCGCGGCCCGCGATGGTCGGCAAGATCGCCGAGGCAGCGTCGTCCACGGCCCGTACCGGCAAGCCGATGTTCCTTATCGACATCGATATCGACCGCTTCAAGCAGATCAACGACGCCATCGGCTACAGCAATGGCGACGCGCTGATCCGCGCTTTTACCGCGAGGCTCAAGGCGGCTTTGCCGCGCGACATGGTCATCGGTCGTATCGGCGCCGGCGAGTTTGCCATCCTCTATCCCGACCAGATGCTGCGCTGTTCGCTCGACACGCTGATCGGGCGCCTGATCCACGACCTGATGCGGCCGTACCAGCTGCCGTCGCACCAGCAGTCGGTCAACGTCTCCATCGGCGTCGTGGCCATGCCCAAGGACGGCTACGACCCGGTCGTACTCCTGCGCCGCTCGAACCTTGCGCTGCAGAATGCGCGCGCCAGCGGCATCGGCGACTGGGCCGTGTTCCAGCCCGAAATGGGCCGGGTAGCCGACCACCGCCGGTGGATCGAATCGGAGCTGCACGGCGCCTTCGAACGGGGCGATTTCGACCTGCACTACCAGCCGCAGCTCGACCTGACGTCGGGCCGCGTCGTCGGCTATGAGGCGCTGATCCGCTGGCGCCACCCCGAGCGTGGCATGATCCCGCCGGTCGAGTTCATCTCGGTCGCCGAGGAGACCGGCATGATCGCGCCGATCGGCGAATGGGTGCTGCGCAAGGCCTGCACCGACGCCCGCCTGCTGCCGGAGGATTGCTTCGTTGCCGTCAACATTTCGCCGGTGCAGTTCATGACCCGCGATTTCGTCGGCATCGTCGAGCGCATCATCAAGGACACCGGCATCGAGCCGAAGCGGCTTGAACTCGAACTGACCGAATCGGCGATGATGCAGGACCGCGATCGCGCGGCGTCCATCCTGAAGCAGCTGACCGCCATGGGCATCTCGGTGGCAGTCGACGATTTCGGCACCGGCTACTCGAACCTCGCCTATCTGATCGACTTCTCGTTCCACAAGCTGAAGATCGACCGTTCTTTCGTCAGCCGCATGGAGACCGACAGCAATTCGGGCGCCGTGGTGTCGACGATCGTCGGCCTGTCCAGGGCACTCGGCGTGCGCACCATTGCCGAGGGCGTGGAGACGGAGACACAGGCGACCCTGCTGAGGGCTGCCGGCTGCCAGGAGGTCCAGGGCTATTTCTACGGGCGGCCCGCGCCGCTCAGCCTCGGCGACCCGGCACTGACCCAGGGCACCGAAGGCATCGCCCATCTGCACTGACCCCCCGTCAGCGCGCCGTGGCCTGATGGCGGTTCCGTGCCTGGCGCCGATGCCCAACCTCAACGCTTGGCGGAATAGACCCTGAAGGCGTTGTCGACGGCGATTTCCTCGACCGAGAAGAAAGCCTGCGCCAAAACGGGCATGTAGGGCAGGTGGCGGTTCGCCACCATGAACAGCCGCCCGCCCGGCTTGAGCGCCGCGGCCGCCGCCTTGATCATGCGATGGCCGATCTCGGGATCGGCGTCGCGATCCTGGTGGAAGGGCGGGTTCATCACCACCACGTCGTAGCGCCGCTCGACAGGCTCCTTGGCGAGGTCCTGCCAGTGGAAGCCAGGCTGGACGGATGTGGCCGCCACGTTGGACCTGGCTGCCTCCAGTGCCTCGAAATCGGCTTCGAACAGGTCGAGCGCCTTGAGCTCCTTCGCACGCGAAACCACCTCCGCCGCGACATAACCCCAGCCGGCGCAGAAGTCGGCGACCTTGCCCTTGATGTCGGCGGGCAGGTTGTCGACCAGAAGGCGCGAGCCTGCGTCGATGCGCTCGAAGGAGAACATGCCGGGCGCGGTGCGGAAGCGGCCCTCGACCAGCATTTCGGGATTGTCGGCGCGCAAGGTTGCTGCGGCCGCCTCGGCCTGGGCGGTTCGGTGGAACCACAGCGCCGTGCCGTGATATTTGGGCAAATGGTCCTCGATCTTGAGCAAACCGCCAAGGCGCTTGCGCAAGCTCGAAATGCCGTCCTCCTTGCCGCCCGCAACGACGATCAGCCCGCCCGGTGCAACGCGTTCGATCGCCTCGGCGACACGCAGTTCGTTGAGCCCGCGATGACGCCCGGCCAGCACCAGGGTAATGTCGAAGCCGTTGTCCTCGGCGCGCGCCGCAACATCGTGTCCGGCCGCCGCCAGGGCGAGCACATGCGGGCGGAAGCCCTGGACAAGGGAAAGCCTGGCGTCGAAGCCCTGCGGCTTCCTGAAGCCCGGCTCAGCGCCAATGAACAGGGCACGCATGCCCTGCCCCGGCATCGCCAACAGCTCGGCCTCGAAGGGATAGAACAGGGTTTTCAGTGCGTCGCGTGGCATGGCGTTTTCCAGGTGTCTGGGAGTTCGATCAGCGGCCAGTCCGGGACCGCCACCAGGCTATCGCTTAGCCGTTCTTTGTCTGACCGCCAACCTCGGCAAAAAGCAAGCCACGCAACTCTCCACGCAGGCACTTCACCTCCGGCGCGCGTGAGGCCACGAACTCCAGGACGGAGTCGTGGAATGCGAAGACAAAATGACGATAGCGTGCAAACAGCGCGTCCGAATGCTGTCGATGTACGCGATTGGCCGTCCTCATTTCGTCGATCCACTCCGAGTCCAGCACCTCATAGGCTTCGTAAGCCGCAAGCCCCAAGGGCGCATAACGATGCCCGCCCAGCACCTCGTCGTTGGGATAGCCGAATTTGAGGGCAAGATACGGACCGGCGCTGACAATCGCGCATGTCTCGAACAGCACGCGTCCGGAAGCCTGTAGGTAGTAACCGAAGAGCAGACCTTCTTCATCGGCGACTACCATCGGCATGGGCGCTCCAGCGTCGCATGCCGGAACATCGATCCGTCTCAAGCTTGTCATTCGGTCGCCCCTTCCCCAAACAAAAAGGGCGCAGCCATGCGGCTGCGCCCTTTTCATGATTACATCAAGCAGAAGCTCAAGCGGCGGTTTCTTCGCCTTCAGCCTTCTTGACGATTTCCTTGCCGGTGGCCTGGTCGACGACCTTCATCGACAGGCGGACCTTGCCGCGCTCGTCGAAGCCCATCAGCTTGACCCAGACCTTGTCGCCTTCCTTGACCACGTCCGAGGTCTTGGCAACGCGGTCGTTGGCAAGCTGCGAGATGTGGACGAGGCCGTCGCGCGGGCCGAAGAAGTTGACGAAAGCGCCGAAGTCGGCGGTCTTGACGACCGTGCCTTCGTAGATCTCACCGACTTCCGGCTCGGCCACGATGGTGTGGATCCACTTCTTGGCCGCCTCGATCTCCTTGGCGTTCGACGAAGCGATCTTGACCGTGCCGTCGTCCTCGATGTTGATCTTGGCGCCGGTCTTCTCGACGATCTCGCGGATGACCTTGCCGCCCGAACCGATGACTTCACGGATCTTGTCGGTCGGGATGTGCATGACCTCGATGCGCGGAGCGAATTCGCCGAGTTCCTTGCGGCCTTCCGACAGAGCCTTCGACATTTCGCCGAGGATGTGCAGGCGGCCGTCCTTGGCCTGGCCGAGCGCGATGTTCATGATCTCTTCGGTGATACCGTCAATCTTGATGTCCATCTGCAGCGCGGTGATGCCGTTGGTCGTGCCGGCAACCTTGAAGTCCATGTCGCCGAGGTGATCCTCGTCGCCCAGGATGTCGGAGAGGACGGCGAAACGCTCGCCTTCCTTGATCAGGCCCATGGCGATGCCGGCAACCGGCTTCTGCAGCGGAACGCCGGCATCCATCAGCGCCAGCGAGGTGCCGCAGACGGTGGCCATCGACGACGAGCCGTTCGACTCGGTGATCTCGGAGACGACGCGCAGCGTGTAGGGGAACTGCTCGGCAGCCGGCAGCATCGGGCGGACAGCGCGCCAGGCGAGCTTGCCGTGGCCGATTTCGCGGCGGCCGGGCGAACCCATGCGGCCGGTCTCACCGACCGAGTAGGGGGGGAAGTTGTAGTGAAGGAGGAACTTCTCCTTGTACATGCCGGTCAGCGAGTCGACATACTGCTCGTCTTCGCCGGTGCCGAGCGTGGCAACGACCAGCGCCTGGGTCTCACCGCGGGTGAACAGCGACGAGCCGTGGGTGCGCGGCAGGACGCCGACTTCGGACACGATCGCGCGGACCGTCTTGAGGTCGCGGCCGTCGATGCGCGAACCGGTGTCGAGGATGTTCCAGCGCACGATCTTGGCCTGGAGTTCCTTGAACACGGTGGCGACCTTCTCGGACGACCACTTCGGAGATTCCTCGCCTTCAGCGGCGAACGCTGCCTTGACCTTGGCCTTGACCGCGTCGACGGCGGCGTAGCGGGCCTGCTTGTCGGTGATCTTGTAGGCGTCGCGCAGTTCGCCTTCGACGATCTTCAGCATCTCGGCTTCGAGATCGGAATTGTCGGGCGAGGTGAAGTCGCGCGGGTCCTTGGCGGCCACTTCGGCCAGCTTGATGATGGCGTCGATGACCGGCTGGAAACCACGGTGACCGAACATGACGGCGCCGAGCATCACGTCTTCAGCCAGTTCCTTGGCTTCCGACTCGACCATCAGCACGGCGGCATCGGTGCCGGCGACGACGAGGTCGAGCTTCGATTCCTGCATCTCGTCGATGTGCGGGTTGAGCACATATTCGCCGTTGATGTAGCCGACGCGCGCGCCGCCGATCGGGCCCATGAAGGGCACGCCCGAAAGCGTCAGCGCAGCCGAGGTGGCGACGATCGACAGGATGTCAGGGTCGTTCTCGAGGTCGTGCTGAACGACGGTGACGACGACCTGGGTGTCGTTCTTGTAGCCTTCGGCGAAGAGCGGGCGGATCGGACGGTCGATCAGGCGCGAAACCAGCGTTTCCTTCTCGCTCGGACGGCCTTCACGCTTGAAGTAGCCGCCAGGAATCTTGCCGGCTGCGTAGGTCTTTTCCTGGTAGTTGACGGTCAGCGGGAAGAAGTCGAAGCCCGGCTTCGGCTCCTTGGCCGAAACGACGGTGGCGAGGACGACGGTTTCGCCGTAGGTGGCGAGCACGGCGGCATCGGCCTGGCGCGCGATCTTGCCGGTTTCGAGGATGAGCGGACGGCCGCCCCATTCGATTTCAACTTTGTGGTGATTGAACATATTCTGTCCTTCGTGGCGGGAACGGTCGACGCCGCATCTCGGCGCGCCAATTCCCTGGCTTGTTCGGCGCGCCATAGGAAAACCTCCTGGTCTTCCGCTCGCGCCTTGGCTTCGGTTTGGCCAGCCACGGGCAAGACAACAAGAAGCTCGGCGGGAGAAATGGCCGCAAATGCGGCCGGCCGAACGTCCTGCAATCCTGCCCCATGACCGTCCATGGGCGGTTCGGGCGCGTCGCTGCGGCGCTCCGGAACCTTTTTCAGCGCGATCCCGCCCCTGTGGCGAGATCGGACCGATGGACCACCGATGAGGATGGCCCGAATGCGCGACCGGCGGGTCCTCCCTTGGGGGAGAACCCGCCGGTCAATTCATCAGCGGCGCAGACCGAGCTTTTCGATCAGCGTCTGATAGCGTGCGTCATCCTTGCGCTTGAGGTAGTCAAGCAGCGAACGACGCAGGGAGACGAGCGCCAGAAGACCACGACGGGAGTGGTTGTCCTTCTTGTGGTCCTTGAAGTGCTCGGTCAGGTTCTTGATGCGCTCGGAGAGGATGGCAACCTGGACTTCCGGCGAACCGGTGTCGCCTTTGGCGGTTGCGAACTGAGCCATAAGCTCGGCCTTGCGCTCTGCAGTGATCGACATCGTGTTTTCCTTTCAATCTGGAGGAAACGGGACGCCCTCGGCCGGGATGTCGTCCAGCTGGGGCCAATGGAACAAGGCGCTCAAAAGCGCGATGTTGCGGCGCATATAGTGGAATTTGGCAACAAAAGCCAGTCCCATTCGCAAGCCGGCTCCGGGCCGCGCTTCAGAGCCATTTGCGCCAGCGGAAAAACAGCACCAGCGAGATCGCGACAAAGGCCATGAAGCCAAGCGCCGCCGGATAGCCATAGGGCCATAGCAGCTCAGGCATGTTCCAGGGCGAGCTGGCGGGGTCGAAATTCATGCCCCAGATGCCGGCGAGGAAGGTCAGCGGGATGAAGATCGCCGAGACGATGGTCAGCACACCGATGATCTCGTTGGTCCGAGACTGCGATAGCGACAGCTGCATCTCGATCAGGCCGATCATCGTTTCGCGCTGGGATTCGACCGTTTCGGCGAGACGGATGGCATGGTCGAGCGTGTCGTTGAAATAGACCTTCGTCTCGGCCGTGATGAAGGGGGCATCGGAGCGGATGAGTGTCGTCAGGGCGTCGCGCAACGGCATGATCGTGCGCTTGAGCAGGCTGGTTGCCCGGCGCAAGCCGTGCAGCTGGCTGATGTGCTGCTTCCTGGGCGCGGCCAGCAGCTCGTCCTCGATGGCGTCGACCTTGTCGCCGGTGGCATCGACAATCGGGAAGTAGCTGTCCACCACCGCATCGATCAACGCATAGGCAAGATAATCGGCCTTGCGATGGCGCAGGCGGCTCGGATTGGAGGTGCGGATGCGCTGGCGCACCGGCTCGAACGGGTCGCCCTCGCGCTCCTGGAAGGTGACGACGAACTTGTCGCCGAAGAAGAACGAAATCTGCTCGTAGCGGCTGGTCCTGGCGTCGTCGATCATCGACAGTACGAAGAAGGCATGCTCGTCGAAGAAGTCGGCCTTGGAGCGCTGGCCTGTGTTGACCACATCCTCGAGTGCCAGCGTGTGCAGGTGGAAGATCCTGCCGATCTCCTCGATCAGGCCGATATTGGCGAGCCCGACGCAGTCGAGCCAGATCAACGGCCAGTTGTTGCAAGCCGCCTCGACGTCATCGAGGCTGGCGTCGTCGACGAACTCGCAGGTATCAGGTGAGATCAGCGTCAGGTTCAGCGCCGACTGGCGCGCCGACGGATCGGCGATCAGCGTGCCGGGTGACGCGCCGACCGGCGGCCGTGCGTGCTGGCGATGGCGACGATTGCCGTTGGGTTCAGCCAGTGCCATTTCGCCTCGCTCGCGGAATCATGTCAGCGATCCAAGCGGAAACGGCACCGGCAGACAAGCGTCAGGCAGTGAACACCCGCTTGGGCTTGAACATGCCCTGCTCGATGGCGCCGATGGCGACGAGCTTGCCGCGCGCGGTGGCGCAGGCTTCCTCGGCCTCGACAGGGGCATCGCGGCCGCGAACGATGACCGGGTTGCCGAGCCTGATCTTGGAGGCGGCTTCGTCGGTCACGGCGACCTGCGGCAGGCAGTCGAGTGCCGCCGAGGTGTCGACGACAAATTCATCGATCGCTGTGAAGTCCCATTTGCCGTCTTCGCCTTCCGGCTGGCCGGCGGTGCGAGCCGCCTCGAGCTCGGCAATGGTGACGAAGTCCTCTGCCGTGAAGGGGTCGACTTCGGTGCGGCGAAGCTCGGAGATGTGGCCGAAGCAGCCGAGATCCCGTCCCATGTCGCGGGCAAGCGAGCGGACATAGGTGCCCTTGCCGCAATCGATCTCGAATACGGTGCGATCAGCACTGTTTTCGATGATCTCGAGACGGCCGATCTCGACCTCGCGGGCCGGAATGTCGACGGTCTCGCCCTCACGGGCGAGGTCATAGGCGCGTTCGCCGGCGATCTTGATCGCCGAGAACTGCGGCGGCGTCTGCATGATGACGCCGGTATATTTCGGCATGACGGCGCGGATCTCTTCCTCGGACGGACGCTTGTCCGAGGTCTTGGTTACCGGTCCTTCCAGGTCGTCGGTCGAGCGCTCTTCGCCCCACGAGACGGTGAAGCGGTAAACCTTGGCGCCATCCATGACGTAAGGCACGGTCTTGGTGGCTTCGCCGAGCGCGATCGGCAGCATGCCGGAGGCGAGCGGGTCGAGGGTTCCGGCGTGTCCGGCCTTCTCGGCGTTGAACAGCCACTTGATCTTGGAGACGGCCTCGGTCGAGCCCATGCCCACCGGTTTGTCCAGCACCAGCCAGCCGGAGACGGGCCGGCCTTTCTTCTTGCCGCGACGCGACATGTCAGTCTTCCTTGTCTTCTTCGCCGTCGAGGTCGCGCGCCACTTCGGGCGAGCGCAGCAGATCGTTGATCTTGGCGAAATTGTCGTAACTGGTGTCCAGCCGGAAACGGAATTCCGGCATGTATTTCATCTGCTTGAGGGCAAATGAAACGCGGCCACGGATGAATTTGGCGTATTTGTTGAGTGCCGAGATGACCGCGTCCGGGTCCTTGGCGCCGATCGGCGACACGAAGGCTGTGGCGATCTTGAGATCGGGCGACATCCGCACCTCGGTGATCGAGATGACTGTCGTTTCGATCACCGGATCGATGATTTCTCCGCGCGGGAGCATTTCGGACAGCGCATGACGCACCTGCTCGCCGACGCGAAGCTGGCGCTGGGATGGGCCTGAACTCTGAAAACGCGACATGGTCCTGAAAATCCATATGTCGCAGGAGGCGGAATGGGACCGCACATCCTGCTGCACGAAAACGGACGGCGGCCGAACGGCCACCGTCCAAATGACTAGACTAATGCCAGAGGCTTAGAGCCTCCGGGTAATCATCTCGACGCGGAAGCACTCGATGATGTCACCCTGACGCATGTCCTCGTAGTTCTGGAAGGCCATACCACATTCCTGGCCGACCGGCACTTCGGAGACTTCGTCCTTGAAGCGCTTGAGCGTCTTGAGCGTGCCTTCGTGGATGACAACGTTGTCGCGGATGAGGCGAACGCCGGCACCACGTTCGACCTTGCCTTCGGTGACACGGCAGCCCGCAACCTTGCCCGTCTTCGTGATGTTGAAGACTTCGAGGATTTCGGCGTTGCCGATGAAGGTCTCGCGACGCTCCGGCGACAGCAGGCCCGACATCGCATCCTTGATGTCATCCACAAGGCTGTAGATGATGTTGTAGTAGCGGATCTCGATGCCCTGCTGCTCAGCGGCGTGACGTGCCTGCGCATTGGCGCGGACGTTGAAGCCGATGATTGCAGCACCCGACGTTTCGGCGAGCGTGACATCGCTTTCGGTGATCGCGCCGGCGCCCGAATGGACGATGCGCGCACGCACCTCGTCGGTGCCGAGCTTGTCGAGCGCTGCGATGATCGCTTCGACCGAGCCCTGCACGTCACCCTTGATGATGAGCGGGAACTCCTTGAGGCCGGACGACTGCAGCTGCGACATCATCTGCTCGAGCGAGCCGCGCTGGGTGGCGTGCTTGGCGACAGCCTTGTCGCGCGCCAGACGCTGGCGGTACTCGGTGATCTCGCGGGCGCGGGCCTCGTTGTTGACGACCGCGAAGCGGTCGCCAGCCTGAGGCGTTCCCTGGAGGCCGAGAATTTCGACCGGCATCGACGGCGGAGCTTCTTCGAGGCGGTTGCCACGATCGTCGACCAGGGCACGGACACGGCCCCACTGGTCGCCGGCGACGAGGATGTCGCCCGGCAGCAGCGTACCGGTCTGGACGAGCACGGTCGCAACCGGACCACGGCCCTTGTCGAGCTTGGCTTCGATGACCACGCCCTCGGCCGTACGGTCGGGGTTGGCCTTCAGGTCGAGAACTTCGGCCTGCAGCAGGATCGCTTCGAGCAGCTTGTCGAGATTGGTGCCGTTCTTCGCCGAAACCTCGACGTCGAGAACTTCACCGCCCATCGATTCCACAAAGACTTCGTGACGCAGCAGCTCGGTGCGGACCTTCTGGGCGTTCGCCGACGGCTTGTCGATCTTGTTGATCGCAACGATGATCGGCACGCCGGCAGCCTTGGCATGGCTGATCGACTCGATGGTCTGCGGCATGACGCTGTCGTCGGCCGCAACCACCAGGATCGCAATGTCGGTCGCCTGGGCGCCACGGGCACGCATCGCCGTGAAGGCGGCGTGGCCGGGGGTGTCGATGAAGGTGATCTTCTGACCGTTCTTTTCGACCTGGTAGGCGCCAATGTGCTGGGTGATGCCACCGGCTTCGCCCGACACGACATTGGCATTGCGGATGGCATCGAGCAGCGACGTCTTGCCGTGATCGACGTGGCCCATGATGGTGACCACAGGCGGACGCGACACAAGCGTCGTGCTGTGATCAGCGATGTCGAACAGGCCTTCTTCGATGTCGGACTCAGCAACGCGGCGGACCGTGTGGCCGAACTCGCCAGCCACCAGCTCGGCCGTATCGGCGTCGATGACGTCGCCCGGCTTCAGCATCTGGCCCTGCTTCATGAAGAACTTGACGACCTCGACGGCGCGCTCGGACATGCGCTGGGCCAGTTCCTGGATCGTGATGGTCTCAGGAAGGATGACCTCGCGCACGATCTTTTCGCGCGTCTCCTGGTGCATCGCACGCTTGAACTTCTCCTGGCGGCGACGCATCGCCGACAGCGAACGCGAACGTGCGTCGCCATCCGCGGAAGACAGCGCCGTGTTGAGCGTCAGCTTGCCACGACGACGGTCGTCCTCGGTCTTGGTCTTGGCCGGACGGGCGATCTCCGGGGTCGCAACGCGGCGGATCGGCGATGCGGTTGCAGCACCGGGTCCAACGCGGCCCTTCGGCTTGGCTTCCACTTCGTCAGGCACATTGGCTTCGAGGGCAGCGGCCGGCGCACGGCGGCGGGCTTCGTCCTCGGCGCGGCGGCGGGATTCAGCCTCGGTCTTGAGGCGGGCTTCCTCCTCCGCCTGGCGGCGAGCCGAATCCTCGCGCTCCTTGCGGCGGCGCTCGTCTTCTTCGGCACGGCGGCGTGCGTCTTCGGCAGCACGGGCGCGATCTTCCTGTTCTCGCGCGACCGAGCCTTCGAGCGCACGACGACGGGCGTCCATCTCGCTGCGCGACAATGAGTTCAGCACCATGCCCGAGCGCTCGGGCTGGCGCGGCGCAGGCCGCGGTGCCTCTTTCGCGACGGGCGCGGGCGCGGGCGTCGGGGCAGGCCTGGGCGCAGGAGCTGCCGCGACCGGCGTCGGAGCAACAGGCGCTGCTGCCACGGGCGCAACCGGAGCTGCCGGCGCGGGCGCTGCCGGCTGGGGCTTGGGCGCGAAAACAGTCTGTGCCGTCGGCGTCGGCTCGTGCTTGTCGCCGGGCATGGAGAACTTACGCTTCTTCGTCTCCACGACGACCTGCTTGGTGCGGCCGTGCGAGAAGTTCTGGCGTACCGTTCCCTGCTCCGATCCCGGGCGCTTCAGCGTCAAGGTCTTCTTCGGAGTGACGCTCAACGTGTTGTCATCGCCCGATTTGCTATCGCTCATTCCATATCCTCTGCGGCATCATCGTCGTAGGCAATCGCCGCAATCATTGCCAGATCATCCGGGGATCCGCCCCGATATCGGTCAAGCGCAACCATGCGCTTCGCGACCGCCTTGCCCGCTTCTCCCGCGAGGACGGCAGCATGTATCACATTTGTTGCCCCCAATGCCAAACCCAATTCCGCTTCCGAAAAAAGTTTGTAGGCGGGCGTGGCAGGCCCGCCGATATGCACTGTGGCCTTGCGGGCCTGGGTGATCTTGCGGACGCCATCCTCGGCGCCCTCGTAAGCATGGAGTACCAGAAGCGCCTTGCCGGCACGGACAGTGGAGTCGACCTTGGCGGCACCTAGTGCCACCAGACCGGCCTTGCGGGCAAGCCCAAGCGAGCCAAGTGCTGACCGGGCGAGCAGATTATCCACCATTGCGCCCAGATCGGGCGGCACGACGACCTGCGCCTTGAAGGCACGGGCGAACATGCCCTTGGCCGCCGCCTTGTCAATATGTAGGCGGTCGGCCGTCACCCAGCAACCGCGGCCGGGCAGATTTCTTTTGAGATCGGGATAGACGGCCGAATCCGGGCCGACGACGAAACGGATCAGATCATCCGGTTCGGCGCTTTTGCGCGTGACGATGCAGGTGCGATCGTTCATCTCGTCCAACAGATTCCTCGGCCGGCCTCACGTCACTCACCGGCGACGTCGGCAGGCTCTTCCTCGGACGCAATCTCGTCCTCAGCGATCCAGCCAACCATGCGTCGGGCAGCAACAACCATCTGTTCCGCGTCGGTGCGCGAGACGCCGAAGTCGGCGAGCACGCCCGGGAAGAACTTGGTCTCTCCGTCCTTGCGTTCCTTCCAGCCGACGAGATCGTCGGCGGCGTAGCCGGCGAAGTCCTCGACAGTCGTGACACCGTCATTGCCGAGCGCCACCAGCATCGCGGTGGTGACGCCGGGAATCTCGCGCAGCTCGTCTTGCACGCCGAGCGACTTGCGCTTCTCGTCGTGCTCGGCCTCGATCTTGCCAAGATATTCGCGGGCGCGGGTCTGGATCTCGGAAGCTGTGTCCTCGTCGAAGCCGTCGATCGATGCGATTTCGTCGGCATCGACGTAAGCCACTTCCTCAACCGAGGTGAACCCTTCGGAGGCCAGAACCTGGCCGACCATCTCGTCGACGTCGAGCGATTCCATGAACAGGGTCGAACGCTCGACGAATTCCTTCTGGCGGCGCTCAGACTCTTCCTGCTCGGTCAGGATGTCTATGTCCCAGCCGGTCAGCTGCGAAGCCAGGCGCACGTTCTGGCCGCGGCGGCCGATGGCCAGCGACAGCTGATCATCAGGAACCACGACTTCGATGCGCTCGGCGTCCTCGTCGAGAACGACCTTGGCGACTTCAGCCGGCTGCAGCGCGTTGACAATGAAAGAGGCAGCCGAAGGCGACCACGGAATGATGTCGATCTTTTCGCCCTGGAGCTCGCCGACGACGGCCTGGACGCGCGAACCACGCATACCGACGCAGGCGCCGACCGGGTCGATCGAACTGTCACGCGAGATGACGGCGATCTTGGCGCGCGAACCGGGGTCGCGGGCAACCGACTTGATCTCGATGATGCCATCGTAGATTTCCGGCACTTCCATGGTGAACAGCTTCGCCATGAACTGCGGATGGGTACGCGACAGGAAGATCTGCGGGCCGCGCTGCTCGCGGCGCACGTCGTAGACGTAAGCGCGGACGCGGTCGCCATACTTGTAGTTTTCGCGAGGGATCAGCTCGTCGCGGCGGATGATCGCCTCGCCACGGCCGAGGTCGACGATGACGTTGCCGTATTCGACGCGCTTGACCGTGCCGTTGACGATCTCGCCGATGCGATCCTTGTATTCGTCGTACTGGCGATCGCGCTCGGCTTCACGCACCTTCTGGACGATGACCTGCTTGGCCGACTGGGCGGCAATGCGACCAAAATCCATCGGCGGCAGCTGTTCGGCGATGAAGTCGCCGAGCTGGGCGTCGGGGTTGCGCTCGCGTGCCGAGGTCAGGGCGATCTGGGTGGCATAGTCCTCGACCTTGTCGACGACTTCCATCAGGCGCTGCAGCTTCATCTCACCCGTGTTGGGGTTGATGTCGGCGCGGATGTTGGTCTCCTGACCATAGCGCGAGCGCGCTGCCTTCTGGATCGCGTCGGCCATGGCGGCGATGACGATCGACTTGTCGATCGACTTCTCGCGGGCGACCGCATCGGCGATCTGCAGCAGTTCGAGCCTGTTGGCGCTTACAACCATTGTCTTTCTCCCGGAGCGACCGGCCGGACCTTGCCCAGCCGTTCGGCTCTATCAATCTTCCGTTTCGGTTTCTTCGTCTTCCGGCGCATCCTCGGCTTCGCCGCGACGCTTCCGTGCTTCCTTGCGCGCCTGATTGTCCTTGCTCAGGGCATCGCGAATAAGATCGTCGGTGAGGATCAGCCGGGCATCCGAGATCGCCTCGAAAGGCACGCGCACGGTCGGCTCCTCGCCGTAAGCGGCCTGGTCGCGCTGGATCAGGACGCTCTCTTCGTCGACTTCGGCGATCTTGCCGCGGAAGCGCTTGCGATCGGCAACCATGACCGAGGTCTCCATCTTGACGATGTGACCGATCCAGTTGCCGAAATCCGACTTGCGGACCAGCGGCCGGTCGATGCCCGGCGACGAGACTTCGAGATGATACGCCTTTTCGATCGGATCATCGACATCGAGAGCAGGCGAAACCGCGCGGCTCACCTCTTCGCAATCCTGGACGGTCATGGTGCCGTCTTCGCGCTCGGTCATGATCTGCAGCGTCAGCCCGTTCTGGCCCGAGAGACGGATGCGAACGAGGCGGAAGCCGATCGCGCGAAGGACGGGCTGAACGATCAGGGCGATACGGGCGTCGATGCCGGTCTCGCGGATGATGCGGTCGTCGCCTGTCTGTTCGACTGCGTTTTCGGTCATTGGTTCTCCAGACGGTCGGCAGGTAACAAAAAAGAGCGGGACCGGGTGGACCCACTCTTCGTCATACCGACCAAGAATTTGAGGCTGATATAGCCGAAGGCGGCGCGCCTTTCAAGTCCTGTGGCCGGTTACGTCCACTGGCACTTGTTTAGCCGACCATTGCAGCAGATGCATGGCAAACATGCGCGGACACCCCTACCGCTTCTCTCTGCGTCACCTATATTTGGTGCGCTGCACAAAAATGATGATGCAGCGCAAAAGAGGACACTGAGATGAGCACCCGCAAGCAATTTGGCCGCATTGGCGTACTGGTTCGCACCTTTGGTAGCGCCGTCGCAGCAGCAGCAGCCGTCGAGCGCGGTCATCGCCCAACCAACCAGGACCTGGTGATGCTCGGCATCGACCCGATGCACTTCGACCGCATCCGCAAATACTGATCAAGGCATTCAGGGTAGAGAGCGCACCGCTGGCCGGTCATTGGCGATAGCCGAGACGGGCCAGCCGGGCAGTGCTCCGGAGCGGCCGGTTATTCTGACCGTCGCTCTGTCCCTGGGTCCTCAGCCTCCCCCATGAGGCAAAGAAAAGCCGAGGCCGGGATACCGGGCCTCGGCTTTTTTCGTTTCAGAGGACGAGACGAACTCAGTCCTCGTTGGCGCCCAGCTGGGCCAGCACCTTGCCCCGGCCACGGGCACGCAGATACAGCGGCAGCAGGACGGCGGTCGCCGCAAGCAGCAGCAACACGATCGCGATCGGCGAATGCACCAGGATCGTCGGGTCGCCCTGGCTGATGGCCAGCGCGCGGCGAAGCTGCTGCTCCGCCATCGGCCCAAGGATCAGACCGACAACGACGGGCGCGATAGGATAGCCGAAGCGGCGCAGACCATAGCCGAGCAGACCGAAGGCCAGGAGCATGCCAAGTTCGAAGGTCGAGGGGTTGGCGCCAATGGTGCCGAGCGTCGCAAACAGCAGGATGCCCGAATAAAGCCAGGGCAGTGGGATGGTCAGCAGCCTGACCCAGACGCCGACCAGCGGCAAGTTGAGCACCAGGAGCATCAGGTTGGCGACCAGCAGCGAGGCGATCAGGCCCCAGACGAGCTGCGGGTTGGTCGCAAACAGTAACGGTCCCGGTTGCAGGCCGAATTGCTGGAAACCGGCGAGCATGATGGCAGCGGTCGCCGTCGTCGGCAGGCCGAGCGTCAACAGCGGCACCAGAGTGCCGGCCGCGGAAGCATTGTTGGCCGCCTCGGGGCCCGCGACGCCTTCGATGGCGCCATGGCCGAACTCTTCCGGCTTCTTGGCCAGGTTCTTTTCCACCGAATAGGACAGGAAGGTGCCGATTTCGGCGCCGCCGGCCGGCATGGCGCCGATCGGGAAGCCGATTGCGGTGCCGCGCAGCCATGGCTTCCATGACCGGCTCCAGTCCTCGCGCGTCATCCACACCGAACCCTTGATCGCCTGGATGGTCGAATCGCCGCCCTTGCTGGCAGCGACGCTGAGCGCTTCACCGACGGCGAACAGCGCGACCGCAAGCGTCGTCACCTCGATGCCGTCGAGCAGGTCGGGAATGCCGAAAGCCAGGCGCGCCTGGCCGGTCTGCAGGTCGATGCCGATGAGACCAAGGCCGAGGCCGATGAACAGCGCCGTCAGTCCGCGCAACGTCGAATCGCCGAAGGCGGCGGAGACGGTCATGAAGGCCAGGATCATCAGCGCAAAATATTCGGCCGGGCCAAAGGACAGCGCCATCTTGACGACCGTCGGCGCGACAAAGGCGAGACCGACCGTGGCGATCAGTCCGGCAACGAACGAGCCGATGGCGGCCGTTGCCAGTGCCGGGCCGCCTCGCCCGGCACGCGCCATCTTGTTGCCTTCGAGCGCGGTGACGATCGAGGCACTTTCGCCAGGCGTGTTGAGCAGGATCGACGTCGTCGAGCCGCCATACATGCCGCCGTAGTAGATGCCGGCGAACATGATCAGCGAGCCCGCGGGATCAAGCTTGTAGGTGACCGGCAAAAGCAGGGCGACGGTCAGTGCCGGGCCGATGCCGGGAAGAACGCCGACAGCCGTGCCGAGCGTCACGCCGATCAGCGCATAAAGCATGTTCATCGGCTCGAGTGCCGTGAGCAGTCCCTGCGCGAGCAGACCGAAGGTATCCATTTAGAGCCGAGCTCCCTTGATAATCGCTCAGAACAACAGATGTTCGAGCGGGCCGGCGGGCAGCGAGAGCTGCAGTCCCTTGGCGAAAATGATCCAGACGACGAATGAAAGCACGATGCCGATCGGGATCGTCTTCCACAGCGGTCCGCGGCCAAAAGCGCTTGCCGTTGCGGCAAAGAGCAATCCGGTGGCGATCGAGAAGCCAGCTGTCTTGAGCAGCAGCATCTGGGCGGCAAGACCGCCGACGATCCAAAGGATCGGGCTGATCTCCTGCTTTTCGCGTTCGGGGAAGTCGCCACGCCAGGCTTCGAAGAACGTCCAGATTGACAGGCCGAAAAAGGCCACAGCAATTACATAGGGAAACGTTGTCGGGCCGACGCGGGCATAGTTGGCGCCGGCGCCATGGCTGGCTGTGCTCCAGGCAATGACCAGAGACACCACCATCAGCAGGGCGGCGATGACAAGCGCCGCCCGATCGGGGCGGCGCCTTTCTTGTTGCTGGTTGTCCAGGCTCATTTCACCAGGCCGATGTCTTTCAGGATGGCGGACGTCGCCTCGGTGTCCTTCTTCAGCTGGGCTGCGAAGTCGTCGCCGGCGAGATAGGTATTGGCCCAACCCTTGTCGGCGAGGATCTTGGTCCACGAGGCCGAGGTCACCATCTTTTCGACGTCGGCGAGGACGGCTGCCTTCTGCTCGGCCGAGATGCCGGGAGCAGCAGCGACCATGCGCCAGTTCTGGATCGAGACGTCAACGCCGCCTTCCTTGAAGGTCGGGGCATCGATGCCTTCGACCTTGGCATCCGACGAGATGCCGATGATGCGCAGCGTGCCGGCCTTGATCTGCTCGGCAAATTCGCCGTAGCCGGATATGCCGACCGTCACCTGGCCGCCGAGGATGGCAGCGAGAGCCTCGCCACCGCCGGAATAGGCGATGTAGTTGACCTTGGTCGGGTCGACGCCGGCAGCCTTGGCGATCAGGCCGGCCGTGATGTGGTCGGTGCCGCCGGCCGAGCCGCCGCCCCAGGAAACCGAACCCGGATCAGCCTTCAGCTTGGCGACGAGGCCAGCCATGTCCTTGATGTCGGAAGCGGCCGGAACCACGAGCGCTTCATATTCGCCGGTCAGGCGTGCGATCGGGGTGACTTGGTCGAGCGTGACGGGCGAGGCGTTGGTCAGGATGGCGCCGACCATGACGTAGCCGCCGACGATCAGCTGTGCCGGGTCGCCATTGGCCTGGTTGACGAACTGGGCGAGACCGATGGTGCCGCCGGCGCCCGGAACGTTGTTGACCTGGACCGAGCTGGAGATCTTCTCGTCCTGGAGCGCGGTCTGCATCGAGCGCGCGGTCTGGTCCCAGCCGCCGCCAGGCGCTGCCGGAGCCATGATCTTGTAGTCGGCCGCGGCGGCCGGCAGGGCAAGCGCGCCCGCGATGATGGATGCCAATACGAACTGCTTCATTGCTGTTCCTCCCTTGCCCGCATGCGCGGGACAGAATGCTTTTTCAGTTTCGGAGCCCGCGCCTGAGGCACCGTCCCGGAACCTGGGGAGAAAGGAACTGGCCGGCTTAGGGGCCTGCCATCACAGCAGCGTTTCCCGGCCCCTCTGCGCGGCGGTGAGAACCGCCGTCGGGTAGCCTTAGCGGAAACGTGTTCGAAGTCCTCCCGAACTTTCCGAGCCTCGCCGCCTCCAAACGGATGGGCCAAAACTTCCCTATCGCAGCAACCTGACATCAGACTGACACCGATGCAACAGCTTGGGTACATCCTGTCGTCAGGGACTGCGCAGCGCCTCGTTCCAGCGCTCGATGACGCGGGAACGCTTGACCTGATCGAGATAGACCATCAGGCCTGGACTGACCGGCACCGGGCGCAATTGCCCGCCCAGAACCTCCTGCATCCGGTTGGCGGTGTTCTCGCCGGACACCTCGGGATTGACGGCCGCGATATGCAGCTGCCGCGCCATGACCGTCTGGCCTTCGGCCGACATGAAATATTCGAGATAGCGGCGGCCGAGGTCGGGCGACTTGGCGGCCGCCGGCACCAGGCCGATGCGCGACATCACCACCGTGTAGTCCTTGGGCAGGACGATGCCGACATCCGGGTTGCGCGCCGCCCAGTCGGCGGCATAGGAGCCGAGGATGTTGTAGCCGAGCACGAAGCGGCCGTCGGCGATCCGCTCAAGGATGGCACTGCTCGTCGAATAGAGCTTGACGCCCCCCGCCCCCATGGCCCGGATCACCGACCAGATGTCGGGATACTGTTCCTGATCACGAGCCATGAACATGAAGCCGACGCCGGAGCGCTCGATGTCGTAGGTGGCGATGCGGCCATAAACCCTGTCGCCCTGAGACTTGAGATAGTCGACGAACTGGCCACGCGTCGCCGGCGGGTCGACGTCCTTGAAGCTCGGTTTGTGGTAGACGAACACCGCCGGCTCGTAGGTCAAGGCATAGGCGGTGTCGCGCCAATTGGCCCAGCGCGGCCAACGATCGGACAAAGGCAGCCGGCTTTCCTGGGCGTAACCGTCATTGGCGAGCTTGACCTGCAGGTCCATCGCCGAGGAAAAGGCGATGTCGGCAGTGCCCTTGCCGGCGTCGGTCTCGGCCAGGACACGGTCGTAAATGTCGACCGTTTGCAGTTCCTCGTAACGAACGGCGACGCCGGGATTGGCCTTCTGGAAGCCGGCGATCATCGGATTGTTCAGCGGCGCATCAAGCGAGGAATAGACGACGAGCGTGCGGGCGTCCGACGCACCGTTGAGAGCTGGAAAAACGGTGACTTCCGCTTGCACGGGCGCAGAAAGGCAGACAAGGGCGGTGAGAATGGCTAGGCGCATGATCGCCGGACCATGCCTCAGCGCGCCGGACGACACAACGGGCGGATGCGTCGAACGGGCTCTGGACCTTTGCCCGGCGAATGGGCATCGTTCGGATGGGGCGGGCAAGGAGAACAGGGTTGCGCATTCTGGTGGTCGAGGACAACGCGACGCTGGCCGGGGGGCTGGCGGCGGTGCTCAAGGGCAGCGGCTATGCCGTCGACGTGGTCGGGGACGGCGCGTCCGCTGTCGCGGTGCTCGCCACCGAACGTTTCGATCTCGTCATCCTCGACCTCAATTTGCCAGAGATGGACGGGATCGACGTGCTGCGCACCATGCGCGGGCGCCAGCACGACGCCGCCGTGCTGATCCTGTCGGCCAGGCATTCGCTCGACGAGCGGGTCAAGGGCCTCGACCTCGGCGCCGACGATTACATGGTCAAGCCCTTCGACGTCGGCGAGTTGGAGGCGCGTGTCCGCACGCTGCTGCGCCGCCGCGCCGGGTTGAAGGCCGCCACAGTCAGCTTCGGCGAGGTCCAGCTCGACCTCAACACACGCAGCTTCTCCTCGAACGGGGCGGCCATCGACATCCCGGCGCGGGAACTGGCACTGCTCGAAACTTTGTTCATGCGCGCCGGCAAGGTCGTCGCCAAGCAGGCGATCATCGAATCGCTGGCCGGTTTCGACGAGGACCTCAGCGCCAACGCCATCGAGCAATATGTCAGCCGCCTGCGCAAGCGGCTGGCGCCCTATGGCCTGACAGTCAGGACCGCGCGCGGCATCGGCTATTATCTCGAAAAGATCCAAAACCCCTGATGGCGCGGACGCGGCCCTATTCGCTCCGCCGACGGCTGTTGCTGTGGCTCCTTGTGCCGCTGGTCGCCCTCGGCCTGATTGCGCTGGCCGACACCTACAACGAAGCTGTGGAAACGGCCAACGCCGTCTCCGACCGCGTTCTCGCCGGCTCGGCACTGGCAATCGCCGAGCGCGTGGTGGTGGCCGAGGACGGGGCGCTGGAGGTCGACATCCCCTATGTCGCGCTCGAAATGCTGACCTCGGCGGCTCAGGACCGCGTCTTCTACCGCGTCGACGGCCCCGACGGCTTCATCACCGGCTACCAGACGCTGCCCGTCATCAACGGGCTGGAGCTCGAAGAGAGCGGGTATGAAGATGCCAGCTTCCGCGGTGAGCCGATCCGGCTCACTTCACTGTCCCGCGCCGCCTCGACGGGTGCGACTTCGATCCCGTTCGTCGTCACCATTGCCGAAACGACGATCGCCCGCACCCAGCTGGCGCAGACAATCCTGCTGCGCTCGGCGCTGAGACTCGCCATCCTGATCGGCAGTGCGGCGGCGATCGTCTGGTTCGCCGTCACCTTCTCGCTCAGGCCGCTCTACCGGCTGCGCGACGCCATTGCCGAGCGCAATCCCGACGACCTGCACCCGATCGAGCAGTCGGTGCCGAGGGAGGTGCGCGGGCTCGTCGACACGGTCAATTCCTTCATGGGCCGGCTCGGCTCGGCGCTCGGTGCGATGCGGCATTTCACCGGAAATGCCAGCCACCAGCTGCGCACGCCGCTGACCATTATCCGGACCCAGCTGGCGCTCGCCTCGCGCGCTCATTCGCTGGAAGAGGCGCGGCAGGCGGCCCGGATGGGCGACGAGGCGGTAGCCCATGCCGAGCGCGTCATCGCCCAGCTGCTGTTGCTCGCCAAGGTCGACGAAGCGGCATCCGACCGGCTGAAGAACCTTGGCACGGTCAACCTGACCGAGCTTGCCCAGCAGCTCACCGCCGACCGCGTCACCCAGGCGCATGCCGCCGGCATCGACCTTGGTTTCGAGGGCGAAGAGCTGCTGTTCGTGCGCGGCGAGCCGATGCTGCTCGGCGAAATGATCCGCAACCTGATCGAGAACGTGCTTGCCTATGCCGGCAACGACGCCGAGGCGACGGTCAAGGTGCTCGACGGCGGCACCGAGGTGGTGCTGGAGGTCGAGGACACCGGTCCGGGGATCGCGCCCGCCGATCTTGAAGGCGTGCGCCAGCGCTTCGTCCGCGGGCGGGCCGGCGACAAGCCCGGCGCCGGTCTCGGCCTGCCGATCGTCGAGGAAATCGCCTCGCTGTTCGGCGGCCGGCTGGAGTTGTTGGCCGGGGCCGATGGCCGTGGGCTCAGGGTCAGGGTGGCGTTCGGGAAGGCCCCCGACGCCTAGCAGCCCGAACAGGAGCGCTCGTCATCCCGGAAAACTTAGCGAAGCGCAGGTTGTCCGGGACCATTGATGAGCACGGCCGGGATCTGGCTTGCGGTTGCATCAATGGAGGCCAACGAAGCAAGGACCTGGCCGCCCATCACGATGATCCAGTCAATGGGTCCCGGCTCTCGCGCCGCTCGGCCGGGATGACGTCGCCGCGCTTCATCCAACACCCCTCATCCGTCCATTGGGGGCATCTTCTCCCACAAGGGGAGGACGGATCGCGCCTACGTCCTGACGAAGGTCAGATAGGCCGGAGTGCGGTTCTCGCGGATGGCCTTGGCTTCGTAGCGGGTGCGGGTCCAGCCTTCATAAGGGGTGTGCCAGTCCTTGGCATCAGCGGCCTGCCAGTCGAAGGCAGGGTGGGCGCGGCAGTGCTGCAGGGTCCAGTTGACATAGGTGTCGATGTCCGAGGCGAAGCGGAACTTCGCGCCGCTTTTCAGCACGCGGGCGAAGCGGTCGAGATTGACCGGGCTGACGAAACGGCGCTTCCAGTGCTTTCTCTTGCGCCACGGGTCGGGATACAGCAGGTCGATGCCGTCGACCGAGGCCTCCGGCAGCCAGTCGAGCAATTGGGTAGCGTCCTCGTCGTAGAGCCGGATGTTGGCGAGCGGCTTTTCATGCAGCGCCGCAGCCATCTTGGCCATGCCGTTGACGAAGGGCTCAATGCCGATGAAGCCGTCATCGGCATTGTTCGCAGCGATATGGCGAAGATGTTCGCCGCCGCCGAAACCGATCTCGAGCCTGACCTTCGAAACGTCGGCTTCGAACATGGTGCGAAGATCGGCGGGAGCGGCCACGCCCAGGTCAATGCCGAGGCGTGCCAATCCTTGCTCAAGCGCCTCCGCCTGATAGGGGCGGATGGGCTTGCCGCGCCGACGCCCGAAGAAGGCTTCCGTCGAGCGGCTGCGGCGCGGTTCCTGTTCCATTGGTGGTCCTACGGTCGCCTCAGGCGGCGACCGCTTCCTTGCCAGCAACGGCGTCCTTGAGTGCCTTCACCAGATCGGTCTTCTCCCAGGAGAAGGAACCGTCGCGACCGGCCTTGCGGCCGAAATGGCCGTAGGACGAAGTCTTGGCATAGATCGGCTTGTTGAGGTCGAGGTGACGGCGGATGCCCGACGGCGACAGGTCCATGACCTGGCGCAGCGCATCCTCCAGCACCGCCTCGTCGACCTTGCCGGTGCCGTGCAGGTCGACATAGACCGACAGCGGCTGGGCAACGCCGATGGCGTAGGACAGCTGGATGGTGCAACGGTCGGCAAGCTTGGCCGCAACGACGTTCTTGGCGAGGTAGCGCGCGGCATAGGCTGCGGAGCGGTCGACCTTGGTGGTGTCCTTGCCGGAGAACGCACCGCCGCCATGCGGGGCAGCGCCGCCGTAAGTGTCGACGATGATCTTGCGGCCGGTGAGGCCGGCGTCGCCGTCAGGACCGCCGATGACGAACTTGCCGGTCGGGTTGATGTACCAGTTGCAGTCGTTGGCGATCTCGAGGTCGCCAAGGGCTTCGCGGATGTAGGGCTCGACAACCTTGCGGACCTTGCCCGAATCCCAGCTGCCGTCGAGGTGCTGGGTCGAAAGCACGATCTGAGTGACTTCATGGGCCTTGCCGTCCTGGTAGCGCACGGTGACCTGGCTCTTGGCATCCGGACCGAGCTTGCCGACATCGCCCTGGCCCTCGTGGCGGGCCGAAGCCAGCAGTTCGAGAATCTTGTGGCTGTAATAGATCGGCGCCGGCATCAGGTCGGGCGTTTCGCGGCAGGCATAACCGAACATGATGCCCTGGTCGCCGGCACCCTCTTCGCCCTGGCGGTCGGCGGCGCTGTCGACGCCCTGGCCGATGTCGGGCGACTGGCCGTGCAGCAGCACGTCGATGCGGGCGGTCTTCCAGTGAAAGCCGGCCTGCTCGTAGCCGATGGCGCGGATGGCCTTGCGGGCCACCGACTTGAACTTGGACGGATTGACGACCGGATGACCGGCGGCGTCCTTCACGACCTGGCCGTTCTTGTCTTTCTTCAGCAGCGTGTCCGGCACGCGAACTTCGCCGGCGATCACGACGCGGTTGGTGGTTGCCAGGGTTTCACAGGCAACGCGGACCTTCCACGGATCCATGCCGGTCTTTTTGGCTTCACGATAGACGAGATCGACGATCTCATCGGAAATGCGGTCGCACACCTTGTCGGGGTGACCTTCGGATACGGACTCGGAGGTGAAAAGATAATTCTGCCGCTGCACGGGATGTCCCCTCTAGAAAGCGATCGGCGCGATGCCGATCATTTGGCGCGACACGTGTTAGCGAAGCCTGCCAGACCTCGTCAAGCAGGCTTCATCGCGGAAGCGCTGTTAATGCAAGGGAGTTGCGACGGCGCATCGCCGTCGCACTCGCGCATCGGCCCGAAGATCAGAAGCGATTTTCGGGCAGTCGGGGCGCGGCTCGCGCATCCGGCGGGACGCGCAACGCTGCGCTGCTACTGGTCTTCGTCGTCGGCCAGGACCTTAGCCAACTCGATAACCTTGCGCCGAACCTTGGGGTTGGAGATCCGGGCAAAAGCGCGGTTGAGCTGGAGGCCTTCGGCGCTCGAGAGAAAATCGACCACAAAAGACGTGGACGAATCTTCCGACAGCCCCTTGTGCTCGCCGCCCTCGGCGCCGGGGGCATCCTCGAAGAAGAAAGCAACCGGAACGCTCAGGATGGAAGCGATGGCCTGAAGGCGACTCGCTCCGACACGATTTGTTCCTTTTTCATATTTCTGGATTTGCTGAAAAGTAATGCCGAGGCTCTCTCCAAGTTTCTCCTGGCTCATTCCAAGCATATTGCGTCGCAGGCGAATGCGTCCGCCGACGTAGACGTCGGTCGGATTTGGCTTTTTCTTGTTCTCTTTTTCCACTGTCTTTCCTCGCCGGATTTTTCCAGCTTATTATTTGGGCAGGCACCCCATTCAGGGCAGTTTATTGCGTCCGGGTGCAGACGTTGATTGGCACAGCTTCTGGCTGCGCGGCGACATATGAGTTTCTAACAAGCGCAGTGTCAATTCGCCCTGAGCCTCTGTCTGAGCTTCAAGCCACTTGCCGCTACGGCAATCAACAACATGATCAGGAAAGCGTTAACGCGCGAAAACGGCGAGGCAGCGCCAATGGCGGCCACCGGAAGCGAGACATCGATGGTGCCGCGAACATTCATCGCAAGTGCATCCACAACTCGCCCGCTCGGGTCGACAATGCCGGAAATTCCTGTGTTGGCCGCGCGCAGGACCGGCAACCCGTTTTCGACCGCGCGGACCTGCGACTGCCGGAAGTGCTGGTAGGGGCCCGGAGTGTCACCAAACCACGCGTCGTTGGTCACGTTTACAATAATCCCAGTTGACGCTGCGTCAACTGCAACCATGCGGGGAAAGATAATTTCATAACAAATGAAGGCTGATGCCTTGATGCCGCTGGGCAGCTCGAGCGGTCGCCGGTCGGTGCCGGCGGAGAAGTTCATCGGCCCGGCGACGAGCTGCGTCAGCCCGATCCGCTCCATCAGTCCGGCGAAAGGGATGTACTCGCCGAAGGGTACGAGATGGACCTTGTCGATGGCATCGACGATCTCGCCCTTGTCGTTGATGGAGACGACGGAATTGTAATAGCGGGTGTCGGCGCCGGCTACCGATTCGCCTTCGGCGCGCACGGTGCCGGCCATCAAGGTTTGGCCGTCGCCCAGCATGTCGCCGATCGCCACCAGCGCATCCGGCCGTTCGGTGAACAGAAACGGCACCGAAGTTTCGGGCCAGATGATCAGGTCCGGCTTTTTCGCACCCGTCTTGGGCGCTTCGGCCGAGAGGTGCAGCATGCTGGCAAAGATCCGGTCGCGGACGCGGCCGTCCCATTTTTCACTGAGGTCGATATTGGGCTGCACGATGCGGACATTGAGCGTCCGCCCGGCAGGCTGTGCCGGCCTGGACAGCTTGAAATAGCCATATCCGGCATGGGCCGCGACCAGCACTGCAGCAAGGGCTGTGCCGTGCTTGAGGTTACGCTGGTCGGCGAGCAGCGCCGGCATGGCAAAGACGAAGACGGCCAGCACGTTCATGCCCGTGACGCCTACGATCGTCACGCTCTGCATAAATAAAGGCACGGGCATGGCGGCGAAGCCGAGCGGATTCCACGGAAATCCGGTAAACAGGAAGGTTCGCAGCCATTCGATCAGGCCGAAGGCGAAGGCAAGCGCTGCAATGCGGCCAATGCCGTCGCTCCACAACAGCCGTGCCAATGCGGCGGCGAAGCCGTAGAAAAAGGCCAGGATCAGCGGGATGCCGACGACGGCGAAAGGCAGCGCCCAGGCAAAACTCTCGGCTTCGACCAGCAATGCGCCGCCGACCCACCAGAGACCGGCGAGGAAATAGCCGAAGCCGAACCACCAACCGGTGGAAAAGGCCGGCATGAGGCGGCGGATGAAACCCGCCGGCCTGTCGGCGACGGCACCGTCGAGCAGCCAGACCAGGATCGGAAAGGAGACGAAGCAGGCGGCGAAGAAATCGTAAGGCGCCTGACCGAGGACGGCAAAGGCGCCGGCCACAAAGGCTACAAGCGCCCTTTTCCATCCCCACAGCAGAATTATCCGCCCAGCATGACGCTCCATCCGTGCCCTCGTCGCAGAATCACGGATCGAAGGTGTAGCAGCACCGCAGGGCGGCACCAAATGGCGGGCCGCCCGGCGGGAACAGGCTCACGCCTGCTCAGCCTTGGCGCGACGGCGGCGCTCGCTCTTCACACTGTGGACGATGCGGACGCGCTTGACGCGGCGCGGGTCGGCGTCGAGCACATGGAACTCGAAGCCTGGGATCGCCTGCACCACTTCACCTCGCGCCGGCACGCGGCCGAGGGCGTTGAAAATCATGCCACCAATGGTGTCGACATATTCGCTGTGTTCGCCGGGCGAGAACTCCTCGCCGAGAACCTTGGCGACTTCCTCGATCTCGGCCTTGCCGTCGACGACATAGACGCCATCGCCGGCCTGGGTAATCATCGGCTCGTCGTCGTCATGCTCGTCCTCGATGTCGCCGACGACCATCTCGACGATGTCCTCGAGCGAGACGAGACCATCGGTGCCGCCATACTCGTCGATGACCAGCGCCATCTGGGTGCGCGTCGCCTGCATACGGCTCATCAGGTCGGAGGCCAGCATCGACGGCGGCACGAACAGCACCGTGCGGATCAGGTTGAGGTCACCGATCGTGCGCTTGAGGTCGACCTGGGCGAGATCCAGTTGCATGTCGGCGGCTTGCGTCTTGCGCGCCCTGCCCTTCTTGACACGCGCGCCACGGGTGATGTGAGCCAGCACGTCGCGGATGTGGACCATGCCCCTGGGATCGTCGAGTGTCTCGACATAGACAGGCATGCGCGAATGGCCCGACTGCTCGAACACCGAAAGCAATTCGCCGAGGGTCGTCGACAGCTCGATCGCCTCGACGTCGGCGCGCGGCACCATGACATCCTCGACCCTGACTTCGCGAAGCCGGAGGATGTTGTTGAGCATGGCGCGTTCGCCGGGCGAAAACGAATCGACGTCGCTGCCGGTTTCGGCCAGTGCGTCGACAATTTCCTCACGGATATTGGTGCCGTTGCTGCGGTGGCGGAAAAACCGGCTCAACCGCTCGATGAATGTTGGCCGCTCGGCCTGGGGGTCGTGCGTCGCTTGTAACGGCGCACTGCTACTAGGTCCGTCCTCGGTCTGGTCGGAGGCCTTTGCCGCGGTTCCCGTATCGGGCGTGGCGGCAGTCTCTTGCTTGTCGTTCATCGTCTTCCGGTCGTTGTTCGTCCCTGTTACGCGTAGGGATCGGGAATGGCAAGCCTCGCCAGTGCCTGGCGTTCGAGGGTTTCCATTTCCTCGGCCTCCTCGTCGGTCTCGTGATCATACCCCAAAAGGTGCAGGAGTCCGTGGATTATGAGGTGGGTTATGTGGTTTTCGAGCGGCTTGCCTTCAAGCTCGGCCTCGCGCTTCACCGTCTCGTAGGCAAGTACGATGTCGCCGAGCATCGGCGGCAAAGCGTCGCCCGGAGCCATCGGGAAGGCCGGAAAGGACAGCACGTTCGTCGGCTTGTCCTTTTCACGCCATTCCGCGTTGAGGCTTTGGATGGCGTCGTCGTCGGTGAAAACCAGGCTGAGCTCGACGCCGTCGACGATTTTGACCTCTGCCTCGGCCAAGGCAGCAGGCACCGCCCGGTCGACGATTGCGCGCAGCGTATCTTCGTTCGGCCAACCGCCTTCCTCGATCATCAAGTCAATGTCGAGAGCGCCCGCCGCAACGGCGGACGCCGGTGTTTTCTTGTCAGGCATGACCAAAACTTTTCCCGATCAACCCTCGGTGCCAAGGCCGCGCGCGACCTTGCCGTCGCGGTCATAGGCTCTGACGATCTCGGCGACCAGCGGATGGCGAACAACGTCGGCGTCGTTGAAGCGCACGGTCACAGCACCCGGCACGCCGTCGAGGATGCGCAGCGCCTCGACCAAGCCCGACTTGGTGTTGGGCGGCAAGTCAATCTGCGTCGGGTCGCCCGTGATGATCATGCGCGAGCCCTCGCCGAGACGGGTCAGGAACATCTTCATCTGCATCGAGGTGGTGTTCTGCGCCTCGTCGAGGATGACGGCCGAATGGGCCAGCGTGCGGCCACGCATGAAGGCCAGCGGCGCGATCTCGATCACTTCCGCGGCAATGGCGCGCTCGACCTTGTCGGCCGGCATCATGTCGTAGAGCGCGTCATAGAGTGGGCGCAGATAGGGATCGACCTTTTCCTTCATGTCGCCGGGCAGGAAGCCAAGGCGTTCGCCCGCTTCGACCGCCGGACGCGACAGGATGATGCGCTCGACCATGCCGCGCTCGAGCAGCATGGCGGCATGCGCCACCGCCAGATAGGTCTTGCCGGTACCGGCAGGGCCAATGCCAAAGACGAGCTCGGCGCGCTCCAGCGCCCGCATATAGGCGTCCTGGTTGAGCGAGCGGGCATAGATGGTGCGCTTGCGGGTCGAAATCTGGGCGGCGGCCATCTTGCCCTTGCGCTCCAGCGTCGGCAGCGTCAGCTGGTCGTCGGGAGCAACCGCCATGCGCACGGCGCCGTCTACGTCGGATTGCGCCACTTCGCCGCCTTTCTGCAGGATGGCATAGAGATGATCGAGCGCCCGTCGCGCCTGCTCGGCAGCAGTCGCGCTGCCCTTGATGGTCAGTTGGTTGCCGCGCGAGCGGATGTCGACGCCGAGTTTCTGTTCGAGACGGGCCAGGTTCTCGTCGAACTGGCCATAAAGCGCACTGGCTAGCTTGTTGTTGTCGAAGGTCAGTACGATGTGCGCCATGTCAGACGCCCCGGAGGGCAGGTTCTTGAGTTCAGCAGCGCTCAACCGTCTCTCCTCATCTGCCGTACGGCCGATCAGACCGCCTCGGCGAACAGGCTGTTGGTGCCTGTCTTCGTGATTCGCACATCAACAATGTCACCGATTTCGCCGGCCTTTTCATCAACAATAACCGGCTGCAGCCATGGCGACCGTCCGACGATCTGCCCAGGCTGGCGACCCGGCTTTTCGATCAGCGTCGAAATCGTCTGTCCGACCAGCCCGTCGGCGAAGGCGTGTTGCTGCTCGGTGATCAGCTTTTGCAGCCGCTGCAGGCGCTCGTCCTTGACCTTTTCCTCGACATGGCCGTCCATGTCGGCGCCCGGCGTGCCGGGACGCGGCGAATATTTGAACGTGTAGGCCGAGGCGTAATTGGTCTGGCGCACGATTTCCATTGTAGCCTCGAAATCGGCATCCGTCTCGCCGGGAAAACCGACGATGAAATCGCCCGACATGGCGATGTCGGGACGGGCAGCGCGGATTCGATCGATCAGCTTGAGATAATCAACCGCAGTATGCCTGCGGTTCATCGCCTTGAGTATGCGGTCCGAGCCAGACTGAACCGGCAGATGCAGATAGGGCATCAGGGCGCGCAGGTCGCGATGTGCTGAAATCAGCTCGTCGTCCATGTCGCGCGGGTGGCTGGTGGTGTAGCGCAGCCGGGCGATGCCGGGGATTTCCGCGAGCCGGTAAAGCAGACGGCCAAGCCCCCACTCCTTGCCGTCGGCGCCTTCGCCGTGCCAGGCGTTGACGTTTTGCCCAAGCAAGGTGACCTCACGCACGCCTGCTTCAGCCAGCCTTTCGGCCTCGGTGACGATCTGGGCGACCGAGCGCGACACCTCAGAGCCCCTGGTATAGGGCACCACGCAGAAGGTGCAGAACTTGTCGCAGCCTTCCTGGACGGTCAGGAAGGCGGTGACGCCACGGCGGGCGACCTCGGCCTTGCGCGGCTGCGGCAGGTGCTCGAATTTGTCCTCGAGCGCATATTCGGTCTCGACCACCTTCTGGCCGCCGCGTGCCTTCTTCACCACCTCGGGCAGGCGGTGATAGGTCTGCGGCCCGACGACGAGATCGACCGCCGAAGCACGGCGGATGATCTCGCGACCCTCGGCCTGGGCGACGCAGCCGGTGACGCCAACGATCATCTCGCGCCCGGCCTCGGCCCGCTCGGCTTTGAGCTGGCGCAGGCGGCCAAGCTCCGAATAGACCTTCTCGGCGGCCTTTTCCCTGATGTGGCAAGTGTTGAGCAACACCAGGTCGGCGTCGTCGATGGTCTCGGTCGCGGCGTAGCCATCGGCAGCGAGCGCATCGCTCATGCGCTGCGAGTCGTAGACATTCATCTGGCAGCCATAGGTCTTGATGAAGACCTTCCTGGCAGCGCCCTTTGCTGCGGCGGCAGTGCCGGCCGGAATGATTTCAGCGATATCGTCGATTTCCATGCGGCGCCTCTTAGCGCCTTTCCGCGGCAAAAAACAGACGGTTTAGGCCGCCAGCCCTGGATGGGGGACGTGGCAGCGCGACCTCCCGCGAGGCAAGACCGCTGAGGCTCACATGCAGCAACTGCCGACGGAACTTGATGTGGCAGGAAAGCAACTATCATCGCCCCTCTGCAACCTGTGAGAAAGCAAACGCTTTCTCTCAACCACGCAGGTATGTACATCTAGATCAGCTTGAGTTCTGGGGGCTTTTCGATGAGACAGATTCTTGCGGCAACTGCGGCGATGCTGGCGATCGTAACCGCAGCTGGTGCTGCCGACAGCGTAGCAACCGAAGCAGGCTCCGCTACGTACAACTGGTCAGGGTTCTATGCCGGCGTGTTGCTCGGTTATGGAACTGGAGACTCTTCCGCGATCAGCGATAACGGCTTCGATGGGTCCGCGCCCGAAGATAGAGCCGACCTCGGCCCCAAGGGTTTTGCCGGGGGAGCCGTAGCCGGCTACAACTGGCAAAGAGATCAGTTGGTCTTTGGTGTGGAAAGCGAGGTTGGCTATCTCGGTGCCAAGGATGACTTCTGGTTTCCAGATGGCGATGACTACTTTGCCCGCAGCGAGTATGGATTGTACGGCAGTCTGGCAGGCCGTCTTGGTTTCGCCATTGACCAGACCCTTATCACTGCCCGGGCCGGTGTAATCGTTGCCGACATCGACTATGGCTATGGCGACATAGACGGCGGCGTGAACGGCGAGCCGGATCCTGACTCCTCGATCTTCGGAGACGGTGCCCGTGCAGGATTCACGATCGGCGCGAGCATCGAGCATGCATTCGCGGGAGATTGGGTCGGGCGCCTGGACTATGCTTACTCGGACTTTGGCTCCCACATCGAAACCGATGGTTTCGATGAAACTTATGACGTGTCCGACAACCTTCACATGATCCGTATAGGCCTCATCAAGAAGTTCTGATCGACAGCAAACAATCAGACCCCCGGCTCCGGTCGGGGCTTTTTGTCTGTTTGCGTTGGCCCGGCCTGCATCTCTCGAAGGGCCACGCCGCCCGTTGACCGGCGGATGCTCAGCGCACCGGCAGCGGCTGACCGAGCGACTGTTGCATCATGTCGCGGACGCGCTCTTCCATCAGCCGCGTCGCTTCCTTGCGGCTCGACCTGGCGGAAAAGTCGATCGGCTCGCCGAAGCGGATCTCGACGTCCAGCCCGCCTTCGGCGAGCAGCTGACCGACATGCGGCACCAGGTCCATGTCGCCGATCCAGCTGGCAAGCGGGCGATGCTGGCGGCCAAGCGGAATGCCATGGATGCGGGTATAGGCGATCGACACCGGCTGGATGACGACATGTTCGGCGGCACCTTCGGCGATCGCCATCGAGGCGGCGCCAAACAGCGTGCTCTTGAACGGCAACAGCATGTTGCCATCACCGGTGCTGCCTTCGGCAAACAGCACCATGGCGTTGCCGGCGGCGAGACGCCTGGCGATCTCGCTGGCCTGGTCGCCGGACTTGCGCTTGCGTTCGCGCTCGATGAAGACGGTGCGTTGCAGCCGCGACAGGAAGCCGAAGATCGGCCAGCCGTTCAGTTCCGACTTGGCGATGAAGGTGACGTCGAACCGCGATCCCATAGCCATGATGTCGGTCCAGGAGATGTGGTTGGAGGCGATCATCAGCGGTCGGGTCTTCACCATCTCACCGACGACATGCACGCGCATGCCCAGCGCCCAAAGCATGGCGCGGTGCCAGAGCTTCAGGATCACGGTTTCCGGCCACAAGCCGGTCTTCATCGAGATGACCTGCAGCGGCACCAGCACCAGCGAGGCCGCAACCATCCAGAAGAGCGCGAGCCCCGTACGGATCTTTCCGATCATGTAGTGCTCGATGCCCTATTAATTTCGGGCTTCTGGCTAGCGAAGATCGAGCCGCATGACAAGCGCGCCCGTCGCCCCTTGGGCCGACTGGTAATAATTGGGGCGCTTGCCGACCTCGTGGAAACCGAACTTGCGGTAGAGCGCGATCGCCGGCGCATTGGTCTCGTCGACCTCGAGGAACAGCGCCTCGGCGCGCTGGGCATGCAGTTCGCGCAGCACGGCGTCCATCAAGCGCCAGCCCAGCCCGTGGCGGCGGTGCGCGCGCGACACCGCGATGGTCAGGATTTCCGCCTCACCGGCGGCGAGCCTGGCCAGCACGAAGCCGGCAGGGGCTTCCGTGCCGTGGCCGACCTCGCGGACGGCAAAGCCGAACACCGTATCCTGTTCCAGAAGCTGCGAGAACTCCTCGCCCGACCAGGGCCTGACAAAATCCTCGCGATGCAAGGGAGCGATGGCGGCGCTGTCGCCAATGGTCAGGAGTTCGAGGGCGTAGTCGCGCTTCAGCGGCCAGAACGGCAGTTTCATTTCTGTTCCCTAGGCAGCACGAAGCCAGCCTGCGGCTTGGCATCCGGTGCTCTCAGATAAATCGGCTTCGGCCGCTCGCCATCGCCAGCCTTGCCGGCGGCGATACGGGCATAGGTACCGATGTCGGCGGTGGCCGACACGGGCCCTAATGTGATGTCCATGCCGGCGGCAGCGCCGGCGATCAGCTTCGCCGCGGTGCCGGCCAGCGCCATCGTTTCCGCTGCGGCGATGGTTTCGGCCTCATCGAGCGTGAGGACCGCCGGTTCATGAACCGCTTGTCCGTTTTCATCATAGACGGCGGCATGCAGTTCCGCACGCCCGGCATCAAGGGCAGCAAGCACCTTGCATGGCCCCAGCGCCGCGCGCGTTTCGGCCGCCAATGCCTCCAGCGTCGTCACGCCGACTGCCGGGATTTTCAACGCCAGCGAGAAGCCACGCGCCGCCGATACAGCAACCCGCACGCCGGTAAACGAGCCGGGGCCGATGGAAACGCCAATGCGCCCGAGGTCGGAATATGTCTTGCCGGCCTGCGCCAACGCCTCGTCGATGACGGCCATCAGATGCTCGGCATGGCCCTTGCCGAGGTCGCGCACGGAGCGACCAAGCTCGCGGCCGGCGCCGACATCGTAGACGCTGGCGGCACAGAGGCTGGCGGCACAGTCGATGGCGAGCAGGATCATGATGCCCAGTACCTTGCGGGTATGGCGAGCTCTTTCGCGCCCCCCTCTGGCCTGCCGGCCATCTCCCCCACGATGGGGGAGATCAGCAAGTGCTGCCTACCGCGCGCTCTGCAAGGTCTTAAGAAGTTTCCTTTGCGTCGCAGTTGATTAGCTGAGGCGGGCATGAAGGCCTGATCTCCCCCCTTGTGGGGGAGATGCCCGGCAGGGCAGAGGGGGGCGTGAAGAAACGCTGTCATACGAGATAGGCTACCACGGACTGCTTGGCATTCCGTTGGCAATGATCAGCCCCGTTCCTTCGCCTTGAGTTCGAGCCTGCGCTTGTGGAGGACCGGTTCGGTATAGCCGTTGGGCTGGGCGCGGCCTTCGAAGACGAGGTCGCAGGCGGCGCGGAAGGCGGTCGACTGGTCGAACTCCGGCGCCATCGGCTTGTAGAGCGGATCGCCGACATTCTGCCGGTCGACGATCGCCGCCATGCGCTGCAGCGAATCCATCACCTGGATGTGCGAGCAGACGTCGTGGCGCAGCCAGTTGGCGATGTGCTGGGACGAGATGCGCAAGGTGGCGCGGTCTTCCATCAGCCCGACATCGTTGATGTCGGGAACCTTGGAACAGCCGACGCCCTGGTCGATCCAGCGCACGACATAACCCAGGATGCCCTGCGCATTGTTGTCGAGCTCGCGCTGGATCTCGTCGGGCGTCCAGTTGGGACGGACGACCACAGGTACCGACAGGATGTCGTCGAGCCGCGCCTTGGGCCGGCTCTTCAGCTCGGCCTGGACGGCATGCACGTCGACCTTGTGGTAGTGGGTGGCATGAAGCGTCGCTGCCGTCGGCGACGGCACCCAGGCGGTGTTGGCGCCGGCGCGTGGGTGAGCGATCTTCTGCTCCAGCATCGCTGCCATCAGGTCGGGCATCGCCCACATGCCCTTGCCGATCTGGGCATGGCCCGACAGGCCACATTCGAGCCCGGTGTCGACGTTCCAGGCCTCATAGGCAATGATCCATGGCGCCTGCTTCATGTCGCCCTTGCGCACCATCGGGCCGGCTTCCATCGAGCTGTGGATTTCATCGCCGGTGCGGTCGAGGAACCCGGTGTTGATGAACACCACACGTTCCTTGGCGGCACGGATGCATTCCCTGAGGTTGATCGTGGTGCGCCGCTCCTCGTCCATGATGCCCATCTTGATGGTCTTGCGCGGCATGCCGACGAGGCGCTCGACGCGGTCGAAGATCTCGACGGCAAAGGCCACCTCTTCGGGGCCATGCATCTTCGGCTTGACGACATACATCGAGCCTTTTCGCGAGTTGGCCTTGCGGCCCTTGGCGCCGACGTCGTGCAGGGCAATCAGTGCGGTGATCGCCGCATCCATGATGCCTTCGGGCACCTCATGGCCGTCACGGTCGTGGATCGCGGGATTGGTCATCAGGTGACCGACATTGCGCACCAGCATCAGCGAGCGGCCGGGCAGCGAGACGGTCTTGCCATCGACGCCGGTGTACTCACGGTCGGCGTTGAGCTTGCGGATGACAGTCCTGCCGCCCTTGTCAAAACTTTCCGACAGATCGCCCTTCATCAGGCCGAGCCAGTTGCGGTAGACGGTGACCTTGTCTTTGGCGTCCACTGCCGCGACCGAATCCTCGCAGTCCTGGATGGTGGTCAAAGCCGATTCCAGGATCATGTCGGAGATGCCGGCCGGATCGGTCTTGCCGATGGCACTGTCGCGGTTGACCACCACCTCGACATGCAGGCCGTTCTTGACCAGCAGAACCGCGTCGGGGTTGTTGGCCTCGCCACGATAGCCGGCGAATTGTTTGGCATCGCCCAACCCAACCGAACCGGATGCACTGGCCAGCACGAGCTTGCCGTCGACAATCGCAAGCCCGGTCACGTCGCTCCAGCTGCCCGACGCCAGCGGTGCGGACGCGTCCAAGAAGGCCTTGGCCCAGGCGATGACCTTTTGGCCACGCTTGGGATTGTAGCCCTTGGTCTTCTCGGCGCCGTCGGCATCCGGGATCGCATCGGTGCCGTAGAGCGCGTCATAGAGCGAACCCCAGCGCGCATTGGCGGCGTTCAGCGCATAACGCGCATTCATCACCGGCACCACCAGCTGCGGCCCGGCGACGGTGGCGATCTCTGGATCGACGTTTTCGGTCGTGACGGAGAACGCCGGCCCCTCGGGGACCAGATATCCGATCTCGCTCAGGAACGCCTTGTAGGCGGCCATGTCGTGCGGCGCGCCATGCTTGCGGTACCAGGCGTCGAGCTTGAGCTGGAAGTCGTCGCGCTTCTCGAGCAATGCGCGGTTCTTCGGCGCGAGATCATGGACGATATCAGCAAAGCCTTCCCAGAACGCCTCCGCATCGACACCCGTCCCCGGCAGAGCCTCCGAGACCACGAAGTCGTGGAGCTCGCGCGCAACAGAAAGGCCATGAAGGGAGACAGTATCGGTCATGAGATGCGCTCCAGAATTCCGGCGCCGCAGGGGCGTTCTAAATAAAGTTTTCGGGCGTTTGACATGCAAAACGCGCACGGTCAATTCGTCGAATGTTGCAAGGCAGCAATGATTTACGGCCATTGCCGCTGCAAATCGATTTAGCCGTCAAACCGCGATCCGGGGCCGGCCGCTGGCGGCGGCAAGCACATGCGCCTCGATGAACATGCGCTGGCTTTCGACCGTCGAGACTTTGAGATCGACAGTCACTTCGACCTCTGCCGCATCGGTGCCGGCATCGCGAGCCCTCGCGCCAACTATGGCGCGCGCTTCGGCTTCCGCCAGCGCCATCGCCGCCTCCTCGTCGGTGAAATCGCGCAACAATTCGCCGACGGCGACGCGGAACAGACCTTCCTTGGGCTGGCTGACGCGGGCCTCGGCCGTCACGCGGACCTGGCCGACAACCGCCCCCAGCGCGTTGGCGACGTCGGTATCCCTAGGCACCACGCATTCGTTACCGACCAGCGGCGGCAGGCCGGCATAATGCAGCGGGGCCGAGGCGCCGAGACCGATGACCGGACGGTCGAGCGCGACCGTGAAGCGAGCGATGCCAGGATGGGCGTCGACGGCGCGCTGTACCAGGGCGTGTGCCACGGTTTCAGCACCGTCGAGCCCATCCTCGGCGAAGGCGGTTTCGAGGATCACCTCCGCCGACAGGCGGGTCAACGTCGCCAGCACGCGTTCGGCAATCGCCTCCGGGCTCGGCGCGATCGGCTGGCCGCGGCCGTCGCGCTTGCGGGCGAACAGCTCGGCGCCGAGCCTGGCCGCCGCCTCGTCCCAATTGGCCTGACGGCCAAGCACATGAGCGGCGTCCGAAGGCGTGAAGCCACAGACATGGACAAGCCCGCGCGACACCAGCCGATTGAGCGTGGCATTCTGGGCGTTGGAGGTGAGCAAACGGTCGATCGGCTGCGGCACGCCGGTAATCTGGTCGTAGAGCTTTGCCTCCGGCGCGGTCAACCCTGCCGCCAGTTGCTCGGGCACGCCGGTGCGCACAGCAAAACGGCCATCCAAGCGGCCGGGATTGGGGGCGCGCAGCTGGCGTTCCAGCTCCACCGAGACCGCCTCGCCATGGACCATGCCGGCAAGCGCCAGCGGCACCAGGCGGCGCGGGCCGAGCGACATCTTCGGCTTCAGCCCGCCTTCCTCCAGCGATACCTCGGAATCGCCACCGAGGCCGAAGGTGCGCATGGCGACAGCCTCGACCATGGTGCGGAAGCCGCCGACGGTGGCGCCCTCGGGGTCGAGGCGCGGGCGGCCATGGTCGAGCACGGCGACATCGGTGGTGGTACCGCCGATGTCGGAGACGACAGCATTGTCGAGCCCGGTCATGTGACGGGCGCCGACGAGGCTGGCAGCGGGACCGGACAGGATTGTCTCGATCGGCCGCTGGCGGGCGAATTGGGCAGACACCAGCGCGCCATCACCGCGCACCACCATCAAGGGCGCATTGATCTTGCGCTTGTCGAGGAACCCTTCGGTCGCGGCGACGAGGCGGTCGATCATCGAGATCAGGCGGGCATTGAGCAGCGTGGTCAGGGCCCGGCGCGGGCCGCCGAGCTTGGCCGACAACTCGTGGCTGGTGGTGACTGGCATGCCCGTCGCCTCGCGGATGAGGTCGCGGGCGGCGATCTCATGAGCCGGGTTGCGGGTGGCGAAATAGGCGCAGACGGCGAAGCCCGAGACGGATTTCGCCAATTCTGGCAAGGCCGCTTCGAGGGCTCCGAGATCAAGCGTGCGGGCGTTGCCGTGGACGTCATGGCCGCCCTCGCACAAAACCAGCGGATCGGTGCCGAGCGCGGTCTTCAGCCCGTCGCGGGCGAGGTCGGCCTCGGAAAAGCCGATCATGACCAGCGCCACGCGCCCGCCCTGGCCCTCGACAAGCGCGTTGGTGGCAAGCGTCGTCGACATCGACACCAGCTTGATGGCGGCGGGGTTGACGCCGGCCTTGTCGAGCACCGCGTCCACCGCGCCCGAAATGCCGACGGCCAGATCGTGGCGGGTGGTCAGCGACTTGGCCTTGGCCAGCACCCTGCCCTGCGGGCCATGCGCCTCGGACCACAATACGGCGTCGGTGTAAGTGCCGCCGGTGTCGATACCGAGATAGAGAGGATGGCTGGCGTGCATGCGCTGGGCTTCCGGCGTTCGTGAGTTCCGTTCCGCTTAGCCGATATCGCCTGCAAAGCAAAATTGGCCAGCCTGATGAAACGACCGGCTCAGCTCAGCACGTCATACAATGAAGCCTGCCCTCCGCTGTGGCTCCGGGCGCTTAGTCGTTTGCCAAGCCAAATCGTTGGCTTGTCATCGACCTTCGGTCGACCACGACATGCTCTTGTGGGTGTTGTCGCACCAGGGCTTGTTGGCCGACTGGCCGCAGCGGCAAAGCCAGACTTTTGTCGCGCGGTCGATCGTGTGGCCGGTGCCGGTGACGATCTCGACATTGCCCTCGAGCTTGAGGTTGCCGTTGGGCTGCGGCGTGACGACCAGCGGCCCATCCCGGGCAGCGAGCGGCTGGGACTGCTTCAACACCGGCTCACCGGTGGCGACAAAGCCGGTCTTGGTGTGGCTGCCGTCGCAGAACGGCTTGTTCTCAGAGGCACCGCAGCGGCACAAGGTGGCGCGATGGAAGGTCTCGCCGTTGAAGACGATTTCGGCATGCACGGCCAGCGGCCCGTTCTCGCGGATGCGAACCGTGTTGACCACCGGCGGCGCCTCAGCCGGCCCGCCATCCCGGCGGCGATAGGTGAGGGCGCCCGAAGGACAGCTTTCGGTGATCGCCACGATCTGCCCGACAGACGCCGCGTCCGGGTGAATCCATTCGCCCGGCGCATTGGGCTCGAAGACATGAGGATTGGCGAGAACGCAATTGCGCGAGTGGATGCAGCGACGACCGGAAAAGCCGACATCGATCTTCTCGCCCTCGACCATGCCCTTGGCCATGTTTTTCGCGGCCTCCGTGGATATGGGCCGAGCTTATCGCTACCGCGTTCGCTGGCAAGGGCTGCTTGCGCTAGACGCAGATTCTGAGAGCTTGCGTTCCTTCGCACCCCCCTCTGGCCTGCCGGCCATCTCCCCCGCAAGGAGGGAGATCACGCTGTCATCGTCGCCGCGCCCAATCGCCGAGACAGTAAGCTGAATCCCCGCAATCTTGCAGGACTTGCGCCGCCGGCGACGCGACTAATCTCCCTCCTTGTGGGGGGGGGTGCGATGAGGTCCGCGCAGCGGACGAAAAGCCAATTGCTTGGCTTTTCGAGCATCGAACGCCGACAGGCCAGAAGGGGGGGTGCGAAGGAACGATACCAAGCAGAAAAAAGCGAAGAAGCCTGCGGGGCAAGATTATCCCTCACCCCTGCGAAATCTGCTCGTCCTGCTCGACCGTCAGCGGTTTTACCCCTGCCGGCAGCGGTTCGACGGCGGGCTGCACGGCGGCCGGCGGAGCAGCCACTGTTGCCGGCGGCACCGGCGCGCGGGTACCGCAAGCGGGCAGGATGGCCAAAGCAAGGAGAGCGGCGAGCAGTTTCATAGGGGCGGGCGTTACGCGGAAGCTGTGGCGGGATCGCGGCGGCAGATGAGCCCGAGGTGCCGGCAAGGTCAAGCCATCGCTTGCCGGCCTTCGCGGGCAGTTGCTGACAGAAGCCTGTCAGCAGGGGTCTGCTATTCCTGGGCAAACCAATGGGAGGATAGCATGAGCGGCTTTGACGATTTCGATTTCCTGATCGGCGACTGGACGGTGACCAACGAACGCCTGCGCGCGCGGCTGGTGGGTTCCGCCGAATGGGAGACGTTCACCGCGTTCTCGCACATCGAAAAGGTGATGCAGGCACCCGACGGCACGTTCGGCGGCAATCTCGACCAGATGACGGTGCCAGAGCGCGGCTTCACCGGCATGACGCTCAGGCTCTACAACCCGGAGACGGGGCTGTGGTCGATCTACTGGAGCGACACAAAGAGTTATCGGCTGTTCCCGCCGACGATCGGGAGGTTCGAGGACGGGCGTGGCATCTTCTATGGCGACGATGTCGAGGGCGGTGTGCCGGTGCGCGTGCGGTTCCTCTGGACTGGCGGGGAGGAACCGCGCTGGGAACAGGCGATGTCCAGGGATAGTGGCGAAACGTGGGAGGTGAACTGGGTGATGCGGTTTGGGAGGTAGCGATAGAGCCCACTCATCTTGCGTATCCGTGATGGCTGACACGACATTTAAGAGGTGGTTTGCGCTGCCCCTCATCCGGCCCTGCGGGCCACCTTCTCCCCGTGAACGGGGAGAAGGATAAAGCGTCGATCGCCCGCTTTAGAGCCCGATCTTCTCCGCCGGAGGCCCCGGGAAGCGGGCATAGTCGGGCGCTCCTTCAGGCGTCCCCAGCAGATCCCGTACCGCACGCACGCCCTGGTCGATCGCCGAATGGGCGTAGGCGTAGGCGCCGCTGTCGGCATTGGCGATCGAGATGCGGCCCCATGGCTTGCGCGCGGCTTCTATGGGCAGCGGGCCGTCGGGCCAGAAGCGGTCGCCCGGACGCATGTATTCGTAGGCGTAGCCGTGCGACCAGCGATTGCAGGTGATGGCCTCTATGTCGCGAGCGGGGTCGAAGCCGCCGCCTGACAGGGCGCGGCCGAGCAGGTCGCGGATCGAGCGCTCCATCTCCTCGAAGCTCAGTGCCATCATTGCCCGCCGCCCGGCCAGCGCCTGTTCGCGCGGGGCAAGGCCCGGGCTGGTCATCACCTTGGAGAGGTGCAAGATGACGGGATCCTCAGGCTTGTCGGCGAACTTGTAGGCACCCATCGAAACGGGAAAATCGATGTCGGCACCGCTCCAGAAATCGCCGCGCGCCCTGAAACCGTCGATCTTGAGCTTGTCGAAGGCCTCCCAGTTGCGGAGCTGGACGTTGGTGTAGATCAGCGGCACCTTCTGCTGGTCGTTGAGGGCAGCTGTCTGCTCAGTGCCGAGTTCGTCGGTGAGATAGGGAATGACCCGGTGCCAGCAGGCGAGCACGACGTGCCCGGCCTTGATGCTGACCGGCCTGCCCTTGATATCGGCATAGGTGACGGTAACCGAGCTGGCGCTGCCTGGGGCGCCATCATGCGCGACCTTGACGACTGTCGAATTCAGCCTGATGCGGACAGCGTTTTCCGGCTTGTCGAGGGCTGAATAGTCGACGGTTTCGGTAACCAGCTCCTCCATTGTCGTGCCGGCAAGCGCGCCTAGCACCAGCGCGCGTACCAGAGCGCGGGCGATGCCGGCATTGCCGTCGGGGAAATGGTAGATGTAGTCGTCGGGGTCGGTGAAGGCGAGACGGCCGGACGGGCTGTTGTATTTCGACACAGCCTCGCCGAGATCCATACCGTCGAAACCCGGATTTCCGTTGGCGCGCGCGTCGAGTGCGCTCGCAGTGTCGATGCCGACGCCGAAATAGCCATTGGTCGAGGTGGCAAAATAGTCAGCGACTTGCGGGGCGACATTGGCATGGTCGAGCAGGAACGCCCTGTAGGTGATCTCCGACAGTTTCTGCAGGCGCTGCTCGCTGTTTAGGCCGGGCAGATAGTCGCCGGGCGCTTCCATAAGCTGGATCAGGTCGGCCTTGGCCTTGTCGTTGAGCGGTGTGTTGGCCACCCATTCGGCCGGCTTGCCCTTGCGGATCACCAGCCTGTCCTCGCCCCACTGCTCCTTGGAGAAGAAGATGGCGCCCGACAGGCCGCGATCATCGGACCATTTCTGATCGTAGAAGTCTTCGAAGCGTTTCGGTTCGATGCCGATGTCGGCGAGCAGCGCGTTGACGGCGGGGCTGAAGTAGCTCGGCGTCTGCATCGACTGGCTGCCGCCATAACCGATCAGCTTCGAACCATTCGAAGCGGTGAATTCGTTGCGCTTGGCGTGGCCGCCGAAATCGGCGAGCGGATCGACGATCAGCACACGCTTGTCGGGGCCGGCCTGTTTGCGGAAGGCATGTGCGGCGGCAAGGCCCGAAATACCGGCACCGACGACGACGAGGTCGTAGCTCTCGGCGCTCGACGTGACCGGGCCGGCGTCGGACCAGTAGGTGCCGTCGCGGACGGCATGCATGACATTCTGGGCAGTGTCGGTCTGCCCCTGCAGCTCCGCAGCGGCAGGCGGGTAGGCGGTGGCGGCAGCTTGCGCGCGTGCCTAGCCGGGGCCCATGGCGCGCAAGGCCACCGCGCCGCCGATCGCCATCGCCACGCCGTCCATGAAATCGCGCCTTGTTATGGCGCGGTCCATACCCAGTTTCTTGTCCTTTTCAGTCCAGTTCATGATGTTCCCTCTGGCAGAATGCGAGGGGAAGGCTAGCCATCTTCACGATGCCAGTAAATCGACAGAACAGTCGAAGACGCGTGGCCGCGAATAATTCGACGCTGCGGTGCAATACGCGTTTGCACTGCGGGATGACTGTAGATGGAGTGGAGACGATTGTTGAGGGCGAGATAAGCCGGGTCGCGATCAGCATGCGGCGTTGATACTTTTAGGAGATCGCGCAGAGTTGCGCCGCCCCTCATCCGGCCCTGCGGGCCACCGCCCTCCGTTATGGCTCCGGGCGTTCGTCGCTTCAGTCGACACATCATTGTCGACTGATCGAACGTTGGCCGGGCACTCCTCACCCCCGTGAACGGGGAGAAGGAAAAAGAGAACGCTAGTTGTCGCCCATCTTGAGCGCCTGGATAAAGGCTTCCTGCGGGATGTCGACCTTGCCGAACTGGCGCATGCGCTTCTTGCCCTCTTTCTGCTTCTCGAGCAGCTTGCGCTTGCGGGTGACGTCGCCGCCGTAGCACTTGGCGGTGACGTCCTTGCGCAGCGCCGAGATGGTCTCGCGGGCAATGACCTTGCCGCCGATGGCGGCCTGGACGGGGATCTTGAACATGTGCTGCGGGATCAGCTCCTTCAGCTTCTCGACCATGACGCGGCCGCGCTTTTCCGCGGCGGTGCGATGGACGAGCATCGACAGCGCGTCGACGGGCTCCTCATTGACCAGGATCGACATCTTGACGAGGTCGCCCTCGCGGTAGTCGGTCAGGTGGTAGTCGAAGGAGGCGTAGCCCTTGGAGATCGACTTCAGGCGGTCATAGAAATCGAACACGACCTCGTTGAGCGGCAGATCGTAGACCAGCATGGCGCGCTTGCCGACATAAGAGAGGTCGGCCTGGATGCCGCGGCGCTCCTGGCAGAGTTTCAGGATCGAGCCGAGATAATCGTCCGGGGTGAGGATGGTGGCGCGGATCCACGGCTCCTCGATCGCGGCGATCTTGACCACGTCGGGCATGTCGGCGGGATTGTGCAGTTCCTTGGTCGACCCGTCATTGAGGTTCATGCGGTAGACAACGCTGGGGGCGGTGGCGATGAGGTCGAGGTTGAACTCGCGCTCGAGCCGCTCCTGGATGATCTCGAGATGCAGCAGGCCGAGGAAGCCGCAGCGGAAACCGAAGCCGAGTGCGGCCGAGGTTTCCATTTCGAAGGAGAAGCTGGCGTCGTTGAGGCGCAGCTTGCCCATGGCGGCGCGGAGGTCCTCGAAATCGGCGGCGTCGACCGGGAACAGGCCGCAGAACACCACCGGCTGGGCCGGCTTGAAGCCCGGCAGGGCCTTTGCGGTGGGGCGCTTGTCCTCGGTGATGGTGTCGCCGACGCGGGTGTCGGCCACTTCCTTGATCGAGCCGGTGAAGAAGCCGAATTCACCCGGGCCGAGCTCGTCGACCTGGACCATCTTCGGCGTGAAGACGCCGGTACGCTCGACCAGATATTTGGCGTTGGTCTCCATCATCCGGATGGTCTGGCCCTTCTTGAGCTTGCCATCGATGATGCGCACCAGGACGATGACGCCGAGATAGGTGTCGTACCAGCTGTCGACTAGCATCGCCTTGAGCGGCGCGTCGATGTCGCCCTCGCGCGGCGGCGGCAACTGGGTGACGATCGCCTCGAGCACGTCCTCGATGCCGAGGCCGGTCTTGGCCGAGATGTGGACGGCTTGCGAGGCGTCGATGCCGATGACTTCCTCGACCTGCTCCTTGATGCGCTCGGGCTCGGCGGCGGGCAGGTCGATCTTGTTGAGGACGACGACGATCTCGTGGTTGTTGTCGATGGCCTGGTAGACGTTCGCCAGTGTCTGCGCCTCGACGCCCTGGGAAGCGTCGACGACGAGGAGCGAGCCCTCGCAGGCCGACAGCGAGCGCGAGACTTCATAGGCGAAGTCGACGTGTCCGGGCGTGTCGATCAGGTTGAGGATGTAATCCTCGCCATTGTTGGCACGGTAGTTGAGCCGAACGGTCTGGGCCTTGATGGTGATGCCGCGCTCGCGCTCAATGTCCATGTTGTCGAGCACCTGCTCGGTCATCTCGCGCAGTTCCAGCCCGCCGGTGGACTGGATCAGCCGGTCGGCAAGCGTCGACTTGCCATGATCGATATGGGCAACGATGGAGAAATTGCGGATGTGGTCGAGCGGTGTGGTCATGCGCCGCGCTTTAGCAGGGGCCGCAAGGGTTAACAAGCGCGGCTTTGCGGCGCTTTGCTACCAGCGCAGGACGTACCGGCCGGCGATCGCGCCGACGACGGTCAGGATGGCGATGGCCAGCGTGTACCAGGTGGCGACGAAAAACGGCGAGTCGTCGAAGCAGTGGGCGGCGTAGAGCGTCGCGGCAAGGCCGCCGGCGAGCAGGCCGCAGGCGGCACCGGCGAGGCTGGGCCGCGTCGGCGCGCCCTGGCGCATGGCGACGAGGAAGATGGCGAGCGGGCCGAGACCGATGAGTGGGATCAGCGTCAGGCAAACCATGTTGTTGGTGCCGACAAGCCGGGTCGCCCATTCAGAAGGGGCAATGGTGGTGAGTTCGATCAGGACCGCGCCGAGCAGGATGGCGGGTGCGGCAGCGAGCAACGCGACACGCATGCCAAGCCGCGCACCGGGACGGGCGACTGCAATAGCCACCGCACCCGATGTGGCAACCAGCGCCAGGGTGACAACGAATTTGAGGAGGAAACGCCAGGTTTCGGCGGCGGCGGCAAAATCGGCGCGCGGGCCGGCGACGACGGAAAAGACGACAGCGGCAATGACGCTTGCCGCAACGAAGGCGGCGCGCAGCAGCGTGCCGAACGAACGCCGGCCTGCTGCCGCGTCGCTGGAAATCGCCTTGATGAGATTCTTCGTTTCCATTTCCGTTCCGTTCAGTCCTGTCTGAAGCGATGCGCGATCGCCTTGAGGCCGCGATGCAGCGCCACCCGCACCGCCGTCTCGGTCATGCCAAGCGCATTGGCCGTCTCGCCGATCGAGGCACCCTCGACCGAAACCGAGGCAACGACACTGCGCTGCACCGGGGCCAGGCCGTCGAGCGCACGGCCGATGTCGCGCTCGCCCACTTCGTCCTTCTCGGGCTCGGCGAGCGTTTCGGCGAAGTCTGCGATGTCGACCTCAATGCGCTTGCCGCGGCGGCGGAAGGCATCGATCAGCTTGTAGCGGGCGATGGCGTAGACCCAAGGCGTCACTGCTTCATCCTGGCGCCAGGTATGACGCTTCAGATGAATCGCAAGCAGAACCTCCTGGACGACATCCTCCGGCTCGACGCCGCCATGCACGATACGTCTGCGGCAGTATCCGCGCACCAATTGCGCCACGCCATCGAGAAAGGCAGCGTATGCGCCTTCGTCACCTGAAATTGCCGCCCTGAAAAGCCGAGCGAGTTCGGCGTCATCCGTCCTCGTCAAGCCTGTCTTCCTTCTCTTCGGCTTAAAAAGCCGTTTGTTACTTCAGTCGACGCAGAAATGTTACAACGCCAACTGCCGTCTCACTCACGAAACCGTGTTCACGGCCCGGCGTAACGAATGGCGAGGTGCCGGCGAAGTCGACGGCATGGGACGCAGAACGCTTCCCTGTCAATCCTTTATCAGGAGAACGTCATGAATCGCCAGACCCTAGCCCTTGCTCTCGCCGGCTCGCTCGCATCGGCACTTGCCTCGTCCGCCTTTGCCGCCCCGCTGCCGGCTGAAAAGATGGTCGGCATGGAAAAGTGCTACGGCATTTCGCTGAAGGGCCAGAACGATTGCGCCGCGGGAGCAGGCACGACCTGCGCCGGCACCTCGACCATGGACTATCAGGGCAACGCCTGGAAGGCCGTGCCGGCCGGCACCTGCACGACGATGGACGTCGACGGTCACAAGGGCATGCTCGAGCCAACTGCCATGTGATGCACATGGGGCCCGGCGCGCCGGGCCCCATCTCGCCTGCCCGACCCATCCGAGCACCCAGCATGAATACCGGTACACAAAGCGGCCAGTCCCTACCCGCCCGCGCGGGCCTTGGCCTCAAACCCGAGCACATAGGCGAAATCATCGCGACCGAGCCCGAAATCGGCTTCTTCGAGGTCCATGCCGAGAATTATATGGGCGACGGCGGTGCGCCGCACCGGACACTGTCCGAGATCGTTGCGCGCTATCCGCTGTCGCTGCACGGCGTCGGATTGTCGATCGGGGCCGAACGACCACTCGACAAGGCGCATCTGGCGCGGCTGCGGCGGCTGATCGACCGCTACCAGCCGCAGTCCTTTTCCGAACATCTGGCCTGGTCGACGCATGACGCCGGCTTCCTGAACGACCTGCTGCCGCTGCCCTATACGAACCGGACGCTGGCGCATGTCAGCGCCCATGTCGACGAGGTGCAGCAGGCGGTGGGGCGGCGCATGCTGCTCGAAAATCCCTCGACCTACATCCTGTTCGAAGACAGCACGATCGACGAGATCGACTTCCTCGACGCCATTGCCGAAAGGACCGGCTGCGGGCTGCTGCTCGACGTCAACAACGTGATGGTGTCGGCCATCAACCACAGGCTCGACCCGTTCGCTTACATCGACCGCTTCCCGGTCGAGCGCGTCGGCGAGATCCACCTCGCCGGCTATGACGAGACCGTCGACGGCGCCGGTGACCGGCTGCTGATCGACGCCCACAATTCGACAGTCGCCGACGACGTCTTTTCGCTCTATCGCCACACGATCGGCCGCACCGGCCCGGTACCGACGCTGATCGAATGGGACAATGACGTGCCGGCCTTTGCCGTGCTGCTGGCGGAGGCCACGCGCGCCGAGGCCGTGCTCGACGAGGCAGCGCTGCGGCGCGATGCGCGGTTTTCCAGGCGCGCGTGACGATGGACCAGAACACGTTTGCCTCAGCCTTGCTCGATGCCACACGACCGCTGCCGGACGGCGTGACCAGCGCGCGCGGCGAGGCTGATGCGGCGCGCTTCGCCGTCTACCGCAACAATATCGCGGTTTCGCTCTCCAAGGCGCTGAGCCAGCGTTTCCCGGTCCTGCGGCGGCTTGTCGGCGACGACTTCTTCAACGGCATGGCACGCGCCTTCATCGCAACGACGCTGCCCGATAGCCCGGTGATGTTTGCCTATGGCGACAGCTTTCCCGATTTCGTCGCCGGCTTCGCCCCGGCCGCCGCCCTGCCCTATCTCGCCGACACGGCGCGGCTGGAGGCCTACTGGACCCGCGCCTACCACGCCGCCGACATCGTTCCGCTCGACGTCGCGGCGCTGGCAAGGCTGGCGCCCGAGCGGCTCGGCAGCGCCACCCTCATTGCGCATCCGGCGGCGGCGCTGGTTCGTTCGAAGTTTTCCATCGGGACGATCTGGCAGGCCCACCAGGGCGACGAGGTCCGCGTGCAGACGGTGCTCGAGCCGGAGAGCATCGTGATCACCCGGCCGGACATCGAGGTGGCCGTGCATGTCATCGCCGAGGCGGACGCGGTGTTCGCGGCAGCGCTGTTGCGCGGCGACAGCATCGGCGACGCCGCGGCTGAAGCCTTCGACACGGACCCGGCATTCGACTTCGGCCGCGCCATCGTCGGCCTGGTCGCGCTCGGCATGTTCGCCGGCGTGGCTGACCAACAAGGAGACATGAGATGAGCGACATCAACCACGCGCCAATGGCGCACAAGGCCGGCTTGGGCTCCGCGATCCGGCGCATTGAGTCAGCGATTGCGGCGATCCCCGAGGCGCTGCCACTCCTGGCGCTGCGCTTTGCCATCGCCGTGCCGTTCTTCAAGTCGGGACTGACCAAATGGGACGGCTTCCTGACGCTGTCCAACGGCGCGCGCTATCTGTTTACCCAGGAGTTTTCGCTGCACATCCTCGGCAGCCAGTACCCCTATCCGGCGCCGATCCTGATGGCGACGCTGGCAGGCATCGGCGAGATTGTGCTGCCGATCCTGCTGGTGCTGGGGCTCGGCACGCGCTTTGCCGCCCTCGGCATCCTGTCGATGACGGCAGTGATCCAACTGACGGTGCCGGAGGGCTGGGCCAATTTCCATCTGCCCTGGGCGGCGATGGCATTGGCGCTGGCTGCTTATGGGGGCGGACAGCTTTCTCTGGACAGGCTGGTTGGCCTTGGCGCACGTAAAGACTGAGGTGGTGGCGGGCCTGCCCGAGACACACGCGGTCGGCGGTTGACGCCGCCCGGAACGCGCGCTCCTATACTGCCGCAGCGAGGGGACGCTGTGGACTGGAGGAGCATGTCATGCCCGAAAAGGCGCACCGCGACGAGGGTTTGACTGCCGAGGCGCGGCCCGCCACCAAGGAGGACGCCGCGATCCTGGCCAAGCTGGTCAACATGGCTGGCGACGGGCTGCCGCTTTATCTCTGGACCAAGATGGCCGAAGGTGGCGACCCCTGGGAGGTCGGCCGCCAGCGGGCGCAACGCGAGCAAGGCAGCTTTTCCTATCGCAACGCGGTGGTACTGGAACATGGCAAGGTGATTGCCTGCCTGATCGGCTATCCGATCGAGCCGTCGTTGCCCGACCCCGACACGCCGGCGATGTTCGTGCCATTCAACATGCTCGAGGCGATGGCGGTGGGCAGCTGGTATGTCAACGTCATGGCGACGCTGCCGGAGGCACGGGCGCGCGGCTACGGCTCGCGGCTACTGGCCATGGCCGACGCGATCGCCGAGGCCACCGGCTGCACCGGCACCAGCCTGATCGTTTCGGACGCCAACACCAAGGCCCGCCATCTCTATGAAAGCGTCGGCTATCGCGAGGTCGCCTCCGAGCCGATGGTCAAGGATGGCTGGACCGGTGCAGGCGAGAACTGGGTGCTGATGGTCAAGCCGCGAACGGGATGAGCGCGCAGGGGGAACCCGCCGCATGGACGTTTCAGGATGAAATTCTGCAACGACAACGTCATGGCCTTTGACGCGTCGCGCCGGGTCTTCGGTCCCGGCGAGACGCTGACCTTCGACGATGCCTATAGGCTTGCCCATCTGCCGCTGGTTGCTCCAGGCCATGCCGAGATCATTGCCGGCAAGGACGGCACGGATTATCGCAATGGCCGCTATGACACGCCGCGCCATTCGCTTGTCGTCCCCATCGACGCCCAGGCGCTCGGCCGCAGCGATACGTTCCAAGCATTCGAGGCGGAGCTGCGTTCGTTTTCGTTCAGCGACAAGATCGCCTGGCAGCTCGGCCGCGAGCGCGCCGGCAAGCTGCATGCCACCATCGTCGGTGGCCTGTCCGAGCCCGACATCGCGCGGTGCGTGCAGGCTGTGACCGTAGCGCTCGCGCCGCTGGGAGCACTTGCCCTGCGCCTCGGCGGGCCGTTCCTCGGCCGGATCAACACCGGCCGGATCTACCTGCCGGTCTATCCCTGCTGCCACCACGACGAAGATGTCTTCGGCCTGGTCCAGCAAGCCTGCGGCGCGCGGCAGACCCGCTTCCATGTGGTCGGCCTCTACCATTTCGCGGCGGCTCTGACCGCTGCGGAGACGACTGATCTGGCAGGATTGGCGGAGCGGTGGCGGCGGCGCGTGTTGGCCGAACTGCCGGTGACGTCGCTGGCGGTGATGGCGACGAACGACGACCTGGCGCTTTCCGGGCGGATTGTTGCAACGATCCCCGTGAGTGGCGAATAGGCTGTCGGGTTGCCGCCCGACAGCCTGTTTTCGCGGGATGGCAAGAGGCCTCAAAGATCGTCCGAACTTTTTTCCAGCTCCGCCGTGAACCTTCTTCTCCAGCCCCGACACACACGATCGTGGCGGCCGGTGAGCCGCAAGATCAAAGTGTCCCAGAGGAGAACCGAAATGAACATGACCAACACCATCATCCGCTCGTCGCTGATCGCGACGCTCGCACTTTCGATGTCGGCCTTTGCCGGTGCTGCATCGGCTGCCCAGCTCAAGGCCCGCGTGCCGGCACCGCCGCCGCACCAGCTCGGCCTCAAGGCGCCGGGCGGCGGACAGACCCACGGCCATGTCGAGACCTGCAACAACAAGGCGTCGTGCAACCTGATGATCTCCTATTGCATCAGCCATGGCGGCGACTGGGAGGAGACCGGCACACCGGGCCCGCAGGGCGAACCGCAGAAGGGCAAGTGTACCTATCCCTGATGGAATCAGGGATTCCCAAGACCTGAAGCCAAGCGCCCTCCCGTTTCCGGACGGGAGGGTTTTTGCGTCGCATGGCGCCATAACGTTGGAGCGTGTCGCCGCTCTGCTTGACGTTGGCGCGGCATTCGGAGCAAATCGCCGGACATTTGTGGGAGCTTGCCTGAAAAATGTCCGTCGTCGGCCTTTCGCTGCTCGGTTTTTCGACCGTCATCTTCCTCATCGCCGCGATGGTCGCCAAGACCTGGGGCGTCGAGCCTACCATCGGCAAGCTGGTGGTGACGCTGATCCTCTATTCGCTGGGCAACCTGATCATGTTGCGCCTGGTGCGGGACTTCGGCATGTCGGTGTCGTTCTCGCTGTCGGCGGTGATCCAGTTGATCGCCGTCAACGCGGTGGCCATCATTTATTTTGGCGAGAAGCTGAGCGGCATACAGGGCATCGGCGTCGGGCTCGCGGTGGTGGCGGTGGCGCTGATCACGCTCGGGCCGGCGCTGGCCGGAAAATGAAAACGGCCGCTGAACGCGGCCGCCAGACTGCTGACAAACCCCTGGCGAGAGTTGGGGGTTTGTGATTCAGTGGGTGATGTTGAAGCGAGCCGGCCCTGAACAAACCGCACTTGAGATCGTCACGCTCGATCAACTGGTTCCAGTTGATCACCTTCTGCGCAAGATCGATGGTGTTATCGATTTCTCGTTCATCCACGATCTGACAGCGCCGCTTTACTGCGCCGACAATGGTCGCCCGCCACTTGATCCGACTTTGATGTTCAAGGCGCTGTTCATCGGCTACCTGTTCGGGGTGCGCTCGGAGCGGCAATTGGTGCGAGAGATCGAGGTCAATGTCGCCTACCGGTGGTTCCTGCGGCTGAAGCTGACGGACAAGGTGTTCGACGCCTCGACATTGTCGCAGAACCGACGCCGGCGCTACCAGGACGAGACGATCGCGCAGGCGATCTTCGACCGCATTGTCGAGCAGGCGATCGGGGCAGGCTTGGTCGACGGCACGGTGCTCTACACCGACAGCACGCACCTGAAGGCCAATGCCAACAAGGGCAAGTACGACCTTGCCATGGTCGCCAAGTCGCGTGCCGACTACTGGGGCGAGCTCGACCGGGCGATCGATGCCGAACGGGCGTTGCACGGCCAGAAGGCGCTGAAGGAGCAGGAGCGGCAGCCTGCGGTGAAAGAGACGAAGGTCTCGCGCACCGATCCTGAGGCTGGCTATATGGTGCGCGAGGGCAAGCCGAAGGGCTTCTTTTATCTCGATCACCGCACGGTGGATGGCGGCTTCGGCATCATCACCGACACGTTTGCCACGCCGGCCAACGTGCATGACTCGATCGTCTATCTCGACCGGCTCGACCGCCAGGTGGAGCGTTTCGGCTTCGACGTCACGGCGGCGGGGCTGGATGCCGGCTATGCCACGCCAGGCATCGCCAAGGGCCTGGAGGACAGGAACATCCACGGTGTCGTCGGCTATCGCAACCCGACCCGGCCAAAGCCTGGCAAGATGAGGAAGGGCGCTTTCGTCCATGAGCCGGACCTTGACGGCTATCGTTGCCCGCAGGGCCAGTTGCTCACTTACGCCACCACCGATCGCGGCGGTTATCGCCACTACAGGAGCGACCCGACGATCTGCCGCAACTGTCCGCTGCTGGCGTCTTGCACATCAAACGCCAAGGCCGAGCGCACCATCACGCGCCATGTCTGGCAGGATGTCCGCGAGCGGGTCGATGCCAACCGCTTAACCGCATGGGGCAAGGCGATCTATCGACGCCGCAAGGAGACGGTCGAGCGATCCTTCGCCGATGCCAAGCAGTTCTTCGGCCATCGCTATGCCCGCTTCCGAGGGCGAACAAGCGTCGCCTGCCAGTGCCTGATCGCAGCCGCCGCCCAGAACATGAAAAAGATCGCAATCAGCCTCTGGCCAAAGCCAAAACCAAGCCTCGCATGAGGCCAAAGCCGGCTCGCAACGGCCTTGGCATCTGCCCCCCGACATCAATCCAAAAGCTCAATCAACCCACAAAACAAAACCCCGCCGAAATTCGACGGGGTTTGTCAGCAGTCTGACGGCCGCTGAACGCGGCCGCTTCCCTCAGGCACAAAGACTTCTATCCGACGGCGATCTTGCCGCCGCCCTGCCTGGTGATGGCGACGACGGCCGGTCGGACCGGCATATCGGGCTTGAAGTCGGGCCAGCGCGTCGACAGGTCCTCATAATAGGACGGACGGCCAAAGCCTTCCCAATCCTCGCCACCGTCGGCCGGATGCTGGACGGCAACGAATGCGGTCTGGTCGTCGGGCGTGAACAGCGGGCCGCACATCTCGGCGCCGACAGGCACGCGGAAGAACAGCTTCGAGGTGGCGCGCGCCGCGCCCTCGGTGTCGACGGCCCACAGGCCGTCGGTGCGGCCGGTGGCCTTGGGCGAATTTCCGTCAGTCGACACCCACAGGCGGCCGGCGGAGTCGACGGCGCAATTGTCGGGCATTCCGAACCAGCCATTTTGGGTGGTCGAAGTCGAAAATGACGCGCCGACCTCGGCGACCGACGGGTCACCACACTTGAGCAGCACTTCCCACTTGCCCTTGGTGGCGGTGAAATCGCTGCCGTCCTCGATCAGTTCGATGATGTGGCCGAAGGCGTTTTCGGCGCGCGGGTTGGCAGCGTCGACCTGGTCGGCCTTGCGCTTGGTGTTGTTGGTCAGCATGACATAGACCTTGCCGTTGACGGCATTGGGCTGGATGTCCTCGGGGCGGTCCATCTTGGTGGCACCGAGCAGGTCGGCGGCGCGGCGCGTCTCGATGACCACGTCGGCCTGGCTGACAAAGCCGTTGTCGGCCGTGAGCGGGCCGTCGCCCTGGACCAGCGGCAGCCAGGCGAAGGTGCCGTCCTCGGCGAATTTGGCGACGTAGAGCGTGCCGTCGTCGAGCAGGTCGAGATTGGCGGCGCGGTCGTCGGGGTTGAACTTGCCCTTGGTCACGAACTTGTAGACGTAGTCGAAGCGCTCGTCGTCGCCGAGATAGAAGACGACGCGGCCGTCGCTGGCCACGATGGATTCAGCGCCCTCGTGCTTGAAGCGACCGAGTGCCGTGCGCTTCTTAGGCAGCGAGTTCGGGTCGTTGACGTCGACCTCGACGATCCAGCCGAAGCGGTTGGGCTCATTCGGTTCCTTGGAGACGTCGAAGCGGTCGTAGAACTTGAACCACTCATAAGTGCCTTCCGGCACGCCGAGGCGCTTGTAGTTGGCGGCCTCCGGATGATCGGCCGGCAACTCGCCACCGAAATAACCGTGGAAGTTTTCCTCAGCCATGATGTAGGTGCCCCAGGGCGTGACGCCGCCGGCGCAGTTGTTGAGCGTGCCGTACACCTTGGTACCGGTGGCATCGGCATTGGTCTTCAGGCGATCATGGCCGGCGGCCGGGCCGGTCAGCTGCATCTCGGTGGTCGAAGTGATGCGGCGGTTGAGCTTGCCGTCGCGGACCGGATGCCACTTGCCCGCTTCCTTGCGGATCTCGACGATGGTGCCGCCATGGGCCGCCATCTCGATGTCGACGCGCTTCTGGTCCGCTGGCGCGACCTCGATCTTGCCCTCGACGATCTTGACGATGCCGGGGAACATCAGGTGCTCGTTGGTGTATTCGTGGTTGACCACCAGCAGGCCGTGCTCGGACGAGCCTTCGAGGGCGATATAGCCGACATAATCGTTGTTGTAGCCGAACTGCTTGGCCTGGGCTTCCGCCGACTGGTTGGTCGGATCGAATTCGGGCGCGTCGGCGAAGATCGGATCACCCCAGCGCAACAGCACGTCGGCGTCGTAGCCAGCGGCGACGTGATGCTTGTCGTCGATGCCGGCCTCGATCTCGTCGAAGGCAAAAGCGGAGGCAGAGGCGGCGCGGGCGTCGTCGGCGAGCAGGATTGCGATGGGGCTTACGGTTGCGGCGATGGCCGAGACGGCGAGCGAGCCCTGGAGGAAGCTGCGGCGGGAGAAGCGCTTGGCGATGATGTCGCCCATGGTGCGGTTGTCGGTCGGGTTGTGACCGGGACCGTCATTCTCCTCGAGCATCGAGGTGCGGAATTTCTGATCATGGGGCTGGTTCATGGCGTCGACCTCTGGCTGGGGTGTTCGGCTTGGGGTTCGCCGAGACCGCTAGTTGCCGTGCATAACAACAGCATGACAGATTGGCCGAAAATCCACAGCACCCAAAAACGTGACCTGAGTGCTCACGCGAGTTGGTTTGCTGCGACCTTTTGCATTGCATGCCTTTTCTTTGGGAAAGCCATCCCCACCTGTTGCGAATGGGTCGGGAAGCGGCCATCCCAAGGGCAGAACAGCCCCGAGACACGGCAGGACGATGCAGCAGAGATTGTGGAACAGGATCGAGTTTTCGCTTTTGGCGGCGGGCATCATCATTGCCGGCGGCCTGTGGGGCTTCGTCGAGTTGTCGGAGATCGCCCGCGACGCCGCACCGCACGCCTTCGATACCGACATCCTGCTGTTCTTCCGCGCGGCCGGCAACACCGCCGATCCGATCGGCCCCTCCTGGGTGGAAGAGGCGATGCGCGATATCACAGCGCTGGGCAGCGCCTCGGTGCTGATCTACATCACCGCGATCAGCATCATCTATCTCGGCATGTCCAGGCGCTGGGGACCGGCGCTGTTCGTATTCGTCTCGGTCGCCGGCGGCCAGGTGCTGTCGAGCCTGCTCAAGCTCGGCATCGACCGCCCCAGGCCCGACCTCGTGCCGCATCTGGCGCAGGTGCACACGATGAGCTTTCCAAGCGGCCACGCCATGCTATCGGCGGTCACCTATCTGACGCTGGGGGCGCTGCTGGCACGCTTCCTGCCCGGGCGGGCGGCGACGGTCTTCGTCTTTGCCATCGGCATCCTGACCACGCTCATGGTCGGCATCAGCCGCGTCTATCTCGGCGTGCACTGGCCTTCGGACGTGCTAGCGGGCTGGTGCGCGGGCTTTGCCTGGGCGACTTTGTGCTGGCTGATCAGCCGCCGCTTCATGCGGCCGGCCGAGGCCGATGAATGATATGGGGCTCAGGCATCAATAATGATGCTTGAAACATCATCATGAATGTATGATACATTCGTGATGCGGATCGAGACGGGACCACCTCAGTGATCACAGCCGCACAGATGCGCGCCGCAAGAGCGCTGGCAGGCATCGACCAGAAGACGCTCGCCGAAATGGCCGGTGTCTCGGTGCCGACGATCCAGCGCATGGAAGCAAGCGAGGGCGTGGTGCGTGGCGTGGTCGATACGCTGACCAAGGTCATCCAGGCGATCGAAGATGCCGGGGTGGAACTGATCGGCGAGAGCGAGACCGGCGGTCGGGGCGTGCGCCTGAAGAAGAAGGCGTGAAGCTTCCGGCTATCCGCATGATGTAGTCGCGACGGCGACCGCCGACAGTCTTGCCGACGAAGCCGCCGCGTTTCCAGTGGTGCGGATGATGAATGCAGGCGGCAATCCAAGGCGATACGGATCAGGGAAGCACGGGCAACCGACTTTCGCGGAACTGTTCACGCCCAAGCTGGTGACTGTTTTCCGCGAGGGCTATGGCGCGCTGCAGTTCAAGGCCGACGCGATTTCGGGGCTGACGGTGGCAATCGTGGCTCTGCCATTATCGATGGCAATCGCCATCGCATCGGGTGTGTCGCCTGACAAAGGGCTGTTCACGGCAATCGTCGGCGGCTTCATAGTCTCGGCTCTCGGCGGCAGCCGCTTCCAGATCGGTGGTCCGGCAGGCGCCTTCATCGTTCTGGTGGCGGCAACGGTGGCGCGCGAAGGCGTGGACGGGCTGATCCTCGCCACTGTCATGGCTGGGGTGTTCCTGGCGGCGATCGGCTATCTCCGGCTCGGAACCTACATCAAGTTCATACCCTATCCGGTGACGGTGGGTTTCACCGCAGGCATCGCCGTGATCATCTTCGCCAGCCAGATCAGCGAGATGTTCGGACTGACGCTCAGCGGCAAGGAACCGGGTCCGCTTGTGCCGAAGTTGATGGCACTGGTTGATGCGATGAGCACGGTCAACATCGCGGCCCTGGCGATTACGGTGCTGACCATTGGCACCATCCTGATGCTCAAACGCTGGCGCCCCGGCTGGCCGGGCATGCTGATCGCGGTCGGCGTCGCTTCCGTGGCCGTTGCCCTGCTGGACCTGCCGGTAGAAACCATCGGCACGCGTTTCGGTGGCATTCCGCGCGGCCTGCCCTGGCCTGCCCTGCCCAGCTTCGGTGTGGACAAGGCGATAGCGGTACTGCCGGACGCGCTTGCCTTCGCGCTGCTCGGCGCGATCGAGTCACTGCTGTCCGCCGTCGTTGCCGACGGCATGACCGGCAGGCGGCATCGCTCGAACTGCGAACTGGTGGCACAAGGCTTTGCCAATATCGGTGCCGCGCTGTTTGGAGGCATCTGCGTGACCGGTACGATTGCCCGAACGGCAACCAATGTGCGGGCGGGCGCGCACGGCCCGGTATCAGGCATTCTGCATTCGGTGTTCTTGCTCGCCTTCATGCTGGTAGCCGCACCGCTTGCCGCCTACATCCCGCTCGCAGCTCTCGCCGGTGTGTTGGCGGTCGTGGCCTGGAACATGATCGAAAAGCAGGCCTTCGCGACACTGATCCGCTCGTCATGGGGGGACGCGCTGGTGCTGATGGTCACATTCCTGCTGGTGGTGTTCCGCGACCTGACCGAAGGCATCGTCGTCGGCTTCGCGCTTGGTTCGATCCTGTTCATCGACCGCATGGCAAAAAGCATCGCGGTGGAGAGCGATCAGCCACTGGTGCAGGAGGATGTCGCCGACGCCACCAATGGCAGCCGCCACGCCTATGAGGCGAGCGATGCGGGCGATGCCGACACCGTCATCTACCGTATCTCGGGCGCGTTCTTCTTTGGCGCGGCCTCAACGGTGGGGGCTGTGCTCGACCGCATCGCCGACCAGCGCAAGAATTTCATTCTCGACTGCTCGGGCGTGCCGTTTCTCGATTCCACCGCAGCGAACGTGCTCGAAGGCGCCGCGCGCAAGGCACGGCAGGCAGGTGTCCGCTTCTTCATCACAGGAGCATCGCCGCAGACGCGACGGATGCTGATCAACCACGGCGTCAAGCATCCCGCCGTCAGTTACGCCGCCTCAGTGCGGGACGCACTCGACCTGCTCAAGCCCGGGAAGACCAGCACCCTGGAGCGTTAAGCAAATTTGCGCTGGGCGTCGAGGGCGAGGCCGAGACCGACGGAGCCGAAGGCGTCACCCTGTACGATCTGGGCGCCCGGCACCAGCGCCAGGATGCTTTCGCGCGCCAGCGGGATGGCGGTCGAGCCGCCGGTCAGGAACACGGCGGTGATGTCCTTGGCGCCGACCTGCGCTTCGGCAAGGGTGTCGGCGACGGTCGCGGTAACGCGCTCGACGGCACCGCGGATAGTGTCTTCCAAGCCTTGCCTGGTCAGCGACGCCGTGAACTTGGCGCCCGGCAGGGCGACGTCGATGGCGGTTTCGGTCGCATCGGTCAGCTCGATCTTGGCCTTTTCAACCTTGGTCGCCAGCGCGTGACCGAAACGCTGATCGACGACCTCGATCATCCTGTCGATAAGATCGGGACGCTCGGCCTCGAAGCGGATTGCGCGCAAGTCGAGCATCGCCTTGGGCGTGTAGAGCAGGTTGATGCGCTGCCAGGTGGCGAGGTCGATGAAATAGCCCGCCGGCAGGTTGCGTTTGCCGTCCTTGGTCGGCGTGAGGTAGCCGAGTTCGGGCATGACGTGGGCAATCGACAGCAGGCGGTCGAAATCAGTACCGCCGATATGGACACCGCGATTGGCCAGGATGTCGGCCTTGCGGTCGCCGGAAGTGGCACGCTCGGGAGAGACGCGGACGATGGAGAAGTCGGAGGTGCCGCCGCCCATGTCGACGATCAGCGCCAGTTCCTCGCGCGTCACCGTACGCTCATAGTCGAGTGCGGCGGCGATCGGCTCGAACTGGAAATCGATGTGCTTGAAGCCCTGGGCGCGGGCGGCTTTTTCGAGCTCGCTCTGGGCAGCCGCGTCGGCCTCGGGATTGTCGTCGACGAACTGCACCGGACGGCCGAGCACGACGTTTTCGACCGGTTCGCCGACGTGGTTCTCCAGGCGGTCCTTGAGATGGCCGACGAACATGCCGACGATGTCGGTGAAGGCGATGTAACGCGCCTTGATGCGCGTCTTCTCATGCACCAGCGAGGAGCCGAGCACGCTCTTCAGCGCGCGCATCAGGCGGCCTTCGGCGCCGTCGGTGTATTCGCCGATGGCGCGGCGACCAAGGGCCGTCTGGTTGTCCTCGAAGTTGAAGAAGATGGCCGACGGCAGCGTGACGTTTTCACCCTCGAGCGCAACGAGGCGCGGACGGCCGTTCTCGATAACGCCGACGGTCGAATTGGAAGTGCCGAAGTCTATGCCGCCGAAAGCCGGTCGCATCACCTAGTCCTGAATTTTGTGCATGAACGGGCGACCCCATGCGTCTGCCGGGCCGCAATCGGACCGTGCGCCTACACGACGGGGGGACGAATGTCGATCTCTCCAGGGCATTTTCTGAGCGTACAGGGCAAATTCCTGAAAAATGTGAACGCTGGCCCAATCCCCGCGGCATTCCATGGATACCGCTTTCGTGCGATAGCGCGACCATTCAATCCTGCCTGGATTCCGCCATGACCCTTACAGGTTTTCTTGCCTATAGCGGTGCGCTCGCCATCGCTGCCGCCATTCCTGGTCCGGGCGTGACGGCGCTGGTGGCGCGCGCGCTCGGCTCGGGCTTCCGCTCGTCGTTGGCCATGTCGCTCGGGATCGTGCTCGGCGATCTCACCTATCTCACCGCCGTAGCGCTTGGCCTTGCCTTTGTCGCCCAGTCCTTCGGCATGGTGTTCCTGGCGATCAAGTGGCTCGGCGTCGCCTATCTCGCCTGGCTCGCCTGGAATTTCTGGACCAGCGGCATCACGCCGGAGACGGTCGAGGCAAGGAAGGGCAAGGGCGGACTGTTCTCGAGCTTCCTCGCCGGGCTGACGGTGACCTTGGGCAATCCCAAGTCGATGATCTTCTACATGGCGATCATGCCGACGGTCGTCGACCTGCATGCGCTGAAGCTGGGCGACTACGGCATTCTCGTCGCTGTCACGATCGTCGTGCTGCTGATCGTGCTGGTGCCCTACCTGGCGCTGGCTTCGCAGGCGCGCTGGTTCCTCAAGACGCCGCGCGCGCTCAAGCTGCTCAACCGCACCGCAGCCGGTTTCATGGTTGGTGCCGCCGCTGCCATCGCGGTCCGCCAGTAGACAGGCGGACTGGAATTTCATTCCTACAAATCAAGGCCCACGGAAACATGTTTCCGTGGGCCTTGCCTAATCAGCACGGCACCCACTCGGAATTTGCCCTGCGACCCCCTATCTTCGCAGTTAACATCTCAGGCAATCCTAGGGAGCGAATCGATGAACAAGCCCGTTACCTCCACGCGCGTACCAGGTCGCGGACGCGTCTATGGCTCCATCACCGAAACCATCGGCGACACGCCGCTGGTACGGCTCGACAAGTTCGCCAGGGAGAAGGGCGTCGTCGCGAACCTGATCGCCAAGCTGGAGTTCTTCAACCCGATCGCGTCGGTCAAGGACCGCATCGGCGTCGCCATGGTCGAGGCGCTGGAAGCCGCCGGCCGCATCGAGCCGGGCAAGAGCACGCTGATCGAACCGACGTCGGGCAATACCGGCATCGCGCTTGCCTTTGCCGCCGCCGCCAAAGGCTACAAGCTGATCCTGACCATGCCGGAGACGATGTCGATCGAGCGCCGCAAGATGCTGGCGCTGCTCGGTGCCGAACTGGTGCTGACCGAAGGCGCCAAGGGCATGAAGGGCGCAATTGCCAAGGCCGAGGAGCTGGTGCAGACAATTCCCAACGCGATCATTCCGCAGCAGTTCGAAAACCCGGCCAATCCCGAGATCCATCGCCAGACGACGGCCGAGGAGATCTGGAACGACACGCAGGGGTCGATCGACATCTTCGTTGCCGGCATCGGCACCGGCGGCACGATCACCGGCGTCGGCCAGGTGATCAAGGCCCGCAAGCCTTCGCTGCATGTCGTGGCAGTCGAGCCCGAGGGTTCGCCGGTGCTGTCGGGCGGCCAGCCCGGCCCGCACAAGATTCAGGGCATCGGCGCCGGCTTCGCGCCCAAAGTGCTCGACACGACCGTCTATGACGAGATCATCAAGGTTTCGAACGAGGATGCGGTGGCAAACGCCCGCCTCGTCGCGCGTCTCGAAGGCGTGCCGGTCGGCATCTCCTCGGGTGCAGCGCTGCAGGCGGCAGTGATTGTCGGCTCGCGGCCGGAGAATGCCGGCAAGAACATCGTTGTGGTGATCCCGTCCTTTGCGGAGCGGTATCTGTCGACGGTGCTGTTCGAAGGGCTGGGCGGCTGAGGACGAAGCGTAGGTTTACTATGAACAATTGAGGCTTGGCATTTGACCTCCTCCCGCTAACATGCCCGCAAGTCGGCGCAGACCAGAGCGCGGGCGCGTCAATCGGAGGAGAGATACATGCTGCATCTGAAGTCGAAGCTATTTGCTGCCGGCGCCGTGGCCATCGGTGTCGCCCTGGCCGCAGTTCCGGCCAAGGCGGAACAGTTCATCAACGTGCTGACCGGAGGCACTTCGGGCGTGTATTATCCGCTCGGTGTCGCGCTGTCGGAAATCTACGGCAAGAGCATCAAGGACGTGCGCACTCAGGTGCAGGCAACCAAGGCGTCGGTGGAGAACTTGAACCTTCTGCAGCAGGGCAAGGGCGAAATAGGCTTCGCACTCGGCGATTCCGTCAAGGCGGCCTGGGAAGGCGACACTGAGGCAGGCTTCAGCAAGAAGCTCGACAAGCTGCGGGCGATCGCCGCCATCTATCCGAACTATGTGCAGATCGTGGCCGCCAAGGAATCCGGAATCAGCAGCTTCACCGACCTGAAAGGCAAGAGCCTTTCCGTCGGCGCCCCCAAGTCGGGCACAGAGCTCAATGCTCGCGCCATCTTCGGAGCGCTCGGCATGAGCTACCAGGACCTCGGCAAGACCGAATACCTGCCGTTTGGCGAGTCGGTCGAGTTGATCAAGAACCGGCAGCTCGACGCCACCTTGCAGTCTGCCGGACTTGGCGTCGCGTCGATCAAAGACCTTGCGGTGTCGTTGCCGATCACCGTCGTGGCGGTGCCGGCCGACGTCGCCGAGAAGCTGGGCGCACCATTCCAGGCAGCCACGATTCCGGCGGGCACATATGAAGGCCAGTCGGCCGACGTGCCGACGCTGGCGATCACCAACATCCTCGTGACGAATTCCGACGTGTCGGACGACCTCGCTTATGAAATGACCAAGCAGTTGTTCGACAATCTCGACCAGATGACAGCAGCCCATGCCGCGGCGAAGGCGATCTCCGCCGATAGCGCCGCCAAGGGCCTGCCCATCCCGCTGCATCCGGGCGCGGAACGCTATTACAAGGAAAAGGGCCTGATGTAGGCCCGGCCCACGCACAGGCCTGATCCAGCTGGGCGGCACCTTGCCGCCCTAACTTCCAACATAGCCCTTGCCGGAGCCAGCGATGTCGCGACCCGACGTCTCCCCGCCCGCAGCCGATTTCCATGACCCGACCGGCAGCGGCTTTGCCAAGACACCCGAAGGCCGGCTGCTGTTTTGGACGGCGGTTGCCTTCTCGCTGTTCCAGATCGCCACGGCGGCCCATGTGCTGAGCGTGCCGAGCCAGGTCCTGCGGGCGACCCATGTCGCCTTCCTGCTGCTGTTGGCCTTTCCACTGGTGGCGACGGCGCGCGGCGCCGGTGCCACCGGCAAGGCGCTGGCCTGGGGGCTCGCCTTCCTCGGCGTTGCGGTGGCGACCTACCAGTTCATCGAATATGAGCCGTTGATCCTGAGGGCCGGCGACCTGAACCAGGTCGACCTGGTCTTCGGCGTGATCGCCCTGGCAACCGTATTCCTCGCCGCCTATGCGATGATGGGACCGGCATTGCCGATCATTTCGGGAAGCTTCCTTCTTTACGCGTTGTTCGGCCAGTACCTGCCGTCGCCGTTGAACCATCGCGGCTACGACTTCTCGCAAGTCATCGACCAGCTGGCCTACGGCACCGAGGGTATCTACGGTATTCCGATCTACGTCTCGGCGACCTACATCTTCCTGTTCATCCTGTTCGGCTCGTTCCTCGAACGCGCGGGCATGATCAAGCTGTTCACCGACATCTCGCTGGGCTGCGTCGGGCACGCGCGCGGTGGCGCCGCCAAGGTGGCGGTAATCGCTTCGGGCATGATGGGCACGATTTCCGGTTCTGGCGTGGCCAATGTGGTGACCACCGGGCAGTTCACGATCCCACTGATGAAGCGGTTCGGCTACCGCCCTGCCTTTGCCGGCGGCGTCGAGGCGACCGCGTCGATGGGTGGGCAGATCATGCCGCCGGTGATGGGCGCGGTGGCTTTCATCATGGCCGAGACGCTGGGCGTGGAGTACTACGAGGTGGTGAAGGCAGCGCTCATTCCGGCCCTGCTGTATTTTGCCTCAGCATTCTGGATGGTGCATCTCGAAGCGGGCAAGCACGGGCTGCACGGGCTGCCGCGGGCGGACCTGCCCTCGCCGATCCGCGCGCTGCGCGAAGGCTGGTTCCTTATCCTGCCGCTGGCGGTGCTGATCTACCTGCTGTTTTCCGGGTATACGCCACTGTATGCCGGAACCATCGGCCTGGCGATGACGGTTCTGCTGATCCTCGGCGGTTCGGTGGCGCTGCGGCTGCCTTCAATGGTCATCCGGATGGTCTTCTGGATCGGGCTTGGCCTGGTGGCAGCGAGCTTCTTTCGCATCGGCATCGGCGCGATCCTTGTTGCGGCAGCGGCCCTGATCGCCGTCAACGCCTTCGTCAGCGGCGGCCGCGACACGCTGATCTCGTGCCGCGACGCCCTTGCGGAAGGCGCCAGGACGGCGCTGCCGGTGGGCGTCGCCTGCGCCGTCGTCGGCGTCATCATCGGCACGATGACGCTGACCGGAGTCGCGACAACCTTCGGCGCGTTCATCGTTTCGGTGGGCGAATCGAGCCTGTTCCTGTCGCTGGTCCTGACGATGGTGACCTGCATCGTGCTTGGCATGGGCATTCCAACCATCCCGAACTACATCATCACCTCGTCAATCGCCGGGCCAGCCCTGCTCGAACTGGGCGTGCCGCTTCTGGTCAGCCACATGTTCGTGTTCTACTTCGGTATCCTGGCCGACTTGACGCCACCGGTGGCGCTGGCCTGTTTTGCTGCGGCGCCAATCGCGCGCGAGAGCGGACTGAAGATCTCGTTCGAGGCCATCAAGGTCGCAGCAGCAGGCTTCGTCATTCCGTTCATGGCGGTCTACACTCCCTCGCTCATGCTTCAGGAAGGCGGGCCGATGGCAGCCGCCATCGGTTACTGGCCGGCAGTCGCCTACATCGTCTTCAAGACCGGGTTGGCCATCGCCCTCTGGGGCGCCGCAGTCGTCGGCTTCCTGCGCAGGCGCATGGTCGCATGGGAACGCCTGCTGGCGACCGCAGCGGCCTTCACCCTGGTCGCCGCCCTGCCGATGACGGACGAAATCGGTTTCGCGCTTGCGGCCGTGATCATAGGGCTTCACTGGCTGCGCACGCGCGGACAGCCCGAAGCTGGAGCGGCTGCAGGGAGCAACAAGGCCTGACCGTGGGCTTGTGCATAGTCGCCGGCTCAAAGGCGGCCGCGCTCGCGGTGGCCGCCTTCACGCTGAGCTGGACACATTCGGTGGAAAAACTGCGCTGGGAAGAAGACTGGCGCGTGAGCGACGGTAAACTCCAGATCGTTGGCGCCCGCGTGCAGGGCTCGGGCGCCGGCATGGACCCGCCCGAAGGCGCTGTCTTCGACAACGGCTGGTGGCGCTACACACCGAAGGTCGGCCCACAAGAAGTGCTGGTGCTGGCCGCATCGGGCGCCACCGGCGACGGCTGGCTGCTCTGCTCCAGTGAAGGCTGCCTGACGCTTGGCGAAGACGCCGAAGCGACGGTAATGCTGCGCGCCTGCGACCCCGCGCTCAGCCGCTGACCTGCCCGCTGCGTGAAGCTGCGTCGCCTCTGCGGCGCTTGAGGAACCGGCGCACGGCCTGGTCGGGTTCGAGGCCGATGGCGAGTTCATAGGCCTTGTCGGCTTCGGCGAGATTGCCTGAGAGCGTCAGCAACTCGGCACGCGCCGCCCAATAGGGCTGGTACTCGTTGAGCCTGGCGTCGTCGATGGCGTCGAGCAGGGCCAGACCTTGTTCGGGCGCGCCGGCATAGGCGACAGCCACCGCGTGGTTGACGGCAACGACCGGCGAGGCCGAGAGCGTCATCAGCCCGGCATAAAGGGTGGCGATCGCCGCCCAGTCGGTGCGGCCGGCAAAACGGCGCGCGGCATGGGCCGACTGGATGGCCGCCTCGATCTGGTAGCGGCCGATGCCTCCGAAGGCGCCGGCGCGCTGCAGCAATGCATCGGCCTCGCCGATCAGGCCAGCATCCCACAACAAGGTGTTCTGCTCGCCGAGCGGCACAAACTCGCCCAGCGGGTTACGGCGGGCCGGCCGGCGCGCCTCGGCATGCAGCATCAGGGACAGCAGGCAGAGCGCCTCCGGTTCGTCCGGCAGCAGGTCGACCACCAGCCGGCCGAGCCAGATGGCTTCGGAAGCGAGGTTGCGGCGGCGGGATTCGGCACCGCTGGCGTCGGTCCAGCCTTCGGCGAATGCTGCGTAGATCGCTTCCAGAACGGCCAGCAGCCTTTCGCCGAGCTCGGCCTTTTCGGGAATGCGGAACGGGATGCCGGCATGCTTGATACGCGACTTCGCCCGCACCAGCCGCTGACTCATCGTCGAGGGCGAGACGAGGAAGGCCGAGGCGATGGTGGCGGCATCGAAGCCGAGGATCGTCTGCAGGATCAACGGGGCACGCACGCCGGCGTCGATCGCCGGATGGGCGCAGGCGAAGATCAGGCCAAGCCGGTCGTCGGGACATTTCTCGCGCGCCATCTCCTGTTCCAGTTCTTCGCCAATGAGCCTGAGATGGGCCTGGCCCGCTTCGCCGGTCATGCGCCGACGCCGCTGGTCGATGGACCGTCGCCGCGCCACCGTCAGCAGCCAGGCCTCGGGATGGTCCGGCACGCCGGTCTCTGGCCATCTGGACAAGGCCGCGGCGAACGCGTCGGCAAGCGCGTCCTCGGCACCGGCGACATCGCGGGTGCGCGCCGCCAGCCAGGCAACGAGCCTGCCGTAGCTCTGGCGGGCAGCGGCTTCCGCCGCCGCCCGCGCCTGTTCGGCGCCCTGAGCCATGCTAATGGGGAGCCATGCTAGCGGGTTGGCCAGATCGGGCGGACCTCGACGATGCCGTAATTGGCGCTTGGGCAACGCGCCGCCCAGCCGAGCGCGGCGTCAAGGTCCGGCGCCTCGATGATGTAGAAACCGCCGAGCTGCTCCTTGGTCGTGGCGAAAGGGCCGTCGAGCACTTCGGTCTTGCCGTCGCGGACACGGACTGTCGTCGCCGAAGACGCGCCGCGCAGACGCTCGCCCGACACCATGGCTCCGGCTTTGATCAGCGCTTCATTGTAGGCCATGTAGGGCGCGCTCATCTTCTCCTGGTCTTCCGGGCTCGCCGCCGCAAAGGGCGTGTCGTCGTGATGAAGCAGAAGCATGTACTGCATTGTGGTCTCCTGTTGTTCCAGGCCGCGTCGTCGCGGGCCGAACGGAAGTCGCGCCACCTCGACGGATTTCGACAGGCTAGCAGAGTTTTTTTCGGCCGCGCGCCGGTCGAATGCGAAAATCGATCCCGATTAAGGGGATCATGCAGCGCAGCAGGGCCGTAGCGGCTGGACCGGCGAAAAATCGATCCTGGCAAGCGCCTGCCCGCCTTGAGCAGGATGTCGGCGGCATGTCATATCCGAGCGCCGGGGAAGAACGGCTGGGGGCAGAAATGTACAGGCTTTACACACGCGCCGGCAGCGGCGGCTTTGTCGTCGAGGCGGCTTTCGCCCTGGCGGGTGTGCCATTCGAGCGCATCGAGGTGGTCAAGGGCGTCGAGCCCCCATCAGAGTTCCGCAAGATCAGCCCGCTTGGCCAGGTGCCGGCGCTGGTGCTGCCCGACGGACAGGCGATGACGGAGTCCGCTGCGATGTGCCAGCTGATCGCCGAACGCCATCCCTACGCCCGGCTGGCACCGTCAGTGGATGCGTCTGGGCGCGCCGACTTCCTGCGCTGGATGGCCTTCCTGACATCGGTGACCTATCCGGCGCTGCTGCGCGAATATTACGCTCATCGCTATACCACGGACGCTCATGGCATCGAGGCGGTGAAGGCAGCCGCAATCGCAGAGGCGGAGCGCAGCTTCGGCGTTGTCGAGGCGGCACTGCAAGACCGGGACTGGCTCGCCGGCACGCATATGTCGATCGCCGACGTCTATCTGCTGATGCTGGCGTACTGGCACCCGGAGCCGGCCAAGCTCGCTCTGGCCTGGCCGAACATCGCGCGCTTGTGCACGGTTCTCAAGGAGGATGCCGTGCTGAAGGAGCTGAACGCCAGCCACGCCATGTGGTGAAGGCGGAACGGCCCGTATGAACGGGCCGATCGGCAAGGCGCCCGCATCCGCAAATAAGCAGCGCGCCGGTTCGTCATCGTGTCTTGAAGAGCTCGTCTTGAAACAGGCCGGCATTGCGCCGCCGGCGTAGCGAGCAAGCCTTACAGGCGCGTGGCGATGATTGCCCGGCGTTCGCCGCGCAAGGTGGTCGAGCGATGATCGCTGGTCGGCCGCGCGATGCGGCTTTCGTGACGTCCGGTAACGGTCATGATCAGTGGAACGTCACGCGCGACTGAAGCGAGCCGGAGCGGCGCGCGCAGGCAGGTCCCGGGCCGCGCATGTAGTGACGCTCGGGGCGGTAGGTCGGGGCGATGAATTCGCGAAACGCCACAGCGGCGTAAGTGAGGTGGTTCCAGATAGCCATTGTTCTTATCCCTGTCCGCCCGGGGCTCGTCCCGAAACGTGAAAGCGATCATAGCCGGCGGGTGTGAATCTTCGGTGAACGCGATGTTAATCTTCGTGTGAAAATGCGCCCGATCAGGGCTGAATCATGTTTTTTTTTAGGCATTTAGACCGGATCGGGCGGCATTGATTAAGATGTGTCTTTTGCGTCACCGATGTAACGACCAATTGCCGCGAAATTATCCACAGGTTTCGCGGCGCGGTTACATCGCCAGGGGCTGTCAGCGGCGTGGCTGCGACGGATCGGGCGTCAGGAGAGGAACAGCTTCTCGAAAGCCTTGCGTCCCGGCGGGGTGAATTCGACGACGCGGCTGCCTGTTGGGCGGCGCGCCCATTTCTCAGCGAGGATCTTGTCGAGGATCGCAGTGCCGAGCGATCCCGCCAGATGCGAACGCCTGACGCTCCAGTCGAGGCAGGCGCGGCACATCGGCCGGCGCGAGGCGCCGAGCGTCGCGGTATCGATGCCGATGGCGGCGAAGAAACCCTGGCCCGCCGGGCCGAGCTTGATCTCCTCGTCGTCGCGGACGATGATCTCTTGGGCAATGAGGCGGTCGAACATCGCCACTGCATGGTCTCCGGCGAGATGGTCGTAGCAGACGCGGGCTTCGCGCATCGACTTGTCGCGTGGGCCCGGACGCGCGCGCCTGGGCCCGGAATGGGCGGCGACGCCGCTGATCGCCTCGATCATGTTGGCGACCTCGGCACCTGACAACGCGTAGTAGCGATGCCTGCCCTGGCTCGCCACCGTCAGCAGCTTGCCGTCCATCAACTTGGCGAGATGCGAGCTGGCCGTCGGCAGCGACACGCCGGCTTCAAGCGCCAGCTCGCTGGCTGTCAGCGCGCCGCCATCCATCAGCGCGGTCAGCATGTTGGCGCGCGCCGGGTCGCCGACAAGGCTGGCGATGCGGGCGATATCGGGACCTTCTTTCATGGCGCTTCTACCTCCATGGTTCGATGCTAGTCGAAGCATTCTCGCCAGGCAAGGCGTAGTCTCCGACCAGACAGAGGAGTGAGCCATGACGACGAGAAGCGAATTCGCCACCACGCCGAGACGCCTGCCGCTGGATGCGCTCAGCCGGGTGCTGGCGTTCCTGTTCCGCGGCTACGACAGGCATCTGCAACGGCTCGACCTTTCCCAACTGACCGACGAACAGCTCGACGACATCGGGCTCAGCCGCCGCGAGGCGACACGTGAAGCCGCAAAACCCTTCTGGCGCTAGCACGCGACCTCGGCCCGATGCTTCGACGCCGGCCGAACCATTGCCAACACTTCCGGAGACAAAGATGACCATCACCTGCTTCATCCGCTACGAGATCGACCCGTTCGGCAAAGCGGCTTTCGAGGCCTATGCCCGCAACTGGGGCCAGGCGATCCCGCGCTGCGGAGCAGACCTCGTCGGCTACTTCGCCCCACATGAGGGTTCGGCGACGACGGCCTACGGCGTCTACAACATCGACAACCTGGCGGCCTACGAAGCCTATCGGGCACGGCTCGCCGCCGACCCGCTGGGGCGTGAGAACTATGAATTTGCGCGCCGCGAAAAGTTCATCCTCAAGGAGGATCGCATCTTTCTGAAGCTGGCGTCGGGGCCGCATGCGCCACTGGTGAAGCCATGATCGCCGTGATCTTCGAGGTGGAGCCGGCGGAGGGCCGGCGCGACGCCTATCTCGGCATCGCCGCCGACCTCCGTCCGCTGCTCCAGAGCATCGACGGCTTCCTGTCGATCGAGCGGTTCCAGAGCCTGGCCGATCCGAAGCAGCTTTTGTCGCTGTCGTTCTGGCGCGACGAGGAAGCGGTGGAGGCCTGGCGCAACACCGAGGAACACAGGCAGGCGCAGATGGCAGGGCGCGGCGGTGTGTTTTCAGGCTACAGGCTGCGCATTGCCCATGTCGTGCGCGATTACGGGCTGAACGAGCGGGCGGAAGCGCCGGGGGATAGTCGGGACGTGCATGGGTAGGTCAGGCTCCTTCGCGCCCCCTCTATCCATGACCGAATACGCTACCCCTAATCGCCTGCAGGACCTTCTCCCCGTAAGGAGGGGATACGGCCGCAACGCCGACGGCCCCTCCCCCCCCTTCCTTCACGGGGAAAGGGTGATGGGCAACGCCCAGGCATCACGCATTGCCGATCAGCACACCCGCCGCGAAGACCAGCGCGCCGCCGAGCACGACCTGGAAGGCCGCGCGCAGGAACGGCGTCTCCATGAAGCGGTTCTGGATGAAGGCTATGGCCCAGAGCTCGAAGAAGACAATGATGGCGGCGACCGTTGTGGCGGTCCAGAAATGCGGGATGAGATAGGGCAGAGCGTGGCCGAGGCCACCCACTGATGTCATGATGCCCGAGGCGAGGCCACGCTTGAGCGGCGAGCCGCGACCGGACAGTTTGCCATCATCATGGGCGGCTTCGGTGAACCCCATCGAGATGCCGGCGCCGACCGAGGCGGACAGGCCGATGAGGAAGGTCTGCCAGGTGTCCTGGGTGGCGAAGGCGGCGGCGAAGATCGGCGCCAGCGTCGACACCGATCCGTCCATCAGCCCGGCTAGGCCCGGCTGGACATAGGTCAGGATGAACTGGCGACGTTCGCCAGCCAGCTCCTCGTCCTTGACGTCCTTGGGCACCAGCTTGTCGCCGAGACGCTGGGCGAGCGTTTCGTGCCCCTGCTCCGCCGCGGCAAGATCGCCGAGCAGCTTGCGGGTCGAGGCGTCGCTCGTCCGCTTCATCGCCTCGATGTAGAAGCGGTAGGCTTGGCGTTCCATGTCCTCTGCCTGGTCTCGGACCTTGTCGATGCCGAGAGGACGCACCAGCCAGTCCGGCTTGCGCTCGTAATAGCCGCGGACATGCTCGCGGCGGATCAACGGTATGCGCTCGCCGAAACGGGCCCGATGCAGTTCGATGAGTGCGGCGCGGTGGCCGTCCTCCTCCTCGGCCATGGCGTCGAACACCTTGGCCGATTGCGGAAACGCGTCGCGCAAGCCGTCGGCATAGGCGCGGTAAATGCGGCCGTCATCCTCCTCCGACGAAATGGCGAGAGCCAGGATCTCCTGCTCGGACAAGGAATCGAAGGCGCGGCGGCCGAAGCCGAAGACACGGGACAACATCTGCGAATCTTCCAGTTTAGAATGATTCTAAACTAGGTGTTCGACGCCTCCCGGTCAATGCGCGCTTACCCCAGGTATGATCTATTGCCGCATGCCAAATCAGGTGCGACAGCGCGCCTTGTTATAGGGGAATGTGTGGCTATATAGCCTAATCTCACCTGATAGAAGGAATGCACAATGGCGGCCAAGCAGCAGGCGCATCACATCGACCCCAAGCCCGTGCTCGAGCTGATCGCCAGCATCGAAGCAGACCTCGCCCGCCTCAAGGGCATGCTCGAACCGCAGCCGGAACAGTTCGACCCGGCCAACCCGCACAACAAGACCTGCGACGGCAAGCTGACGCCCGACGGCGTCGAATGCTGCTACCGCATGTTCGACGAGGGCAAGTCGCGCTACTCGGTGTCCCAGGCGATGAAGATCTCGTTCGCGGCGGCGACGCACAGGTTCAATGCGTGGCGCAAGGCTGGTGGCGAGAAGCGGGTCAGGTCGCTGATGGGGTGAGGAGTGTTGGCCGCAGGCCAAGAAAAGCCAACGATCTGGCTTTTCCAACGACGAACGCCCGGAGCCATAGCGGAGGGCCAAGTCTCTTCGCCAAGCACCCCTCTCCGGGCGCTACACGGCCACCTCTCCCATTTCGTGAGGGAGAGGAATCGCCAACCTCATAGGCGCGGCCTCGCAGACCCGGAGCGCCCCGCCTCTACAAGGCGGCGCCACTACGGCGCCTCATGCCCCGACAGCACCTGCGCGGCGCCTGAGACGGCGTTGCGGAAGGCGTCATCGAAGCCGACGCCTGAAATGCCCCAGCGCGTGGCGGGCGACGCGTCGGCGATGCGCCATTCGGCGACCCAGCCGGCAGGCTTGCTGTTCCAGACGATGGTGCCGACAAGCGCCCGCTCGCCGCCGGCCATGCGGGCCAGGGTGCCGAGGCGCGCCGGATCGGCTTTCGCGAGGGTCGAAGCCGAAAGCCCCGCGTGCATCAACTGTTGCTGCGACGGCAGCAGAAGCGGCAAGGCTGCCTTGTCGGCGGCGCTGACGAGTGCTGCGCGCATGTCTTCATCGCGCGGGGCAATGCTGTCGCTGGCCAGCATGCTGGCCCTCCCCTTCATGTCGAGGGCGCCGATGACGGCGACAAGTTTTGGACGCTTGAGCCAAGGTTTGTGGTCGAACGACTTCAAGAAGGCGTCGAGCTTTGCGCGGTCGAAGACGCAGGTCAGGTCGTGCGGGCGGTCGTAGCTGCCCTGCTCGTCATGAATAGGTGTGCCACTCATGCGGTCGCGGAAGCTGTGGCTGGCGATCAGCTCGCCGGCATGCGCGGCTTGTTTGGCAAGGCGCGGCTCATTGAGCAGCCTGCTGTCGCCGGTGACCCGGACCACGACATTGCGCAGGCAATTGGCAAAACCGATGTCGCGCCGCTCGGGCGCTGTGCCGCTGGTGATCGTGCCAACGGAATAGAGGTCGTCGGCCCTCGCCTGGCCGACGCCAGCGAAAAGCAGCAGGAGCGCTGTCAGCGCGTTGCGTAGTCCGCCACGAAGCATGTGCCGCACCTTCAGCCGGGAGCAGGCAGCCTAGCAGAGCCATGGGCGGCGCAAAAGCTCATGCCACAAGGCAGCTGCCAGACCTTCTCAGTCCAGAGTGCGGCGGAAGCGGAACAGGGCCAGCCCAGCGAATACGGCAACGAACAGGCCGAGAATGCCGACTTCGACGGCGATGGCCGGCAGCTCTGCGCCCTTCAGCATGACGGCGCGGATGATGCGCAGGAAATGCGTCAGCGGCAGGATCTCGCCCAGCGCCTGGGCCCAGCCGGGCATGCCGCGATAGGGGAACATGAAACCCGACAGCAGGATCGACGGCAGGAAGAAGAAGAAGGTCAGCTGCATCGCCTGCATCTGGGTGCGGGCAATCGTCGAGATGGTGTAGCCGAGCAGCACCAGCGCCAGCACGAAGACCAGGATCGCCGACAGAAGCAACGACAGCGAGCCGATGAACGGGATGGCAAACAGCAGCTTGGAGGCGACCAGCACCACCGTCACCTGCACCGCGCCGACGACAAGATAGGGCAAGACCTTGCCGAGCATGATCTCGGCCGGGCTCGCCGGCATGGCGAGCAGATTTTCCATCGTGCCGCGCTCGGTTTCGCGGGTCAGTGCCATCGACGTCATCATCACCATGGTCATCTGCAGGATGACGCCGAGCAGGCCGGGCACGATGTTGTATTGCGAGATGCCCTCGGGATTGTAGCGGCGATGGACGACGACCTCGAGCTGCCCCTTGGCGGTCTCGGCGGAAGACGCTTCCATGCCCTGGGCCCTGAGCAGCGCCTGGTTGGCCACCGTGCCCAGCGTAGACACAGCACCGCTGGAGGCCGAGGGATCGGTGGCGTCGGCCTCGATCAGGATCTGCGGCGCGTCGCCGGCCGCCACCCGGCGGCCGAAATCGGCTGGGATGGTGACGACGAAGGCAACCTCGCCGCTGGCCATCAGCTCCTCGGCCTCGGCGGCGGTATGGGCGATGTGGTCGAAGCGGTAGTAGTTGGTGTTCTGCAGCGCCGAGACCATGGCCCGCGTGTACTGGTCGTTGCTGGTGGCGAGCAGTGCTGCGGGCAGGCTTTTGGGGTCGCTGTTGATGGCGAAGCCGAACAACACCAGCTGCATCAGCGGCACGCCGAGCATCATGGCAAAGGTGATGCGGTCACGCCGCATCTGGATGAATTCCTTGGTCAGCAGCGCACCGAGCCGCGCAAAGGAAAAGAAGCCGTTGGCGGTCATGACATATTGTCCCTGGAAGCGGCCATGAACTGGATGAAGACGTCTTCGAGGCTGGTTTCGCCCGGCGCGACGGTCACGCCTTCGCGGCTGCCGATGTCGGCAAGGGCTGCCTCGAGCTTCTGCCTGTCGGAGCCGACGACATGAAGCGTCGCGCCGAAGGGGGCGACCTGCTCGACGCCGGGCCGGCCTTCAAGCGCGGAGGCGATCTGGTCGAGCCGCGGGCCCGAGACGACGAAAGTTGTCAGCCCGGCATTGCGCACGACCTCCTCGACGGTGCCCGACGCCAGCATCTTGCCATAGGAGATGTAGCTGATGCGGTGGCAGCGCTCGGCCTCGTCCATGTAGTGGGTGGAGACGAGCACGGTGAGCCCGCCGCGCGCCAGGCGGTGGATCTCGTCCCAGAATTCACGCCGCGCCTTGGGGTCGACGCCGGCGGTGGGTTCGTCGAGCAGAAGCAGCTTCGGCTTGTGCATGATACAGGCGGCGAGTGCCAGGCGCTGCTTCCAGCCGCCCGACAGCGTGCCGGCAAGCTGGTTACGGCGCGTGGTCAGACCGAGCTCTTCGAGGGTTCGGGCGACATGCTCCTCGACAGGTCTGAGCTTGTAGAGCCGGGCAACGAATTCGAGGTTCTCGCCGATCGTCAGGTCCTCGTAGAACGAGAACTTCTGCGTCATGTAGCCGACTTCGCGCTTGATCTTGAGGCTGTCGCTGCGCAAGTCGTAGCCCAGCACCTGGCCCTCGCCCTCGTCGGGCGTCAGCAGGCCGCACATGATGCGAATGGTGGTTGTCTTGCCCGAGCCGTTGGGCCCGAGGAAGCCGACGATCTCGCCTTCGGCGACGGTCATGGTGACATGGTCGACGACGGTCTTGTCGCCGAAGCGCTTGACGAGGTTGGTGACTTCGATGGCGTTCATGGGTGCCGTAGACAAGGCAGTAAGTGAATAGGGCAACAGGGCTGCAACGCGCCTGGCCTGCCCTACTGCCTTACTCCCCTGCTCCCTTCTCCAGTGCCACATCGACGATCTGGCCCGGCTGCAGCGCCGAGTTGGCGCCTTCAGGGCGCGCCTCGACGAGGTAGACGAGCTTCTGCCGGTTCTCGAGCGAGTAGATGACCGGCGGGGTGAATTCGGGATCGGGCGAGACGTAGCTGACCTTGGCGGTGAGCCCGTCGGCGCAGCCGTCGCAGCGTACGGCAAGGCGGGTGCCGACATGAACGGAGGAAAACGCGCGCTCCGGGATGAACAAGGTCAGCTTGACCGCGCCGTCGGGCAGCACCGACAGCACCGGCGAGGACGGGCCGGCGGTGTCGCCGGCATTGCGGATGACGTCGTTGATGCGGCCGGCGGCGGGTGCGGTCAGCGTGCGCTTGGACAGCCGCCACTCTGCCTGGCCGAGCGCTGAGCGGGCCTGCTCGACCTGCTTTTCGGCGGCCTTGATCACCTCGCTGCGGGCCGGCAGGCGGCCGACGGCGAGATTGGCTGTGGCCTGTCCAAAGGCCGCCTGGGCGACCTCGAGCTTGGTCGTCGCGTCGTCGAGCTGGGCCTGGGTGGCAATCGAACGTCGGGCGAGATCCTGGGTACGGGTCAGGCTGCGCTGGGCATCGTCGGCCTGGGCCTGGCTGGAGCGCACGGCTGCCTCGAGGGCGGCGATCTCGTCGGGACGCTTGCCGATCTTGAGGTCGGCGAGCTGCGCCTCTGCCTGGGCAAGGGCTGCCTCGGCCTGGGTCACCGCGATCCTGGCGTCGCCGCTTTCCAGCGTGACGACGGGCTTGCCTGCCTCGACGCGGTCGCCGCGGCGGACGGAGACGGTTTCAACCTGCGCCACCTCGATGGGAGCGAGCTGGACATAGTCGCCCTCGACATAACCGACGGCCAGAGGTGCCGGGCCGGCACAGGCCGAAAACAGCTGTGCGGCAAAGGGTATGGAACACAGAACACTCATGGCTTTCCTGCCTTTCGCGCAGCGATGATGACTGCGACGTTTTCCCTGGCGATGCCGATGACCTTGCCGACTTCGGCGGGGCCGATGTCGACCCAGCCCATCCGGCGCAGGACCGCGGCGCGGGCGATGCGGAAGTAGACGACCTGGCCGATCATCATGAAGACGCTGATCCTGACGCGCTCACTCTCGGCCTCCTCGCCGGTGGCGGCGGCCCAGAGGTGACATAGCCTGCGGTGCACCGGCTCAAACACGCCGCTGTAGATACGATCAAGCGCATCGGTCGGCGTCGTCAGCTCGCGCAGCACGAACTGGACGATCTCACCAGCCTCGGGGCGGGCGACCATGAAACCGACCATACGCTCCACCGCCGCCTCGATCTGGGACTCGGCCTCTTCGGCGGAGACCACTTGCGGCTGGGCCAGCCCGGTATTGCCGAGCGCCTGGCTGGCGATCGCCTGGATGGTCGCCACGACATGGTCGGCTGCGGCCAGCCTCAGCCCTTCCTTGCCGCCGAAATGATAGGCGATCGAGCCGATATTGGCATTGGCTGCGGTGGCTATCTCGCGCGTCGAGGTGCCGTCGAAGCCCTGGCGGCCAAACAGTTTCAGGGCAGCCATCACCAGAGCCAGGCGGGTGGCGTCGGCTGCGGAGGGATTTTGCGGGGTTCGTGTCTTGCTCATTTCGGTGATTTAATCAATCGATTGATTAAAGTCAAATGAAATGTTGCACCGGCTGCCGGGCCGCGCTTTATTGGCGCCCATGGCCAAGGAAGTCGAACGCAAGTTCCTGGTGAACGGACAGGAGTGGCGAAGCCTTGTCGAAGGCAGGATCCGCATCCGCCAGTTCTATCTCGCCTCGAATACGGGCCGCTCCGTGCGGCTGCGCATCTCCGATGGCGAAGTGGCGACGCTGACCCTGAAATTCGGCTCCAGGGGTCGCGTGCGCGACGAATTCGAGTACCAGGTGCCCCTCGCCGAGGCCGAGGAGATGATGGATTTTGCCATCGGCCGTGTCATCGAGAAGACACGTCACCATGTTAGCCATCGTGGCCGCCTCTATGAGATCGACGTTTTCGGAGGCGAACTGAGGGGGCTGATCATCGCGGAACTCGAGACGCCGGAGGATGTTCCGGCATCCGAACTGCCGGCTTGGCTCGGCCGCGAGGTGACCGGCGATCCGCGCTACTACAATGCGTCGCTCGCCCACAGCGACGAGGTCCCGGAGGCCGTTGCATGAGCTTTCGCATCGATCCGCGCCTGGCGCTTACCGGCGAGGTCCGCCGTATCGCCGGCGAAGAGATCGAGAAGATCGCCGCCCATCTGGTCACCGCCCGCGACAATCCCGACAAGGCGCTGCACAAGGCGCGCAGGCGGCTCAAGGCGCTGCGCGCGCTGCTGCACCTGGTGTGGCCGGGCGACGAGGCCTTCTGCCGCGCGGAGAACGACCGCTACCGCGCCATCTCGGCCTCGATCGCGGCACCACGGCAGGCGACCGCGCTGATCGAAACCATCGACCGGCTGGCTGAGGATTTCGCCGAGTACGCCGCAGACGCCGGACTGATCGCAATCCGCGCCATGCTGGTGCGCCATCGCGCGCAGGCAGCCCATGGCGATGCAGGCCTGGACGCCGTCCTCGACACGGCAATCGGCGAATGCCAGGCAGGTTTCGAAGCGCTGCAGTCCCTCGCTCTGCCCGACCTGCCGGAGAATGCCGCCGACGTCCTGGCCGACGGCGCCTTGGCGACGCTGAGGCGGGCGCGCAAGGCGCTGCAGCGATCCCGCGAGCGCGGCGAAGCGGATGATTTTCATGAGCTGCGCAAGGCGGTGAAGCGGCATGCCGCACACCTGTCCCTGCTGCGCAAGCTGTGGCCCTCGCCGGTCAAGCCGCGCCGCGAGCGCGTCGAAGCGCTCGGCGAAAGCCTGGGCGAGTTGCACGACGTGTTCGTTATGCGCCAGCTGATCGAGGCCGGCGAAAAGCCATTCGACGGCCTGGAACCGAAACAGCTGGTCAGGCTGCTCAAGCGCTCGGAGAAAGCGCTGCGCAAGCTGTGCCTCGCTGACGCCGCCGAACTGTTCGAGGACAAGCCACGGCGCACGGTGCGCAGGCTGGCCAAGAAGGTCCGCGACGACCTCGGCGGAACCGTGGCGGAAACTGAAGCCGACTAGCTGTTTGCCCCGCTGGCATCGCCGGCCCGGCTCATGTTACGTCCTGTGCGTCATGACGCAAAAGACCGACACCCTGCTCGACCGTCTCGGCCGCTGGCTCGCCTCCCGGCTGCAGGTCGAATCCTCCGGCTACGAGCCTTACACACCTTCCGACCCGGACACGCTGCGGCGAACGCTGGAGCCCGGCGACATCCTTCTGATCGAAGGCAACCAGCGCATTTCGGCCGTCATCAAGTATCTGACGCAGTCGACCTGGTCGCATTCTGCACTCTATATCGGCGACGCGCTGCCAGAGCCGACGGACGGATCGGAGCGGCCGCGGCTGATCGAGGTCAATCTCGGAGAAGGCTGCGTTGCCGTGCCGCTGTCGAAATACCGCACCTACAACACCCGCATCTGCCGGGCCAACGGCCTGTCACCGGAGGATCGCGACCATGTCGTGAGGTTCATGGTGCAAAGGCTCGGGCTGAAATACGACCTCAAGAACATCACCGACATGCTGCGCTACTTCATTCCGCGGCCGCCGGTGCCCGTGCGCTGGCGCCGCCGCATGCTGGCCTTCGGTTCCGGCGACCCGACACGCGCCATCTGCTCGACGATGATCGCGCAGGCCTATGGTGAGATCCGCTATCCAATCCTGCCCGAGATCACCCGCGCCCCCGGCCGCGCTTCGGCGCAGTCGACCTACATGCGCCAGGAGATCATGCACATCCGCCACCACTCGCTCTACACGCCGCGCGACTTCGACCTGTCGCCCTATTTCCGCATCGTCAAACCAACGCTGGAATATGGCTTCGACTACCGGCAGGTGACATGGAGCGAGCAGGACAAGGCCAGCAAAGGGGCGTGATCGCCCGACTGCTCATTCTTCCTGTTCGGAAAAATCGTCATCGAGGCGCTTTTCGAGGTCGACGAGGTCCTTGGGCAGCGGCAGGCCCTGGGCGCGCAACTCGGAGAGCTTCTCGCGCAGCTGTTCCTGCAACTCGTGTGAATCCTCGGGCTGGTTGACCATTTCCTGGAGCAGCACGGCTATCTGGGCCTTGATCTGTTCGAGTGCCATGGTCCGGTTCTCCGCAGTTTCAGCTCACCTCAGCATGCGCGAAATCAGCTGCGCCGTATAGTCGACCATCGGCACGATGCGGGCATAATTGAGCCGGGTCGGTCCGATGACGCCGAGCGCGCCGACCACGCGAGCGTCCTTGTCGCGATAGGGCGCGACGACCAGCGACGAGCCGGACAGCGAAAACAGCCGGTTTTCCGAGCCGATGAAGATGCGCACGCCCGAGCCTTCCTCGGCGAGGTCGAGCAACTGGATCAGCCCGTCCTGGGTTTCCATGTCCTCGAACAGGTGCTTGAGCAGTTCGATGTCGGCCTGGGCGGTGACGTTTTCGAGCAGATTGGCGCGGCCGCGCACGATCAGGCGCGCCGGCAGGCCGCTCTCGGCGCCGGCCCAGACGGCGAGACCCTTTTCGACGAGGTCCTGCGACAGCGTGTCGAGGGCTGCCTTGGTCTCGTCCTTGATACGGGCGATCTCCAGCCGGGCCTCGGCAAGGGTACGGCCTCGAATATGGGCATTCAGGAAGTTCGACGCTTCGTGCAGTTGCGAAACGGTGACGCCGAGCGGCAGCTCGACGACACGGTTCTCGACATCGCCATTCTGCGACACCAGCACGGCGAGCGCCTTGGTCGGTTCGAGCTGGATGAACTCGATGTGCTTGAGCGCGACCTCGTTCTTGGCGGCGAGGACGAGGCCTGCGCCGCGCGACATGCCCGACAGCATCTGGCTCGCCTCGGTCAGCATGTGCTCCAGCGTGGCGCCCTCGCCCGAAGCCTTGACCTGCGCCTCGATCGTCCGGCGTTCGTCGTCAGGCAGATCGCCAAGCTCCATGAAGGCGTCGACGAAGAACCTGAGCCCCTTTTGCGTCGGCAGGCGGCCGGCGGAGATGTGCGGCGCGTAGACGAGGCCGAGCTGCTCGAGATCGCTCATCACGTTGCGGACGGTCGCCGGCGACAGCGACGACGGCAGCATGCGCGACAGGTTACGCGAGCCCACGGGCTCGCCATCCCTGAGATAGGAATCGACGATGCGCCGGAAGATGTCACGCGACCGCATATCGAGCGATTGCAGCGTGGGATCGGGTACCGCTTTGGTCATCTGCTTCATGGTCTCCGTCCAAAATGATATAGACCGCATGGCCGCGAACACAACAGCTCCAGCCACGGAACCGGTTTTCCTTTGCGCTGGTCCGGCCATGGGGCTACAAGCCGGCAACAATTTCCGATTTCGCCATAGAAAGTAGCCGTATGCGCCCCTCCAAACGCCAGTTCGACGAAATGCGCGCCATCTCCTTCGAGCGCAACATCTCCAAGCACGCCGAAGGCTCGTGCCTAGTCAAGTTCGGCGACACCCATGTGCTGTGCACGGCGAGCCTTGAAGAGAAGGTGCCGGGCTGGATGCGCAACACCGGCAAGGGCTGGGTGACGGCCGAGTACGGCATGCTGCCGCGCTCGACCGGCGAACGCATGCGCCGCGAAGCCTCTTCCGGCAAGCAGGGCGGCCGCACGCTGGAAATCCAGCGCCTGATCGGCCGCTCGCTGCGGGCCGTGGTAGACATGCAGGCGCTCGGCGAGCGCCAGATCACCGTCGACTGCGACGTCATCCAGGCCGATGGCGGCACCCGCACGGCCTCGATCACCGGCGCGTGGATCGCGCTGTACGATTGCCTGCGCTGGATGGAAGCGCGCCAGATGGTCAGCATCGACAAGGTGCTGAAGGACCATGTCGCGGCGATCTCCTGCGGTATCCATGATGGGCAGCCGGTCATCGACCTCGACTATCTCGAGGATTCCTCGGCCGGCACCGACGCCAATTTCGTCATGACCGGCAAGGGCGGCATCGTCGAGATCCAGGGCACCGCCGAAGGTACGCCGTTCTCGGAGGAAGAGTTCCTGCAGCTGATGGGCCTCGCCCGCAAGGGCATTGCGCGTCTGGTCGACCTGCAGAAGATGGCGGTGGGCTGAGGCTCTCGCCATGCAGCCCTCGGCGATCCTCGAATCCGCGCTCTATGTCACCGACCTCGATGCCGCAGAAAACTTCTACGGCGAGGTGATGGGACTGGAGCGGATCGCCAAGGTGCCGGGGCGGCATGTGTTCTTCCGCTGCGGCCAGGGCGTGCTTCTGCTCTTTTACGCCGAGGCGACGCGGCAGCCACCGAAGCCCGATGCCAGGCTGCCGGTGCCGCCGCATGGTACGTCAGGCCCGGGGCATCTGTGCTTTGCCGGCACGGCCGAAGAAGTCGAGGACTGGAAGACGCGGCTCGAAGGCGAGGGTATAGCCATCGAAGCCGATTTCGAATGGCCCAATGGCGGCCGTTCCATCTATTTCCGCGATCCCAGTGGCAATTCGCTCGAGATCGCCGAGCCGAAACTATGGGGCCTTTGATGCGCAAGCTTGCCGACAATGAGATCGTGATCGCCAGCCACAATGCCGGCAAACTGCGCGAATTCGCCAACCTGATGGCGCCGTTCGGCATCGGGGCCAAGTCGGCCAAGGAATACGGCCTGCCCGAACCCGACGAGACTGGCACGACCTTCGAGGAAAACGCCTACATCAAGGCGCTGGCCGCGGCGACCGCGACCGGCCTGCCGGCCATGTCTGACGATTCAGGGCTGGTGGTCGACGCGCTCGACGGCGCACCCGGTGTCTACACCGCCAACTGGGCCGAAAAGCCGGATGGCACGCGCGACTTTGCCATGGCAATGCAGCGCACCGAGGACGCCCTGCAGGAGCGCGGTGCCAAGGCCGTCGCGCAGCGCACCGGCCGCTTCGTTGCCGTCATCTGCCTGGCATGGCCGGACGGACACGCCGAGTATTTCCGTGGCGAAGCCGAGGGCAATCTCGTCTGGCCGCCGCGCGGCGAAAAAGGCTTTGGCTACGACCCGGTATTCCTGCCCAAGGGCTTCGACAAGACCTTCGGCGAGATGAGCGCCGACGAAAAGCACGGCTGGAAGCCGGGCCAGGCCGACGCACTGTCGCACCGGGCCCGCGCCTTCCAGAAGTTCGCCCGTGCCATGCTCGGTTCGGCCTGATGGCATTTGCGTCGCTCAGCCGCGACCCCGGCTTCGGCGTCTATGTGCACTGGCCGTTCTGCGCGGCCAAATGCCCTTATTGCGACTTCAACAGCCATGTCCGCCACCAGCCGGTGGACCAGGAGCGCTTTGCCCGCGCCTTTTCGACGGAACTAGCAAACATGCGCGCCCGCACCGGGCCGCGCGAGGTGACGAGCGTGTTTCTCGGCGGCGGTACGCCGTCGCTGATGCGGCCCGAGACGGTCGGCGCCGTGCTGGAGGCGATCGCTGCCAACTGGACGATCGCAGATAGTGCTGAAATCACGCTCGAGGCGAACCCGTCGTCGGTGGAAGCCGAGCGCTTCCGCGGCTATCGCGCTGCTGGGGTCAACCGGCTCTCGCTTGGCGTGCAGGCGCTGAACGACCAGGATTTGCGCTTCCTCGGGCGGCTGCACAATGTCGAGGAGGCGCTGCATGCGATCGGACTGGCACGCGAGATTTTTCCGCGCCTGTCCTTCGACCTGATCTATGCCCGACCCGGCCAGAAGCCGGATGCCTGGGCGGCGGAGCTGAAGCAGGCGATCGGTTATGCCGTCGACCATCTGTCGCTGTACCAGCTGACAATCGAAGAAGGCACGCGCTTCTTCCAGCTCTACAATGCCGGCAAGTTCGAGATCCCCGACGGCGAGCACGCGGCGGAGCTCTACGCCATCACCCAGGACGTAACGGCGGCGCATGGCCTGCCGGCCTATGAAATCTCCAACCACGCCAAACCGGGCGCCGAGAGCCGGCACAATCTGACCTACTGGCGCTACGGCGAATATGTCGGCGTCGGCCCCGGTGCCCATGGCCGCTTCCTGGAGGACGGCACGCGCATCGTCACCATCGCCGAGAAGCTGCCGGAACGCTGGGTCGAACTGGTCGAGCAACGTGGCCATGGCGTGGTCGGCGGCGAGACGCTGACACGCTCGGAAGAGGCCGACGAGTTCCTGCTGATGGGCCTCAGGCTGGTCGAGGGCATCGACCTCGCCCGCTACGAGCAGTTATCCGGCAAGTCGCTGTCTTCGGCACGGTTGTCGATCCTGCAGGGCGAAGGGCTGGTGGCACCGATCGGCAATTCGCGCTTGCGCGCGACGCCTGAGGGCATGATCGTGCTGGACGCCGTCGTGGCCGACCTGGCGCGGTAGGCGGGGACTGCGATGAAGAACGTGCTCTTCGTCTGCAGCCAGAACAGGTTGCGCAGCCCGACGGCCGAGCAGGTGTTTGCCGCCCGGCGCGACATAGAAGTCGACTCGGCTGGCACAAACCACGATGCCGAGAACCCGCTGACAGCGGAACTGGTGGTGTGGGCCGACATCATCTTCGTGATGGAAAAGGCCCACCGCACCAAGCTACAGAAGAAATTCCGCAGGTCGCTGAAGGCGCGCGTCGTCTGCCTCGATATTCCCGAAGACTACGCTTTCATGGACCCGGCACTGGTGACGCTGCTGGAAGAGCGGGTGCCGGGGCACCTGCGCTAAGGCCGATCAGGCACCACGCTTCATCGAAAAAACGTTGAGCCCCTCGACATCTTCCTCGATGCGCTGCCAGCCGAGGCGCTCGTAGAAGGCGGAGACGGCAGGTTTGGCGCAGAGATAGGCGGTGTCGAAACCCTGCCCGAACGCCGCGTCCGCCCCGGCCTGGACAAGAGCCGCGCCGATGCCGGACCTCCTGGCGGTTTCGTCGACCCAGACGGCGGCCACCCAGGGCGAATATTGCGGCCGCGATTCGAGATCGTTGTCTATCAGGTGAGCGGTGCCGAGAAAGGTGTCGCCGTCATGGGCGACGAACGCCTGCGGCAGGCCGGTCGAGGCAAAATTCTCGTCGACGAGGCCCCTGATAAAGGCGCGTTCGTGGCCGTCCTGACGCCACCAGGCGTTCCAGATGCGGTCGGCGACGTCATCAGCGAAATCCGGCCTGTCGCGAAGATCGGAGATGGAATAGGTCTTGTGCGTCGCCATGGTATCAGCCCGATTTCGAAATTTTCAGGCGTCCGGTACAGCATGGGCAAGCAACGATCCAGCAGCCAAGAGATCAGAACAACGGAGCCAACATGAATTCAGCCCTAGATTCCTGGCAGTTCTGGGCCATTCTCTCAGCCACTTTCGCGGCGCTGACGGCGATATTCGCCAAGGTCGGCATCGAGAACATCAATTCCGACTTCGCGACGCTGATCAGGACTGTGGTGATCCTTCTGGTGCTCGGCGCAATCATTGCCGCCACCGGGCAGTTCCAGCCGCTCGGCGAGATTTCGAGCAAGACCTATCTGTTCCTCGTGCTTTCCGGGCTGGCCACGGGGGCGTCGTGGTTGTGCTACTTCCGCGCGCTGAAGCTCGGAAACGCGGCGCAGGTGGCGCCGATCGACAAGCTAAGCGTCGTTCTTGTCGCGGTGTTTGGCGTCATTTTCCTTGGCGAGCGACTTGGCACGGCGAACTGGCTCGGCGTCGCGCTGATCGCGGCGGGTGCGGTGCTGGTCGCCTACAAGGCGTGAGGGTGGAGCCGCCTTGGTGGCGGCGTCGAGGCGGGAGATGAAGGCGTCGAAACGATGGGGCATGGCCGGTACGATTGCCTCTGTTCACGAATCGCTCTGTTCCGATCCGCGGCGGCGATTTGCTTCCCGCACTGTGGCAAAGCCATGGCAGAATCGATCACATCCTTTTGCAAGCCGGACCGGACCATGCCAAGGAGAAGGTGAAAGCGAGGCGGCGTGCAGAACAACGAAAACAAGCGGGTCTATGTCATCGGACAGACCGAGATCGCGGCGCGGCCGCTGACGCCTGCGCTCTATCTGGTGGCGACGCCGATCGGCAATCTCGGCGACATCACCCTGCGCGCGCTGGAGACCCTGGCCGGCGCCGACCATGTCGCCTGCGAGGACACGCGTGTTACCCGCGTATTGCTCGACCGCTACGGCATCCGCCAGCGGCCGACCGCCTATCACGAGCACAATGCCGGCGAAGCCGGGCCGCGGCTGATCGAGGCACTGGAAAACGGTCGCAGCGTAGCACTTGTATCGGACGCGGGAACGCCGCTGGTTTCCGATCCGGGTTTTCGCCTTGTCGGGCAAGCACAGGAGCGCGGCATTCGCGTCGTGCCGATCCCCGGCGCCTCGGCTGTGCTGGCGGCACTGACCGCCTCGGGACTACCTTCGGATGCGTTCTTCTTTGGCGGCTTCCTTCCGGTCAAGGACGGCCAGAAGCGGACGCGGCTCGAAGAGGTAAGGACCGTGCCCGGCACGCTGATCTTTTTTGAATCGCCACGACGGGTGGCCGACACCCTTGAAGCCATGGCCGATGTGTTGGGCGCGCGCCAGGCAGCGATCGGGCGCGAACTGACCAAGGCCTTCGAGGAAATCCGCACCGGCACGCTGGCCGAACTCGCCGCGCACTATGCTGCGGCCGACACGCCGAAGGGCGAGATCGTCATCTGTGTTGCGCCACCCGCGGAACGGACCGAGACGGCCGACGACGTCGACAAGCTCCTGCTGTCGCTGGCCAAGGAGATGCCGGCGTCGAAGGCGGCAGCGGAAGCCGCGCGCATGACCGGCCAGCAGAAACCGGCGCTTTATCGCCGATTGCTGGAGCTCCGGGAAGGATCCGGTGACTGACCGGCGCACCCGGCAGAAGGCACTGGGCCGCGGCCATCGCGGCGAATGGCTGGCCGCGCTTGCGCTGATGCTCAAGGGCTATCGGATCGTCGCTCGCCGCTACAAGACCAAGCTCGGCGAGATCGACTTGATCGCGCGGCGCGGCGACCTGGTGCTGATCGTCGAGGTGAAGGCGCGTAGAACGCTGGTCGAGGCGATGGAGGCCGTCGCCTATGGGTCAGAACGGCGCATCGAGGGCGCTGCCGATTTGTGGCTCGCGCGACAGCCCGACTATGGCAAGCTTTCGGTGCGTTTCGACATGGTGGCGGTGCTGCCGCGTCGTTGGCCGGTGCATGTCGAGAACGCCTTCCAGGGGCGGAACTGAGCTTCGAGCAGCCGTTGGCTCTTTACGCCTGCCGCCATTGCCCTTAACAGGCCTCGCAAAGCTCGCGATGCGGGCACGAGGTTCGCGCCCAGGGGGCGCCCTAGTTACTGGAGATGGCAATGTCCCTGCCCGACCGCCTGAGCAACGACCCGCGCAGTCCCTTTTTCAACGCAGAGGCGCTGGAGGCTGGCGTCGGCATCATGTTCAACGGCAAAGAGCGCCAGGACGTCAGCGAGTATTGCGTCAGCGAAGGCTGGATCCGTGTGCCGGCCGGCAAGTCCAAGGACCGCTTCGGCGAGCCGATCACCATCAAGCTCAAGGGCACTGTCGAGCCTTTCGTGAAGGCGTGATGTTGGCGAGCAGTACGCTGAACAGCCGCCCCTAAGCACCACCCGCTGTGCGTACCACTTTCCCCCTCGACAGGGGGAGAGGAAGCGCCAGTCGGCGCGGTTGCGTTGGTCAAGCGGTGATGTTGAAGCCGGCGGAAGCGTCGGCAGGACTGGCCGTTTCCTGAACCACGCTGCGGACTTCACAGCCGGGCGGCCCTTGCCAAAACGCATCCAGCATCGAGGTTACTGCCTCTTCAGGACCTGAGATCAAGGCGCTGACGGAGCCGTCTCGCTCATTGCGGACCCAGCCGTTCAGGCCGAGGCGACGGGCCTCGCGCTGCGTCCAGATGCGGAAACTGACGCCCTGGACGCGGCCTGATATGCGGACGAGGACGGCGCTGTCGTTCATGTCAGCCTCCATGTGGTGCTCCCGGATTCCCCGTCCTCTCTTTGTGGGAAGGCGGCGTCGAGCGACACTGACATGGCTCTGCCGAGCGTCGCGCCGCCCCTCCTCAAACGGGGAGAAAGATGCTGTCACCGCCGCGTCACCCGCATCGGCAGGCCGCCTTGCGGCTGGGTGGTCAGCTTCTGCACCGGCCAGGGCCTGGTTTCGTCAGTTGTGTCGAAGCGGAAGCGGGAGAGCAGGATGGCGAGCGCGATGATGGCTTCCTGCATGGCGAAACTCATACCGATGCAGACACGCGGACCGGCGCCGAAGGGCAAATACTGGTAGCGGTCGATCCTGTCGCGGTTTTCGGGATGGAAACGCTCAGGCAGAAACGCGTCCGGCTTGTCCCAGAGTTTGCGGTGGCGGTGGACCGTCCAGGGCATGACCAGCACTTGCGCCTTGCGCGGGATCTTGAAGCCCTTGTATTCGTCCTCGGCGATCGGCTCGCGGTTGATCGACGGCGCCGGCGGGTAGAGGCGCAAGGCCTCTTCGAAAGCGGCGCGGGTGAGCGGCATGGCGTCGAGCCATCTGACAGGATCGGGCTCGCGCGCCAGCACTGCGTCGATTTCCTGCTCGATGCGGTCGCGCTCCCAGGTCGCCTCGGCGAGGCAGTAGATGGTCCAACCGAGCGCGCGGGCCGTGGTCTCGTGGCCGGCGCCGATGAAGGTGATGATGTTGTCTTCGATCTCCTGGCGCGACAGGCCATCGGGGCCTTCGGCACGCAAGAGCAGGGTCAGGAAATCCTCGGGCGCGCCGGCTGCGTCACGCACCAGCTTGTCGCTGCGCATCGCCACCGTGTCGGTGACGATCTTGCGGAAATAGGCCATGGTCTTGCGCCCGCGGATGCGGGTGAGGCGCGGCAGCCATTCGGGCGCGCGCAACAGGTCGAGCGGGTCGACGCGACCCATGGTCTCGAACAGCCGGTCGATCTCGTGGGCGAAGCTGCCGGCCTCGCCCGCGATCTCGCCCGAAAACAGCGTCTCGGCCAGAATCTCGTAGGTCAGCATGGTCATGTCGTGGGCAACATCGACGGTGCCTGAGGCGTCCTCGTAACGTTTGACGAAGTCGAGGGTGCGGGCGAGCATCGGCTGGGCGAAACCAAAAATGTGGCGCGGGGTAAAGACCGGGGCCATAGCCTTGCGGGAACGCTTCCAGACGTCGCCCTCGGCGGTAAGCAGACCATCGCGCAGGATCGGTCGCAGGATCATCTGGCGCACGGTCGCCATCTTGTAGTTTCTGGCGTTGTCGACCAGCACGTGACGGATGAGCCCGGGATCGTTGGCGATGACCAGCGGACCGCCGACGCCGTTCACCGAGATCCAGGGCTCGTTGTAGGACGGCTCGCCCCACAGCTCGAGCGGATTGCGATAGACGATGCGCATCATCTCCAGCGTCGACGGCGGCGTGGTGCGCGGCGTCGGCGCGGGCGGGACGAAGGGTTCGGGTCTTGTGTCCATCAAATGTGCCTCATCCGTGGAATGTAGGCATGGAGAGTGGGCACGTCCATGCGGCGGAACGGGACGATGACCGAGATGTGACCGGGTTACCTCGAGGTGCCTTCTTGCCATGGCGGGGTCCAAGCGACTATTTCCCGCCAGTCACCTTTTGATACCGTCCCTTACCTGCCAAGGACTGAAATCTTGAAACACCAGCTCAATATCGTCGTGGCCAGCACCCGCCCCGGCCGCGTCGGACCCGTTTTCGCCCGCTGGCTCTATGCCTATGCGCGCGAGCATGGCAAATTCGAACCCGTCATCACCGACATCGAGGCCTTCGGCCTGCCGATCTTCGACGAGCCCAGACACCCAAGGCTCGGTCAGTACGAGAACGAGCATACGAAGAAGTGGTCCGAGGCGATCAAGGCCGGCGACGCCTTCGTGTTCGTGACGCCGGAGTACAATTTCTTCGCCGCGCCTGCGCTGGTGAACGCCGTCAACTATCTGGCGCGCGAGTGGAACTACAAGCCGGCCGGTTTCCTGAGCTATGGCGGCGTCTCTGCCGGCCTGCGCGCCGTGCAGTCGGAAAAGATGCTTTTGACGACGCTGAAGATCATGCCGATCCCCGAGGCGATCGCCATCCCCGCTTTCACCCAGCACCTCGCCGAGGATGGCGAGTTCAAGTCGAACGCGCTGATCGACGACAGCGCCAAGACGATGCTCAACGAACTGTTCCGCTGGAGCGAAGCGCTGAAGCCGCTCCGTGTCGGTTGACCACGTCGTTGCGTCAGGACCACAATTGAGGCGACGAACATTGTCTTTGCGGAAATTCACCCCCCTGGCATGCAACCTATCGCTGACGGTGACGTTTGGCCCATGCAACCAATCAACAGGGAATACGCGTGTAGAGTGACATGATGAACTGCAAGGTGATGGTGGTTGAAGACGAGATCTTCGTTGCCACCGAAATTGAGAGCATGCTCGAAGAGCTAGGACACCACCCGATCGGCATCGCCATGGACTCGGCGAGTGCCCTCGACTTGGCGCGGCATGCCGAAATAGCGCTTGTTGACCTCAATTTGCGGGATGGTCCTACCGGCCCTTCACTGGGCAAGATTCTTGCCGAACAGTTCGGCGTGACGGTGCTATTCATCACCGCCAACCCTTCGCAACTGGGCGACGGCGTTCCCGGCACGATCGGCGTGCTTCCCAAGCCGGTGATGGACGAAGAATTGTCTGAAGCGGTACGATATGCAGTGGCGCGCCGACACCGCCTTGCCGCCGAACCGCCAACGCGGCTGAAGCTGTTTGGAGCGGATAATTGCAATGACCGCGAGGACGGACTTGGCGTAACCGCCTGACGAAAACGCGACGTCTCAACATCATCAGGGGCGCTCCGGCCGAAGCCGTTGCGCCCTTTGTCGTCGCTCTAGCGCCGCAACGTTGCCGAACGGCTGAGCTGTGCTGCCGGCATCGTCAGTTCCACTTCGAGCCCATCCGCCTTCCAGCGCCGCTGCAGCGTGCCGCCAAGCTGGCCCTGGACGCTGAGTGTGATCAGGCGGCTGCCGAAACCTTCGTCGGCGGGCGGACCCGAAACTGGCGCGCCACCCGTTTCCTTCCAGACCATGCGATACTTGTCGCCGCTCAGAACAGCGTCGATGACCACGCGGCCATCGGCCTCCGCCAAGGCGCCATATTTCGCCGCATTGGTGGCAAGCTCATGAAACAGCAACGCAAGCGGAGTGGCCGCGCCGTCGTCGATGGTGGCGTCGTCACCGTGGAAGGTAAAGCGGCCGGAATCGTCGCCGACATGCGGAGCGAGCAGAAGCTCGACCAGGGCGCGCAGCGAAGACTGGTTGTTCTGCGGCCGCGATGCCCGGCTGTGCGGCCGGACAAAATCATGCGCCTTGCCCATCGCGCTGATGCGCTGCCTGAGTTGGTCGGCCAAGGGCTTGATGTCAGGATGGGACCGCGCCGACAGGCTGATGATGCCGTTGAGAACCGAAAAGATGTTCTTGATGCGGTGGCTGAGTTCGTGCGCGACGATCTCGCGCTCCTCGGCAACCTGCTTGGTTTCATGGATGTCGGTACAGGTGCCAAACCAGCGGATGATCTCGCCGGCCTCGTTGCGGATGGCCAGCGCCCGACCCAGTGTCCAGCGGTATTCGCCATTGGCATGACGCAGCCGGTACTCGATCTGGTAGGGCTCGCCGGTGGCGAGCGAATGGCGCCACAACTCCCAGGCGCGGTCCTGGTCGTCGGGATGGAACATACCTGCCCATGCCTCGCCATCCGTCGAACCGAGCGGCATGCCGGTGAATTCGTACCAGCGCGCATTGTAATAATCATGGAAACCGTCGGGCCTGGTCGACCAAACCATCTGCGGCATGGTGTCGGCAAGCGTGCGGAAGCCGGCTTCGCTTGCCGCCAGCGCCGCCTCGACCGCCTTGCGCTCGGTGATGTCGATGACGACGCCCGGCAGACGCGGATTGCCGCCGACGGTTTCGAAAAACTTGCCGGTGGCAAGCACCCAACGGATACCGCCATCGTCGTCGACGAGGCGATACTCGGCCCGAAATCCGCCGCGATTGGCGATTGCCTCATCGGTCTTGCGCGCGACGAAGTCCCGGTCGGCGGGATGGATGCGCCTGAAGAAGCCTTCAGCCGAAATGCCCTGTTCGGCTTCGGCGAGGCCGACGCCGAACATCTCGGCGAAACGCGCGTCGGCTGTGACGATCCGGCTGGTCAGATCGAGTTCCCAGGCACCGACGATGCCCGACGCCTCGAGCGCCAGCGACAGGCGCTCCTCGCTGCGGGCGAGTGCCTTTTCGGCACGTACGCGCTTGGTGGTTTCAGCCAGGATCGCAAATGCACCAACCGCCTCGCCGTCGTCGTCGAGCAAAGGACTGTAGTCGAGCTCGAGCCAGACGCGTTCGGCGGCACCATTGCGCCACAGCACCAGTTCCTGATCCTCGTAGGTCAGCGTTTCACCCTCGAAGATGCGGTCGATGACGGTACGGTTGAACTGCGCGACCTCGGGCCAGCTGTCAAAGACTGAAGTGCCGAGGCAGGCCGGATGCCTCGCGCCCGCGATGTCGCGATAGGCGTCGTTGTAGATCATCACGCCCTTGCGGCCGATGAGCAGGCACATCGGCATTGCCGATGCCAGCATGATGCGGATCGTCATGCGCACGACTGCCGGCCAAGAACCGATCGGGCCGATCGGCGTAGACGTCCAGTCCAAGGCCTCGATGAGCCCGGCCAGCTCACCTGAAACGATCGGATTGGAAACCTTGTCGTCGGCCTTCAATGGTCTTGTGGTCGGCATGGATGAGAATTTTCTCGGCTGAAATCTGTTGTGAAAAGTGTAGGCCGGCAAAAAGTAGGCCCCACCGTGTCAGACTGAAGTGGGACAACATTATTGATGAGCCTGAATGCACCAGCGCGGCGTTTGTTCCAAACTCCGCCTACATGAACGGACGAGAAATCACATAGTTTCGCCAGTTTGCCAACAATCGGCGGCTTCCACGGCTGCATCGCCAACATGCCGCCGTCGATCGGCTTCCGGTAGCAGTGTGTCGGCATTTGGCTCACGTAAACTACGGCCTGTACTCGTTTTCGGGACGCGCTGCAGGCAGCGCAGATGGGCCGAACCATCAAGCCGGAGGACGAGGCGCCGCAAGGCCACGCGGCATGGCGTTATCCCCTCGCAAAAGCCCGGTAAAACTTGGAAAAACCACACTTAACGCCTATATCTGGGGCACCAACGGGCGTGCGATTCGGGGCCGATTTTGCCGCGTCCTCCTGCGGCAGTCAGACGAAAGTTTTTCATGAGCGACCAGTCCGAGAACCTTCCCGGCGCAGAAGCCGAGTACGGCGCAGATTCCATCAAGGTTTTGAAGGGGTTGGATGCCGTCCGCAAGCGCCCAGGCATGTATATCGGCGACACTGACGACGGCTCGGGCCTGCACCACATGGTCTATGAGGTCGTCGACAACGCGATCGACGAGGCGCTGGCAGGCCATGCCACGCTGGTGACGGTGTCACTCAATCCCGATGGATCGGTGACCGTGACCGACAACGGCCGCGGCATTCCGACCGATATCCACCCTTCGGAAGGCGTTTCCGCCGCCGAGGTGATCATGACGCAGCTGCATGCTGGCGGTAAGTTCGACCAGAACTCCTACAAGGTGTCGGGCGGCCTGCATGGCGTCGGCGTGTCCGTCGTCAACGCATTGTCGGTGTGGCTGAAGCTCAGAATCCGCCGCAAGGGCGAAATCCACGAGATGACCTTCAGCCACGGCAATGCCGTGGCGCCGCTGAAGGTGGTGGGACAGGCCGGCGACGAGACCGGCACGGAAGTGACCTTCCTGCCCTCGTCCGACACCTTCACCATGGTGGATTTCGACTACAGCACGCTGGAGCATCGCCTGCGCGAGCTGGCCTTCCTGAATTCGGGCGTGCGCATCGTCTTGTCCGACAAGCGCCATGCCGACGTGAAGGTGCAGGAGCTGCTCTATGACGGCGGCCTGATCGAATTCGTGAAGTATCTCGATCGCGCCAAGAAGCCGCTGATCGCGGCACCGATCGCCATCCGTGCCGAGCGCGACGGCATCACGGTCGAAGTGGCGATGTGGTGGAACGACAGCTACCACGAGAACGTGCTGGCCTTCACCAACAACATCCCGCAGCGCGACGGCGGCACACACCTTGCCGGCTTCCGCGGTGCCCTGACGCGCCAGGTGACCGGCTATGCCGAAACCTCGGGCATTTCGAAGAAGGAAAAGGTCTCGATCACCGCAGACGACACCCGCGAGGGCCTGACGGCGGTGCTTTCGGTCAAGGTTCCCGATCCGAAGTTTTCGTCGCAGACCAAGGACAAGCTAGTGTCCTCCGAGGTTCGTCCGGTGGTGGAGAGCCTGGTCAACGAAGCACTCGGCACCTGGCTCGAGGAGCACCCGACCGAAGCCAAGACGCTGATCGCCAAGGTGGTTGAGGCCGCTGCGGCGCGCGAAGCAGCGCGCAAGGCGCGGGAGCTGACCCGCCGCAAGGGCGTGCTCGACATCACCTCGCTGCCCGGCAAGCTGGCCGACTGCCAGGAGCGCGATCCAGCCAAGTCCGAAATCTTCATCGTCGAGGGTGACTCGGCAGGCGGCTCCGCCAAGAGCGGCCGCTCGCGCCAGAACCAGGCGATCCTGCCGCTGCGCGGCAAGATCCTGAACGTCGAGCGTGCGCGCTTCGACCGTATGCTGTCATCTGACATGATCGGCACGCTGATCACCGCGCTCGGCACCTCGATCGGCAAGGACGAGTTCAACGCCGACAAGCTGCGCTACCACAAGATCATCATCATGACCGACGCCGACGTCGACGGCGCCCATATCCGTACGCTTTTGCTGACGTTCTTCTTCCGCCAGATGCCGGAGCTGATCGAGCGCGGCCACCTCTATATCGCCCAGCCGCCGCTCTACAAGGTGACGCGCGGCAAGAGCTCGCAGTATCTGAAGGACGAAAGCGCCTTTGAGGACTACCTTGTCGATGTCGGTCTCGACGAGGCGTCGCTGACGCTTGCATCGGGCGAGGTGCGGACCGGTCAGGATCTGCGTACGGCCGTGGCCGACGCGCTTGGCGTGCGCACGCTGATCGACGGCCTGCATACGCGTTATTCCAGGCCGGTGGTCGAGCAGGCGGCGATCGCCGGCGCGCTCAACCCCGACATCTTCAACGATCTCGGCCGCGCCAAGGCAATGGCCGAAACAATCGCCCAGCGCCTCGACCTCATCTCGGAAGACATCGAGCGCGGCTGGACGGGCGAGATCGCGACCAGCAATGACGGTTCGGGCGGCTATGTCTTCGAACGCACGCTGCGCAGCGTCAAGGAAAGCATCCACCTCGACATGGCGCTGATCAACTCGGCCGACGCGCGCGCGCTTGACCGTTATGCTGCACGCCTTACCGAGCTTTATTCGCAGCCGCCGGTGCTGCGCCGCAAGGACAATTCGGAGACCCTGGCAGGGCCGCTGGCGCTGCTGACCGCCGTCTTCGCCTCGGGCCGCAAGGGCCTGACCATGCAGCGCTACAAGGGCCTGGGCGAAATGAACGCCGAGCAGCTGTGGGAGACGACGCTCGACCCGAACGTGCGCTCGCTGCTGCAGGTCAAGGTCAATGACGCCACCGATGCCGACGCGCTGTTTGCCCGCCTGATGGGCGACGAGGTCGAGCCGCGCCGCGACTTCATTCAGGAGAACGCCCTCAGCGTGGCCAATCTGGACGTCTGATCGCGGCGTTTTCTGAGTTTGATGTTTCGCCCCCTTCGTTCAGCGGAGGGGGCGATTTTCGTTGGCAGGGAGATGCTGCGATGGCCGGAACCGTTGCCGGTACATTGCGCTGATGGCGCGTTGATGTAGCTTGGCGGCGGAAATCAGCCTTGCAGGAAAGCTCCATTGCCCCTCCGCCGCGGCCTCGCCTTCGTCACGGCTATCGCTGCCTGGGCCGCCCTCGCCCTGCAGCTCACGCTGCTGATTACCCAGGCCGTCAATGACGGCGGGTCGATCCTTGCTGCGGTTTGGCGGTTCTTCGGCTTCTTCACGATCATCATGAACTTGATGGCGGCGGTGGTGGCGACGGCGCTGGTGCTTGATCCGGGCGGGCGGTTCGCCGGGGCGCGCTCACGGCTGGTGACGGCGGCGGCGATCGTGTTCGGCGGGCTTGTCTATTCGGTGTTGCTCAGGGCGATCTGGCAGCCGACCGGCTGGCAGGCCGTTGCCGACCATGCGCTGCATGACGTAACACCGGTACTGTTTTTCCTGACCTGGCTCGTCTGGGATCATGGCGGGCTCAAATGGCGGGATGCGCTATGGGCGGCGGTGCCGCCGCTGGCCTATTGCGGCTATGCCTTTGCCAGGGGTGCCGCCGATGGCTGGTACGCCTATTGGTTCCTCAACCCGGAAGCGCTGAACCTCACGCAGCTTACGGCCAGCATCGTATTGCTGACCGCGGCCTTCCTGATCATCGCCGTCACGCTCGTCAGCATCGACCGCCTGCTGGGCGGCCGCAGGGGCGTGGCAAGGGCGGCTTAGGTCCTGCTCTTGCTTCAAGACGCGGGCGCGTTCAAGCAAGCCTCGAGGCGAAGCCCAACGTCTGCGGTCAATCAGGTTCGCGCAGTCTGTAGCCGACGCCGGTTTCTGTGGTGATGTATTGCGGCTCGTCGGGGGTCTTTTCGATCTTCTGGCGGAGCTGGCGGACATAGACGCGGAGATATTGCACGTCGGCCGAGCCGCCCCAGATATGCTCGAGCAAGAAGCGGTGGGTGAGCACCTTTCCGGCGTGCTGCACCAGAACGCGCAGGATGTCGTATTCCTTGGGCGACAGCTTCACCTCCTGGCTGCCAAGCCTGACGATGCGCTTGACCAGGTCGACCGACAGCTCGCCGGTCTGGAACACCGGCTTTTCACCCTGCTGCTGCAGCCTATGGCGAAGGGCGTTGCGGATGCGGGCGGCAAGTTCGTTCATGCCGAATGGCTTGGTCACGTAGTCGTCGGCACCCAGTTCGAGCGCCTTGACGATACCGGCCTCGTCGGTGCGGCTGGACAGGATGATCACAGGCACGTGAAGGCCCTCGCGCCGCCAGGCAGCGAGCAGATCGTGCCCGCCCATGTCGGGCAGGCCGAGATCGAGCAGGATGAGATCCGGCTTCTCGGCCCTGACCATGAGCATCGCCGGCTTGGCGGCCGGTGCTTCGGAGATGGCATAGCCCTGCGTCGAAAGCCCGACCCGCAGCAGCTTGCGGATCGGCGGCTCGTCATCGACGATCAGGATCTTCACCGACGCGTTGGTCATGCAATTCCGTCCTGATTTGATCCGCCCAGGGCAGGCCCGGTGATATTTGGTCGCTCGGCCGGCACCGGCATGGTGATGGTGAAGACCGCGCCGGGCCGATCGGCGCGGTTGGAGGCTATGATTGTGCCGCCCATCGCCTCGACGAAACCACGACAGATCGACAGGCCAAGGCCGGTGCCGGCGCGTACATGGTCGCCCTTGCGGACGCGATAGAACGTATCGAAAACGCGCTCCAGATCAGCCTGCGGAATTCCGGGCCCCTCGTCCATGAGCTGAATCGCAACCGTCGCACCGTCGGCCCAGCCGCGGATGCGGATCGTCGAGCCTTCGGGCGCATATTTCGCGGCATTGTCGAGCAGGTTGAACAGCACCTGCTCGAACAGCACCGGATCGAGCTTCAGCATCGGCAGATCGGCCGGCATGTCGAGTTCGGTCTTGTGCTGCACGGTGATCTTGGCCGCGCGGCGAAGTGCGGAGCCGACGATATCACCGACATAATGCAGCGCCGAATTGGGCTCCATCGCGCCCGACTCGATCTTGGTCATATCGAGCAGATTGGCGATGAAGCGGTTGAGGCGTTCGGATTCGTCGAGCACCGTCGAGACAAGCTCCGCCCTGCCCTCCTCGGGCAAAGACACACCAAACTCGCGCAGCGCACCGGCCGCGCCCATGATACTGGCGAGCGGGGTTTTGAGGTCGTGCGAGATCGAGGTGAGCAGCGCCGAACGCAGCCTGTCAGCCTCGACGGCAAGCCTGGCGCGGTCAACATCGGCGACGAGTTGGATGCGCTCGATGGCAACCGCCGCCTGGTCGGCCAGCGCATCGAACAGGCGCTGCTGTTCGGGCGTCAAAAGCGGGCCCTGGCGATCGTTGTCGAGACCGACGACGCCGACAGCCATACGACCGGTGCGCAGCGGCAGATAGAGGCGCTTGGCGCCGGGCAAGGTGTCGGCGCCGCGGCCGGCGGCACGGTTGTGTTCCCAGGCCCATCTGGCAGCGGCGATGTCGGCGTCGACGAGCGTGTCGTCGGGCGGATAGCCGGCCTTGACGGCGATGGTGCCCTCCTCGGGCAGCAGCAGCACGACGCGGACCTTGAGCATCGACGCAATCTGGAAGGCGGTGGCCCAGAGCACGTCGTCGAGCGTGCCGGTGCCGGCGAGCTTCTTGGAGAAGAGATAGAGGTCCTCGGTCATCCGGGCGCGCTCGCGGGCGGCGGCGGCCTGACGCTGGACACGGCCGGTCAGGTTGGAGGCTATGACCGCGACGATGAGGAAGAACACCAGCGCGACCACGCTTTCAGGATCGGCGATGGTCAGCGTGTAGAGCGGCGGCAAAAAGAAGAAGTTATAGGCGAACGCGCTGAGCACCGAGGCAAACAATGCCGGCCAAAGGCCAAGCGTGACCGCCGAGCTCAGCACGGCCATCAGGAAGACCAGTGCGATGTTGCGAACGTCGAGGAATTGCCGCAGCGCAATGCCGACGACAAGCGCGCCGACAACGTGCAGTCCCGCCGTGAGATAAGGCCATGGGTCGAAGCGCCGCCGTGGAGTGGCCGTCTTCACACTCTGCGAAGCAAGTGCCGCGTCCGGCTCGACGCCAGACGTAACGTGAACGCTTATGTTGCCAGCATAGCGGATCAGGTCGTGGGTAACCGAGCCCTCGAAATACTCGCGCCAGCGCGACTTAGCCGGCTTGCCGACGACGATGTGGGTGAAGTTGTGGGTGGCGGCATGGCGGACGATGTCTGCAGCCACCGACTGGCCGGGAATGGTGATCGCCTCGCCGCCAAGCTGCTCGGCAAGGCGCATGGTCGCGGCGAGCCGGTCCTTGTCGGCGTCGGGCAGATTGGCCGAGCGCGATGTCTCGACATGGAGTGCCGCCCATGGGCAACGCAGGCGGTCGGCCTGGCGGCGCGCATAACGAACCAGCGAGGCGCCGCGCGGATGCTCGTCAACGGCAACCAGCACGCGATCGCTGGCCGCCCACGGCCCCTCAATGGCGTTGGCCTGCATGTGGGTCAGCAACTGCTCGTCGACGCGCTGGGCGGTGCGGCGCAGTGCCAATTCGCGCAGAGCGGTCAGATTGCCGGGCGAAAAATAGTTCTCGATGGCGCGGCGCGCCGTGGACGGTACATAGACCTTGCCCTCGTGCAGGCGCTTGATCAGGTCGTCGGGCGTGAGATCGATGATCTCGACATCGTCAGCGCGATCGATGATGGAGTCAGGTACCGTCTCGCGCACGGTGACGCGGGTGATCTGGGCGACGATGTCGTTGAGGCTCTCGACATGCTGGATGTTGAGCGTGGTGTAGACATCGATGCCCTGGCTCAACAGCTCCTGGACGTCGAGATAACGCTTGGGATGGCGGCTGCCGGGCGCATTGGTGTGGGCGAGTTCATCGACAAGTGCGAGCGCCGGCCGGCGCGCGATGATGGCATCGAGGTCCATCTCTTCGAGGGTACGCCCCTTGTAGTCGACTGCCTTGCGCGGGACGACCTCGAAGCCTTCGACCAGTGCCTGGGTCTCGCGGCGGCCGTGAGTCTCGACGACGCCGATGACAACGTCAATGCCGTCGGCAAGGCGGGCGCGGCCCGACATCAGCATCTCGTAAGTCTTGCCAACGCCGGGGGCGGCACCGAGGAAGATCTTCAGACGGCCGCGTCCTTCACGCTCGGCTGTCTCAAGCAGCGCGTCCGGCGAAGGCCTGGATTCCTTGTCCCTGATGTCGTCTGGCATCTGTCTTTTTGCAGTCTGGCGTGCCGGAGTTCTGCTGGAACTCCGGCACAACCTTGTCAGGGCGCAACCGCTGCGTCGAGCGCCAAATTGAGCTTGAGGACGTTCACAACCGGTTCGCCCATGAAGCCGAGCGCTCGGGCTTCGACATGGCCGTCGACGAGCTTGCGGATGACCGCCTCATCGGCACCTCGGGCCTTGGCCACACGTGCCACCTGGAAATAGGCGGCTTCAAGCGACAGGTGCGGATCAAGACCGCTGCCAGAGGCGGTGACCAGTTCCACCGGCACTGGTGCGCCAGGATCGCTCTGCTTCAGCGCCTCCGCCTCGGCCTTGATGCGGTCGATGAGCTTGGCGCTTGTCGGGCCGAGGTTGGAGCCCGAGGAAGCGGTGGCATTGTAGCCGTCGCCAGCGGCAGAGGGGCGACCATGGAAGTACTGCTCGCCGGCGAAAGCCTGGCCGATCAGCTCGGAGCCGATGATCTTGCCGTCCTTCTCGATCAGGCTGCCATTGGCCTGTCTGGGGAACAGCACCTGGGCGATGCCGGTCATGCCAAGCGGATAGGCAAGGCCGGTGATGACGGTGAGCGCGACGATCATGACGAGCGCAGGTCTGAGTTGCTTCAACATGATGGACGTCCTTTACACGAGGCCGATGGCGTTGATTGCCATGTCGATGGCCTTGATGCCGATGAAGGGCACGATGATGCCGCCGAGGCCGTAGACGAGCAGGTTGCGGCGGAGCAGTGCGCCGGCGCCGATCGGCCGGTATTTGACGCCCTTCAGCGACAGCGGAATCAGCGCGACGATGATCAGTGCGTTGAAGATGATCGCCGACAGGATGGCGCTCTGCGGTGTCGACAAGCCCATGATGTTGAGCGCGCCGAGTTGGGGATAGAAGGCCAGGAACATCGCCGGGATGATGGCGAAGTATTTGGCGATGTCGTTGGCGATGGAAAAGGTCGTCAGCGCGCCGCGGGTCATCAGCAGTTGCTTGCCGATCTCGACGATCTCGATGAGTTTGGTCGGATCGCTGTCGAGGTCGACCATGTTGCCGGCCTCGCGGGCGGCGACCGTGCCGGTGTTCATCGCCACGCCGACGTCGGCCTGGGCGAGGGCCGGGGCGTCGTTGGTGCCGTCGCCGCACATGGCCACCAGCTTGCCCTTGGCCTGTTCCTCGCGGATCAGGCTGAGCTTGTTCTCAGGTGTCGCCTGGGCGAGGAAGTCGTCGACGCCGGCTTCGGCAGCGATGGCGGCGGCCGTCATCGGGTTGTCGCCTGTTATCATGACGGTGCGGATGCCCATCCGGCGCAGCTCGGTGAAGCGTTCCTTGATGCCGCCCTTGACGATATCCTTGAGGTAGATGACGCCGAGCAGGCGGGCATCGCGGACAACCGCGAGCGGGGTGCCACCGAGCTTGCCGATTTCGTCGGAGATGGCCTGGATGCCACGCACCGCTTCGGCATCGACCCGTGCGCCCGAGGCCGAGGCGGCGCCCGACTTGACATGGTTGAGCACCGAGTCGACGGCGCCTTTGCGGATGGAAGAGCCGTCGAAATCGACGCCGCTCATCCGGCTCTGAGCAGTGAAGGGCACGAAATGGGCATGCAGCGAGCCCATGTCGCGGGCGCGGATGCCATAGCGTTCCTTGGCGAGCACGACGATCGAGCGGCCTTCCGGCGTTTCGTCGGCGAGCGAGGCAAGCTGGGCCGCGTCGGCGAGCTCCTGCTCGGTTACACCCTTGACCGGACGGAACTCCGTGGCCTGGCGGTTGCCGAGGGTGATGGTGCCGGTCTTGTCGAGCAAAAGCGTGTCGACGTCGCCGGCGGCCTCGACGGCGCGGCCCGACATGGCGAGCACGTTGAAGCGCACTAGACGGTCCATGCCGGCAATGCCGATGGCCGACAGCAACGCGCCGATGGTGGTCGGGATCAGCGTCACGAACAGCGCGACAAGCACGATGACCGGAATGTAGCCGCCGGCATAGGTAGCGAAGCTCGGGATGGTGGCGACGGCGAGCACGAAGATCAGCGTCATGCCGGCAAGCAGGATGTTGAGCGCAATTTCGTTCGGCGTCTTCTGGCGCTCGGCGCCCTCGACCAGCGAGATCATGCGGTCGAGGAAGGTCGAGCCGGCGGCCGCCGTGATACGCACGCGGATCCAGTCCGACAGCACCTGGGTGCCGCCTGTCACGGCCGAACGGTCGCCACCGGATTCACGAATGACGGGCGCGGACTCGCCTGTTATCGCGGCTTCGTTGACCGAAGCGACACCTTCGATGATTTCGCCATCGGAGGGGATGATGTCGCCGGCCTCGACCAGGACGACCTGGCCGACCTTCAAGCTGGTGCCCGGCACCATCTTGTAGGCGGTGCGGCTTTGGCCCTCGAGCAGCTTGGCCTGGGTTTCGGTGCGCGCCTTGCGCAGCGAGTCTGCCTGGGCCTTGCCGCGGCCTTCGGCGACAGCCTCGGCGAAGTTGGCGAACAGCACGGTGAACCAGAGCCACAGGATGATCTGGAACGAGAAGCCGAGCCCGCCCGCACCCGTGACCAGGTCCTTGATGAACAGCACTGATGTCAGCGCCGTGACGACGGCGACGACGAACATGACAGGGTTCTTGGCCAGGCTGCGTGGGTCGAGCTTCCTGAACGCGTCGCCTATGGCGGGAAGGATGATGCGAGCGTCGAGCAGGCTCGCAGATTTGTGGGCACTCATGTGAGAGACTCCAGTCGTTTGGTTTTGCGGCGCTGCATCAGAACGTCTGGCCGACGATCATGGCGAGGTGCTCGACGATCGGGCCGACGGCGAGCGCCGGGAAGAAGGTCAGGCCGCCGACAATCAGAATGACGCCGACAAGCAGGCCGACGAACAGCGGGCTGTCGGTGGGGAAGGTGCCAACGGAAGCGGAAACCGTCTTCTTGGTGACCAGCGAACCGGCGATGGCGAGTGCCGGTATGATGACCAGGAAGCGGCCCATCAGCATGGCGAGACCAATTGTTATGTTGTACCAGGGCGTGTTGCCGGTGAGACCGCCGAAGGCCGAGCCGTTGTTGGCCGCGCCCGAGGTGTAGGCGTAGAGGATCTCGGAGAAGCCGTGCGGACCCGGCGTGCCGACTGAAGCCACGGCACTCGGCAACAGCACGGCGATGGCCGTGAAGCCGAGCATGGCGAGCGGCAGGCACAGGATGGCAAGCACGGCCATCTTGATTTCCTTGGCCTCGATCTTCTTGCCGAGATATTCCGGCGTGCGGCCGACCATCAGGCCGGCGACGAAGATGGCAATGACGACGAACATCAGGATACCGTAGAAGCCGGCGCCGACGCCGCCGACGATGACCTCGCCGAGTTCCATGTTGATCAGCGGGATCATGCCGCCGAGGGCTGTGAACGAGCCGTGCATGGCGTTGACCGCACCGCAGGAGGCAGCCGTAGTGATGACGGCGAAGAGCGACGACAGGACGATGCCGAAGCGGGCTTCCTTGCCTTCCATGTTGCCGCCGTCGATGCCCAGCGCGTGCACCAGCGGGTTGCCGGCAGCCTCGGCCCAGTAGGTGATGGCGACGCCGGCGACAAACAGGATGCCCATGGTGGCGAAGATCGCCCAGCCCTGGCGCTGGTTGCCGACCATGCGTCCGAAAACGTTGGTGAGTGCAGCACCCAGCGCGAAGATCGAGACCATCTGGATAAAGTTGGAGATGGCGTTAGGGTTTTCGAACGGATGTGCGGAGTTGGCGTTGAAGAAGCCGCCGCCATTGGTGCCGAGCATCTTGATGGCGAGCTGCGAGGCGACTGGTCCCACAGCGATGGTCTGCTGAGCTCCCTCGACGGTGGTGGCAGCGATGTAGGAACCGACCGTCTGCGGCACGCCGAGCCAGACATAAGCGAGCGTGAGCACCATGCAGAGCGGCAAAAGCACGTAGAGCGTGGTGCGCGTCAGATCGACCCAGAAGTTGCCGATCGACTTGCCCGAGGCGCGGGCGAAACCGCGGATCAGCGCCATACCGATGGCGATGCCGGTGGCGGCCGAGACGAAGTTCTGCACCGTCAGGCCGGCCATTTGCACGAGATAGGACATCGTGCTTTCGCCGCCGTAGTTCTGCCAGTTGGTGTTGGTCATGAAGCTGACGGCAGTGTTGAAGGCGAGCTCGGGCGGCACAGCACCCATGGCTGCCGGGTTGAAGGGCAGCGCGCCCTGGAACCTCTGCATCGCATAAAGCAGCAGGAAGCCGGCGATGTTGAAAGACAGCATGGCGGCGGCATAGCCAGTCCAGTGCTGGTCCTCGCGCTCGCTGGTGCCGGCAAGCCGGTAGAGCACGCGCTCAACCGGGCCGAGCAGCGGCGACAAGAACGTGCGCTCGCCAGTAAAGACGCGGGTCATGTAGCCGCCGAGCGGCTTCACGAGCAGAATGATGACCGCGCAGAATGCGGCGATCTGTATCCAGCCATTGATGGTCATTTGAGAAGCTTTCCGTGCGAGCGCTGAGCGGTCAGAACCGTTCGGGGCGGATGAGCGCGTAGGTCAGATAGGCAAGCAGGAACACGGTCACTGCGCCGCCGAGGATGTATTCGAGCAACATTTGGCGTTCCTTCAGAGGATGTCGCAGGCTTTGACGTAGGCGAAGCACAAGGCGAAGAAGACCACGCCTATGGCGAGAACGAAGATGTCCATCTTCGAAAACTCCTGTTCCGTTGAAACCTTAAGCCGAGGGCGTAAGGACCATCCCCACGCGCCAAACGACGGCGTCAGGCATGCTGACGACGTTGGCCGGGTCTGGATTTCGCAAAGGAATATGGCTCCGAACCACATTAAGGTTCGAGAGAGCGGGGCGGACAAAGAAATAGGAATGCCATAAAGAAAACGACCCCAAGGCGTGAGCCTCGAGGCCGTCAATAATCAAGTCTGCAATTGCCGGTTCAACAGCGGCGGCAGTTGCTGGAGCCGGAGATCAGGCCAGGCCTTCAGCGCGCAGGGCCTTCTGCACGGCCGGGCGGGCAGCCACGGTGCCGAGATAGCGCTGGATGTTGGCAAAGGAAGACAGATCGATGCCGACATGCTTGGCCCAGCCGAGGATCGTCCAGAGATAGGCGTCAGCCGCAGTGAAGGCATCGCCCATCAGATAGGCGCGGCCGTCGAGCTTGCCGTCGACATAGGCCAGGCGCCTGGCGAGCAGCTCGCGGTTGATCTCCTTGGTGGCCTCGGGCGTGTTGGGCTTGAAGAAGGCGCCGAAGACCTTGTGCAGTTCGGTGGCGACGAAGGCCAGCCACTGCTGAACACGGTAGCGCGCCATGTCGCCGGCCTTGGGCATCAGGCCGCTCTCGGGCTTCTGGTCAGCGAGGTACTGCACCAGGACGGAGGATTCGGTCATCAGCTCGCCATCGCCGAGCACCAGCGCCGGCACATAGCCGTTGGGATTGGTGGCAAGGAAGTCCTGCTGGGTTTCAGTGGTCTTGGTCTTGCCGTCGACCTTGACGAGTTCGAGGTCGATGCCGACTTCGTTGGCGACGATGTGCGGGGCCAGCGAACAGGCGCCGGGCATGTAGAAAAGCTTCATGTCTTGGAGAACTCCGGATGGTGGTCGACCCTCACCTCGCATGCGCGTGCGGGGTGGCCAAGCATCCATCCGGTGAACACTCTGTTGCAGCCGGCGCAGACCCGTCAGCGAAAAGATCGCCGGGGCTCAGACCGTGACTGTCCTGAGCCTTTCGGCGATCAGTTGGGCGAGCCGCTCGGCGACCTCTTCCTTGGGCAAATCAGGCCATTCGTCGACGCCCGCCTTGCTCACGATCTTAACCCGGTTGCGGTCGCCACCCATGACGCCGCCTTCGTGGCTGACATCGTTGGCGACGATGAAGTCGGCGCCCTTCCTGGCCAGCTTGGCCTGGGCATTTTTGAGAACGTCCTGGGTCTCGGCAGCGAAACCTATGACCAGATAGGGACGCTTGGCGTGGTGGCCGACGCCGGCGAGAATGTCGGGGTTCTCGACCATCTGCAGCGCCGGCGGCCCCTCGCCCACCACCTTCTTGATCTTCTCATCGGCAGAGGCGGCTGTGCGCCAGTCGGCGACGGCGGCGACAAAGATGGCGGCATCGGCCGGTAGCAGTTGTTCGACCGCATCGCGCATCTCGCGCGCGCTTTCGACATGCACCGTCTTCACACCGGCAGGATCTGGAATGGTCACCGGGCCGGAGACGAGGCGCACATCGGCGCCGAGCCGGGCGAGCGAGGCGGCGAGCGCATGACCCTGCTTGCCCGACGAGCGGTTGGCGATGTAGCGCACGGGATCGATGGGCTCGTGCGTCGGGCCTGAGGTGATGATGATCTTGCGGCCCGACAGCGGCTTCGGCCTGATGTCGAGCAGTTCCTCGACCGCTCCGACGATCTGCAAAGGCTCGGCCATGCGGCCCTCGCCTGCCTCGTTGCTTTCGGCCATCTCGCCTTTCATCGGGCCGATGAAATGGATGCCGTCCTTTTCCAGCGTGGCGCGGTTGCGGCGCGTCGCCGGATTCGACCACATGCGCGGGTTCATGGCCGGCGCAAACAGCACCTTCTTGTCGGCGGCAAGCAGCACGGCAGAGGCGAGGTCGGAGGCATGGCCGTTGGCGAGCTTGGCCATCAGGTCGGCGGTGGCCGGGGCAACGACGATCAGGTCGGCCTCGCGCGCCAGCCTGATGTGGCCGACATCCTGCTCGTCCTGGCGGTCGAAGAGATCGGTGAAGACGTGGTCGGCGGTGAGTGCGCCAACCGACAGAGGCGTGATGAACTCCTGGGCGGCAGAGGTCATGACCGCCCGGACGGATGCGCCGCGCTCGCGCAACCGACGGATCAGGTCGAGCGACTTGTAGGCCGCGATGCCGCCGCCGATGATAAGCAGGATGCGCTTGCCGGAAAGGAACATGCTTGGCCCTCAAGCCGGCTTCAGCGCCGGCACGATGTCGGTATGGATGAAATCATCGCCCTTGAAAAGCGTTGGCACGTTCCGGGTTTTGGCGAGCAGCCGAGTACAGCAGTCGCCGAAGTTGAGATTGACCGCATGGCTCGAACCCTTCCCGAAGCGGCGATGCGCGTCTGACGCAAAAGTAGCGCCGACGGGGGGCGCATTCAATGCCGGCACTGCCAGCAATGCCGGCATTGTCCGATCAGAGCAGTTGCCAGGCGATGTAGACCAGCGTCAGCGCAATGACCCACAGCGCAATGCGACCGGAGCGGGTGTGGCGCGCTTCGGCCTTGCCGATGGCGCGCGCCGTCGCCTCGTCGAAGCGCAGGCCGTTTTCGGCCATGGCGTCGATCTCGCGCGACAGCCTTTCGGCGCGGGCGGAGAGGTCGGGGGCTTGGCGGGCCAGCGACAGAAGCGCGCCAAGACCGTCACGGGCATCGATCATCAGGCCGCGCGGGCCGAGATTTCCAGCGATCCAGTTGCCGACCACGGGTTCGGCCGTCTTCCACATGTTGAAGGCCGGGTCCAGCGTGCGGGCAACACCCTCGACGACGACCATGGTCTTCTGCAGCAGCACCAGTTCGGGCCGCGTCTCCATATCGAACAGCTCGGTGACCTCGAACAAAAGGGTCAAGAGCTTGGCCATCGAGATGGTTTCGGCCGGCTGGCCGTGGATCGGCTCGCCGATGGCGCGGATCGCCTGGGCGAAGGCCGCGACATTGTGGTGGCGCGGCACATAGCCGGCCTCGAAATGCACTTCGGCGACACGCATGTAGTTGCGGGTGATGAAGCCGTAGAGGATCTCGGCAAGGAAGCGCTGCTCCTTCTTGCCGAGACGGCCGGAGATGCCGAGATCGACGGCAACGATGTCGCCATTGGCGTCGACGAACATGTTGCCGGGGTGCATGTCGGCATGGAAGAAGCCGTCGCGCAGCGTATGCCGCAGGAACGACTGTACGAGCGTCGCGGCGATCGCCTTGAGATCGAAGCCTGCGGCGCGCAGCCCTTCGATGTCGTTGAGCTTGACGCCGTCGATCCACTCCATGGTGAGCACGTCGCGGCCGGTGCGCTCCCAGTCGACAGACGGCACGCGGAAGCCGGGATCATCCCTGGTGTTTTCGCCAAGTTCGGAATAGGCCGCCGCCTCAAGGCGGAAGTCCATCTCGATCTTGGTTGTCTGGGCCATCGTCTCGGTGATCTCGACCGGACGCAGGCGGCGGCTCGACGGAACGAAACGCTCCTGCAGCCGGGCTGCCAGGAAGTAGCTTTCGAGATCCTGGAAGAAGCGGCGGCGCACGCCGGGGCGGATGACCTTGACGGCGACCTTGCGCGGGCCTTCCGGCGTCGCAACTTCGGCCGGGTGGACCTGGGCGATGGACGCGGCGGCAATCGGCGCGCCGATGCTGAGATAGAGATCGGAGACCTTGCGGCCGAGAGAACCTTCGATCGCCTCGACGGCTTCCGACATCGGGAAGGTCGCCATGCTGTCCTGGAGCAACGCCAGGTCGAGCGCGATGTCGTCGCCGACGACGTCAGGGCGGGTCGCCAGGAACTGGCCGAGCTTGACGTAGGACGGACCAAGGCGGGCGACCGCCTTGGCAAGGCGATCGCTGCGCACGCTCTTGCGGGCGCGGCGCCGGGTCAGCAGGCGCGCCACCTGCCAGCCGATCTTCGGCAGGCCCTCGAGCTGGTCGCCGGGCAACGCCGCGACCACGCCTTCACGCACAAGCACCCAGCCCGCACGCGCGAGCCGGAACGACGCTCCGAGACTGCTCATCGCGCGCCGTCCGTCAAAGCTTCCAGCCCGAGTGCAGTGCTGCGATGCCGCCGGTGTAGTTGCGGAAGGTGACGCGGTCGAAGCCGGCGCGGGTGATCATTGCGGCAAAGTTCTGCTGGTTGGGGAACTTGCGGATCGATTCGACGAGATAGGCGTAGGGCTCGCCGTCGCCTGTCACGGCCTGGCCGATGCGCGGAATGGCATTGAACGACCAGGCTTCGTAGATCTTGTCGAGCAAGGGCATCTCGACCTCGGAGAATTCGAGGACCAAAAGGCGCCCGCCCGGCTTCAGCACGCGCCAGGCTTCCGACAGCGCCACATCGATGCGCGGCACGTTGCGGATGCCGAAAGCGATGGTGTAGGCGTCGAAGGTCTCGTCGGCGAAGGGCAGTTCCTCGGCGTTTGCCTCGACGAAATCCGTCTTGTCGGCAAGGCCGCGCTTTTCGGCGCGCTCGCGGCCGACGCCAAGCATCGAGCCGTTGATGTCGAGCACGGTGGCATGCGCGTTGCCATGCGAGGCGTCGACGATGCGGAAGGCGATGTCACCGGTGCCGCCGGCAACGTCGAGCACCTTCCAACCCGGACGCCTGGGCGGGTTGAGCCAGGCAACCATTGCGTCTTTCCAGATACGGTGCAGGCCGCCCGACATCAGGTCGTTCATCACGTCATAGCGGTCGGCGACCTTGTGGAAGACCTCGTTGACCAGGCCCTGCTTGTCGCCAGCTCCGACATTGCGGAAACCGTAGGAGGTTTCCATGCCGCCGACAGCCGTCGTCCGTTGTTCTGACATTTTGTTGTCCAATCAAATCCGGCGGGACCATAGCCGATCACACCAGCGGGCGCTATTGTTTGAGGCGCGGTTTTAGGCCGCGCCCGCGCCGACAACACAAGGAACAAGGAATGCCTTTGAAAGCCGAGCTGCACTGCCACATAGAAGGTGCGGCGGCACCCGAACTCGTCGTCCGCCAGGCGCAGAAATACGGCAAGGACGTCTCACCCTTCATCCAGAACGGCTCCTTCGTCTGGAACGACTTCACCTCGTTCCTTGCGGCCTACGACTTCGCCGCCGACCTTTTCCGCACCGAAGAGGACTACGCCCGGCTTTCAGAACACTACCTGACCAGCCTCGCCCGTGACGGCGCGATCTATTCGGAAGTATTCACTTCGCCCGACCATGCCATCAAAGCCGGGCTGTCGCCCAAGGCCTATACCGACGCGCTCGGCGAAGGCATGCTGCGGGCCAAGGCCAAGACCGGCATCGAGGGCCGGATGATCGTCACCGGCGTGCGCCATGTCGGTGTCGAATCGATCGAGGCGGCGGCACGCTTTGCCGCCAGGTGCAACCATCCACTGGTGACCGGCTTCGGCGTCGCCGGCGACGAGCGTATGGGCGAGTTCGAGGATTATGTGCGCGCCTTCGAGATCGCCCGCGAGGCCGGCCTCGGCATCACCATCCATGCCGGCGAACTGCTGGGCTGGGAGAGCGTGGCGCAGGCGCTCGACCACATCAAGCCATCGCGCATCGGCCATGGCGTACGCGCCATCGAAAACCCCGATCTGGTCAAACGCATCGCCGACGAAGGCATCGTGCTGGAAGTCTGCCCGGGGTCGAACATCGCGCTCAAGGTGTTCGACAGCTTTGCCGACCACCCCTTCCCCAAGTTCCGGGCGGCTGGTTGCAAGGTGACGTTGAGCTCCGACGATCCGCCCTATTTCTGGACCAGCCTGAAGCGCGAATATGACATTGCCACTGAGCATTTCGGCATGAACGACAAGGCGCTGATGGCGACGACCCGCACGGCGATCGAGGCCGCTTTCGTCGACAGGAAGACCAAAGCAGCACTTCTTGCCCGTCTCGACGGCCATAAACGCTGAATTTGGCCGACAAAACTGTGGTTCAAGGCTGGCGCGACATTGGTCGGCGGCGCGCCAGCCGATAGAATGGCCTGAATTACCCGAGTTTCAGGAGCGTAAGCCATGACCGTGACCGTCGTCGACCATCCGCTTGTGCAGCACAAGCTGACCATCATGCGCGACAAGGAAACCTCGACGGCCGGCTTCCGGCGGCTGCTGCGCGAGATCTCCCTGCTGCTCGGCTACGAGGTGACGCGCGACCTCGAACTGACCACCAAGATGATCGAAACGCCGATCGAGACGATGGAGGCGCCGACGCTCGAAGGCAAGAAGCTGGTGTTCGCCTCGGTGCTGCGCGCCGGCAATGGCCTGCTCGAAGGCCTGCTCGACCTGGTGCCGGCAGCCCGCGTCGCCCATGTCGGGCTTTATCGCGACCACGAGACGCTGGAGGCGGTGGAGTATTTCTTCAAGGCGCCAAGCGACCTCGGCGACCGCCTGGTGATCGTCGTCGACCCGATGCTGGCCACCGCCAATTCAGCGATCGCGGCGATCGACAAGCTGAAGGGCCGCGGCGCCACCAACCTGCGCTTCCTGTGCCTGCTGGCCTCGCCCGAAGGCATCGAGCGCTTCACCAAGGCGCACCCGGATGTTCCGGTGTTCACCGCCTCGATCGACCGCGAGCTCAACGAGCGGGGCTACATCATCCCCGGCCTCGGCGACGCCGGCGACCGTATGTACGGCACCAAATAGGCCTTAACCCACGGTTTACCGCCTTTGACATCGGGATGGCTGCGTTAAAGCCACGATCACCTTGTCGGGACTATCGTGACGCCTCAAATCAGGGCGTCACATGCTGCGCAAGCTCATCATATTCGGTGTCTGTGCCGGCGCATCCGCGTCGGTGCCCATGCTGTGGGACAAGGACGGTGAGAAGTTCAAGGCTTTGACCGAGATGGCGACGGGCACCATTACGCCGGCGCCCAAGCCCGTCGAAGTCAGTGCTGCGACTGCCTCCACCGCCGGACGCAGCGTCAAGATCGACGCCGACATGCGCGGCCATTTCACGGCAAGCTTCAAGATCAACGGTCGCTCGGTCGACGCAATGGTCGACACCGGGGCGACGCTGGTGGCGATCAACGTTTCGACCGCGCGCAAGGCCGGGGTGAAAGTCGCGCCGGGGGATTTCACCCAGCAGGTCAACACGGCAAATGGTGCTGCGCGCGCAGCGCTTTCGCGCATCGACAGGCTGCAGATCGGCCGGATCAGCGTCGACGACGTGCCGGTGGTGGTGCTCGAGGACAAGGCCCTCGACGGCACGCTGATCGGAATGAGCTTCCTGTCGCGACTCAAGAAGTACCAGGTCGAAAATGGCGCGCTGCTTCTGGTGCAGTGAGCCTCAGGCCGCGGTTTGCTGATCCGCAGTCCTGAAGTGGCCGGGCGGATGGCCGATAACGCGCTTGAAGGCGCGGCTGAAGGCAGCTTCCGAATCGTAGCCCAGCCGTGACGCCACGACCGAGATGCGCAGGCGGTCGCGGACCAGCCACTGCCGCGCCTGGTGCATCCTGACCTGAGTGACGTAGCGCGCCGGCGTTTCGCCGACGATCGCCGCGAAGCGGTCGGCGAAGCCGGAGCGCGATGCGCCCATCATCCGAGCCAGCGCCTCGACCGTCCAGTTGTGGCTCGGTTCGAGATGGATCGCGGCCAGCACTTTGCCGATCTTGGGATCCCTGACCGCGGCGATCCAGCCGCTGGAATCGCCGCAGCCGCGCTCGACCCATGAACGAATGATGATGGCGGCGAGCACGTCGGCGAGCCGGGCGACGATGCCGGCGGAACCGACGCGCTCGAGCTTGACCTCGCGGGCCATGGTTTCGAGCATGTGAGTGATACCGGGGTCATGCGCCTCGAGTTCGGTCGTGCGCATGACGTCAGGCATCATGCCGAGCAGCGGGTGCAGGCCGTCGAGGTTGAAATACATGCTGCCGCAGAACAGCAGCGTGCCCGGCCGGCAGCCCTCGGTCGAAAGACAGAAGACCTTCTCGCAGATCTGCTTGATCTCGTAGCCATTGATCGGCGACGATTTTGCGCCTGGCTCGCTGGCGATCACATGGGCCACGCCGCGCGGCAGGAGCACGGCGTCGCCGCAGCGAAGCTCGACCCATTCGCCCGAGGGCTGGCGCAGCCAGCACGCCTTCTGTCCGACGAAGTAGAAGCGTGCCGTTGCCTGGGCCGGGAATTCGATGTTCCACGGCTCCTTCAGCTCCCAGCGGCCATACTCGACGCCTTCGAGGCGCAAACCCCTGAGGATATCGGTCAGCGGGTCGGCGGCAAGTTTGGACGAACGATCATTCATACTGGCGTTTCTAGCATGGAAACGCCAAATCGTCACCCCCATGTTGCACCGCACTGCAATCGGAGAGCCTCCCAAATGAACGATATCGCAACCGCAACGCTGGACGGCATTCCGATCCAGAAAGCGAAGGCCGAGGAGCGCGCGGAACCCCTGTGGGGCGCCGTTCTGTCGTTGTCGCTCGGCGTGTTCGGCCTTGTGACGGCGGAATTCCTGCCGGCCAGCCTGCTGACGCCGCTGGCGCAGGATCTCGGCATCACCGAAGGCACCGCCGGACAAGCGGTGACGGCGACTGCCGTCGTCGCCGCGATCGCCGCGCCGACAATGGCGATCGCGACAAGGAAGATCGACCGACGGCATGTGATGATCGGATTGTCGCTGTTGCTGGTCGTGTCGAGCCTGCTCGCGGCAACCGCCTGGTCACTGCGGTCGCTTTTGTTCGCGCGTGTGCTCCTGGGCGTGGCACTCGGCGGCTTCTGGTCGATGTCGGCGGCCATCGCGATGCGGCTGGTGCCCAGCGAGGTGCTGCCGCGCGCCATGTCGATCATCCTGACCGGCGTTTCGGTGGCGACCGTCTGCGCCGCCCCCGTGGGCGCCTATGTCGGCGACGTCTGGGGTTGGCGCAGCGCCTTCATCATCGCTGCCGGCGTCGGTCTGGTCACGCTGATCGTGCAGTTCGCCACGCTGCCCAAGCTTCCGCCCATCAGCATCGCCAGCTTCGGTGCCCTGCGTGACGTCTCCCGCAACCCGATGATCCGCGTCGGGCTGCTGCTGGTCATCCTGACCGCGTCCGGCCATTTCGCCGGCTTCACCTATTTCCGAGCCTTTCTCGAGCAGGTGCCGGCACTCGGCATCGAGACCATATCGCTGATGCTGCTGGCCTTCGGCATTGGCGGCTTCTTCGGCAACCTCGCCGGCGGCTTCATGGCCGAGCGCAGCCTGCGGTCGGCGGTGACGCTGGCGCCGTTGCTCATCGCCATCTCGGCGCTGGCGCTGCTGTTGGCGGGTTCGTCGGCCGGGATCGCGGGCGTCGCCATCGCCGTGTGGGGCTTTGCCTTCGGCGCGGTGCCGGTGGGCGTGCAGACCTGGATGGTACGCGCAGCGCCCGACCAGGCTGAAAGTGCCGGCGGCCTGATGGTCGCGACCTTCCAGGTGGCGATCGCGCTGGGTGCGGTGTTCGGCGGCGTGCTGGTCGATACTGCAGGCGTCAACAGTGCCTTCATCTACAGCGGTGCCGCGACCCTGCTGGCCGCAATCGCCGTTGCCTGCTTCGGCAGGAAGCACGCAAGCTGACCTCAAGGGAGGTGACTTGCGCCGCGTGGCTTCCTAGCTGCGCGGCGCAATGCGTCTGGCGACCACCTTCGCCGCCACTGGCCTGGCTTCATCCAGCGTGTAGCAGGCAAGCACCGATGCGGCAGCCGTCTCCGCTGCAAGCGGGCTGCGGGCATGGATGCGGGCGAGCGCCTCACCGGCCCTCACTTCGGCACCGACAGGAAGCAGCCCGGTAATGCCGACGGCATGGTCGACCTTGTCCTCGGGCCGGGTGCGGCCGCCGCCCAGGGCGACGACCGCAAGGCCGATGTCACGGGTTGCGATTGCCGAGACGAAGCCGCCGCGCGGGGCTTTCACCACCAGTTCCACATCTGCCTTGGGCAGATATTTGGCCGCGTTCTTCACGAAATCCACGGGGCCGCCGAGCACAAAAACCATGCGGCCGAAGATGTCGGCGGCGGTGCCATCTTCGAGCGCCGTGCGTGCCCGCTGAAGCCCCTCGCGCTGCGCGCTCGCCCGGCCGGCGGACAGCAGCATGTCGGCGGCGAGCGCCAGCGTAACCTCTTCGAGGCGCGGGTCGCGGAAGCGGCCGGTGAGGAAATCGACGGCGTTCCGGACCTCGACCGCGTTGCCGGCGGCGGAGGCCAGCGGCTCGTTCATGCCGGTGATTAGGGCTGTGGTCCTGAGGCCCGCGCCATTGGCGACCTCGACGAGGCTGGTGGCCAGTGCCGAGGCGTCGCGCGCGCTTTCCATGAAGGCGCCGTTACCGATCTTGACGTCGAGCACCAGCGAGCCGAGGCCGGCAGCAAGCTTCTTGGACAGGATCGAAGCGGTGATGAGCGGCACCGATTCGACCGTCGCGGTGACGTCGCGAATGCTGTAGAAACGCTTGTCGGCAGGCGCGAGGTCTGATGTCTGGCCGATGATGGCGCAGCCGGCTTCGCGCACCGTGCGCCGGAACAGCGCAAGGTCGGGCTGGCTGGCGTAGCCCGGGATCGAATCCATCTTGTCGAGCGTGCCGCCGGTGTGGCCGAGGCCGCGGCCCGAAATCATCGGCACATAGGCGCCGCAGGCGGCAACGATGGGCGCCAGCATGAGCGAGACATTGTCGCCGACACCGCCGGTGGAGTGCTTGTCGGTGGCGGGACCCGGCAGGTCGGACCAGTCGAGCACATCGCCGGAATCACGCATGGCCGTGGTCAGCGCCACCGCCTCGTCGCGACTCATGCCGTTGAAGAAGACGGCCATGCCGAAAGCCGCGATCTGGCCTTCCGAGACGGCGCCAGAGGTGATGCCGCCAACGAAGGCGGCGATTTCGGCCGGGGCGAGAGCCTTGCCGTCGCGCTTGTGGCGGATGATTTCCTGCGGGAGCATCAGATGGCGCTCGCGGCCGGCGAAGCTTGGCGCTCAGCGTTCTCCGCGGTCGCCGCCCTGCCCTCAGCCATCGATCGGGCCCTTCTCGAACATCTTGCGCAGGACGGTGGCGAGGCGGCCGCCGCCGATGGGGGCCATGTCCTTGGTTTCGCGATGCGACAGCTCGGCCCCGGTCATGCCGGCGGCGAGGTTGGTGATGACCGAGCAGGCGAGCACCTTGAGGCCGAGGAAGCGGGCGATGATCGCTTCCGGCACCGTTGACATGCCGACCGCATTGGCGCCGAACATGCGGGCCATGCGGATCTCGGCCGGCGTCTCGAAGGACGGGCCGGAGAACCACATGTAGACGCCCTTGTGCAGGTCGATGCTTGCTGCCGCGGCGGCGGTCTCGAACGCCTTGCGCAGACCGGCATCATAGGCCTCGGTCATGCCGACGAAGCGGCGGTCGGTCGGCTCGCCGAACAGCGGATTGGCGCCGGCGAAATTGATGTGGTCCTCGATCAGCATGATCGAGCCGGGCAGCATGCCGGGGTCGACGGAGCCGGCGGCATTGGTCAGCACGAGCTGGGTGACACCGATGCCGGCGAGCGTCTCGAGCGCCGGACGCATGACCGAGGCATCGCCATGCTCGTAATAATGCGCGCGGCCGGCCATCATGATGACCGGCTGGCCACCGAACAGGCCGGCAACGAGCTCTCCGGCATGGCCGGTCACGCCGCTTCGGGGGAAACCGGGCAAGGCGGCGTAAGGGATGCGGACGGCGTCTTCGACCTCGTCGACGAGGCCGCCAAGGCCGGAACCCAGCACCATGGCGGTCGCCGGCGCAAGACCGTCGAGCTGCTCGACGAGACGATCGACGGCTTCCTTCATTTCAGGATCTCCCCCTGGAACCCGTAGGGCAGCATCTGGCCCATGGTGACAGTTTCGACGATGCCGGCATCGTCGCAGAGATAGAGTTTGGTGTCCGGACTGGTGAATTCGGCCAGGCGCTGGCGGCAGCCGCCGCAGGGTGTGATGCGGGCCATGCGCTCGGCAACGACGGCGATCTCGGTGATCTTGCCGCCGCCGCCCATGATGTAATGGCCAAGTGCGGTGGTCTCGGCGCACCAGCCCTCGGGGTAGGAGGCAACCTCGATGTTGGCGCCGGCGAAGATGCGGCCATCCTCGGTGCGCAGTGCCGCACCGACAGGGAACTTCGAATAGGGCGCGTAGGCCTTGGCCATGGCGGCGGTCGCCGCCTGGAAGAGATCATGCATTGTCTGTGCTCCAGAGGTGGATTTTCCGGGGACTTGCCGGGTCTATCCGAAGAAGGACTGTGCCTCCCACCTTCGGCGTGGAAAGAAGATTGCTGGTGACTTGGCCTGTATGTCGAGTCCCCTGAAGATTGTACTCGACAGTGAGCCAATAGCTCACCGTGTCTCCACCCCCAATATATGCCCTATCCACTATCGTGGCTGGAACAAGCGGCCAATCCTGCGAAGCATGGAATGCCAACCGGTTTTGTCGGGTGGCCATGATTAGGGCCAAAACGCAAAGTCCAACCAGCCCATAATGAAAATAGGCGGTCAAGTCAGACACAGGCTTCAGCGCTCCTTCACATAAGGCACGCCGCCGGCGCGTGGCGGGATGGCCTTGCCGATGAAGCCGGCGAGCAGGATGACGGTGAGGATGTAGGGCAGCGCCTGCATCAGTTGCACCGGCACCTTGCCGATGATCGGCAGGGGCGAGCCCTGCAGGCGGATCGACAGCGCATCGAGGAAGCCGAACAACAGGCAGGCAAACATCGCCGGCACCGGCTTCCATTTGGCGAAAATCAAAGCAGCGAGCGCGATGTAGCCCCGACCGGCGGTCATGTCCTTGACGAAGCCGGCGTTCTGGGCGAGCGCCATGTAGGAGCCGGCAAGACCAGTGAGGATGCCGGTGCAGATGACGGCGCGGTAACGCAGCCAGGCAACCGAGATGCCGGCGGTGTCGACGGCAGCCGGGTTCTCGCCGACGGCGCGCAGGCGCAGGCCGAAGCGGGTACGGAACAGAACCCACCAGGTGAAGGGCACGGCGAGGAAGGCGACATAGGTCAACAGCGAGTGGCCCGACAGCAGGCCGGAATAGAGCTGCCCGATAACAGGCACGTCGCGCAGTGTATCGGCGAAGGGCAGGTTGATTGCGCCGAACCGGCCTTCCGGCGGCAGCGACGGCGTGCGCCCGCCCTGCTGGAACCAGGCCTGGCCGAGGATGATCGTCGAGCCGGCGGCGATGAAGTTGATCGCGACGCCAGAGACGATCTGGTTGCCGCGATGGGTGATCGAAGCGAAGCCGTGGACGAGCGCCATGCCGACCGAAACCAGGACGGCGATGAGCAGGCCGATCCACGCCGAGGCGAAGACGGCGGCGGCCGCAGCACCGGCGAAGGCGCCGGCCAGCATCTTGCCTTCGAGGCCGATGTCGAAAACGCCGGCGCGTTCGGAATAGAGGCCGGCGAGGCAAGCAAGCAGCAGCGGCACCGAAACGCGGATTGTCGAGTTCAGGATGTTGATGAGCGCGTCGATGAATTCCATGTCAGGCGCGCTCCCCTTTGGTCGCCGTGATGCCGACGGATCGCGGGCTGAAGCTCGCGAAGATGCCCTGGATAGCCGGGCGGAACATGTGCTCGAGCGCGCCGGCAAACAGGATCACCAGGCCCTGGATGATGACGATCATGTCGCGCGAAATGTTCGGCATCTCGAAGGCCAGTTCAGCGCCGCCCTGGTAGAGCATGCCGAACAGGACCGCCGCCGGCACGATGCCGGCCGGGTGCGAGCGGCCCATCAGCGCCACCGCGATGCCGACGAAGCCGGCGCCGGAGACGAAATCGAGCGGCACGTTGTGCTGGTCGCCCATGATCGGGTTGAGCGCCATCATGCCGGCGAGCGCGCCCGAAATCAGCATGGTGACGATGATGATGCGGGTTTCCGAGATGCCGGCGTAGCGCGCCGCCTTCGAGCTGAAGCCGAAGGTGCGGATCTCGTAGCCGAGCTTGGTGCGCCAGATCAGCACCCAGACCAGGAAGGCCATGACCAGCGCCAACAGGAACGAGATGTTGAGCGGCGCCGAGGGCCGGACGGTGAGGCCGAATTCGGCGAGCAGCCAGCCGAGCTTGGGCAATTGCCCGCCTTCGACGAACTGGCGCGTCTGCGGCGCCATCGAGCCGGCCGGCTTCAGCACGTTGACCAGCATGTAGACCATCACCGAGGCGGCGATGAAGTTGAACATTATGGTGGTGATGACGATGTGCGAGCCGCGCTTGGCCTGGAGATAGGCCGGAATCAGCGCCCACAACGCGCCGAACAGTGCCGAGGCGATGATCGCCATCGGAAAGACGACCCACCAGGGCAGCGTGCTGTCGAAGGCAAGGACGACGATGGCGATGCCGAGGCCGGCGATATAGGCCTGGCCCTCGCCGCCGATGTTGAACAGGCCGCAATGGAAAGCGACCGCGACGGCCAGGCCGGTGAAGATGAAGTTGGTGGCGTAGAACAGCGTGTAGGCGAGGCCCTGGCCGCTGCCGAAGGCACCTTCGACAAGGATGACGGCGGCGCGCAGCGGGTTTTCGCCGACAAGCAGCACGACGAGGCCAGCGACGACGAAAGCGACGAGCAGGTTGATCAGTGGAATGAGCCCGTAGTCGGCCCAGGCCGGGAGTTTTGCGTAAGGCGTGCTCATTCGGCGGCCTCCTTGTGTTCGACGCCAGCCATCAGAAGCCCAAGCTCGCCTTCGCTGGTTTCGGGTCCGCGCTCGCCGACGACGCGGCCGGCAAACATCACCAGGATGCGGTCGGAGAGCGAGCGGATCTCGTCGAGCTCGACCGAGACCAGCAGCACCGCCTTGCCCTGGTCGCGCATGGCGATCAGGCGCTTGTGGATGAACTCGATGGCGCCGACATCGACGCCGCGGGTCGGTTGGCCGACGATCAGCACGCCGGGGTCCTGTTCGATCTCGCGGGCGAGCACGATCTTCTGCTGGTTGCCGCCGGAGAAATTGGCGGTCTTGAGCCGAGGATTGGCCGGGCGGATGTCGTATTTCTCGATCTTTTCCTGGGCGTCCTTCTGGATCGCGTCGAGATTGAGGAACGGTCCTTTGAGATATTGCGGCTTGTCGTGATAGCCAAGGATCGAGTTCTCGCTTTCGTCGAAGGCGAGCACCAGGCCGACATGGTGGCGGTCCTCAGGCACATGAGCCAGCCCACGGTCGCGCAATTCGCCGGGGTCGGCCTGGCCGGTCAGGTCGATCGGCTTGCCGTCGAGCATGACGGTGCCGGAGACGGCCTTGCGGATGCCCGAAACGGCTTCCATCAGCTCCGACTGGCCGTTGCCCGCGACACCGGCGATGCCGACGATCTCGCCGGCGCGGATGTCGAAGGAAACGTCGTCGACCATGGTGACGCCGCGCGCATCCTTGACCGTCAGGTTCGTGACCGAAAGCTTGACGGCGCCGGGCTTGGCCTCGCCCTTTTCGACGCGCAGCAGCACGCGGCGGCCAACCATCAGCTCGGCCAGCTCCTCGACGGTGGTTTCCCTGGTCTTGCGGGTCGCCACCATCGTTCCCTGGCGCATGACCGAGACGTTGTCGGTGATGGCCATGATCTCGCGCAGCTTATGAGTGATCAGAACCACCGTCTTGCCCTGCTCCTTCAGCTGCTGGAGGATGCGGAACAGGTGATCGGCTTCGGCGGGCGTCAAGACGCCGGTTGGCTCGTCGAGAATGAGGATTTCGGCGCCGCGATAGAGCGCCTTGAGGATTTCGACACGCTGCTGCAGGCCGACCGGCAGCTCTTCGATGAGCGCATCGGGATCGACCTCGAGGCCATATTCCTGTTCCAGCCGGCGCAACTCCGAACGCGCCTTGGAAATCGAGTTCTTGAGCAGAGCCTCGCCTTCGGCGCCGAGGATGACGTTTTCCAGCACCGAGAAATTCTCGACCAGCATGAAGTGCTGGTGCACCATGCCGATGCCGGCGGCGATGGCATCGTTGGGTGTCTTGATGCTGGCCGGCTTGCCGTTGACGCGGATTTCGCCGCTGTCGGCCTGATAGAAGCCGTAGAGGATCGACATCAGCGTCGACTTGCCGGCGCCGTTTTCTCCAATGATGCCGTGGATCGTCCCGCGCGGTATCTCGAGCGCGATGTCGCGGTTGGCGCGGACAGCACCAAAACTCTTGTTGATGCCGATCAGTTCGATAGCTGCTTCCGCCATACGACCGTCCCACCTCAGGTTCTTATGTTCTTGTTATGGCTTGCCGAAAGAGCTAGCACGCCGATACTGCCCTGCCAATCGGCTCGCCTGGTGACCCCAAGGAATTGACCGCGCTGTGGCCGATTTCGAGGCAACGACCGATATGACGGCCCAATGAGGATCGCCCCAATGAGGATCGACCATGACCACGCCAGATGACCGGCTGACGACGCTCGAAATACGCGCCGCTGAGCAGGAGCATACGATCGAGGAGCTTTCCGGCCAGATCGCCGAACAGTGGAAGACCATCGAGCGGATGCAGAAGAAGCTCGACGCCCTCACCGAGCGCTTCCTGGTGCTCGAGGAGCAGACGGCACCCGACACGCCGGTGACCAAGCCGCCCCACTGGTGACGCCGCGCCAGAGCCAAGCGTCAGGCCAGACCCGCCGCTTCGGATGGTTGCCACAGCTCGATCGGATTGCCCTCAGGATCGTGAATCCGGCAGAACCGGCCGACCTCGGAGTCCCACTCCGCCCGCGTTTCCACCGCGATGCCGGCTGCCTTCAGCTCGGCCATCGCGGCATCGAGGTCATCGACGCGCAGGTTGATCAGCCATTGCTGCTCTGGACGGCCGAAATATTCGGTGTCGCGACTGAACGGCGCAAGGATCGTCGGCCCCGCCTGCTGCTTCCAGACAGCGCGCGAGATGTCTGAAATGCCGAGGTGCTGTTCGTACCAGGCAGCGAGCGCCTGAGGATCCTTGGCGCGAAAGAAGAAGCCGCCAATTCCGGTCACGGTGAACATCGATTGCCGTCCCGAGGACTGGCCCACAATGATCGACGCCGCCGGACCAGGGTCCGGCGGCGCGTTTCATTCAGGCAGGGATCAATAGGGGCACTTGTCGTCCGAGGTGTAGTCATGCACCTGGATGGTGCCGGCGATGATGTCGGCCTTGGCCTTTTCGACGGCTGCCTTCATCTCGTCGGTGACGAGCGCCTTGTTGTTATCGTCCATGGCGTAGTCGACGCCACCTTCCTTGAGGCCGAGATTGTTGATGCCGCCTTCGAACTTGTCGTTCTTGGCATCCATGAAGGCGTTGTAGACGGCGACGTCGACGCGCTTGAGCATCGAGGTCAGCACCTTGCCCGGCTGCAGGCCGTTCTGGTTGGAATCGACGCCGATGCCGAGCTTGCCGCCGTCAGCAGCAGCCTGGAGCACGCCGACGCCGGTGCCGCCGGCCGCGGCGTAGATCACGTCAGCGCCCTGCGAGATCTGGGTCTTGGTGATTTCGCCACCCTTGGTCGGGTCGTTCCAGGCGGCAGGCGTGTCGCCGGTCATGTTCTGGATGACTTCGGTCGCACCGGCAGCCTTGGCGCCGCCGACATAACCGCAGCCGAACTTGCGGATCAGCGGAACGTCCATGCCGCCGACGAAGCCGACCTTCTTGGACTGCGAGGCAAGGGCTGCCATGACGCCGACGAGGTAGGAGCCTTCATGCTCCTTGAACACGATCGACTTCACATTGGGCTTCTCGACGACCATGTCGATGATGGCGAACTTGAGGTCCGGATAGTCGGCAGCGACCTTGGCGAGCGCCTCGGACCAGGCAAAGCCGGCCATGACGATCGGGTTGCGGCCATCCTCGGCGAAGCGGCGCAGGGCCTGGTCGCGCTGCGAGGCGTTGGAGACTTCGAACTCGACATAAGGAATGCCGGTTTCGGCCTTGAACTTCTCGGCGCCGTTGTAGGACGCTTCGTTGAACGACTTGTCGAACTTGCCACCGAGATCGTAGAGCAGCGCCGGCTGAACATCAGCGGCGAGCGCCGGAAGGCACATGGCGGTGGCCGCCAGAAGGCCGAGGACGATACGTTTCATGTGATCCACACCCTGTCGGTTGTCTTTTTTGCAATCGCCGCGCGAGCCGTTCCTCCGGCTGCCGCACGGCCCATGGCGAGGATCTCTCCCCCCGCGCATGGCCATATCTTGCACGGGCCAAGACAAAATTCACGCGGAATCTTGACCTTTTGGAAAAATGCACAGGCATCGCAAATGGCGTCTGAAACGAATGTCTAAACGGCCGCCTTGTCGGGGATCGCGCAAGCAACGCCGGTGCCCTTGAGGCCACAATAGCCATAGGGATTCTTGGCAAGGTATTGCTGGTGATCGTCTTCGGCGAAGTAGAACTGAGGCGCTGCGGCGATCTCGGTGGTGATCTTTTCGCGTCCGGCAGCCTTGAGCGCTGCCTGATAGGCATCGCGCGAGGCAACCGCCTCGGCCTGCTGGCTGTCGGAGAAGGTGTAGATCGCCGAACGGTAGGTGGTGCCGACGTCGTTGCCCTGGCGCATACCCTGGGTCGGATCGTGCGCCTCCCAGAAGATCTTCAGCAACTCGCCGTAGCTGACCTGTGCGGGGTCGTAGACCACCAGCACGACTTCGGCATGACCGGTAAGGCCGGTGCAGGTCTCCTGATATGTCGGATTGGGCGTGAGCCCGCCGGCATAGCCGACTGCCGTGACCCACACGCCGGGGATCTGCCAGAACAGGCGCTCCGCACCCCAGAAGCAGCCCAGGCCGAACAGCGCCTGCTCGAAGCCTTCGGGATATGGCCCCTTGAGCGGGCGCCTGGAGACGTAGTGCTTCGATGCGGTCGGAATCGCCCGCGCGCGGCCGGGCAGCGCTTCGCCAGACGTCGGCAGCTTGAGCTTCTTGTTCAGCATGTCGCTCAGGAAAAACATCTGCCTTCCCTCCTCGTCGTTGCGTCGAAGCTTGCTGGCGTCGCGTCAGACCTCGCCGGTGAAGCGGCCGGCGCGGCGCCGGTGGCCGATTGCGTAGAGCAGGAAGGCGAGCACGGCAAAGACCGCGAAGCCCGGCTGGTTGAGCACCGGCACGACGACGCTGTCCCAGACAGCCGGGCCAGTCTTGTCACGGACGAATGTCTCGGTCGCGGCGAGGGTATCGGGCGAGGCCGTCGACCAACTGGTATCGAGCGGCGTCATCACCAGCCGTGACACGGCGACGGTGCGGGTGGCGTCGAGCACGGCCATGATGACGGCGACCGAAAGCGCTATTGCGGCGGCAAGACGGAACACGAAGCGGATCATCGGCGGTCCTGGATATCGATTATGAACGAGAAATAGGCCGCGCCGCCGGTGGGTGCAATCGAAGACACGGCTAATTGACAGACGTTTGCGGCGGGACTGGCGGCTTCGGCTTGCGGCGATTGGCCCGCCAGACGGCGAAGATGCCGCCGGCAACCGCGCCGACCAGCAGGCCGCCGAGGCCGATCAGCACGACGAAATAGCCGCAGGCGCCCTCGAAGCAGCTCATATCGGTGGCTTCGGAAATGCCCGTGCCCAGCGCGAGCCCGACACCCGCGCCAAGTGCTGCACCGACGATGACGCCGAGGATGGCGGCGACGATCGAAACCAGCAGACGGGGCCGCTCGTGCGGGCCGCTGCTCAACAAGGCTTGTGGCTGGTCCTGTCGGCCAACCAGCCAGATCATGGCAAGGCCGATGGCGACCTCGCCGCCGTCCCAGGCAAGACCGACGAGGCCAAAGGCGAAATTCGGCATGACAAGAACATAGACCTGCTTGAGGACGAGGAAGGCGATGATCGCCCATTGCCAGATGGTGAAGGCGCGCCGGAACCTGCGATCGCGATTGTAGGCGAGCACGAGCAGGTAGATGCCCCAGCCGATCGTCACCGCGCTGAAGGCGACCGAGACATAGATCAGCCCCAGCACTGCCGACGGCATCGAGAAATCCAGCATGATGGCGAAGCTGGCGTCGATGCCGCGCGCGCTGAGCGCCATGACAAGGCACAGCCAGGCCACCGGCAGCCAGCGCCAGATGTCCCAGCCGGACGGTTCGCTCTCTGACGACATCGAATCTCCCCCTGCCCTTCAAAGCAGTTTGTGACAGAGCGCCAGGCACTTGCAAGAAGGGCGGCGACGGTGCCAGCAAGGCGCCTCGTCGCTGCGGATCGTGGCTTTGCCGGCGCTGCGCAGCACGACGATCGTTTTGCCTGATAACATTTGCCACGTCAGCGCTTGGCAAGCGGCGCAGGATCGACTAGATGAGCCCCGCAGCCGGACGCTAATGTGTTCGGTGGCAGGCGATGGGTGCCCGGCAGGTTGGCTGCACCCGAATGACGGCTCGACGAGCCGACGCCAAGGAGATGCGCGCACTCCCAACCTGCCCGGCATAACCAGCCGGCGCACAGCGCGCATGCGGAGAGGTGGCCGAGTGGTTGAAGGCGCACGCCTGGAAAGTGTGTTTACGGGAGACCGTAACGCGGGTTCGAATCCCGCTCTCTCCGCCAGACTTTCACGAAGTCATTTGTTTTTGTTGTATTTTTCTGAACATCCTGATTACCATCCCACACATTATCCCACATTATTTCAGGATTGCACTGGATCGCTCCGGACGTCCCAATTCAACTTGGAGCGGATCGCACGCGAAAATCGAAAGACAGCTTTGCGCCTCGTCTCGGCCGCAGAGATAAGCTTTGCCGTTGCCCGAAAGCGGACACTACCGGCGCCCTCGCTGAAGGTCGCGGACCATCGGCCCGGATCGCGCCGTGGGTTTATTCCTCGAAGCTCTCGGTTCCACCGGCGGATACGATGCAGGATTTTCGGTTTCTTTCGACGTGTTGCGGCCAGATGAACTTCAGTTCAGGTCCTTGTCTCGGCAGTACCTGCGCTCGCGAGCGGGACGCTTGCCTCGAATCCGGTCTGGCAGCCTGGGCGCGGCGACCTGAGCGTCAGCGCGCCACCCATGCGGTCTGCGATGGTCGAGACGATGGACAGGCCGATACCGTTCCCGCGGCCCGCCGCGCCGCTGCGCTCGAAGCGGTCCGCTAGCCTCGCCAGTGTCTCAGCGGGCACGACGGGGCCGTCGTTGGACACCGTCATAAGGCCGTTGGAGGAAAGGGCCACCTCGACGGGGGAAGACCGGCTTCCGTGGCGCAGCGCGTTCTCGACCAGGTTGCGGCAGAGGATTCCGACCGCGTCGGGATCGGCGGCTGACATGACGGGCGTGTCGGGCAGCCTGAGTAAGATGCGCCCAGTCGACTCGTTCCGGCGCATGTCTCCGATCACGACGTCCAGTGTATCGCGCAGGTCGGACTCCCGGTCCAGGTTCAGCCGTCCTCCCTCCGCCCGCGCCAGTTGCATGAGCCGCTCGGCGCGCGCCGTCAGCCGCTTCAACGTCGCCTCGATGTCGGCTCCGCGCTGGGCCGTCTGAGGCTCGGCGGTTTCCTTTCGGATGCGCTGGGCCTGGGCGATCGCTCCGGCGAGCGGTGTCCTGAGTTCGTGGGCAGTGTTGGCGGTAAGGCTGCGCTCCGCCTCGAACGCTGCTCGAAGCCTCTCGATCAGTGCGTTCATGCTAGCCGCCATCGGGGCGACCTCGCTCGGCAGGTCGCCGGAGGCAACCGGGGCGAGGTCTTTCTCGCTGCGGGTCTCCAACTGGTCCCGGAAGGCCCGCAGCGAACGGGTGCTCTGTCTCACCGCGAAGGCGACAGCCGCAAACGCGGTGGGAATCACTAGCAGGACGGGCAAGCCGAGGCCCATCTGCATTTCGCGAATAACCGCGTCCTGATGTGCCAGCGACTTCGCAACCGTGATGCGGATCGTGCCCTGCAGAGCTTCTTCGCTGTAGAGGCGGTGCGTTGCGGTCCGGCCGAAGCCCGCTCCTGTATATGGCGGGAAGGTGGAGAGGTCGGCCGCGTGTGACCGGAGCAGGACCTTGCCCTTGTCGTCGCGGACCACGTAGGTGAAAAGCTCGTCATGGCTTCGGACCGCTCCGAGTCTCTGGCTGGCAGTGTCACCATCCTCGCGCCCGACGATGTCAAGGACGGCAAGCGGAAGCAGGCGCTGCGCGGTTTCCTGCAGGGAGGAATCGAAGACTTCTTCGATCTCGTGCCTCAGCAGGACGGCGGTAGCCCAGGCTGCGGCGATCCAGACCACGAGCAGGACTGCTCCGAGCGACAGAAGGAGCCTACCCTGGAGGCTTCGCGCCCCCCTCATGCCCGCGCAAGCCTATAGCCGAGGCCGCGCTCGGTCTCGATGAGGTTGGTGCCCAGCTTCTTCCGAAGGCGGCTCACATGGACCTCGATCGTGTTGCTCTCGATCTCGACGTCGAAGTCGTAGAGCTTCTCCTCCAGCTGCGGCTTAGACAGGAGCTGGCCGGGACGCGCCAGGAAGGCCTCCAGCAGTGCCCATTCGCGCGAGGTAAGCTGAACGGGCTTGCCCTCCCGGAGCACGCTCCGCCGCGCGAGGTCGATATTGAGCGCACCATGCCGGATGATAGGGTTCGGGTTGCCCGAATAGCGGCGGGCGACGGAGCCGATGCGGGCGGAAAGCTCATCGAGGTCGAAAGGCTTCACGAGATAGTCGTCCGCTCCGGCCTTTAGGCCCTCGATCCTGTCGGAGACCTGGTCGAGCGCGGTGAGGATGATGATGGGCGTGACGTCCCCCGAATTCCTCAGCGCCTTGAGGAAGACGATGCCCCTTCCGTCGGGCAGCATGAGGTCGAGCAGGATGAGGTCATAGCCCGCGCTCGCCATCACGTCGCGTGCCCCGTCTAACCTGATGACTCAGTCGACCGAATGGCCGTCCCCAGCGATTTGGTCGCGCACGGCGGCGCCCAGCACGGCGTCGTCCTCTACAAGCAGGATTCGCATGTTCACACCTGTTCCGCTGCCGTTGCCTTTACTATCAGATTTTCCTGACGGGTTGCTGAAGCGAATAGAGGGCTAACTTCAGGGTGCCGTAAGGTTGGCCCTGCAGGTTCAGCGCAAATCCAGGTGAACGGAGTAATTCGCCATGCGGCTCGTCCTGACAATTCTCGCATTCGTCGCGGCCTTCCCGGTCGGCAGCGCGATGGCCGATGACGAGTGCTTCGTGCCGATGGCCGACTGGAAGCCGAGGGAGGCCGTTGCCGCCCTGGCGGCGCAGCAAGGCTGGACGGTGCGACGGATCAAGATCGATGACGGCTGTTACGAGATCGACGGTACCGATCTCAGGGGGCAACAGATCGAAGCGACAGTTCATCCGGCAACCCTCGAGATACTGGAAATCGAACACAGGGACGGCGATCGGCGTCGCGAGGGAAAAACCCACAATAACGATCAATGACCTGCCATCGCCCGCGACGGAGTCGCACAGAACCCCGCCCACCGGGTCGGGGTATGGGACCGCTTGTCCGCATCTTCCACTGGTCGGTGCCTTCGCCACGGCTTGGCTCACCGCCGAGGAGATACAGCCGGTTCACGAGTTCGCGGGCTAAGTGGTAGCGGCGCTGGTCGGCTTCCGCATCGCTTTCGCAATCGTGTGGGGTCTTGTCGGGAGCCGCTACGCCCGTTTCGGTCAGTTCGTCCGGAGTCCCGCCGCCATGCTCACCTACGTCGCCCATGTCGCCAGGGGCGAGAGGTGCGCTACCTGGGCCACAACCCGGCAGGCGCGGCCATGATCATCACACTGCTCGTGACGTTGTCCGGAACGGCCTTCACAGGATGGCTCATGGAAGAGCCGGCCCGCGCCGCAGCCGCAACCCACCTGCTGCAGTTCGTGGCCCCGGTGCTTGCGGACGATGACGACGGCGAGGGCTTGGCCAGGGAGACGTCGACGCGGAAGGCGAGGCCAAAGGGCCACTCAAGGAGATCCCCAAGACGCTGGCGAACGCCATGTTGCCCCTTGTCGCCTTGCACCTCGGGGGCATGGCGCTCGCGACGTTCCGCCACCGGGAGAACCTTGCCTGCACCCTGGTTACGGGCCGGAAGAGACCTGCTGGTCCTGGCGATATCGTCTGATCCCTCGTCCGGACAAGCAGGTGCTTTCCGAGGCCTCGCCATTGCGGCGGGGCCTTTAGATTCCTGACGGCAAGCTGAAGCAGAAACTCCGTTTCCGTCAGGAAGGGATCAGGCGAGGCCTTCAGAACGAAACCATCAGAAAAGGAGACCCTGCCATGAAGAAGACATTCACCATCCTGTTCGCATCGACTGCGCTGGCCGTGGGCGCTGGCATTCCGGCGTGGAGCGCCATGCATGACGCAGCGCGGCCTCACGCATCTCGCGAGACCGTCGAGGACGCTTCCGATGAGGGCGCCAACCTGCTGTTCGCCAGCGATGACGGCCGCCTTGACCGGGATCATGGACCCCGCCTCGGCCGTGGCGACGATGACGACGGTCATCACGAAGGCGATGACGACGACGACAGCGACGATGATGACGACGGATACCGGGGCGGTGCCGCGGTCGGACCCGCTCGGGCGGGCACAGTTGCCCCGCCGAACAACGGCCTGTTCGGCAGCGGCGCAGCGCCGAAGGTCAAGGTGAACTGAGCCACCCGCCACCTTTCCCGCAAATCCTGGAGACTTCGTCATGAGAACGATATTCGCCGCCCTGGCGCTCACCACCGCACTCACCCTTCCCGGCATAGCGATGGCGCGGCCGGTGACGCTGACGACCACCCTGAACAACTACGGCGGCGATGGAGCCTATCTCGCCATCTATGTCACCGATCCAAAGGGCGCCTATGCGGGCACCCTCTGGATGGCGGGGGGCAAGTCCAAATACTACGAGCATCTCAGCGACTGGTACCGAGCGACGCGCGGCAACATCGCCGAGATCAACGGCATAACGGGGGCCAGTGTGGGGGCCGGTCGCAAGCTCGAGATCACGCTCGACCTGGCTGACGCGCTTTTCGACGCCGGCTACACGCTGCACATCGATGCCGCGGTCGAGGACATGCGCGACAGCCCCAACGAAGTCGCGGTGCCGCTCACGTCCAAGGGCGCCGGCCAGTCCGTCAAGGGCCGACGCTACGTCGCCAGCTTTGGCTACGGCATGTGAGGGCGGACGCATGATCCGAGCTCTTCACCGCTGGCCTGGGCTTGTGGCTCTGGCCTTGGTCTGCCTGCTCGCGCTCAGCGGGGCCGCCCTTTCGGTCTTCCCGGCGGCGGAGCGGCTGGGCGCGCCGCAGGCTGAAGCTACGATGAGCGTTGCCGATCTCGCGACCCGCATCCATGTCGTCTATCCGGGGGTGGAGCAGATTAAACGCTCCCCCTCGGGACGCATCACGGCCTACTGGTTCGACAACGGAACGCCGGGTTCGGCGGTGGTCGATCCTGCCACGGGGGCGGGTGTCGCCTCTGCCGACGCGAACCCGGTCGAACGCTGGCTGACGAACCTGCACCGCTCGCTGTTCATGGACGACGCCGGCCGCTTCGTCTCGGCTGCCGGGGCGGTAGCCATGCTCGTCCTTGCCGTCTCGGGAACGATGCTCGTCGCCCGCCGCGCCGGAGGCTGGAGGCGGTGGTTTGCCCCGCTGCGGGGGCCGATGACGGGACGCATTCATGCCGAGCTCGCGCGCGGGGCCGTGCTCGGCCTCCTGCTGTCCTCGGCGACCGCGATCTGGATGACGGCGTCGACCTTCGGGTTCCTTCCGGACCAGGCTGTCGTCCCGGATTTGCCGTCCACGGTGAGCGGGGATACAGGCATGCCCCTGGCCGGGATGCCCATGCTCGTCTCAACCCCCGTCTCCAGCCTGCGCGAACTCAGCTTCCCCTATCCAGGCGATGCGAGCGACGTCTTCACGCTCAAGACCGACCTCGGCACGGGGTACCTTGACCAAGGGACGGGAGCGACGCTGGGCTGGTCCAACCTGAGTGGCTGGGAGCGTGCCTCCGAAACAATCTACATGCTGCATACCGGACAGGGTGCCGCGGTGCTCGGCCTGCTGCTCGGACTGATGGCGCTCGCGGTTCCTGTGATGGGCGCTACGGGCGCCGTCATATGGCTGGCAGGACGCCGCGGGCGACCGCGCATCCGCGGCAACGTCCCGCCGTCGCGCGGCGAGACGGTCATACTGGTTGGGAGCGAGGGCTGCAGCACCTGGGGCTTTGCAGCGACGCTGCACGATGCGCTCACTCGGGCCGGGCATCCGGTTCACGTCGCGCCAATGTCGGCCTTCGATCCGGCGCGGACCCCCGCTGCTCGCCGCTACGTGGTCCTCGCTGCGACCTATGGCGACGGCGATGCCCCGGCGTCAGCGAAGGGGTTCCTCGACCGCCTGGCCAGGCTGTCCGTCGCCCCCTCAGCGCCGCTGGCGGTGCTAGGCTTCGGTGACCGCGGCTTCCCGGCCTTCTGTGGCTACGCCCAAGCAGTCGAGGCGGCGGCGAAGGCGAAGGGATGGCCGACGCTGCTTCCGCTGGACACGGTGGACCGCCAGTCGCCCCAGGAGTTCGCGCGATGGGGGCGTGCGCTCGGCGAGGCGCTGGCAATTGAACTGGAACTCGACCATCGGCCCGTCCGCCCCGAGACAACTTCCCTCAGGCTCACCTCGCGGCGCAACTACGGCCAGGACGTCCAGGCGCCCACGGCGATCCTGCGTTTCGCGGTACCACGCCTGTCCCTCTGGCAGCGCCTCACGCGGAAAGGATTCGCCAGGTTCGAGGCGGGAGACCTCCTCGGCGTCGTGCCGGAGGGCTCGACCAATCCGCGCTTCTATTCGCTGGCATCGGGTAGCGGCGACGGCTTCGTCGAGATCGTGGTGCGCAAGCATGTCGGGGCCTGTGTTCAGGCGCGCTGATGGCACTCGAACCGGGCGACACGCTTGCTGCCTTCCTCCACCGCAACCCGGCCTTCCATGCGGGCACGGACCGTGCTCCGCTGATCCTCGTCGGAGCGGGCACGGGGCTTGGACCGCTGGCGGGCTTCATCAGGGCCAACAGCGGGCGCAGGCCGATTCACCTGTTCTTCGGCATGCGTCATCCGGAAAGCGACTTCCTGTACCGTGAGGAACTGGAAGCCTGGGCGGTCGAAGGCAGGCTCTCGCGCCTGTCCACCGCGGTTTCGCGCGGCATCCGGCCCCACTACGTGCAGGATGCTCTCGCTTCCGAACACCGGCAGGTCATCGGCGCGATCCGCAACGGCGCGTGTGTGATGGTCTGCGGCGGCCGGGACATGGCGGCAGGGGTCGCCGAGGCGATGGCACGGATGCTGGAGCCCCTCGGCATGTCGCCAGCGATGCTCAAGGCGGAGGGACGCTATGTCGAAGACGTCTACTGAGTTCGTGCGCCACGCGCTCAACGGGCCGACCATGGGCACGCGCTGGTCGGCTCTCTTCTTCGCGCCACCAGGGTTCGATGCCGAAGCCGCCCGCAAAGCCCTCCAGACGGCGGTCAACGAGGTCGACGCGCAGATGTCGACATGGAAGCCCGACAGCGACCTGATGCGGCTCAACCGTGCGCCCGTAGGAGAACGGGTGCCTGTTCCGGCCATGATGATGGAAGTTCTGAGGCTGGCGCTGGCGGTCGGCAAGGCATCGGGCGGTGCTTTCGACATCGGGGTGGGCGATGCGGTGACAGCCTGGGGCTTCGGCCCATCCGCCGCTGCGCCCAACCTCATCCGCACCGCCATGACGCCGCGCCGCATTCCCGCGCATGTGGCGATCGAGGCGGGCGACGGGGAGGTACGCACGCGTGTGCCCATTGCGCTCGACCTCAACGGCATCGCCAAGGGCTTCGGGGTGGACCGGCTGGCCGAAACGCTAGCCACCCTCGGAGTCCGTGACGCACTGGTCGGCATAGACGGCGAAATGCGGGCCATGGGACTGAGGCCGGACGGCGAGCCCTGGACGGTCGCCGTGGAACTGCCCGATCCGGACCGGCGGGCGCCGCATTCGGTCCTGTCCCTGCAGGACTGCGCCGTGGCCACCTCGGGCGACTATCGGCATTGGGTCGAAGTGCAGGGACGGCGACTGTCCCATACGATGGACCCGCGCCGGGGCGCGCCGCTCCTTGATGCACCTGCCTCCGTCACAGTTCTTGCCCCGTCCTGTGCCGCCGCCGACGCCTGGGCGACGGCCCTGATGGTGCTCGGCCCCTGCAAGGGCGGGGAACTGGCGCGGAAGGTCGGGATCGATGCGCTGTTCCTGCTTCGGGGCGAAGGAGATAGCATCGACGCATGCCGCGTCGGGCGGGTATTCGGGGACGAACAACCGGCGACCGGAAACGCAGAGGGCTGATTGCATGGAGCATTCGAACGGAGACCGGTTGAAGACCGCGCTGTTGCTGGCTGCCCTGGGCGGGCTCCTGGGTGGGCTTGCCCTCTACTTCGGCGGACGGCCGCACCTGGCCTCGACGGTCTGGCTTGTGGGCGTGCTCCCCGTGCTCGCCGCCCTGCTCCTGGAGATCCTGCGCAGCCTGTGGCGCGGCGAAATGGGGCTGGACATCGTCGCCGCACTTTCGATGTCGGCCGCGCTCCTCTTCGGAGAAACTCTGGCGGCGGCTGTCGTCGCGCTGATGTATTCCGGCGGCACCTTTCTCGAAAGCTTTGCGGAAGGGCGGGCGCGCCGCGAGATACGCGACCTGCTTGCGCGTGTGCCACGCACTGCGACCCGGCATCGGAACGGCGGCCTGGAAGAAGTTCGGCTCGACGACATCATGCCCGGCGACCGCCTGCTTATCCGTCAGGGCGACGTTGTCCCGGTCGACGGCACGGTGGCGTCCGCCTCTGCCTTCCTCGACACGTCCGCCCTGACGGGCGAATCCCTCCCGATCCGTGCGGAGAACGGAGGCGATGCGATGAGCGGTTCCACAAACGCAGGCGACGCGTTCGACCTCGTCGCGACGCGTCCTGCAAAGAACAGCACATATGCGGGCATCGTACGGCTCGTGGACGACGCCCAGCGGTCGAAGGCGCCCATGTCGCGGCTGGCCGATCGCTGGTCGCTCGGCTTCCTGCTGGTCACGGTCGCCATAGCCTTCGCCGCATGGTGGTTCACTGGAGACCCTATCCGGGCAGTCGCGGTCCTCGTGGTGGCCACGCCATGCCCGCTGATCCTGGCGGTTCCGGTGGCGCTTGTGGCGGGCCTTTCGCGGGCGGCGCACTTCGGCGTGCTGATCAAAGGCGCGGGTCCTCTTGAGGCCATGGCCAGGACACAGACGCTCATCCTCGACAAGACCGGCACGCTCACCGACGGCAGGCCGCAGATCGTAACGATCGACAGCTATAGCGGCATGGACCCCGACGAGGTTCTTCGATTGGCCGCGGCGCTCGACCAGGCCACGAAACACCCCGTGGCGCAGGCGATCGTCGCCGCGGCACGGGAGCGCGGCCTGTCGCTCCCGGTTCCGACGAATGTGGCCGAAGCTCCCGGCGAAGGGCTGACAGGCAAAGTCGACGCCAGGTCCGTTGTGGTCGGCGGGCACGGGTTCGTCACCGGCCGTGTTGGCGAGGCTGCAGTGGAGCATCCGGCACTCGCCGCCGGGTCGCTCCTCGTGGCAGTTGGTGTCGACGGGCGGCTGGCGGGCGATCTGGTTATGGCAGACCCACTTCGTGAGGGGACGCAGGACATGCTGGCCAGGTTAGGGGATAGGTCGGATCCTGCTGGCGACAGGCGACCGTCAGGAGGTGGCCGAGCGCGTGACCCAGGGCCTCGGGCTCGACGGCATCCGTGCCGGTCTCACGCCCGACCAGAAGGTGCTGCTGGTGCTTAGCGAACGCAAGCGCGGCCCGGTCATGATGGTTGGCGACGGCGTAAACGACGCTCCGGCTCTCGCCGCGGCCGATGTGGGCGTCGCCATGGGCGCACGTGGTGCGGCCGCCTCTGCCGAGGCAGCCGACGTGGTCCTGTTGGTTGACCGCGTCGACAGGCTCGGACCCGGGATCGAGATCGCCCGCGGCGCTCGCCGCATCGCGCTGGAAAGCGTGATCACAGGCATAGGCTTGTCGGTGATGAGCATGGTCGCGGCGGCGCTGGGCTACCTCACGCCCGTCCAAGGGGCGCTCATTCAGGAGGCGATCGACGTGGCCGTGATCCTCAACGCGCTCCGTGCGCTTCGCATCTCTCCGGCAGAGACATGGTCACCCAGGTCTACCGCCACCGGACACCAGCCGACCCTATTGTAAGGAAACCAGACATGAGCCGCCTTTCGCACTCCGAAATCCACATGGTCCACCGCATCGGCTGGCTGCGTGCGGCCGTGCTCGGCGCTAACGATGGCATTGTGTCCACGTCGAGCCTCGTGGTGGGTGTTGCGGCTGCCGGATCTGGCTCGATCGAAATCCTCATCGCCGGCCTTGCTGGCCTTGTGGCCGGAGCGATGTCCATGGCGGCGGGTGAGTATGTCTCGGTGAGTTCCCAGACCGACGCCGAGAACGCCGATCTCACCCGGGAACGGCGGGAGCTTGCAGAAACGCCAAAGGCCGAGCTGGAAGAGCTGACGCGGATCTATGTCGACCGCGGGCTCGACAGGGAACTGGCCGAGCGGGTCGCAGTCCAGCTGACCGAGCGAGATGCGTTGGGGGCGCACGCCCGCGACGAACTCGGCATTTCCGAAACGGTCACCGCCCATCCCGTGCAGGCAGCTGTCGTATCGGCCCTGACCTTCGCGGCGGGCGCGGTCATTCCGGTGCTGGTGGCGCTCGCCTCCCCCGTTGAGACAACCAGTGTTCTCGTAGCCGGAACCACCGTGGTTGCGCTTGCCATCCTCGGTGGCCTCGGCGCTACGGCCGGAGGAGCGGGCGTGATGCGGGGGGCGGTCCGCGTTACTTTCTGGGGTGCGCTTGCCATGGGCGTCACCGCCATGGTCGGTGCGGTCTTCGGAGTGAGTGTCGGCTAGACCCACACAAGAATACATTGTGGGCGCGACCGTGTAGTTTCCGCCATTCTGTCAGGACTTTGAAGCACGAACGGGATGTCGGCCACTACTCAGTGGGACTGAATTTCCTTACCACGTTCCAAATTTGATAAGAATCAAGGGACGGGACGAGGCAATCTGTAGGACTTCTGCAATCTCGGCGGAGACCGGAGCGTGCATGCAAGTCCGTGAACGAGAGGCAACGAATCCAGCGACACAACCTCAGGCCCCCGTGTTCGTGGCCAGGGGGTTGACCAAAGTCTATGGATCAGGCGATGCGCAAGTCATAGCGCTGAAGGATGTCAATCTCGATATCCGGCTAGGCGAATTCATCGTTCTTCTTGGGCCCTCCGGCTCAGGCAAATCGACCTTACTCAATATTCTCGGCGGGCTGGATGCTCCAACGTCAGGAACGGCAACCTGGCGGGACCACGAACTGACCGGCGCCGGCGACGAGGAACTCACGACCTACCGGCGCGAGCATGTCGGGTTCGTGTTTCAATTCTACAACCTGATACCGAGCCTCACCGTTGAAGAGAACGTGCGGCTGGTCGCGCAAATCGCCAGCAACCCTATGAGGCCAGCCGAGGCGCTTGAACTCGTTGGGCTGACGCATCGCGCCAGTCACTTTCCCTCGCAACTTTCGGGCGGCGAGCAGCAGCGCGTTGCGGTGGCCCGCGCTATCGTGAAACGGCCGGACATCCTGCTTTGTGATGAACCGACCGGCGCGCTCGACGTAGATACCGGCCGACTGGTTCTTGCAGCAATCGCAAAGGTCAACGCGGAACTAAGCACGACGACCGCGGTCATCACCCACAACTCCGCAATTGCTGGGATGGCTGATCGCGTGTTGCGATTAAGCGGTGGGCGCATCGTCAAGGAGGAACCGAATCCGAAACGAATACGGGCCGAGGACGTGACGTGGTGAACGTGCTCGATATCAAGGTCCTGCGCGATCTTTGGTCGATGCGGCTTCAGGTCCTCAGCATCGCGCTGCTCGTTGCCGCCGGCGTCGCCGTCTTTGTAATGTCCCTGTCGAACTACCTGGCGCTGGTAGGCGCCATGGAGGCGCACTACCGCAATGAACGGTTCGCCGACGTTTTTGCGAGCATTACGCGCGCGCCGCTCGTCATCGTCGACCGGCTGCGCGAAATTGACGGCGTCGGCATTGTGGAACCGCGCGTCGCGAAGGCAGTGCGCGTAATCCGTGAGGACACAAACCTCCCGATCTCGGGGCGCGTTATCTCGCTTCCAGCCTCGGGGCAGCCGTTGCTCAATCGCCTCCATCTCGTGCGGGGACGTTGGCCCGATCCGCTGCATCCGGAGGAGATAATCGTCAACGCGGCTTACGCCGAGGCACGCGCCGTGCGGACGGGTGACACCATCGATGTGGTTCTGAACGGGCGATTGCAGGACTTCCGAGTGGTTGGCTCCGCCCTGTCGCCCGAGTTCGTCTTTGCAACACGCGCCGCCGTGCCACTGCCGGACGATCGGAACTTTGTCGTACTGTGGGCCAGTGAGGATGCGGTAGCCAGCGCATTCGACATGCAAGGCGCATTCAATGACGTGTTGATGACACTGGCACCTAACGCAAGCGTGCCGCATGTCCTGGAAGAGGTCGATCTTTTGCTCGCACCATACGGCGGAACGGGAGCCTACGATCGGAGTGATCAGCCTTCGCACCGCTTCCTGAAAGACGAACTGGCGGAGCAGGAAACCTTGAGCATAGTGATGCCGTCGGTCTTCTTCGGCATCGCGGCATTCCTGCTCAACGTCGTCGTCGGCAGGATGGTCGAGGCGCAGCGGGGACAGATCGCTTCGCTAAAGGCACTGGGGTTCAGAAACCTCACCATTGCGCTTCACTACTTTAAACTGGTTTCCGCCATTGCGTTGCTGGGAACGGCGATAGGTCTTGCCCTGGGGCGCTGGTTTGCGGTTGGAGTCGTCGGAGCCTATCGCGCCTTCTTCCGTTTTCCGTTGCTGGAGGCGCAGCTTGAGCCGTGGCTGCTCGTTGTTGCGATGCTTGTCAGCGTCGCCGCGGCTAATCTCGCGGCGGCGACGGCGGTATATCGGATAGCCATGCTTGCTCCCGCCGAAGCCATGCGACCCGGAACGCCGCCCGCGCTACGCACATTTGGCTGGCTGCAGACTATTGGAAGCAAGCAAATCCCGCTCCAGTATGTCATGGCGGCGCGCACCATCCTCGGACGGCCGTTGAGAACGCTCTTGACAACCGTCGGCATCGCTCTGGCCATTCCGCTGGTTCTGTTCGGGCTCTATTGGTTCGATGCAATCGACCACATGATCGATGTGAGCTTCGGGCGCATCGAGCGTGGCGATGCATTCATTACCTTTACGGAACCTGTCTCGGCGGATGCGCTCTACGAACTGCAAGCGATCCCCGGCGTGCTGAAAGCTGAGTTCCAGCGAGTCGTGCCGATCAGATTGCGGGCCGGCCACCGAACCTATCGCACATCGGTCACGGGTCTGGAATCTGGCTCTGAACTCAAGATTCCGAGAGACAGCGCGCTGCAGCCAATTGCCGTTCCCTCCGACGGCATCATGCTCAGCCGGACAATCGCGCGGCAGCTTGATCTCGACCTGGGCGACAGTGTCACGATCGAAGTGCTTGAAGGAAACCGGACCGTGAGGGACGCCGCCGTTCGCAAGATATCGGACGATATCCTTGGGGCATCGGTGACGATGGAGCGCACGGCACTCAATCGCTTGATGCGGGAGGGTGATGTCGGCAATGTCGCGACCCTCAGGATTGATCCGCGCCAATCCGAACTGCTCTGGTCCAGTATAAGATTGATGCCGAAGGTCGAGGGAAGCTCCGTGAAGGCCCTGTGGCTTGCGTTGTTCAACGAGACGATCGGTGGAATGGTGCTGGTCGGGGCGCTAATTCTTGCGGGGTTCGGAATGCTGATTGCGATAGGGGTAGTCTATAACAGCGCCCGCATCGCCCTGCAGGAGCGCGCCTGGGAACTGGCTAGCCTCCGAATAGTGGGGCTGACAAGGCGTGAGGTATCCGCTGTCATTTTCGGTGAGCTCGCCGTGGAACTCATTGTGGCCGTTCCTGCTGGGCTCCTTATTGGATGGTACTTGATCGAGTTGATCGCGTCGGCGCGTGCGAGCGAGTCATTTCAGATCCCCGCTGTGATCGATCCAAGCAGCTACGCCATAGCGGCGCTTTTGGTGATCGGTGCAGCTGTCACCAGTTTCATTGCGATTCGCCGACGGATCGACACGCTCGATCTGGTGGCAGTCCTGAAAGCGCGGGACTGAATATGAAGCTTCGAACAACTTCGATCGTCGGCGGACTGGTATTGGCGCTTGCAGCGCTTGGCCTCTACTGGATCCTGATGCCGCAGCCGATCCTTGTCGAAACCGGCGAGGTAAAGACCTCACACTTCCAGGACGCGATCGAAGAGGACGGCCGCACGCGCGTGCGGGACCGCTATCTGGTGTCGGCCCCTCTGTCCGGACGCCTACAGCGGCTGGCGCTCGAGGCGGGTGATGCCGTGCAGGCGGGGCAGATGCTCGCGACCATCACGCCGCCTGTTTCTCCGCTTCTTGATCCTCGCGTGCGGCTGGAACTCAAGGCCCAGGTCGGCGCCGCCGAAGCGGCAGTCGAGGAGGCGGAATCGCTTCACGAGCAGGCCAAAGTGCTTCTGGCCCAAGCCAGTGCAGACCTCGAACGCACCAGATCGCTCGCCAAGCGGAATGTGGCGCCTGCGGCGCAATTGGAGCGTGAGGAGTTCCTGTTTCGCTCCGCGGAGAGACAGGCGTATGCAGCCGAGCGCCGCTGGCACGCGGCGACACATGTTCTGGAGCAGGCTCGCGCGGCATTGACGTCCGCAGGCAACTCGGAGGCTAGCGAGGCTTTCCCGGTATCTTCCCCCATAAACGGTCGGGTTCTCAGGATACTCCAGGAGAGTGAGACCACTGTCGCGCAGGCCGCCCTATTGGTCGAGCTGGCCGATCCTGGAGATCTCGAAATCGCGGTTGACGTTCTGACGACCGATGCCACCCGCATCAGGGAGGGCGACAAGGTGATCATTGAGCGATGGGGCGGTCCCACCGATTTGCAGGGGGCCGTGCGACGCGTCGAGCCCTCCGGCTTCACCAAAGTCTCCGCGCTCGGCGTCGAAGAGCAGCGCGTCTGGGTCGTCGTCGACATAACCTCGACGCCGGAGATGTGGACCAGCCTGGGGGACGGCTACCGTGTCGAGGTCAGGATCGTGGTCGACGAAATCGACCAGGCAATCGTCGTGCCGATCGGAGCACTGTTCCGGCGCGGCGATGCCTGGAGCGTCTTCGTTGTGGAGGGGGGCCGCGCGCAGTTCCGAGAGGTAGAGATTGCGCGCCTCTCGACTCGCATTGCCGCCGTGGCGCAGGGCGTTCGTCCGGGCGAAATCGTCGTCGTCTATCCGCCCTCCAGCCTTTCCGACGGGAGTAGGATCAAGCTCCGGTAAGAGGAATCGGCCGCGCGCCACCCACGCCGCATCCTTTTGATCCAGGTCAATGCATGGGAAGTCGAGTTGGCTTGTTGTGAGGACAACGACAAGGGGCAGACAGCATGCACACTCGATCTTCCTCCGAGATACAGGTCTGGGATCCATTCGTCCGAATGGCCCATTGGCCCTTGCCCTTGGGTTCTTCGTTGCCTACCTGACGGAGGACGTGATGACCGTGCACGTCTGGACGGGCTACGTCGTCGGCGTGCTGGTTCTTGCACGTATCGTGTGGGGATTTCTCGGCCCGCGCCATGCGCCATCGGCATAACGGCCTGCTGCCTTCGTCTGTCTCACTTGCACGGCTGTTAGTGCCTTTCCAGGATGTCGCCCCTGGCTTTTCACGCTCCGCCCAACTCGTTACCCCACATTATAACCCACAAACTATCAGCGATGGCGGCGGATCGCAATGGACGCCGCAGGACGGGCGCAATAGAAATCTACAGAGTATCAAATAGTTGTTGGACTGTATTGGATTGAGCTGCACGCTAGTTGGGCGGGCGCTCTCTCCGCCAGCAACTTTGATCACCTAGGCCGTTGATCTTATATCTGTTTCTTACTTCTTGCCGGCTGCGCGCTCGCGAACGGTAGACGGACCGGCGGCAAGCTCGGTGGCTTCCCTTTCCAGCCGCAGAGCGCGCAAGCGCAGCGTCTTTTCCTCGCGCTGCTGAACGACCGCGTCAATCTCCGAGTTGATCCGGTTGCGGGCAAGAGATTGCGATTGCGTCTTGCCGAAGGCTGACTCGGCTTGCTCTCGTGCCTTGCTCCGGGAATCAGTCATGCTTGTTATCCCTACATTCTCGAAAAGAGGACTGAACGCTGCCAACAAAAAAGCCAGGCAAACTGCCTGGCTTTTGTAAGTCGATCGCGCCCTGTGACGGTGCCAGTACATCCGTGGTCACCGAAGGGCACCAAGACCGATCAGGCGGCCTGCAACTGGCCGGCAGACATCTTGCCCGACTTGTTGTCACGCTCCATCTCGTAGGCGATCTTCTGGCCTTCGACGATTTCACGCATGCCGGCCCGCTCAACCGCGGAAATGTGGACGAACACGTCCGGACCGCCGTTGTCAGGCTGGATGAAGCCGAAGCCCTTGGTAGCATTGAACCATTTCACTGTGCCAGTGGTCATAACAAACCCCTTTCATGGCAATATTCATCGACAACCAAGCGATTGCGTGGCTGTTTTACATCGCGATTTTATTTGAAGGGATGTTCGTTGGCGCACAGCGATTTTGCGCAATAACAAAAATCGAACAAGCAAATATCGACAGGCGGATTTTATATTTATTGGCTGTCGATGTCAATTTTATTATTCTGCTCTCCAGGACAGACGTTTCTCCGGTTGGAAATTCCAGTTTCAACGGGATGCGCGACCCCCGGTGAGGCCGGCCTCCCGATTGACGGTCAAACATCGTGCGCCGACGCATCAGTCACCCCCGGGCGAGCCACCACCACTATTTCAGCAAGACGACAGCCTCGACCTCGAACAGCATTGGGTCGACGGCGAGTTTGGGGACGGGGATCAGCGTCTGGGCCGGTAGCGTGTTGCCGAACATCGCCTTGACGCTCTCCGTCAGCACGCCGAGCTTCGACATGTCGTGGTCGACGACGTAGACGGTGAGCTTGGCGACCTGGTCGGGCTTTGCGCCGAGAGCGTCGAGAGCGCTACGCAGATTGGCATAGGCCTGCTTCACCTGAACGGAGAAGTCGGGCGACAGGCTGCCGGTGGCGTCCTGGCCGCCCTGCCCCGAGATGTAGGCGACACGCGCACCCGCGGGAACGATGACCGCCGTGCTGTAGCCGTTCGGCGTCGGGTCGTAGAGGTTCTCGGGGTTGACGATTGTCAGCCTGAGATCGCTCTCGTTGGCCGTCGTAGCGGTGGGAAGTGACATGGTCATGGTGATTAGGCCTCCGACAAGCAGATGCTTGATGTTGCGTGACATGATTTTTCTCTTTGGTTCCGCGGCCCGCCCTGGCGGCCGCATGATCGAACTCGGCCCATCGTCGTCAGGATGACTCGTACGGTGTGCGATTAGTCCTATGGTACATTGTACTAGTCAACTGCCGGGCATCGACTTTCCTGACGTCGACTGCCAAAGTCGAGGCTCACGGAAATCAGGCGACGGGCAGAACTCCGCGCCGTGATGACGGCAACTTATTGATTTCAGGGCCTTTCGATTGCGACGTCCGCCTGCAAAACGAATGTCGGCAGCGAATTCAGAAGTCGTGGCGCAAGGGGGGACGACGGATGGCAGGCAAACGCAGCGGCAAAAAACGGCCTCAGCCCGGCAAGTCGCCAAGACCGACGCGCGAGCCGCGCGGCGAGCCGCCCCTGTCTCTGGAACGCATCGTGGCGACCGCGGTGGATCTGCTGGACACCCAAGGCATCGACGGACTGACGATGCGCCGGTTGGCCGATCGTCTCGGCTCAGGGGTGATGAGCCTCTACTGGCACGTCGACAACAAGGAGGACGTTTTCGACCTTGCGCTCGACAAGGTGCTCGAATACCGCGCGCCGTCCGACAGGGCCGAACCCCAGGGGTGGCGGCAAGAGGCCGTACATGTGCTCGAGGGCTGGCGCGCCAGCATGCTGCGCCATCCCTGGTCGGCATCGCTATTGCCCCGCCGGGCACTCGGCCCGAACATCCTCGGTCGCCTGGAATTGCTTGCCAACGCCTTGTCCAAAGCAGGTGTAGCGGATGCAGATCTAAACGTCGCGATCTGGTCACTGTGGAACCACGTGATGGGCTCGACCATCACCCGGGCGAGCTTCGAACTCACCGACGACGACCAGGCCGCAGCACAGCAACGCCTCGCCGGACTCAGCGAACGCTATCCCACGATCGAACGCTCCCGCCTGTTGCTGGACAGCGATTGGGACGGCGCCTTCCGCAAGGGCCTCGACTATCTGCTCGATGGTCTTGCCCCAATACGATGAACGCTGGTTCCCGCTAGCGCAGCATGCACCAGTTCTTGGGCAGATGTTTTGGTCTGGCCATGGACAGGCCGGCGCGGAGGGCCTCGTCGAGGTCCGGTGTGACGTATGCCGTCTCCGGGCCACCACCGAAATGATTGACCCGATGGCTTCCGCCCCTCTTGCTCATGAGAATTCCAACCAGCCGTAGCTGTTCCTGTACTTCCCGATACCTCATTGTCTGCAATCCCGCCGGAGAACCCCTCAGTCATATGAGTGAGCACTAAAATTACATGATGAGCAAGGCTTGGGTTAACAAATGGTAAACCCCAGGCTGCATCCGAGGCCAAGACATCGTCCCTTTCGTCGAGAGGATACTCGGCCTTTGCTCCGTCTCACATACGATCGCCAGCGTGAAGAGCACCTTGCGTATACCGGGGATGGGCAGCCAGCCAGTTCACGCTACGCCACGCTGCATTGTTGCGTCGACAGAAACGGCACCCGGCTTGCATCACCCCACTGGCTTCAATTGAAAACGCTATTTGCTGATGCGGAGAGGAACTCTGCGCTGCCCAGCGGGTTGAAGTGCTGGAGCGAAGATCCAGAACCACCTTTTCGCTCTATCAGCGGGGCCTGCCGCGACCCCCTCCCGGCAGGCCTTCGCTGTTCCAGCACGCGCGCGTTTCAGCTATCTCGCGTAGCGAAGCTTTTTCAGCTACCCCGGCACGCCGCCCCGGTCACGCGGGTCGCGGCGACGTTCCGTCTGGATGCGGCCTCTTGGACTTCGGAAATAGCGAGAACAAAATTATCGATAAGCGGATCGATAAATCGCGGATACCTGCCCAACATGCCCTACGGTAATTCTGGACCTGGCCCTGGCGACATAGCCAAGGGCGCTGAACACCGGGCAAACCAAGCCTTCCAGTGCTGTTCAGGGAAAAGAAAACTGCTGGACGAAAACCAGCCCCGTGGGGAATTACCATGATCCGGAAAAATGTGAGGAACTCTCTTTCTGCCTGTGCGCTGCTTGCCGCGTGGGGCATTGCAGGCCAGGCCGCCCAGGCGGCTGAGGTGACGGTCGCCGTCGGCGGCGGCGTGATCCAGGAGGTCGGCCGCGAGACCCTGTGGGGACCGGCGGCCAAGACGCTCGGCAACACCGTGCGCGAGGAAACCATCAACGACGCCTATGCCTCGGTGAAGCTGCAGGCGGCGGCCAATGCGGTGAGCTTCGACCTCGTACAGACCAACGCCTTCCAGGCTGAAAAGGGCGGCCGCGAGGGCCTGTTCATGCCGCTCGACTACAGCGTCATCGACTCCAAGGACTTCATCGAAGGCACGGCGCAGAAATACTGCATCTCGGCGCTGATCTTCTCCTGGGTCATGGCCTGGAATACCGACGCCTACAAGGACCAGGCGCCGCAGAGCTGGGCCGACTTCTGGGACGTCGAGAAGTTCCCGGGCCGCCGCGCCATGCGCAACGACGCCGAGGCGCAACTCGAGATCGCGTTGCTTGCCGACGGCGTGTCGATGGACAAGGTCTACGAGGTGCTGGGATCTGAGGGCGGCATGCAGCGCGCGCTCGACAAGATCGAGCAGTTGCGTCCGCACATCGCGGTGTGGTGGAATTCGGGTGCCCAGCACGCGCAGCTGATGAAGGACAAGGAAGTGGACATGTCGGTGGGCTGGAACGCCCGTTTCGAAGCCGCCAAGAAGGACGGGGCCAAGATCGACTACACCTTCAACCAGGGCGTCATGAGCATGGATTGCTGGGCGGTGCCGGTCGGAGCCCCGCATGCCGCCGAAGCGATGAAGATGATCAACGAGATGTCCAAGCCGGAAGCCCAGGCCAAGTTTTCGGTCGGGGTGAAGTATGGCGCGGCCAACAAGCGTGCCTACGAGACCGGCCTCATCCCCGACGACGCCTCGAAGAAGCTGCCGACCTATCCCGACAACGCCGCGCACCAGCTTGCCCAACGCAATGAATGGTGGGTCGAACATGTCGGCGAAGCCCAGCTCGGCTTCCAGGAAATGATGTCGCGCTGAGCGCGGCAGGAACAGGTCGGCTCAAGCGACATGACAAGTGCTGCGTTCATCGAAATCCGCAATCTTTCGAAAGCCTACGGATCCTTCCGCGCCCTCAACGACGTCGGCCTCGACGTCGGGCGCGGCGAATTCCTGAGCATTCTCGGCCCCTCGGGCTCCGGCAAGACCACGCTTCTGATGGCGCTTGCCGGGTTCGTCAGGCCTGATCGCGGACAGATTTCCGTCGATGGACGCGACCTTGTCCGCCTGCCCGCCAACAAGCGCGGCATCGGCGTGGTGTTCCAGAACTACGCCCTGTTTCCGCACATGAATGTTGCTGCCAACGTCATGTTTCCCCTGCGCGTCCGCGGCATCGGCCGCGCAGAGGCTGCCGAACGTGCCAGAAAGGCGCTCGACATCGTCGATCTCGCCAACATGGCCGAACGTGACATCGCCACGCTGTCCGGCGGGCAGAAGCAGCGTGTGGCGCTCGCCCGCGCCGTGGTGTTCGAACCCCGACTGATGCTGATGGACGAGCCGCTGTCGGCGCTCGACAAGAACCTGCGCGAGCAGATGCAGTATGAGATTCGGAAGCTGCACGACCGGTTAGGGCTGACCACCGTCTATGTCACGCACGACCAGCGCGAGGCGCTGACGATGTCGGATCGCATTGCCGTGATGCGCGACGGTGTCATCCGCCAGCTCGGAACACCGGCTTCGTTGTATCATCGGCCGACGTCGCGCTTTGTCGCCGAGTTCCTCGGCGAGGCCAACATTCTCGAACTCGATGCGGTGGAAAGCTTCGTTGCCCCGGAGCGGGATGCCACTGGTGCTGGCCGCAAGCTGATGATCCGCGCCGAAAGACTGTCGCTTTCCGATGCCAGCGGCCACGACCATGTATCACTCAGCGGCACGCTGACGCGCTCGGTGTTCCAGGGCGACAGCTGGCTCATCTCCGTCGATCTGGCGAACGGCGGAGCCGTCTCGGCGCGCATCGCCGCTGCCGAGGCGGCGAATTTCAACCTCGAGGCGCTGGCCGAAGGTGCGCCGCTCAAGCTGCATGTGCGGCGCGATGCGCTGATCCCGGTGATCGACGCATGAGCGCGCCGGCTATGACCTTGCCGGCGGCAGACGGCGCCTTCGACAACTCAGCCCTCTTGCGGCGGGACCGCAAATTGGCGCAGATCGGCCTCTTCGGTCTGGCGCTGCCGGCGGTGCTGCTGGTCACCATCGCCATCGTCGTGCCGCTGGCGGCGATGTTCTGGATATCGATCGCCCCGGCCCGACGGCTCTGTGTCGCTCGACACCTATCTCAGGATCCTGAGCACTCCGGTCTATACGCGCTCGGTACTGACCACCTTCCAGGTCAGCGGCATGACGGTGCTGACCTGCATGCTCCTGGGCACGCCATTCGCGCTGGTCATGGCCAGCGCCGGCCAGCGGCTCGCTTCGATCCTGCTGCTCGTGGTGATGTTGCCGTTCTGGACGGCGCTTCTGGTCCGCACCTACGCGCTCTCGGTGCTGTTGCAGCGCAACGGCCTGGTCAACAGCTTCCTCATCGACACCGGGCTGGTGTCGGAACCCTTGCCGCTGATCAACAACTTCTTCGGCACCATCGTCGGCATGACCCATGTGATGCTGCCGCTGTTCATCCTGCCGGTCTATGCCGCGATCAAGCAGATCGACCACAACATCATCCGCGCCGCAGCCAGCCTCGGCGCCAGCAAGCTCCTGACCCTGCGGGCGGTGATCCTGCCGCTGGCCGCCAACGGCATCTTCGCCGGCGCTGTGCTGGTGTTCGTCCTCAGCCTCGGTTTCTACGTCACCCCCGCCATCCTCGGCGGCGGCCGCGTGCCGATGACTTCGACCCGCATCGAACAGAACGTCTCGGTGCTGTCCGACTGGCCGGCGGCAAGCGCGCTCGGCGTGCTCTTGCTGTTGTCCGTCGGGCTGGTGTTCCTCGTCACGTTCCTGCTTCGCCGCAGCATCAAGGCCCTCGGAGGCAGCGCCAATGTTTGACGGTTTCGATGTCTCCTGGCCGCTGCGCCTGGCGATCGGCATTTTCACCGCGCTGGTGGCGACCTTCCTGTTGGCACCTTCGCTGATCGTGGTGCCGATGTCGTTCTCGGCCTCCGAACTGCTGCAGTTCCCGCCGACCGAATTTTCGCTGCGCTGGTGGCAGCAGTACTGGCAGTCCGACCTGTGGATGCCGGCGACCAAGACCAGCCTGCTGCTGGCCACCGTCACCGCCGCGGTTGCCGTGCCGATCGCCTTTGCTGCGGCTTACGCCACGACGCGTTCGCTCGGCTGGGCGAGGCTGCCGCTCTATGGCGTTCTCCTGATGCCGGCCACCGTGCCGCCGATCCTCGTCGCCATCGGCCTGTTCTTCGTGCTGGCCCGCCTGCATCTCGTCGGCTCGTTCCCGGGCCTTTGGCTCGGGCATACGGTGATCGCCATTCCGACGGCCTATGTCATCCTGTCCGCCGGTTTTGCCCGCTTCGATTTCACCCAGGAGAAGGCCTCGCGCAGCCTTGGCGCCGGCTGGTGGCGGACGATGATTTCTGTCGTCATCCCGCAGATGCGTTTCCCCTTGCTGTCGGCGGCGTTGCTGTCCTTCCTGACGTCGCTCGACGAAGTGATCGTGTCGATGTTCGTCGGTGGCGGCGCCAACACGACGCTGACCAAGGTGATGTTCCTCGGCCTGCGCGACCGCGTCGACCCTCAGGCCGCAGTGATCTCGACGATCTGGATCGTGCTTGTCGCCATGGTCGTCACGGTGGTCTTCGGGCGCCAGCGGCAGGAGCCGTCGTGACCGGCAGGCGGTGGGCACGGGCGCTGACGGCTTCCGCGCCGACAGCTTTTCTGCCAAGCTGATGGCCGTGGTGGCGACAAGTCGGTCTTGTGCAGTCCGCCGAGAGTGTGATGACCATGCCGCTGACAATTGACCGAACCCAACCGAAGGCCGTGGTGTTCGGCTGCGCGGGCACCAGCCTGAACGCTGCCGAACGCAGCTTCTTCCGCGCCGCCCAGCCCTGGGGCTTCATCCTGCACAAGCGCAATTGCGCCGACCCTGCACAACTGCGCACTTTGGTGGCGGAACTGCGCGAAAGCGTTGGCCGCAGCGACGTGCGCGTGCTGATCGACCAGGAGGGCGGCCGCGTCGCCAGGCTGGCGCCACCGCACTGGCGCGCGCCCCCGCCGGCCTCGCTGTTCGCTCAGATCGCCCGCACCGACGTCAAGCGCGCGCTCGATGCCGTGCGCCTCAACGCACGCCTCGTCGCGGCCGAACTGTTCGACCTTGGCATCGACATCAACATCGCGCCTGTGCTCGACCTGCCGATCGGCAAGGGCGACCTGGTGATCGGCGACCGGGCGCTGGGTGACACGCCTGAAATGGCGAGCATTCTGGGTCGTGCCACCTGCGAGGGGCTGCTGGCCGGCGGCGTACTGCCGGTGATCAAGCATATCCTCGGCCATGGCCGCGCCCGGCAGGACAAGTCGGAGGCGCTGCTGGTGGTCAATGCCTCGCTCGACGAGATGCAGTCGGCCGACTTCGTGCCGTTCCGTTCGCTGCAGGACATGCCCTGCGCCATGGCAGCCCACGTCATCTACCGGGCCATCGACCGCGACGCGCCGGCCACCGCCTCGCGCACCGTCATCGACGAAATCATCCGCGGCATGATCCGCTTCGACGGCGTGCTGATGAGCGACGACGTCTCCGACATCAGCCGCACCCATGCGCTCGACGCGCAGGTCAGCGCCTCGCAGGAGGCCGGTTGCGACGTCATCCTGCACGGCAGCGGCGACATGGACGAGATGCAGCGCGTCGCCGATGCCGCCATGCCGCTGTCGCAGAACGCGGTCGAACGCTTGCACCGGGCCGAACGCATGCGTCGCCGGCCGTCCGCAATCGATCTCGCGGAAACCGCGCGCAAGCTGGAGGAACTGCTCAAGCCGCTTGGCGCGCGGGCACGCCAGTCCGGAGCGACGCGTTCGTCGGAGATCGTCGGCAATGTCGCCAAGAAGATCGAACGCGACATCGTGCTCGGCCGCATCCTGCCCAAGGAGCGGATCATGGAGGACGAGCTGGTCTACGGCCTCGGCGTCAAGCGCCACGTCGCACGTGCCGTACTGCAGGAACTGGCGCGGGCCGGGCTGGTCAAGCTCGAACCCTACCGGGGTGCTGTGGTGCGCCACCTGTCGCCGGACGACTTGGTCAAGCTGCACGACGTGCGCCAGCTTCTGATCGCCGCCGCCGTGCAACGCATTCGCCTGCCGGTGTCGCCGGTGCTGATGAACAAGCTCGAACATGCCAGGCAGATCCATCGCTCAGCGATTTCGGTCGGCGATCTCGAGCTGGCTTATGTCCAGGACCGCGCCTTCCACGATCTGTTGCTCGAAGCGACCGGCAACGAGTTCATTGCCCGCTCGATCCATGATTGTGATGCCGGCATGCGCAGCATCGATGCCGCGAGCCTGATGGCCGACACCCTCGTCGAGCCGTCGCTCGCCGAACATGACGAGATGGTGAAGGCGCTGGAGGACCAGGACCTCGAGCGCCTGGGCAAATTGTGCGCGGCGCATTTCGACCGGCCGTTCGCCCATCACATGGCGAACGGCGTCCGGCACTGACTTCAGAACCTGCCGCCGACCCCGTTGGCGGCATGGAACGGCGCGCGCCGATCATACCAGGGGCGGGCCCGTTCAAGTGATGCCGCGAGCTCGATCAACGCGGCTTCACCGGCCGGTGGGGCGACAAGCTGGACGCCGAGTGGCAGGCCCGAACGGTCCATGCCGAGCGGCAGCGACAGTGCCGGCTGTCCCGAGACATTGAACGGCATCATGTAGACCGTGTCCTCGCCCATCGCCGAGGCGTCATAGGCGTCGATGTCCTTGGACATGTCGTAATAGCCGAGCGGGCGGGTACCCTGCGGCAGGACCGGCAGCAGCACGACGTCGTAGCGCGAGGTCAGCGTGGCGATGTGGCGGGAATGCCGGCGCATCGCCTCGATGTCGCGGCTGTGCTGGATGGCGCTGGTCGCCCGACCGTGTTCGATCGTCGTCCAGATCGTCGCCGACATGTCGGACGGCTTGTTGGGAACACCCCGCGCCCGGGCATGATCGTCAAACTGAGCCGCGGTCTGGACCCGGATCATGCCGGTATAGGCACGCCACAGGCTCTCGAAATCATAGTCGAAATCGAACGGTTCGACCTCGTGCCCGAGCGCGCCACAGAGCCGCGCCGCATCGCAGACGGCCTCGTCGACGACGATGCTGTTGGCATCGCCACGTGGGTTGTTGAGGCTGAAGCCGATGCGCAGACGCCGATTGGAGGGCGCAGTGCTGTCGAGGAACGACGGGCGCTCCCTGATGTAATAGGGCTCACCCGGATAACCGCCCTGCAAGGCGTCGAGCATGGCCGCTGTGTCGCGCACCGTTTTCGACACGCATGAGGACTGTCCGCCGCCGAACCAGAAGTCGGCCGCCTCGGGTCCCGGCGAAATCCGGCCGCGCGACGGCTTGAGGCCGACCAGCCCGTTGATCGCCGCCGGTACACGGGTGGAACCGGCGCCGTCGCCGGCGTCGGCGAGCGGAAGATATCCCGCCGCGACCGCCACTGCCGCCCCGCCGCTCGAACCGCCCGGTGTCCTGTCGAAGGCCCAGGGGTTTCGCGCCGGGCCATGCATCGGCGACTCTGTCGTCAGCGACCAGCCCCATTCCGGCGTGTTGGTCTTGCCGAGCAGGATGAAGCCGGCGTTCTTGGTCCGCTGGGTGATCAGCGAATCCGACTGGGAAACAGTGCCGGCGAAGGACGAGATGCTGTTTGTCGAGGGAATGCCGGCCCATGAGGTATGCAGGTCCTTGGCCAGATAGGGCACGCCGGCAAAGGGTCCGGCGGGCGGCGCGGTCTCGGCAAGGGCGAGCGCCTTTTCGAAACAGCGGATGACGACGGCATTCAGCACCCCGTCGAGCGCTTCGATGCGGGCGATCGACGTCTCCAGAAGTTCGCGGGAGCTGACCTCGCGGCGGCGCACCAGATCGGCAAGGCCAAGCGCGTCGTAGTCGTCGAACTCCTTGAACGGCCCGATAGGCGAGCGCGACATGGGCGTCTCCGTTCAGATGCCGAGCACGCGCAGGAAGGCGCGGCTGTCGCGGATGACGTCGTCAGCCGGGATCTCCCAGCCGAACAGGTGCGATTCATATTCGACCGAGGCGGAACCGGCGTAGCCAAGGCGCCGCAAGGTGTCGGTGACGGCCTTCAGGTCGACCTCGCCGGTGCCGAGCGGCACGCATTTGAAGTCGGGATAGAGGCCGACCGAATCCTTGACGTGGAGATTGCTGATGCGGTCGAACAGCAGCTCCGCCGCCCTGACCGGATCCTCGCCGCGCAGCTGGAAATGGGTCGGATCGAAAGCGACGCGGACATCAGAGCCGGGGATCGCCTTGAACAGGTCGAGATATTCGTCGGCCTTGGCGACGATGTGCATCGAGCAGCCTTCGATGCCGAACTTGACGCCGCGATCCCTGGCGTGGTCGCAGACCTCCTCCAGGGCGGCGGCCAGGTACTTTCGCGCCGTCGCGATGTCGATGCCGCCGAAGGCGCGGCCGGTAAAGACCCAGACCATAGGCGCGCCGATGTCGCGCGCCAGGTCTACCGATGCCTTGAGATAGTCGATGCCGGCGCGGCGTTCCTCCTGTTTCTCCTTGGCGAGATGCAGGCAGGCGCTCAGTGCCGAGATGTTCATGCCGGCAGCCGAAATGGCGCGGGCGACCTCGGCCCGGCCTGCCGCATCGAGTGCCGGCGTCACATGCGGCACGAAGCCGTTGCTCCACAGGTCGCCATTGAGCTCGACCGAGCTGTAGCCGGCCTGCGACAGCTTGCCCGCCAACTCAGTGACGGGCAGCTGGTGCAGGAAGGTGCTGTAGAAGCCGGCGCTGATCATGACCGGCCCGCCTTGGCATCGTAGCCGTGGCCCTCGAAATCGGGAAATGCGAAGGGCGCGTCGTCGGCCAAAGGCAGCGACACCCAGGCGCGGGCAATCTGCGAGCTGTAGGCGGCATGGACCAGCTCGGTGGCGCGGGCGCCGTCGAAGCCGGTGGCGCCGATGCCGTCGCGTGTGCCGGAGAGGATTTCCTCAGCCATGCCGGCGAGTTGCTCGGCATAGGTGTCCCATTCGTTGCGCGGCGGCCAGATCGACAGCCAGCCGTCCCAGGCATGGCGGTTCTGCTTGGAGCGCGCAGTGGGGTAGACGGCCTTGCTGATCGGTTCCGGCAACTCGTTCATCGGCACCGTGGTGTTGATGGCGAGCGGCACGTCGAAGAAGGGCGAGCCGGCATTGGTCCAGAACGACAGCGAGCCCTTGGTGCCGTAGAGTTCGGTGGCATCGCCGAGCACCGGCGAATAGCGGTCGGCGATGAAGGAGCCGCGCGCGCCCTTGTTGGTGCGGACCATCAGATGGACGTTGTCGTCGACGACCGGCGGGATGACGCAGTGGCTGACATCGGCCACGACTTCGGCATAGTCGTCATCGAGCAGGTAACGCAGCATGTCGAAGCGGTGGATCAGGTTGTCGTTGGTGGTGGCGCCGCCCGACCGTTCGAGATCCCAGCGGAAGTTGGAGCCGTCGACCCAGTTGTCCCATTTCGCCGAGAACACGGTGCGGAAGGAGAACACTTCGCCGATCAGACCGGCCTCAATGGCGAGTTTGGCCATGCGAATCTGATTGAGGTAGCGCTGGTTGAAGCCGGTCTTGAGCACGATCTTGTGCTCCTCGGCGATCCTGGCCATAGCGATCGCGTCGGGATAGGTGACGGCCAGCGGCTTCTCGCACAGCACATGCTTGCCGGCACGGGCGCAGGCCTCGAAGTCGCGGCGATGCAGGTTGTTGGGCGTGGCCATGATGACGATGTCGACGGACGGATCGGCGAGCATCTTGTCCAGGCTGGTGTAGATGTTGGCGCCGCCATAGGCGTCGGCCAGCGTCCGGGCGCGCGCCTCATCGATGTCGCAAACCGCGGCGAGCCTGGTCGAGACACCAGCCGCAACGGCCGGCGCATGGCCGTCGTGGACAATATTTCCGGCCCCGTAGAGCCCCACTCCCAATTGACGTGACATGGCAGTTCTTCCGTTTTCTCTGGCCGCAGGCCGGCATTCCCGCTCGACAGGTCGAGCAAGCGCTTGCCGGTTCGGACCGGGTTTTCAGTTGAGGTTTGGCGCGGCGCTCAACGCGCCGCGATGACGGCGATTTCGACCAGGTTCTTCGGCCGCGCCAGCGGCGATCCGACGGTGGCGCGCGCCGGCGTGTTGCCTTTGGCGACCCAGGCGTCCCAGACCGCGTTCATCTCCTCGAAGGTGGCCACGTCGGTAAGCCAGATGTTGGCCGACAGGATCTTCGACTTGTCGGTGCCGGCCTCAGTGAGATAGGTGTCGATCTTGGCGAGGATCTGCCGTGTCTGCTCGGCGACGGACGGCACCGGATCGGTGGCCGTCTGGCCGGCGAGATAGACCGTGTCGCCGTGGATGACGATCTGCGACATGCGCTCGCCCTGGCGCAGCCGTTCAATCTTGCTCATGTGTTGCTCTCTTTCATTATGTGCCGGAAGTCGTTGGCTCCGGTGACCAGGAAATTGTTGGCATGCTCGTAGAGGAAGCGGCAGCCGCCGCGGACGAAGGCGGCGACCGTGTCGCGCGTCACCAGCGTTCCCGGCACCTTGCCTGCGGCGCGGATTTTGGCGGCGCAATCGAGGACGAGGCGCTTGACGTCGGGATGGTGGGTCTGGCCGTTCAGGCCCATCGAATGCGACAGGTCGTTGGGGCCCATGAAGAACGCGTCGACGCCTTCGACGGCGACGATGGCATCGAGGTTGGCGACCGCCTCGAGCGACTCGATCATCGCCACCACGACGGTATCCTCATGGTTCTGCGGTCGGGCCCGGCGGACCGCCGCGACGATGCTGCGGGCGCCGTCGGCATCGTCGACATGCGGCACGATCAGGCCGCCGGCGCCGGCGTCGAGGTAACGCGTGAGCAGATGGTCGAGATTGGCTTCCGGCCGGACGATGGACTGCAGGCCGGCGGCACGCGCCGCGCGGCACATGTCCTGTACGGTCTGGATCGAGGCCGTGCCATGCTCGCAATCGATGAACACGCCGTCGATCCCAAGCCGGCCGAGGAACTCGGTCAATGCCGGCGAGGGATGGTCGGGGTTGAGGACGACGACGGGTTCGTCCCGCAGAAGGCGTTGCTTGAACGGATTGGCCATGATGCGCCCCTCAGCCGATGGCGATGGAAAAGACATGGCCGATGCCACGGGGAAGCGGATGCGCACGCCAGCTGTCGCCGGCATCGTCGCTCAGGAAAACCTGGCCGAACTTGTCCGAGCAGACGAGCCGCTTCGGGTCGGTCGGGTCGACAGCCATGGCAAAGACGGTGCTCTTCAGGGGCGCGCCGAGATCAAGGCGCTGGAAGCTCGCGCCGCCATCTGTAGAACGGAAGAAGTCGCCCAGGTCGCCATCGAAATCGTTGCCGGCGCCGAGATAGATCGTGTCAGCCGGGCCCTGGCCGAGGACGCGGCAATAGGAGCCCTTTTCGCGCAGTGCCGGCACCGGCAGCTTGCGCCAGCGGCGGCCGTGATCGCGGCTCTGGAAAGCGCCGACACGTGTCGTCACCGACACCTTGCCCTCGGCATCAACAAGCACCGAATGCAGGTCGACGGCATCCTCGACGACATAGAGCCCGTCGAGCGCCTGGCGCCAGCTGCGGCCGCCGTCCTCCGACATGATCAGGCCGCCGATCTCGATGCTGGCGTAGATCCTGTCCGCATTGGTGGGGTCGACGGCAATGCGGGTGATGCGCCTTGGCATGCCGGCCGTGATGTCGGGGTAGCCGACCGAGACGTCGAGGCTACGCCAGCTGCGGCCATTGTCGGTCGACTTGAAGATCGCCGGCGGCTCGTAGCCGGCAAACAGCGTGTCCGGCTCATGCGGATGACGGGTCAGCGACCACACTGCGAACTCCGGCTTCGGCGCGTCGAGCCGGGACCAGCTGTCGCCATAGTTCGTGCTGCGGAAGATGCCGTCCTGCGCGGCGGCGAACACTTCGCCCGGACGTCTGGGATCGGCGAGCAGGGCGAATGTCTGCGGTACGGCGGGAAAGCCTTTCTCGATCCGCTCCCAGGCGCCGCCATCGCGGCTGCGCAGCAGGCCTGAGCTCATGAAGCGGCCGGGATCGGTGTCGCCGGCGAGCCCGGCATAGAGGGTGATGGTCATTGTCGTGGTCGCAGCCTGGATGAAAGGGGTCAGTAGCTTTCCGGGTCGGTCGAATAGTCGACGACGGGCGCATCCTTGACGCCGAAGGCCATGGCCAGCGCCCGGATGCCGTTATGCTCGTGCGCCGGCTTGATCGAGTGCCGCGCATTGGGCGGAATCGTGACCAGGTCGCCGGGGCCGATCTCGCGGGTCTCGTCCTCGATGGTCATCAGCGCCCGGCCGGAGAGCATGAAATAGAACTCGTAGGTGGGGTGGTGGTGGGTGTTGACCTCACCGCCGGCGCGGATCTCGAACTCGCTGATCAGTTCGAGATGGCCGCCCAGCGTCGCGTCCCGCATCGCGCGCGGCGGCACCAGCCACCACACCGGCGTGGTGCCCTGGTGCTCGAGTGTCGGTCGCGTGAAATCGCTCGAGCGGATGTCCATCGGAGCGCTCCTTTAGCCGGCCAATGCTGATCTTGTTGTCTGGGCCTCGGGGCCCTGCGATGGACCGGACCTTACGAACGGCCCTCGGCGCTGGCCAGAAATGGGTTATCGCCAACTTTATTGATAAGCCGCAGCGCGCTCGTGCGAACGTCGAAGGCGGTCAGCCGAGCCTCCGATTTCCCTGCGCCTCAGCCCTTTCGATCGCGCCTCGTCCTCGACGCATGAATTCTGGTGTGTCATTCTCATGTTTCTTGGGCGCTTTTCTTGATTAAAGAAGTCAACAATGTTAGAGGCCCGGCACGACACCTGCCTTTGAGTCATTTGCGTGCGATCGGAGACTGCGGACATGAGAAGCATCTGGGGCATCACAAGCACCGGGACGGCTTTCGGGTCGCAAGCTCAGTATCGGTCCGGACGCATCATGGCAGCGGCGCTGTACATCACGCTGAGCGCGGGCGCGGCTTTCGCCCAGCAGACCGCGCCGGCTGAGGTGGAGCCCACGGCACCCGCAACGAGCGCTCCAACAGCTCCAGCAAATCCGACGGCAGCCGTCGCCACGCCGACCGCCCAGCCAGCAGCGCCCGGCGATGCTCCCAATGCGGCCGCCCCCGCAGCCGAAGCAACGCAGCCACGTATCAACGCCCTGCCGCAGCCGGGCGCCAACGTCGCACCACAACCGGACCAGGCTGCCGGTGAGCCGACGGTCGCACCGGCGGCCACGGCGCCTGCAACCGGGCAGCCTGCTGTGTCCGCGCCGATCGACACGACCGTCGGTGCACCTGCCGGCACGGACGTTCCCAAGAGCCTGTTGCCGCACGACCTCTCGCCCTGGGGCATGTTCATGGCCGCCGACTGGGTGGTCAAAGGCGTGATGATCGGCCTTGCCTTCGCCTCGCTGATCACCTGGACCGTGTGGCTGGCCAAATCACTCGAGATCGCCGCAAGCAAGGCGCGGCTGAAGAAGGCGCTGCGCGGTATCCTGCACGCCCGCAGGCTCGCCGACGCCTCGCAGACGCTCGGCGACCGCGCCGGCATCGGCGGCGTGCTTGTTCGCGCCGCCGTCGACGAGTTCGAAATGTCGGGCCACGAATTCGGCCATGCCGACGCCTCGGGCATCAAGGAGCGCGTCGAGTCGAGGCTGATGCGCATTCAGGCGCAGGCAGGCCGCCGCCTCAGCCGCGGCACCGGCGTGCTCGCCACGATCGGCGCGACGGCACCCTTCGTCGGCCTGTTCGGCACCGTCTGGGGCATCATGAACTCGTTCATCGGCATCTCGGAATCGCAGACGACCAACCTCGCTGTCGTCGCTCCCGGCATCGCCGAAGCGCTTCTCGCGACCGCGGTCGGCCTGATCGCCGCCATTCCGGCGGTGGTGATCTACAACGTCTTCGCGCGTTCGATCACCGGTTACCGCCAGGGCCTGGCCGACGCCGCGGCTGGCGTGCAGCGCCTGGTCAGCCGCGATCTCGATCGCCAGCCACAGCGCAGTGAGCGCTTGCCGGCCAATGAAGCCATGCGCGGCAACGGGCGTGGCGCGCCCGCCGTCGCTGTCTAGGAGTCGGGACCATGGCCGGCGGCATCAGACAATCCGTTGACGAGGACGATCTCCAGGAAAACCACGAGATCAACGTGACGCCGTTCATCGACGTCATGCTGGTGCTCTTGATCATCTTCATGGTGGCAGCACCCCTGGCCACCGTCGACGTCAATGTCGACCTACCGGCCTCGACCGCGACCGCCACGCCGCGCCCTGAGGAGCCGCTTTACGTGACGCTGAAGGAAGACCTCAGCATCTCGATCGGCCAGGACGCGGTTGCCCGCACCGCGTTCCAGCAGCAGCTCGATACCGCCGCCAAGGCCGACAAGGAAACCCGCATCTTCCTGCGCGCCGACCGCGGCGTCGACTATGGCGAGCTGATGGAAGTGATGAACCTGATGCGCGGCGCGGGCTACCTCAAGATAGCGCTCGTCGGGCTGGAGCAGGTGCAGGCCACTCCGCCTGCGGTCAGCGAGGGGCAGGCGCAATGAGCGCTGCAACGCATGACCAGTTCAGCTTCGGCGGCATCAGCCGCAGCGAGGCATTGCTGTGGTCGACGGCGGCGGCCGTCATCTTTTCCGTCCACATGGCCGGCGCCTGGTATCTCAACCAGCAACCGCCAATGATGATGGAAGACATGCAGGCGCAGTCCGCCGTGATGATCGACCTCGCGCCGATGGCAATGGCCCCGGAAGCCGTTGAGCAGGACGTGACCGACATGGTCGACAGTGCGGCGGCCGAAAACGTCGAGGAAATGACCGAGACCATTTCGCCCGATCCAGTCGAGCCGGTGACGGAGCCGGTCGAGCAGGTCGCGGAGCTGACGCCGGAGCCTCTGGAAGAAGTCACCGAGGCCGAGCCGATCGAGGACGTGATCCCCGACCTCGTCGAGGCACCGCTGCCTGAAGTGGCGATGGCGATCCCCGAACCGCGTCCCGAGATCAAGAAGCCGAAGCCGGTGGAAAAGCCGGTGCGCGAAAAGAAGCCGGTGCAGAAGAAGCCCGAGCCGGTCAAGGAAGCCAAGATCGAGAAGAAGCCGTCGCAGCAGAGCGCCGCGGCGAAGAAGTCGGCGCAGAACTCCGACAGCGTGCGCGCGCCCGCACCCGGCCAGGGCAGCGGCAAGGCAATGTCGCCGGCGCGCTGGCAGTCACGCGTCTTCGCCCATCTGAACAGGCACAAGCCGCGCAACGTGCGCAACCGGGGCGTTGCCGCAGTTCAGTTCTCGTTCAATTCCGGCGGCGACGTGCTGTCGGTCAAGCTTATCAATTCGTCTGGCGACCCGGCGCTCGACGAAGCTGCGGTCAGCCTGGTGCGCCGGTCCTCGCCGATCCCGGCGCCGCCGCCGGCGGTGCCGTCAGTGATCGTTGTTCCGATCGACTTCAAGCGCTGACGGGCGCCTCCCTGTCAGGTGCAGCCAGGCGCAGTCCCTCATCGAAACGCCTCGTGGTTCACGTCCGGCTTCCATGGTCGGCTGGCGATCACTTTGCGCCTGCAAGCATCGTGTGTTGTTTCTGCTACACCCGTAAGACTTTCTTACTGCGACAATTCATGCGGGCCGCGATGCGACTGCCGCCGTTAGTTCAGCAGAATCAAACACTAAACATGATAAAAATAGGAAGGTTTTAGCCCGCAACCCCGGCAGTGCCGTGTTTTCCCTAAGGTGTTGGGGTTGCAGGCACTTTTTTGATGGCCTATCGAACGTCCGTCGCGGCCGCCCCCCAGGCATGCGCGATCGGAACTGGTGCAAACAAGAGTGAAAAAATGACACTCACCAGGCTGATGACCAGCTTTGCGACGTTGCGTCCGCGCATCGAGGCGCTGACGCGTGGCCGCGTCGGTTGCAGCGCGACCTCCGAGGACATCGTTCAGGACACGTGGATCAGGCTGTCCAACGTCCGTCATGACGACGCCATCGACAACCACGCCGCCTTCACCATGCAGGCGGCGAAGAATGCTGCCATCGGGCACTTCCGCAAACAGCAGCGGCGCAACGAGATCGACGCCGAGGTCAATGAGCTTCTGTCGACGTCGGTGGACGAGATCTCGCCCGAACGCATCGTCATGGGTCGCGACATGCTGCGCGCCGTCGACAAGGCATTGCAGACGATGCCGGAGAGAAGCCGGCGCATCTTCCTAATGAACCGGGTCAACGGCGTCTCGCACCGCGAGATCGCCCGCCAGCTCGGCATCAGCGACGAGGCCGTCTACTACCATATCCGCCGCGTCGTCGAGCGCCTGGCCGAGCTGCGCGACAGCAACGGCTGACCTGTTCCAAGATTTATTTTGCCGTGACGCTTAGGCGTGGTGCCATCTCGCGTGTCTATGATAGCAAGATGGTTAGTGTGCCCGAACCGATGGGCACCGCTTGCGTGACTGGCGATGGGCAAAGGGCAACACGGATCCGAGATCGACCGCGGCATCGCACTCGATGCGCGCGACTGGATCGTTCGACTAAGCGCCGGCAATGTCAGCCGGCAGGATCTCGACCGATTCAACGCCTGGCGGGCCCAGTCCCCGGGGCATGCGCGGGCCTTCGCCCGCGAAAAGGAATTCTGGCAGCTGCTGCAAAATGTCGACGGCAGCGGCCTGGATGTCGCCCCGGTTGCTATGCCAATGCCTCGGTCGGCCGTCAGCCGGCGCAAATTCCTCGTTGGCGGCGCCGTCGCCGCCTCGGCGGCGGCTGTCGCTGCTCCGCGGGTCCTGACCTGGATGCGGTCGGACTTCGCAACCGGCGCGGGCGAACAAGTGTCTGCCACCCTGCCCGACGGCTCGACCATGCTGCTCAACACCAACAGCGCCGTCGATGTCGATTTCCGACCGGGCCTGCGGCTGGTGAACCTGCTTTCGGGCGAAGTCGAATTCTCGGTCAGGCCCGATACCCGCGCACCGTTCCGTGTTGCGGCCCTCGGTGGCAACAGCGATGCCGTCGAAGGCACCTATGCTGTTCGTTCCATCGCAGACGAAGTGACGGTCACGGCATCGGCAGGACGCATTTCCGTCTCGGGCGGCGCCAAGGCCGATGCGGCCAACACCGTGTCGCTCGCCACCGGCCAGCAGACGCGCTACCTCACTGGCAAGGCGCCGCTCGCAGTTGCCGACGTCAATCTCGAGAGCGAACTCGCCTGGCGTGGCGGCCGCGTGGTATTCGAGGGCAAGCCCTTCGTCAGCGCCATCGGCGAGCTTGGTCGCTACGTGCCCGAACGCCTCGTGATCGCTACGCACACCCATGATGCGAGCCCTGTCAGCGCCGTGTTCCTGACGCGCGACGCCCATGACGCGATCGAGGCCCTGGCCCAGACGCAAGGGATGTCGGTGCATCGGGTTCCGGGCGTCGTCATCGTCATCTCCTGAGCCCGACGAAGTCGATCCAACTTATTTCAGAAAAATCGCAACTGGCTCTTTAGGCAGTTGGCCTGTTCGCGCGTCACACCATCGAGGGCGCGCGGTGGATGCGTGCGCCAGACCTTTGGGGACCAGCACGATGGGCAACGGCAACATGGATTTTGGCAGCAGGGCGTCGGGGCGCCTGCTGGCACGGCTTCTTGTGGGCACGGCGCTTGGCGCCGGTATGCTGACGGCTGGCACGGCGATGAGTGTTGCCCATGCACAATCGGCGACGCGCGCGCAGAGCATCAGCCTGCCGGCACAGTCGCTCGGCCAGTCGTTGAGGCAGCTGGCGGCGCAGACCGGCCTGCAGATCGCCTTCGGAACCGCTGACGTCGGAGGGGCAGCCGCCCCTGCCGTCTCGGGTAACTTGTCGCCGGAACAGGCGCTGCAGCGCCTGCTCGCGGGCAGTGGCCTCAACTACCGCTTCACCGGGCCCAATACGGTTTCGGTCCAGTCGGCCTCCGCCAGCGCGGCTACGGGCGGGCTTAGCGTCTCGGCCAATGGCGCTGTGGTTCTCGACACCATCGACGTGACCACGCTGGGCTCCGGCGGCAGCGTCAACAATGTGCAGATCAACACCGCGGATCTGGCGCAGAAGGCGCCTGCCGATCTGCAGGAAGTGTTCGCCAACGAACCCAAGGTCGCGGTCGGCAGCTCACTTCCGATGTCGCAAAAGGTCTATGTGCAAGGCATCGAAGAGACCAATCTTGCAGTTACTGTCGACGGAGCCCGCCAGAACAACAAGGTCTTCCACCACAACGCGACCAACCTGATCGACCCCTCACTGCTCAAAGCCGTCAGCATCGACGCGGGTGTAGCCCCGGCCGATGCCGGCCCCGGCGCGCTCGGCGGCTCGATCGCCTACGAGACCAAGGACGCGCGCGACCTGCTCGAGCCGGGCAAGAGCCTCGGCGGCCTGGTCACCGGCACCTACGACTTCAACAGCGAGACCTCGACTGTCGGTCTCGCCGCATATGGCATGAAGGACGGCTTGGAGTTCTTCGGCTATCTGAACTTCGCCAAGGGCGACAACTACACCGCCGGCAATGGCAGTGAGGTCGGCGGGACCAGCGCCAATCTGTTGAGCGGCATCGGCAAGGTCGCCTACCAGGCGGAAAACGGCTATCGCTTCGAGCTGAGCCACGAACAGCTGCGCGACGACGCCCCCCGGCCGTTCCGCGCCAACATGGGCGAACTCGATCCTCCCAAGTACTGGGAGCCGAAGATCCGCGACTATACGCTAGACCGCAGCAGCACCGTCTTCACGTTCACTGACGATTCTCCCGAAGGATGGTGGGATCCGAAAGTGGTGATCGCCTACACGAGCGCGACCGTGGAGACGCTCATCTATCCGAGGCCCGTGGCACCGAGCACCGTTTCAGCCACTTATACCGGTATCGGCAAGACCGAGAGCCTTAACGGCAAGGCAGAAAATCGCTTCGCGCTCGACATGGGCAGCATCACCGCCGGCTTCGATTTCTACAAGGACACCGCCGATCTGGACGCCAAGGAAGATTCGTCCACCGAGCATGCCAGCAATGTCGGCCTCTACGCTCAGGCCCGGCTGGAGCCATGGGAGCGGGCGCGGCTGTCATTCGGCGCACGCGGCGACAACCAGTGGTTCGAGGGAACGACGGGACAGGAATGGACCAATGCCGGTCTGAGTGGCAACATCTCGGGCGAATATGACCTCGTTCCCGAATTCCTCACTGCCAAGGCCGGATATTCGCATATCTGGGCCGGGGTGCCGCTGGCCGAGAATTTCAACTTCAATCCGAAGTGGAACTACGGCGACGGTCCGAAGCCGGTGACATCGGACAACTTCACCGCAGGACTGGTCGCGACCTATGAAGGCTTCACCCTTGAGGGCGGCATCTTTCGTACCGACATCTACGACGCGCGCACCGCCTACTGGCCTCCCGGACGAGCCATCGAGGCACATGATGTCCGCTCACAGGGCTTCTCGCTCGGCGGTGGTTATGACTGGGGTGCAGGGAATCTCAGCGTCAAATATGTCAACATCGACGTGACCATCGACGGTGGACCGGCGGATTCTTACCTCGGCAACTACCTAGCGACCCCGGTCGGCCAGATTTTCACGCTCGCCGCCGTACACCGTTTCGACGACTGGGGCGTAACCGTTGGCGGCGACGTCGAGATCGCCCTTGACTACGACAAGTTGCCGAAGGGCTCGAAGCGGATCGAGGGGCACGAGGTGGTCAACGTCTTCGTCGAGTACCAGCCGGAGTCGCATCCGAACCTGACGTTCCGCGGCGAGGTGAAGAACCTGTTCGACGAGAACTATGCCAGCCGCGCGACCTACGGCCAGGAGTTCAACGATGTGAAGCCGTTGCTGGAGCCGGGCCGATCATTCCGGCTGAGCGCGACGGCCAAGTTCTGACCCTGATGGCCACGGGCGTTGTCCGTGGCCATTTCAACTGAAGCACGGACGGAGAGATCATGTTCCAATCGACAGGACGGTTCGAGACTGCGCATGGCGTGAAGTACCTGACCCAGCTGTGCAAGCATTTTGCCCATAAGATCGAGGTGAGCCATGGCGACGGACATGGCGAATGCCATTTCCCGTTCGGCCATGCCGTGATGAAGGCCGATGTCACTGGCCTAGCGATCGAAGTGGATGCGCCCGACGCCGATCAGTTGGCGCGGACCAAGGCCGTCATCGACGACCACCTCGTCCGCTTCGCCTTCCGCGAGCCGGAACGCAGCATCGCGTGGAGTGCCTGAGGCGCCAGGCAGCGCCTACGTTCCCGAGAAAATCCGTCAGATACCCAGCTGCTGCAAGGGACTCTATCGGTCAAACCATGTGGTGACGACAGATGAAGCTCACGCAGCGGCAGGTTGCCGAACACGCGACGTTCCAGAATTTCGCCAACTGCTATGTCCGCGAAATCTCGCCCGGCAGGGTGACCCAGCACAGGGTCGGACCGGAAGACCCCATCGACTGCATCGAACTGGTTCTGGCAGCACAGCAGCTGGTGCTGCTCGCCGAGCTTCGGTCGCACTCGCTCTGCGGCCCGCACCGCTTCGGACAGGTCTGGCAGCGCCGGGCGACGGAAGGCGGCTGGCGCAATGTCGAGCCCTTCGCCGCACTCCAGCTTTTGTTGCAGGAGGCCTACAGGCAGCTGCATGACGAGCGCGGCGATGCGATGCGCGGCTGCGAACTCGAACTGCTCGGGCGGGCGCTGCAGAGCTACCAGCAGACGCTGCGCTACATCGAGGCACATCGCGTCGACGATGACGACGACAGCTTCATCGCAGCCGAACAGTCGCTGGTGTTCGGCCACTCGCTGCACCCGACGCCGAAGAGCCGGCAAGGCATGACCTCCTGGCAGGAGCCGAGCTATGCGCCTGAGCTGCGCGGCAATTTCCAGCTCGTCTATTTCGCCGCCGACGCCTCCATCGTCAGCCACAAGTCCGCGGCCAGCCAATCCGCGCCCGAGATCGTCGCGTCGCTGGCAGGTCCCGGCGAGATCGAGACGCGGCGTGGTGAGATGCTGCTGCCGATGCATCCGCTGCAGGCCGAAGCGCTCTTGCTCGACGACGGCATCCGCGACCTGCAGGCATCGGGCAAGCTGCGCCTCATCGGTCCGGCCGGCCCGGCATTCACCGCTACGTCCTCCGTGCGCACGGTTTACAACAAAGATCTGCCATGGATGCTGAAGTTCTCGCTGCCGGTGCGGATCACCAATTCGCTCAGGGTCAACAGCCGCAAGGAGCTGGAGGCCGGCGTTGCCATGGCCAAGCTCGTGCAGCGGGCAGGCATCGGCGGCGGCGACGGCCGCTTCAGAATCATTTCCGATCCGGTCTACATCACGCTCGACCTGCCCGGTCGCGGCGAAAGCGGGTTCGAGGTGATCCTGCGCGAAAACCCGTTTGTCGCCTGCAAGGGCAATGGCAAGATCACCATCGCAGCACTGACCGCCGAGCCGCTGCCGGGTGAATGGTCGCGGCTCGAACGCATCATCTACAATATCGGCCTAAGAGACGGCACGCATCCCGAGCTGATCTGCCGCTACTGGTTCCAGCGCTATCTCGACTGCGCGCTCGACCCGCTGGTCTGCCTCTATGACGATTTCGGCCTGGCACTCGAAGCGCACCAGCAGAACAGCCTGATCGACATCAGCCAGGGCTATCCGAGCACGGGTTATTATCGCGACAATCAGGGCTTCTACCTCTCGAAACGCCACCGCGCTCGCCTCAGCCAGCATGTGCCGGAGGCGGCGGAGATCGCCTCGCTCTACTACGACGACCGCGATATCCAGGACCGCTTCGCCTACTACCTGATCGTCAACCAGATCTTCTCGGTCATCGCCCGCATGGGCCATGACGGCCTGGTCGAAGAGGAGGTCCTGCTGAACATGCTGCGGGACCGGCTGGAGGTGCTGTCGCGAACGACATCGGGCGTCGGCCGCGAATTCGTCCGCGGCGTACTCGACCGCCCGACGGTAGCGTTCAAGGCCAATCTGATGACGCGGCTGTTCGATGTCGACGAGCTGCAGACAAGCAACGAGCGCTCGCTCTATGCCCGCCAGCCCAACCCCCTCTTCGCGGCCATTGCGGGCCTCTATCACGGAGATGGCAGTGCCCTTGCCTCTTGACCTGCCCGGCCGCCCCGATGAGCGCGTGGTCAGGCAATTGGTCGAGGCGGTGCTGTATGAGGGGCTCGTCGTGGCTGGTGTAACCGGCGACGGCGCACAGCTCGTCTTTACCTGGTCGGATGGCGCCAAGCGGTTTCGCTGCTCGGGCATGGCAGGCGCTTTCGGCCGGATCCGCCTTTCGGCCGGCTCGGTCGAGAGCGAGGGCCGCGACGGCTTCTGGCAACCGGCGACACTCGACGAGCTGGTCGCGAGCCTGCCGGCCTCGGTGGAAGACCGGCGCCGGCTGCTCAGCGAGCTGCACAGCACGGTGGCGCATTGCAGTTGGAACGAGCGCAACCTGCACAGTGGTCCGCGTCGCGACCTGGCCTTCGCCGCGCTGGAAGGCGCCCTGCACGAGGGCCACGCCTATCACCCATGCTTCAAGGCGCGGACGGGGTTCAGCGAAAGCGACCATCGCGATTTCGGCCCCGAAGCCGGCAACAGCTTCCAGCTCGCCTGGCTGCTGATGAAGCGCACAGAGGTGAGCCAGCGCTTGCCTGGGGATGAAGGCGCGTTCTGGATCGCCGAGCTTGGGGCGGACGTTTGTGCGCAGCTCGACCGCGAGCGCGCGCGCCTCGGCCTTGGCTGGGCGGACTACTGCCTGCTGCCGCTGCATCCCTGGCAGTGGCAGTCGCTGCGGGAGACGCTGCTTGAGCCATGGCTTGCCGATGGCACGGCGCATTTCGCCGGCATCGCCGGCGACCGTTACGTTGCGAGCCAGTCGATCCGGACGCTGCTCAATACCGACCGCACCGAGGCGGCAAACGTCAAGCTGTCGATGAACATGAGCAACTCGTCGTCGCTGCGGACAATCGAGCCGCATTCGGTGTGCACGGCGCCTGTCATCTCGCGCTGGCTCGGCGAAATCGTCGCCGGCGATCCGCTGTTCGAAACGACCTATCCGCTTGTCGTGCTCGACGAATATGCCGGCATCATCGCTGGCCGCGACGGGCCGCTGGCCGGCCAGCTCGCAGCGATCTGGCGCCGCAGCGTCAGCGCAACGCTCGGTGACGGCGAACAGGCCGTGCCGTTCAACGCACTGATGGCTGTCGAGCATGACGGACGCCCATTCATCGACGCGTGGGTGCACCGCCACGGCTTCCGCAACTGGCTGGAGCAATTGTTGCAAGTCGCTGTGCTGCCTGTCTGGCATCTGCTCGTCGGGCACGGCATCGCCACCGAGGCGCATGGACAGAACATGGTGCTCGTCCACCGCGACGGTTGGCCTGTCAGGCTCGTGCTACGCGACTTCCACGACAGTGTCGAATACGTGCCTGGCTTCCTGCATGAGCCGGACAGGGCGCCCGATTTCCTGGCGCTCGACCCAGACTATCGGGACGCACCGCCCGACCAGTATTACTGGATGGAAGATGTCGAGACGCTCGGCGAATTGGTGACGGACGCGCTGTTCGTCTTCAACCTGGCCGAGGTCTCGCACCTGTTGCAGACATTCTACGGTCTGCGCGAAGCCGACTTCTGGAACGCCGTCCGGCAGATGCTGGCCGAGTACGCCGCCACTCATGGGCTCGGCCACCGGCAGGACATGCTCGGCCTCGCGCGCCCGAGATTGACGGCTGAAGCCCTGCTCGCCCGCAAGCTGAACACCGGCCGCTCCAGCCATGCCGTCCCCAACCCCCTCTCCACCCCCGACGCCTGAAGGAAAATCGATGCTCCAGATCGACGACAGGTACTATGACCGACAGAAGTTCGAGCAGATGGTGGCGCAAAGCGCCGACCGGGCCGGACTTGACCCGAACGGGCGCTATGCCGTCTGTTTCAGCGACACGGCGGCCTGGCTGGCGCTGTTCTTCGCCATCCGCAACATCGGCGCCAGCGTCTTCCCTATCCATCCGGCAACGCCGCATGCCGCGGCACGCCGCCTGGCCGTCGCGGCGGACTGCCACGCGCTCTATTTCAACAGCCTCGACGCCGAGACGCTGTCGAGCGAAACCCCGCCAGGCGCCACCGGTCAGCTCCTGCAGATGAGCTCGGGCACGACGGGCGCGCCGAAATGCATCGCCCGCGGCTGGGCCGAGATCGACGCCGAGGTGGCAAGCTATGTCGCGACCTTCCGCAAGCCGGAGGAGATGACGCCGGTCATCGCCTGCCCGACGACGCATTCCTACGGGCTGATCTGCGGCATCCTCGTCGCCCTGAAGCGCGGCCGGACGCCCGTCATCGTCGATGCCGGCAATCCGAAATACCTGCTCAGGACCCTGCGCGCTATCGAGCGGCCATTGCTCTATTCGTCGCCGGCGGTGCTGCACACGCTGGCCCGGCTGATGCCCGAGGGCGAGAAGCTGTTCGCGGCGATGACCTCCGGCACGGTGCTGCCTGAGCCGTGGTTCGCCCGCATCCGGGCACGCACCACGCATCTGTTCCAGCAATATGGCTGCTCGGAAACCGGCTGCATCGCGGTCAACCCCGATGTCACCGACGCGGCCGACATGGGCTTCGTCCTGCCGCATCACGCGGTCAGCTGCAGCAACAGCGCGGTTGCGCCATCCGAAATTGTCGTCAGCGGTCCGAATGGCGCCGTCGCTACCCGCGACCTCGGCTACTACAGGCCTGATGGCATGCTGGTGTTCGTCTCTCGGCTCGACGACACCATCAATGTCTCCGGCCTCAACGTCTATCCGCGCGAGGTCGAAGACGTGGTGATGTCGATGCCTTCGGTCACCGACGCCGTCGCTTTCCGCAAGGCTGACACGCTGGCCGGCGAGCGGGTCGGCCTGCTGTTCAGCGCCACCGAGCGGCTGGAGGGGCCCGTCGTGCGGCAATGGTGCGCCCAGAACCTCGCCAGCCACCAGTTGCCGATGGAGATCGTCCAGGTCGACGCGATACCACGCCAGGCCAACGGCAAGATCAGCCGGCGCGAAGTGGCGGCACAGCATGCCGCCGGCCAGTTCACGGCAGTGGCGAGGGAGGTCGCGTGATGAACACCGAACAGGTGATCGAAGCGATCGGCACAGTGCTGCACGATCACATGAAGCACGCCCATGTCGAGCGTTTCGGACCCGAGGCACGGCTCAACGAGGACCTCTATCTCGACTCGGTGCTGATTCTCGAGATCTTCCTCAGCCTGGAGCTCGAGTTCGGCCTGGCCGCGCCGGAGGAAGCAATCAACCGCCAGGACATCGAGACGGTGCGCGAGCTGGCGCAGCTGTTCACCGGCGAGGCGAGTGTCGCTGCAGAGCGCTCCGCGCCGGCCGGTGAAGGCGTGCATGGCGAGGACTATATCGACATCAAGGTGCATTGCTTCGTCAGCAGCGTCTGCGACGCGCTGAAGCGCTCCGGCATCGACCAGCGGCCGTTCTATTTCAGTGTCTGGGACGCCGGCTTCGCCATCAACGAGCGCTGGCAGCTCGCCTATCACGACAAGTCGATCAACCACGATTTCTTCCACGCCTGGTACCAGCGGCTCTACGGCGTCGGCATGCATTGTTGGTACGACCCGGCACGGTCGAAGGACCAAAACCTCGTCGTCATGCTCGACCTGCTCGAGCGCAAGCGCGACAGCGAATATCTGATGGTGATGCTGGACCTGTTCCACCTGCCGGAGCGGGAGAACAAGTTCAACCAGAACCCCTTCCCGCATTATCTGATGATCGAGAAGACCGACGATCCGAAGATCTGGCAGGTCAACGATCCCGACTTCCGCTGGGAAGGTCAGATCGCCCGCGACAAGGTCATCCACGCCATCCGCCAGCCAACCGTGGGCGGCGGCTACATCTTCGACCGGCTGGAAGCGCGCGTGCCCGCCGCCACCGACCTGCGCGACTTCTTCCTTGCCTGCTACCAGCCCGACCACAATCCGCTGGTCGACGGCGTGCGTCGCATCGTTGCAGCCCATCTCGACGGCAGGGACGGCGTCAAGCTCGCCGATCTTGGTGCGGCGCTGCGCGAGGTGCCTGTCATCTCGATCCGCAAATATGCCTATGAGCACGGCTTCGCCTTCTTCTGGCGCGAGATGAAGCTGGCCAATGCCGATTTCGACCATTGGTGCGACCAGATCGAGCGGGTGATCCAGGACTTCAAGACGCTGCACTACGCCGTCATGAAGCTGGCACAGACCGAGGACCACAGCCTCGCCGACGACGTGTTCTGCCGCCTCGACACGCTGGACGGGCTCGAAAAGCGGATCAAGGCGCACCTCGGCGAAGCCTTCCAGGCCTGGTGCGCCACAAAGGGCATTCCCCACACACTTCCCGCCGAACTGCTCGGAGCAGCCGAATGAAAATCTCGCTCTGCACCATCACCTTCCGCCATCATCTCGTCTCGCTCGAGGACATCGCCAGATGGGCTGGGGCCAACGACTTCCAGGGCATCGAGCTGTGGGGCGCGCATGCGCGTAACCTGGCCTACCAGCCGCAATGCGACGCCGACTGGCTGGCCGGGCAAGGGCTCTATGTGCCGATGGTCAGCGACTACCTGCCGCTCGACGGCGACGCCGAAACCTTGCGCAAGAAGACCGTCGACCTGTGCCGCCTCGCCCGGCATTGGCGGGCGGGCAAGATCCGCACCTTTGCCGGCAGCCGCGGCAGCCGGGATACCCCGGCCGAGGTCAGGCGTATCCTCACCGCGCGGCTGCACGAGGTTGCCGGGATGGCCGCGGATTTCGACCTAGAACTTTTGGCCGAAACGCATCCCGGCACGCTGGCCGATTGCGGCGCCTCGACGCTCAGGCTGGTCGCCGAGGTCGACCATCCGGCGTTCAAGATCAATTTTGACACGCTGCATGTCTGGGAAGGCGGCGATGACCCCGTCGCCGCGCATTCAGCGATGCGTCCCCATATCCGCCATTACCATCTCAAGAATGTGCGCTCGCGCGCCGATCTCAGGGTCTTCGAGCCGGCTAATGTCTATGCTGCAGCCGGCAGCCGCGAAGGCATGACGCCGCTGTTCGACGGCAAGGTCGACTATCGGCGCTTCCTTGCAGAGCTGCGCGACGACCCCACTGTCGAGGCCTCGCTCGAATGGTTCGGCAATGATTGCTTCAATGTCCTGCGCAGTGACCGACAAGCAATCAAGCGTCTGAAAAGCCCCAACGAAGTCTTGCTGCGCACCGGCAGCTTCTGATATGCGCAAAAGAAGAGTATTTGGCGAAGGTTTTATCCAACCAACGCCCACCGACAAGGACGGAGATAACAGATGAAGTTTGTTCGCCTGCTGGCCACTCTTTCGGCGGCACTGGCTATTGCCACCGCACCCGCCCTTGCGGTCGAGATCACCACCGCAACCGGCCCCAAGACCATCGACAAGGTGCCGGCCAAGGTCGCCGTCTATGACATCGCCGCGATCGATACGCTGAACCGCCTCGGCATCCAGCCGGCCGGCATCCCCGACAAGCTGTTCGTGCCGGAACTCGCCGGCGTCGCCAAGGGCGCTACCGTCGTCGGCACGCTGTTCGAGCCAGACCTCGAGGCGCTGAATGCGCTCGCCCCCGATCTGGTGATCGTCGGCGGCCGTTCGTCGACGCAGGTCGAGGCGACGTCGCGCGTGGCGCCGACGATCGACATGACGATGGATGGCGACGACCTGGTGACCCAGGCCAAGGCGCGCCTCGCCGCCTATGGCGAGCTGTTCGCCAAGCCGGACGAAGCAGCCGCTGCCGCCAAGGAGCTGGACGCCGCGGTCGAAGCCGCAAGGCAGGCCGTCAAGGGCAAGGGCAAGGCGCTGATCCTGATGACCAACGGCCCGAAGATCACCGCCTACGGCCCCGGCTCGCGCTTCGGCTGGGTGCACAAGACGCTCGACCTGGAGCCGGCTGTCGCCGACGTCGAGGCGGCAACGCATGGCGAGGCGATCTCGTTCGAATTCATCAGCAAGACCAACCCGGACTGGTTGCTGGTGCTCGACCGCGCCGCCGCGATCGGCTCGAACGACCAGGGCGCCAAGGCAACGCTCGACAACGAGCTGGTAGCCCAGACGACCGCATGGAAGAAGGGCCAGGTGATCTTCCTACCGTCGCCCGACTTCTACATCGCCGCCGGTGGCGTGCAGTCGACGCATCGCGTGCTGTCCACCATCGAGCAAGCCTTCGCCAAGGCCAAGTGATGGCAGCGTTGCCCAACATCCGGCTGCTCGTCGCCGCCGGGCTCGTCGGGCTTTTTGCCGTCAGCCTGAGCATCGGCGTCGATGATCTGCCTGTGGACAGCGTGTTCACCGATGCCGGTGCGCTACAGCTTCTCCTGGTCAGCCGCCTGCCGCGAACCGTGGCCGTGGTGCTGACCGGCGCCGGCCTGGCGATTGCGGGGCTGGTGCTGCAGATCCTGGTGCGCAACCGCTTCGTCGAGCCGATCACCACCGGCACCGGCCAGAGCGCCGCGCTCGGCGTGCTTGCCGTGACCTTGCTGGTTCCGACCGCCTCGATCGCGATGAAGACGCTGGGCGCCAGCGTGACCGCACTTGCCGGCACGTCGATCTTCCTTGGCATCGCGCATCGGCTGCCGCCGACGCAGCCCTTTCTCATCCCGCTGTTTGGCCTCGTCTATGGCGGCGTCATCGGGGCTGCGGTGACGTTCATCGCCTGGCAGACCGACCTTTTGCAATATGTCGACGTCTGGACCAATGGCGAGTTCTCCGGCGTGCTGCGCGGACGCTACGAGCTGCTGTGGATCACGGCTGCCATGGTGGCTCTGGCCTGGTGGGTCGCCGACCGGCTGACCATCGCCGCGATGGGGCGCGAGGTCAGCCTCGGGCTCGGCCTCAACTACCAACGCATCGTCCAGCTCGGCCTGGTCATGGTGGCGGTGATCTCGTCGCTGGCCGTCGTCGTCGTCGGCATGATCCCTTTCGTCGGACTGGTGGTACCCAATCTCGTTTCGCGCCTGATGGGCGACAATCTGAAGAGCGCCCTGCCTTGGGTCGCCGTCAACGGCGCTACACTCCTGCTGGCCTGTGACGTCGTCAGCCGCGTCATCCGCTACCCCTACGAAATTCCTGTCGGTACCGTGCTCGGCGTCGTCGGTTCGGGGCTGTTCCTGTGGATCCTGTTCGGGCGGGCGCAGCGTGCCTGACAAACGTCTCCTGACAATGGCTGTCGCGGCCCTGATCGCGGTGATTGCCTTCATGACCATCGGCCTGCGCGGCAACATCGCCTTCGCGCTCGAACTGCGCGCCGTGCGGCTGGTGACGCTGATTCAGGTCGGCGTGGCAATCGCCATCTCGACGGTGGTGTTCCAGACGGTGACCGCAAACCGGGTGCTGACGCCGCAGATCATGGGGCTCGACGCGCTTTACCTGTTCGGCCAGATGGCGCTGGTGCTGGCGCTCGGCAGCGTCGGTTACGTCGCGCTCGACCCGCGCCTGAAATTCGCCGGCGAGGCCGGCCTGATGATGGTCATGGCGCTGGTACTGTTCCTGCCGATGCTGCGGCGGCGGTTCGACATCGGCCTGCTGCTGCTGACCGGCGTCGTGCTCGGCGTGCTTTTCCGCAGCCTCGCCTCGCTTATCGCGCGGCTGATCGACCCGAACGAATTCGCCGTCGTCCAAGGTTCGAGTTACGCCGACTTCAACACGGTGCGGCCGGACCTGGTCGTCATCGGCCTGGTGGTGACGACGATTGCCGCCATCATCCTCTGGCGCCAGCGCCACCTGCTCGACATCGTGGCACTCGGCGCCGACAGTGCCACCGGGCTTGGCGTGTCATGGACCAAGGCGCTGACCGGGCTGCTGCTTTTGGTGGCTGCCCTGGTTGCGGTGTCGACGGCGCTGGTCGGGCCGGTAACCTTCTTCGGGCTTCTGGTGGTGGCGCTGGCCGAGCGCATCGTCGATAGCCGCCGCCATCACCTGTTGCTGCCGGCGGCGATGCTGACCGCCGTCATCGTGCTGCTTGGCGGCCAGATGGTGCTGCAGCATCTTCTGGGCGGTGCCGCGACGCTCGGCGTCGTCATCGAATTCGTGGGGGGCCTCGTCTTCCTGGCCATGCTGATCACAACGAGCAAGCGATGATCGAGATCAAGAATGTTTCGTTGCGCCTCGGCGACACGCAAATCCTGGAGGATGTGTCGCTGACCATGCCCAAGGGTGGGGTGACGGCGCTGGTCGGGCCCAACGGCGCCGGCAAGTCGAGCCTGTTGTCGCTGATCGCCCGGCTGCAGCCGCTGCAGAGCGGATCGATCTCGGTCGACGGCCTGCCGGTCGACACGACGCCAAGCCGCCAGCTGGCCAGGACGCTCGCCATATTGCGCCAGGACCCGGCGGTGGCAAGCCGACTAAAGGTGCGTGAACTCGTCGGCTTCGGCCGCTTTCCGCACCAGCGCGGGCGAATCGACGCAAACGACACGAAGCTGATCGAGACGGCATTGCAGCAGTTCGGCCTGATGGATCTCGCCGACCGCTTCCTCGACAATCTGTCGGGCGGCCAGCGCCAGCGCGCCATGGTCGCCATGGCCTTCTGCCAGGGCACCGACTACATGCTGCTGGACGAACCGCTGAACAATCTCGACATGCTGTTTGCCCGCCAGTTGATGCGTGACCTGCGCGCGGCCGCCGACAACGACAAACGCACCGTCATCGTCGTGCTGCACGACATCAATCACGCCGCCGTCTATGCCGACCGGATCGTTGCAATGAAATCGGGGGGCGTCGTCGCCGACGGATCGCCGGCCGAGGTACTTCAGCCCGACATGCTGGCCCGCGTCTTCGGCTACGGCATGGACGTCATCGACGTCGGCGGCGCGCCGCTGGTGCTGCACCACCGCTGACTTTTCCCAACTCCGGACGGAAACCGCTGCACGGTTTTCCTGACTTGCGCTACGCCTCGACCTCGATCGCCGACAGCGGCTTCGAGCAGCAGGCAAGGATGAAGCCATCGTCGATCTCATGGTCGAGGATGCCGCCATTGTGGCTCATCTCGACCTCGCCGGAGAGCTTCCTGACCTTGCAGGTGCCGCATAGGCCGAACTCGCAGGCCGCCGGAATACGCACGCCCGAAGCACGCGCCGTCTGCAGCACGGTCTGGCCGGAGAGGCAGTCGGCGTCGACATCAGACAACGCGAAACGAACCGGCAGGACGGCATCCGGCACAGTCTCGCTGTCCCCGCCCGGCGTCGAGAACGGCGCGGGGACCTCCTCGACGGCAGGTGCGGCAAAGCTTTCCTGATGGTAGCGGGACATGTCGAAGCCGGAAGACTCGAGCATGCCGCGCACGGCGCGCATGAAGGGATCTGGGCCGCAGCAGAACACCTCACGCTCGCGGAAGTCGGGCGACAGCAACGGCAGTCGCACCGCATCGATGCGGCCCATATGGCCGAACCAGCCTTCGCGGCTCGACCGCTCCTCGATCATGAAACCGAGCGACAGTCCGGGCATGTGTGCGCCCAGCAGTTCGAGCTCCTTCCGGAAGATGATTTCTTCCGGACGGCGCGCGCAGTTGACGAAGGCAACGTCCGTCCACGGCGCGCAGTCGTTTAGCCAGCGCAGCATCGACATCATCGGCGTGATGCCGGACCCGGCCGAGACGAACAGATATTTGGCGGCCGGATGCTGGTGCAGCGAGAAGTCGCCTGAAGGGCCATAGGCCTTGATGCGGACGCCCGGCTTCAGATGGTCGAACATCCAGCGTGTGCCGACGCTGCCCGCCTGCGCCTTGACGGTGACGGCGATGGAGAACGGCCGCGACGGGCTGGACGACAGGGTGTAGGTGCGCATGACGGGTGCTGGTTCGGCCGGCAGTTCGAGCGTCACGAACTGGCCCGGCTTGTAGCGGAACCAGGTCTGGTTGTCGGAGCGGAAGGTGAAGGTCCTAACGTCGGGCGCCTCGTCAGTGACGCCGATGACCTCCAGCACCTGGAGCCGGTCGTTCCAGGGCGCCATTTCGTCGAGGTTGCGGTAAAGGCCAAGCTCGGTCATCGCGTTCATGCCCTTCTCCCGGTCAGGCGACGTTGCGCAGGACCGGCTTGCCGCCGTCGGCCAGCCGCGGTTCGATGAAGCCGACGTACCATTCGATGAACTGCATGACGCCGCCCTCGTGTTCCTCCGAATAAGGCCCGGGCTCGTAGGCCGGCGATTTGATGCCGAAGGCATTTTCCTCGACGATGCGGCGGTCCTGGTCGTTGGTCTCGGTCCAGACATGGGTCAGTTCGGCCAGGTCGTAGTCGACGCCTTCGACGGCATCCTTGTGAACCAGCCATTTGGTGGTGACGGCCGTTTCCGTGGCGCTGATCGGCAGCACGCGGAAGGTGACGGCATGGTCGCCGAGCACATGGTTCCAGGTTGTCGGATAATGATAGAGCAGCAGCGTGCCGATCCTGTCGGCCGAGACGCTGTCGGAGAGGTTTTTCCGCACTGCGCGCTTGCCCGACATGGTGTAGCTCACCGCGTCACGCAGCAGTGGCGCGCGTGTCGCCCTGTACTGGCCGCCGGCATCGATGCGGAACTTGCTCGGCAACCCCACCGCCTCGCACTTTGCCCAGTGCGCCAGCATTTCGGGATCGCTTTCGGCGCCATTGACGCCGGTAACGTTCGGCGCCTCGGGAAAGGTCTTGCACAGCTCAGGGTGATTGCCGGCGCAGTGGTAACACTCGCGGTTGTTTTCCCAGACCAGCTTCCAGTTTCCCTCCTCGACGATTGTGCTTTCGAAGGCGACCTTGGCTTCGCGCAGCCGGTGCGGCAGCAGGTACGGCTCGACCATGGCCCGCAACGGCGCGAAGTCGGCGGGCTCGTCGGCGAGGCAGATGAAGATGTAGCCGCCGACGGATTCGCAGGCGACCGGCTTCAGGCCGAACTGGCTCTTGTCGAAGCCTTCCGCCATCTGGCGCGCGAACAGCAGGCGGCCGTCGAGTTCGTAGGTCCACTGGTGATAGGGGCAGACGAGCTTTGCCGCGGTGCCCTTTTCTGTCGTGCAGACGCGGCTGCCGCGGTGGCGACAGGAATTGTGGAAGGCGCGCAGCTCACCCTTCTGGTCGCGGACGAGCACGACGGGATAGTCGCCGACCTGGACGGTGAAGAAGCTGCCCGGCTTGGCCAGTTCGCAGTCATGGCCGACAAACAGCCAGTCGCGGTACCAGATCAGCTCAAGGTCGAGCCGATAGAAATCCGGGTCGGTGTAAAAGGGCTGTGCCAGGCTGAATCCGTCGCGGCGTCCGCGCAGCAGCTTCAGCATTTCGTTCTTCGCATCCATGTCCTGTCCTCGCACCAAGGACTGAACGGGTGGCTTGATTTGGGAAGAACGCCAGCCGGCGGACGCAGAGGTCCGTGCAGCAACGATCCGCCTCTTGACCGCCCACCGCGATCAGTCGAGTTCTGTCAGGTTCAAGGCTGGTTTCCGGGCTTCGGAGCTGTCCTTTCGGACTGTCTCGACACCTTCCCAGGCCGGCTTGCCCAGTGGTCTCCCGTCGAAACAATAACTCCGCCACCGTTGCGGGGGCAGCGCCGGCTTCTCACCGGCTTCCCAATTCTCCGCTTCGTCTCACACTCGAAGCAGCACCTTGAACATGACCGGATCAGACCACGGATTGGTGGCCGGGCACGAGCATGAAAACGACATGGGCTCAGCGCAAAGGCGACAGAGCCCATGTGATGTCATCGTGTTGCTATTCGGCCGCTTCGGCGAACGATGCCGGCACATAGTTGAGGATCGGCCCGAGCCAGCGCTCGACCTCGGCGACGGTCATGCCCTTGCGCCGCGCATAATCCTCGACCTGGTCGCGCTCGACCTTGGCGACGCCGAAATAATAACTCTCGGGGTGGGCGAGATAGATGCCGGAGACCGACGAGCCCGGCCACATCGCCATGCTTTCGGTGAGGCTGACGCCGGCGGTTTTCTCGGCATCGAGCAGGCGGAACAAGGTCACCTTTTCGGTGTGGTCGGGCTGGGCGGGATAGCCCGGCGCCGGACGGATGCCGCGATAGGGCTCGCCGATCAGGTCGTCGGGCGCGAGGTCTTCATCAGGCGCGTAGCCCCAGAACTCCTTGCGCACCTTCTCGTGCATGCGTTCAGCGAAGGCCTCTGCGAAACGGTCGGCCAGCGCCTTGACCATGATCGAGGAGTAGTCGTCATTGGCGCGTTCGAAGCGCTCGGCGATCGCCACTTCCTCGATGCCTGCAGTGACCACGAAGCCGCCGAGATAATCCGGCTTGCCGCCGTCGGCGGGAGCGATGAAGTCGGCCAGTGCGACATTGGCCTTGCCGTCGCGCTTGGTCAGCTGCTGGCGCAGGGTGAAGAAGGTGGCAAGCTCCTCGCTGCGTGCCTCGTCGGTGAACAGCCTGACGTCGTCGCCGACCGAATTGGCCGGCCAGAAGCCGATGACGGCCTTGGGCGCGAACCACTTCTCGTCGATGATCTTGCGCAGCATCGCCTGCGCGTCGTCGAATAGCTGGCGCGCCGCGGCGCCCTGCTTCTCGTCCTCGAGGATCTTGGGGTAACGGCCCTTGAGTTCCCAGGTCTGGAAGAACGGCGTCCAGTCGATGTAGCGGGCGAGTTCGGCCAGGTCCCAGGCTTCGAACACCCTGGTGCCGAGGAAGGTTGGCTTCGGCGGCGCATAAGATGACCAGTCGACCTTGTGCGCATTGGCACGCGCCTTGGCCAACGGCAATCGCTGCTTGTCAGCTTCGGCGCGGTGATGGGCGTCGGCGACCTTCTGGTATTCGGCCTGCACCTGTTCAACGTAGCCGCCCTTGGCCTCAGGGGACAGCAGGTTGGACACCACGCCAACAGCGCGGCTGGCATCGGTGACGTAGATTGTCTGGCCGGCGCTGTAGCGCGGATGGATCTTCACCGCGGTGTGGACACGACTCGTGGTGGCGCCGCCGATCAGCAGCGGAATGTCGAACCCCTCGCGCTCCATTTCGGCGGCGACATGCGCCATTTCGTCGAGCGAGGGCGTGATCAGGCCGGACAGGCCAATGATGTCGACCTTCTCGTCTTTGGCAACCTGGAGGATCTTGGTTGCCGGCACCATGACGCCGAGATCGATGATCTCGTAGTTGTTGCAGGCCAGCACGACGCCGACGATGTTCTTGCCGATGTCATGGACGTCGCCCTTCACCGTCGCCATCAGAATCTTGCCGGCAGTCTGGCGTTCGCCATTGTCGATCCCATTGGCGGCGTTGGCCGCCTTCTCCGCCTCCATATGTGGCAGCAAGCCGGCCACCGCCTGCTTCATGACACGGGCCGACTTGACGACCTGCGGCAGGAACATCTTGCCGGCACCGAACAGATCGCCGACGACATTCATGCCGGCCATCAGCGGGCCTTCGATGACATGCAACGGACGCTCGGCCTGCAGCCGCGCCTCGTCGGTGTCGGCGTCGATGAATTCGGTGATGCCATTGACCAGCGCGTGGCTGATACGGCTCTCGACCGGCCAGTCGCGCCAGGCGAGATCGCGCTCCTTTGCTTCCTTGCCGGCCGCGCCCTTGAAGCGCTCGGCAATGTCCAGCAGCCTTTCGGTGGCGGTGCCGCCGGCCTTGGGCAGGCGGTTGAGCACGACGTCCTCACAGGCCTCGCGCAGCTCCGGGTCGATCGATTCATAGACGGCGAGCTGGCCGGCATTGACGATGCCCATGTCCATGCCGGCCTGGATGCAGTGATACAGGAACACGGCGTGCATCGCCTCTCGCACCGGCTCGTTGCCGCGAAACGAGAACGACAGGTTCGACACGCCGCCCGAGACATGGACATGCGGCAAGGTCTGGGTGATTTCCCGCGTCGCCTCGATGAAGTCGACACCGTAATTGTCGTGCTCCTCGATGCCGGTGGCGACAGCGAAGATGTTGGGATCGAAGATGATGTCCTCGGGCGCGAAGCCGGCTTGCTCGGTCAAGAGCTTGTAGGCGCGGGTGCAGATCTCGACCTTGCGCGCCTTGGTGTCGGCCTGACCCTGCTCGTCGAATGCCATGACGACGACGGCAGCGCCATAGGCCCGGCACAGCCGGGCATGATGCAGGAAGGCTTCCTCGCCTTCCTTCATCGAGATCGAATTGACGATCGGTTTGCCCTGGACGCATTTCAGCCCGGCCTCGATCACCTCCCATTTGGAGCTGTCGATCATGACGGGCACGCGCGCGATGTCGGGTTCGGCGGCGATCAGATTGAGGTACTCGACCATCGCCTTCTTCGAGTCGATCAGGCCCTCGTCCATGTTGATGTCGATGATCTGCGCGCCATTGACGACCTGGTCGCGGGCGACGTCGAGGGCGGCGGCATAGTCGCCTGATGTGATCAGCTTGCGGAACTTGGCCGAGCCGGTGACGTTGGTGCGCTCGCCGACATTGACGAAGGGGATCTCGTCGGTGAGCGTGAACGGCTCGAGGCCCGACAGGCGCATCTGCGGCTTGAGCTCCGGCACCTGGCGCGGTGGATATTTGGCGACAGCCTGCGCGATGGCGCGGATGTGCTCAGGCGTCGAGCCGCAGCAGCCGCCGACAATGTTGATGAAACCCTCGCGCGCGAATTCCTCGACCTGGGAGGCCATGAATTCGGGGCTCTCGTCATACTGGCCGAAGGCGTTGGGCAGGCCGGCATTGGGATAGGCGCAGATGAAGGTCTCGGCGACATCGGACAGTTCGGCCAGATGCGGGCGCATGGCGGCCGCACCAAGCGCGCAGTTGAGGCCGACCGTGAACGGTTCGGCATGACGGACCGAATTCCAGAAGGCCGACGGCGTCTGGCCGGACAATGTGCGGCCGGACAGGTCGGTGATGGTGCCCGAAATCATCACCGGCAGGCGCACGCCCTTTTCGATGAAGATCTCGTCGCAGGCAAAGATCGCCGCCTTGGCGTTGAGCGTGTCGAAGATGGTCTCGATCAGGATGATGTCGGCGCCGCCGTCGATCAGGCCACGCAGCTGTTCGCCGTAAGCGATGCGCAAATCGTCGAAGGTGACGGCGCGGTAGCCGGGATTGTTGACGTCAGGCGAGATCGAGGCGGTGCGGTTGGTCGGCCCGAGCGCGCCGGCGACAAAGCGGCGCTTGCCGTCTTCCTGCTGCGCCCGGACGACGGCGCGGCGGACCAGCCGCGCGCCGTCGCGATTGAGCTCATAGACCATGTCCTCCATGCCGTAGTCGGCCTGGGCGATGGAGGTCGACGAAAAGGTGTTGGTCTCGATGATGTCAGCGCCGGCGATGGCGTATTTGTAGTGGATCTCCTCGATCGCCTTGGGCTGCGACAGGATCAAGAGGTCGTTGTTGCCCTGCTGATGGCAGGCGCAACCGGTGAATTTGTCGCCGCGGAAATGGTCCTCGTCGAAGCCGAGCCCCTGGATCTGGGTACCCATCGCGCCATCGAGAATCAGGATGCGCTCACTCGCCGCCGCTTTCAGCGCTGCCATCACCTCCGAACCGTCTGGCTTGGCGGCAACCGACCCAAACAGGGCGTCGAGCGAGGTGGCGTTTTGCGACACTTTTCATCCTTTCGGCGACAAAGCCGTCAGGTCACATAAAGACATCTTTATGTCAATATGTCGAGTGTGTCGTTGTCGCATTTGCGACCACGCGCAACACGACCAGCCTGCCGGCTAGTCCGGCTGCTTCAGCAGATAGGTGTCCATGATCCAGCCATTTTGCTCGCGCGCCTGTTTGTGGATGCGCTCGATGTCGCCGACGACCTCGCGCAACTTGCCCGACACCAGGATTTCATCCGGCGTGCCGACATAGGCGCCCCACCAGATGTCGAGATCACCATCGAGACCGGCGAAGGCACCTTCGCCGTCGAGCATGACGACGACGCTGTCGGCATTGTTGGGAAAACCCTCCGCAAGCTTGCGACCGGTGGTGATGGCGATCGACTGGCCGATCCTGTTCAGCGTGACCTTGTGCCGGGCGGCAAGCGCCTGGACGCTGGTGATACCCGGAATGACATCATATTCGAGTTCGAAGCCGCCCTTGGCCTGCAGCCGGTCGAGGATGCGCAGGGTACTGTCGTAAAGCGTCGGATCGCCCCAGACGAGGAACGCGCCGCACTCGTCTTCCTCGAGTTCCTCCATGAGCAGCTGTTGGTAGACGCCTTCGACAGCGTCATGCCAATCTGCGACGGCGGTGCCGTAGTCCTCCGCCGCCGGCCTGCGGCGAGGCACCTCGAACGCGACGGTGCGATAGCTCTGGTCGCGGATGAAGCGTTCGCAGATCTCGCGCCTGACCCGCGCCAGCCCGTCCTTCTCGATACCCTTGTCGGGGATGAAGAAGACGTTGACCCGGTTGAGCGCATCGACAGCCTGGATCGTGACATAGTCGGGATTGCCCGCACCGATGCCGATGACAAGAATCCTTCGCTTCATGACGGCATGGCCCTGCCGCCGCCGAGTTCGGCGGCAAGGTCCAGGAACAATTGCCTGAGCCGGCGCGGCCCCGGATGCCTGCCACCATATTCGGCGAGCCGAGTGGCCTGCCGCGAGGCGGCCTCGTGGAGGTTGCCGCCTTCAGGCTGCGCGACCAGCCAAGCCAGGAACACCTGTTCGGGTTCGGGCATGACCGATGCAATGGTGGGACGGTTCCAGGTCAGTCCCATGCCAGTGCTCCACCATTCTGGTATTCGATGACACGGGTCTCGAAGAAGTTCTTCTCCTTCTTCAAATCCATCGCCTCGGACATCCACGGGAATGGGTTCTCGACTTCGGCGAAGACCGGCGGCAGGCCGAGCTGGGCGCAGCGCCGGTTGGCGATGAAGTGCATATAGGTTTCGCAAAGCGCTGCATTGAGGCCAAGGAAACCGCGCGGCATCGTATCGCGGCCATAGGAGGCCTCGAGCTCAGCAGCCGTGCGGATCATGCCACGGATCTCATCCTGGAACGCCGGCGTCCACAGATGCGGGTTCTCGTGCTTGATCTGGTTGATGACGTCGATGCCGAAGTTCAGATGGATCGACTCGTCCCGCAGGATGTACTGGTACTGCTCGGCAATGCCGACCATCTTGTTGCGCCGGCCCAAGGACAATATCTGGGCGAAACCGGTGTAGAACCACATGCCCTCGAAGATGACGTAGAAAGCGACGAGGTCGCGCAGGAAGGCCTGGTCGGCTTCAGGCGTGCCGGTCCTGAAATCCGGATCGTCGAGATGCTGTGTGTGCTTCAGCGCCCATGCCGCCTTGTCGGTGATCGAGGGCACCTCGCGGTACATGTTGAACAGCTCGCCTTCGTCCAGGCTGAGGCTCTCCACGATGTACTGGAAGGTGTGGGTGTGCACCGCCTCCTCGAAGGCCTGGCGCAGCAGATATTGCCGGCATTCCGGATTGGTCAGATGGCGGTAGATGGCCAGCACGATGTTGTTGGCAACCAGGCTCTCCGACGCGGCGAAGAAGCCGAGATTGCGCTTGATCATGCGCCGTTCGTCGTCGGTCAGCCCATCCTTCGACTTCCACAGGCCGATGTCGGCCTGCATCGACACTTCGGTCGGCATCCAGTGATTGTTGCAGCCGGCGAGATATTTCTCCCAGGCCCAGCGGTATTTGAGCGGCAGAAGCTGGTTCACGTCGGCACGGGCGTTGATCATGCGCTTGTCGTCGACGCGGACGCGGCCACCGCCGCGTTCGATCACACCCAGCCCCGTGGCATCGGCAAGCGGGACGTCGCCTGTGAAGGCGGGGTGGATGGTTGCGGCGGCAGCCTTTGGTTCGGACCAGTCGAGCATCTTGTTGTTCCTTTTCCTGATCGCCGCTTACTGACAGGCTTCACATTCGGGATCGTCGATGGCGCAGGCCTTGCCCCATGCGACATCGGCGTTGACGATGATTGGGACTGACGCTGCAACAGCTACAGCGGAGACGGAATTGAGCTTGCCGTCGGTGCCCTTCAGCGTCGACTTCTCGACATGCGAGGCCGAGCGCGAGCGCAAATAGTAGGTCGTCTTCAGGCCCTTGTTCCATGCCAGGCGGTAGAGCGCGTCGAGCTTCTTGCCGCTTGGATCGGCGATGTAGAGGTTGAGCGACTGGGCCTGGTCGATCCATTTCTGCCGACGCGACGCTGCCTCGATCAGCCAGGCACTGTCGATCTCGAAGGCGGTAGCGAAGAGCGCCTTGAGGTCGTCGGGGATGCGGTCGATCCGGCCGATCGAGCCGTCGAAATATTTGAGGTCGGAGACCATGACCTCGTCCCACAGGCCGCGCGCCTTCAGCTCATGCACCAGTGCTGCGTTGACCACGGTGAAGTCGCCGGACATGTTCGATTTGACGAACAGGTTCTGGTAGGCCGGCTCGATCGATTGCGCGACACCGCAAATGTTGGAGATGGTCGCCGTCGGCGCGATCGCCATGGTGTTGGAGTTGCGCATACCTGTCTTCCTGACGCGCTTGCGCAAGGCATCCCAGTCGAGCGTCGAGGCGCCGTCCATGTCGACACCGGGGCGCGCCTTGGCCAAGAGGTCGATGGAATCGATCGGCAGGATGCCCTTCGACCACAGCGAACCGTCAAAGCTCGGATAACGCCCGCGTTCGGCGGCAAGGTCGCAGGACGCCGAAATCGCGTTGTAGGAGATCGCCTCCATGCTGGCGTCGGCGAAGGCCACGGCAGCGTCTGACGCATAGGGGATCTTCAGCGCCTGAAGTGCATCCTGGAAACCCATCAGGCCGAGGCCGACAGGACGATGCTGCAGGTTGGAGCGCCTGGCTTCGGGGATGGTGTAGAAATTGATGTCGATGACATTGTCGAGCATGCGCATCGCCGTCTTCACGGTGCGCGCCAGACGGTCGATGTCGAGCCCCTCGGCTGCGATATGATTGGCAAGATTGACCGAACCGAGATTGCAGACGGCGACCTCGTCCTTCGAAGTGTTGAGGGTGATCTCGGTGCACAGGTTCGACGAGTGGACGACGCCGATATGGCCCTGCGGCGAGCGGATGTTGCATGGGTCCTTGAAGGTGATCCAGGGATGGCCTGTTTCGAACAGCATGGTCAGCATCTTGCGCCAGAGGTCCAGCGCCCTGACCGTGCGGAACACCTTGATCCCGCCCGCCGAAGCCTTGGCTTCGTAGGCCTCGTAGGCCGCCTTGAACGCCGTGCCGTAGAGGTCGTGCAGGTCGGGCGTCTCATCAGGCGAAAACAGCGTCCATTCGCCATCGGCCTCGACGCGTTCCATGAACAGGTCCGGCACCCAGTTGGCGGTGTTCATGTCGTGGGTGCGGCGGCGGTCGTCGCCGGTGTTCTTCCGGAGGTCGAGGAACTCCTCGATATCGACGTGCCAAGTCTCGAGATAGGCGCAGACCGCACCCTTGCGCTTGCCGCCCTGGTTGACGGCGATCGCCGTGTCGTTGGCCACCTTGAGGAACGGCACCACGCCCTGGCTCTCGCCATTGGTGCCCTTGATGTGGGCGCCGAGGCCGCGCACCGAGGTCCAGTCATTGCCGAGCCCGCCGGAATATTTGGCCAACAACGCATTGTCCTTCACCGCCTTGAAGATGCCGTCGAGATCGTCGGCGACAGTGGTGAGGAAACAGGACGACAATTGCGGGCGCAGCGTGCCGGAGTTGAACAGCGTTGGCGTCGAGGCCATGAAATCGAAGGACGACAAAAGATCATAGAACTCGATGGCGCGGCTCTCGCGGTCGATCTCGCGGCCTGCCAGGCCCATCGCCACGCGCATGAAAAAGGCCTGCGGCAGTTCGAAACGCTTGTCTTTGCTGTGCAGGAAATAGCGGTCATAGAGCGTCTGCAGACCCAGATACTGGAACTGCAGGTCGCGCTCGGGCTTCAGCGCGGCACTGAGCCTGGCAAGGTCGAAACGGCCAAGTTCGGGGTCGATCAATTCGGCCTTGATGCCGGTGGCGACGAAGGCGGGGAAATAGGTGGCATAGCGCTCGGTCATTTCGGCCTGGGTGGCCTGCTCAGACCTGGCCGAGACGAAGCTCAGTGCCTCGCGCCGCAACCGGTCTAGCAACAACCGGGCGCTGACGAAGGCGTAGTTCGGTTCGGTTTCGACAAGCGTACGGGCGGCCAGGATCGGCGCCAGCGAAAGCTCGTCGACGGTGATGCCGTCATAGAGATTGCGCCTTGTCTCGGCCAGGATCGCATCCGCTGAGACGGCCTCGAGCCCGCTGCAGGCCTCGTCGACAATGCGTGCCAGTCGCGTCTCGTTCAGCGGTGCCAGGCTGCCGTCATCGGCCTTGACCTGGAGCGGCGGTGCGGCGACCTCGACCGACGTGACCTTGGCGGCAGCGCGTTCGCGGGCACGTTCCTCGCGGTAGAGCACATAGGCGCGGGCGACCTTGTGATGCTCGGAGCGCATCAGCGCCAGTTCGACCTGGTCCTGGATTTCCTCGATATGGAAGGTGCGGCCGCTATCTGCCCGCCTGGTCAGCGCGGCGAACACCTGGCCGGCCAGTTCCTCGACGACGTCGTGGACGCGGCGCGAACCGGCGGCCACCGAACCCTCGGTGGCGAGAAATGCCTTGGTCAGCGCCATAGTGATCTTGGTCGCGTCGAACGGCGTCACCGCGCCGTTGCGCCGGATGACACGGTAGCCAGGTTCGGACGCGGTCTTGGAACCCTGGCTGAGAGCGGACGGAACGCTGTCGGTTCCGCTGGATTGAAGTGTGGAGGTCGCCGGCATCATCTTCCCCGATGGTTTGGGGGCGAAGGGCCTTGGGCGGACGCATGACGGATTTCAGCCGGCGCAAGCCGGCGGAACGCAAGCGCACCACCGGACACCCCGCCCGTGGACGTTCAGACTCGATCGCGGCAGGTCTCCTGGCTCGCAGGTCATTGCCGCTGTCTGGCCTTCCCAGCGCCCATTGGCGCCAGTGGCACTACGCGACAGCAACTCACTGCTTACAGTTGCGGGGGCAGCGCCGGCATTGCGAAATCGCGCACCGGCTTCCCTCTTAGCTCCCGAGCTGGAATCAACTCGGAAGACCACGATGTCTACATGTAGTATGACTGCCCGGTGTCGTGTCAACAGGTGGAAGAATCATTTCCACCTCATCGACCGATCAACGCCGGCGGCCGATCAATCCCTGACGTAGTCGCGCCACAGCGCCTGATAGACCGGGCATTCGGCATTCAGAGCCTCATGGCTGCCCGTGCCGACGATTCTGCCGTCGTCGAGCACGACGATCATGTCGGCCGAACGCGCCGAGAACAGATGGTGCGTGACGATGATGACGAGGCGGTCGCGGCCGAAGGCCAGCAGCTCACGCTCGAGCGCCATCGCCGATTCGGCGTCGAGCGCCGAAGTAGGTTCGTCGAAAACGGCGATGTGCGGATCGCGCAGCACGGCGCGCGAAATCGCCAGGCGCTGGCGCTGGTCGCCGGAGAGGTTCTGCCCTGCCTGCACCAGTTCGGTGTCGATGCCTTTGGGCAGGCCGGCGGTGAACTTGTCGGCGGAGGAAAACGCCAGCGCCTTGTCGATCTCGTCGTCGCGAAGCGGGCGCGGCAGCGACGCCTGAAGGTTCTCGCGGATGGTACCCGAAAACAGCGACGTCTCCTGGTCGACAACACCGATGCGGCCGCGCAGCCAGCGCGGATTGTAGGCGCGGACGTCGATGCCGCCGATTGCCACCTTGCCGGCATGATCGCGCTCCAGTCCCAAAAGCACGCGCAGCAGGCTGGACTTGCCGGAGCCATTGCGGCCGACGATCGCCACGACGCCCGTCGCCGGCAGCACCAGGCTGACACCGTTGAGTGCCGCAGCCGTCGCCTCGGGATAGCGGAAGGTCAGATCCTCGACCGTGATCGGGCCGAAATCAGCAGCACGCAGCGCCGGGGCAACGATGGCGCGCTCCGGCTGGCGCTTGAGGAAAGCCGCGAGGGCCGAGACGGTGGCGCTCACCGAATGGAACTGGATCAGGATGCCGGCACTGGTCAGCATCGGCATGGTCGCTCGGGTGACGAGCAGCTGCAGCGCAAGCAGGCCACCGATCGTGAGATCGCCGCGCAGGATGCGCCAGCAGCCGACGAGGACGACGAGCAGCGTCAGGATCTCGCTCAGCAGGCCAAGCGTGAACGAATAGGAGTGCGAGAGGTCGAGTATGTGCCAGCGCGCCTTGATGGCTTCGGCCGACTTCGCGGACCAGCGCCCGATGAAGAAGCGCTCAACCGCATTCGACTTGATGCCGCGGATGTTGCCTACCGTTTCAGCGGCCGCCCCCTGCAGAGCGCCGTTGAGGCGGAACGAGCTGCGGCTCGCCTCGCCCAGCTGGGCATTGGTCTTGCGGGCAAAGGCGGCGAAGATCAGGGCAACGACAAAGGCCAGCAGGCAGATGAGATAGTCGTAGTACAGCGCCACGGCGAACGAGACGGCAGCACCCAACATGGTGAGGAAGAAATTCGGCGCAGCGCTCAGCATGAAGGTGGCGACACGCTGGGATTCGTTGAGGAGGTTGATCGTGCTTCCGCCTGCGGATGCCGAACTCTCATAGGGGATGCGCATGAGGCGGAAGTAGATGCGTCTCGACAGCCGGGCGGTGAACCTTGCGTCCACGTCGTTGATCAGCGAGTTGTGCCAGCGTGAGGTCATGTGCCTGATAACCGCCGCCACGATGGCGATGGCGGCGAACTGGGTCGCTGCCCAACCGTCCTTGCCGACCATGACGCTGTCGACGATCTTCTGCGAAAGGATCGGAACCGTCACCGAGAGCACGATTCCGGCTAGCGAAAGTGCAATGGCAAGAAAAAACTTACGGCGGTAGATGCCCATGATCCGCATCAGTATCCGCCAATCGCCGAGCGGTATCTTGCGCAAGGCGTTCAGTTTCTCTCGAAATTTCATTGCCTACCCGACGCCGCTCGAACAACAGGGACGGGTTCGCTAGGTCATTCGCGCTTTCCTGTCAAATAATATGACAATGATAGTCATATTATTGTGAAACGCTTCGGCGAAAATCGCCCGCCTCGCGGAATGACGAACAAAACAAGTCTTCCAGATCCTCGCCAGCCGTAGCTGGGCGGCGCCGGCATGTGTCTGTTCCAGGTGAGGCCAGGTGTCGCGCCGCGCATCACCCGGCTTGCACACACCGCAGGACCCATTATACAGCCATCACCAATCTTGAGTCACAGACTCATATTAACTTACGCCAGCCCTTCGTTCGCGGACAGCCAGCTTTTCCAGATTTTTCGAGGGGGCTGTCATGTCTAACGTTCACACCGGCCGCGGTTCGCGGTCGCAAATGCTTCTGGCCGGCGTTTCGCTTCTGTTGCTGCAATCGGCCGGCATCGCCAGTGCCCAGACGGCAACGACACCGGCCAAGAAGGTCGAGGAAACGAAGCCGCTGCTGAGCAATGAAGAGCGCATCGTGCTCGACAGGCTCGTCGTCACATCGGCGCGCACCACCGGGAAGGTGCTCGACATTCCGATGTCGGTGTCGGTCATCGACCGCGAGACGCTGCAGCGCCATGTCGTCCGCGACATCCAGGACATGGTTCGCTACGAGCCGGGCGTCACCGTCTCGCGCACGACATCGCTTACCAATCCGTTCGGCCAGCTGACCGGCTTCAACATCCGCGCCATGGGCGGCAACCGCGTCCAGATGAGTGTCGACGGCAGCCGCATCCAGGAGCAGATCATCGACGGCAGCCGCGACTTCGTCGACCCCTTCAACATGCGCAGCGCCGAGATCGTACGCGGTCCGAACTCGGTGCTCCAAGGCGCCGACGCGCTGGGTGGCGCAGTCGCATTCCGCACGCTCGACCCCGACGATCTTCTCAACGGCTCGAAGCCATGGGCAGTCGAGATGAAGACCGCCTATGACAGCTACGACGATTCGTTCCGCAAGCAGGTGAGTGCGGCCGCTGAATCCGGCGACTTCAAGTTCCTCGGCAGCTTCGGTCATCTCGGGGCGTCGGAAGGCGATTTCAGCAACAGCCGCGCCGATGGCGGCCAGTGGGGCTGTCCACGCCAGGCGATCTGGCCGTGCAACAAGGCGTTTCCCGCCGACACCGACGCCTTCAACGGTCTGATGAAGCTGCAGTGGAACCCGACCCAGGATCACGAGGTCAAGCTGACCGGCGAGTGGTTCAACCGCAACACGACGATCCAGCAGATGTACGACTCGTCTGCGGGATCGACGTACGTCAACACCAGCTGGCAGCGCGAACTGGAGATGGAGCGTTACAGGCTGGCCCTGTCGCACGACTGGAAGGTCGACGCGCCGTGGCTCGATGAGATCAAGTGGCAGATCTCCTATTCGCCGCAGAAGCGCGACACCTACAGCAATCAGCTGCGCACCTACCCAACGCGCCGCCAACAGAACATCCAAGTCCGCAATTATGGCGAGGATTTCCTCGAGGCCGACGTGCAGGCCAACTCGTCCTTCGAACTGGGCGGCCTGTCGCACAAGCTGACCTATGGTTTCGACGGCGATCTGACCAAGAGCAACTATGACGGCTACAACATCACCAACAACCTGACAGCTGGCACCACGACCACCGCCAACAACCAGGGCTTCAACTTCCCGAAGGTCGACACCGTCCGCGCCGACATCTACCTTCAGGATGAGATCAAGCTGTTCGACGACCGGCTGACCATCACCCCAGGCGCGCGCCTGGCGCACTATTCCATCGATCCCACCGGCGACGCCGACTACAAGCCGAAGCCCGGCTTCGAGCCCCAGAAGATCGACGAGACCAAGCTGATCAAGCGGATCAGCGCGATGTATGAGCTGAACGACACCTATACGCTCTATGCCGGCTATGGCGAAGGCTTCAAGATGCCGACGTCGCAGCAGTTGTTCGTGTCGTCGGACAATCTTTTTACGTCTCCGCCATCCGTCCTGATTCCCAATCCGAACCTGAAGCCTGAATCCGTGCGCAGCTATGAGGCCGGCATTCGTGGCGAGCTCGACAAGGGTTACTTCAGCCTCACGGCCTTCTATGCCGACTACAAGGATTTCATCCGCTCTCTGCAGGAGGTTCCGGGCAGGCCGAACCACTACACCTCAGACAATGTCGAGGACGTGAAGGTCTGGGGCATCGAGTTCGGCGGCGAGTACGAGGTCTACGAAAACCTCTACCTGAACGGCTCGATCTCCTACCAGAAGGGCACGCAGCGGATTTCGGCAAGTGCTGCCGAAACGGCCTTCGACGGTGCGGTACCGCTCACCGCGGTGCTGGGCGGGCGTTACCTTGTCCCCGACTGGAACCTCGAAACGGAGTTGGTCGCCACCTTCGCCCATGGCGTCACCGAACGCGCCGACCCCAACGCCTTCAAGCCGGGCGGTTATGCTGTGTTCGACGCCTATGCCCGCTGGAAGCCGACCGAAAATGTCGATGTCGACTTCGGCATCCAGAACATCTTCGACCGCCGCTATTTCCCCAACACCCTCACTGGCGTCACCAACGTGATCTCGGGGCCGGTGGCCAACGCCAACAATCCGGAAATGCAGGTGGCGCCAGGCCGCACCTTCAAGCTCGGCGCAACGGTGCGCTTCTGAGCCAGATCGACAGCGATCCGACGCAGGGCACGTTGCCCCTGCGTCTTGCATGAAAGGCCATCGCGGTGACCAACGTCCTCAGGCAGTTCGTTCGCCTGCTCAAGCTCTGCATTGCCGGCAAGGGTGGCAAGACGAGCCTCGTCTACCTCACCGCGGTCATCGCGCTGCAACTGGCCGGCATCTATTTCACCATCAGGCTGGTGAGCTGGACCTCGGAATTCTACGGTGCGCTGGAAAAGGTCGACGCCAAGGCGGCGGTCTGGCAGATCTGGATCTTTGCCGGCATCGTCGCAGCCAATTCGGTGCGCTCACTGACGGCAGATTACCTGCAGAAAATGTTGCATATCAGGTGGCGCAGGTCACTGACCGAGGCAGCCCTCGGCTCGTGGTTCGCCGACCGCGCCTATTGGCGACTGACCCAGGGCGACTGCCCGCGCGAGGTCGACAATCCCGACCAGCGCATCGCCGACGATTGCGGCCTGTTCGTCAAGGGTATCCTCGACGAAGGCATCGAGCTGATCACCAAGATCGTCGGTATCTTCTCCTTTCTCGCGCTGCTGTGGGGGCTGTCGACCTTCGCGCTCAACTTCTCGCTGTTCGGTTTCGACGTCTCGATCCCGCGTTACATGGTCTGGGCGGCGTTCATTTATGTCGCGCTGTCGAGCGGGCTGACGCATCTGCTCGGCCGGCCGCTGAAATCGCTGTTCTACACGCAGCAGAAGCGCGAAGGCGATTTCCGCTTCGCCATGGCGCGCATCCGCCAGTCGGCCGACGAGATCGCGTTGATGGGTGGCGAGAACGTCGAGCGCACCGGGCTCGACCGCCGCTTCGACGGCATCGCACAGAACTGGCGCAAGATGGCGGGCCGCGAATTCCTGCTCGGCTGCTTCACCTTTCCCTATTCGCACACGGTGCTGCGCATCCCGCTGTTCGTTGCCCTGCCCGGCTTTCTCGCCGGCAGCATTGCGCTTGGCGGCCTGATGCAGATCGCCATGGCGTTTTCCAACGTCGTCACCACGCTGTCCTGGTTCATCTTCTCCTACAAGCCGCTGTCGAACCTCGTCGCCGCGTCTTCCCGTCTCGATGGCTTCCTCGCCGCGACCGAGGCGGTGCGCGGCCGTGCTTCGGGCATCGTCCAAGAGGCGTCGTCCGGCGGACTGCATGTGCACAAGCTCACGCTGCGGACACCGGAGGGGCGCGAGCTGCTGCCGCTACCGCGCCTCGATATCGGCGCCGGCGAAGCAGTGTGGCTGCGCGGGCAGTCGGGGCTCGGCAAGACCACTCTGCTCAAGGCGATGGCCGGCGGCTGGGACCATGGCGACGGTCGCATCGAGATGCCCTCGGCCAGCAAGCTGTTCCTGTCGCAGAAGGCCTATTTCCCGCAAGGCGACGTCTTCGAAGCGGTCGCCTACCCCGCGCCAGCCGAGGCCTTCACGCGACAGGAATTGCGACAGGCTATCGAAGCCGTCGGCTTCGGCGACAGCGACATGCTGCGGCTCGAAGATGCCTGGGAAGGCCATCCGCTGGTGTTGTCTGGCCTCTCTGGTGGCGAACTGCAGCGCTTGGCGCTGGCTCGCGCGCTTGTGCTGAAGCCGGACTGGCTGTTCCTCGACGAAGCCACCAGCGCGCTCGACGAGACGGCCGAGGCCGAACTGTTTTCCGTGCTCAAGAAAGAGTTGCCGGCCACGACATTCGTTATCGTCGCGCACCGCAGCCCGAAGGCGCTGGGGACCATTCGCGTCATCGATCTCGATCCGAAAGCCGAAGCGGCGAACGAAAATCCAGCACTGCAATTCGCATAGGAAATGCCCATGACCGCCCGCACGCCCCACAAACGCGAACGCCTCGACGTCGCCCCCACCGCCCTGCTGGCGCGGCTGCCGGCCATCGGCCGGGTGATGATCAATTCGGAACGCCTTGGCGCCACTCACGAGCGCATCGGCCCGGTCGAGAAAGTTCGCATCGAGGATGGCTGGCTGGTCTGCGAAGGGGCCGAGCACAACTCCCGCATCGAGCTGGCGGCGGTCGTCACAATCATCGTCGATCGCACGTCGGTGATGCGCGAAAAATCCTATCCGCGCATCGAACTGCGCGGCGCCGACGGTGAGAGCATCGCCAATGTCACCGGCTTCGAGGGCCTCGAACCGTTCGACGCCGTGCTTGCGGCCTTCCCGCAAGGCACCGAGCTTGCCGCCGAAGAGCGGACCGGCAGCCTGGACGAGCGCAAGGAACTGGACGCCGACGATGCCGGGCTCGAACCCTTCGCCGCGGCCGAGCGCAACGGCGGCCGCGTCAGGATCGAGTTCAGCCGTCCGTCCTTCTGGCAGGCCTGGGAAGGCGACATGCCGGTGGTCAAGCCTGTCATGGGCTACGTCAACGTCATGCGGCCGGACTTCCATCTTCATCTCAAGGGCGGATCGGTCGGCGGCTGGCGCCGCGAGGACAACGCAGGCGAGGCGCGCTTCGTCGCGCTGACCGCCGAAGGCGCCGAGACCGGGCTCACCGTTTCGGGCGCGCAGACGAGCTTCGGGTGACCGTCATGACCGAATGGAACCACCCTGTCGCGACATGGCTCGACGCCGACAGCGGAGCTTTGCTCGATCATACGGCGTTGATGCGCGAGGTCGCGCAGAGCGACGTGCTGCTGCTCGGCGAAACGCATGACCGCTTCGACATCCACCGCTGGCAGTTGCATGTCTGCACGGCGATGCGGACTTTGCGCAATGACATCGTCATCGGTTTCGAGATGTTTCCGCGCCGGTTGCAGCCGGTGCTCGACCAGTGGGTCGCCGGCAGTCTTGAGCGGGACGAATTTCTGAAGGCTGCCGAATGGGGCAAGGTCTGGGGGTTCCCGGCCGAGCTCTACCTTCCGATCTTCCATTTCTGCCGCGAGTTTGGCGTGCCGATGCTGGCGCTCAATTGCTACCGCGAACTGGTGACGCGGGTCGGCAAGGAAGGCTGGGACGCCGTTCCTGTCGACGAGCGTGACGGTCTCACGCCCTCGGCAAACGCGACGCCGGCCTATCGGCAATATCTGTTCGATACCACCGGCGGCGGCTCGCCGGCGCGCAAGGTGAAAGCGCCCGAGGCGCCGGAGTTCGACCGTTTCGTCCGGGCGCAGCAGACCTGGGATCGGGCGTTTGCCTGCAACATCGCCAAAGCGCGGACGGCCGACAGCTCGCCGCTGGTGATCGGCATCATCGGCCGCGGACATCTCGAATTTGGCCATGGCACGCCGTTCCAGCTGAAAGATCTCGGCGTCGACAAGGTGACGACGCTGCTGCCCAACGACACGGCGCAGGTCGACCAGGGGAAGGTCGGGGGAATTGCCCGGTCGCTGTTCCGGCTGCTGCCTCAAGCCGACGCCAGGCCAGCCGCCTGACGCGGGCAGAAGCTGCTTTTGGCAAAAGCTCTCCAGAAAAGAAAAAAGCGGGCATAGGCCCGCTTCCCTCTGGCTCCTGAAACTTGCATGCCGCCGGTACATTCGTGGTCGGCCAGCTGTCAATCAGGGCAAATGCAGCATTCCGCGGCAAAACCCACCATCGTATCTCGATGAGCGTTTCGCTCCCGGCGGAGTGCCGATGAGCCTTCATATGGGGAGGGATGTTCTACAAAACAATAGGCTAGCTGACAGCAAGGCCGGCATTCTTGATCGTACATCGACCGACTGGCATCCTGCCCCGCGCATCGGCCCGAAAATCGGAGTCGTTTTTCGGAAAGCACGACGCCCAGGTGCGTACACATGGGCTGACGCTCCAGGCAGGATTGGCAGTCAGGTGATGCGCTTGCTACTTTGCGGCGCGCGCCACGCGCTTCTTCTTGGCTTCTACGGGTTTCAGGGCCTCGGCAGCGCGGTCAGCCTCGTCCTTGGCCAAGCGCAATTCCCGCAACTTTGCCGTCTTGATGGCCCGAGCCTTTGCTTCTGACTGATAATCAGCCATGGCGCTGTTGCGCTCTGCTGCCTTCTTCTGTGCCTCGATCGAACGGGACTGCGCTTTTTCCAGAAAATTTTCCATGGCTACATCCAATATCTGAAATCCTCTTCGTGCGCGGAAAATAAAAATTCCACTGCACCTTAAATAGGGTTTCTCGACCTGGAATTCAAATTCCCAGCCTATTTGCACTGAATCATAATTTTAATCCGCCCCCTGGCGCCTGTTATTTTTGAATACTCTCGTGCATAGCGAATAATTTTTGGCACTCCTGTCATTCGAGTGCCAAAGGGCGTATATAGGACATGCGGTCCCCTATGCGCCGGCTGCAGAAAGAACATTCATGAAATTCCGACCACTTCACGACCGCGTCGTCATTCGGCGCGCCGAAGGCGATATCAAATCCAAGGGCGGCATCATCATCCCCGACAATGCCAAGGAAAAGCCCCAGCAGGGCGAAGTCCTTGCCGTTGGCCCGGGCACCCGCGACGAAAGCGGCAATCTGATCCCGCTCGACGTCAAGGCCGGCGACACAGTGCTGTTCGGCAAATGGTCGGGCACGGAGGTCAAGATCGACGGCGCGGATCTCCTGATCATCAAGGAGGCCGACATCATGGGCATCGTCGACACGAGCGAAGCCGCCAAGAAAGCCGCCTGATCCGGCTTTGCGACCTCAAGAACGAACTGGACGAAAATCATGCCTGCCAAGGAAATCAAATTCTCGACCGATGCCCGCGACCGCATGTTGCGTGGCGTCGAGCTGCTCAACAACGCCGTCAAGGTGACGCTCGGCCCTAAAGGCCGCAACGTCATCATCGACCGCGCTTATGGCGCGCCGCGCATCACCAAGGACGGCGTCACCGTCGCCAAGGAGATTGAGCTATCCGACAAGTTCGAGAACATGGGCGCGCAGATGGTGCGGGAAGTGGCCTCGAAGACCAACGACCTCGCCGGTGATGGCACAACGACGGCAACCGTGCTGGCTGCATCCATCCTCCGCGAAGGCGCCAAGCTGGTGGCCGCCGGCATGAACCCGATGGACCTCAAGCGCGGCATCGATCTTGCCGTGGCTGCCGTGGTCAAGGACATCCATGCGCGCGCCAAGAAGGTCAAGTCTTCGGACGAGATCGCCCAGGTCGGCACCATCGCCGCCAATGGCGATACCTCTGTCGGCGCTATGATCGCCAAGGCCATGGACAAGGTCGGCAATGAGGGCGTCATCACCGTAGAGGAAGCAAAGACCGCCGAGACAGAACTCGACGTCGTCGAAGGCATGCAGTTCGACCGCGGTTACCTCAGCCCCTACTTCGTCACCAATGCCGACAAGATGCGTGCCGAACTGGAAGACCCCTACATCCTCATCCACGAGAAGAAACTCGGCAATCTGCAGGCCCTGCTGCCAATCCTCGAAGCGGTGGTGCAGAGCGGCAGGCCGCTGCTCATCATCTCCGAAGACGTCGAAGGCGAGGCCTTGGCCACGCTCGTCGTCAACAAGCTGCGTGGCGGCCTGAAGGTCGCCGCCGTCAAGGCACCTGGCTTCGGCGATCGCCGCAAGTCGATGCTGGAAGACATTGCTGTCCTGACCGCCGGCCAGATGATCTCGGAGGATCTCGGCATCAAGCTCGAGAACGTCACCATCGAGATGCTCGGCCGGGCCAAGCGCGTGCTCATCGACAAGGACACGACAACCATCATCGACGGCTCCGGCGGCAAGGACGGTATTGCAGCCCGGATCGCACAGCTGAAGATGCAGATCGAGGAAAGCACCTCCGACTACGACAAGGAGAAGCTGCAGGAACGCCTGGCGAAGCTCGCTGGTGGGGTCGCCGTCATCCGCGTCGGCGGAGCGACCGAAACCGAGGTCAAGGAAAAGAAGGATCGCATCGATGATGCGCTGAACGCCACGCGTGCTGCCGTCGAAGAAGGCATCGTCGCCGGTGGCGGCGTGGCCCTGCTGCGGGCCAAGGCAGCGCTTGAGACGCTCACCGGAGCGAACGCCGACGTCACCGCCGGCATTTCGATCGTGCTGAAGGCGCTCGAGGCGCCGATCCGGCAGATCGCCGACAACGCCGGCGTCGAAGGCTCCGTCGTCGTCGGCAAGCTGATGGAAAGCAAGGATGCCAATCTGGGCTTCAATGCGCAGACAGAAGCCTATGTCGACATGATCAAGGCCGGCATCGTCGATCCCGCCAAGGTCGTTCGCACGGCCCTGCAGGATGCCGGCTCGGTCGCCGCCCTGCTGATCACCGCCGAAGCCATGATCGCCGACAGTCCGGCGAAGGAAGCCTCCAACGGCGGCAGCCCAGCCGGCATGGGTTACTAAGCGACACCTGAACCATCTGGCCGCGACACGGCTGGATGGTGACTTCCCACCATCAACAAGGAACGTTTCCATGGCTATGCAGAGCAACCAGAAGCAGTCCCTCGCCGCACGTTGGGAAAGCTACCAGCCGTCCAAATCAACGCTTGTCTGGACATGCGTCGGCACCGCCGTCGCCACGATGATCGTCGGCTTCAGCTGGGGCGGCTGGGTCACCGGCGGCACTTCGCAGACACTTGCACAGACGGCCGGCGACGTGGCGCGCGGTCAGCTCGCCTCGACCATCTGCGTCGAGCGGTTCAATGCGGCACCCGACGCAGCGGCAAAGCTGGTCGAACTGAAGGCCAAGTCGGTCGGTTATGACAGGCAGAAGTTCGTCGAGACCGGCGGCTGGGCCACCATGCCGGGCGAAACCTCTCCCGACCGCCGCGCCTCCATCGGCTGCGCCACCGCGCTCGCAGCCTGATATCTGACGTATCTTCCTACGTCCGCGCCGGAGACACCGGCGCGGACAGTTCGCGCACTGCCAGTTGTCAAACTCAGCCTGATTTTCTTCCCGAAAGACTAGTGCCGCCGCCGCCAGGACATGTCCCGGCGGGTTCCTCGGCTTCAGCAGAATAGGATTTCGCCCATGATCAAGTTTTCAAGCAAGACCGGCACGCCGCCGAAGCTCGCAGATGCCGAAGAAAACCGGTTTGATTTCATCCGCAAGACGGCAGCCGCGCAACACAAGAAGTCTGACGATGACACCAGGCGGCGCGAACGGCACACTGCGGAAGACGACCAAACGAATGAATTGCGGGGCAGTTAGCCCGCTTGGTGGCGGGCAAATTTGACGTCGCCCGCCGAAGCCACGATCGTCACCTCGTCGCCCAGCGACCATTCCGCTGCCCGCGCGGCGAGATGCGCAGGAACGCCCCCAGAGCCGCCAGGGCCAGGCGGCACGTCGTAAGTGGCATGGCCGTCATGCGGCAGGATCACGCCATAGCCGAGCGCCATCGCTGTTCGCGCCGTCGCCGCAAGGCACATCTCCGACAGCATGCCACAGAAGGCGATGGTCTCGATGCCGGAGACCGACAGCAGGTCGTTCAAGCTGGTGCCATCGAAGGCATCGTCGAGTTCCTTGCGCACGACGTGCTCGCCGGGCCAGGGTGTGAAATGCAGTTGCCAGCCAGGCGTGTGTGGCTCGTCGACGGCGCCTGCCGGACCGTCGTTCTGGATGAAGATGACGGCCACGCCCGACGCCCGCGCATTCTCGAGCAACGTCGCCACCGCAGACAGAAGCCGCTTATGTCCCGGCACCGCGTCCGTGCTCGACACGAAAGCGCTCTGGACGTCGACAACGATCAGCGCTTGGGCGGTGGGAGCTTCGTCTACGTCAGTTTCTGGAATTGCCTGCACCGATCCCTCCTGCCGGAATGAACATGGGATATGGGGGGCGGCTCATGCGATGTCATCGAGCGCCTTGCGCTGGCGGTGCATTTCGAGGAACACCCGGTAATCACGGTCGAAACGTTGCTTCGCCGAGGGGGTGGGCCGGCGCGCGCGGCCTTCCTGGCGCATCGCCGTACAAGCCCCGGTGAGACTTGGATAGAGCCCGGCCGCGGCAGCTGCCGCCATCGCCGTTCCCAGCAGCACTGCATCCCCGCCCAGCGGCTCGACGACGGTGCAGCCGGTGGCGTCGGCATAGAGTTCCATCAGCAGCGGATTGCGGGTGTGGCCGCCGGTGACATGCAGCGTGTCGATGCCGTAGCCATTGGCATTGAGCGCGTCGAGCACATGGCGCAGGCCGAGCGCGATGGCGACCGCGGTACGCCAGTAGAGCCGACACAAGCTGTCGAAGGATGAATCGAGCGTCAGCCCGCTGATCACGCCGAGCGCATGCGGGTCGGCGAGCGGCGAGCGGTTGCCGTGGAAGTCGGGCAGCACATGAAGGCGACCGGCGAGGTCGAGGCCCTCGACGGCGCGCAGGTCCATGATGCGCTCGGTGATGCGCAGGTGCAGCGCAGCGTCGGGTTCGCCGCCGGCGCCGTGCCAGCGAATGACGTGGTCGAGCAGCGCACCCGTCGCCGACTGGCCGCCTTCGCTCAGCCACAGGCCGGGCAATGCAGCGCCGAAATACGGCCCCCAGACACCGGCAAAGGCGCGCGGCTCGGGCGACATCGCCATGACACAACTCGAGGTGCCGGCAATCAGCGCGAGATGGCGCTCGATACCGGACAGGCCGCCGATGACGCCTATGGCGCCGGCAAAGGCGTCGATCATGCCCGCACCGACGCGGCAGGCCGTGGTCAGGCCGAGCGCCGCGGCGGCGATAGGCGTGAGCGGACCGAGGTCGGCGCCGACCGGGCTGGCGCGCTCGGGCAGAGCGGCATGCTCGAAGATGTCGGCGAGGCCTACCGCCGCAAAGAAATCGTGACGCCAGGCCTCACGTTCGTGGGCCAGATAGGTCCATTTGGCGGTCAGCGTGCATTGCGAGCGGGCGAACGAGCCTGAGGCCTTGTGGCTGAGAAAATCGGCAAGGTCGAAAAGCTGCCCGGTTCGCGCCCAGCTCTGCGGCAAGTGACGCTTGACCCACATCAGCTTGGGCGTCGCCATCTCCGGCGACATCACCCCACCGGCATAACCGAGCACGTCATGGCGGGTCTCGGTGCATTCGTCGGCCTCGGCCAGTGCGCGATGATCGAGCCAGACGATGGTGTCCCAACGCTGCTCGCCATTGCTCGAAATACCAACCTGCTCGCCCGCCCTGCCCCGGAACACCGTCGAGCATGTCGCATCGAAGCTGATACCCACAATTTCAGCCGGGTCGACGCTGGCAGCCTTGCGGGCTCCGTGCACAGCGTCGCAGACAGCCGACCAGATCTGCTCGGAGTCATGCTCGCAATGGCCCGATGGCGAGCGGTTCATGACGATGGGATGTTCAGCGCGCCCGAGCAGCTTGCCTGCGGCATCGAAGATGCCGGCGCGCGCGCTGCCGGTACCGACATCGACCGCACATAGATAGGCCGCCATCAGAACGACGACGCCCCGAACGGCGCGACCGCGCGACAGCCAGAGCCTTCCGGCGGCGAGTTCAGATGAGGCAAGGACGTGGAGATCAACACCATGACGCGCAGTCTATATGCGCGCCATGGCCAATTCCAGCGGTCAGCGACGCCCCGGATTTGGTTCAGAGGCGATCGCCGAGATAGCGCGTCAATGTCTCCTGCGTGCCCAACTGCCAGAGCATGTCGAGGCTGTCGCCAAAGGCAGCCGCGAAGGCTGCGGATTTGCCGACATCGCCATAGATGTCCTCCATCGCAAGCCAGGTCGCAGGCGCATTCTTCGCCGCCTGCGCTGTTCGTTGCAGGCGGTCCCAACTCGGGTCATTGGGTTCGATGATGGCACCGGAATCGGTCACCCCGAAGCAATAGCGGCACCAGAGTGCCGATTCGAGCGCCAGCCCCGATATGCCAGCGCCCGCCTTCAGGCGATCCGATATGGTCGGGATGATGAATTTCGGCTGCCGGTTGGAACCGTCGAGACAGAGGCGGCGGACGGTGTCGCCGATCTTGGGATTGGAAAACCGGCGCTCGATGAGCTGGCAATACTCCTCCAGCACCACGCCGGGTACCGGCGGCACCGTGGGCATGATCTCCTCGCGCTCCAGCTTGGCCAGGAAGGCGCGCACCAGCGGATTTTCCATCGCCTCGTGGACGAAATGAATGTCCATCAACCCGGCGGGATAGGCGATCGTGGCGTGGCCGCCATTGAGGATGCGGATCTTCATCAGCTCGAACGGAGCGACGTCATGGACAAACTGGACGCCGACCTTTTCCAGCGCCGGACGGCCGTCAGTGAAATGGTCTTCCATCACCCATTGCTTGAACGGCTCGCAGAACACCGGCCAGCTGTCCTCGATGCCGAAGTCGCTGGCGAGAATGCCGCGCTCGCGATCGGTGGTGGCGGGCGTGATGCGGTCGACCATCGAGTTCGGAAAAGCGACGTTATCGCGGATCCAGTCGGCGAAGGTTTCGTCCGCGAGCCGCGCCAGGCCGATCACCGCATCGGCCGTGACCCGGCCATTGTGGGGAATGTTGTCGCAGGACATCACGGTGAATGGCACGACCCCGTCCTGGCGACGACGCCGGAGGCCGGCGAGGATGATGCCGAAGACGGTCCGGGGCGCCGCGACGTTCTGCGCGTCGGCGACGATATCGGGATGGGTCGGGTTGAAGATGCCCGACGCCGGATCGATGAAATAGCCGCCCTCGGTGATGGTCAGCGAGACGATGCGGATCGCCGGGTCGGCGAGACGTTCGATGACGGCCGCAGCATCGCCGGGGGTCAGGAAATCGACCATGACCGAGGTGACGCGGGCGCTCATATGGCCGCTGTCCTGCTCGACGACTGATGTCAGCCAGTCCTGCCCGGCGAGCTTCGCTTGTCCGGCCTTCTCGCCCTCGAACACGCCCGCGCCGACGATCGCCCAGTCATGTCCGAGGCCGGTGTTGAACAACTCGTCGAGATAGACCGCCTGGTGCGAGCGATGGAAGTTGCCGACGCCGAAATGGACGATACCGGCCTTCAGCGAGGCGCGGTCGTAAGTCGGGCGCGCGACCTTGGCAGGCAAATCCGGCAGTGTGGCGAGGGAGAGCTTCACGGTCATGGTTCGACGCTTTCCTGTTTAGGCGCCGACTTTCGCGACACCTTCTCCCCTTGCGGGAAAAGGTGGATCGGCGCGCAGTGCCGAGACGGATGAGGGTTGCTGGACGGAGCGTCACACTGGAACACCCCATCCGACCTCGCCCCACTCGGCCACCCTCTCCCCTGGGGAGAAGGACATTTCAACTCATCCAGTTGCCGCCATCGACATTGTAGGTCTGGGCGACGACATATTGGCTCTCGGCTCCGGCGAGGAAGATCGCCATGCCGACGAGGTCTTCGGCGGTGCCCATGCGGCCAAAGGGAACGGCCTCGCCGACGAGGCGCTTCTTCTCGCCGCGGGGCCGGTTCTCGTAACGGGCGAACAGCTCGTCGACATGCTCCCAATGCTCGCCGTCGACCACCCCGGGAGCGATGGCATTGACGTTGATGCCATGCTTGATCAGGTCGAGCCCGGCCGACTGGGTCAGGCTGATGACAGCCGCCTTGGTGGCGCAATAGACGGCGACGAGCGCTTCGCCACGACGCCCGGCCTGGCTCGCCATGTTGATGATCTTGCCGCCCTTACCCCGTGCGATCATCGAGCGGGCGGCGGCCTGCAAGGTGAACAAGGTGCCGGCGACGTTGACCGAAAACAGCCGGTCGTAACTCGCCCTGGAAATCTCGACGATCGGGCCGAGATCGAACAGCGCGGCATTGTTGACCAGTATGTCGAGCTCTCCGGTCTTCTGCTCGACGACCTTGATCGCCGCTTCGATCGAGCTCTGGTTGGTGACGTCGAGGCTGACGGCATAGGCCGACGGACCGATCTCGGCCGCCGTCTTCATCGCAGCGTCGAGATTGATGTCGCCGATGGCGACCGTAGCCCCTTCGCGGATGTAGGCCTCGGCGAACACACGGCCGATGCCGCGCGCAGCACCGGTGATCAGCGCCGACTTGCCTTGGAGACGACCGCTCACATGGCCCTCCCGTCGGCGCCGAAGCGGTGGATCTTGTTCGGGCTCGGCGTGAGATAGACGGTCTCGCCATGGCGCACGCCAAGCTCGCCGTCGGCGCGCACGGTGAGCGTGCCGACATCGCCGGCCTGGACATGCAGGAAGGTGTCGGAACCGAGATGTTCGGCGACGCCGACGGTCGCCTTCCACTCACCTGATGTGGTCGAGATGCCCAAGTGCTCGGGTCGCACGCCGATCGTCGTCGCGCCATGCTTGGCGGCGGCCGCGCCGTTGATCAGGTTCATCTTGGGCGAGCCGATGAAGCCGGCGACGAACAGGTTCTTCGGCGTCTTGTAGAGTTCCATCGGCGAGCCGACCTGCTCGATGTTGCCTGCGTTCAGCACCACGATCTTGTCGGCCATGGTCATCGCCTCGACCTGGTCGTGGGTGACGTAGATCATCGTCGTCTTGAGCTGGTGGTGCAGTTCGCTGATCTCCAGCCGCATGGTGCCACGCAGCGCGGCGTCGAGGTTGGACAACGGCTCGTCGAACAGGAAGGCAGAGGGCTGACGGACGATGGCGCGGCCGATGGCGACACGCTGGCGCTGGCCGCCCGAGAGCTGGCCGGGCCGGCGCTCGAGATAATTGGTCAGGTTCAGCACACGCGCCGCATCCTTGACCTTCTTGTCGATGACGGCGGCGTCCTCACCCGCCATCTTCAGCGGGAAGGCGATGTTCTTGTAGACGGTCATATGCGGATAGAGCGCGTAGGACTGGAACACCATCGCAAGCCGGCGCTTGGCCGGCGCCTCGCCGGTGACGTCGCGGCCATCGATGCTGATCGTGCCGGCGGAGGTGTCCTCCAGGCCGGCGATCAGCCGGAGCAAGGTCGACTTGCCGCAACCGGAAGGGCCGACGAAGACGACGAACTCGCCATCCTCGATCTGGAGATCGATCTCCGGGATGATTGTCGTTGCGCCGAAGGACTTCGACACTTTCTTGAGGGTGATGTTTCCCATGGTTTCCTCCCGCGGGGTCGACTACTTCACGGCGCCGAAAGTCAGGCCGCGGACGAGCTGGCGCTGGGAGAACCAGCCCATTATCAGGATCGGTGCGATGGCCAGCGTCGATGCCGCCGACAGCTTCGCCCAGAACAGCCCCTGCGGACTGGAGAACGAGGCGATGAAGGCAGTCAGCGGTGCGGCGTTGGTGGTGGTCAGGCGGATCGTCCAGAACGCCTCGTTCCACGCCAGGATGATGTTGAGCAGCATGGTCGAGGCGATGCCGGGCACCGCCATCGGCGTCAGCACATGGACGATCTCGCCCCATAAGGTGGCGCCGTCCATGCGTGCTGCTTCCAGGATCTCGCCGGGAATTTCGCGGAAGTAGGTGTAGAGCATCCAGACCACAATCGGCAGGTTGATCAGCATCAGCATGACGGTCAGGCCGATGCGGGTGTCGAGCAGGTTGGCGTCGCGGAAGAGCAGGTAGATCGGCACCAGCACGGCGACCGCCGGCATCATCTTGGTGGAGAGCATCCACATCAGAATGTCCTTGGTCCGCTTGGTCGGCGAGAACGCCATCGACCAGGCAGCCGGAATGGCGATCAGCAGCGCCAGGATGGTCGAGCCGACGGCAATGATCACCGAGTTGAGGAAGAACTTGAAATAGTTGCTCTGCGCCTGGACCTCGGCATAGCTCTCCAGCGTGCCCGACGGGACCAGGCTGAAGCCGGCGATCGCCTCCGTCTCGGACTTGAAGCTGGTGATGATGGTGTAGAGGATCGGAAAGAAGATCAGCAGGGCGACCACCCAGGCTGCCACGGTGAAGCCGATCTTGCGTCGTGTCGAGACTGCGCGTGCCATCGTCTCCTCCTCACTTGTCCAGGTTCTTGCCAACGGCGCGCATCAGGAAGAAGGCGACGATGTTGGCAAGGATGACCGCGATGATGCCGCCAGCCGAAGCGCCGCCGACGTCGTAGCCGAGCAATGCCGTGCGGTAGATCAGGAACGGCAGATTGGTGGAGGCGTAGCCCGGGCCGCCATTGGTGGTGACGAGGATCTCGGCATAGACGCCGAGCAGGAAGATGGTCTGGATCAGGATGACCACGGTTACGGCGCGCGAAATGTGCGGGATCGTCAGATAGATGAAACGGCTGACGAAGCCGGCGCCGTCCATCTCGGCGGCTTCCTTCTGCTCGCCGTCGAGCGACTGCAGCGCCGTCAAAAGGATCAGCGTCGCGAATGGCAGCCACTGCCAGGCGACGATGATGATGATCGAAAACAGTGGGTACTGCGCAAACCAGTCGACAGGCTGGGCGCCGAAGAACTTGGCGATGTCGGCGAACACGCCATAGCCCGGATGCATGATCATGTTCTTCCACACCAGTGCGGCCACCGGCGGCATGACGAAGAAAGGCGAGATCACGAGGATGCGGACGATGCCCTGGCCGAACATCGGCTGGTCGAGCAAAAGCGCCAGCGCGATGCCGCCAACGACGGTGATCAACAACACCCCGACCACCAGCACCAGCGTGTTCCAGATCGATTGGAAGAAGGCCGGATCGGTGTAGAAGAACTTGTAGTTGAACAGGCCGGCAAAGCTGACATTGGCCGGATTGAGGAGATTATAGTTCTGGAACGAGAACCACAGGGTCATTGCCAGCGGCACGATCATCCAGATGAAAAGGAGGATCACCGAAGGCGCCATCATCAGGCGCGCTAGCGAACTGGTCTGTCGAGTAGCCATGGCGATCACCCCGGTTCGGACAGATGATGTTTCAGGTCACCGAAAGGGGCCGTCCGGACTGGGAGACCGGACGGCCAGGCAGGGAGGATCTGCCTATTTGATGTAACCGGCGCGGGTCATCTCACGGACCGCTGCGGTCTGTGCACCGGCAAGCGCGTCATCGACGCTCGACTGGCCGGCGAGTGCCGCCGAGAACAACTGGCCGACCGTCGTGCCCAGCCCCTGGAACTCGGGAATGGCGACGAACTGGACGCCGACATAAGGCACCGGCTTGACGGTGGGCTTGGTCGGATCGGCCGAGTTGATCGAGTCGAGCGTCATCTTGGCGAAGGGCGCGGCCTTCTGGTACTCGGGGTTGTTGTAGAGCGAGGTGCGCGTGCCGGGCGGAACGTTGGCCCAACCTTCCTTCGAGGCGACGAGGTCGAGATAGCCCTTGCCGGTCGCCCATGAGACGAACTTCTGCGCCGCCTCGGCCTTTTGCGTGCCGGCCGGAATGCCGAGCGACCATGCCCACAGCCAGTTGCCGCGCTTGCCGAGACCGGTGTCGGGAGCAAGCGCATAGCCGACCTTGTCGGCGACCGTCGAATCCTTCGGATTGGAGACGAAGGAGGCAGCGACGGTGGCATCGATCCACATGCCGCACTTGCCCTGCTGGAACAGCGCCAGGTTCTCGTTGAAGCCGTTGGAGGAGGCACCGGACGGGCCGGCGTCCTTCATCAGGTCGACATAGAACTGCAGTGTTTTCTTCCATTCGGGCTGGTCGAACTGCGGCTGCCATTTCTCATCGAACCAGCGCGCGCCGAACGAGTTGGACATGGCGGTCAGGAAGGCCATGTTCTCGCCCCAGCCAGCCTTGCCGCGCAGGCAGATGCCGTTGATGTCGGCGGCGCGGTCGGTCATCTTGCGCGCCGCGTCGGCGATGAAATCCCAGGTCGGCGCGTCGGGCATGGTCAGCCCTGCCTTCTCCATCAGATCCTTGCGGTACATGACGAACGAGCTCTCGCCATAGAAGGGCGCGGCGTAGAGCTTGCCATCAGCCGAAAGGCCACCGGCGATGGCCGGGATGATGTCTGCGGCGTCGTAGTCGGCACCAAGGTTGTCGAGCGGCAAGAGCCACTGCTGCTTGGCCCAGATCGGAACCTCGTAGGTGCCGATGGTCATCACATCATACTGGCCGCCCTTGGTGGCGATGTCGGTGGTGACGCGCTCGCGCAGCACGTTCTCTTCGAGCGTGACCCATTCGAGCTGGATGTCGGGATTTTTGGCGGTGAAGTCGTCCGTCAGCTTCTGCATGCGGACCATGTCGCCATTGTTGACAGTGGCGATGGTGATGGTCTCGGCATGAGCGGCAAACGCAAGCGCGCTCGCTCCGCACAGGCCCAGGAAGAGCGTGTTCAGTTTCATCGAATTCCTCCCAAAAGCCAAAGTGAGCATTTGCCTTGGCTGTGGGCAATTATTCATCTGATGTGATTTATGTCAAGCGGGAATCTGGACATGACAGTGCAACCGCTAGTCCGGCGGGCGACGCGCAGGAAAGAATGCCGGGAAATGGCGTAAGACGGCGCACTGAAGCGCGGCACCGGGCAATTCGGAAAAGGACGGTGCTAGCCGGCGAGCAGTGCCGCCGCGGTGCGCTCGTCGGTGATCAGTCCGTTGACGAGGCGGCGGGTGACGGCGGCGAGGATGCCGGGCAGCTTGCGCTCGCCCATGGCCAGCGCCACCACCAGCGAGCGCTCGCGCGACGGCAGCGGTGCCGAGGCGACGCGGTCATTGGTGATGCCTTCGATCAGCTTGCCGTCGCGGTCGAAGGCCCAGCCGACGATCTCGCCGACGGCGCCGGCCTTCTGCAGCGCCTTGAGCTCGGCCTCGGTGATGAAGCCGTCTTCATAGAGCGGCGCCTGTGGGCCCATGTCGCCGACGCCGACGAAGGTGACGTCGGCCTGGGCGGCAAGCGCCAGCGTCGGCTGGATAAGTGGCTGGCCATGCAGCATGCGACGCTCGTCGGAAGACGAGGCGATCGCCGGCAAAGGCATGGGAAAGCTGCGCGCCTTGATGGTGTCGGCCATGGTGAAGATGACGTTGTAGAAGGCGGCCGAACCGTCCGGCGAGATATTGCCAGTCAAAGACACCACCTTGTGCTGCGGACACTCCATCGGCGGCAGTTGCTCGATCGCAGCCTTCAGCGTGCGGCCGGTGCCGATCGCCATCACGATCGGCTCGGGCGAACGCAGCCACTTCTCTATCTCGGCGGCCGCGGCCTGCGCGATGCCGATGGTCGTCGACGACGAATCCGGATCGCTTGGCGTGACCTCGACGAGGTCGAGCGCGAATCGCGAGCGAAGCTTGGCGGCAAGATCGAGGCAGTTGGCGATCGGATGGTCGACCCGAACCTTGATCAGGCCTTCCGACATGGCGAGCGACACCAGCCGTTGCGCGGTCTGGCGCGAGACGCCGAGCTTGGTTGCGATCTGGTCCTGGGTGTTGCCGGCGACATAATAGAGCCAGCCGGCGCGGGCTGCCTCGTCGAGCCTTGGGTTTTCGCTCCGGGAACTCATGCGTCACGCCTCTTCATCTGACGAGGCAGTTTCGCAGGGTTTTCGGGAATGCGCAATTGCCCTGAATTCGCGCATTTGCTCGGCATCAATTCTGGACAGAACGCGGCAGCCACGGCCACGCCCAGTCGGCGCGGGTCAGTCGGCGCTGGCCGGCGCGGAGGTGTCGACGACCTCGAAGTCATGGGTGATGACGGCGGACTTGGCGAGCATCGCCGAAGCCGAGCAGTATTTCTCGATCGACAGGTTGACCGCGCGCTCGACCTTGGCCGGCGCAAGGCCACGACCCTTGACGACGAAATGCATGTGGATGCGGGTGAACACTTTGGGGTCGGTGTCGGCGCGGTCGGCATCGAGCTCGACGGAGCAGTCCTCGATCGCCTCGCGGCCCTTTTCCAGGATGTGGACGACGTCATAGGCCGAGCAGCCGCCGGCGCCGATCAGCATCAGCTCCATCGGGCTCGGACCAGGCGTCTCACCACCCGGTTCCTTGGAGGTCCCGAGCACGATCTTGTGCCCGCTGCCCGACTGACCGACGAAGGTGCGATCCTCAACCCATTTGATGCGTGCCTTCATGACGGCGATCCTTCCCTGCAAAAACGTTCCGCGACTGCGGTCAACGTTCATAGCCGGATGCCGGCCGGAGCGTCGAGTACTTGGCCATGAGTGGGGGGCCTTTTGAGCCGGAAAAATCGTCGCGGACGACGATCCGAAACTTGTCCTGCCGAGCGACCGTGTGTTCGAGAGGCTGCGTCGCGTGCAGCCGAAAGTTGAGACGAAAGCCCTGTCGAGTGCCCGTGGAATCCGGCGTTGACCGAGGCAGATCGAAGCCCGCGCCGCGCCACAATTCGACGCATGCAAACTAAATCTTCGATCACGACATTCTGTGCGGAACTTTGCCTGTTCAGGGAAGTTGAGAGGAAGGCAAAAGGTCGAAGTGGTGTTACACTCCCACCGTCTTCGGCATTGTGAGGGTGCCATGCAAACACGTGAAAACGACGTCTTCAATCTCTTCTCGGAAATCTACAGCAGTCAGACGACCGAGGAGATGAGCCTCCAGCAATATCTTCTCGCCTGCCGCGACCAGCCTTCCATGTACGCCACGGCAGCCGAAAGAATGGTCGACGCGATCGGCGCGCCGACGTTGATCGACACCAGTGCCGACCCGCGCATGGGCCGCATCTTCGCGAACCGAACAATCAAGGTTTATCCGGCGTTTGCCGAGTTCTACGGCATGGAAGACACGATCGAGCGCATCGTCGGCTACTTCCGCTATGCCGCCCAAGGGCTCGAGGAGCGCAAGCAGATCCTCTATCTGCTCGGCCCGGTCGGCGGCGGCAAGTCGTCGCTCGCGGAGCGGCTGAAGAAGCTGATGGAGGAGCGGCCGATCTACACGCTCAAGGTCAACGGCCAGCTCAGCCCGATATTCGAATCACCTCTCGGCCTGTTCCATCCCGAACGCATGGCCGGCCTTCTCGAGGACAAATACGGCATTGCCCGACGCCGGCTGACCGGCCTGATTTCGCCATGGGCCGCCAAGCGGCTCGAAGAAATCGGCGGCGACGTCTCCAAGTTCTCCGTCGTCAAGCTGATGCCGTCCAGGCTGCGGCAGATCTGCATCGCCAAGACCGAGCCCGGCGACGAGAACAACCAGGACGTGTCGGCGCTTGTCGGCAAGGTCGACATCCGCAAGCTCGAGAATTTCAGCCAGGCCGATCCCGACGCCTACTCCTACAGCGGCGGCCTCAACCGGACGACGCAAGGGCTTCTCGAATTCGTCGAGATGTTCAAGGCGCCGATCAAGGTTCTGCATCCGCTCCTGACCGCGACCCAGGAAGGCAACTACAACGGCACCGAAAGCTTCGGCGCCTTCCCCTACCAGGGCATCGTGCTGGCGCACTCCAACGAGTCCGAATGGCTGCAATTCAAGAGCAACAGGAACAACGAGGCCTTCCTCGACCGCATCCTGGTGGTCAAGGTGCCCTATTGCCTGCGCGTCACCGAAGAGCGCCAGATCTACGAAAAGCTGCTGCGCGAGAGCGAACTGGTGAGCAATCCATGCGCACCCGAAGTGCTCGACATTTTGAGCCGCTTCACCGTTTCGACACGGCTCGCCGAACATGAGAACTCGCCGCTCTATACCAAGATGCGTGTCTATGACGGCGAGAACCTGAAGGACGTCGATCCCAAGGCGAAGTCGATGCAGGAGTATCGCGACGCCGCCGGCGTCGACGAAGGCATGAACGGCGTCAGCACGCGCTTTGCCTTCAAGGTGCTGTCGGAGACGTTCAACTACGACACCAAGGAGATCGCCGCCGACCCGGTGCATCTGATGTACGTGCTCGAACAGGCGATCAAGCGCGAGCAGTTCCCGGGCGAGATTGAGTCCTCTTACCTGGATTTCATCAAGTCGGAGATCGCGACACGTTATGCCGAGTTCATCGGCCACGAGATCCAGAAGGCTTATCTCGAATCCTACAGCGAATACGGCCAGAACCTGTTCGACCGCTATATCGCCTATGCCGATGCCTGGATCGAGGACCAGGACTACAAGGACCCCGACACCGGCCAGATCCTCAACCGCGGTATCCTCGATTCCGAGCTGTCGCAGATCGAGAAGCCGGCCGGCATCGCCAACCCCAAGGACTTCCGCAACGAGGTGGTGAAGTTCACGCTGAGGGCACGGGCCAAGAACAATGGTCGCAACCCGTCCTGGACGAGCTACGAGAAGCTGCGCGAGGTGATCGAAAAGCGGATGTTCGGCCAGGTCGAGGACCTTCTGCCGGTGATCAGCTTCGGCGCCAAGCGCGACAGCACCACCGAGAAGCAGCATGCTGAATTCGTCGAACGCATGACCGAACGCGGCTACACGCAGCGCCAGGTGCGGCGCCTCGTCGATTGGTACATGCGGGTCAACAAGGCAGGCTGACCGGGAGCGAGCGGGGACCGAAATGCCGAACTTTATCGATCGGCGCCTCAATCCCAAGGACAAGAGCCTTGGCAACAGGCAGCGTTTTCTGAGGCGCGCCCGGGACGAGTTGAAACGGGCGATCAACGAGCGGGTCAGGTCCGGAAAGATCGACGCGGTGGGGGAAGACCAGGTCATCCCGATCCCGCGCAAGGGGATCGGGGAGCCGACCTTTCAACGCGCACCACATTCGGGCCGCCGGGAGGAGGTCCTTCCCGGCAACAAGACGTTTGGCACCGGCGACCGCATCCCGCGCCCGGCCGCCGGCGGCGGCAAGGGGTCGGACCCATCGTCCTCGGGCGACGGCGAGGACGATTTCAATTTCGTGCTGTCGCGTGAGGAAGTGCTCGACCTGTTCTTCGAGGACCTCGAACTGCCCGACTTGGTCAAGCTCAACCTCAAGGAAGTGGTGACATTCCGGCCGCGCCGGGCAGGTTTCACGATGAGCGGCAACCCGACGAGCATCAGTGTCGGGCGCACCATGTTCAACAGCTTCGGCCGGCGCATCGCGCTGCGGCGGCCGCGGCAGGCCGAGATCGACGCGGTCGCGGCGGAGCTCGCCAAGCTGGAGGGTGAGAGGCGGCCAAGCGCCGCCATTCTGCAACGCATCGCGGCCTTGCGCGAGGAGCTTGCAACACTCGCGCGGCGGCGAAAGCTGATCCCCTACATCGACCCCATCGACATCCGCTTCAACCGGTTCGAGCCGCAGCCGGTGCCCAATGCCAATGCCGTCATGTTCTGCCTGATGGATGTCTCCGGCTCGATGGGCGAGCGCGAGAAGGACCTCGCCAAGCGCTTCTTTGTCTTGCTGCACCTGTTTCTCAAGCGGCGTTACGCCAAGACCGACATCGTCTTCATCCGCCACACCCATGAGGCATCGGAGGTCGACGAGGACACCTTTTTCTACAGCACCCAGAGCGGCGGCACCGTCGTTTCCACCGCCCTCGACGAGATGCTGCGCGTCATCCGTGAGCGCTATCCGGCCAAGGAGTGGAACATCTACGCCGCCCAGGCATCCGACGGCGACAACATCCCCAACGATTCAGAAAAGTGCGTGTCGATGCTCGACAGCACGCTGATGCGGCTCTGCCAATACTACGCCTATGTCGAGATCATCGACGAGCGCGAAAGCGAGATGTTCCGCCACGCCGACAACGGCACGTCATTGTGGAATGCCTACCGCGAAGTCAGCGCCGAATGGCCGAACTTCGAGATGACACGCATTGCCAAGCCGTCCGACATCTATCCCGTCTTTCACGAGTTGTTCGCCAAGGCGCCAGCCCCGGCCAAACGCGGATGAGGATGCAAGTTGGAAAAACGTTCGAAACAGTTGCCGCTGCTGTTCACCAGTTCCGACTGGAACTTTGACGACCTGTCGCGCGCCTATGACGCGATCCGCGAGATCGCGGTCAACGAGCTTCGCCTCGACTTCTACCCCAACCAGATCGAGGTGATCTCGTCCGAGCAGATGCTGGACGCCTATTCTTCGATCGGCATGCCGCTGATGTACCAGCACTGGTCCTTCGGCAAACATTTCGTCCACGAGTCCAACCTTTATCGCAAGGGTCGGATGGGACTCGCCTATGAGTTGGTGATCAACTCCAATCCCTGCATCACCTATCTCATGGAAGAAAACACCATGGCGCTGCAGACGCTGGTCATTGCGCATGCGTCGTTCGGCCATAATCACTTCTTCAAGAACAATTACCTGTTCCAGCAATGGACCGACGCTGGCGCAATCCTCCCTTATATGGAGTTTGCCAAGAGCTTCATCGCGCGTTGCGAGGAACGCTACAGCCCGGCTGCCGTCGAGGCCGTGCTGGATGCAGCGCACGCGCTGATGCCGCAGGCAGTGTTCCGCTACCGCCGCCGTCCGCGCCTGTCGGTCGAGCGCGAGCGGGCACGCATTCGAGAGCGGCTGGAGCACGAAGAGCGCACCTTCAGCGACCTGTGGCGCACCCTGCCGCAAGCGGCCGAGGCAGAAGCCCCGCGCGAGGTCCAGACCGACATGTCGGAACGGCAGTCGGCGATCGAGTATCCCGAGGAGAACCTGCTCTACTTCCTGGAGAAAAACAGCCCGGTGCTCAAGCCCTGGCAACGCGAGATCCTGCGCATCGTCCGGGTCATCGCGCAGTATTTCTACCCGCAGCGGCAAACCAAGGTGATGAACGAGGGCTGCGCCACCTTTGTCCACTACACAATCATGAACAGCCTCTATGACAAGGGCCAGATCAGCGAAGGCACCATGCTGGAGGTGCTGCAGAACCATTCCAACGTCGTGTTCCAACCGCATTTCGACGACCCGCGCTATGGTGGGCTCAATCCCTATACACTGGGCTTCAACATGATGCGCGACATCCAGCGCATCTGCACCGAACCGACGGCGGAAGACCGCGACTGGTTCCCCGACTTCGCCGGCAATGGCGACTGGTGCGGCACACTGCTCGACGCCTGGGCGACACACCGCGACGAATCCTTCATCCGGCAGTTCCTGAGCCCGGCGCTGATCCGCGACATGCGGCTGTTTTCGCTGCAGGAAGAATCATCGGACCCCTATTACGAGGTGATGGCGATCCACGACGAGCGCGGTTACGAACGCGTGCGTTCGAGCCTCGCCAACAGCTACGATGTCGGCATGACCCAGCCCGACATCCAGGCAGTGGATGCCGACCTCAAGGGCGACCGCAAGCTGCGCATCAAGCACACCGTGCACAATGGCGCGACGCTGGTCGAGGAAACGCGCAACGAGACGATACGCTACATCCAGCGGCTCTGGGGCCATGAGGTCAGCCTTGTCGGTGTCGATGCCCAGACCGACAAGGTACTCTACGAGGTCTCGTCCAAGGAACTGGGCGAGAAGGCCTGAGCCTATCCTACGCCAGTGCCGCCTTCATCCTGCGCACGACGCCTGTGTCGGTGTGCTTTGGCCGGAGCGCGACAAAGCCGAGTTCCAGCGCCTTGTCGGCGGGTGCGTCTGATGCCACCGAGCAGGACGAGTGGATTTCGCGCAGCGGTAGCCGCGCCTTGATCGCGCCGACAGTGTCGAGATTGACGCCGGATCCCGGCATGATGACGATGCGGCCTTGCGCATGGTCGAAGCACCTAGCCAGCGCGTCGAGCCCCTTCAATGCCGTGGTTTCGCCGCCCGAGGTCAGGATGCGCTCGAAACCGAGAGCGACGGCGAGCTCGACCGCCTCGCTGAAGTCAGGCCCGGCAAGGTCGAAGGCGCGATGCAGCGTCATGCCGAGCCCCTTGGCCTGGCCGGCCAGGCGCGCAAGTAACTCGTGGTCCAGCGAACCGTCCGGCCTGTTGGCGCCGAGCACGACACCCGCCAGCCCGGCGGCACGCACCGCGTCGATGTCGGCCAGCAGGGTAACAACATCCGCATCGTCAAAGACGAAGGCACCGGGGCGGGTGCGGATCATTGCATAGACCGGGATCGGCGCCTGGGCGGCAAGCGCCATCAGGCCGGGCGACGGCGTGAGGCCGCCGGTTTCGAGCGCCGCGCACAATTCGATGCGGTCGGCACCGCCTTCAATCGCCGCAGCCAGGCTTTGCGGGCTGTCGACGCAGACTTCGAGACGGATTTTCTCAGACATTGGCGAGCTCCTGGAAACCGACGGCTGCGGCGCCGATGAGGCCCGGTTCGGTGGTCAAGGCGGCCTTGACCACCAGCGGGCCTTGCGCACGCCGCAGCGTGCGGCTGCGCACCTGGTTGTCGAGCGCCTCGATCAGCTCGGGCACGTTGGACAGGCCGCCACCAACGGGAACGATGGACGAGCCGATGATGTTCATGGTCAGCGCCAGCGGAACGCCGACGAGCTCGAGATAGATGCCCATGGTGCGGCGCGCCTTCGGCTCCCCTTCGCGCCAGCGGTCGATGACCTCGGTGCTCGACAGCGCGTCACCGCACAGGAAATGATGCAGCTTCTCGACCCCGCGCGCCCCGCCGATGGTGTCGACGCAGCCGACCTGGCCGCAGCCGCAGGTGAAATGCGGGATGTCGACCGGCGGCGTGCCGACCCTTGTGGCAAGCGCCTGGCCGTGGCCCCATTCGCCGGCGTAACCGCCAGCACCGGTGACCAAGCGCCCGTCGATGACCAGGCCACCGCCGACGCCGGTTCCAAGGATGATGCCGAAGACATTGCGATGGCCGCGCCCTGCCCCTTCAGTCGCTTCCGCCATGGCAAAACAGTCAGCATCGTTGGCGATCCACACCGGCAGGCCGATCTCAGCCTCGAGATCGGCGGCGATGATGCGGCCGTCGACGCAAGGGATGTTGGCGCATTTCAGGCTGCCGGAGGCCGGGTCCACGACGCCGGCGATCGAAATGGCGACGCCCCGTGTTGTGCCGCGATCCAGCGCCACGCGTTCGGCAATAACGGCGGCGAAGGCCGCAAAGTCGTCGAGCGGTGTCTTCACCCGATCGATGATCTCGATTTCGCCGGCCGAGCGCGCCCGGGCGCTTTTTATCGTTGAACCGCCAATGTCGAAGCAGGTAAGCATGAAATCAGTTCCCGGATGGATGAATGCTGCGGGACGTCTGGCCACGGCGCCCGAAAATCAAGACCAAAACTCGCAAAGGCACTTATGGACAGTTCGCGCAAACGACGCACCTCGCCGACCATCGCCGATGTCGCCGAGCTGGCCGGCGTGTCGCGCGCGATCGCCTCGCGGGCGCTGTCGAGCGAAAGCCGTCCCGTCTCCGCCGACAAGCGCGCGCGTGTGCTTGAAGCAGCAGACAAGCTCGGCTTCAAGCCCAATCTTCTGGCCCGCAGCCTGACCACCAAGACGGTCAACCTGATTGCCGTCATCGTCAACCACATCCACGACTTCTCCGACCTCGACCTGTTCGACCTGCTGATCAGCGACATCCAGTCGATCGGCAAGCAGGTGATCTTCCTACGCGTCGGCTCGGTCGAGCGCATCGAGGAGTTCCTGCGCAACGGCGTTGCCTATCATGTCGATGCCGCACTGGTGTTTTCCGACTTCGCCGACGCCGAAAGCGTACGCAAGATGTTCCGCAGCGACGACGTTCTGATGCTCAACGGCATGCATGACGGCTCGTCGCCTTCAGTCGTGCCCGATGAAGCGACCGGCATTGCCGGAGCTGTCGCCGACGCCGCCAGCAAGGGCGTTGCCACCGCAGCGCTTGTGACCGGCCGCGTGTCCTCACCGGTCGAGCAGCAGCGCATCGCCAACTACAAGGCCGAGATGGCCAAGCGCGGCATAAGGCTGGTTGCCGAACTGCGCGGTGATTACTCCTACCAGAGCGGCCGCCACGTCGCGCTGTCGCCTGAATGGCCAACGACCGACGCGGTGTTCTGCACCTCGGATGCGATGGCCATGGGCATCATGGACGTCCACCGCGATGCCTTTCCCGGCAACAGGCCAGAGCGCTTCCGCCTCTATGGCTTCGACAATCTGTCGCTGACCGATTTCGAGGCCTACCCGATCTCGTCGATCGGTTATGACAAGAAGACCTATGTCGGCGAAATCCTGCGCTTCCTGGCGACGCCGGAGCAGTTTGGCAACGGCCACGCCGAGGTGACGGTGCCGACCTTCTTCGTGGCAAGGGCAACGTCCTGAATGCAAAACGGGCAGGCTTCCCGCCTGCCCGCTGCCTCAGCCCTGTCTTACCAGAGCGGGGTCAGTGCCGGCGGGTTGGCTGTTTCGCCCCACCACTTCTTGTAGTTGGTCTCATAAGCGCCGCTCTGGATATAGAGCGCATCCTGTTTAATCTGGGTCATAGCCGGCTGCCTTGAAGTAGTTGGCGCATTCTGCGGGGGTGAAGAGTTCGATGACCGATCCGACCGCGTCCCACAGTGCCGCGATCGTTCTCTCGGCCTTTGCGCGCAGCAGAGCCTTGAGCTTCGAGAATGCGTTCTCGATGGGGTTGAAGTCGGGACTGTAGGGCGGCAGGTAGAGCAGTCTCGCGCCGGCAGCCTCGATCGCATCGCCAATGCCGGCAGCCTTGTGAGCGGGCAGATTGTCCATGATGACGACATCGCCGGGCTTGAGCGTCGGGACCAGTACTTGCTCGACATAGGCGAGGAACACGTTGCCGTTCATGGCGCCGTCGTAGACGAAGGGCGCGGTCATGCCTGTCAGCCGCAGCGCTCCGGTGAAGGTGGTGGTCTTCCAGTGGCCATGCGGCACACCGGCACGGCAACGCTCGCCGCGTGGCGCTCTTCCGCGCAGGCGGGCCATCTTGGTCGATAGTCCGGTTTCATCAATGAACACCAACTGCGCCGGCTCGAGGTCGAGTTGGCCGTCGAACCAGGCACGGCGGCGCATCAGGATGTCGGGGCGGTCCTGCTCCAATGCGTGCGCGGACTTTTTTTATACGTCCAGCCGCGCCGGCCAAGCCAGGCGCTCAGCGCGCTGCGGCTGATCCGCACCGACTGTTCCCCCTCCAGGCGAGCCACCATCTCGTTGAGCGTGATGTCCTTGTGCTCCTCGATCATCCCGACGATGAAGCCTTCATGCGCGTCGAGACTGGAAGCGCGGCGGCGGCCCTGCGGCCGCGGCGCCAGTTCGCCGATCTTCGCCCGCGCAATCCAGCGGATCGCACTCGATACGCCCACCCCGAACCGCGCCGCCGCCTTGCGCGCCGACATGCCTTCGTCTGAAGCCTTCAAGACCCGCAACCGAAGATCTCCGCTCAGTGCCTTCCCCATACTCCACCTCCATCGAGATAGATGTTGAATCAGCACCGAACGCGCCCGTCACTTCACAATCGATTCATCGATTGCGGGACGTGCTCTAGTCGGAGACGAACATGTCGATCCAGCGGACGAAGCCCTCGTCGCCCTTGGCGACAGCGATGCCGATCGGGTCGTTGGAGTGCAGGCCCGGTAGCGTCACCAGGTTCTCGTTCTTGGTGGCGAGATAGTCGAGCAGCGAGGAGTCCTCGATGGCCGCGTCGACGCGCTTCTGCTGCAGCAGCAGCACGCCTTCCGGCGAGAAGTTGTCGGTGTAAACGAGCTCGGCCTCAGGCGCTGCCTTCTTGATGAAGGTCTCGCCGGTCGAGCCGCGGCCGACGACGATCTTCTTACCGGCGAGGCCTTCCAGCGAGGTGATGCCGGCGTCCTTCTGGACGATGATGCGCAGGCCGGCGCGGTTGTAAGGGATCGAGAAATCCACCGATTTGGCGCGCTCGAGCGTCGCCGAGGTGTTGGCAACCGCGATGTCGATCTGGCCCGACACCAGCATCGAGATGCGGGCATCGCCCGACACGTCGACGAATTCGACCGGCACGCCGAGCTTCTCGGCGAGCTGGGTGGCAACGTCGACGTCATAGCCGACCGGGTTGTTCTGGGCGTCGCGGAAGCCGATCGGCTCGCCGCCAAGCGACACGCCGATGCGCACGGTGCCGCGCTCGCGGATCTCGTCGATCTTGCCGGCCTGGGCAGCACCGGTGGCCAAAAGGCCCACGGCCAGGGCCATGCCGGCGATTTTCGTGATCAGGTTCTTCATATTCCCTCTCCCTCGGGTTGTTAGGATGTGAACGGTTCGGCGAAGCGATGTTCCGGTTCGGGCAAATCGGTGTCCCAGAACCAGTATTTGATCTGCTCTTCGCAATTCAGGCTGACGACCTTGTGGTTGCCCTTGGCGTCGAGCGCGTGGATGACGACGCCGGCCAAGAAGCCGTCCTTCAGCTCGCGCAGCTCGTCGATGGCAAGGGCTATGGCCTGCTCCAGCGAATGACCGAGGCGCATGGCGAGCACGATGGTGCGCGCGGTGCCGCAGCGCATGGTCATCTCGCCGGTATGGGTGCAAGCGGCGGCGCCGAAACGGCTGTCGGCGTAGAAGCCGGCGCCTGGGATCGGCGAGTCGCCGAGACGGCCGGGATATTTCCACGCCCAGCCCGACGTCGAGGTCACGACATTGAGCCCGCCAAGGCTGTCCTTGGACAGGAATACTGTGGTGTCGCGTACCCGTTCGGGGTCGGTGATGGTGCGGCTGAGCGGCGCGAGCGCGATGTCGGGGAACTTCGCCAGCTCCTCCGGCGACAGTTCCTTTTCGAGCCGCTGCCACCAGACACGCTTGCTGTCTTCGTAGAGCGTTTCGTCGACGCCGAAGCCGATCTCGGTGGCGAAGCGGCGGGCGCCGTCGCCGGTCAGCATGACGTGCGGCAGCCTCTTCATCACCTCATGGGCGAGCGCTGCCACCGGGATGGTGTCGGGCACCGCACCGACCGAGCCCACTTCGCGCGTCGTGCCGTCCATGACGCCGGCGTCGAACTCCATGCGGCCGAGCATGTTCGGCCAGCCGCCGAAGCCGACCGACCGGACCTTGACCTCGCGCTCGACCTCGCTGATGCCGGCAACCATGGCATCGATGCCGTGGCGGCCAGCCTTCAGAAGTTCGACGCTCTTGGAGAAGCCGGGCCAGGCCTCGGAATTGGCAAGCAGGATCATTTCAGTCTTTACGCATCTTGGAGAGGAACTGGGCCACGCGCGGCAGGGCCATGCCCGTGGCGGAGAAGAAATCTTCGGTCGGCAGGTCGGCGATGAGCTGGCCCTTGTCGAGGAAAGCAATGCGCGACGAAATGGAGCGCGCAAACTCGATCTCGTGGGTGACGAAGACCATCGTCGTGCCGCCCTTGGCGAGATTGGCCAGGATCGACAGCACCTCCGACGTCATCTCGGGGTCGAGCGCGCTGGTGACCTCGTCGAGCAGAAGATAGCTCGGCTTCATCGCCAGCGCCCGGCAGATGCCGACGCGCTGACGCTGGCCGCCTGACAGTTGGGAAGGATAGGCGTCGGCACGCTCGGAAAGCCCGACTGAATTCAACAGCTCGCGCGCCTCTGCCTCGGCCTGCTTGCGCGGCACCTTCAGCACCTCGACCGGGGCAAGTGCCACGTTCTGCACCGCAGTCATGTGCGGATAAAGATTGAACAGCTGGAACACGGTACCCGAACGCTTGCGCGCCTCGGCAAGCTCGCGCGGCTTGGAGACGTCAAAATTGTCGACAGTGATCTTGCCGGCGTCGATCTTCTCCAGGCCGTTGATGCAGCGGATCAGCGTCGACTTGCCCGAGCCGGACGAGCCGAGCACCGAGACGACCTCGCCTTGGCGGATCTCGAGGTCGATGCCGTTGAGGACAGTGGCGGCGCCGAAGGATTTGCGCAGGCCGGTGATGCTGATCATTTACAGACCCTTCCAGGCGGTATGGGCGCGAAGCCGCTTCTCGAAGCGCGCGCCGGCATAGGTCACCAGCTTGGCGGTGAGGTAATAGAGCAGGCCTACGGCGGTCCAGACGATGAACGGCTTCAGCGTGCGCAGGTTGAGAATGTTGCCGACCTTGGTCAGATCCATCACGCCGATGACCGAGATCAGCGAGGTGACTTGCAACTGGTTGACCAGAAGGCCGGTCAGCGGCCCGATGGCGAAGGCTGTCGCCTGCGGCGCGATCACCCGGCGCAGGATCTGCCAACGCGTCAGGCCGAAGACCCGCGCGGCCTCGATCTGGTCGCGACCGACCGACTCGATGGCCGAAACGGCGATGACGTAGATGAAGGCGGCACTGTTGCCCGAGAGCGTGATGACGGCGGCTTCGGTCGGCGTGACGTTGATCTTGAGGAACGCCGGCAGGCCAAAGAACACCAGGAACAGTTGCACCAGGACAGGCGAATTCTTGAGCAGCTCGGCGACGAAGGTGACGAGCTGCATCAGCACCGGCACGCGGTAGAAGCGGACCACCGCCCATGCGGTGCCGATGACGAGGCCGATCAGCGTGGTCGAGACGAACAAGGCCAGCGAAACGCCAAGACCCTGCAGCAGCAGAATGATGTCGAACGGCGTGAAATCCCCGTAGCGCATCAGACGGCTCCCTCTTCCTGGTGACGGTTGAGGTAGCGGTGCAGCATGCCGATCAGGATCGAAACGGCATAGGTCAGCGCGGCGTAGGCGACGAGCAGGACAAAATAGACCTCGAACGGACGGAAGGTGTTCGATGCGACGATCTTGGCGGAGCCGGTCAGTTCGTTGAGCGTGATCGTCGACAGGATCGACGAGGTCAGGATCAGGTTGATGAAGACCGAGCCCAAAGGTCTCACCGAGGCGCGCAGGGCAATCGGCAGAATGATCTTGCGGAAGATTGTGATCTTCCTCAGACCGCTGACCTGCGCTGCCTCGATGACGCCCGGGTCGATTGCCAGGATGCCCGAGCGAATGACGTCAGAGGTGAAGGCGCCGCCGGCGATCGACAGCGCGACGACGCCGGTGGTGAAGGCGTCGATGTAGATGCCGATCTCGGGCAGGCCGAAATAGAAGAAGAACAGCTGCACGATGAACGGGATGTTGCGGAAAATGTCGATATAGACGGCAGCCACCCGGTTGAGCAGCGGCGACGCCGAGGTGCGCATCGCGCCAACGACAAGACCCAGCGCCAGCGAGCCGACGACGGCAAGCGTGCAGGCCTGCAACGTCAGCCACGCCCCTTCCAACAGGAAGGGGATATGCTTGGCAAGGATCGACAGGTCGAACTTCAAGCGGCATGTTCCCCAAAAGTGAAACCGGTTTCACTCTGCAAAACGGCTGAAGCGATGTCAACGCCTCGACAGGCTGAGTTGCAGTTTTTTCATCGGGGAACGTCCCGCCGAGAGCCTCGGTTCGCCGCCCCTGCGACCGGCCGGTGGGACAATGTCTCAACTCTTATGTGTTCGGTTTACAATTTGTTAGGGGCGCTGCCTCGTTTGCGACCAATCGTCATTTTAGCAACCGCTCATTAACCGACACACGTCATCCTTTTTCTACGCATCGGGGACTACCACTGTGAAAAGTATCGTCGCGCTGATCGCGCTATCGGCGTCGTTTGCCTGTACGCTTGCTGCCCAGGCCGGAACGACCATGGAGACCAAGGGTAAGGCTTTTGCGCCGCCCGCATTCGCCTCGTTCTGCGGCCGTGAGCCGGGCCTGTGCAGCACATCCGGCGGCAGCAAGGTTGTTGCCTTGCACGCCGACCTCAAGTCCGAGCTCAAGCAGATCAACCGCGCCGTCAATTCGCGCATCAAGGAACGCAACGATATCGGCGATGACTGGCGCGTGCCGGTTTCATCAGGCGATTGCGAGGATTTCGCGATCCTGAAGAAGCGCGAATTGCTGAAGCGCGGCTGGCCCGGTTCGGCGTTGCTTTTGACGGTGGCGCGCTACCGCGGCCAGGGCCACACGGTGCTGACGGTGCGCACCAACGAGGGCGACCTGATCCTGGACAACCTGACCAGTTCGGTCCGCGACTGGTCCAGCACGCCCTACAATTATTTCGCGCGCCAGGCTCAGGGCAACGGCCGAAGCTGGGAACGCATCGGCGGCGCCAAGCCGGTCACCTCAACCGCCGTGGGCGGCTGACCCAACCGAACCTCTCCGCTCTAGCAGGATGGTCGGCTCACCGTGATAGGTGGTCCGGCCGGTCTCGCGGTAGCCGTTCTTCTCGGCGACCCGCAACGACGCACCGTTTGCCGGATCGATGATGCAGACGGTAGGGCCGGCAAAGCGGCTGTCGGCCCAGCGCACGAACGCCGCGACCGTCTCGCTGGCGATGCCCTTGCCGTGCATGTCAGCGACAAAACCCCAGCCGGCCTCAGGGATACCTTCTATCGAAGGCGTGATGTCACGCTTGAGATCGTGGAAACCCGCTTCGCCGATGAAGCGGCCCGTCGCCTTTTCCTCGATCGCCCAGAAACCGTAGCCAATCAGCGACCATGAACCGGCATGACGGAGGAAACGCTGCCAGCTTTCCTCGCGTGTGCGCGGCTTGGCGATGAAGCGCGTGACGACCGGATCGGCCCACATCCCGGCATAGGCATCGAAGTCTTCAAGCCGATGCGGCCGCAGCACCGTTCGCTCGGTCTCGATGACGGGAATGTCGGCAAGGGAAAAGGCGGCCATCGTCGATCTCCATGGACAATGGCAGCGGGTCTAGCACAGATGGCCGGCAGAACAGCAGGCCAGAACCCAGTGACGCTGTCCGCCAGTGGCCAACCTGTCCTAGTCCGAGAAATGGAACGGCCCGGGCTTCCTCGTGGGGTCTTATCCGAAACCGTCCCTGCTTTCAGAACCATGCTCTAACCGTGCCAGGCCATCCGCATATAGACGTCGCCACGATCGAGCTCATCCAGCATCTGGTCGAGCCGCTTGCGGCGGGTCGTCGCCAGCTTGGCGCGATCGATCCAGCCAAGATAATCATTGCGCTGGTAGTCTGGCCGCCCCTCATAGGCGCCGACCAAGCCACGCGAGACGAGCTCGTTGCGGATCCAGTCGGGCATCAGATTGATCTGTCGTGTCAGCGCCATGGTTGAAACGTGTATTTCCTCAGTCTCTTCGTCAATTCGACAAGTGACAGACAGCTGACATTTGCTGACATCTGCCTCGTCATATGCTTGCCCTACGTCCGTTGCTAAGGTGCCGCGGTCGAGTCGCATCACGAGGCACTGATGACTGACCTTATCCTGACCATCATTCACCACCTCCTGGCATTCTCCCTTGCGGGCGTGCTCGCTGCCGAGGTGATACTGGTTCGCCCCGGGCTCGGCCGGCGCAATCTCGCACTGCTCGGACGCATCGACGCGGTCTATGGTGGACTTGCAGCACTGCTGGTGCTCATCGGCGCGTCACGTGTCTATTTCGGACTGAAGGGCTGGGAGTTCTATATCTACAACCCGACCTTCTGGGCCAAGATGGTGGCGTTCGCGGCCGTAGGCCTGCTGTCGATCGCACCCACGATCCGTATCGCGCGCTGGCGTGGCGCCGGCGGTGGCGAGGCTTATGTCGTCCCGGATGCCGAGATTGCCAGGGTGCGCAACTTCCTCAAGGCCGAGATCGCCGTGTTCGCGCTGATCCCGATATTTGCGGCGGCGATGGCGCGCGGCTACTGAGCCGCCACTTCGGCTTCGGCGACCTCGATCGGGTCGATGTCGTCGAGAGGCACCAGCGGCGCCGGTTCGCTGGTCGACTTGTCAGGCGACTTGCAGATATCGGCGATGACGCAACGCCAGCAGTCGGGCTTGCGTGCCTTGCAGACATAACGGCCATGCAGGATCAGCCAGTGATGGGCATGGCGCATGAACTCGTCAGGGATGATCCTGACCAGCGTATCTTCGACCTGCTCGGGCGTCTTGCCAGGCGCCAGACCGATGCGGTTGCCGATGCGCAATATGTGGGTGTCGACGGCCATGGTGTGTTGGCCGAAGGCCATGTTGAGCACGACATTGGCGGTCTTGCGGCCAACGCCGGGCAGCTCGACGAGCTGGCCGCGGTCGTCGGGCACCGCACCACCATGATCACGGATCAGCACCTCGGACAGGGCGATCACGTTCTTGGCCTTGTTGCGCCACAGACCGATGGTGCGGATGTGCTGGCCCACGATTTCCTCCCCCAGTGCCAGCATCTTCTCGGGCGTGTCGGCGATGGCAAACAGCGCGCGCGTCGCCTTGTTGACGCCGGCGTCGGTCGCCTGCGCCGACAGCACCACCGCAACCAAAAGCGTGAACGCGTTGACGTGTTCGAGCTCGCCCTTCGGCTCCGGCCGCTGGACCGAAAAGCGGCGGAAGATCTCGTGCACTTCGGCCGCCGAATAGAGTGAACGGCGGCGCGTGGCGCGCGGTTTGGCTGCGGCACCGGACGTGCGGCCTTTCGGCAGGGCCTTGGCCTTATCTTTAGGCTTGGGGTTTTTCATCGCCCCTCTATAATTGTCAGGCATGAGCGAGACAAACGCCACTTTTGCCGCCGACGAGCCATTCTTCAAAGCGTTGCTTCTGCCGCACCGCTCGCTCGGGCACACCGGATTCATGATCCTGATGGGTACGCTGACCTTTGGCTGCATGGTCACCGGCGCCATATTTCTCAGCCACGGTGCCTGGCCGATCTTCGGCTTCCTCGGCCTCGACGTCGTAGCCCTTTATGTCGCCTTCCGCCTCAATTATCGCGCCGCGCGCGCCCGAGAGGAGGTCAGCGTCTCCCGCACCAGCCTCGACATCCTCAAGACCGCCCCGTCGGGCAAGTCGGAGCAATACCATTTCAATCCGTTCTGGGCGCGATTCGCAGTTTCCCGTCATGACGAGATCGGCATCACCGGCATGGCGGTCGAGACGCGTGACAACAGCGTGGCGATCGGAAGTTTCCTCAACCCCGATGACCGCGAGAGCTTTGCCACGGCCTTTTCGCGGGCTCTTGCAACCGCAAGGAGCAGATGAGCAGGAATCGGGTGGGAAATACCCACAGCCAACGCGACATTGGCGTCCAAGGAGATCAAGCCATGAACGCCCAGACGCAAATGAAACCTGTCGCCACGCTGCAGCACGACATCACGCCGACCGGTTCGGAGTATGAGACTGTGCGCCGGGTAATCGAAAAAATCAGCCTCGACTATCGCGACCAGCCGTCGCTCGAGACGCTGGCCGCCGAGGTCGGCGAGACACCGACAAGCTTGCAGAAGCTGTTCAGCCGTTGGGCCGGCCTGTCGCCGAAAGCCTTCCTGCAGGCGGTGACGCTCGACCACGCCCGCAAGCTGCTCGACGACGGCCTGCCGCTGCTCGAAACCTCATTCGAGGTCGGCATGTCGGGGCCGGGCCGCCTGCACGACCTGTTCGTCACCCATGAGGCGATGTCGCCGGGTGACTACAAGACACGCGGCGCCGGGCTCACCATCCGCTACGGCTTTCACATCTCGCCCTTCGGCGTGGCGCTTGTCATGGTCACCGCCCGCGGCCTCGCCGGCCTGTCCTTCAACGACGCCGGCGAAGAGCGCGCCGCCTTCGCCGACATGTCCGGCCGCTGGCCGAACGCCACCTATGTCGAGGACATGAGTGCGACGGCCCCTTATGCCGCACACATCTTCGACCCGACGCGCTGGCGCCAGGATCAGCCCTTGCGCGTGGTCATGATCGGCTCCGACTTCCAGGTGCGGGTGTGGGAGGCGCTGCTCAAGATCCCGATGGGTCGGGCCTGCAGCTATTCTGCGATCGCCTCGGAAGTTGGCTCGCCCAAGGCAAGCCGGGCGGTTGGCGCTGCCGTCGGAGCCAACCCGCTGTCGTTCGTCGTGCCTTGCCACCGGGCGCTTGGAAAGTCGGGCGCGCTGACCGGCTACCACTGGGGCCTGACACGCAAGCGGGCTATTCTGGGCTGGGAGGCGGGGCAGCTGACCGCTGCGGACGCGAAAACAGCCGTGGCCCGAACAGGTTGATGCACAGACCGGCGATGACAAGGCTGGAAGCCACCAGCTTCCAGTCCTGCAGCGGCTCGCCCAGCAGCACCGCCGAACCGAGGAAACCGAACACCGGCACCAGCAAGGTGAAGGGCGCAACGGTCGAAACCGGATAGCGCGCCAGGAGCCCGCTCCAGGCCGCGAAGCCGAACAGCGTGGAGAGATAGACGATATAGGCGATCGAGCCGACCGACGCCCAGTCGAGCCCGGTGAAGCTGCTGACGAAATGCTCGGGGTCGAGGACCAGCGCCACGACCAGCAGCGGCGGCAAGGCGAAGAGGCTGCCCCAGACGACGAGGCCGAGCACGTTGGGTGCCGTGGCGGCACGCTGCGAAATCTGCTTGGAAACGACGTTGCCGCCGCCCCAGGCAGCAGCCGCTGCGATCAGCAGCAATAATCCGACCATGGTCACGTCACCACCGACATGCAGCCCAACCAGCCCGACGCCGCCAAACGCCAGCGCAGCGCCGGCCAACTGCCAGGGTGTCGGCCGCTCGCCGAGCAGGATCATCGACAGGCCGATGGTGAAGAACACCTGCAACTGCAGGATCAGCGACGACAGCCCCGCACTCATGCCGATCTTCATCCCCGTGAACAGCAAGCCGAACTGCAACGCAAAAATCAGCAGGCCATAGGTAGCGATCATCGACAGCGGCACGTTCGGGCGCTTGATGAAGAAGACCCACGGGAAGGCAGCCAGGAAGAAGCGGGCGACGCCGAGGGCCAGTGGCGACACCTGCTTGAGGCCGATTTTGATGATGGCGAAGTTGACGCCCCAGATCAGAACAATGCTCAGGGCGAGCAGCAGATGGCGCGGGCGCATGCTTCAATTTTCCTGACGCTATCGATCAAATATTTGAATTTATTGACTTTTTATCCTATACGATGATGACCCGGAGGGAAAGACCTGCCCATTGCGCCGGCTTCGGGTTTCATCTCTGATCACGGTCGATCGCACTCGTTGGCGAGAAGTGCGTTGAGGCGGCTGATGGACTATTGGTTGGTGGAGCGGCATGATCCGCAGATTCGGAAGGAACGCCCATGCCTGCAAAATTTGAAAACACGACCAACACACCGAACCTGATCAACGTGCATATCAACGCGTTGGAGCCGGGGAACCTTATTGTTCGTCTTGAGTATGTGACCTCCCAGGATCATATCGAGCGGGTTCGTCGTGGAGAGGCCACGGCTGAGAGTGTGGAACTTCTGATAAAGCCGCACCAGGCACGGAAAATCGCAGAAGGCCTCGTCCGCCAGGCGGACCTGATCGAAGCGTCAAAGCAACCCAGTGGCGGCTCCAAGCAGTAGCACCAATCTGCAAATGATGACGGCCCGCCTCCGGCGGTGACGAAATCGTGTTCTCGTCTTGGCTCCTTGAAGGTATCGAGTTCCAGGCGACGCTTTTCAAGCTCAATCTAATCAGCTGGTTCGCCAATCTTCATTGGTTGGTTGAGCTTGGCCAACTCGCGCCCGCTGCTGTTGGGTCAACTGCGGGCCTGACGCCGCATAAGCTCGTATGCTTGTGCTGCGCGCCATGGCGAGATTATATCAGCCATCGATCATATTGTTTGAAAGAGACTGCGGCAAAATCTCGCCATGCTTAGTCGATGAGCATATTCTTGCTGCTGTGGACCATAGTCACCTCACGGCTGGTTCAACCGTAACGCACAGATACTTGACGGGATGGCCGCTCAATTCGAGCAAATAATTTGCTGCGACAAAACAATTTATGAAATATACTTTCATTCAACACAGCAAACGAGATTGACGCCGTGTCGAAAATCTCGAATTCATGTAGAATAAATTATATGCATACAAACGAACTTTTGGTCAGAGTTTGGCGTTAATATCAAATTAACCATACTGGATCACCGTCGCCTCCAGGACAGATGCATTTTTTTGCGGTCCCGGAGAGCAGAATGAAATACTGCATTCTCACTGCAGGTCTTGCCGTAGCGGCTTACTCTATTGCCCAGCCGGCGCTCGCGGCCACCGGCAACGTCACCTTCAACGGCACTGTCGCGGCAATCTGCACGCTGGTCGTCACCAACGGCAGCGGCACGATGACGGTGAGCCCAGACCTGCAATCGTTGAGCTCGCACAATGCCGGCGGCGTGGCCGGCACTATCACGGCCACCACAACGGGCAATGTCGCGATCAGCATTGGCGCGCCAACTGCAATCACCGTGCCGCCGGCCGATGTCACCCCGATCACCTGGGCGCCGACCTATTCGGTGGCAGGTGCCCATACGGTTGCGGAAACAGGGGCCTCCTCCAACCTGTCGACGCCCGGCGTCGACACCGTCACCGTCCACCTCACCGGCACCAAGACCGGCTCCGACATCTTCGCCGCCGGCAACTATTCGGCCACCGTCACGGTCACATGCCAGTAACGCCTGCGCAGACAGGAAAGACAGGGAGAGCTTGATGCTACGCAGTCTGGCAATTCCATTTCTCGGAATGGGTCTGGCGGCCAGCCCCGCGTCCGCACAGTCTATGTCGCCGATGCGCGGCGAAGTGACGAGTTTCACCGATGCCTTCGCTGTGCGGGTGTTTCCATCCAACCCCTACAACAAGAAGATCCGGATCGATGTCCGGGTCTACGACCAGAACTTCCAGCCGGTCGACGCCAAGATAGCGCCCGACAGTTTCATGCTGGGGGCAGAGGCGTCACGACCGGTCCTCGTGGTCGTGCCGTTCGACGGCAACAATGAGCGTAAAGTGCGTATATGTACGGAAAGTGTGCCATTTCCAAATGAACAGACGCAGATCAAGGCTCAAATATGCGGAAAATTCCTCGGACAGCGGCGTTTCTGACGCTCACGAGCCTCGCCGCATTGACGCCTTGCGCGTCCTGGGCAGAGGACGTCTACAATCTCAACCAGAACCAGAGCGGCTTCTCCTTGCCGGGCGTGACATTGCCGCAAGGCCAGGACGAGGTGCGCGCCGCGGATGGCACGACCTGCCGTTCGGCCGTATCGGGCAGCGGCGCCTATCTCGATGTCGGCGTGATCCAGGGCAACAACCGCGAGAACAACGACATCGCCACTTATGGCCGCGTCGTCATCCCGATCGGGCGCACGCCGAAACGGCTCGACTGCTCCAAACTTTATGAGCTCGAAGTGGCGCGGCTGCAGATGGAGCTGAAGCTGCTCAAGATGGGGCTGGGTGCACCCGGCGGAGGCGATGTCACCGGCTCGGTGCAGCATTCCAAGGCGGGCTGGGCAGACAGCGGCTGGACCGATGGCAAGACGCCGCCACCAAAACAGACGGGGCAGTGACCATGCGCGCCGGCGCTTCTGTCCTGGGGATCTTGAGCCTCTGGCTCACCGCTGCGCCTGCGCAGGCGGCGATCATCGGCACCTGCACCATCAACGTCCAGACAACGGGCACGCTGTCGCCCAATCCGACGATCAATGTCTTCGGCTCCAGCCAGGCCGGGGGCTCGGCCGCCTCGGTGACAGTGACAACCAGCTCGCTATTGTGCTCGATCCTGAACCTGCTCGACTGCTATGGCCTGTCGGCACCCGCCCCGGTCAACTTCCTCTCGGCGCCAAGCGGCGGCGATGCCAACGTGACCTTCGCCTCCACCTACACGGTGGATAGTGTGACTTATGGCGGCAGCACGATCACGCGGGTGTCAAACGGAACCAGGATCATCCCGGTGAACCTGACAGCCACCAAGTCGACCGGCATATTCCCGGCCGGCACCTACCAGGCCCAGGTCGTCTTCCGCTGCGAATGACCAGGCACCATCTGGCAAGCGACCGCGACACAATGTAGTTTCCGGCTGACTTTTCAGGAGACTGCCGTGATCACCGTTGTCGGATCCATCAACCTCGACCTCATCGCAACCGTCGGCCGCCTGCCCGGCCCGGGCGAGACCGTACCCGGCGGCGACTTCAAGTCGGCGCCCGGTGGCAAGGGCGCCAACCAGGCGCTTGCCGCCGCACGCGCGGGCGCTGAGGTGCGCATGGTCGGCGCGGTCGGCAAGGATGCCTTCGCCGGCGAGGCCGTCGCCTTCCTCAAAAGCGGCGGCGTCGACCTTTCCGGCGTGGCCGAGATCCAGGCCGCCACAGGCATCGCATTGATCCTTGTCGGCGGTGACGGCGAGAACATGATCGCGGTGGTGCCGGGGGCCAACGGTTCGGTGGTGCCGGGCGATCTCGCCAAGGCACAGTTCAAGAAGGGCGACATCGTGCTCCTGCAGCACGAGATCCCGCTTGCGACCGTCGACGCGGCGCTTGAGGCGGCACGCAGTGCCGGCGCCGTGACCATACTGAACACCGCCCCCTTCCGCGCCGAGGCGGCAAGCTTCGTCGGCAAGGCCGACTATGTCATAGCCAATGAAACCGAATTCGACCTCTACGCCGAGGCGCTTTCGCTGCCCGCGGGCGAACGGCCGGAGCGGATGGGCGAATTCGCCCGGAGCACCGGCGCCACTGTCATCGTCACGCTCGGCGGGGATGGTGTCCTGGCGGCAAGGGGCGACGAGCTCATCCATGTCGAGGCGCTAAAGATTACCCCTGTCGACACCGTCGGTGCCGGCGACACCTTCTGCGGTTATCTCGCTGCCGGCCTGTCCGCGGGACTCGACCTCAAGGACGCGCTCCGCCGCGCCGCCGCCGCCGGATCGCTCGCTTGCCTGAAGCCAGGCGCCCAGCCGGCGATCCCGCTGGCCGCCGAGGTGGACACAGCACTCATGGGTTGAGTTCCGCCCACTAGACACGCAAAAACTTCGCGTGCTTAGTGTCGGGCGACCGCCGGAGGAACGGAACATGTCGCTTGAACTCTACGCCGCCTATGTCGTCGCCTGCATCGTCATCGTGCTGATACCGGGGCCGACGGTCACGCTGATCATCGCGTCCAGCATCAGGCATGGCACGCGCGCCGGCCTCGCCAACGCCGCCGGCACGCAGATCGGCGTCGCCATGATGATCGCCATCGTCGGCATCGGCCTCAACCAGATGATCGAGGCGATGGGGCACTGGTTCGAGTGGGTCCGGCTTTTGGGCGCCGCCTATCTGATCTGGCTCGGCATTCAGATGTTCCGCTCGGGAGGCGAGCTCGCCGCCGACGGCACGCCCAGGCGGCCGCGCGGAGGCTTTTTCCTGCAGGGCTTCCTGGTTGCGATCAGCAACCCCAAGACGTTGATCTTCTTCGGCGCCTTCATCCCGCAGTTCATCGACCCGAGCGCCAACTACGCCCAACAGATCGTCATCATGGGCGTCACCGCGATGGTCTTCGCGGCGATGTCGGATTCGGCCTACGCGATTGCCGCAGGCCGCGCCGGCAAGTTCCTGTCGGCCAAACGCCTCAAGCTGATGACCCGCATCTCGGGCACGTTCCTTGTCGGCGGCGGCGTCTGGCTGGCGTTTTCGCGGACGCGGTAGATCTTTCGCCAGATCGGCAATGCGAAAGGGGCGGCCATGTGCCGCCCCTTCTTCCTCCAAACATTGGCAGCTTCACAGCCGGCCGAGGCGCTCGACGAGCAGCGCGAAGAAGCCGTCATGGTCGATGTCGCGCATCACCATGGCGTTCTTCGGACGCTTGGTGACGCCCCACCAGTCGATGACGGTCATGCCCATGGTCAGCTCCGAGGAGGTTTCCACTGTCACATTGCAGTGGCGGCCCTGGAACAGCTCCGGCTTGAGAAGGTAAGCAATGACGCACGGATCATGCAGCGGGCCGCCGTCGGTGCCGTATTTGCCTTCGTCATAGCGTTCGAAGAATTCAAGCATCTGCGCCGTGGCAAGGCCGACCTTGGTGCCGAGTTTGCGGAAGGCGTCGATGCGCTTGGTCGTGGTCAGCGCCTTGTGGGTGACGTCGAGCGGCATCATGACGATCGGCACGCCCGAGCGGAACACCACGTCGGCCGCATGCGGATCGACATAGATGTTGAACTCGGCGGCAGGGGTGACGTTGCCGCCTTCGAAGAAGCCGCCGCCCATCAAGACGATCTCCTTGATACGTGGGGCGATCCTGGGTTCGCGGATGAGGGCGAGCGCGACGTTGGTGAGCGGGCCGAGCGGACACAAAGTGATGGTGCCGGCTTCCTCGCGCATCAGCGTCTCGACGAGGTAGTCGACGGCATGCTGTTCCTGCAGCTTCATTGTGGGTTCGGGCAGGTCGGGGCCGTTCAGACCGGTCTTGCCGTGCACTTCCTCGGCGGTGACCAGTTCGCGGATCAGCGGCCTGATGGCGCCGGAATAGACCTTGATGTCGGGACGGCCTGCCAGCTCGCAGATCTTGCGGGCATTGTTTTCGGTCAGCTTGAGCGGCACGTTGCCGGCGACAGCGGTAATTCCCAGAATGTCGAGCTCGGAGCTCCCCAGCGCCAGCAGAATGGCGACGGCATCGTCCTGACCGGGGTCAGTGTCGATGATTATCTTGCGCGGTACGGGCATTTTCTTTCCTTGTTGGGCAGTTTTTTGCAGTCTTGAAGTTGCCGACGGCGCGGACCATATCAACAACAGACGGGAAAATGCCATCCGGGTTTTTCCGCATTATGTCGCTCTCGGAGGACAAGCTGTAACATGAGCCGTATGACGCCCTTCTCAAGCCCGCTTCTCCTGGGCTTCGACACGATGGAAAAGACGCTGGAGCGCCTTGCCAAGTCGGGCGACAGCTACCCGCCCTACAACATCGAACGCATCAGGGATGCCGATGAACGGAGCGAGAGGCTGCGGATCACGCTTGCGGTCGCCGGTTTCGCCGAAAACGATCTCGAAGTCACCGTCGAGGAGAATCAGCTCATCGTGCGCGGTCGACAGAGCGACGACAAGGAGCGCGAGTTCCTGCATCGCGGTATCGCCTCACGACAGTTCCAACGCTGCTTCGTGCTGGCCGACGGGATGCGGGTGATTGCGGCCGATCTGAAGAACGGTCTGCTCTCGGTCGATCTCGACCGGCCGGAAGCCGAGCGACTGGTACGGAAAATAAACATATCGGTAGCAGACTAAGCACTGCCGATGGCTCTCATGCGGGATGGCCAATACGGCATCCTGGCTAGAAGGAGGCTACAATGCCCAATACTGCCCAGAGACACACGATGACCACGGGCGAGCTCGCCCATCTCGGCGAAGGCTCCGTCGCCTATCTCAGGAAGGTATCCAGCGACGATCTGCGCGGCCGTTTCCCAGGCCTGACCGAGATCGATCCCGGCCTCGAGTTGTGGGCGCTGTTTGCCGCGACCGGCGAACCGATCCTGTTGTCCGATGCCCGTGACCGCGCGCTTGCGGGTGCGATGGAAAACGACCTGACGACCGTAGCCATCCACTAACCTGTAGCCCGCGCTTTCGGCCGGCGACAGGATGGCGAAACGGCAAAGGGCCGCAAGATGCGGCCCTTCCCAAACTTTTCCGAAAAATCGAAATCAGGCGGCGTGCGAAGCCGGCGTTTCCGACAGCAGCGCGTGGATCGCCGCCGCATCACGCGTGCCGCGAATCTTGGCGACCGTATCGGCGTCGCGCAGCACGCGTGCAATGCGCGACAGCGCCTTGAGATGGTCGGCTCCCGCCCCTTCGGGGGCCAGCAGCAGGAAGACCAGATCGACCGGCTGGTCGTCCAGCGCCTCGAAATCGACGGGCGTTTCCAGACGCGCAAAAACGCCGGTGATGCGCTTTACGCCTGCGAGCTTTCCATGCGGGATGGCGATGCCATTGCCGACACCCGTCGAGCCAAGACGCTCGCGCTGAAGGATGGTGTCGAACACCTCCCGCTCGGGGATACCGGAAATCGATGCGGCCCTTTCGGCGAGAAGTTGCAGAAGCTGCTTCTTCGAATTCGCCTTCAAGGCCGGCATGATTGCCGGAGCCTCGATCAGATCACTCAGATCCATGCTGAAATTCCCTTGCTGTGCTCACCGCCGCATTGCCCCAAAACCCCACATGCGGTGGCGGCTACTATCCCTGGGCGACCTTTGCGGTCGAGGGATCTATCCAGCCGATGTTTCCATCAGACCGGCGGTAGACGATGTTGAGGTGCTCATTGCCGGCATTGCGGAAGACCACAACAGGGCTATCCTTGGTGTCGAGTTCGATGACGGCCGATGCAACCGACATCGTCTTCAGAACCATCGTCGACTCGGCAACGATGGCGGGCGCGAAATCTTCGGGCACATCCTCGTCGTCATCGACGAGCGCTGCGACCACCGAATAGGCGACATCGGTCAATTCACCGTTGCCGGCGCCCAGATTGTGCGACTTCAGCCGGCGCTTGTAACGCCTCAGGCGAGTCTCGAGCTTGTCGGCCGCCGCGTCGAACGCGGCAGTCGGTTCCTGTGCGTCACCGGTCGCTTGCAACGACATGCCCGAATCGAGCCGTACCACACAATCGGCGGTGTAGCGCGAGCCGGCCTTCACGACGTTGACGTGCCCGGAGAAGCCGCGATCGAAATACTTGCCGATCGCTTCGCCGATACGTCCCTCAATGCGCGTACGAAACGCATCGCCGACGTCCATGTGTTTTCCTGATATGCGCAGGCTCATCTGAAAACTGACCTTTTCTGTTCAGACTTCAAACCGGTCCGAGTTTATACCCGTGGCAGATGCAAACAAGCGTTGGCTCGCCTGTCACACCAATTTTAAGTCCGAACTTGTCGGCTGATCTTGGGCCACCCGCCGGCAGCCGCAGGCTCGTGTCACAAGCCATCCTGTGCCGCATCTTTCCTTGGTGGGCTGAGCCCTCTTCATGCGGGCGGGCTTCTAGACACTTCATTAAGGATTGTCAATCAAGCGCGGGAGAGGCCTGAATTCCGCGCCTTTCGCCCTAGCCGGCGGCACCTGCCAGCGCGCGTTTTTCACGCCTGCGCTGCACCGACGAGGCGATGTTCATGCCTTCCCGGTACTTGGCGACCGTACGGCGGGCGATGTCGACGCCACTTTTCCTGAGGATATCCACAATGGCATCGTCGGACAGCACGTCGGAGGCCTGCTCTTCCTCGATCATCTGGCGAATGCGGTCGCGCACCGCCTCCGACGAATGCGCGTCTCCACCTTCCGCCGAGGCGATCGAGGCGGTGAAGAAGTAGCGCAGCTCGAACACGCCACGCGTCGTCAGCATGTACTTGTTGGCTGTCACGCGGCTGACGGTCGATTCGTGCATGCCGATGGCATCGGCCACGGTGCGCAGGTTGAGCGGCCTGAGATGGCGCACGCCGTGGACCAGGAAGGCATCCTGCTGGCGCACGATCTCCGAGGCGACCTTGAGAATGGTCTTGGCGCGCTGGTCGAGGCTACGGGTCAGCCAATTGGCGTTCTGCAGGCACTCGCTGAGGAAGTTGCGCTCGGCCGGATCCTTGGTGCGGCCTGTGACCTGGGCGAAATACACCTGGTCGACCAGCACGCGTGGCAGGGTGTCGGGATTGAGCTCCACCGCCCAGCTGCCGTCGGCGGCCTGGCGCACCTCGACGTCGGGCACGATGGTATCGGCTGAGCCGCCGACAAAGGCTCCGCCGGGCCTGGGATCGAGCGCGCGGATCTCAGCCAGCATGGCGAGCAGATCCTCCTCGTCGACGCCGCAGATGCGCTTCAGGCTCTGGAAGTCACGTTTTGCGAGAAGGTCGAGATTGTCGATCAACGCTGCCATCGCCGGATCGAGCCGGTCGCGGCGGATGAGCTGGATGCGCAGGCATTCTGCCAGGTCGCAGGCAAACAGGCCGGCCGGATCGAAAGCCTGGCAATCGGCAAGGACCCTCAGCACGAAGGCCTCGTCGACACCGAAGCGCGCCGCGATCTCGTCGACTTCGCCGCGGAAATAGCCCGCTTCGTCGAGCCAGTCGCTCAATTCGGAGGCAACGAGCCGCTCTACCGGGTCGGTGAAGGCGAAGGATATCTGCTCACCGACATGGTCGCGCAAGGTGACGGCAGCCGCCGCCATGTCCTCCATGTCGAAGCCTTCGGAGCCGCCGCCCGAACCGGCGCCAGAGGTGGCCGACTTCCACTGCATGGCAAGATCGGGGCCCATGCGCTCGACGGCGCCTGGATCGTCGGGGAACAGGTTTTCGAGCGAGGTGTCGAGTTTTTCGGAGATCGCCTCGGAACTCCAGCCGGCCTCGCCTTCGAACCAGTCCTCGCCGGCCGCGCTGGCCTCGCCCTGGGTCTCGATCTTGGGGAACTGGTCGGCCGGCGCGTCGTCAGGCACTTCTGCCCGTTCGAGCAGCGGATTGCGCTCGATCTCGTCGTCGATGAAACGTTCAAGCTCGGTATGGGTGAACTGCAGCAGCCTGATCGACTGCATCAGCTGTGGCGTCATCACCAGCGATTGGGACTGCCGTAGCTGTAGTTTCGCCGACAGCGCCATTGCTCGAAGTGGTCCGATCCCGATCCTGCGCAGCCGAAAACCGGCGCGCTCGCCAGCCGCGATAAAACTGGCCCGGCTTTTGCATGTCAAGCAGATTGGGGATTCGCTATCGCGATTGCCGGCGCATTGCCCGGCAATGGTGAAGGAAGGCTGCGCATTTCGCCGGCACGTTGCGCGCCGGCAGCCAGCCTAGAGCGTAAAGCCCTCGCCGAGATAGAGACGGCGGACGTCGGGGTTGGCGACGACCTCGTCGGCGCGGCCATGGGTCAGCACCTCGCCGGCATGGATGATGTAGGCACGGTCGATCAGGCCCAGCGTCTCGCGGACGTTGTGGTCGGTGATCAGAACGCCGATGCCGCGCTTGGTCAGGTGTCGGACGAGTTGCTGGATGTCGGCGACGGCGATCGGGTCGATACCGGCGAAAGGCTCATCGAGCAGCATGTAGTTGGGCCGGCTCGCCAAGGCGCGCGCGATCTCGAGGCGGCGGCGCTCGCCGCCCGACAAGGCGATCGCCGGCGACTTCCGGAGATGGCTGATGTGGAACTCCTCGAGCAGCGCATCGAGCGACTTCTCGCGCTCCTTGCGGCTCTTCTCCACCACTTCGAGAATGGCGCGGATGTTGTTTTCGACCGACAGGCCACGAAAGATCGAGGCTTCCTGCGGCAGGTAGCCGATGCCGAGACGGGCACGGCGGTACATCGGCATGGCCGTGACGTCGAAGCCGTCGATCTCGATCGTGCCCTGGTCGACGGGAACGAGCCCCGTAACCATGTAGAAGCAGGTCGTCTTGCCGGCGCCGTTGGGGCCGAGCAGGCCGACGGCCTCGCCGGCGCGGACGCCGAGCGTCACGCCCGAGACCACCTGCCGGCCCTTGTAGGCCTTGGTCAGCCCCTTGGCGATCAGCGTGCCCTTGAACTTACCGCTCTTGGCACTGCCTGTTGTCGCGGGCGCGGCAAGTTTTTGCGCCGAGCCAGGCTTCAGACGCGACAACAGCGAGGATGCCTCAGTCATTTATTTCTTCTGCGACCCCGGTGTGATCGACATCATGACGCGACCATTGCCCTTGGTGCCCTTGTTGCAGCCGTCGACCTGGGCAAGCCCGGTCTTCATCTGCACGGTGAGCTTGCAGCCGACCAGCACGTTATCGCCTTCGGACAGCACGACTTCCTTGCCAGACATCACCAGCACCTCGGTCTTCATGTCGAAGGTGCCGCGGTCGCCGGTGGCCACCTGCTTGTCGGACTTCACATAGACCTTGTCGTCGACTTCAAGCCTGTCGATGTTGGCCGAGCCGGTGGCGGCCGAGCCGCCATCCTTGGCGTAATAGACGGTCATCTTGCCCGACTTCATGACAGTCGGGCCCTGGGTGACGCTGACATTGCCGGTGAAGATCGCGAGATTCTCCGATTCGCGGACCTCGAGCTTGTCGCTCTCGATCTGGATCGGCTGGTCGCCCGAGAGCTTGAGACCGGAAAGCCGGCTCTGGCTATCCTGCGCAAAAGCGCCGGCGGTGCACAGCATCACGCCCGCGCATGTTAACGCGGCCAATGACCGCCAAGACCTAATTTGCCGCACTCCCGCCTCCGCTGCCATTCTGCGCCGCCTTCATTCGCGCGGGATCGATGTCCACGCGTACCTTTTTCTCGAACACGACAACCTTGCCGTTTTCGAGCATGGACATCGAATCGGACGTGATCTTTGAACCGTCAAGGCTTATTTCAACCGGTTCGTCAGACTTCATCGCGCCACTGCCCATGTCGAGATACGCCGATTTGAGCTTGGCGACCATACCGTCGCTGGTCTTTACGATTACTTGCTCGGTCAGATTGAGCGTATTGCCCTCGCGGTCGTAGACCCCGCGCGCCGCATCGACCTGGGCGACGTTCTCGGCTGAGATCGGTAGCTTGGCATCGATGCCGAGCAATTCGACGACGCCCTGGTTGGCCGGATCCTGCACGGCACGGTCGGCGGTCATCGAATAAGGCAGGTTGTCGCGGGTGAAGCCGCTGAGTTGGGGCTTGGCCATCACCAGCTTGCCTTCGGAGAAGGCGGCACCTTCCGCCTTGACCTTCAGCGACGGCGGCGCGGCAAGGTAGGTGTAGCCACCGAACAGTGCCGCCAGCGCGAGCGCCGCCAACGGCAAAGCGCGCTTGAGGAAACGGACGCGGCGCGAATGACGCGCTGCGAGGTCGAAAGCATCGGCGCGCGAAGTCGCAAGCGCAATTGCGGTGTCAGCCGCGACGCCGCCTCCGCCGCCACTCGTCTCGATTGGTCGCGCCAACTGCAATGTCCTTCTTCAAACTGTCCAAGCCGCCCTTCAGGCCGGCACGGTGAAGCGGATGAAAGCCACGAAAATATGACCATAAGGTCAAAGAGTTGCGACCGAACGCACTGCTGCCCCGCGTCCGGCTGCCTGGATGCAAACCCCAATATGGCTATTTAGCTTACAAATCCCAACTCCCGCAACGTCAGCTGCGGCAGGAAAGCTGTGGCTCTCGCCAAAGCGTTGCTTTAAAAGCGCTAGCCTGCACAGCATGCGAGGCACGCCATGTCCATGAAAGCCGACGATCTGATCGACCGACGCCGCTTGCGACGCAAGCTGACCTTTTGGCGGGTCGTAGCGTTTCTCATCGCAGCCTTCGCCGTCGTCGGCATGTCGACATGGCTGGCCGGCGAGCGCATTCCGGGCGTGACCGCCAGCCATATCGCCAAGATCCGCATCGAAGGCACGATCACCGAGGACGAGGACCTGCTGCGCCGCCTCGACGAGGTCCGCAAGTCGGCCTCCGTCAAGGGCGTGATCCTGTCGATCGATTCGCCCGGCGGCACCACCGCCGGCGGCGAGGCGATCTACGACGCCGTGCGCAAGATCGCGGCAGAAAAGCCTGTCGTCGCCCAGGTCGGCACGCTTGCCGCATCCGCCGGCTACATGATCGCCTCGGCATCGGACCATATCGTGGCGCGCAAATCGTCCATCGTCGGCTCGATCGGCGTCCTTGTGCAGTTTCCCGACCTGACCGGGCTGATGGACAAGCTTGGCGTCAAGCTCGAGGAGATCAAGTCGTCGCCGCTGAAGGCGGAGCCCAATCCATTCAACCCGACGACCGACGAAGAGCGCGCCATGATGCGCAACATGATCCTCGACAGCTACGACTGGTTCGTCGGTATCGTCGCTGAACGCCGCTCGATGTCGAAGGCCGAGGCCACCGCCCTTGCCGACGGCTCGGTATGGACCGGACGCCAGGCACTCGCCAACAAGCTTATCGACGAGGTCGGCGGCGAGGACCAGGCGATCGCCTGGCTCGGCACCAAGGGCGTCGACGCCAAGCTCGAGGTCATCGAATGGAAGCCGGCCCGCACCGGCAGCTTCCTCCTGCCAAACTCGATTGCCCAGGCCCTTGGCCACGCACTCGGCATGGGCGACGTCTCGTCGGAATTGCTCAAGGAAATCGGCGCCGACCGCTTGTTCCTTGACGGTATGCTGTCGCTCTGGCAGGCTGAAAAAGCTGTCTCAGGCGGCTGAAAAACAAATAAAATCATCACCATCTCGACGGGGACCGAGCACATGATCAAGTCTGAACTGGTGCAAATCATTGCCACACGCAATCCGCATCTGTTCTTGCGGGATGTCGAGAACATCGTCAGCGCCATTTTCGACGAAATCACCGATGCCCTTGCCGACGGAAACCGCGTCGAGCTGCGCGGTTTCGGCGCTTTTTCGGTCAAGAACCGCCCTGCCCGCACCGGCCGCAACCCGCGCACCGGCGAATCCGTCGAGGTCGAGGAAAAGTGGGTGCCTTTCTTCAAGACCGGCAAGGAGCTGCGCGAGCGGCTGAACTCGGCCAAATAGACCGCCAGGCGGCTGCGGCGGCGGGACTTTAAACGGGAAAATACATGTTCAACCGCTTCATGCTCATCGTTGTCTTCGTGCCGGTGGCGATCGTGTTGATCGCGCTTGCCGTGGCCAATCGCGCACCGACTGCGTTCACGCTCGACCCATTCAATCCGGGCAATCCGGCTTTGACCATCCAGGCACCGTTGTTCGTGCTGCTGTTCGTTGCACTGGCGCTCGGGGTGATTCTCGGCGGTGCCGTGACCTGGTTCAAGCAGGGCCGCTTTCGCAAGATCGCTCGCCAGCGCGGCCTCGAGGCCGAAAGCCTTCGCCAGGCAGCCGCCCAGCGGCCGCCGGTTGCCCAGGGCCCGGCCCTGCCGCGCCCCAACTGATCCGCTTGGGCGCGACCACCTTTCAGGGAGAACTTCATGCTGCACTTTTCGGCCGATGACATCGACCGCGCCTTGACCTTTCCGGGATTGGTCGAGACTTTGCGCACGGCCTTTCGCGAGGGTGCGGTGCAGCCCGTGCGTCATCACCACACAGTGGAGCGTGCCAAGGGCACCGATTCGACCCTGCTGCTGATGCCGGCCTGGACTGACTTCAAGGCCGCGGGTGCAGGGGCCGACGGGCATATCGGCGTCAAGATCGTCACTGTCTCGCCCGACAACAACGACATCGCCAAGCCGGCGGTCGTCGGGCTCTATTTGCTGCTCGATGGGATCACCGGCGAGCCGCAGGCGCTGATGGACGGCCCGCGCCTGACCCAATGGCGCACCGCCTGCGCTTCGGCACTAGCCGCGTCCTACTTGGCGCGCGAGGACGCCTCGAAGCTGCTGGTCATCGGTGCCGGCGCCCAGTGCAGGTTCCTGGCACGGGCACATGCCGCCGTGCGGCCGATCAAAGAGATCCGCGTCTGGAACCGGACGCCGGCCAACGCCGAAACGCTTGCTGCCTCGCTGCGCGACGAGGGGTTTGAGGCGACTGCCGTCTCCGACCTCGATGCCGAACTCGGCTGGGCCGACATTATCACCGCCGGCACGATCTCGACCACGCCCCTGGTCAAGGGTGCCAGGCTCAAGCCCGGCGCCCATGTCGATCTCGTCGGCGGTTTCACGCCCGGCATGCGTGAGGCCGATGACGACGCGATCGCCAAGGCGCGAGTCTATGTCGACACCCGCGCCGGCGCCACAAAGGAAGCCGGCGACATCGTCCAGCCGATCGCAGCAGGCGTGCTAACGGCCGACGCCATCGTCGCCGACCTGCATGAACTCGCCCGCGACCAGAAGCCCGCCCGCCAGTCGGCGGACGAGATCACCCTGTTCAAGTCGGTCGGTGCCGCTCTGGAAGATCTTGCCGCCGGCATCGCCGTTTACGAGTCGCTCAAGCCGAAGGCCTGAGCTCCACTTCGTCCACCTCCATGGCTTCCGCAATCAGGCGGAAGTCGTGCGCGCTCAGCGGACAGAGACCGAAACGCAGCTGGTAACCCCAATTGGGCATGGCGGTGACGTCGAGTTGGCCGGCAAGCGCCGCTACGGGTACCTCCCGTGCCGCCGCCCAATCAATATCCTTGCGGGAAGGCGCGAAGCCGCCGCCCATGTCAAACCGATAGGCGTCGCCCGCCCGCACCCAACCAATTGCGGTGAAGGATTTCAGCCCGTCCTTACCGCCCATGACGTTCGCCGGCGAATAATAGACCACCCCGTCTCCGGCACCGATCCGCCGCAGTGGGCCTACCTTGCCATGGCAGACTTGCATGAAGCCGCTGGCCCTGCCGATACGCACATGATCGGCCGAGGCGACGGCCAGCCAATTGCCCGTGCCCATAGCTACACCGCCGCTTCGTCGAGGCAGTAGACACGCAAGCGATGATTGTCAGGGTCGAGCGCGACGAAGGTGCGGCCGAAATCCATGTCGGTTGGCGCCTGCAGGATGTTGAGTCCACGGCTCGCCCAGTCTGAATGGGTTGCGTCAACCGCCCCGGGCGATTCCACGGCAAGCACCAGTTCCGCTCCGCCACCCGCTGCGGACGCCGCCGGCTGAGCGGTGCGGCGCGACCACAAGCCGAGCTTGAAACCGTTGTCGAGCACGAACATGACAAAGGTCGGTGACGTCTCCACCGGCTGGCGGCCGAGCAGCTTGGCATAGAAGGCACCGCTGGCTTCCGGCTTGTCGACATAAAGAATAATGAAGTTGGGGCTGCGCATCGCTGTTCTCCTTGTTGGATGCGGAGAACCCTAGCCGGCACCACTGTCAGATTCTGGCAGTGGCGTTCAAAGCTTCCTTGTGGTGTCGAGCGTCGCCCGCCATTCCTTCAGCATGGCGGCGCGGCGGCGCGGATAGCGAGTGTCGATCGCAGCGAGTTCCGAAATGCGGTCGGCGCGAAAGTGGCGAAAATCCTGGCGCATCTCGCACCACGCCACCATGACGCGGACCTTGTCGAAGAACCCGAGCGCAAAGGGCCAGACGATGCGCCGCGAGCCGGTGCCCGAAGCGTCCTGATAGGTCATCTCTAGCTTGCGCTCGGCGCGGATCGCCTGGCGGATGATGCCGAGATCAGCGCCCTCGCGTGTCGCCTCGGCACTCGGGCCAACCAGAAGGGCCGTGGCGTCAAGCTCCTCGCGCAAATCGTCGGGCAGCACGGCAGCGATCTTGGCGAGCGCATCGGCGGCGGCCGCAGACAGCCTTGTGTCCGGCTGCTTCGCCACCCAGCGCGAGCCGAGCACGATCGCCTCGATCTCCTCGTCGGTGAACATCAGCGGCGGCAGCATGAAGCCGGGCTTCAGCACATACCCCAGCCCCGGTTCGCCCTCGATCGGCGCTCCTTGGCCCTGCAGGGTAGCGATGTCGCGGTAGAGCGTGCGGATCGACACGTCCAGCTCGCCGGCAAGCGTCAAGCCGCTCACCGGCCGGCGGTGGCGGCGCAGGATCTGGATGAGGTCGAGCAGGCGTTCGGAGCGCGACATGATTCTCGGGCGGGTTTGGCAGCACGATAGAGCGGAGACGGCGGCGCCGGAAGGCGGCTGCGAGACGCCCGCGACCGCCCGTCCGGTTGCGGTGTACCGTGGCCTGTGTCAAAAGCGGCCAACCATCCGGAGACGCCGTTCCTTGAAGCATCCGCGCGACAAACGCCGCGACAGCCGCCCGCAGCCGCCCCGCAAGGGCGGTGCCGCTCCCGCACAGACGCGCGACCGCACCGAGCGGCAGCCAGAGCGAAAGCCGGAGCAACGCGCAACCCTGCGCCAGGACCATCAGGCAGAACCAAAGCATCAGGCCGAGCCGAAATCGGAACCGCGCAAGCTTGCCCGCCGCGAAGGCGCACTGCCGGCCGAACGCCTGCCGCTGATCCTCGAGGTTGCGCCGAACGATGACTATGCGCTGCTCGACAGCGGCGACGGCCAGAAGCTCGAACAATACGGCCCCTACCGCATCGTTCGCCCAGAGGGACAGGCGATCTGGCAGCGCGCGCTGCCGGCGAAGGACTGGGACCGCGCCGACGCCGTCTTCACCGGCGACACTGACGAAGAAGGCATGGGCCGCTGGCGCTTTCCGAAGGCGCCGCTCGGCGAAACATGGCCGATGCGTCATGCCGGCTTGTCCTACCAGGGCCGTTTCACCTCGTTCCGCCATGTCGGCGTCTTTCCCGAACAGGCGACGCACTGGGACCACATGGCCCGGTTGATCGACGACGCCAAACGCCCGGTCAAGGTGCTCAATTTGTTCGGCTACACCGGCCTTGCCTCGCTGGTCGCGGCGCGTGCCGGCGCCGAAGTGACCCATGTCGACGCCTCGAAGAAGGCCATCGGCTGGGCCCGCGAGAACCAGGAAATGGCAGGCCTTTCCAGCAAGCCGATCCGCTGGATCTGCGAGGATGCGATGAAGTTCGTTGAGCGCGAGGAGCGTCGCGGCAGCCGCTACGACATCATCCTGTTCGATCCGCCGGCCTATGGCCGCGGTCCCAAGGGTGAGGTGTGGCAGCTGTTCGAGAGCCTGCCGGCGATGACCGACATCTGCCGCTCGATCCTGACGCCGAAGCCGCTGGCGGTGGTGCTTACCGCCTATTCGATCCGCGCCTCGTTCTTCGCCATCCATGCCCTGATGCGCGATACCTTCGCCGGCATGGGCGGCACCATCGAATCGGGCGAACTCGTCATCCGCGAGAAGTCGGCAGGACGGGCGCTTTCGACATCGCTGTTCTCACGCTGGGTGGCCAAATGAGCGAACACCGCACCGGAGCCCCTGGCCGCGTCAAGGAAGTGACCAGCCTGGCCAACCCGCTGGTCAAGGACATCAAGGCGCTCTCGCTGAAGAAATTCCGCGACCAGCAGAACGCCTTTTTGGCTGAAGGCCTGAAGCTGGTGATCGACGCGCTCGACCTCGGATGGACGATCAAGACTTTGATCTTCGCCAAGTCGGCGCTCGGCAATCAGGCAGTCGAAAAGATCGCCGCGCGCACCGTGGCTCTGGGCGGCGACGTGCTCGAAGTCTCGGAAAAAGTGCTGACGGCGATCACCCGCCGCGACAATCCGCAAGCGGTTGTCGGCGTGTTCAGCCAGCGTTTCGTGCCGCTCAAGGACATCAGGCCGAAAGGCAACGACGTCTGGGTGGCGCTCGACCGGGTGCGCGATCCCGGCAATCTCGGCACCGTCATCCGCACCGTCGATGCGGTTGGCGCCAAGGGCGTCATCCTGGTCGGCGACACCACCGACCCTTTCTCACTCGAAACCGTGCGGGCGACGATGGGCTCGATTTTCGCCGTGCCTGTTGCCAAGACGCATCCGGATGCCTTCCTCGAATGGCGCAAGAACTTCCCCGGCACCGTCGCCGGCACGCATCTCAAGGGCGCCGTAGACTACCGGTCCGTCGATTTTGGCAACCGCCCGGTCCTGTTGATGATGGGCAACGAGCAGCAGGGCCTGCCCGACAATCTCGCCGATGCCTGCGACAAGCTTCTGCGCATCCCGCAGGCGGGCCGCGCCGATTCGCTCAATCTGGCTGTCGCTACCGGCGTCATGCTGTTCGAAATCCGGCGCGGCGCGCTGAAGCTTTAGTGCATGACCCCAAAAATCAGTTTCGATTTTTGGAAAGGATCATGCACGAAATAAAACTGTTACGGCGTCACATGCGTGCCCAGAAGGGTACGCGGCGCTGAAGGAGGCCGCTGTTGAAGCCAGTCGCAGTCTACGGGATCGTCGCAGCTCTTGCCGTGGCACTCGACCAATGGATCAAGGTGCTCGTCGAGGCCAATCTCGTCATGCACGACAAGGTCGACCTGCTGCCGTTCCTGGCGCTCTATCGCACCTACAACACCGGCATCGCGTTCTCGATGTTCTCCAATGTCGGCGACACCGGCCTGATCGTGCTGACGACTGTCGTCGTCGCCTTCGTCACCTTCCTCGCCATCAAGACCACGCCGGCGCAGGTGATCTCGCGCTTCGGCTTTGCGCTGATCGTCGGCGGCGCGCTGGGAAACCTCATCGACCGCACCGTCTACGGCCACGTCATCGACTACATATTGTTCCACACGCCGGTGTGGTCTTTTGCCATCTTCAACCTGGCGGATGTGTTCATTTCGGTGGGCGCAGCGCTGGTGGTGCTGGATGAATTCATCGCCTGGCGGCGCAGCCGCAGCGAACCCAAGGCGGCCGACAAATAGGTCGATCAAGTCACAATACAATATGTGACAGATCCGTGAGGTCATCCGCAGCTTACCCACAGACTTGACTAAGCGGTTAAGATTTTTTTCACTAAGGTCGCAATCGGGTCCAAGGTCTGCCACAATCGCTCATCATGGTGCGTTTGGTGGACGGGCCGAAAGGTACCGACTGAACTGTCTGGCGGCTACGCGGCGTAGATTTGCGGGTCAAAACGACAGGTGGGGGAGCTCGCTATTCCGAGCACTTGGGGCCTGAGTGGAGAGTTGCTAGTGAAAATGCCCTTCGGGTTGGGCGCAGCCAATCAGCCGCGCTCCGCGATGATGTTTATGAAAGCCGAGCCGGCTTCCTGGCGCGAGAACGCGCCGAACCGCGGCTTGGTTTGCGGTGTATTGGCAATGACCGCCCTGATGAGTGTAACCGCCGTCTCCGCCCTCTTCATCGTGCCTCATATGGGCCAGAACTCGGCCGACACCGTGCAGGAAGCCAGGCAGGTCGAGACCGAGCCATCCAAGGAAAAGATCACCACCATCATCGCCGAGCCAACCGGCCGCAAGAGCCGCGTCGCTTCCGCTGCCAGCTCGATCATCGTTTCGGATGCTGCCGCCGAGGAAGCCTCCGACATGCCATTGGCCGCCGACCCGCGATGGGCGCAGGTGGTCAAGGCGGGCGCAACCCAACCGCTCGAAGCCATGCCGGCCATTCCCGGCGCCGAAAAGGTTATCGCCAAGGACCCGACCGAGACGGCGGCACTCGCGCTGACCGACACCAACGCCAAGACCGATCCGGCCGAAACCGCAGCAGTCAAGGCGATCGACGCCGAGGCGAAGCCTGCCGAGGCCCGCGAGGGCGGCAAGGCTGCCGTCATCAAGCGCTCGGTCAACATGCGCGCCAAACCGCAAAAAGGCGGCGCGGTGCTCGGCGTCATTCCGGCCAAGACCTCAGTCGAACTGGTTTCCTGCACCCAATGGTGCGAAATCGTTTTCAACGGCAAGCGCGGCTACGTTTACAAGAGCTACGTCCAGTAATCGCAGTATTTCCCGGCCGTCCTATTGCTAAAAAGCACGACCGCTAAAATTCGATCTATCTGCCAAAATCTTCCCTAAGCTCTCGGTGCTAGGCTTCCGCCATGATGACGGAATCTGGCACGACGGGAGAAAAGACGACGCAAGGCGCGGCCATCGCCGACACCGATGCCCAGTCGCACCGCCGTATCATCACGCCGCCACCGCTTGCCCCCGCTTTGCCGAAGGAGCCGCCGCGCGGCCTCTATTTCGCGATCATCGTCGCGGTGCTGGTGCTGTCGGGCCTCGCGCATCTGACCGGCGCGCCTGTTTTCATCAGCGCCAGCCTGTTTGCCATCGGCCTCGCCGGCATGGTGCTGTTGTCGCGCAGCCTGGGCGAGCGCGCGCGAGCCGCGGAAGAGATCACCGAGAACGCTTCGCGCAACCGGGCCGAGATCGAGACCCTTGCCGACCGGATGTGGGAGCTGCAGGAAAGCGAAGAGCGCTTCCGCGGCCTCATCGACGCGCTTGGCGATCTTGTCGTCCATCGCGACCGCGACGGTCGCATCGTCTATGCCAACAAGGTGTTCGCCGGACTCATCGGCCAGGACCCGCGCGATCTCGCCGGCCGCACGCTTGCCGAACTCGGCGTCGATGTCGGCGTGGTGCCGGACGCCGCCTTCTCAGACGGCGAATGCCTGAGCTCTACCGATGTCGGCATCCGCTCCAACGGCGTCGTGCGCTGGTTCTCGTGGATCGAGCTTTCGGTGCGCGACAAGGCCAGCAACGCAGTGTCGCACCGGGCCATCGCCCGCGACATCACCGCCCGCAAGCGCGCCGAAGCCGCCCTTATCGGCGCCCGCGAGCGCGCCGAATATGCCAGCCAGGCGAAGTCGCGCTTCCTGGCAACCGTAAGCCACGAGATCCGCACGCCGATGAACGGTATCATGGGCATGGCCAAGCTTCTGCACGACACCGAACTGTCGCCCGAGCAGCGCACCTATGTCGGCGCCGTCTCGACCTCGGCCAGCGCGCTTCTGGCGCTGATCGAGGACCTGCTCGACTACTCCAAGATCGAGGCGGGCCGCTTCGATCCCGAGCCCCAGCCGATGTCGCCGCGCGAGATCGCCGACAGTGTCGTCGAGCTTTTGGCGTCGCGCGCATTCGCCAAGGGCATCGGGCTCGGCTGCCATGTCGCGTCCAACGTGCCGCAGATGATCTCGGCCGATCCTGGCCGCGTCCGCCAGGTGCTGCTCAACCTGATCGGTAACGCCATCAAGTTCACCGACGCCGGGGGCGTCCGGCTCAGCGTCAAGCGGACCGGCGACGACCATCCCGGCAAGATCCGCTTCACAGTGAGCGATACCGGCCCCGGCCTGCGTCCCGAGGACGTCGAGCGCATCTTCGAGGAGTTCGAGCAGGCCGACGGCACCTCAACACGCTCGCATGGCGGCGCCGGGCTCGGGCTCGCCATCTCCAGACGGCTGGTCACCGCCATGGGCGGCACGATCACCGTCACCAGCCAACCCGGCGAAGGCTCGCAATTCGCCTTCGAACTGCCGGCTTTTGGCGCAACCGATACGCCCCAGACCAATGCCGATGCGCTGGCCGGCCGATGTGCCGTCATCCTGTCAAGAAACACCACCGAGGCAGAAGCACTGGCCGAAACCATTCGCGCGCATGGCGGCCGCGCCGACATTGCGGTGACGCCCGAACAGGCCGCCGCATTCGCCGAAGGCTGCAACGCGCTGCTGGTCGACGCCGCGCTCGAGGACAATGACGGCCGTCTGCTCAAGCAATTGCGCGAAACCGGCTTCTCCGCCAGCGAGGCGATCACGTTGATCGCGCCGACCGACCGCGGACTGCTCGGCGAACTGCGCGCCAGCGGCTATGCCACCTTCCTGGCCCGGCCGGTTCGCGGCGAGACGCTGCTGCGGATACTTCTGGCGAATCAGGGCGTGGTGCCGGGCAAGCCGCAGCTTGCCAGCCGTCGCGCTGCGGCCAAGCCCGCGAATCATTCGCAGCTTCGCGGCCTGTCGGTGCTGATCGCCGAGGACAACGACATCAATGCCATGCTCGCCCGCGCCGTGCTGGTGAAAGCAGGCCATCGCGTCGACGTCGTCAACAATGGCAAGGCCGCCGTCGAAGCGGTGACGGGCGCCAGCCGCAAGCGGCGCTACGATGTCGTGCTGATGGACATGCATATGCCCGTGATGGACGGATTGGACGCCATTTCGGCCATTCGCAGGCATGAGGAGCAGCATGGCCTGGCTGCCGTGCCGATCATGGTGCTGTCCGCCGACAGCCAGGAAAAAACCCGCCACGCGGTGCTCGCCCATGGCGCCAGCGGCTTCGTCACCAAGCCGCTCGACCCCGATGTCCTGATCAATCTCGTCGAGCAGCGGGCCGCTGCGTGAACTAAATCACGGTGATTTTCCTAGCCGGCTACTCGACGTTGCTTGCCCGCCCAGACTTGCCGCGACAGGTTGATCACGATACTGTCACAATCCTGTAGCACCGACACCGTATCCCCGCGCCAGGAGGGATGGCTCGAAGGAGAATCACCCGTGCATACAGCCTTGCCGGACAGTGACACTCAGAAAGCCAACGGCGCCAAGGTGACAGTGCCTTCCAAACCTTTACTGCCAGGGACGCCGCTCGGACGGATCGGGACGCTTGAGGTTCGCCTCGCCCGGGACGAGGCGGAAATCGCCGCCGCCCAGGAAGTGCGCTACCGCGTGTTCTTCGACGAACTCGGTGCCAGGAAGCAGGCGCTGCACTCGATCGAGCGGCGCGACGCCGACCGGTTCGACGATATTTGCGATCACCTGCTGGTCTTCGATACCTCGATCAATGGCCCCGAGCATCGCCGAATCGTCGGCACCTATCGCCTGCTGCGCCAAGAGCGCGCAACGGCGGCCGGCGGCTTCTACTCCGACGACGAGTTCGAGCTGAACAAGCTCATCGCCCGCCATCCCGGCCAGCGCTTCCTCGAACTCGGCCGTTCCTGCGTGCTGCCCGAATACCGCTCCAAGCGCACCATCGAGGCGCTGTGGCAAGGCATCTGGGCCTATCTGAACCGCTATGACATCGACGTCATGACCGGTTGCGCATCGTTCCACGGCACTGTGCCCGCAGCGCATGCCGAGGCGCTGACCTATCTCGCCCATCACTGCCGCACCAGCGCAGACTGGGACGTGCGGGCAGTTGCCGGACGCTATTGCGCCATGGACCTGATGCCGATCGAAGCAGTCAACGCCAAGTCGGCGATCGCTGCGATGCCGCCGCTGATCAAGGGTTATCTGCGCGTTGGCGCCAAGATCGGCGACGGCTGCGTCATCGACCACGACTTCGGCACGACCGACGTCTTCATCGTCATGCCGGTCAAGGAAATCGGCGCCCGCTACATCAACTATTACGGCGGCGAAACCCAGCGCTTCGCCGCCTAGTGCCATGACCGACGACCTCCGGCCTGCCTTCGACAAGCTGCTAGCTGCGGCCGAAGGACTGGCTGAGGTGGTCGAAGGCACCTCCTACGGCACGCCGTCGCTTCACGTCCGCAAGAAATTCCTCTGCCGCGTCAAGGATGCCGACACGGTGGCGGTGGTGTGCGCGCTCGAGGAAAAGGAGATGCTGATGGAGGCCGATCCGCATCTCTATTTCGAGACCGCCCACTACAAGGGCTGGCCGGTGTTCCTGGTGCGCATCCACGACATTCCAGCCGATCAGCTGAGGACAAGGCTCGAACACGCCTGGTTGAGGCAGGCACCGAAGAGCCTGCTCAAGGCGCGGCAAGCAGCCGGCTGACGAACAGGGACGAGGCGCAGATGGCAGGCGCTGGTGAGCACGGACGGACGGACACGGGATCGCGCCTCATCAAGGCTACGCCCGACATCATCTACCGGGCGCTGATCGAGCCGCAAGCCGTGGCGAGCTGGCGTCCGCCACAGGGCATGCGCGGCGAAGTCCTGGCCTTCGACGCGCGCGAGGGCGGCACCTTTCGTATGGCCTTCATCTATGAAGACGAGCATGGGCACGGCAAGACCACCGACAATGCCGATGTCTTCGAGGGCCGTTTTGCCAAACTGATTCCTGGCCGCCGCGTCATCGAGCTCGTCGAATTCGAATCGGACGACCCGTCCTTTGCCGGGACCATGCGGATCGTGACGACACTGGAACCGGTCGAAGGCGGCACACGGGTCACCGTCAGCTGCGAAAACGTGCCCCCGGGCATCAGCGAGGACGACCATCGCGAGGGCATCGCCTCGTCGCTTGAAAACCTCGCGGCCTTCGTCGAAGCCCGCTAAGGGTGCCAGTCGCGCGAGGCATCTGATCAGCCGCAGGTATCGGAAGCGAGATCGTTGACCCGCTGCTCCCTGACGGCGTCGGCGATGTTGGCCATCAGCGCCAGGCAGACCAGCATGCAGGTCCCGGCGACCAGCAGCCGCAACGGTTTTCTGAAATGCCTGCCGTTGAGGACCGCGCCCGCGCCATAGATCGCCAATCCGAGAGTGCCGAAGAGCAGCACCGGGCCAGGGCCGTCGCAGTCGATGCCGGCGCCGCCCCAAGCAGTATACTCGTTCGCTGGCATCAGCCCGAACAAGGCGATGGGCAGTGCGACGACAAGGCCCACATAGCCAAGGATAGCTATGAGGCGGTGCGGCTGGTTCTGCCCGGTCATGCCAGCGGCGCCCCGGCGAAGGCGGTCATTGAGGCGTGGGCGGCGCATGCATGGCGTCCGCCGCAGGGGGCCGGCGCAACGCGTCGGCGGTTGCCAGCTCGTCGACGGCGGCAACGCCGCTCGCGTCGATCTGCGCCTCGCCTTGGGTGATCAGACGGGCGCCGCGCTGGTTGCGGGCGTGAATCCACAACCAGTTGATGGCGACGCTCAGCCGCGCCCGCGAGCCGATGAGGAAGTAGATATGGGCGATGCCCCACAACCACCACGCCAGCGCCCCTTTCAGCTTGATCCATCCGAAATCGATGACCGCGCGTCGCTTGCCGATCTGCGCCAGGCTACCCTGGTGGCGGTAGCGGAACGGCCGCGGCCCGGCGTCGCCGCGCAGCCGAGCCTTGATGCTGGAGGCGACGTGCTGGCCCTGCTGCTTGGCGGCGGGAGCGATGCCGGGCGCCGGCCTCCCGTCCGGCCCGTTCACCGTCACCGTGTCGCCGACGGCGAAGATCTCGGCGTGGCCGGGCACCGTCAGGTCGGGCATGACCTGGAGACGGCCGGCCCTGTCGGCCGGGGCACCGAGCCATTCGGCGGCGGGCGATGCGCGAACACCGGCGGCCCAGATGATGGTCTTCGTCGCCAGCCTGGTGTCGCCATAGGTGACGCTGTCGGCGTTGCAGTCGGAGACGGCGCGACCGAGTTCGACCTCGATGCCGAGCTTGCGCAGCGAGCGCAACGCATATTCGGAAAGGTCGTCGGGGAACCCGCCAAGGACGCGCGGACCGGCCTCGATCAGCACCACCCGCGCCTTGCCGGTGTCGATGTTGCGGAAATCGCGCGGCAGCGTGTCCCGCGCCAGTTCGGCGATCGTTCCGGCCATTTCCACCCCGGTGGGGCCGGCACCGACGATGACGAAGGTCAGCAGTGCCGCCTGCTTTTCCGTATCTGTCTCCCGTTCGGCGCGTTCGAACGCTACCAGGATGCGGCGGCGGATGGTCGTTGCGTCCTCGAGCGTCTTCAGGCCGAGCGCAAAGGGCTCCCACTCGTCGTGACCGAAATATGCGTGCCGCGCCCCGGTCGCCAGCACCAGGCTGTCATAGGGTACCGTCTCGCCACCTTCGAGCAGAACGTGGCGCCGTTCGGCATCAACGCCGGTGACGCTGGCCAGGATTGTTGTCACGTCCGGCCTGTTCCAGACCAGCGAACGGATCGGCCAGGCGATCTCTGAGGTGGCCAGCGAAGCCGTCGCTACCTGGTAGAGCAGAGGCTGGAACAGGTGATGGTTGCGCCGGTCGATGAAGGTGACGCTGACTGCTGCGCCTGCCAGCCCCTTGACGACCTCAAGCCCGCCGAAGCCGGCGCCCACGACCACCACGCGATGCTGCATCTGACCTGTCCTCTGCTTCGTCGGCACATAGTAGAACCGGCGCCGCGGACAGGTATAGAGCCAGCTTTCTCAGGGAATATCTTCGGGGCGGCGGCCGGGACGGCTGCGATAGGCAGGAAAGGTCCAGCCGAACCTCAGCGCACCGCCACGCACCATGAAGGCCGCGACGAAGGCAACGACGGTCGACAACTCAGTCGGCAATTCCGCCAGTTCGGCAAGCGTGTAGATGGCGGCGCCCGTCATCGCCGCGGAAACATAGATCTCGGGCTTCAGCAGCACCGACGGCTCGCCTGCAAGCAGATCACGCAGGATGCCGCCGAAAGTGGCTGTCAGCATGCCCATGATGATGGCGACGGTCGGCGACCCCGTGGCCTCCAGCCCCTTGGCCGCGCCGATGGCGGCATAGGCGGCCATGCCGAGCGCATCGAGCCAGAGCAGCAGCTTGTAGCGGGATTCGACAAGATGGGCGGTGAAGAAGACCAGCACCGCGACCGAAGCACAGACCAGCACATAGGCCGGATTGATCACCCAGAAAACCGGCAGGCCGAGGATGACGTCGCGAACGGTGCCGCCGCCGATGCCGGTAAAGCTCGCCAGGAACAGGAAGCCGATGACGTCGAGCTCCTTGCGCGAGGCGGCAAGCGCACCTGTGGCGGCAAACACCGCCACGCCGGCATAGTCGAGGTAGAGCAGAGGGTTCATGGAAGGAGCGAATAGGGAGTGGTGAATCGCGCGTAGGGAAAGAACATTGCAGCCCCCCTGTCTTTGGGGTCACTGTAGCGATGAATTCCCTGTTCGCTACTCCCTATTCGCTATTCGCTTTTCAGGCGTCTTTCTCGGCCTGCTCGTTGACCGGGCCAGGTTCGGCCGGGGCATCGGCGACATGCTTGGGGCCGCCCTTGGCAACGCCGACCATGGCCGGGCGCAGCACGCGGTCGCCGATGGTGTAGCCGGACTGGGCGACATGCACGACCGTGTTGGCGGCGACGTCGGGGTTCGGCACTTCGAACATCGCCTGGTGAAAGTTCGGATCGAACTTCTCACCCAGAGGGTCGAGCTTGCGCACGCCGTGACGCTCCAGCGCCGACAGCATCGACCGCTCGGTCACCTCGACGCCCTCGATCAGGCTGGCCAGTCCAGCACCGCCAGCTGTCTTGGCATCGTCCGTGACGGCCTCGATCGCCCGGCGCAGGTTGTCCGAGACCGACAGCATGTCGCGGGCGAAATTCGCGACCGAATAGGCGCGGGCATCCTGCACGTCGCGCGCGGTACGGCGGCGCAGGTTTTCCATCTCGGCCGCGGCGCGCAGGGCGCGGTCCTTCAGCTCCTCGTTTTCCTTGAGCAGCCTTACGAGGGCTTCATAATCACCTTCGACGCTGCCTTCGATCTTGTCGGCCTGGGCCTCGGCAGTCGCGGCTTCGTCGAGCACGCGTTCGTCTTTTGCCTGATCGCTCATCGCCATTTCCCGTTGTTTGGACACGTTCTAAGTTGCGCCCGATATCGAGGTTTGGGTGCCAAAAATCAAGGGGCAAGGGCCGCCGGGACCGGATGCCGCGCCTTTCGGCGCCTCATCGCCGGTGCGGCCGGCACCAGCCATTCAATGTTAATTCAAGTTTTACCATCCGGGCCGACCATGTCTGCGGCGGGCAAGCAATGTGGGAACCATTTGCATCTGGCGGGAGTTTTGCCAGCGAAAACAGGTCTCGATCATGTCCAGCGCACGCATCAGCAAGACAGCAGCCAAGGTGGCGACGAACATCAGGCGAGAGCTGGCCTCCGAAAGCAATCTGCGCGTGCTGGAAGCGCTGCCGGCGTTCCGGGCCGACGAACATCTGCCCAAGAAACTGCGCCGCCTGCTCGACAGGCTGGATGCCGCCGAGCACGACAAGCCGCTTCGCAAGATGCTCCGCAGAAGCTAGCGCGCTGCGCGCTTCAGTCCAGGGTTCCAGCCATTTTCCCGTCGCTCTGCGGCGCTCAGGTCGCGCTGCGGCGCCAGGAATACTTCGCGCCTTCCCCAGGCGTTGCCGCCGGCTTGGCGGTCGGCTGGTAGTAGAGCGGCAAGCCGCCGACCTGGCCGGCCTCGAGCCGTTTCAACAGCACTGGGTGCGACACCTCGAATTCGTTGAAGCCGACGCGCAACATGTGGGGCAACTGATCGATCAGCACCTGGCCGGTGGCGCGCACCACACCTTCGAAGTCGTGGCGGCTGCGCAGCAATTCGGCCTTGGAGAAGGACCGGCCGTCGTTGAAGGCCGGAAAGGCAAGCGCCACCAGCGACAAGTGGGCGAGATGGTCGATGATCTCCTCGAGCTGGTCGCCGGGCTGCAGCAACACGCCGAGACGTTCCTTTGCGGCTTCGCGCTGTTCGGCCGAAAGCTCGAGAAAGGCCTGAAGCGGCAGGATCACCCGGCTGTTGCCGGAAAGCGCGCTCGCATCCTCGGCATGGGTCCAGCCATCGTCCCTGAAGCCTTCTGGTGTCCAGAGGCGCGGCGCCGGTGTCGCTTCGGTCATGAAAAAGAACTCCTAAAGTGATGCGTCGGTCAGCGACTGTTCGAGACCCGAAAGATGGATGCCGCACTCGGTCTTGGCCTGTCCGGCCCAGCGTCCACTGCGCGCGTCCTCGCCCGGTTTGACGATCTGCGTGCAGGGAAAGCAGCCGATCGAAAGGTAACCATAGGCGACCAGCGGGTTCTCGCGCAACGCGTGCTTGCGCATGTAGTCGGCGAGGTCGGAGGTGGTCCAGCGCGCCAGCGGATTGATGCGGAAGCGGGGGCCGACCTGCTCGAACACCGGCAGGGCCGCGCGTGTGGCGGCCTGGAAACGCTTGCGGCCGGTGAACCAGGCCCGGAACGGCTCGACGCCACGCGCCATCGGCTCGACCTTGCGCACGTCGCAGCAGGCGTCGGTGCTCGTCTGGTGCAGATTGCCGGTCGGATCGATGCGGGCAAGTGCTGCCTCGTCGGGCGTGACGATGCGAATGTCGGTCAGGCCAAAATCGGCGGCCAGTGCATCGCGATAGTCGAGCGTCTCGCCGAAGTGCTTGCCGGTGTCGAGAAAGATCACCGGCAGCTTGCGGTCGACCTCTGAAATCATGTGCAGCAGCACGGCTGAATCCGCCCCGAAGGACGAGACGGCCGCAATCTCGCCGACAAAGCGCTCGGTGGCAGTGCGCGCGATGACTTCGACGGGTGACAGATGCCCGTAGAGCGCGTCGAGCGCCACAGCCTCGGCCAGAACCTGAGCTTCGGTCCCGGCGTCAGGCTGCCTTGGCTTCGCTAGCATAAAGCGCCTCCTTGAACGGCGCTGGGCCGACACGGCGATAGGCGTCGAGGAACTTTTCCGAACGGTCGAGGCGGATGCCGAGATAGGTCTCGACGATCGTCTCGATGGCGTCGGTGATCTCTTCCGGGCCGAAGCCGCGGCCGATGATCTCGCCGACCGAGGTGTGCTCGTCGGCCGAGCCGCCGAGCGTCACCTGGTAGAGTTCCGCGCCCTTCTTCTCGACGCCGAGGATACCGATATGGCCGACGTGGTGGTGGCCGCAGGCATTGATGCAGCCGGAGATCTTGAGCTTCAGCTCGCCGATGTCGCGCTGGCGTTCCAGCGAGGCAAAACGCCTGGAGATTTCCTGAGCCACCGGGATCGATCGGGCGTTGGCCAGGGCGCAATAGTCGAGGCCCGGGCAAGCGATGATGTCGCTGATCAGGTTGGAGTTCGACGTCGCGAGCTCGATCGCCACCAGCGCGTCATAGACCGCCTTGAGGTCGGCGCGAGCGACGTGCGGCAGGATCAGGTTCTGCTCGTGGCTGACGCGGATCTCGTCGAAGCCGTATTTCTCGGCGATGTCGGCGACAGCCTCCATCTGGCTGTCGGTGGCGTCGCCCGGCACTTCGCCGATGCCCTTGAGCGAGATCGTCACCGCGGCGTAGTCGGGATTGCGGTGGGTGAAGACGTTCTGGTCGACCCAGTCGCCAAAACTCCTGGAATCGAGCCGAGCCAGCTTGACGGCCTCGTCGCCTCCCGGCCGAGCCGTCAGCGCCGGCGGCGCAAAATAGGACTGGATCGCGGCGACATCGGCCTCGGGCAGCCTGAGTTCGCCGTCCTTCAGTGCCTGCCACTCATGCTCGACCTGGCGAACGATCTCGTCGACGCCGGTCTCATGGACCAGGATCTTGATGCGCGCCTTGTACTTGTTGTCGCGGCGACCGTGCAAATTGTACACGCGCAGGATCGCGGTGGTGTAGGACAACAGGTGCTCTTCCGGCAAGAAGTCGCGGATCTTCTTGGCGACCATCGGCGTGCGGCCCTGGCCACCGCCGATATAGACGGCAAAACCAAGCTCGCCCTTGTCGTTCTTCTTCAGATGCAGGCCGATGTCGTGGGTCTGGATGGCGGCGCGGTCGCGCTCGGCACCCGTCACCGCGATCTTGAACTTGCGCGGCAGATACGAGAACTCCGGATGCACCGACGACCACTGCCGCAGGATCTCGGCATAGGGACGCGGGTCGGCAGCCTCGTCGGCGGCAGCACCAGCGAAGTGATCGGCCGTGACATTGCGGATGCAATTGCCCGAGGTCTGGATGGCGTGCATCTCGACCGAAGCGAGGTCGGCGAGGATCGCAGGAATATCCGACAGTGCGGGCCAGTTGAACTGGATGTTCTGGCGCGTGGTGAAGTGACCGTAGCCCTTGTCGTATTTGCGGGCGATGTGGCCGAGCATGCGCATCTGCTTTGAACTCAGCGTGCCGTAAGGCACGGCGATGCGCAGCATGTAGGCGTGCAGCTGGAGATAGACGCCGTTCATCAGGCGCAGCGGCCGGAACTGATCCTCGGTGATCTCGCCGGCAAGGCGACGCTCGACCTGGTCGCTGAAATCGGCGACGCGGGCCTTCACGAAATCATGGTCGAACTCGTCGTAACGGTACATGGTCGTCTTCCGGTCTGTGTTCAGGCGGCGCCGGCGGCGGGCCGGGCTTGCTTGCCAAGGTCGAGGCGATTGCTGGGACCAGCGGCGCGGATGACCTCGCGCAGCCTGAGCGGCTGGATCGCACCGTTGACGACGCTGACGTCGATGAGGTTGACGTCAACGACTTCGTTGTTGTCGTAGGCGGCCTTGCCGATCGCCTCCAGGCGAGCTTCGCCGGCCTTGTCGCCGACGGTCTCGGCGACATCGATTGTCTCTGCCCAGGTACCGTCGGCCGCGAACCACACAGCCTCGCCGTCGGTCAGCCTGTTGGCGGTAAGGATTTTCATGCCCTGCTTCCTTCGAGCGCCGCGCGGGCGGCCTGTTCGTGCCTGTGTGCCGCGAGCGGCTCGGAAAGTTCAAAGTTGGCGCCGGCGACCGCATCGCCGATGATCGTCATGACCGGGCCGTCGAGATCGCTGCGCGTTTCGAGCGACGGCAGGTCGGCGAGCGTGCCGTGAAAGCGGCGGCGGTTCTTCAGGCTGGCGTTCTCGACGACGGCCACCGCCGTATCGGGCGACAGCCCGGCGTCGATCAGGCGGCCGGCGACGTCGGCGGCGACCGAGCGGCCCATATAGACGGCGACCGTCGCGCCTGAGATGGCGAGTTTGGCCCAGTCGGGCAGCGAACCGCCCTTGAGGTCGTGGCCTGTCGTGAACACCATCGAGGAGGTGACGCCGCGCAGCGTCAGCGGCAACTCGAAGTCGGCGGCGGCGGCGAAGGCCGAGGTAACGCCCGGCACGACCTCGTAAGACACGCCGGCATCGCGCATCGCCTGCATTTCCTCGCCGGCGCGGCCGAACACCAGCGGGTCGCCCGACTTGAGGCGGACGACGCGCTTGCCGGCCTGCGCCAGCTCGACCAGCAGGTCATTGATCTCGGATTGGGTCTTGGAGTGGCAGCCCTTGCGCTTGCCGACCGGCAGGCGCTCGGCATCGCGACGGCCCATCGAGATCACCGCCTCGGGAACCAGCGCGTCATGGACAATGACGTCGGCTTCCATCAAAAGGCGATGGGCGCGTAGCGTCAGAAGATCCTCGGCGCCAGGACCGGCGCCGACGAGCGCAACGTGACCCTTGATCGCGCCTTTCTGCAGCAAAAGCTCGGTCGCCGCGTCATGCGCCTCGGCAAGCTGGCCGTTGTCGAGCGCACGCGCCGGCGCGCCTTCGAAGAATTCGCGCCAGAAGCCGCGGCGGACATTGCCCCTGGGCAGCAGGCGCTCGACGGCGTCGCGGAAGCCGGCGCCAAGCGTCGCCAGTGCGCCGAGCTGCGGCGACAGCATGCGGTCGACGCGGGCGCGGATCATCTGGGCCAGGACAGGCCCTGCCCCTTCGGTGCCGATAGCAACGGCGACCGGCGCACGATTGACCAGAGCGGGGGTAAAGAAATCGCAGAGCTCGGGACGGTCGACGGCGTTGACCGGAATGCCCAGTTCACGCGCATCGACAGAGATGCGACGGTCGAGCGCCTCGTCGCCGGTCGCAGCGAACACCATCACGGCGCGCTCGATCAGCGAGGCGTCATAGGGCGCATGGATGCGGGTCGCGCCGTTGGCGGCGATCCAGTCGCGCAGATGCGGCTCGACATGGTCGGCGATGATGCGGATTTCGGCGCTCGACTGGGTAAGCAAACGGGCCTTAGCCAGCGCCTCGTCGCCACCGCCGACGATGACCACGGCTTCGCCTTCGACCTTGAGGAAGATCGGGAATGCGTTGAGCTTGGCGGCAGCTGGGGTCATGACGCAGGGTTCCGGAATGTCTGCCATTTTTAGCCGCCCTTGCTGCGCTGCAGAAGAAATGCACTCGCGCGCGCCGAGAAGGGAGGCAATCGCTTTTGCCCGCCCTGATGCCTCAAGAGAAAATTATTCCAACTGCTGGTCGACGCACATGTTTCCGAGCTACGCCTGCGACAATGCCCGCAAATGTCAGGCTGACCGCCCGCAGCCCTTGAAATCGCCGGAGTTACAAGGGTTGGCGATGCCCCACTTGTGCCGAGACGCGGTACCGAACCGAAAAGCCGCCCGGATGCGTTTTTCCTAATTTCTACTAAGTTAGTAGAATTAAGCGTGACGGCGCTCAATCCTCGATTTGCCACTTGTCCGGAACATCCATCAACCGTCGACGTTCCGCAAAAGGGGCTGACAGCAGAAGGAGCACGACATGACCCACCTCAAACTGAAGCACGGCATCTGGGTGCTGGTAGCGGATGGCGAAAAGGCGCTGTTCCTGAAGAACCGGGGCGACACCAAATACCCCAACCTCGAGGTCGTGCGCGAGATGGAGCAGGACAACCCGCCGACGCGCGAACAGGGCAGCGATCGTCCCGGCCGCTCCAGCGACGGGCCCTCGATCCACCGCAGCGCAGTCGACGACACCGACTGGCACCGTATCGCCAAGGAGCGCTTCGCCGACGAGATCGCTGCCCGGCTGTACACATTTGCCCATGCCGGCGATTTCCGCGAGATCATCTTGGTGGCACCGCCGCTGGTGCTCGGCGAGTTGCGCAAGAAGCTGCACAAGGAGGTCGACGTGCGCGTTGCGGCGGAGATCGCCAAGACGCTGACCAATCACAGCGTCAGCGACATCGAGACCATCCTGATGGCGGCCTGATCCCCGCTGTCGTTCAGAACTCCAGTCCTTGCGTGCCGGCAGCGATTGCCGGCACTTTTCTTGATATCGGCCAAGTTTCTTGGCCGCTTAGGGTTGCGCATGCGCGCCTGCGTCCACCATATTGGAAATGCAGCGGATTTCGCCGCTGCATCCCAAAACAATGCTCATTTTCGAAAGGTGCCGCCGGGACAATGCCGCATGACACGCCCCTCATCGCAACCATCGTCGCCGGTCTGGGGCTGGCATTCATCTTCGGCGCGCTCGCCAATCGCTTCAAGGTTCCGCCGCTCGTCGGCTATCTGATCGCCGGCGTGCTGGTCGGGCCGAACACGCCCGGCTTCGTCGCCGACCAGGAGCTGGCGCTTGAGCTCGCCGAGATCGGCGTCATCCTGCTGATGTTCGGCGTTGGCCTGCATTTCTCGCTCAAGGACCTGCTCTCCGTCCGCGCCATTGCGGTGCCCGGCGCAATCGTCCAGATTGCCTTTGCCACGGCGCTTGGCGCAGGCCTTGCCTGGATGCTCGGCTGGTCGCTTGGCGCCGGCCTCGTCTTCGGCCTGGCGCTTTCGGTCGCCTCTACCGTCGTGCTTTTGCGCGCGCTGCAGGAGCGGCGGATGATCGAGACCGAACGCGGTCGCATCGCCGTCGGCTGGCTGATCGTCGAAGATCTCGCGATGGTGCTGGCGCTGGTGCTGCTGCCCGCGCTTGCCGGCGTACTCGGCGGCGAAGCTCAGACGACCGAGACTCCCAACATCCTTGCCCTGCGCTTCGATTTCGGCGTCTGGGGCGTCATCGGCCTGACGTTGGCCAAGGTCGCGGCCTTCGTCGTGGTCATGATGGTCGTCGGCCGCCGGGTCATCCCGTGGGTTCTGCACTACGTCGCCCACACCGGCTCGCGCGAACTGTTCCGCCTGTCGGTGCTGGCGATCGCGCTCGGCGTCGCCTTCGGTGCCGCCAAGCTGTTCGGCGTCTCGCTGGCGCTGGGCGCCTTCTTCGCCGGCATGATCATGAGCGAATCCGAGCTCAGCCATCAGGCGGCGGAGGAAACGCTGCCGCTGCGCGACGCGTTTTCGGTACTGTTCTTCGTTTCGGTCGGCATGCTGTTCGACCCGACCAGCCTGCTCAGCAACACCTGGCCGATCCTTGCCACGCTGTTCATCATCATCATCGGCAAGTCGGTCGCCGCCTTCCTGATCGTGATTGCCTTCGGCTATCCGGTGGCGACAGCGCTGATCATCTCGGCCAGCCTCGCGCAGATCGGCGAGTTCTCGTTCATTTTGGCCGAGCTCGGCGTGGGGTTAGGCCTATTGCCCGAAAAAGGCCGTGACCTGATCCTTGCGGGCGCCATCCTGTCGATCGTACTCAACCCGGTGGTCTTTGCCGGCGTCGCGCGGTTGAAGCCGTGGCTGGAAAAGCGCTCGGGCAAGGTGCCGGAAACAGTCGAAGCCGTGCCGATCGGCCCGGCCACCGAGCCCGGCGAAGTCGCCACCACCACGCCAGTGGCATCGGCCAAGGTCGACGACGACACGCCGCCGCCGACAAAACTCACCGACCACACCATCCTGATCGGCTACGGCCGCGTCGGCTCGCTGGTCGGCCAGTCGCTCAAGGACGCCGGCCTGCCCTTCCTGGTCATCGAGGACTCGGACAAGACCATCGCCAAGCTGATGGCAGACGGCGTCGAGACTGTCGCCGGCAACGCGGTCAAGGGCGAGGTGTTCGGCGCGGCCAATGCCGCCGGCGCCAGGCGTCTGATCCTAGCCATCCCCAATGCCTTCGAGGCCGGCCAGATCGTGCTTAAGGCCAAGGCCGCCAACCCCGGCATGCTGATCATCGCTCGTGCCCATTCCGACGCCGAGGTCGAGCACCTGACCGGGCTCGGCGCCGACAAGGTGATCATGGGCGAGCGCGAGATCGCCCGCGGCATCGTCGAACAGGTACTGGAAGGTTCGGGCAAACCGCCGGCCAACGATCCAGAACCCGACGCCCCGCCGGCGGCGGCCTGAGCCGGCCGAAGCAAAGCCCTCCAAAGCAAAAAAGGCCGCAATCAGCGCGGCCTTTTTCATTGGCGCGCGGGCAAAGCCCGCAGCCTTCCTCAGAGGAAGGGGAACGGCATGACGAAGTTGGGCTGATAGGTGTCCATCGTCGCGCCATTGCGATCTTCGTCGATCAGCGTGCTGCTGCCGAAGCTGGCGCGCAGGCCGACCATCACCTTGTGCGAATCGAAGCTTGCCTCGCCGAAACCTTGCGAGATCGAGATGTTCTCGTACTGGTAGCGGCCGAACACCGACCAGGGCGTGCCGTCAAAGCGGTAGGTCGCCTGCAATGCTGCGGCGATGGTGTCGAAATCGGCCTCCAGGCCACCCTGGCTCAGGTTGGCGCGATGGAAGCCGAGCTCGCCGTCGAAACGCAGATTGTCCTGGGCGAAATAGCGCACGACGCCGCGAATGCCCATGAGATCGACGTCAAAAGGCAGGAAGTCGGATTCGAGGGCACCGTAATAGGCCTGCGCATAAAGCGTCACGTTGCCGAAATAGGCCTGGGCCTCGGGGCCCACCTTCCAGCTCCAGAGGTCCTCATCCGAGCCGCCTGAAAATCCGTAGGTGCTGGCCTGGACGAAGCCGCCGAAAGCGTAGGAAGCCGGGTCGCGCCAGAAGATGTGCGCCGCACCACCAACGCCGTGCAGGCTGTTGCCGTCCTGGCCGACGGCATCGACGGTGAAGTCGCCCTGGGCGTTCCAGCGCTCGGCAAACGGCACGTTGATGCGCGCCGCGCCACCGGCTGCCCACAGGGTCTCGTCGGAGAATTCGCTGATCCACAGCCCGCCGCCATAGATCTGGCCGTAGCCGGAGACCTGGCGGACGGTTTCCTCGACCGGTTGCGTCGGGTCGGCGGCGAAAGCCGGCGTCGCGAGCACGACGAGCCCAGCGGCAGCGAGCAGTTTCTTCATGGATAGCCCCTCGTCAAAAAATGCGATGCAACATTTCATATCGCTAATTTACGCAAGGGAAAGATAACAGAACCCGACCAAGCACAACCCTGGCTGGTTTTCCGGCAACAGTGATACATTGCAGCAACAGGCGGTCACACCGGCGCGCCCTTGCCCGCTCCAAGCTGCCCCCTTGCGGACATCCGGGGCAGACATCTTGGCGACGCCAAGCGCGCAGAGATGACGACTCAGCGCGAAAAAGACTGAAGCGAACCGGTCAGCAGGAACGGTGCCCCGACGATGCGGACCTTGCGCGTCGTCGCCGGCGCTTCGGGTACGAAAATCGGTGACGGTACCGTCGAGAAACAGTTCGGACTTGGCTTGCGGCAGCGGGATCACCGCCGCCTCCATATTCTTTGGGATGACCGTCCGCGCCCGCATCTCGTCGGCGCGGCGATAATAGCGTGGCAGGTCGCAGCCGTGGAAATCGGCCATTTCGCGATAAGCGAAAGCAGGTGGCAGGTCCCTGTAGGACTGGCGCGTCCTCACCGAAACCATCTCCTCGGTTTCACGCCCGATGTCGTCAAGCTCATAGACGTCCATTGCCTTGTCGTTGCAGATGTAGCGGCAACGATCGAGCGTGTTGTCGTATTAGCCGGCATTGACGAACTTGGCGTTAGGCGCCGGGAGAATAGTACCCGTCCTTGAGCCGCACGCAGTAGAGCATCGCCAGCCCGGCATATGACAGGGGCCTGTCCGACTTGCCCGGTCTGCGCGCACCATCTGGCTGCAGCCCAATGCCGACATACGCGCCCTGATCGCAGCGCCGTTGCCTCGGCGCGGTGCGGCCTGGATTTCGCGCTCGACGGCGACAGCTCGCAGCGAGCGAGCCGCCCCGTGAGGCTGCGGCGAGTGGTTTCGGCAGTCAAAGTATGTTGAGTGAGATATCGACCCGGAGGAGTTGAGTCCCGTCCTTGCTCCAAGTCGAAGCCGAATTCATGCCATAGGGGATCGATCCAAACAGCCGTCGAAATACCCCGCGTGTCGGAAATTTCGGACCATTCTTGCGGATAGAGTAGGAGCCATGAACATGCTGGGTGCCGTCATAACTGATGTTTGGACGTGCGCTGCTGAACGACTTGGGCACTGTGAAGCCTTGGGCTTCGAACCATTTCGTTGCATGCGAAATGTTTTTGTAGGAAGCAAGAAGCCTGAACATGCAGACCTCGGCCTCACTCACGTTGTTGATGCGGTCCCAATCCATCTGCTCAAGGTAATTTGGGGAGGCCTTATCGGCGTTCCTCGACAGGCAGGATGCCACGTCGGGAAAATCCATCAACGCCACCTTCCGAGCTGCGGACATCTTCCGCAAAGGCACGGGCGGCGTTCCCAAGCCGGGTTCGCTTACGTAGCTTACCCACAGCAGTTTTCCTCCATAGTAGCCGTAGCTCACTGCTTGGGCAGCAAGATAGGCAACGACTGCGTAAGCGAGATAGGTTCCGGGCTTGAACCCCTGCTGACTCTTTTGTTCACGCCAAGCCGAAATCCAGTCGCCCGCCGACTTACCGACCGACAGCCAGTAAAAGTAGCCTGCGGCCGGCGCCGAAACCGCCGCAGCCAGCAAGTTTGCTCGCCCCAGGAACAGCCCTCCGGCTATCCAGACGAGAAAGTAGGGCCACTGCTTTTGCACACCGCGCAGTTCCATGATGGTGAGCATGAAAAGCAATGGCGCAGCACCAAAGAAGACGTACGCTGGCGCACGAAATACAACGCCCCACCACAGCGCGTGTAATGGGAAGCCATTTGCGACAGGCAGTGCGTTTACGAACTCAAACAATGCGGCAAAGATCACGATCCCCATGACGGCGCAAAATGCCATACGGAGAATTCGGAGCAATATCGTCATAACATCCCCATGAAATATTCGATGTTCTGAAAACTCATAGCATCAAATGAATACTTCACCGATCGTCAACAACAACCGTCGGGGATATTTCCGGAAAGCATCATGACCGATAGACGTCCGCGCACGTCTGTTGCGAACGTCACAGACATACGCAGATCATCAGGGATTTGGAGTGCCTAGTTCCCCAGAAGCACGTCCAGGATCGACGTTTCGCGGCGCTGGGTCGGACCGCCGACTTCGCCGGGAGGAACCGGGCGGCCGCCGCCGACATCTGCGGGCGGCACGGGTCGGCCGATCGAGGCGGTGGGTTGGTCCTGCCGGACGTTGACGGCGCCGACCTGCTGCTTTGCCGGCTTCGGCGCTGGCGGGAAGGTGTTTTCATCCATTTGCTGGGCCGGCTGGTCGTCAACGGCGACGTCAGGTGCCCCGCTGCCCGGTGTCCACGAGCCCGGAAGCGCCGCCACCGGCACGCCTTCGTGGGCTGCAACCATGAATTCGTGCCAGGCCAGCGCCGGCAGTGCGCCGCCGGTGACCTTCTTCATCGGTTTGCCGTCGTCATTGCCGAACCACACGCCGGTGGTCAGGTTGGCGGTGAAACCAACGAACCAGGCATCGCGCGAGTTCTGGCTTGTGCCTGTCTTGCCGGCTGCCGGCCAGGCAAAGGCAGCCTTCTTGGCCGTACCCTCCTCGACCGCGCCGGTCATCATCGCGTTCATCATGCCGACGACCTCGGGACTGATCACCCGCGGCCCGCCTCCAGCCGTGTTCTCGTAGAGCACCTTGCCGTCGGTGGTGGTGACACGGCGGATGATGTGGACTTCGGGCCGGTAGCCGCCATTGGCGAAAGGCACGTAGGCAGCGGTCAGCTCGAGCGGGGTTACCTCGGATGTGCCGAGCGAGATCGATACGTTGGGCTGCAACTCGGATTCGATGCCCATGCGATGGGCTGCCTCGACGACAGCGTTGGGCCCGACTTCCATGGCGAGCTGTGCCGCCACCGAATTCAGCGACTTCGCCAGGGCCGTCTTCAGCGTCACCCGGCCATAATATTTGCCGTTGTAGTTTTCCGGCGTCCACTTGCCGATCTTGATCGGCGCGTCGTTGCGCATACTGTCGGGGGTGCGGCCCTGCTCAAGTGCCGCCATGTAGACGAAGGGCTTGAACGCCGAGCCCGGCTGGCGCCGCGCTTCGGAAGCGCGGTCGAACTGGCTGGTGGCATAGTCGTAGCCGCCGACCATGGCGCGCACGGCGCCGGTATTGTCGATCGACACCAGCGCGCCCTGGCTGACATTCAGCTTCTGGCCGTTCTCGTCGACGAGCCGCCGGATCGATTTTTCGGCAATCTCCTGCAGCGTCATGTCGACTGTCGTGTCGACGACGATGTCCGACTGCACTTCGCCGATGAGCTCGGGCAACTCCTGCATGACGCGGTCGGCGACGTAGTTTTCCGAACCGGTCCAGAACGAGGCGACACGGGTCGCCGGCGCATTCATTGCGTTGGCCAGTTCCTTGTCGCCGATCATGCCCTGGTCGCGCATGGCGGCAAGGACCAGTTGGGCGCGGTCGCCCGCGGCCTTGGGATCGCGTGCCGGCGACAGCCGCGACGGCGCCTTGAGCAGGCCGGCCAGAAGTGCCGCCTCGGCCAATGTCACGTCGCGCGAGGACTTGCCGAAATAGCGCCGCGAGGCGGCCTCCACGCCATAAGAACCGGAGCCGAAAAACACCCGGTTGAGATACATCTCAAGGATCTGGTCCTTGGTGTGCTTCTGCTCCAACCACATTGCCAGGAGCACTTCCTGGACCTTGCGCTCCAACGTGCGGTCGGGCTTCAGGAACAGGTTCTTGGCCAGCTGCTGGGTCAGCGTCGAGCCGCCCTGGGTGAAGCGGCCATTGAGGAACCGCGTCGACACGGCCCGCGCCAGGCCAATCGGGTCGAAGCCGAAATGCGAATAGAAGCGCTTGTCCTCGATCGCGATCACGGCTTGCGGGATGTAGGGCGACATCTGGTGCAGGCCGACGGCCTCGCCACCGGTCATGCCGCGATTGGCGACGAGCTGGCCGTCGACGCCGACGATCTTGATGTTGGGCGAGCGGTCGGGAATGGCCCAGGTGGTGGCGCTGGGCATCTTGGCGCCGTAGTAGACGACGATGCCGGCAGCGGCGATGCCGCCCCAGATGGCAAGAACGAAGCACCAGTAGACCAGGCGACCGAAGATGCCGAACAGGCCGCGCTTGGGCTTGCGCGAGCGGCTGCGGCCGCGTTCAGGCGCGCGGCCCTTGGACGACTTGCGCTTGGCGGGCTGCTTGCGGCGGCTGGGCACGACGCGGTCCTCCTCGCGCACCGAAAAGACGTCGTCCTCCGCATCATTGCGCGGTCCATCGAAGCTGGGCTCGATGCGTCTGTCGTTCCGGTTCGCCATACCTGTTTGTCCGGCCCCCATGCCAATGGCGTTCCGGTTGGACAGTAAATGCGGCGATTTAAGGAGGCCTTAAAACGGTTTCTCGTTAAGCATCGGACAATCAATAAGTTAGCTAACGCACGTTACCGCTCGTTACCGCTTCGTTCGCAACAATGGCGTGCTAAGTCGCCCTGGCTCAAAAGCAGGGCGGGGAACGGCGATTCTCTCTGTAGCCTATTGAGGTCGGATCTAGGACGGCCATTTCCACAAGAATATTGTTAACCAGATACTTCGAATTTCGAGCGCAAATTGGTTCATGATAGGATGGCGTGGGGAAATGGGGGGACGACGAATATGGGTCAAGCTGCAACAATTCTCAGCAATGACAATAAGGACGGCGACCGCGTTGCGAACTCCATAAGTGACAGGCTTTCGCAGGAATTGGTAATAGCACTCGTCGGCCCTGTCGCATCAGGTGTGTCTACAACTGCGCGGTATCTAAAAGACATTCTAACGCAGAAATTTCAGTACGACGTTCCTGAGATCATCAAACCGAGCACTATCATCAAAGCTGAGGCTCACCGTGTTAAGGTGAAGGTCGACAGTTCACGGAAATTGAGTGATTACATTGGTGAAATGCAGGACGCTGGAAATGACCTTCGGGCAAGGTTCGGCGGTGACTATCTTGCAGAAAAATCTGTTGAGCAGATTGTAAAGCATCGCCGGAAGGTCGGCGGATACCGGGGCGAACTTCTGATGCCTGGTAGGAGGGCCTATATTATTGATTCTTTAAAGAATACTGAAGAATTAGATTTATTGAGAACCATATATGGTGAAACACTTTGTGTGTTTGGCGTCTTTGCTCCCGATGATATCCGAAAGCTTCGGTTGATCAACGATGGAGTTGATGAAGCGGAAGTAAATAAAATAATTAACCGCGACCAGAATGAGGTTGCTACGTTTGGCCAAAAAACTCGAAAGATATTCGTTGAGGCTGATTTCTTCCTTTGCAATGACCAAAAGAAAGAAGAACTACAATCTCGAGTTGATCGGCTACTGGATATCATCTTCAACACCAGCATCAGAACTCCCACCCGAGCAGAATCGGCAATGTACGAGGCGACATCTGCCGCATCAAATTCCGGCTGCATGTCTCGACAGGTAGGCGCGGCCATCGTTTCAAACAGCGGGGAGCTAATTTCAGTTGGATGGAACGACGTCCCAAAATATGGGGGCAGCCTATACAGCGAAGACGACCAGTCGACTTGGAGTTCGGACAACAAGAGAATGGAAGATAACGACCACCGCTGCTTCAAATGGGCTCAAAGAATTTGCCACAATGAAACACGAAGAACGTCAATAGTCGACGGAATTATTGATCGCATCATGTCGTCTGGTTTCATACGTAAAGATGCAAAGCGCACCGACGTGGCAAAGCTGCTTTCTGGAACGGCTGTTGACGACTTAATTGAATTTTCTCGTTCAATCCACGCAGAGATGGATGCAATTCTCGCGGTAGCCAGAGAAGGCAAGCACTCTCTTGTCGGATCAACTCTTTATACGAACACATACCCTTGCCATAACTGCGCCCGCCACATTGTCGCTGCAGGTATACGAAGCGTGGTTTACATACAACCATATCGGAAAAGTCTTGCCACAGCCCTGCATGCGGACTCAGTGTCAGAAAACCCAAATGACAAAACAAAGGTCGTTTTCAGACAATTCGATGGCGTTGCTCCCCGCAATTACCTCCGCCTTTTCCAACAAAAAAATGATCGAAAACGTGATGGAAAGGTCATTTCAGTGGACCACAAGTCAGCGATTCCTGTGTTCAGGATGGCACTTGATTCCCCAGCCGAATACGAGTCTAAGGTAATCGCCGATCTGACAGATAAGGAGCAGACGCTCGTCGGATAGAGGAGTAGCGCCATGTCCAAACGTGATAGCGGTCAGAACCAAGATCAACTCGCCTTCGACCAGATTTGGAATGAGAGCAGGTGCGAGTCGATTAACAATAGCGGGGTTGTACCTAACAACATCGTTGTTTTCACGGATTCTCTCACGATTGCCGTGAGAAAAGCGGCGGTTGATCGGGTGGCTCGGTCGGGAATTTTTGCAGTTCCCGTTAGCAAGCGGACTTGACCCTTCAAGAGACGCGGCAGTAATCGCACGCCGCGTTTAGATGTGTAGGCAGTCTTACCCAAACAGTGAGACGCTTGTTCATCTTGACTAAGCTCCTTACTTGCTCGTGTTTGTGTCCCTTCGTTTCAAACGGGCCTCCGCAAACCTATCTGCCGCCGCCAGAACAGCGCGGTCATAAACCGTCCGAAAATCTCGCTTGAGCCGACTGACGTGCCGGCTGTTCGCGAGGTGGTTGCGGAAACCGTCCGCCGTGAACTTGAAGCACGCGAACAGCATTCCACCAACAGCGAGCCGGCCTATCAATCTCGCGTCGCCCAAGGTTCGCTTGCCTCGATCCTTGGGGCGATGGCCCTGATCGCCGAGCTGTGGACGAACGGCATACCCGACGCGCCCACGCTCTACGTTGCCCCGGTTACGATCCTCGTCGGCGCGGCATGGGCGCTCTATGGGCGCTTCGCCGCCAAGAAGCCGTTCGGCGCATAGAGCTAGGGTAGTTGGGGGTGAGCGAAAGAAGCACTGACCTGTTGCTCGGCCGCATGGAGGGACAGCTTGAGGCTATCCTTGACCGCATGGACCGAGCCGACGAAAGTCGCGCGGGCGTACACCGTCGGCTCGACGAGTTCGTCCACCGTCTAACGCGCGTTGAGGCCGACCTCATCGCGGTCAAGCATAGCCAGGCAAATATGCAGGCCGTGACCGATGATGTCGTCAACCTGCGCATACAAGCGCAAGGCGCGGGGACTGCCGGCCGATGGTTGCTCAAGGCTGGCATAGGGATTGTGGGCGGCGCAGGTTGGTTGCTTGGCCTCTACACCTGGCTAACCGGCCGCCCGCCGCCGTAGCGCCCGGCGATAATCCTCGCCCCGCTGCCGAAAGGTGGCGGGGCTTCATTCCATGTCGGGGACTGTTCCAGCCAGAAATAGCGTAGTCGGCTCGCCATATTCTCCGATTGCCGGATTGGCATCGCGGCTCCATGCGATGACGCCGGCATGCTTGCTCGCGAGCGCCTGCGCCGTTCGCTTCGCCCGCTCCTCGCTTTGCTGTTCTGCAGGCCCGAACGTGGCCTGCAACTCGCCCTCCTCGTCGCGATCGAACGCGGCGACGACGATAAGTTTCGGCATCTTCTGTTGTGGCGTTATGCACTCTGCCATGACGTCAGGTCCCAAGATTTTGATGTCGCATAATAGCGCCACCGCTTGACCGCGCAAGGGATTTGTTCCTATTTCGTTCTCATGGAGATCGAGACGTTAGGGCAGCATGTGCGCACTCGGTGCAAGTCAGCATGTATTGCGCGTTTGGCCCGTATACCAAGGGCATGCAGCGCGGCCGCGAGTGCAACTACCGGCTCGCCCTCGATATGCCGACGTTGATCGCAACGCGCGGCCTGAACTTTCCCCTCGCCCGCCTGGCTATCCGTTTGCGCTGCCCACGTTGCGGCTCGGATGAGGTCCGCGTATCGTTTTCGTATCCATCTGCGGCCGGCTCGGGGCGTGCCTCTGGAGGGTTGGCATCGGGGGCGTAGCATTGGGTAAGAAAGAAACAATCAGCGTTTCGATCCACGACCTGCGGGCAAGGCTGGCTCGGTTGCGAAGATCAGACTTAGCCTCGTTGACCGTGGGGCAAGTCCAACAGCGCATTTCGCTGATTTTAGATCAAATTCCGCTGCGTTCCTATAGGTGGGAACTGACAGGACTCTACAGGGCGCGGCTCCGCTTGCCTGGCCAAAGCTTCAATCATGCGAGAGAGCTGTGGTATCCGCCGGCTTCAGTGGCAAGAATGGGGCGCCTGAATGAGGAAGGCAAACCGGCCTTCTACGCGGCGAACACCCCTCACACTGCAATGTTTGAAATGCGCCCCGAAGTCGGGCAGTTGCATACCGTCTTGTTGGCCCGGACGCTTGACAGCATCCCCGTCTCGATGCGGGGGCCTTTCCTCGGTGTCACGCAATCTCTTTCGACTGACACCGATGCGCTGCGGCGCCGAATAGCGGGCGCGGACGCTGCCTTGCGGGACAAGCTAGGTCCTGGCGACTACAAGAAATACGAACTCGTGGATCGCTGGTTAACCGATGCGATTACCCAACTCGTCCCGCCCGAACGGAGCGAGATGTATAAGCCAACGGTCGCGCTAGCGAACTTACTGTTTCGCGCTCCGCTGGACGCCATAAGCTATCCAAGCGTCGCGACGGCGCACAACGGAACCAACGTTTGCATACCGCCATCGCTTGCGGATCGCCTTTTTGTCCCCGCAGAGGCGTGGGAGTTCGTGATTGATCACGTCATACATCACCCCGAAACAAGCAAAGCACTGTACCGGGTGAAGGCGATAAGGAAATCGACCTCGATCGCTGCAGATGGTTCGATAAGTTGGGGTCCGCCTGGAGTTGGAGTCGGCGCGGCCGAAATGGAGGTGTTCGCCCGTGACAAGTTGAAAAGCTTGAGCGAGTGGAAGGGCGAATAGCGAGGGTGGCGACGTGCCCGACGCGCAAGAATTCGGGCAACATTTCGGGCAACAATCCAAAGCCAACTTCGTTGAATTTGCTATACTTTTTTAGGCAGCCTCGCGACCGAAACGCCTCTTCTGGGCACCAACTTATGTGTGGAAACGGGTAACGCCTCCGAACAAAATCAATCACTTAGTGATAAGGAGGCCTTAAACAACCGGAGCTGCCGCCCTGTGGGCAAGGCGCAACGGCCGCGCTGTGGATAGGGGTGACCGAAACAGCAAAACCGCCGTCCTTGCGGGCGGCGGTTTGGCGGTCGGTCCATGTCACTGCGGGATCGGGTCAGGACGCGGATCGTTCGGCTTGTCGGGGCGGTCGCTGCCCTTGTAGCAGGGGCTCGAGGGATCGTTCTTATCGCAGCAATTGCTGCTCTGCAGATAACGCGGATCCTTCGGCTTCCATTCGCAGCGGCGGATCTCTGTCGACTGGCACGCGGTCACCGCCGAAGCGGCGACGACGGCCAGAATGATGTTGCGGAATACACTCATGGTTCTCTCCTTTGAAATGAATTTTCCCACCTCACGAGACTGGGTCGCAGCCAAGGGCGAAATGGTTCAAAAGAGATTTGAGATTTTTTACGCTGCCTCTAATCGGTAGCAGGACAGGGCGTCGGCGCCAAGATGATGACCCCCAACGTGGCGTTGGACCTGCATCGGAAGCAGCTTGGAGGTCGGCGGCAGTGGCTGCCGCTTCTATGGTCCGGTCGTCTTGTTGAGGGCAGCCGAGACCCGCTCGCGCAGCATCTCGGCGATGTCTGTGGCCATGTGCAGGCGGACACGGCCGCCGCGGGCATCGACGAGCGTCACGGCGACGCCGTCCAGCGTGTCGTCCTTGGCAGCCTCCACGGCCGCCACCATGAACTCATGTTCCTTGCGATCGGTTTTTTCGGCCATGGCTAAGCTCCCTGGCTGGCAAAACCGATCATACGCCTATTCGTCGTCTTCGTCGCTGCCGCCTGATTTGGCCCAGGAGTGCGGGCTGATGCGTTTCTGGGTGTCGCTGTCGACATAGGCCCACCAGCCGGTGTCGCTGTCGTCCCATTGCCCGCCTGATGCCTTCAGGCGGTCCAGCGACCGGTACTGCGCAACCGATTCATTTTCCTGGCCGTCGCGGTCGGTCCAGTAGACCGTAACCTTGGAGCCATCGGTAGGTGCGGAAGCGATCGGCAGTTTGGCGCTCATCTGGGTCTCTCGGATTGCTGCTGGCGGATTGCTGGCCAACGATAGACGACCGCGCGGCCCGGTAAAGCCACGCGGCGGCAAAAGTCAGCGACGGCTGAGCAGGGCAGCGACAAGGCCGAAGACCGCGACACCGACTAGCGCCGTCGTCATCGGATTGTCCTGGGCGGTTTTCTGCGCCACGCGCGCCTGCTTGCGCATCGCCGGCAAGGCATCGGTGAAGCGGTCGTACAAACCTTCGTAAAGCTCTGAAGCGCTTTCACGGCTGTCGGCAAGGGCTGCGGAGCCGCGCTTGGACATCGCCTTGGTCAGCGAAGCGACCTGCTTGGTCAGCTGGGAAACCTGTTCTTCGAGGTCGGCCTGGATTTCTTCACGGGTGGAAGCCATTCGGATGCGTCCTTTCATCTGGTACGCATCCAAACGGCTCAGGCAGGCTGTTGTTCCCTCGAGGAGCATCACAGGCAATTCGCCAGCCCGGCCGCCTGCAACGACCACCAGGCTGGAGCTTCACCATATCAGGACCTTAGAACTCAGCTATGGGCGAAGATGTCTTCTTCGTCCCAGCCCATCAGGTCGAGCTTGGCGCGGGTGGGCAGGAAGCGGAAGCAGGCCTCGGCTTCCCTGCTGCGGCCATCGCGCTCCAGCCTAGCGGCGAGCACGTCGCGCAGCCGGTGCAGGTAGAGCACATCGGAGGCGGCGTATTCGAGCTGCTCCGGCGATAGCGTCTCTGCCGCCCAGTCCGACGACTGCTGCTGCTTGGACAGCGACACGCCCAAAAGCTCGTTGCAAATGTCCTTCAGGCCGTGGCGGTCGGTATAGGTACGGACCAGGCGCGAGGCGATCTTGGTGCAGAACACCGGCTCCGCCATCACGCCGAAGGCGTTGTAGAGCACGGCGATGTCGAAGCGGCCGAAATGGAACAGCTTGGTCACCTTGCGGTTCTTCAGAAGCGCGGTGAGGTTCGGCGCCTTCTTCTGGCCCGGCGCGATCTGGATGACGTCGGCGGTGCCATCGCCCGGCGAAATCTGGACGACGCAAAGGCGGTCGCGATGCGGGTTCAGCCCCAGCGTCTCGGTGTCGATGGCAACGGCATCGACGTCGTAGTGCTGGAGGTCGGGAAGGTCGTGCTTGTGAAAGCGGATGGTCATGCGTGTCTCCGATCGCGGCTTGGCAACTCAGTTGCCGCGATCGGAGGAAAAATCAATAGAAACCTCGGTTTCTGGCTCACTTGCGCGTCAGCGCCTCGAGAATACGCGCCCAGGAGCGCTGGCCCTTGTGGAACGAGGCCAGATCGTATTTCTCGTTCGGCGAGTGGATGCGGTCGTCAGGCAAAGCGAAACCGACAAGCAAAGACTCCATGCCAAGGAAGCTCTGGAAGTCGCCGACGATCGGGATCGAGCCACCCATGGCGAGCATTACGGCCGGCTTGGGCCACTCGTCCGACAGCGCATCCTTGGCCTTTGCCAGGAACGGCGAGTCGTAGGACAGCTGGATTGCCGGCCCGGCGCCATGCTCGTGGAACTCGACGCTGCAATCGGCCGGAATGCGCGCCTTCACGAAGTCGCGGAAGGCGGCACGGATCTTGTCGGGGTTCTGCTTGTGCACGAGGCGGAACGACACCTTGGCCGACGCTTCGGCGGCGATGACGGTCTTGAAGCCCTTGCCGGTGTAGCCGCCTGATATGCCGTTGAACTCGGCGGTCGGGCGGGCCCAGACCAGCTCGAGGATCGACCGGCCCTTCTCGCCCGAAGGGATCGACAGACCGATCTCGCCGAGGAAGTTTTCCGCCGTCTCGCCGAGCGTTTCCCACGACTTCAGCACCTGCGAGGGCGTCTCCTCGACGCCGTCATAGAAGCCGGGAATGGTGACGCTGCCATTGTCGTCATGGATGGCTGCCAGCACCTTGGACAGGATGCGCACCGGATTGGCGGCGGCACCGCCATATTCACCCGAATGCAGGTCGCGGTCGGCGGCCTTGACGATCACCTCCTCACCGACGAGGCCGCGCAGGCCGACGCAGATGGCGGGCGTCTGGCGGTCCCACATGCCAGTGTCGCAGACCATGGCGAAATCGGCCTTCAACTCCTCGGCATTGGCCTCGAGGAATGGCTTCAGCGACGGCGAACCGGACTCCTCCTCACCCTCGAACAGCAGCGTAATCCTGCATGGCAGGCCGCCATGCACTTCCTTCCAGGCGCGGCAGGCCTCGACGAACAGCATCAGCTGTCCCTTGTCGTCGGACGAGCCGCGGCCGGTGATGACCTTGATGCCGCCGGCGATCTCCTTGATCTTGGGATCGAAGGGATCGTCTTCCCAGAGGTTAAGTGGGTCGACCGGCTGCACGTCGTAGTGGCCGTAGAACAGTACATGCGGCGAGCCGGCGGGGCCGTCGTGGTGGGCGACCACCATCGGATGACCTGGTGTGTCGCGCACGCTGGCGTCGAAGCCGATGGTCTTGAGGTCGGCGACCAGCCATTCGGCGGCCTTGCGGCAGTCGCCAGCAAAGGCCGGGTCGGTGGAGATCGACTTGAGGCGGAGCAGCTCGAACAGGCGCTCCAGGCTCTGGTCGAGATTCTTGTCGAGGCGATCGAGAACGGGTGCGACAACGGACATTGGGGTGCCTTTCGATTCTTCTGGCGCGCAACCTAGTGGGCCGATGTGAAAACGAAAAGGCGGCAGGATTGGGCCAGCGGTCAACGCTGCGAAAGCTCTCTGGCAAGCGGACAAAAAAGTGCCGCCGTGGTGGAGGGGGGAGCCACGGCGGCACATTCTTAAACGGTGCGGCAGCCCGGAGAGGGGGATGAGGCTGCCGCAGGGTCCGGATAGGCGGGGGACGGGCCTGAGACCGGACTTCGGCAAAAACTGCCGATGCCCTACATTTGTTCCTTTGAACGTGGCGATTCAAGGGCACGAAGATTACACTTTTGTAACATGCGCGTGATCGGACCGCAGCCCTGCTCAGCCCTTGCCGCGCGCGCGACGGTACTGTTCGACAGGCATTCCGCCGACGCCCCAATCCTCCAAATCGACTTCATTTATTACCACGAACGTCGTCGTCGGATCCTTGTCGAGAACGTCGACGAGAAGATCGGTTGTGCCCTTGATCAAGGCGGCTTTCTGCTCCGGCGTCACGCCTTCACGGGTAATCTTGATATTGACGTAGGGCATTCTTCTGCTCCCGTTCCCGGCGGCTCACTAGGACTGCAGGTCGAAGTGAAAAACCTTTGACATGATCTGCCAGCGGCCATCGAGCTTCACCAGCGTCAGGAAGTCGGTGAAATGCTTGCGCCCGATGGCGCAGTTGAGCTTGGCGAAGGCCGTCACCGGACCGGCGAACTCGATCGACACGATGCGATCAGTGCGCACCTCCGACCGGGTCGCCGGCGAGGCCGCTTGTCGACGATGGGGAAATACTCGTCCATGGTCAGCCGCAGCAGCTCGCCTTCCGTCGCGCAGGCGTAGATCGCCTGTTGGTGGAAAATCCTCGTCAGCCGCTTGGTGTCGCTGAAGTAGAGCCCGTCGAAATAATCCGTGAGCGCATCGGCGACTTCGGCATAGGCCGTGGCGTGGTCGGCGGCGGTCATGCCAGGCCCTCGGCGGCCATCGCGGCAACGACGGACGGGCGCTGATGCACGCGCTCGACGAAGGCCGACAGGCGTGGCCAGCGTGCAAGGCCGATCCCTGTTGGGCCGGTCCATCTGGCGACGACAAACAGATAGGCATCGGCAACCGAGAAATGGTCGCCGAGCAGGTAGGCACGGCCATCGGCGAACTGCCTTTCCATATGGTCGAGGCGATTGCCGACATTCGCTTCCGCCGCGTCCTTGGCTTCGCCCGTGGCTCCGTGAAACAGCGGCCCGAATGCCTTGTGCAGTTCGGATGCGATGAAGTTCAGCTGCTCCTGCAGCCTCGCACGGGCAAGCGTGCCCGGCTCCGGCGCCAGGCGCCGCGCGCCGTTGCTGTCGGCGAGATACTGGACAATCGCTGCGCCCTCAGTCAGCACCTCGCCATCGCCGAGCCGAAGCGCCGGCACATAGCCCTTGGGGTTGATGGCGCGGAAATCCGCCCCAGTTTCGGTCGTCTTGGTCTCGACGTCGACACGCTCGACGTCGAACTGCCCGCCCAGTTCGTGCAGCACGATGTGCGGTGAAAGCGAGCAGAATCCGGGTGTGTAATAGAGCTTCAAGTGAGGTTTCCTTGCGCCTGAAACGTTAAGGTCATGTTTGCAGGCGAAGGGCTAACAGATAATCGTTACCTCTGGATACCAGGTAACTTGAGGTGATCTTCATTATCGGGTATCCAGGCGGTAACGGCAGTTTCGCCGCAGTAACCCGACGATTACTGAGGTGCTCGAGCCATGGCGCTGAAACTTCGCAGAAACCGCGCTCCCGAGCCGCCCGAGGCCTGTCCGCTCAGCGAATGCATGTCGCTGCTCGGCGGCGCCTGGACACCCAACATCATCTGGTACCTCAGCGCCGGCCCGCGCCGCTTCGGCGAGCTGCGCCACGACATCCCAGCTATTTCGGCAAAGGTGCTGACCGGACGGCTGCGCGATCTCGAGGCCAAAGGCGTTTTGTGGCGCCGCGTGATGCCGACGTCGCCGCCCTCGGTGGAATACGGGCTGACCGACCTCGGCACCGAGTTCCAGCCGGCGATCGCGGCTATCGTGGCGATCGGGCACAAGATCAAGCAGCGCCAGGCCGCCCATGGCCAGTCCGACGACATGGCGATGCCAGCCTCCTGACATGGACACGGTCTGGGCTGGCGGCCAATGTCAGTTGCCGAGGCCGCGCCCCTTTGCACAAGGATGCTGGCCGCCTAGTCTTGGGCAAATCAGCCAATCCAACTCCGGAATGAACAGTCCATGCCCGTGCATGTCCGAGCCGCCCTGCCTCAAGACGCCAGCGCCATGGCCCGAATCCTGAACGAAATCATCGACATCGGCGGAACCACGGCGCATCGCGAGAAGTTCGATGACCAGCGCATCATCGACTACTTCATCTCGCCGAAACTCGGAATCAGCTGCTTCGTGGCGCTGGAGGGCGAGCAGGTGCTGGGGTTCCAGTCGCTCGACTGGTCCGACCCAGACTGGCCGGGCGATCGGCTGCCCCCCGACTGGGGCGTCATTGCAACCTTCGTCGATCCGCACGCGCACAAGCGGGGCGCCGGAAGGGCGTTGTTCGCCAACACGGTGGAAGCTGCGAAAAATGCGGGTGTCAGCTTCATCGACGCAACCATCCGCAAGGAAAACACCGGCGGCCAGGCTTATTACGGAGGCATTGGCTTTACCGACTATAGCGAGAGCGCCGAGACCGTCTCAAAGCGTTTTGCGCCGCAATAAGAGGCGCCAAGATCGCCCTCCGGCGCTTGAATGTTGCCGGTCGCAGCGCGTCAGCCGCCACCTTGTCGGTGTCGACGTGACGACCCGCAACAGATGGTGTCAACGACTTGTCAGTAGACGGCGGCAAAGCCCGCTTGACCATGGACAGCCGCGCTGTGCCAAGCTACCCGTATCGCCATGAAAAAAGGCGATCATCTCTTCCTAGTCGACGGCTCCGGCTACATCTTCCGCGCCTATCACGCGCTGCCGCCGCTGACCCGTAAGTCAGACGGCCTGCCGGTCGGCGCGGTGTCCGGTTTCTGCAACATGTTGTGGAAGCTGATGCTCGACGCGCGCAACACCGAAGCCGGCGTGGTGCCGACCCATTTCGCCGTCATCTTCGACTATTCGTCCAAGACCTTCCGCAACGAGCTCTATCCTGAATACAAGGCCAACCGCTCGGCGCCGCCAGAAGACCTGATCCCGCAATTCGGCCTGATCCGCCAGGCGACAAAAGCTTTCGACCTGCCCTGCATCGAGATGGAGGGCTTCGAGGCCGACGACCTGATCGCAACCTACGCCAGGCTCGCCTGCGAGGCAGGCGGCGACACCACCATCGTCTCGTCCGACAAGGACCTGATGCAGCTCGTCGGTCCCAGCGTGTCGATGTACGACCCGATGAAGGATCGGCAGATCAACATTCCCGAGGTCATCGAGAAGTGGGGCGTGCCACCGGAGAAGATGATCGACCTGCAGGCGCTGACCGGCGACTCGGTCGACAACGTGCCGGGCGTTCCCGGCATCGGCCCAAAGACGGCAGCACAATTGCTCGAACAGTTCGGCGACCTCGACACGCTTCTCGCCCGCGCCTCCGAGATCAAGCAAGACAAGCGCCGCCAGTCGATCATCGACAACACCGAAAAGGCGCGCATTTCGCGCGAGCTGGTGCGGCTCAAGATCGATGTGCCGGTGACCGACGGGCTCGAAGATTTCGTGCTGCAGCCGCCCAACGGGCCGAAGCTGATCGGCTTCCTCAAGACGATGGAATTCACGTCGCTGACGCGCCGCGTCGCGGAGGCCACGGGCACCGAGGCGGGCGAGATCGAGGCCGTGCCGGTATCAGTGCAATGGGGCGCCGACGCGCATGGACCGGACGTCGGAGCGGGCGCAACACCTGCAGCGGCACCCGCCGCAGGTCCCGCCGCGCGTGCGAACGGCGGCAGCATCTCTGCCGCAGTGCCCCCGTCCGCCCCTGCCGACGGCGGCACCGCGCTCGACACGCCTACCGACCTCGCCAACAAGATCGCTGCAGCCGCAGTCTCGGAAAAATTCGACCACGCCGCCTATGTCACGATCCGTGACCTCGCGACACTGAAGGCCTGGGTGGCCGAGGCGACCGAGGCCGGCGTCATGGCATTCGACACCGAGACCAGCTCGCTCGATCCGATGCAGGCCGAGCTCGTCGGCATTTCTTTCGCCACCGCACCGGGACGCGCCGCCTATGTGCCGCTCGCCCATAAGAGCGGACGCGGCGACCTGCTCGGCGGTGGCCTGGTCGAGAACCAGATTCCGGTGCGCGACGCCCTAGCCACCCTCAAGCCGCTACTCGAAGACGGTTCGGTGCTGAAGATCGCGCAGAACCTGAAATACGACCTGGTGGTGATGAACCGCCACGGCGTCGACATCAGTCCGTTCGACGACACGATGCTGTTGTCCTACGTGCTCGACGGCGGCACCAATGGCGGCCACGGCATGGACCCGCTGTCGGAAAAATGGCTCGGCCACACGCCGATCGCCTTCAAGGACATCGCCGGCTCGGGAAAGAACTTCGTCGGCTTCGACCAGGTCGACATCGACAAGGCGACCGCCTATGCCGCCGAGGATGCCGACGTGACACTGCGCTTGTGGCGCGTGCTGAAGCCACGCCTCGCCGCCAAGGGGCTGACCTCGGTCTACGAGCGGCTGGAGCGCCCGCTGGTGCCGGTGTTGGCCGAGATGGAGCAGCGCGGCATCTCGGTCGACAGGCAGATCCTGTCGCGGCTGTCGGGCGAGCTCGCCCAGGGTGCCGCGCGGCTTGAAGACGAGATCAACACGCTTGCCGGCGAGCGCTTCAACATCGGATCGCCCAAGCAGCTCGGCGACATCCTGTTCGGCCGCATGGGCCTGCCCGGCGGCACCAAGACCAAGACCGGCCAGTGGTCGACCTCGGCGCAGGTGCTCGAGGATCTCGCCGCCGAAGGCCACGAGCTGCCGCGCAAGATCGTTGACTGGCGCCAGCTGACCAAGCTGAAATCGACCTATACCGACGCCCTGCCCGGTTTCATCAACCCCGAGACCAAACGCGTCCACACCTCCTACGCGCTGGCCGCCACTACCACCGGCCGGCTGTCGTCGTCGGATCCTAACCTGCAGAACATTCCGATCCGCACCGCCGAAGGCCGCAAGATCCGCACCGCCTTCATCGCCGACAAGGGCAACAAGCTGATCTCGGCCGACTACAGCCAGATCGAGCTGCGCGTGCTTGCCCATGTCGCCGACATTGCCCAGCTCAAGCAGGCTTTCGCCGACGGCGTCGACATCCATGCCATGACGGCATCGGAAATGTTCTCGGTGCCGGTCGAGGGTATGCCGTCGGAAGTGCGCCGCCGCGCCAAGGCAATCAACTTCGGCATCATCTACGGCATCTCGGCCTTCGGCCTCGCCAATCAGCTGTCGATCCCGCGCGAGGAAGCGTCCGACTACATCAAGAAGTATTTCGAGCGCTTCCCCGGCATCCGCGCCTATATGGACGAGACCAAGGCGTTCTGCCGTGACAACGGCTATGTCGAGACCATCTTCGGCCGCCGCATCCACTATCCCGAAATCCGCTCGTCGAACCCGTCGGTACGCGCCTTCAATGAACGCGCCTCGATCAACGCCCGCCTGCAAGGCACCGCAGCCGACATCATCCGCCGGGCGATGATCCGCATGGACGACGCACTGATCGCGGCCAAGCTGTCGGCGCGCATGCTGCTGCAGGTGCACGATGAACTGATCTTCGAAACTGTCGAGAATGAGGTCGCAGCGACGATCCCTGTAGTTCGGCACGTGATGGAGAACGCGGCCATGCCGGCCGCGTCGATGTCGGTGCCGCTGCATGTCGACGCCAACGCCGCCGACAGCTGGGACGAAGCGCACTGAGATGGAGTTCGCGGCGGCATCTGACCTGCCGACGCTGCTTTCCTTTTCCCTGACCTCTGTCATCATCGAGCTGACACCGGGGCCAAACATGACCTATCTGGCACTGGTGTCGGCTGGCGAAGGCCGCCGCGCCGGCTTCGCCACGGTGGCCGGTATCGCGCTCGGTCTCGCCACCATCGGCGTGGTCGCGGCACTTGGCGTCACCGAATTGATCCAGTCATCGCACCTGCTCTACGAGGGTCTGCGCTGGGCCGGCGTATTGTTCCTGCTCTTTCTCGCCTATGAAGGCTGGCGCGGTCTGGGCGACGTGGTATCCGAAGGCAACGATGCCGACCGGCGCTATTTCACCCGCGGGCTGGTAACCAACCTTCTGAACCCGAAAGCGGCGGTGTTCTATGTCGCTGTGCTGCCGACCTTCATCATCGCCGACAAGCCGGTGCTGTCGCAGACGCTCACGCTGACCGCCATCTATGTCGCGGTCGCGACCATCATCCATGCATTGATCGTGGCACTGGCAGGGACGCTCGAGCCCTTGCTCAACAACCCACGGATTGAGAAGGTCGCGCGAAAGTTCCTGTCGGCGCTGCTGGCGGCCGTGGCCGTCTGGTTCGCGTTTGCGACGGCACGCTAAGCTGGTTCAGGCGGCGATCGCAGCACATTTGGCGCAGGTACCGCGGAACTCGATGACTGCCTTCTTGGCGACGAAGCCGGTCGATCCAACCCAGTGATCGAGCTGCTTGCCGATCGTCTCGTCCGAGATCTCGGTCACCTGGCCACAGGTGTCGCAGATGGCAAAGGCCGTCATGCGGTGGTTGTGATGGCTATGGTCGTGCGGCTCGGAGCAGGCGACGAAGGCATTCAGGCTTTCGAGGCGATGGACGAACCCGTCCTTCATAAGCGCTTCAAGGGCGCGATAGACCTGCAGTGGCGCGCGAAAACCCTCGTCGCGCAACTGGTCGAGCAGCGTGTAGGCGCTGAGCGGTCCGGTCGCCACTTCGAGTTTCTCCAGAACCTTCTGCTGGTTCTTCGTCAGCGTAACCCGCGCCGCCATCTTTCCGCTTTCACCTTCCTCGGCCGGGCCGATGCCCGGACGGAACAATCCACCGCCTAAGATGGCGACTGGACACGGGTTTTGCTAGCGCGTCCGGCCGGCAAAGACAATCTGCCCCAAAAGCAAACGGCGGGAACGCCCGCCGCCTGCATGTTTCGAACCTTCAGAGCACCAGCTTATTTCTTCTGCCGCGCCGGCCCTTCGCGCTCGGACGAGCGGGCCCACAGGTTGATGTCGGCCTCGCGGGCATAGGTGTCGATCTCGGCCAGTTCCGCATCGGTGAAGATTGCGTTCTTCAGCGCGCCGACACAGTCCTCGACCTGCTCGGGACGGCTGGCGCCGATCAGTGCCGAAGTGACGCGGCCGCCACGCAGCACCCAGGCCAGCGCCATCTGCGCCAGCGTCTGGCCGCGGCGTTCGGCAATACCGTTCAGCGCACGGATGTTGGCGAGGTTCTTGTCGTTGAGGAAGGCCGGGCGCAGCGACTTGCCCTGCGATGCGCGGCTGCCTTCCGGCACGCCGCCGAGATATTTGCCGGTCAGCATGCCCTGTGCCAGCGGCGAGAACACGATCGAGCCGATGCCCAACCCGTCGAGCGCGTCGAGCAGGCCGTCATCCTCGACCCAGCGGTTGATCAGCGAATAGCTCGGCTGGTGGATCAGGCAGGGCGTACCGAGCTGGCGCAGGATGTCGGCCGCCTCGCGGGTGCGCTGGGCATTGTATGAGGAGATGCCGGCATAAAGCGCCTTGCCGGAGCGCACGGCATGGTCGAGCGCACCCATCGTCTCTTCGAGCGGGGTGTCCGGGTCGAAGCGGTGCGAATAGAAGATGTCGACATAGTCGAGGCCCATGCGCTTCAGGCTCTGGTCGAGACTCGCCAGCACATATTTGCGGCTGCCCCACTCGCCGTAGGGACCGGGCCACATGTCGTAACCGGCCTTGGTCGAAATGATCATCTCATCGCGGAGACCGGCAAAGTCGGTGCGCAGGATGTCGCCGAAGGCGGTCTCGGCCGAGCCGGGCGGCGGGCCATAATTGTTGGCAAGGTCGAAGTGGGTGATGCCGAGGTCGAAAGCCTTCTGGCAGATGGCGCGCTTGGTCTTGTGCGGCGTGTCCTCGCCGAAATTGTGCCACAGGCCGAGCGAGATCGCCGGCAGCTTGAGCCCCGACTTGCCGCAGCGATTGTAGACCATGTTTTCGTAACGGTTCGCAGCCGGCTGCCAGGTCATGATGCTGTCCTCGAATGGAAAGGGGAATCGGCCGATAGGCCGTTCCCCTGTCTTAGCCTATTTCGACGGTGCCAGCAGCCCCCTTGCAGCAGCCGGGCCGAGCGGTGCGGGCCGCTCGCAGGTCGTCTGCATCTCGACGAACTTCTTCGTCTCGCCTGACTTGAGGATACCGGTCATGATGTCGATGACGTGGTTGGCGAGTTCCAGCGAACAGCGATGCGGCCTGCCCTGCATGATTGCCAGCGCCATGTCGGCGAGACCCGCCGTGCGGTAATTGGCCATCATGCCGTGCGGATGCTTCTCGTTGGCAACCGAGAAGGGGTGGTCCCATTTCGGCAGCGTCTTCACAGGCTTTTCGCCCCTGGTGTAGCTGAGATCACCGCCGAAGAAATTGGGGTCCGGCATGTGGATGGTGCCCTGCTCGCCATAAAGCTCCATCGGCGCGTGGCCGCTGTTCCAGACATCCCAGCTGGCATTGAAGGTAAAGACAGCGCCGTTCTCGAACTCCATCAGCGCAAGGATCGTCGTCGGTGTCGTCACCGGAATCTTCTCGCCAGCGCGTGGCTTCGACAAGATGGTTCGCTCCTTCGCCGGGATCGACGACAGTGCAGCCACGCGGGCAACCGGCCCGATCAACTGGACCAGATTGGCGATGTAATACGGTCCGAGATCGAGGATCGGCCCGCCGCCCGGCTGGAAGAAGAAGTCGGGGTTGGGATGCCAGTGCTCCATGCCATGGCTCATCACGTGGCAGGTGCCCGAGGTGATCCTGCCGAGCTTGCCGGTGTCGATCAAGTGCCGCGCCAGTTGATGTGAGCCGCCGAGGAAGGTGTCGGGCGCCGAGCCGATGCGCACGCCCTTCTTGTCGGCGCGCTTCTTGAGGTCGAGCCCGTCCTTGATGGCCAGCACGAATGGCTTTTCCGAATAGACGTGCTTGCCGGCTTCGATTGCCTGCCTCGACACCTCGTAGTGCACCGCCGGAATGGTCAGATTGACGACGATGTCGATGTCGTCAGATGCCAAAAGCCCTTCGACCGTCTCGTCGCGCAGCTTGAATTCCTTCGCCTGTGCCTTGGCCGCATCCATGTTGATGTCGGCGCAGGCACGCATCTCGATGCCTTTGAATTCAGGCGCATGCTTGAAGTAGGTCTTCGAGATGTTACCGCAGCCGATCACCCCGACGCCGAGTTTCCTTGCCATATGCTGTTCCCCCTAGAAGGTCTTGGCGGCTGCGATCGAGCGGCTTGCGAAGCGCTCGAAATCGGCCGGGTTGTCGTGTTCCATGACAAAATACTTCGCCGGCGTGTTCTTGCGCAAAGCCGTCACCAGCCCCGCCCAGTCGACCGTGCCGTGTCCGACGTCGGACCAGCCGTCCTCATCCGTCGCCAAGCCTTGAGGCGCGATGTCCTTGACGTGGACAGCCAGGATGCGCGGGCCGAACTCCTCGATCCAGTGCAGCGGGTCGGATCCGCCGCGGATCACCCAGGCGACGTCCATTTCCCAGCCGACCTCAGGGGCGGCCTCCAGGATCACGCGTTGTGGCACCACGCCGCCAACCGGCACGAACTCGAAGTCATGGTTATGCCAGGCAAAGTCGAAACCTGCTTCTTTGGCCTTTGCGCCAATGGCAGCAAGACGCCTGCCGAATGCCCGCCAGCCATCCGCGTCGGTAGGCCGTTCCGCCGGCTCGAGCCACGGGCAGGCGATCAGCTTCATGCCGAGCGTCCTGGCGATGCCTGCCGCCTTGGCGAAATCCTGCTCCAGAAGGTCGATGCCGAAATGGCCGCTCGGCATGGCCAGACCGTTCTTGTCGAGCTCGGCGCGGAACGCCGCGGGCTCTTCGTAGACGGCGCCAAAGCCCTCGACTTGGGCGTAACCGAGGGCGCCGAGCGTCTTGAGCACATTCTGCCAGGGTTGAAAGTTGCGGGCGCTGTAGAGTTGGAATGACCAGTCCATGGTTCTGTCCGTTTGTTTGGGAGGGGATTTCACATGCGGCTGCCGCTCTGGCCGTCGAACAGCGAGGCGCGCGCTGGATCGAAGCCGATGCGCAGCTGATCGCCCGACGCCAGATGGCGTTCGGCCTCGACGCGGAAGGCGAAACTCTGGCCGCCAAGCTTCGTCCAGACCAGCGTGTCCGAACCCATCGGTTCGACCAGCTCGACCCTGGCGTCCACTTGAAAGGGCATGGCAGCAGCGGCATCGCCCGTGGCAATGTGCTCCGGCCGCACGCCGAACACCGCCTTGCCGGGCTTAGCCGCGTCGCCAAATCCGTAGCGGCCGAGCGGTATCTTTGTGTCTGTCGCGACGAATGTCGGCGCATCGCCCTCAACCTCGCCGTCGAGAAAGTTCATGCCGGGCGAGCCGAGGAAGCCGGCGACGAAGCGATTGACCGGTTTGTTGTAGATCACCTGCGGCGCGTCGAGCTGCTGGATCACGCCGCCCTTCATGACGGCGATGCGGTCGGCCAGCGTCATCGCCTCGATCTGGTCGTGGGTGACGTAGATCATGGTGTTGGCGAGTTTCTGGTGCAGCCGCTTGATTTCGACGCGCAGCTCCGAGCGCAGTTTGGCGTCGAGATTGGACAGTGGCTCATCGAACAGGAACACGTCGACATCACGTACCAGCGCCCGGCCGATCGCCACGCGCTGGCGCTGCCCGCCCGACAGCGCCGCCGGCTTGCGCTGGAGCAGCGGCTCGATCTGCAGGATCTCGGCTGCGCGGGCGATACGCCTTGCGATCTCGTCCTTCGCCATGCCTGCCGTCTTCAGGCCGAAGGACAGGTTTCCCTCCACCGTCATCTGCGGATAGAGCGCATAGGACTGGAACACCATGCCGATGCCGCGATCCTTGGGCTCCTCCCAGGTGACGTTCTTGCCCTTGATGAAGATCTGCCCTTCGGACACGTCGAGCAGGCCGGCTATGCAGTTGAGCAGCGTGGACTTGCCGCAGCCGGAGGGACCGAGCAACACCAGGAACTCGCCCTCGGGCACGTCGAGGTTTAGCTCCTTGAGCACATCATAAGCGCCGAAGCTGAGCGAAACGTCCCGGACCTGGACACTCGTCATCGCCTCACCCCTTCACCGCGCCGGCGGCGATGCCGCGGACGAAAAGCTTGCCTGAAATGAAGTAGATGACGAGCGGGACCAGTCCGGTCAGAAGGGTGGCTGCCATGTTGACGTTGTACTCCTTCACGCCCTGTACGGCGTTGACGATGTTGTTGAGCTGGACCGTCATCGGATAGGTGTCGGGCTTGGTGTAGACGATGCCGAACAGGAAATCGTTCCAGATGCCGGTGACCTGCAGGATGATCGCCACGACGAAGATCGGCAACGACATCGGCAGCATGATCCTTAGATAGATCGTCCAGAAGCCGGCACCGTCGACACGAGCCGCCTTGAACAGCTCCTCCGGCAGCGAGGCGAAATAGTTGCGGAACAACAGCGTCAGGATCGGCATGCCGAAGATGGTGTGCACCAGCACCAGGCCCCACAGCGAGCCATAGAGGCCGATCTCGCGCAGCACGATGACTACAGGATAGAGCATCACCTGGTAGGGAATGAAGGCGCCGACGACGAGCACGGTGAAAAACACCTCGGCGCCCTTGAAGCGCCAATTGGCCAGCGCGTAGCCATTGATCGAGGCGATTGATATCGACAGGAACACCGACGGCACGGTGATCATCACCGAGTTCCAGAAGCCGCGCGACAGCCCGTCGCAGTTGAGCCCGGTGCAGGCCGTCGACCAGGCCTTGACCCACGGCTCGAAGGTGATCTCGACCGGCGGCGAGAAGATGTTGCCGAGCCGTATCTCGGGCATGCCCTTCAGTGACGTCACCACCATCACATAGAGCGGCAGCAGGTAGTAGACGGCGACAAGCGCCAGCGTGCCGTAGATGAAGATGTTGCGGCGGGAGAAGCGGCGGCGCGGCCTGGGGCCACGCGGTCCCGACAGCGCGCTTGCGCGGGCGGGCATGGCGCTTGCCACGGCAAGTTCGGGGGCGGCGCGCAGAAGCTGCTCAGCCATGGCGGCGCCTCCTGGCGAATTCGAGATAGGCCCAGGGCACGATGACGATGACGACCGACAGCAGCATCATTGTCGAGGCGGCGAAGCCCTGCCCCAGATTCTGCGCCAGAAACATGTAGTTGTAGACGTATTTGGCCGGCACTTCGGAAGCGATGCCGGGGCCGCCGCTGGTCTGGGCGACAACGAGGTCGTAGACCTTGACGATGCCGCTGGCGATGATCACCAACGTGGTGACAAGCACCGGCCGCATCATCGGGATGACGATGAAGACATAGGTCTTCCAGGTCGGGATGCCGTCGACGCGCGCCGCCTTCCAGATGTCGCCGTCGATGCCGCGCAGGCCTGCCAGCATCAGACACATGATCAGCCCCGTGCCCTGCCACAGCCCGGCGATCAGAATGCCGTAGATGACGATGTCGGCATTGTAGAGCGGGTCGAAGGTGAAGCTTTCCCAGCCGAGATTGCGAACCACCTGCTGGATGCCGAAATTTGGATTGAGGATCCACTGCCACGCCAGCCCGGTGACGATGAAGGACAGCGCGAAAGGGTAGAGAAAGATGGTGCGGAAGGTGTTCTCGAAACGGATCTTCTGGTCCATCAGGGCAGCCAGCACAAAGCCGATGACCAGTGAAAAGACCAGCGTGCAAACGCCGTAGATGGCGAGGTTCTCGACCGCCACCAGCCAGCGCGGCGTCGCCCACAGTCGCTCGTACTGGTCGAAGCCGACGAAGCTGGCGCGGGGCAGCAGTTTGGAGTTGGTAAAGGAATAAAACACCGTCCACGCCGTGCCGCCGACGAAAATGACCAGCGCGGTCAGGATCATCGGGATCGAGGCGATCTTGGCATTCAGGTTGCGAAACAAGCTGAATGGTCGGCCCTGATACGTCGGGGTCATCGGTCGGCACCCATCCGGATCGTCAGCCAATCTGCCGGTCCCGACATGTCGGGGCCGGCAGAACGCCGCTGACAGGACTGCAGCATCTCAGGCAGGAACCGGGTCGGGAAGCCCGGATGCCCTGCCCTAGTCCGCAGCGGCGATGATTTCGGCAAAGCGCTTCTGCGCGTCCGCTGCCGAAAGCTCCTTGTTGGCGAAGAACTCGACGAACAGGTCGTTGACCTGGGTCACGCCATCGGCCGACATCAACTGGTCGGGCGCCGGGATGATGTTGCCCTTGGCGAGAATCTCGAGCCCCTTCTTCATGCAGTCATTAGCGGCGTTCAGGTCGACGTCGCCGCGCACCGGCAGCGAGCCCTTTTTGAGGTTGAAGGCAACCTGGGTCGCCGGCGACAGCATCACCGAGGCAAGCGCCTCCTGTGCCTTGGCCTTTTCAGGATCGGTCTGCTTGGGGAAGTAGAAGGCATCGCCGCCGGTCGAGATGATCTCGTTGACGCCGAGGCCGGGCAGGCAGGTGTAATCCTTGCCGGCAACCTGGCCAGCGACCTGGAACTCGCCCTGAGCCCAGTCGCCCATGATCTGTCCGCCGGCCTTGCCGTTGATGACCATGCTTGTCGCCTGGTTCCACTCCTGGACGTTGGACCTGGCCGACATCTGGCGCGCCTGGTCGGCGGCGGCGAAGACCTTGGCCATTTCGGCGCCGGCAGCCAAAGTCGCGTCCTTGTCGCCAAACACTTTCTGGAACGTTTCCGGACCGGCAAGTGCGACGAGGATGACCTGGAAGGCGAGCGTCGTCTGCCAGGGCTGCTGGCCGATGGCGAGCGGTACGATGCCCGCCTTTTCCAGCGCCGGCGCCGCTGCGACGAACTCGTCCCAGTTCTTCGGTACCGCCACGCCGGCGTCGGCAAAGGCCTTGTTGGACAGCCACAGCCACTGCTGCGAATGGATGTTGACCGGCACGCAGTAGATCTTGCCGTCCAGCGTGCAGCCGTCGAGCAGGCTCTTGGGGTGGATGAACTTTGTCCAGCCCTCCTTCTGTGCCAGTTCGGTGAAATCGCGCATCAATCCAGCCTGGACGAGCTCTTCCGCCTGGCGGCCATGATTGAACTGGGTTGCGCCCATCGGATCGCCGCCGGTGATGCGCCCGATCATGATCGGGCGAGCGATGTCACCGGAACCGGCGATGGCGCCGTCGACCCATTTGTTGCCGGTGGCATCGAAGGCCTTGGCGAGTTCGGCAACTGCCGCCGCCTCGCCGCCGGAGGTCCACCAGTGCGTCACTTCGAGATCGGTCGCGGAGGCTGAACCTGCAGCCCCAAACACGACGCTTGCTGCGAATGCAGCTGTCGTCAGCCTATAACGCATCGTACTCCTCCCTGAATCTGAAACGTTACAGGTGCGGACGTTAGGCGAAGTTTTTGGTCGCTGCAATGGGTGTGCGATATTTTCTTCGCGAGCCGAACTAAAGCCAGGAGAAGCAGCAGCCCTGTTTGCGCGGGCAAGTCGCGCCGCAACGCAGCATTTCCAAGCAAATCATGCAGATGAATCAACAGTCGACAGCCATTTTGCAGCGCACGGTCACGCCTGAGCCGGCGACCGTGGGGCTCTCCAAAAACACCGTGAATCGGCACAATCTGAAACGTTACAGCTCTCGAAGGAAAGCGCTTGTCAGGTCCATCATGCAAATGCGATATCCGCCGAGCAGGGATCACGGTGGGCAATGGCCATGAACGACAAGACACCGCCGGATGAAAATGCCGACCAGGCCGCTGGCGGCGAGGCCAATCCGCCGACGCTTAAGACCATCGCCTTCATGACCGGCCTCGGCGTCACCACCGTGTCGCGCGCGCTCAAGGACGCCCCCGAAATCGGCGCGGCGACCAGGCAGCGCGTGCAGCTCGTCGCCCGCCAGATCGGTTACCGGCCAAACCGCGCCGGCGTGCGCCTGCGCACCGGCAAGACCAATGTCATCAGCCTGGTGCTCGACACCGAGGAGCAGGTCGGCGGCTTCGTCTCGGACCTCATCTACGGCATCTCCGAGGCGCTGGCGCAGACTCCCTATCACCTGGTGGTGACACCCTATTCGCGCAACAACGATCCGCTGGAGCCGGTGCGTTATGTCGTCGAGACGGCGTCGGCCGACGGCGTCATCATCTCGCGCACCGAACCCGACGACAAACGTGTGCGTTACATGACCGAGCGCGGCATGCCTTTTGCCACCCATGGCCGCACCCATATGGGCATCGACCATGCGTTCCACGATTTCGACAACCATGCCTATTCAATCGAGGCGGTGAAGAAGCTCGCAGCGCTCGGGCGCAAGCGCCTGGCGCTGCTCGCCCCGCCCTCGAACCTCAGCTACTACCATCACATGCGCGACGGCTTCGCTGACGCCCTGATGGAACACGGATTGAGCGAAGTGCCGTTCCCGATGGCCACCGTCGACCATTCCATCGAGGACATTCGAAAGCAGACCGTCGAGCTGATGCGCCGACCCAACCGTCCAGATGCCTTCGTCAGCGGCGCGGGGGCCGGCACCTTCGCGCTGGTCGCCGGCATCGAGGAGGCCGGCTTCCGGATCGGCCAGGACGTCGACATCGTTTCCAAGCAATCGTCAAAACTGCTGCACCTGCTCAGACCGCAGCTCTACGTCGTCAATGAAGACGTGCGGCTGGCGGGCGCCGAACTCGCCCGCGCCGTGCTCGGCCGCATCGCCGGGCGCGACATCGGTGCCCTGCAGAGTGTCAGCAAGCCCAAGGCGGTCGAGGCTTACGAGACACCCGGATCAGGAAAAGACGACAACACCTGAGCAGCCCTCTCCCCGTATACGTGGCGAGGGGGGCCGCGTCGCGGCAGCTTCCCGTCTCCCCATTCACCGGGAGACGCTGTCAGCAGGCGGATGAGGGGCAGCGCTGCCCGACACTTCCCTGAGGACGCTAACTGCCGCTACCCCACGGCCCGTGGTGCGCGCCCGGCTCGTCGATGCGCTCGAAGCCGTGAGCGCCGAAGAAATCGCGTTGCGCCTGGGTGAGATCGGTCGAGCCGCGACCCTGGCGATAGCCGTCGAAATAGGCCAGCGCCGACGACAGCGCCGGCACCGGCAGCCCGGCCTCGGCGGCGCGGGCGACGATGCGGCGCAGCGACGGATGCGCCTTGCCCATGATCTCGACAAAGGCCGGCACCATCAAAAGATTGGTCGACCGATCGGCCTTGCCGAAAGCTTCGGCGATGGTGTCGAGGAACTGCGAACGGATGATGCAACCGGCGCGCCAGATCTTGGCGATGGTCGGCATCGGCAGGTTCCAGCCGAATTCCTTCGACGCGCCGGCCATCGCGGCGAAGCCTTGCGCATAGGCAGCAATCTTGCCGGCAAACAGTGCAAGCTCGAGATCGCCGAGTACCTCGTCCTTGTTGCCGGCGAATTTCAGCGTGTTGGCGCCGTAGGCCTTTTCCGCCGCCAGCCGTTCATCCTTCATCGACGACAGCACGCGTGCCGCGACCGCCGCTTCGATGGCTGTCGCCGGGATGCCAAGCTGCTGTGCCTCGATGACCGACCACTTGCCGGTGCCCTTCTGACCGGCGCGGTCGAGGATGATATCGACCACCGGCTTTCCGGTCTTGGGATCGTCGGCTTCGAGCACCGACGCGGTGATTTCGATCAGGTAGGATTCGAGCCGGCCCTTGTTCCAGCCGGCAAATACCGGCGCGATCTGCTTCGGCGTCATCGACAGCCCGTCGCGCAGGATGCCGTAGATCTCAGCGATCATCTGCATGTCGGCATATTCGATGCCGTTGTGGATGGTCTTGACGAAATGGCCGGCGCCGTTCGGCCCGAGCCAGGCGGCGCAGGGCTCGCCCTTGTACTTGGCCGAAATCGCGGTCAGCACGTCCTCGACGCGGGCATAGGATTCGGGCGTGCCGCCGACCATGATCGAGGGGCCGTGGCGCGCGCCCTCTTCACCGCCCGAGACACCCATGCCGATGAAGGTCAGGCCCGAGCCGTCGAGCTCCTTGAAGCGGCGCATCGTGTCGCGGAAATTGGCGTTGCCGGCATCGATGATGATGTCGTTGGCGGCGAGAACCGGGCGCAGGGCTGCGATCTGCTGGTCGACCGGATCGCCGGCCAGCACCATGATGATGATCGGTCGCGGCGGGCGGATGGCGGCGGCCAGTTCCTCGATCGAGCCGCAGGGCACGACCATGTCGCGCAAGGCGCCTGCGGATTCGACAAACGCCTGCGTCCGGGCCGGTGTGCGATTGAAGACAGCGATACGATGGCCTTTTTCGGCGATGTTCAGCGCCAGGTTCGAGCCCATCGTGCCCAATCCGATCAGTCCGATTTCGGCTTTTTCCATGGTCGCTGGTCCTGTCTGCTGATTGCTGTCGTCGAAGACGCGGCATGATTGACCGCGCTTTTGCCGAGGTCAACTCGCCGCCCGACGCGCCTTGTCGCCGGACGATCAACTCGTCGTGGCCTGACCTTGCGTCATCAGTCCTTGCGGCGGCGGCCGTAGAGCTCGAGCCGGTGATGGACGATGTCGTAGCCGAGCTGGCGGGCGATTTCCTGCTGCAGCTGCTCGATGCGATCGGAGCGGAATTCGATGACGTCGCCGGTGTCCATGTCGATGAGATGATCGTGGTGATCGCCGCCAGCCTGCTCGAAGCGCGATGGCCCGCCCTCGAAGGCATGGCGGTGAATGGCCCCCATCTCCTCGAGCAACTTCATGGTGCGGTAGACTGTCGAAAGCGAGATGCTCTTGTCGACCTGTTCGGCGCGGCGGAAGATCTCCAGCGCGTCGGGATGGTCCTCAGTTTCACCCAGAATGCCAAGGATGATCTTGCGCGGCCGCGTGATGCGGATGCCCGCCTTGCGCAGCGCCTTTTCGTAGTCCGGCTTCTTGGGGGCATGTTTCACAGGCATCTTCGTCATGGCGCGACTATGTGCCAGATGACACTCAGTTGCAAAAGATTATGTCGCCGTTCATCCCCAGGTGAAGTGGGGCGATGCGTGTCCCCCGCGTGGGAGCAAGTGGAAGACGGCCCGCGCTTTACGAAGCCACCCCTCCCCGCCGTGATCCTTCGCACCCCCCCTCTGGCCTGCCGGCCATCTCCCCCACAAGGAGGGAGATTAGTCTCGTCGCCAGGGGCGCTCATTCTGCCACGTTGCATCAAAAAGGCCCCGAGATGTTGGCGACGCTGGCGATCGGACGGATCGCGGCATAGCCGATCTGTGGGAGCCAAAAAGAAGCCAAAAGCGTCAACAAGCTATCCACGCATCGACCATCCTGATTGCCGTCGCCCGCGCAACAAGGCCACTTCGGAAGGTTCAGCAAGCGATAGCCACATCTCTACTTGCAAACGATTTGCAATTGCATTGACAGGCGCACCAACTGCCATTAGGTAAGGCACCGTAGCTGCCGCCCCTTCGGTGCGGCATTCTGAAACGGGATTACCATGACAGCACTTCGCACCACCCTCGCCGCCATCGCTCTGCTTGCGGCGGCGCTCGGGCTTTCGGCCTGCTCTCAGGACAGCGCGGCGGGCGGCAAGATGAAGGTGGTGACCACCTTTACCGTGATCGCCGACATCGCCCGCAACGTCGCCGGCGACGCAGCCGAGGTGGAATCGATCACCAAGCCCAATGCCGAGATTCACAACTACCAGCCGACGCCGGGCGACATCCTGCGCGCCCAGAAGGCCGACCTCGTTTTGTGGAACGGCCTGAACCTCGAACTGTGGTTCCAGAAGTTCTTCGAAAACCTCGACGGCGTCAGCCAGGCCGTCGTCTCCGATGGCGTTGTGCCGATGGGCATCGCCGAGGGTCCCTATACGGGCAAGCCCAACCCGCATGCCTGGATGTCTCCAGAGGCGGCGCTGATCTATGTCGAGAACATTCGCAAGGCCTTCGCCGAGAAAGACCCTGAAAACGCCGAGGTCTACGCCAGGAACGCCGCCGCCTATGCCGAGAAGATCAAGGCGACGGTGGCGCCGATTCACAAGGCCATCGAGACCATCCCTGCCGAGCGCCGCTGGCTCGCCACCAGTGAAGGCGCCTTCTCCTACCTGGCGCGCGACTTCGGGCTGAAGGAGGTCTATCTTTGGCCGATCAATGCCGACCAGCAAGGCACTCCCCAGCAGGTGCGCAAGGTGATCGACCTCGTCAAGGCCAACGGCATTCCGGCCGTGTTCAGCGAAAGCACCGTGTCGTCGAAGCCTGCCGAGCAGGTCGCACGGGAGACCGGGGCAAAATATGGCGGCGTGCTCTATGTCGACTCGCTGAGCGATGAGAGCGGCCCGGTGCCGACCTATCTCGACCTGTTGAGCGTCACCACTCAGACCATCGTCAAGGGACTGACCCAATGACTGCACCCATGAAAGGGCGGCCCCAGGCGGAGGCCGCCCCGGGCGACGGGCTCAACGTCTCCAATATCTCGGTGACCTACCGCAACGGCCACACCGCCTTGCGCAACGCCTCATTCGCCATTCCGCGCGGCACCATCACCGCGCTCGTCGGCGTCAACGGCTCGGGCAAGTCGACCCTGTTCAAATCGATCATGGGCTTCGTGCCGCTGGCGTCAGGCAGCGTCGAGATTTTAGGCCAGCCGGCACGCGAAGCGCTGAGGAAAAACCTCGTCGCCTATGTGCCGCAAAGCGAGGACGTCGACTGGAATTTTCCAGTCCTTGTCGAGGATGTCGTCATGATGGGCCGCTATGGCCACATGAATTTCCTCCGCATGACGCGCGGCATCGACCGCGAGGCGGTGCACGCAGCGCTCGAACGCGTTGGCATGGCCGACTTCCGCAAGCGCCAGATCGGCGAACTGTCGGGCGGGCAGAAGAAGCGTGTATTCCTGGCCCGCGCGCTGGCGCAGGAGGGCGAACTCATCCTGCTCGACGAACCCTTCACCGGCGTCGACGTGCGCACCGAAGAGGCGATCATCGCGCTTTTGCAGGGCCTGCGCGACGAAGGTCGGGTGATGCTGGTGTCGACCCACAATCTGGGTTCTGTGCCACGCTTCTGCGACCGCGCCGTCCTGATCAACCGGACCGTTCTGGCGGCCGGGCCGACTTCTGAAACCTTCACCAAGGCCAACCTCGAAAAGGCCTTCGGCGGCGTGCTGCGCCAGTTCATCCTCGGCGGCTCCGAACTGCATGACGATGCCGATACGCGACAGGTGACGGTGCTGACCGACGACGAGCGCCCCTTCGTCATCTATGGCGACGGAAACGGCAATGACGGCGCCGACAAATCGGGTGGGCGCCGGAAATGATCTCCACGCTGATCGAGCCGTTCGGCTACGGCTACATGCTCAACGCCATGTGGGTGTCTGCACTCGTCGGCGGCGTCTGCGCCTTCCTGTCGGCCTATCTGATGCTCAAGGGCTGGTCGCTGATCGGCGACGCGCTTTCGCATTCGATTGTCCCAGGCGTCGCCGGCGCCTACATGCTCGGCCTGCCCTTCGCGCTCGGCGCGTTCCTGTCGGGCGGGCTGGCGGCGGGCACCATGCTGTTTCTCAACCAGCGCACCAAGCTGAAGGAGGACGCCATCATCGGGCTGATCTTCACCTCCTTCTTCGGGCTTGGCCTGTTCATGATCTCGCTGTCGCCGGCCTCGGTGAACATCCAGACCATCGTGCTCGGCAACATCCTGGCGGTGACGCCTGCCGACACGTTGCAGCTTGTCCTGATCGGCGGCATTTCGCTGGCGATCCTGCTCGCCAAATGGAAAGACCTGATGGTCGCCTTCTTCGATGAGAACCACGCGCGCTCGATCGGGCTGAACCCTGATTTGCTCAAGGTGCTGTTTTTCATGCTGCTGTCGGCCTCGACGGTGGCGGCTTTGCAGACAGTGGGCGCCTTCCTGGTCATCGCCATGGTGGTGACGCCGGGGGCGACGGCCTATCTGCTCACCGACCGGTTTCCCCGATTGATCATCATCAGCGTGGCGATCGGCAGCGTGACCAGCTTTGCCGGCGCCTATGCCAGCTACTTTCTGGACGGCGCGACCGGCGGCATCATCGTGGTGGCGCAGACGCTGATCTTCCTGGTCGCCTTCGTCTTCGCACCCAAGCACGGGTTGCTTGCGGCGCGGCGACGGGCGCGGCTGGAACTGGAGGCTGGGGCATGATCGAAACCCTCGCCCTGCCCTTCGCCTTCCCGTTCATGCAGCAGGCTTTCGCCATCTCGCTTTTGGTTGCGGTGCCAATGGCACTGTTGTCTTGCTTCCTAGTGCTCAAGGGCTGGTCGCTGATGGGTGACGCCATCAGCCATGCGGTGTTGCCCGGCGTCGTGCTGGCCTACATCGCCGGCCTGCCGCTGGCGGTCGGCGCCTTTGCCGCCGGCATGACCTGCGCGCTGGCGACCGGCTATCTCAAGCAGAACAGCCGGATCAAGGAAGACACCGTCATGGGCATCGTCTTCTCCGGCATGTTTGGCCTCGGCATCGTGCTCTACACGAAGATCCAGACCGACGTGCATCTCGACCATATCCTGTTCGGCGACATGCTCGGCGTGAGCTGGAGCGATGTCGGCCAGACGGCAGCCATCGCGCTGGTGGCAACAGGTGCCATCGGCTTCTTCCGCCGAGATCTTTTGCTTCATGCCTTCGACCCACAGCACGCGCAGGCCATCGGCCTGCCGGTCAGGCTGCTGCATTATGGGCTGCTGACGATACTGTCTTTGACCATCGTCGGCGCGCTGAAGGCCGTCGGCATCATCATCGCCATTGCCATGCTGATCGCCCCCGGCGCAATCGCCTACCTGCTCACCGACCGCTTCGAGCGCATGCTTATGGTGTCAGTGCTGGTGGCGGTGTCTTGCTCGTTGTCGGGCGTCTATCTCAGCTTCTTCATCGACAGCGCGCCGGCGCCAACCATCGTGCTGCTGATGAGCCTGACATTCGTCGCGGCGTTCTTTGTCTCCAAGCGGCGGACGGCGATCAGGCAGAAACAGGTGGCGGTAGAGTGAACAGCATACCTTCCCCTTGTGGGGAGGGCCGAGCAACAGAGCCGAGCGGGTTGGGCGTAGGAGTTCCCACGCTCACCACACCCGGCCTTTTTGGGTCACCCTCCCTGCAAAGGGGACGGCAAGGCGTTTACGCAGCTGCAGCCGTCAGCCGGCGGCGGGCAAAGGAATGACCCTCACTGTCGAAGATATGCAGTTCGTCGGGACTGGCGGCGAGCCGAATCTTGGCACCGCGCTTGACCTCGACATTGCCGGGCAGCTTGGCCACCAGCGGCTGGTCCGCGCGACCGATGTCGACATAGACCAGTTGGACCTCGCCGAGCTGCTCGACATAGTCGACGAGCCCCTCGAACAGGTAGTCGTCACCGGTCGCAACATAGAGATCCTCGGGTCGCACGCCGAAGCTGACTGGCTTGCCCTGGGCCTCAGAGGGCGTCGCCACCGGAACAGAGCTCTTGTGGCCACCGACATGGCTGACAAGGCTCGTCTCGCCCGTCCTTTCGATGGTACCGGCAACGATGTTCATCGCCGGCGAGCCGATGAACTGGGCGACGAACAGATTGCCGGGATGCTTGTAGAGCTCCATCGGCGAACCGACCTGCTCGATGCGGCCGTCCTTGAGCACGACGATCCGGTCGGCCAGCGTCATCGCCTCGACCTGGTCGTGGGTGACGTAGATCATCGTTGTGTTGGGCATCGATTCCTTGAGCTTGGCAATCTCGATGCGGGTGGCGACGCGCAAGGCGGCATCCAGGTTGGACAGCGGCTCGTCGAAGAGGAAGACCTTCGGGTTGCGCACGATGGCGCGGCCGATGGCGACACGCTGACGCTGGCCGCCGGACATCGCCTTGGGCAGGCGGTCGAGATATTTGGTCAGCTGCAGGATTTCGGCCGCGGCGCGCACCCGCTTGTCGATCTCGGCCTTGCTCTCGCCAGCGATCTTCATGCCGAACGCCATGTTGTCGTAGACGGTCATGTGCGGATAGAGCGCGTAGGACTGGAACACCATGGCGATACCGCGCTTGGACGGCGGCACGTCGTTGACCTTCTCGCCGGCGATGTACAGTTCACCGCCGGTGATCTCCTCCAGGCCTGCGATCGAACGCAACAGCGTCGACTTCCCGCAGCCCGAAGGTCCGACGAAAACGATGAACTCGCCCGACTTGATGTCGAGGTCGATGCCATGAAGAATGTTGAGATTGCCGTATGACTTCTTGACGTCCCTGAGCGTTAGATCGGCCATGGTTTCCTCCCAGTACCTAATTTGCGGTCAGACGAAGCGCCCGAACCAGGCGCCGTAACCACCGAGCCGGACTGCGCCGGCGTTGGCATTTCCATCGAGCCCATGCCCCGGCAAGGGCTGCAGACCACGACCTCCGAGGTCGATGTTAGCCGGCGCGCTGCCAAGATTGAAGACGCAGACGACCTCCTCGTTGCCTTCGCGACGGGTGAAGGCGACGACGTCGTCTTCTGCCTTGAGGAAGGCGATCTCGCCCTTGGCGAGCGCCGGATGTGAACGGCGGAAGGCCAGGAAGCGCCGGTAGTGCTCAAGCAGCGAGGCCGCATCACCCTCCTGGGTGTCGACAGCCTTCGCCAGATGATCCGCGGGCACCGGCAGCCAGGGCTTCGCCCGGGAGAAGCCGCCATTGACGGCGTCCTTATTCCACACCATTGGCGTGCGGCAGCCGTCGCGGCCCTTGAACTCGGGCCAGAAGCGGATGCCGTAAGGGTCCTGCAGATCCTCGAAGGTGAGGCTGGCTTCGGTCAGGCCAAGCTCCTCGCCCTGATAGATGCAGACCGAACCGCGCAGCGACATCAGAAGCGCCGAGATCACTTTGAGATAGGCGGTGCGGTCGGCCTCGCCCATGCCCCAGCGCGAGGCGTGGCGGACGACGTCGTGGTTGGAGAAGGCCCAGCACGACCAACCGTCGCTGGCCGCCTTGCCGAAATCTTCGAGCACCGTGCGCACCTTGGCGGCCGAGATCTTTTCCGGCGCCAGGAAGTCGAAGGCGTAGCACATCTGCACCTTGTCGCCGCCGGCGGTGTAGGACGCCACGACCTCGAGACCGCGCTGGGAATCGCCGACTTCGCCAACGGCTGCGGCCGCCGGATACTCGTCGAGCACGGCGCGGAAGCGGGCGAGGAATTCAAGATTCTCCGGCCGGCTCTTGTCGTAGATGTGGTCCTGGAAATTGTAGGGGTTTACCGCGGGTGCCGTCTGGTCGTTGCGCTGTTCCGGCGGCAGCGCCGGATTGTCCTCGAGGCCTGCCGAGTGGAAGTAGAAATTGATGGTGTCGAGGCGAAAACCGTCGACGCCACGGTCGAGCCAGAAGCGGGTAACGTCGAGCAGCGCGTCCTGGACGTCGCGGTTGTGGAAGTTGAGGTCGGGCTGCTCGGCGAGGAAGTTGTGCAGGTAATACTGCATGCGCCTGGTGTCCCACTGCCATGCAGAGCCGCCGAAGATCGACAGCCAGTTGTTGGGCGGGCTGCCATCGGGCTTGGCGTCGGCCCACACGTACCAGTCGGCCTTGGCATTGTCGCGGCTGGCGCGACTTTCCTTGAACCAGGCGTGCAGATCGGAGGTGTGCGAGATGACCCCGTCGATCATCACCTTGAGGCCGAGGCGGTGGGCTTCTGCGATCATAGCGTCGAAGTCGGCGAGCGTGCCGAACATCGGGTCGATGTCGAGATAGTCCGAAATGTCGTAGCCGAAATCCTTCATCGGCGACTTGAAGAAGGGCGAGATCCAGACGGCATCCGCACCCAGGGAGGCGATGTGCGGCAGCCGGTCGATGATGCCCCTGAGGTCGCCGATGCCGTCGCCGTTCGAATCCTGATAGCTGCGGGGGTAGATCTGGTAGATCACCGCCCCGCGCCACCAGTCGCGATCGACAGCGGTTTCAGGGTTTTCGAACTTGCGCATTGCGGCTTGCATCTGAGCTAGCCTCCCTTGACTGAGCCCGCGAGCAGGCCGCGGACGAAATAACGTTGAAGCGAGAAGAACACGATCAACGGCACGATGATGGTGACGAAGGCCGAGGTGGTGAGGATTTCCCAGTCGCCGCCGCGCGAACCGAGCAGGGCATTGAGCTTGCCGGTCAGCACCAGCTGGTCGGAGCCCGAGCCAAGGAAGACCATCGCCACCAGCAGATCGTTCCAGACCCACAGGAACTGGAAGATGGCAAAGGAGGCGAGCACCGGAAAGGACAGCGGCAGCACGATCTTGACGAAGATCTCGAAGTCGCTGGCGCCATCGATGCGCGCCGATTCCATGATCTCGCGCGGCAGGCCGGCAATGTAGCTGCGCAGGAGATAGATCGCGAAGGGCAAGCCGAAGCCTGTATGCGCCAGCCATATGCCGAGATAGGTCTTGGCAGGCACGCCGAAGAACAGGCCGACGCCATTGTAGAGCTTGAGCAGCGGAATGAGGGACATCTGCAGCGGCACGACGAGCAGGCCGATGATGACGGCGATCAGCAGCGCGCGGCCGGGAAAACGCATCCAGGCAAGCGCATAGGCAGCATAGGCGGCGATCAGGATCGGAATGATTGTCGCCGGAATGGTGACCGTCAGCGAATTGATGAAGGAGCGTCCGATGCCTTCCGAAAACAGCACTGTGCGGTAGTTGTCGGTGGTGAAGCGCGGCGGCGCCGAGGCCGAGAAATAGACACGCTGGCCACGGGTGATCTCGAAGGCCTTGGGCGACGACATCACGTAGGAGCCGTCGTCATTGACCTGAAGCGTCACGCCCTCTCCGAGGTCGGCGGCAGTGCCGGCTTCGAATTGCGTCGGCTGCTGCGCCTTGGTGCCGAAGGCGGTCACGGTGCGTGCGTCGCCGGCGCCGAACAGATTGCCCATGATCAGGAACTTGCCGTCCTTCTCGACCTGCTTGTCGGCGGCGTCGGTGCGCCCGGCCTCGGTCTGAGACGAAGTCGACAACGCCGTCCACCAGCCCGAGACGATGAGCTGATCCTTGTCGCGCAGCGAGCTGACCAGGATGCCGAGCGTCGGGATGGTCCAGATGGCAACGAAGACCAGCACCGCGATGTGGACGCCGAAGCGGCCGATGAAGGATTTTCCCCTTGAACTGGCCATGTCAGTGTCCTCCCCCACCTTCACGATTGGCCTGGCGGATGTTCCAGATCATGATCGGCACGACGGCGAGCATGATGATGACGGCAATCGCCGCACCGCGGCCGAAGTCGCCGCCACCGCGGAACATCCAGTCGAACATCAGATTGGCCAGCACCTGGCTGTTCCACTGGCCGTTGGTCATGGTCAGCACGATGTCGAAGACCTTGAGCACCAGGATGGTGATGGTGGTCCAGACGACCGCGATCGTGCCCCAGATCTGCGGCACCATGATCTTCCAGAAAATCTGGAACGGGTTGGCGCCGTCGATGACGGCGGCCTCGATGGTCTCCTCCGGAATGCCGCGCAGGGCAGACGACAGGATGACCATGGCAAAGCCGGTCTGGATCCAGATCAGGATGACCATCAGAAAGAAGTTGTTCCAGAACGGCGTCGAGATCCACACCTGCGGATTGCCGCCGAGATACTGCACGGCGGCGTTCAGGATGCCGATCTGGGTCTGGCCCTCGGCCCGATACTCATAGACGAACTTCCAGATGACGCTGGCGCCGACGAAAGAGATGGCGAGCGGCAGAAAGACCAGGCTTTTGGCGATGTTGCCCCACCAGATCTTGTCGGTGAGCACGGCGATGATCAGGCCGAAGAAGGTGCAGGCAGCCGGTACGACGGCGAGCCACAACAGGTTGTTGAAGATCGAATTGCGGAACTCGCGGTCGCCGAAGGCCCAGCTGTAGTTGGCAAGGCCGACGAAGTTCTCGCCCCCACGGTCCATGAAGGACAGCCTGAGTGTCTCGATCACCGGATAGACAAGGTAGACGGTGACGATCAGCATCGCCGGGCCGACGAACAACCATGGCCGGATCAGGCCCTGGCGACGCAGATTGTCGACGGCGGCAGCGCCTGAAACGCCACGCGAGGGAAAGACCGCGTCGAGGATCTTGTTGGCGCCCCAGTAATAGACGACGCAACCGCCGACGCCGACGATGATGGTGAAAATGGCCGAAAGTATCTGTGCCGTCATGGGAATCATTCCCTTTCAACCGGCCCTTTTCAACGGGCCCTTTTCAACGGACTTGTTTGCGCAGACTTGAAAGGAAGTCCCCTCACCCGCTCTCCGCGACACGCCGGGGCACCGCTCCCGGCGGGAGGGGGAACCGGGTCGGGGCCGCCGGTGCCTCCCCCGACGAGGGGAAGGCGTCCGCGAAGCGGCAAGGCGAGGGGACTAGCTTGAACGCTTACTTGATCGCGTCCCAGCTCTTCTGGATGTCGGCTGCGACATCGGCTGCGGGCTTGCCTCCGACGAGGTCGATCATGCCGGTCCAGAAGGCGCCGGCGCCGATCTTGCCCGGCATCAGGTCGGAACCGTCGAAGCGGAAGGTCGAGGCGTTGACCAGGATGTCGCCCTGCTTCTTCAGCGCTTCGTTGCCATAGGCTTCCTTGTTCGCCGTCTTGAGCGGGGTCAGGAAGCCCGACTGCGCCATCCAGATCTCGTGGGCGAGCGGCATCTTCAGGAAGTCGATGAAGGCACGCGCGGCCTTGGAGTCCTTGGCGATGGTGAACAGCGTGCCGCCGCCGAGTACGGGATTGCCGAGCTCGGGCTTGGCGGCGACGGGCGGCAGGTAGAAGAAGTCGGCATCCTCGCCGAGCTTGGTGCCTTCCGGGAAGAAAGACGAGATGAACGACGCCTGGCGGTGCATGTAGCACTTCGGCGGCACGGCAAAGAGGCCCTTCGGGCTGTCGCGGAAGTCGGTCGCGGCGACCGCCGCCTTGCCGCCATCGACATATTTGTCGTTGGTGGCAATCTTGGCGAAGATGTCGAGCGCGTTGACGACGGCCGGATCGTTGAACGGAATCTCGTTCCTGGTCCACTTGTCATAGACGTCGGGCGCCTGGGTGCGCAGCATGATGTCTTCGACCCAGTCGGTGGCCGGCCAGCCGGTGGCGCCACCCGAACCCAGACCGATGCACCACGGCACGCCGCCATCGGCGACGATCTTGTCGGTCAGCGCCTGCATCTCTTCCCAGGTCTTGGGAACCTCGTAGCCGGCTTCCTCAAAGTTCTCCGGCACATACCAGACCAGCGACTTCAGGTCGGCCTTGAACGGGAAGCCGTAAAAGCCGGGCTTGCCGTCCTTGTCCTTGTAGGTGCCAAGATCGACCCAGGACTGGCCGGCGCCGTAGTTCTCCTTGACGAAATTGGCAGTGCCCTCGTCGAGCGGCGTCAGCAGGCCCTTGGAGGCCAGATCCTGAATCAGGCCCGGCTGCGGCAGGATGGCGATGTTGGGCGGGCTGCCAGCCTGGGTGTCGATGACGATCTGCTGTTCGTAGTTCTCGGACGACGAGTAGTTGATCGTCGCGCCGGTGGCCTCGCTGAAATAGTCGAGCACCGAACGGGCCAGTGCCTCGTCTTCACCGCGCCATGGCCCGAAGATCGAGAGCGTCTCGCCCTTAAGGTCGACCTTCTTGAGTTCGTCGAAATTTGCCCAGGTGAAGCGGGCGTCCTCGCCCGGTTTGAACTTCAGCTCCGCCGAAGCGGGCGCGCTCAGGGCGACGGCGGCAAAAGCCACGCCCAGCAACAGGGTCTTCCTCATGGTCTTCCTCCCAGTGGATCGAAAACTCCGGACGGAACCTCCATTCCGCCCGCCTGCACCGCCCCGAACTGTGCCCCAGACTTGCATGAGCTGCAACTGCTTCACACAACGGCATTTCAAAGCGCTTTGGATTGCTGCATCACGCCACCGGAATTGTCAGGAGTCAAGAGGCTCGCTCAACTAATCGATTTAAGTTCGACAGAAGTGTGCGCTGCAGCATGCTTTTTGGGTGCCGCACGAGTAGATTTCGCTTCAAAGCAAGCAATTCGGCAGCTATTCTTGCCGGCAACACGCAGCTGCTTCGCCCGACATCAGGCAGAAGCCCGATTGAAAGCGCTTTGAGAATCGGAGCCGAGGTGAACCTCAAGCAATTGTCGCTGATGCTCGAACTCTCGCAGACGACGGTGAGTCGTGCGCTGAACGGCTATCCCGAGGTCAGCGAGGAGACGCGTCGGCGGGTTACCGATGCCGCCAAGCGCCACGGCTACCGGCCGAACCCGAGTGCGCGCCGGCTGGCGACCGGCAAGGCAGGGATGATCGGCTACGTCATGCCCACGGGAGCCTCGGTCGACATCGATCCGCATTTCGTCGAATTTCTCTCCGGCCTCGGCGACTATGCCCGCGGCCACGAACTCGATCTTGTGCTGAGCCCGGCGGATGCCCTGGACGAAGAAACCACTTACCGGCGCATCGTCGCCAACAAGCAGGTCGACGCGCTCTATATCTCGGCGCCCTACAATGCCGACAAGCGCGTGGCGCTTGCCCACCAACTCGGCATCCCCTTCATCGTGCATGGCCGCAGCGAAGGCCTCGATTTCGACTATCCGTTCATCGACATCGACAATGAAGGCGCCTTTCATGACGCGACGCGGCTGCTCGTCCAGCTCGGTCACAAGCGGGTGGCGCTGATCAATGGCGACGACACCCAGACCTTCGCCATCTTCCGCGAGCGCGGCGTGAGGCGAGCGCTGGCCGAAAGCGGGCTGGTGCTGGAACCGAAGAACATCCGTTCGGAGATCATGACCGAGGAAAACGGCTACCGCGCCGCGCGTCGGTTGCTCGAGGGGCCGGAGGCGCCGACGGCGATCGTCTGCTCCAGCCTGCTGATGGCGCTTGGCATCGTACGCGCGGCGCGCGACCTCAATCTTTCGATGCCGCGGGATCTCTCGCTGGTCAGCCACGACGACGTGTTCCATTGGCTGAAGCCGGAGCATTTTTCGGTGCCGCTGACGACGACACGCTCATCGATCCGCGCCGCGGGCGCCCGCGTCGCCGAAAGACTGGCGGCGCGCATTTCGGGGCTGGAAGACGGCGCACGCGGCGAGGTCTGGCCGGTCGACCTGGTTGTGCGCGGATCTATTTCAGGCGCGAGATAGAAACGGCCAGGCTATTCCTGCGGCATCTCGGCGGCGTTGTAGACGTGGCGGGCGGCCAGCAGGGCGGCGAGTTCGCTGTCTCCGGCAATCACCGCGCGCAGGATGCCGGCATGTTCTTCCCAGTTCTGGCGGCCGCGGCGCTTGCTGATCGGCGCGAACAGCATCACCGTGCGGTCGCGCAGCGAGCGCACCATGTCCTGCAGCACGGAATTGGCGGCGACGGTTGCCAGCGCCTCGTGGAACTCGGTGTTCTGGCGCGACAGCAGCACCGGATCGTCGGTGTCGGCGAGCTTGGCGCCGTCGTCGAGGATGCGCTGCAGGGCGGCGATCTGTTCGGGATCGTGGCGCTTGGCCGCGAGCTTGGCGTTGAGCGCCTCGAGCGTGGCGCGAACTTCGACCAGCTCGCGCTTCTGCTCCTCGCTGAAGACGGTGACGGAAGCGCCGCGCCGCGGCTCGATGGTGACGATGCCTTCGGCGGCGAGCTCGCGCAGCGCCTCGCGCACCGGCATGCGCGACACGCCCATCTCCTCGGAAAGGCGGCCCTCGACCAGTCTTTCGCCGACGCCGATTTCGCCGCTGACGATGCGCTCGCGCAAGGCGGCGGTGATCAGCTTGGTGAGCGGAGCGTGGATTTCCCCGAGTACGACGGTCATGGTCTTACACTTCCTGTGGCAAGGGTCGAATCAACCTGCGGAAGCAACGCCTTGTGCCGGATGATATAGCGTCCGGGCTTTGGAGTACAATATTCAATCCGCACCACCCAACGGCTGCATTGCCGGCCACGGTGCGAGCCGGTTTGCGCCATGGAGCGGCCCAAACAGCATACCGTCGATGTCGATGGTCATTGCCTTCGCGGCAGCGGGTGGCAACTCGGAGTTGAGCGCAGGCCAATCAAGAGCTGACGTTGCCGGCGTGCCGTGGCGAACGAACGCCGCCCAGGCGGCCATCGTGGCGTTGGCTACGGCTTCGGCCGTATCGGCACCGATCTTGGGTGCAAGATGCGGATGGCGATGGGTGCCGAAAACGAACGGCACGCAGGCGGCGTGCGGCGTGCCGCCGGTGACCGCGAGGGGCCAGGCGAAATCGTAGAGGAAAGCGGGTGAGCCGCGCCGTGCATGGCGCGTTGCATAGCGCAAGATCGGCGCGCGGAAGACGAGGTCGGAGTAGATGGCGAGCCATATCGCGGCGGAGCCGGCGCCCGGCATGGCCGCGCGGTAGCCGGCGAGGATCGCCGCGGGCGAAGGCGCCGGCTTGAACGGGTAATGCAGCGCAATCAGCCGCGCCAGCGCCGCTTCGAATGGCGCACCCGGCTCGGGCGGCGTCAGTGCCGAAAGCTTGGTGCCGTCGGGCAGAGCGAGGTCATACCAGAACTTCGCCTCGTCGCGGGTGAAGCCGATCAGCAGCGGCACGTCGGCGAGCACCCCGTCATGCGGCCAGGCATGCACCAGCCTGCCATCGAGCGTGGGCGCGGTGCGCGGCCGGGGAAACCGTCTGGCGAAGTCGACATCGCGCAGCAGCGCAGCTTCGCGGCGGACGAAGTCGGAACCGTCGAGATCGCGCAGGCCGGCGACCGAGGTGCCCAGTGCCGCAGCCACCGCCTCGGTGTATTCGGCGGCATCGTCGAGCCCGACGAACATCGGTGGTTGGAACAGCGGAGGGCTTTGGGCGATGACACCGCCAAACAACCCCTCACAGTCCGGGTTCTGCGCGATCAGCACGACATTGGCGGCGCCAGAGGATTGGCCAGCTATCGTCACCTTGCGCGGATCGCCGCCGAAGCCGGCGATGCTGTCGCGCAGCCAGCGCAGGCTCGCGATCTTGTCCTGCATGCCCCAGTTGGCGCATGTGCCGGTTTCGGGGTCGGTGAGTTCGGGATGGGCAAGACCACCCAGCGGGCCGAGACGGTAGTTGACGGTGACGACGACAATGCCGTGTTCGCGGGCGAGGCGAAAACCGTCACAGGCGGCAGCGCCGCCATGGCCATTACGCGTCGCCCCGCCATGGAACCAGACCAGCACCGGCGCGTCGCAGGCATCGGCAGGCGCCCAGACATTCAGCGTCAAGCAGTCCTCGTCCATGCAGGCGATCGGCTCGGTGAGCCAGGTCTGGCTGCCGGCGAGATGCTGCGGTGCCGCCGGACCGATGTGGTCGACACGCCGTATGCCGGCCCAACCAGTCGCTGGCCTTGGCGACCGCAACCGCAGAGCACCGACGGGCGCCGCCGCATAGGGAATGCCGAGGAACCGGTCGACGCCGTCATGCCGTTGCCCGGCGAGGCTGCCGGCGGGCGTTTCGACTGCGATCTCCATGCTGCCCTCGCCCTACCAGCCGTTCGCCGCTACTCGGCCGGCACGAGCGTGTGCTGGAAATTGAAGGCGTCGGCGTAGATGAAGCCGGGATTGGCGCCGTTCTCGACGAACAGTTTCCTGGCGCTCGAAATCATCTTGGGCGAGCCGCATATGTAGATCGCGTGCTCGGAAAAATCGCCGATGTCCTCGGCGGCGACCTCCTGGACATAGCCTTGCCGCCCTTGCCAGCCCGGACCGGGCCGCGACAGCACCGGCACATACTGGAAGTCACACAGACGCTCGGCCCAGGACTGGATCTCGTCATGCAGATAGAGGTCGTCCTCGGTACGCATGCCCCAATAGAGCGACACAGGCGGGCAGTCGGGATCGTCCATCAGCGATTCCAGTATGCTCTTGATCGGCGCCAGCCCCGTGCCCGTCGCCACCATCAGCAACGGGCGAAAATCCTCCTTGCGGCAGCAGAACAGGCCATGCGGCAGCTCGACGTCAAGCCGGTCGCCGGGGCCGAGCCGCGGCAACTGGCCCGCGGTGAAGTGACCGTCACGTACGCGTCGAATGTGCAGATCGACGGTCTTGCCGTTGGGCACCGAAGCCATCGAAAAGCTGCGCTTGTTGCCGTCGCCGAGCAGCACATTGAGATATTGCCCTGGCCGGTAGACAAGCTGTTCCGCGCCGGGAAGTGCCAGCGTCAGGTGCACGACGTCGCGGCCGACATTGCGGACAGACTGGATGGTCGCGGTATACCGTTCTGGATCGGAGCACGGCTCCATCGGCCGTTCGGTCGAGATCAGCAGGTCGCTCTCCGGCCGCGCCTGGCAGGCAAGGGCGAAGCCCTCTTCCTCGTCCTCCGGGGACAGCGCCAGCGGGTATTCCTCATAGCGGACGCAGCCTTCCATCAGCCTGATACGGCAGGTGCCGCAGCCACCCTCGGTGCAGTCGTGCAGCAGCTGTACGCCCTGGCGGATCGCCGCCATCAGCACGGATTCCTCGGAGGCAACGGTAAACTGGTCCTCGGTTTCGAGGACGCGCACAACATGGTCCATCCATGTCTCCACTACGGTTGGGATGCGGCGCTGCCGCTTCGGTCACTTCTTGATGTCGGCCTGCACCATGACCTTGTGCCCCTTGGGCTCGAGCAACGCCGCAAGTGCTGCGAGTGCAGCTATGCCGCAGGCGATGTCCTGCTCGCCATTGCCGCCGCTCAAGCCGACGCCGCCGATGACCTCGCCATCGACGACGACTGGAAAGCCACCAACAAAGGCGGCGAAGCGGCCCTCGAAGCTGAGCTGGATGCCGAAGGCCTCGTTGCCGGGCAGTGCCGGGCCGTTGGGCGGGGTGGTGAACAGGTGCGTCGAGCGCTTGTGGCCGGCAGCGGTGAAGGCCTTGTTCCAGGCGATCTGCGGGCCGGTGACGCGCGCGCCGTTCATGCGCTCCAGCGCGATCGGGTAGCCGCCGTCATCAGCGATGCAGACAGTTTCGGGAACGTTGAGTTCCAGCGCCTTGGCGACCGCCGCGGCCACCATCACGCGGGCTTCTTCGAGTTCGAGTTTCAGGACCTGTTTCACGTCGGTATCGTCCGGCAATTGTTGATATTTTGGGCCACCGAGGGAACGCACGCGGCGTTGCCGCCCCGCGCGCTCCCACTGTGGCGGGATCAGGCGGCGAGTAGCTCGTCGAGCGGCAGTTCGGCCGCGACATAGTCGTTGTAGAGGGCGGTGGTGTAGAGCAGCCGCATCTGCGCGCCGACCTCGCAGATCTTGAGGCATCGCTGCTGCATCTCGACCGTGCGGGCATGCTCGAGCACGATCTGGTAGCCGCGCTCGCCATGGATCTCGTCGGACACGATGTGCAGGTCGAAGAACTCGACCTCCTCGTCGGTAAAGCCATATTTGTCGCGCAGGGTCGGCGTCTGCTTGCGGTAGATCGACGGCACCTGGGATTCGAGGCCGACCACCAGTCCGGCAACGGCGACGATCGGATCCTCACGCATCGCCACCGCATAACACCAACTCTGCAGGGCGCGGGTGGTCGGCGACATGTTGTCGGGATCGCGCATCCTGTCGCCCGACGTGCCGCAGGCTTCGCCGAAACGGACAAGCAGATCGGTGTGGCGGTCGCCGCCGATCTCTTCCTCATACATGTTGGCGAGCAGGAAATCCTTGGCCTCGACATAGCCCTCCGGCATGCGGGCGTAGATGTAGCCGAGGTAGTCCGCGAACGGCCCGACATAGTGGTAGTGGTTCTCCGCCCAACGGGCGAGATGGTCGCGGCTGAGCTTGCCGCTGGCCCAGCCGACGCTGAACGGAGACTTGTTGGCGCTCTTGCCCTTGATGGCGTTTTCGAGCGCGGTGCGGAACTCGTCCGGGTTCATTGCAACGGTCATTCACTGTTCCCCTTGAGGTGTCGTCTGCAGGTCATTTTGGAATACTGTATACCAAAATGACCTGAGCGCAAGGGGCGGTAAAGGATACTCTGGGGTAGTGTGTCGCGCCGGACTGGCCATGCCGCGGAAGTTCCGCTAGCTTTCCTGCATCCGAAACATTCCGGTGAACCTTTTTGCGGCCAACAACGACCAAGCAGACAGGAGCCCGGCGGTAGCACCGGCCATGAACATCGCATCTGACCCCATGTCCGATCGTGATCTCGTGAGCCGCGTCGCAAACGGCGACCGCGCCGCTTTGCGGCTCCTGTTCACGCGGCACCACGCACGGGTCTACCGTTTCGTGGCGCGCCAGACGGGGTCGGAAGCGATGGCGGATGACGTAGCCAATGAAGTGTTTCTCGAATTGTGGCGCCAGGCGCCGAAATTCGAAGGCCGTTCGGAAGTCTCGACCTGGCTGCTCGGCATAGCGCGCTTCAAGGCGCTGTCGTCGATGCGCAAGCGCAAGGAAGAGTGGCTTGACGACGACGATGCGGCTGCAGTGCCCGACGACAACGACACACCCGAAGTGGCGACGATGAAGCAGGACAAGGGTGCGGCCCTGCGCCGCCTCGTCGACACGCTCGCCGACGAGCATCGCACGGTCATCGACCTTGCCTATTACCATGGCAAGTCGGTCACCGAGATTGGCGAGGTGCTCGACATTCCTGTCGCCACCGTAAAGACGCGGATGTTCTATGCCCGCAAGAAGCTCGGCGAAGCCTTGAAGGCCGCCGGATACGACAGGGGCTGGCCATGAGCGCTGCCGAGAAGATGTCGCGCCGCGACGAGATCGAAACGCTGCTGCCCTTCTACCTGAACGGCACGCTCGAAGGTTCCGAGCTGGCAACCGTGGAGGACTGGCTGGCCAGTGATCCCGAGGCACCCGCCGCCCTCGAAGCCGCCGAGGCCGAATTCTCCGGCACGATGGCCGCCAACGAGGCGATCCGCCCGCCCGCCGATGCGCTGAGCCGCTTCTCCAAGCTGCTCGACGCCGAAGCCGGGCCGGTGCGCGAGCCGCAGGCACAGTCGCTGCTGTCGCGGGTATGGGAACGCTTCATGGGCCTGCCGGTCGGCGTCGCCTGGGGTGCTGCGGCCGCACTGCTTGCTCTGGTCATGGTGCAGTCGGTGCTCGAACCCGGCGGCCGCGGCAACGACGTTCAGGTCGCCGGAACCGGCGAGGACCAGACCAAGCTGCCCTTCGCGCTGGTAACCTTCAAGCCCGACGCCAGAATGGCCGACATCGCCACCCTGCTCGGCGACAATGGCGCCTCGATCATCGACGGCCCGACGGCCAGCGGCGTGTTCCGCATCGCCATCCCGTCCGAGACGGTCGCCGATTACGACCACATCGTTGGCGTCATTGCGGCGGCACCCTTCGCGGATACGGTGACGGCAGGAAGGAAACCCGAGGGATGACCACGTCAGGGCTGATAACACGGCTTGTGCTGGCGGCGGCGTTGTTCGCCGCCACGCCTGTTTTTGCCCAGACTAACGACCCCAACCTGACGCCGCAACAGCTCGACTGCCTTAACCAGACAACGGCAGCCGGCAATGCCAATTGCCTGCAGCCGGGCGGCGCCGCACCTGGCGGCACCACCCCGGGAGGCCCCTCAGGCAGCGTCGGCCTGCCCGGCGCCGTCGGGCTGCCCGAGCTGATCGTCGACCTGTTCCCCAATCCCGGCGATTTTCCCGGCGTCGCCTCAGGCGGCCAGCCGGCGACACCGGTGCCGACACCCAACCCGCTGCGCGATCCGGCAGGCGGGGCTGCGCCTTCTAGTGGGCAGGCGGGATCTCCGCCGCCGGCCCCTCCAGCAGCCGATGCGACGCCGCCCGGCCCCGCCATCACCGCCGCGCCGCGCGCCATCTCGGGCAATTTCGTGCCCGACGAGGTGCTGGTGACGGTATCAGGCGATGCCACCGACGCCCAGGCGCTCGCGGCCGCCTACGGCCTCGAAATCCGTTCGCAGCGCCAGTCGACGCTGCTCGGCACCAGCCTCGTGCGTTTCGGCATTCCCGACGGCCGTCCGGTCGGCGTGGTGCTGGCGCAGCTCGCCGGCGACGGCCGCACCAGCGAGCGCGAACCCAACCACATCTACGAACTGCAGCAGGCAGCAGCCGCTCCGAGCTTCGCCTTCCAGCGCATCTCGCTCGACGAGGCGGCGGCGAATGGCGAGAACGTCAATGTTGCAGTCATCGATACGGCGATCGACGAAACCCATCCGGCGCTCAAGGGCGCCATCGTCGAGAGCTTCGACGCCATGCCAGGCGTTGCCGTCACCGCCCGCGACCACGCCACATCGGTGGCCGGGCTGATATCAGGCACCGGCGACTTCAAGGGCATGGCACCGGGCGCGAAAATCTTCCACGCCCGCGCCTTCGAGGGCGGCAAGTCGACGATGGAGATCATCCTCAACGCCCTCGACTGGGCCGCCGAGCAGAACGTCCAGATCGTCAATATGAGCTTCGTCGGACCCAAGAACGCGCTGCTGGAGCAGGCGAGCCGCGGGGCGCGTGCGCGCGGCATGATCCTCGTCGCCGCCGCCGGCAACAACGGTCCGGGCGCGCCTTATGGCTACCCCGCCGCCTACAAGGGCGTGATCGCGGTGACGGCCACCGACGCCAAGGACGCGATCATGAAGCAGGCCAATCGCGGGCCTTATGTCTATATCTCGGCGCCCGGCGTCGACCTGATGGCGCCGGTCGGCGGCGGCACCGACCTGGTCACCGGCACGTCCTTTGCCGCTGCCGTCGTCAGCGGTGCGATCGCCAACCTTTTGCATATCGAGCCGAAGCGCAGCGCCGACTCGATCGAAAAGGCTCTGGCGAGCACCGCCACCGACCTCGGCGACAAGGGCCGCGACACCGATTTCGGCTTCGGCCTGATCAACACCAGGGCAGCGGAAGCGGCAAAAGAATAGGTGCCATATCTATAAGAGGCAGCTTGCGCAACGCGCCGGAGCTACCTCCATGAACCAGCCCTGAGATAAACCGCGTTATCTACTTGACACACCAATGCGCCTCGGCGCCATGCAGGAAATTTACTGTGTTCATTATAATACTTCTCAATCGTTGCAGGCGACAACCAACAGTTGTACATGGTTTTCCATGCGCAACGCTCCTCTTTTCGCAGCCGCCAGCCTGGGATGCTTGATCATCGCTGCCTATGGCATGGCGTCGCCACAGGCCGTGGCCGTCAGTTCCTGGCCGCCGTTCAAGAAGGCGATGTGCGCCAGCCTGGTGGAGAGCTACCATGACAGCGGCACACGGCCGCCATATGGCACGCCGGAGTACAAGCGCTACGCCGAATGCTATCTCATCGTTTGCGGCACCCAGCTGGGCTGGTGATGGCATCACCATGCCACCGGTCGCGCCACGACACGGCCAGTGCAAACCAAAATCACCTGATATAGCTTTCGCTGTTTAAGAAGTTGCTTGAAACTTTTTTGCGCCACCTAACCTGTAGATCGTATATTTATTTTCGACTGACATTTGACGATTGCACTTGTCCTGTTGCAGTACGCGGCCTGTTCTTATTATTGCTTCAATCAATTTCCGCACCGGGACGAACGACATGATCCGCAAAGTATTCTTGCTTGGCCTTTCTGCAATTGTCGCGGGCTGCACGACCATGTCGCAAGGCGGGTACAAGACTGCACAGACGGCACTGGCCGGCAGTCCTTCGCTCAAGCGCGAGATCATGGCAAGCTGCGTCAAAGACGAGAACGCGCGCTCGGCCAAAGACAAGGCCGAGATGGCGGCGGTGTTCAACATCAACCCGGCCAACTACGCCCAGACGTTCTGCAAGCGCATGATCAACGGCATGGCCAGCAACCGCATCACCTACCAGGACTACCGCAACATCGATTCCGCCACCGCCGACAACAGCAAGCTGATCCGCGTCCTGCAAGGGCGCTGATCACAGCCGGACCGGCCAAATGCGCCCATCGCAACAGGAGGCTTGCTCAGCAATGCGCAGAACAGTTCTCACCATGCTGCTGTTGGCGCCGCTTCCCGCGCAGGCGACCTCCAACCACAGCCCCCACCAGATTTGCCATCTCCGCGGGTCGTGGGCCGCCGTCGTCATGACGGCCCGGCAGGCAGGCCTTCCATTGAGCGGCCAGTTGCATCTGGAGAAGGCGCCCGGCGCCGGCACACGCGACGAAATCCTCGCTGCCTACGAACATCCCCGCTTCTCGACGGCGCCAATGCAGCAACGCGCCATCGAGGACTATCGCAACGAAGTCGAACTGCGCTGTTTCAAAAACCAATAGCAGGCAGCCCGCCTGCCGCAGAGATTAGCCAGCATCGCAATGCTTGGCGTCCTGCCTTGAGCCCGCCGCAATCGGACCTATAGCTCCGCGCCATCATGACCTGTTCTTTTGAGTCCCGCTAAAGCCCCGCTTCACGCATCGCGTGGACCGGGGCCGTGTCAAGCCAAACCGGTGAGCCCCTGGCTCGCCACAGTGGATGACACCCGGTGCTTAGGCATCGGGACTGCGGACTCATACAATCATGAATATCTCGAAGAAGGAGCGCAAAGCGCTCGAAGTGCTGTCGTTCGGCGGCACCATTATCCTTGAAAAAGACGCCAGGAACCGGCCGCTGGAAGCCTCGTTCGTCACCCGGGAAGGCTGGTCCCTCGACGGCGCCGGCCTCGCCGAATTCAAGGTGCTGAAGGCGAAACGTCTGGTGGTCTCCCGCAACGGCGGCAACTACACCATATCAAGGGAAGGCGTGGTCAGCCTGCAGCAGGCACGCCAGGCGGCGAAGAAGGGATAGCCCATCTGGTGTCGGGGTATGGCAATCGCCGGTCCCAGCATCTGCCGGCAAGGTCCTGCTCAGTCCAGGCCGACGATCCGCTTGTAGGCGAGACCCGCCAGGGCAATGTCCTGCAGGCCGACGCCGACTGATTTGTAGATGGTGATCTCGTCCTCGCTGGTGCGGCCGCGTACCTTGCCGGCGAGGATTTCGCCGAGCTCGACGACCTTGTCCGAAGTCAGCGCCCTGGGATCGGCCAACACGAGATCGCCTGCCTCGCGCAGGCTCTGCTCGCGCCATTCGACTGTCACAAGCGAGGCACGCGCCATAGCCCGGTCGTCGAGCTCGCGCGTATTGGGCAGGCTCGAGCCGACGGCGGCGATGAAACAGCCTGATTTGAGCAGGTCGCCCGAAAACAGCGCGGATGGCGAACGCGAAGCGGCGACTAGGATGTCGGCTTCCGCGGCCGCCTGTTCGGCCGTGGCCAGTCGTGTGGGGATGCCGCAGGCGGCTTCAAGTTCTACCGCCGATGCAGGATCGGACGAGCGGCTGACAAGCAGCACTCGCCGGAGCGGGAAGGCCTCGGCCATCTGCACCGCATGGGCTCGTCCGAGCGGACCGGAGCCGAAGACGGAGAGCGTCGAGGCCTCCGGCCTGGCGAGGTGCTGGGCCGATATGACCGAGCAGCCGGCGGTCCGGAGCCTGGTGATGGCGCCGGCATCGAAGGTGGCGAGCGCGCGGCCGTCGACCGAGGAGAACAGCAGGATGATGAAGGAAAACTGGCCTTTGATGGTGGTGTAGACCTTGGCGCCGACCACCTCCTGGCCGGGGATGACCGCGCCCAGGGTCGACAGCTTGACGCCGCCGGCCTCGCTGCGGATGCGCGCCTGCATCGCCGCCTCCTCGCGGCCGAAACGCAGAAAGGCATCGGCCAGCACCTCGCGCGCCTCGGCGGCGGAGACGGCAGCCTCGACCAGCTCGTCTGATATGTGGGGCAGGCTCATGGGACGACCGTCCTCGCGAGGATGCCGAGCGCGCCGAGGCCGGACATGGTGAGCAGCAGTAAACGCACGCCACGCGGCGAAAAATAGCAGTGGAACCGGCCGGAGACGAAGAAGCCACCGAGCATCAGCGGGAACAGCAGGATGCCAAGCCAGAGCTGCGGCAGGGTGAAACGGTCGACATATGCCAACATCAATAGCGACAGGATGGCGCCGGCGAAGAAGACGCAGCTGATGGTCGCCCGCATCTGGCGCGGCGGCACATATTGCATGACTATGGCAAAGGGCGGCGCACCGGACGAGGTAATCGTGCCCATCAGGCCGGAGGCGAGGCCGGCGATCGCCATGTTCGGGTGAGACGCCCTGACCTTCCAGCCGGCGAAGCTGAGGCCAACACCGGCGAGGATCAACAGCGCAAAGACGATCGAGAATGCACTGGTCGGCAGGGCGGCGAGCGTGGCGCCGGCAAGCAGCGTGCCGCCGGCACGTCCGGCCATCAATGTCGTCACGCTCGGCCAGTCGACGGCATCGAAATCGCGGAGCAGGCCGAGCAGTGCCAGGCCGGCGCCCAACACCAGCAGCGGCCCGGGCGCCATCTCGGGAAAGAACAGCACCGCGAGCGGCGCCGAGACCATGGCAAAGCCGAGCCCGCCGATGCCCTGGAGCAAAGCCGCGATGAAGACCATGGCGCCCATGCCGACGAGATGGCCCGGCACGAAGTCGCCGGGCATCAGCTCAGTCAGGGACTGGAGCATGTCAGGCCCCAAGATAGATGCTCTTGATGCGGCTGTAGAAGTCCATGACGTTGGCCCCGCCCTGCTCCTTGGCCGTCTGATTGCTCGAATGCTTGAGGCCGCCGAAAGGCGCGTTGAGTGACACACCGGTTGTCGGGCTGTTGACCTTGACGATGCCGTGCTGGGTCTCGCGGGCGAAGCGCAGCACCGACGGCAGATCACCCGTCACCAGCGACACGGCGAGGCCGTATTCGGTGTCGTCGGCCAGCTTGATCGCCTCGTCGAGGCTGTCGATCGGGCGCACCGCGACGACCGGCCCAAAAATCTCCTCACGCCACAAACGGCTGGTCTCCGGCAGGTCGGAGACGACGGCAGGCCGGACGAAATAGCCATGCGCCAGGTTCGAGTCGGCCTCACGCAGCGCATCGCCGCCGACGACCCGGCCGCCCTCTTCGCGGGCGATGCCGACATAGGCCAGTACCTTGTCGTATTGCACGCGGGTGGCAAGCGGCCCCATCTGCACGCCTTCTGCCATGCCCGGGCCGACCTTGATGGCGGAGGCCGATTTTTCGAGCCGCGCCACCAGTTCGGCATAAAGCGGGCGGGCGACGAGCACGCGGCTGGTGCCGGTGCAGGCCTGGCCGGTGAGCCCGAAGGCGCCGCGCTCGATGGTGGCGACGGCCTTGTCGATGCCGGCGTCGACCAGCACGACGGTCGCGTTCTTGCCGCCCATTTCAAGCTGGACGCGGGTGTCGGTGGAGAGCGACGCCGCGATCTGCTTGCCAACCGCATAGGAGCCGGTGAAGGTCAGCGCGTCGACACCGGCGCTTGCGGTGATCGCCTGACCGACCTTCGCGCCCTTGCCCTGGACGAGCGCCACGAGCTTTGGTGGCAGGCCGGCCTCAAGCAGCACCTCGACGAGGCGCTGGCCCATCAGCGGCGTGATTTCGGACGGCTTGAACACGACGCCATTGCCGGCGGCGAGTGCCGGGCCGAGCTTGCGGGCGGCCATCGACAGCGGGAAGTTCCACGGCGTGATGACTGCGACCACGCCGACCGGCTGGCGCAGCGACAGCACCAGTTGTGCGCTGTCGCTCGGGTAAGTCTCGCCATTGAGCCGCAGCGCCTCGCCGGCATAGAGGCGGAAGTTGGCGGCGATGCGCCGGGCCTCGTTGCGTGCCTCGGTCAGCGTCTTGCCTTCCTCGCGGGTCAGCTCGGTGGCGATCTCGTCGGCGCGTCGGGCCATGATGTCGGCGGCGCGGAACAAAACGTCGGCGCGAACCTCTGGCGACTGCGCCGCCCAGGCCGGCCAGGCGGCCGAGACGCCTGAGATGGCGGCAGTGACATCGGCAGCGTCAGAATCCGGGAACAGGCCGATGAGGTCGCGCTCGTCGGCGGGATTGCGGTCCTCGAAGGTGGTGCCGCCAAAAGCTGGCTGCCACTCGCCGGCGATGTAGTTCAGGTGTCGCTCTGTCATTGGTCGTTTGCTTTCGGGGAGTCGTTTGCTTCGGCGGTCGTTCTGCTTCGAGAATGCGCCTCGGCGCACCCTGCTCAGCGTCCTTTTGGCACCCAGGAGACGGCGACATCGCCGAGCACGAAGGTCTGGCAGGCCATGCGGAAACCGGCGGCAAGATCGTCTGAAGTCAGGTGGTTGCGTTCCTTGGGCTTGACGGCATCGGTGTTCTCGATGCCGGTCTCGATCCGGCACTTGCAGGTGCCGCACAGCCCGCCGCCGCATTTGAAGGGGATGCCCCCCTTCTCGCGCAGCGACACGCGCAGCAGATTGCTGTTTTCGGGCGCGGACACCTGCTTGTTGTCGTTGGTGATGAAGGTGATGTTGATCATCGGCGCGTTCGATGCTGTTGGCCGGTCAGACCAGCTTGAGCTGGATGTCCATGCTGCCGTAGGTGGTGAGCGTCTTGAGCTCGTGGCGGGCGTCCTCGACGGACGAGAATTTCTCGAACAGCTTGCACGGCACGTTGTTCTCGATTTGCGGCGGCTCGTCCTCGACGATGCGGATGCGCGTCTGGTCCTGGTCGGTCAGCTTGGCGATGGTGAAGCTGGCGCGCTTGCGGCCGTAGAAGATGTAGTCGTAGGTTTCGACCGGCTGCACGCCGGGGCTCATTTCGGTCCGGAACTCGCCCGGCTTGGTCGTCAGAACCACATACATATCGTCCACCTCATGCTGATTGCTGGTCACGCCGACACCACCGAAGCGTTGCCGGCAAACTGTTCGGGAAGTGCCGCGCCCCTCCGGCGTGGCGAACTCACTTTGTCTTGCGCAATTCCGGACGGAAAACCGCAGCTAGGCTTGCTCCGTCACCTTCTCCTGGCGGAGTTCGATGTCGTTCTTGATCCACAGCTGGCAGACGAGCCGAAAACCCTCGTCGATCTTGTCGCCGAGCTGCTTCTTCTCCTTCCAGTTGGGCGGGGGCAGGTGCTCGGCGCCGGCAAGGATGCGGCTGGCGCAGGTGCCGCATTTTCCCATGCCGCATTTGTAAGCGAGGTGCGGATAGGGAAACTGCTTGATGCCGGCGCGGACGACGAGGTTGGTGTCCTCCTTGACCTCGCCTGAGAAGGCCTCACCCTTGCTATGGATCACGACTGTCGGCATGTGCGTGCCTCAAACCCCGCCGATGCCGGCGAGTTCGGGTTCCATCGGCGCAACGCGGCCGAGCTTCACATCCTCGGCAACATAGTCGTTGTAGAGGGCCGTGGTGTAGAGCAGGCGCATCTGGGCGCCGACCTCGCAGATCTTGAGGCAGCGTTCCTGCATCTCGACCGTACGCGCATGCTCAAGCACGATCTGGTAGCCGCGCTCACCATGGATTTCGTCGGACACGATGTGCAGGTCGAAGAACTCGACCTCCTCGTCGCTGAAGCCGTAACTGTCGCGCAGCGTCGGCGTCTGCTTGCGATAGATCGACGGCACCTGGGATTCGAGGCCGACCACCAGTCCGGCAACGGCAACGATCGGATCCTCACGCATCGCCACCGCATAACACCAGCTCTGCAGGCCGCGTGTCGTCGGCGACATGTTCTCCGGGTCGGTCATGCGCTCTCTGGATGTGCCACATGCTTCGCCGAAACGGATCAGCAGGTCGGTGTGGCGGTCGCCGCCGATCTCTTCCTCATACATGTTGGCGAGCAGGAAATCCTTGGCCTCGACATACTGCTCAGGCATGCGGGAATAGATGTAGCCGAGGTAATCCGCGAACGGCCCGACATAATGATAGTGGTTCTCGGCCCAGCGCGAGAGATGGTCGCGGCTCAGCTTGCCGCTGGCCCAGGCGAGGCTGAATGGCGACTTGTTGGCGCTCTTGCCCTTGATGGCGTTTTCCAGCGCGGTGCGAAATTCGTCCGGGTTCATCGGCTTGGTCATGCGGTTCCCCTGTCTTCGATATGTCAAACTCGATTTAGAATACTGTATACCAAATTGACATCGGCGCAAGTCGCATTCTACTGTCGTGCAGGTGATCACGGCGACATCACGCATACAGTATGTTGCAAGGGCGATGATCGAAGGCCTGAACCAGGATTGGAACGACAGCGATGGACAGCTCCGAGACACACGGCAACGCAGGCGTTCGCAGCGAAACCGCGATGGTGGCGACCGGGCACCCGCTCGCCGCCCGCGCCGCCCAGGACATGCTGGCCGCAGGCGGCACCGCGGTCGACGCGGCCATCGCCGCGGATGCAATCCTCGGCGTCGTCGAGCCAATGGCGACAGGCATCGGTGGCGACCTTCTGGCGATGCTGGTTGAACCAGACGGCCATGCCATCAGCTACAATGGCACCGGCCGCTCGCCGGCCGCATTGTCGGTCGAGGCGTTGGAAAAACTGCCGAACCGGCGCATCCCCGAACGACACGGACTGTCGGTCACCGTGCCCGGCGCGGTGCGCGGATGGTTCGACCTGCATGCCCGCTTTGGCCGCCTGCCCTTTGCCCAATTGATCGCTCCAGCCATCGCGCTCGCCGCCGACGGTTTTGCCGTCCTGCCGATCACCGCGCGCGAATGGGCCGTGTTCGAGCCGGTGATCAAGCTCGACCCGGTTGCAGGAAAACTCTACAGCGCCGGCAGCACGCCGCGCGAAGGCGAACGCTTCGCGAATCCCGAGCTGGCGGCAATGTTGCGGGCAATCGCCGCCGATGGGCCGGATGCCTTCTATCTCGGTACCCCGGCCCGCCAAGCAGCGGCAGCGAACCAGACCAGGGGCGGGCTGCTGACGGCAGAGGATTTCGCCAACCATCGCGGCGATTTCGTGCTGCCGCTCGAACGAAAGTTCCGTGGCCTGACCGTGCTCGAATGCCCGCCCAACACCCACGGCATGGCCGTGCTCGACGCGCTGGAGGAACTCGATGCCTTGCCGCTCGACCGGGATGATCCGACGACCACGCGTGCCATGGTCGAAGCAGTCGGCCGCGCCATGGCCAAGGCCAAGAAAATCGTCGCCGATCCATCGGGCAACACGGTCTGCACAGTTGTCGTTGACAAGGATGGCCTGGCGGTGACGCTGATGAGCAGCATCTTCAAGCGTTTCGGCTCCGGCATCGCCGTGCCCGGCTGCGGCTTCGTGCTGCAGAATCGGGGCTTAGGCTTTTCCGAACCGGGCCACATCAACGGGCCGGGGCCGTCGAAGCGGCCCTACCACACGGTAATCCCGGCGGCGACGTTGAAGGACGGCCGCTTCCATGCCGGCTTCGGTGTCGTCGGGGGCGCCATGCAGCCGCAAGGCCACGTCCAGATGATGGTCCGTCTGGCCGCCTGGGGTGAGAAGCTGCAGCCAGCCATCGATGCCCCGCGCTGGCGGTTGGAGGGCGATATGGCACTGGCGATCGAACCGGGCACGCCGGATGCGATCGTCAGGACGCTGCGCGACGCAGGCTACAGCGATCCGGAAGGTGCCGGCGAACTGGCCGGCCGCAGCGATTTCGGCGGTGCGCAATTCGTTGTGCGCGACGAAGACGGCGGCCTGCTCGGCGGCTCGGACAAGCGCAAGGACGGCGTGGCACTAGGCGCCTGAGCCGAGCACCTGCAAACATCACTCTCAACAGCTTTGGGGACAAGGATTTGACCACATCATTCGATCGCATCGTGCTCATCACCGGTGCCGGCAGCGGCATTGGCGCCGAAACCGCCCGCCGGCTTGCAACCCCTGGCATTGGCCTGGTGCTGCACACACGCAAGAATGCCGAGGGGCTGGAGAGCGTCGCCGAGACCTGCCGGGCATCGGGTGCTGCGACCGAGATCGTGCTCGGCGATCTCGCCGATCCCGTTGTGCCGGCGGCAATGATTGCTGCCGCCCGCGCCCGCTTCGGCCGCGTCGACCAGATCGTTTCCAACGCCGCCCAGGCGACGCGCTCGACGCTCGGCGAGGTCGGGCCAGACGATCTGGCCCAGGCGTTCGAGACGATGCCGACTGCATTGCTCCGTCTCGTCAATGCAGCGATGGCCGACCTCGTCGCCTCGGCCTGCGGGCGCGTGGTGGTGGTCAGCTCGTTTGTCGCTCACATCTTCGGCACCGCCGAGATCCATTTTCCGGCGACGTCTGCCGCCAAGGGCGCGCTCGAGGCGCTGGCTAAATCGATGGCCGTGCAACTTGCGCCGAAGGGCGTGACGGTCAATTGCGTCGTGCCGGGCTTCACCCGCAAGGATCCGACCGGCCATTTCGCGGCGACGACCTCGGCACTGGAAAAGGCGATCGCCGTGACGCCTACCGGCCGGCTGACCGAACCGGCCGACGTGGCGGCGGCGATCCTGTTCCTGCTGTCGCGCGACGCCAGGCAGATCACCGGCCAGTCGCTGCATGTCGACGGCGGGTTGACGCTGCCGTGACCGCGCCCCGCCGCCTGGCGCAATTCCAGAAAAAGTGTGCCGCGGTTTTCCGTCCGGAATTGCGCAAGAACAAGAAGGTGGAGCGCTTCCGCATTTCGAGGAAGAGCGGAAACGCTTTAGCCGCCGAAACGCGAAGGCGCGAAGGCGGCAACCGGCACCGGTGGCTGCTCGTCGTGGAGCAGGCTGGCGACGACGGCACCTGTCATCGGGCCGTTGGCGAAGCCGATATGGCCGTGGCCAAAGGCGAAGATCAGCCTGGGATGGCGGGCGGCGCGGCCGATGACCGGCAGCCCGTCCGGCGTCGACGGCCGGCTGCCGAGCCAGGTTTTGCCGTCGACCGGCGTGGTGAAGGAAAGCGTCTTTCGCGCATCGGGTTCGACACCGTCGATCTGGGCATGCTCTGGCGGATCGTCCTGCCGCGCCAACTCGACACCGGTGAGCAGGCGCACGTTGCCGTTCATCGGCGACAGCACGTAGCCACCGGCAGCATCATAAACCGGGCGGCGCAGCTCAACGCCCTCGGCAAGGGCAAAATGGCGATGGTAGCCGCGCTCTGCCGCAAGCGGAAAACGATAGCCAAGGGTGCGAGCAAGCTCGGCCGAACGGGCACCGGCGGCGAGCACGACATGGCGACCTTCGATCCTCCGGCCAGCGACCATGACCGCCATGGTCGTGCCGGTTTCGAGGATGGCTTCCGCCTTGCCGGCGACAAGGACCGCGCCCCGACCTTCTGCCGCCTGCCGGTAGAGCTCGACAAGTTCGCCGGGGCTTTCGACGGAACCGGTGTCGGGAAAGAAGATGCCATTGCTGAAACGGCGGGCGAGATGCGGCTCGAGCTGGCGGATCTCATCTTCGCCGAGGCAGTCGACACGGACGCCGTTCTCTTTCAGGACCGCCTGCTCCAGGGCGCTGCCGGCGAATGCCTCGGCGCTACGATAGAGGCGGAGCCAACCGTTGCGCTTGATCAGATGGCGGCCGCCGACGAGATCGGCCAGCGCGACATGGCGGTCGAACGCCTCGGCGACCATTGGGTTGAGTGCCGCCGCAGTGCGGCGCCATGCGCCCTCCTCGGCGGCAAGCAGGAAGCGCACCAGCCAGGGTGCGAGATGCGGCAGCGAGCGCAGGCGGGCACGCACGGCGATGTCGCGGCCAAGCGCATAACGCGGCAAGCGCGCGCGGATACCGGGTGCGGCCATCGGGAAGATCGAGCCACGGCTGAGCACGCCGGCATTGCCGAAGGATGCCCGGGCCTCGGCAATGTCAGGATCGATGACGGCGACGCTGAGACCGCGCGACTGCGCTTCGAGCGCCACCGACAGCCCGACGATGCCGCCGCCGACAACCACCACGTCGAACGGCTTTTCATTCTGCTTCACGCTGCCCACCCGATGCCCCGGTTGGTTCGATACCGGCCGATTCCAACAATGCATAACAGACGTATACTGATCAATTCCTATCTCTCAGCACCGGACGAAACATGCGCGACGTGACCCCACCTGCTCCCGCCTCCCAAGAGATCGCGCTGCCGCCCGAGGCAAGTGCTGCGGAAGCCGCCGATTTCGCGCGCGGCATAGCAGTGCTCGACAGGCTGGCCAGGCGCGTCACAGAGCTGGCCCGCACGCAGGAGCGAGAGGACAAACAATGAGCAGGCTGGAACAGCTTTCCATTGCGGAACTTGCCACCACAGTGACCCGCCGCGAGATCGCCGCCGTCGAGGTGACGGGCTATTTCCTCGACCGCATCGCGCGTTTTGATGGCGAGCTTTCGGGTTACGTCCATGTCGCCGACGAGGCAGCACTTTCGCAGGCACGGCGTCTCGACGCGCGCCTCGCGGCCGGCGAGACTGTCGGCCCGCTTGCGGGCGTGCCGATCTCGGTCAAGGACATAGTCGCGGTTGCCGGCATGCCCAACACCGGCGCCTCGCATTCGCGGCTCGGCCGCAGGCCGACGCAGGATGCGCCTGTCGTGCGCCGGCTCAGCGATGCCGGGGCGATCATCATCGGCAAGGCCAATTGCCATGAACTGGCCTTCGGCGGACCGTCCTTCGACCTGCCGTTTCCGCCGGCACGCAATCCCTGGAACCCTGAGATGTTTCCGGGCGGCTCGTCGAGCGGGTCGGGCGTCACTGTCGCCGGTGGGCTGTGCCTGGGTTCGGTGGCGACCGATACCGCCGGTTCGATCCGCCTGCCGGCGACGATGTGCGGCATGGTCGGCTTCAAGCCGGGCTTCGGCCTCGTTCCCGTGGACGGCATCGATGCGCTGGCCCATTCTATGGACCATTGCGGGCCGATCGCCGCGCGTGTCGACGACTGCCGCAGGCTCTATGCCGCGATGGCGGCGCACGAAATCGGGCCGATGCCTGCCGGCGACGCGCCGTCATTTACCGGCATGCGCCTCGGTGTATCACCTGACGCCTGGGGGCTGGGCGCCAGCCTGCGGCCCGAAGTGGTAACGGCAATGCGCAACGCGCTCGAGCTTTTCGCTGCCAACGGCGGCGAGATCGTCGAACTCGACCTGCCGCCGCTCGAAACCTTCCATGCGCCGGGCGCTGTGGTGATGATGGCCGAGATCGCGGCACATTACGGCGCCGAGGTGCGCGGCAATTTCTCCGCCTTCGGCGAAATGTTTCGCGGTCGCGCGCTGGTTGGTGAAAGTCTTGCCGCCGCCGACGTCGTCGCGGCACGGAAGCTGCGCGACGTGCTGCGCAGACGGGTCGACGCCAGCCTCGCCACTGTCGACGCCATGCTTTTGCCTGGCGCACTCGCACCGGCGGGACCGCTCAAGACAGTCGACAAGTTCTACTTCCTCGAGGAGCCTATCCCCAACATCCTGGCCAACCTGACCGGCCACCCGGCGCTGGCCTTCCCTTTCGGCAAGGCCGGCAGTGGCATGCCTCTGGGGTTGCAGATCGTCGGGTCAAGCGGGACCGAAAACCGCATCTTCGACATCGCCGCCATGTTCGAGCGCCTCGACGGCGATCTGGTCAGGCTGCCACCGCGCTATTTCAGCTGACGCCAGCCCCGCCGATCTGGCGGCCGACTCCTTGAACCACCGCAACAGTGGCGCCCGCCTGCTGCCCGCGTAACACTGCAGGCGGGCAACAGTTCAACATCGCTGCCAGCGAGAAACGCGATAACAGAACGTACAAGCAGTTCCTTGTTCGAAACGAGTATTGCCCAGCAATCTCATGCCGCGGTGGAGATCAGCCAAACAGGATAACGTCTCCCGCTGCACCAACAGGCTGGCGCAATTTGCACTCTTGTCGCCCAACACCAGCGCAGCCGTGGCTGTCGTCGCGATGTATTTTCCGCAGTCGTGACCGCCGGGAAAGGCGGAGGAACGCCGTCGTCCTTCTTACCATCGTCATTTTTGGTATACTATATGCAAGAAATTGCCAAAAAGAACCACTGGACCGATTTCTTGCGTGATATTCGTGAACGAAATTTCAGCAATCACGTTCTAAATTTTGTGCATTTTCAATAATTTACGGCGCCGTTTGGCGAATTTCAGAAACTCGACCCGGTATCGTCAGCAAAGTTGATCAACAATCGCTTGACAGTCGATTGCATACAATCCACTCTTCTGGCCGAGGGATGTGGCGGCCCACACTATCAGCGCAGCACAAGACTGCGCGCATCAGGTCGATTTTGTTGTCTTTGGCGAATGGGTGGACCAATGAACGTACTGACGAGACTGACAAGCAGCGCCGCCGTGGCGGCAATCATGGCACTTTCCCCGCTGTCGGCGCTGGCCGCCGACATCACCATCGCGATCGGTTCGGAGCCTTCGACGCTCGACCCGCAGGTGCGCGACGACGGCGGCGAGCGCGCGATCAACGACAATGTCTATGAGACGCTGATGGCGCGCACGCCGGACGGCGAGCTCATCGCCGGCCTTGCGGCCGCGGCGCCGACGCCGGTCGACGCCAAGACCTGGGAGTTCAAGCTCAGGCCCAACATCAAGTTCCACAATGGCGAGGCGTTCAACGCGGATGCCGTCGTCAACAGCGTCAAACGCGTCATCGATCCGGCGCTGAAGTCGGAGCAAGCCGCCTATTTCGGCACCATCACCGGCGCCGAGAAGGTGGACGACCTGACAGTGCGCATCATCACCTCCGGTCCGGATCCGATCCTGCCCTCTCGCATGTACTGGATGAAGATGATCCCGGCGACCTATGCGGCGGACGCCAAGTTCGCCGAGGCGCCGGTCGGCACCGGCCCATATAAGTTCACCAGTTGGAACCGCGGCCAGGACATCGTGCTGGAGAAGAACGCCGACTATTGGGGCGATGCCGCGTCGATCGACAAGGTGACATATCGCTTCGTAGGCGAATCCGGCACGCGCCTTTCCGGCCTGATGGCGGGCGAGCTCGATGTCATCACCAACCTTCTGCCGGAGTTCGCCCAGCAGGCGCCGAAATTCGCGGCCGTCAGCGGCCTCGAAACCAGCCTGATGATCGTCTCGACCGACAACGAGGTGACCAAGGATCCGCGTGTCCGCGAAGCGATGAACATTTCGGTCGACCGCAAGGCACTGGCCGAGAGCCTGTTCGGCGGCTACGCCACACCGGCCAAGGGCCAGGTCGTCAACCCCAAGGCCTTCGGCTACAACAAGTCGCTGCCCGACTATGTCTTCGACGTGGACAAGGCCAGGGCGCTGATCAAGGAAGCAGGCGCCGAAGGCAAGACCATCAAGCTCGTCGGCGAGGCCGGGCGCTGGCTCAAGGACCGCGAACTGATCGAGGCCGTCGGCGCCTACTGGAAGGACGCGGGCCTCAACGTCGACATCAAGATCGAGGACTTCGGCGAGTACCTGAACCAGTTGTTCGACAAGAACACACGGCCGGATGCGATCTTCCTGTCGAACTCCAACGAGCTGCTCGACGTCGACCGTGAAATGACCGCCGTGCTACAAAGCAAGGCGAGTTCCGCGTCCAACAGCGACCAAGAAATGTCGGACCAGATCAGCGCCGCCAGGACCGAGACCGACATCGAGAAGCGCCAGGCCATGTATGACGCCATCACCAAGAAGTCGTACGATCTGTCCTATCTCGTCCCGCTGCTCAACCAGCAGGACATCTACGGCTTCTCCAAGCGCCTGGAATGGCAGCCTCGCGTCGACTCCAAGCTCCTGGTCAAGGAGATGAAGATCACGGAGTAACCGGAACGATTGCGGCTTCGAACAACACAACAAGCGAACCGCAACAGATACGGGGCCGGCTCGACGAGGGCCGAGCCGGTTCCGGCAAATGGAGAGGACTATGGGTGGTTTTCTGCTCCGCCGGATTGGACAAGGTCTCCTTGTCGTGATCGGCGTGACCGTGATCGTTTTCATCGCCACACGCATGGTCGGCGATCCGGTAAAGGTGATGCTGCCGCTGTCGGCGACCGACGCCCAGCGCGCGGCCTTTGCCCAGCAGATCGGCCTCGACCGGCCTATCGCCACGCAATTCGTCGATTTCGTCAGCGACATGGCCCGCCTCGATTTCGGCGACAGCCTTTGGCAGCGCCGGCCGGCCCTCGACGTGGTGCTCGAACGCCTGCCCAACACGCTGAAGCTGATCGGCGCCGGCCTCGGCCTGGCGATCCTGTTGTCGCTGCCGCTCGGCGCCATCGCCGCGCTCCGGCCCGGTGGCTGGGTCGACCGGACGACCGTCTTCGTCGGCCTGTTCGGCCTGTCCCTACCGCAATTCTGGTTCGGCCTGCTGATGATCGTGTTCTTCGCCGTCACCCTCGGCTGGCTGCCGACATCGGGCATGGGCGGTGCGCGCTACTACATTCTGCCGGCAATCACGCTGGCCCTGCCCTCGCTGGCCCGGCTGGTGATGCTGGTGCGCTCGTCGATGATCGACGAGCTGAACCAGCAATATGTCCGCACCGCCCGCGCCAAGGGCCTGCATTTCAAGCGCGTGGTGATGGTGCATGCGATGCGCAACACGCTGGTTCCATTCGTGACGCTGGCCGGCTGGGAGCTGATCAGCGCACTGGCCGGCTACACTGTCGTTGTCGAGACGGTGTTTGCCTGGCCCGGCCTCGGGCTGACGGCAATGCAGGCGATCCAGAAGAGCGACCTGTTCCTGCTCCAGGCCATCGTCTTCACCGTCGCCGTTCTGATCGTGGTCATCAATGTCGGCCTCGATGTCATCTACAAACTCATCGACCCACGGATAAGGTTGGCTTGAGATGGCTATCCCCATGCCTGTGACGACGCCGGTGGCAACCGCCCGCAACGCCGCGCAACGTCCGACTCTGCTGAGCAGGCTCGACGAATTCGGCCGTGAGCTCTGGCAGGACAAGCTCGGCACGCTCGGCTTTGCCGTCATCGTCGCCCTTTTGCTGATGGCGATCCTCGCGCCACTGCTGGCGCCCTACGATCCGGCCGCCCAATCGGTGATCTCGCGTCTCAAGCCGCCGGCCTGGCTGCCAAAGGGCAGTTGGGAACACATCCTCGGCACCGACCATCTCGGCCGCGACGTGCTTTCGCGCGTCATCTACGGCGCCCGCGCCTCGCTGCTGGTCGGGGTGCTTGTGGTGCTGTTCGCCGGCAGCTTCGGCGTCGTGCTCGGCCTGTGGGCCGGCTTCAGAGGCGGCCGCACCGACTCGATCATCATGCGCATCGTCGACGTGCAGGTGGCATTCCCCGGCCTGCTGCTGATCCTGCTGGTCATCTCGGTCATCGGCCCGAGCATGGCGACCATGATCATCGTGCTCGTCGTCACCAACTGGATGGTCTATGCCCGCGTCGTCCGCGGCATCGTGCTGTCGGTCCGGCAGACACCCTATGTCGAGGCAGCCGAAATGATCGGCTGCAAGACCTCGCGCGTCATCTTCCGCCACATCCTGCCGAACCTGACCTCGCCGCTTCTGACGCTCGGCATCCTCGAATTCACCAACATCGTGCTGGCGGAAGCGGCTCTGTCCTTCCTCGGCCTCGGCGTGCAGCCGCCGGCGACGAGCTGGGGCCTCGATGTCGCCAATGGCCGCGACTACATCTTCGTCGCCTGGTGGCTGATCACCTTCCCCGGCCTGTCGATCGCCACCACGGTGCTTGCGGTCAATCTGTTCGCCAGTTGGGTGCGCGTCACCACCGACCCGCAGGAGCGCGAGAAGCGCTTCGCCTACCAGCGCGCCAAGCTGGCCGCCCGGCGGGCCCGCCGCAGCCCGCAAGCCCAAAGCTCGGAAGCCAAAAGCCAAGGAGGCCGCTCATGAGTGTCAGCGCCAACAGCACAGGCACGCCGCTCCTCGAGGTCGAAAAGCTGAAGGTCGAGTTCGACACCAGGCGCGGGCTGGTCCAGGGCCTGCGCGGCGTGACCCTGTCGATCGGCCGCGGCGAGACACTCGGCGTTGTCGGTGAATCCGGCTCGGGCAAGAGTGTCACCGCGCAAGCTGTGATGGGGTTGATCGACCTGCCCGGCCGCATCGCTTCGGGCGACATCAGATGGAAAGGCCGTTCGCTGCTCGGCTCCGATGGCGAGCGTTACGCCCGCGACATCAGGGGCAAGGAAGTGGCGATGGTCTTCCAGGACCCGATGACCTCGCTCAACCCGGTGCTCAAGATCGGTACCCAGATCGGTGAGGTGCTGGAGCGGCATCTCGGCATGACGCGCGCCCAGGCCCGCAACCGCGCCGAAGAGCTGCTTGCCGCGGTCGGCATCAGCGCCCCCGGGCGTCGGCTCGATCAGTATCCGCACGAGTTTTCAGGCGGCATGCGCCAGCGCGTCATGATCGCCATGGCGATTGCCTGCGAGCCTGAGCTGTTGATCGCCGACGAGCCGACGACGGCGCTCGACGTCACGATCCAGGCGCAGATCCTCGAACTGCTCGCCGAGTTGCAGCAATCGCTCGGCCTGTCGGTGGTGCTGATCACCCACGACCTCGGTGTCGTCGCCGGGCTCTGCCATCGCGTGGCGGTGATGTATGCCGGGCAGATCATCGAGACCGGACTGGCCGAGGACGTGTTCGAGCGTCCGGCGCATCCCTACACGCAAGGGCTGTTGCGCTCGACTCCGCGGCTCGACGAGGTGTCCGACCGCCTGGTTTCGATCGAGGGCACGCCCCCGAACCTGGTGACGCCGCCGGAGGGTTGCTCGTTCCAGCAGCGCTGTCCGCTGTCGGGCGAGGCCTGCCGCAAGGCGCCCAAGCTCGAACATATCCGCCCGGACGCCGAGGCCGCCTGCTGGCGGCCGTCGGTACCGGCCTGGGCAACGCCGCTGATGTCGCCCACCTTCCCCTGACAGGAATTTTTCGATGCTCAACCCCGTGCCAGCCCAGCCGCCAGCACCGCCACTGCTCAGCGTGCAGGGCCTCGACGTCACCTATGAAACAGGTGCTCAGGGCTTCTGGGGGCGACCCAAGGCGTTCAAGGCGCTGGAAGATATCTCCTTCGACCTCCACCCGGGCGAGACACTCGGACTTGTCGGCGAATCCGGCTCCGGCAAGACCACGACGGGCCGCGCCGTGCTGCGGCGCATCACGGCCTCGGCGGGCAAGATCGTCTTCCAGGGCAAGGACATCACCCACACCAAGGGCGAGGCGCTGCGCAAGCTCCGCCGCAACATGCAGCTGGTGTTCCAGGATCCTTATGCCAGCCTCAACCCGCGGATGCGGGTGATCGACCTCGTCGCCGAGCCGCTCCTGGTGCACGGACTGATCCGCCATGTCGACGAAGCCCGCGACCGCATCACCGAATTGCTGCGCATCGTCGGTCTGCCGGCGGACGCGCATGACCGTTTTCCGCACGCCTTTTCCGGGGGGCAGCGTCAGCGTATCGGCATTGCCCGGGCGCTGGCGTTGCAGCCCGAGTTCATCGTCGCCGACGAGCCGGTGTCGGCGCTCGACGTCTCGGTGCGGGCGCAGGTGGTGAACCTGATGCAGGACCTGCAGCGTGAGTTGGGGCTGAGCTACCTGTTCATCGCCCACGACCTCTCGGTGGTGCGCCACATCTCGCATCGCGTGGCGATCCTCTATGCCGGGCGCATGGTCGAGATCGCCGATCGCGACGATCTCTACGACCATCCGATCCACCCCTATACCGAGGCGCTGCTGTCGGCGGTGCCGGTGCCCGACCCGCGTACCCAGCGCCAGCGCAAGCGTATCGTCTATGGCGGCGAGATCCCCGACCTGGTCAACCCGCCGGCCGGCTGCCGCTTCTCGACACGCTGCCCGCTGGCGACGGAGCAGTGCCACAAGGAAGCGCCGAAATTGTCGGAGCGTTCCGCCGGCCATCTCGTCGCCTGCTGGAACAGATAGCCCCCGCTATCGGCCTGACGGCCTTCGGTCATTCGCCGAACTTGCCGGTGGCGAGCGCCGCCCGGCCGTATTTGTTGTTGGCCTCGAGCAGCCTGATCAACGTTGCCAGGAACGCATCGCGTTCCTTGTCGCCGAGCGTGTCGAGCAGCCTGTCCTGGGCGCGGCTCATCGCCGGATGCATGGCCGCGACCAGCTTCTCGCCCTCGCCGGTAAGGCGCGCCAGTACCATGCGCTTGTCCTCGGTGCTGCGGGTGCGCTCGACCAGCCCGCGCTGGGCCAGCCGCGACAGCACGTCGGCGACGTTGGTGCGGTCGATGCCGAGCGCCTGGGCAAGTGAGATCTGGTCGGAATCGGGATTGCCCGAAAGGATGGTCAGCAGCCCGTATTGCACCGGCGTAATGCCGAAACCCTCGCACTCCTCAAAGAACAGGGCGTAGTGGACCTGGTGCAGCCGGCGGATGAGATAGCCCGGCCGCTTCCACAGCGGCAGCCGCTCGATGAGCTGCTGCAGTTCGGGATTAGGCGCGGCGGCCGTTGCTTTTTTGTTCTGCGTCCCGTCCGTCCTAACCGACTTGGCCACGCTCATTCCCCTTGCCTGTCACTGCCCATCTCTATCCCTTGCCGGACCGGCGGGAAAGAGCGGTACCACCGCATACTTCCGGCCCTCGAAACGGCAATCGCGGGACGCCCGCCGCTCTGGAACCTTTGCCTGGCAAGGCGTTGCGCCTTGCGCACGCAATAAAAGGAAGTATACTGATGATTATTGGGAACACCGGAAAAGGAGAGTAGCATGGCGCAGGAACCGCTGGCCACGAAAGGCAACTTCCTTCACATCTACGACTTCCGCGTGGAAGTCGGACGCGAAGACGAATTCGTCCAACTGTTCGAGGAGTTCGACTATTCGGACGGCAATCCGATGCACAAGTCCTGGGCCCAGGTGAAGGACGGCGTGTTGTGCCGCGACACCGAGGATCCGCAGCGCTTCTTCCTCATCGCCGAGTGGTCCGACATCGTCGAGCACGCCAAGATCCGCAAGGTGCTGGCGGAAGAGCTCAAGCCGGCCTTTGTCGGCCTGATCGAGGGCCGCAAATTCGTGCCGAAATATGTCGAGGTCGTCTCGTCGACGCCCGACGAGATCCTCAACTCTGCGTCGCACTGACTGCCGGGGCGATGCGCACGCTCTACACCTTCTTCAGATCGTCGACCTCGTATCGGCTGCGCATCGCGCTCGCGCTCAAGGGGCTCGACTGGGAGCCCCGCTTCATCAGCCTGCCCAGGATGGATCACCGCACCGCCGACTATATGGCTCTCAACCCGCAGGGCCTGGTGCCGGCGCTTGTGGACGACGGCCAGGTCTTCGCGCAAAGCCTCGCCGTGCTCGAATATCTCGACGAAACCCACCCCGAGCCGCCGCTGCTGCCCACTGACCCCGCCGGGCGCGCTTATGTCAGGGGCCTCGCCCAGATCATCGGCTGCGACATCCACCCGCTCAACAATGTGCGCGTGCTGAAGTACCTGAAGGCGCGCTGGCAGCTGTCCGACGACGACACCAACGAATGGTACCGGCACTGGATCGAGGAAGGCTTCAGGTCGTTCGAGGCGACACTTCGCGCCGGCTGCCGGCATGGCCGCTATTGCCTTGGCGACACGATCACCATCGCCGACATCTGCCTGGTGCCGCAGGTGGCCAATGCCCGCCGCTTCGACTGCGACCTTTCCGCATTCCCGCTGTCGGTCGAGATCGCGGGCGCCGCTGCCGCCCTGCCCGCTTTCGCCGAGGCACATCCAAGCCTTCAGCCGGACGCGTTTTGAACTGTCGGCGCGGCCGTCCCGGTCAGCGCTTGCGCGCGACGATATAGGGCCTGTTGTCGTTGCCCTTTGTCGCGTGGTTTTCAGTCGCGACGACCTCGAAGCCCGCGGCAGAAATCATCCGGACCAGTTCTGCTGTACTGAAGGCACCGGCATGCGGCGCAAGTCCTGTGGCACGCATGACTGGCAACAGCGCCAGCCGGATCAGCGGGTTCATGTCGCCGAGGCACGGCGTCTTGGAGACGAACAGACCGTCGCTGGCCAGCAGCGTGTGGATGCGCCGCAAGGTGCCGGGCAGGTCGCGCACCAGATGCAGGTAGTTGAAACCGAGAACTACCTCGAACTGCCCGGACCCGAGCTGGTGCGCCTCGGCTGTAGCGGTCAGGAAGTCGAGACCCCTGATCGGGCAAACCAACCGCTTTTCCTCGGCAATCTCGATCATCGCTGGCGAGAAATCCGTCCCGAGATAGGATTTCACGTCACCGGCCAGCAGCATCGCCGTCGACCCGGTGCCGCATCCCAGTTCCAGCACCTGGTCGCCGGCCCGCAGCAGCCCGCGCGTCCGGTCCAGCGTGCGGGCGTAGCCGCTTTGGTCGGCCACCGCCGCCTTGGCATATCTGCGTGAAGACCGGTCCCAGAAGCGGGCGTCGCTCGCAATGCTCATCAAGGATGCTCCTTCACGGTCATACGAACCGGTACAATGTCGAAACCACGATCCAATCGAAATGGCATGTCGCAGTGATGAATAATCGGAGAGTCTTGCGGCAACATTGCGAGAAGCAGATGCGCAACGCGCGCGCACCTTTATCTATCTCCACTTCTTACGCGGCGGCACGTATCTGTCTTGTAGAGAACACAGACATATTCTTCCGTGCCCCGCGCCACCCTCAGGAAAGCACCATGGCGGCCCAATATGGCTTCAAGCTCCCCCCCGGGAACCTTGCCTTCTCCCGCCATCGATACGATCTGATCATCCAGAGTTGTGAAGCCCGTCCACCGTGGCACGACGACAAAAATTCGCTTCATCGTCAGCCGGCCTGCGGCAACGGGCTGGTATCCTTGTCGCAGCAAATCGTTGCTTGAGGGGCGTTCAGCCGCCGCCGAGTGGCCGGGACATGCGCACAGCAGTAATGCAAGCGTCAAAGCTGCCGCGATGCCACGGTTCATGAAGAACACCCTACGTCACGAGATGATAAGGCGGCAAAGCAGTTTATTGGCGCCAATAGGCCCACGCCCTGGCGCTTCGGCAAAACTGCCTTGTTCTCGATCAGCCATGAAAGATGCATGACAAGGCCTGCATCGCTCCCGGTTCAACCGCTCCACTCAACAACCGCAAGTCTCGGCCTGTTGCAACGGGTCAAATCTTGGGGTCATGCAGCGGGCCATGAAACGACCGGAGATCCTCGACCCGGGTGCCGCCGGCCGTTTGGCAAGAGCCACCTTCTCGCGCGCCTTCATGTCAGACACCAAGTGGCGGAAACTGATTGCCGCAGTGCGCGCCACGCGCATGTGAGATGCATGACGGTTCAATTCATCGATGCCGCCAATGTCCGACAGATGCGCTTTCCACCTGGACTAAGCCTACCCTTGGCCTTACATCGACACCATCGAATTCGGGCCGGTCGAACTTCGGTCCATTGTATGGGTGGAATTCGATGCCGACCTCACGGACCTGCTCGGCCCGATCGGCAGATGTTCGATCGAGCTGCGTGACGGCAGGACCAGAATAGTCGGCTATCTGGCCTGAGCGCGCCCACCCCTCACGCCGTTCGCCGCTCGGCTACCGTTGCCTTGTCGTAGCCGGCGACCTTCTTGTAGCTGTTCGACAGCGCTGCCAGTTCGTCCTGGGTGATGACGTCGTCGAGCCGGGCGAAAGGGCGGTCCCCGGTGCGCTCATGGACCTCCTTGAGGATGACATCGGGCGGAGTGGAGCGGTTGGTGCGCACGACAGTCGCGGTCGCCTGCAGCCGCTTGTCCTCATACGCCTTGAGCACAGCCGCGACATCGCCCCCCGATGCAAAGCAGTCGGCAAGCGCACGCGCATCAAGGATCGCCTGGCCGGCACCGTTGGAGCCGCGCGGATACATCGGGTGGGCGGCATCGCCGAGCAGCGTCAGCCGGCCAAAGCTCCATCGGGCGAGCGGATCCTTGTCGACCATCGGATATTCGAGGATCGCCTCGGCACCTCGGATCAGGCCGGGCACATCGAGGAAATCGAAGCTCCAGTCGGCGAAGGCATGGATGAAGTCGTCGAGCCGGCCGCGGCGGTTCCAGTCCTGCTGGTGATAATCAGGCGTCTCGATCTCGGCGACCCAGTTGATCAGCTGGCGACCGTCAGCGTCGAGCTTGTTGCGGATCGGGTAGATGACCATCTTGCCATGCGTCAGCCAGCCGGCGCGGACGTAGCTCGCGCCGCCGAGATAGGGCCGCCACCAGGTCGTGCCGCGCCACATGTTGACGCCGGAATAGATCGGGCCGCCATCGTCGGGCACAAGCTTGCGGCGCACGACGGAGTGGATACCGTCGCAGCCGACGATTGCGGCACCGGTCTGGACGGGCCGGTCTTCGCCGGTGCGGCCGTCGACGAAACGGGCGATCGCCGCATCCGCTGTCTGTTCGACATCGATGCATTTCCAGCCGGTAACGACGCAATCCGGGCCGGCCGTCTCGACGAGTGCTGCGTAGAGGATCTGCTGCAGGTCGCCGCGATGGATCTGGAACTGCGGGTAATCATAGCCGGCAAATGTACCGACCGGTTCCTTGTAGATCAGCTGGCCGAAACGGTTGAAGAAGCAGGATTCTCGCGCCGTGACCGCCACCTCGGCGAGTGCTGGCTGCAGGCCGAGCTCGGTCAACTCGCGGCTGGCATGCGGCAGGATCGAGATGCCGACGCCGATCGGCCTGATCTCCTGCGCGCTTTCGTAGACGCGGAAGGCAATGCCCGCCTTGTGCAGCATCAGGGCCAATGTCAGCCCGCCGATGCCTGCGCCGATGATCATCACGTCCATATGGCTCTCCGATCAATTTAAGCAGTATACTGACTATTTTTTTGCTCGAAAGGTGCGACCCGCCGGGTGCCGGGCCTAGACCGCCTCGCGGAACGGCAGCTCGAATTCCTGGCGGGCGTTGCGGTCGAGGATTTCCTTCGCAAGTGCTGCGGCGACGCCCGTCGGCTCGTTGGCGGCGCTGGTCAGGATGAACTCGACCTCCTCGAGCTGCGGCAGTTGCGGGCTGGTCGGCAGCACCATCAGCCCCGACGACACCATGCTGCGCGGCTGAACCATGATGCCGAGCCCGGCGCGCGCCGCTGCCTGCAAGCCGCTCAGGCTGCCGCTGGTGCAGACGATGCGCCAGGGGATGCCCTTGCGGTCGAGCGCCTCGATCGCCGCGACGCGGGTGATGCCGGGACGCGAGAACAGGATCAGCGGCAAGGGCTTGCCGGCTTCGACGACCGATGGGTCGCGCGCCGCCCAGACCAGCCGCTCTGTGCGCACGGCAACACCGCTGCGCGCCTCGCGCTGCTGGTTGAGCCCGACGCGGCGTTTGGCGATGACGAGGTCGAGCGCACCTTCGTCGAGCAAGTCGAACAGCGTGCTCGACAGCGCCACCGTCAGCTCGAGCTCGACCGACGGGTGGCGCTCGGTGAACTTGTGCAGCACGTCGGCCAGGCGGGTGGTGACGAAATCCTCGGAGGCACCAAAGCGGATGCGGCCGCTGAGCCTGGCCCCCTGCAGATAGCTGCGGGCACGTTCGTTGGCGTCGAGGATCGAGCGGGCGAAACCGAGCATCGCCTCGCCGTCCGGCGTCAGCATCACCGAATGGGTGTCGCGGACGAGAAGCCGCCGGCCGACGCTGACTTCGAGCCGCCGGATGTGCTGGCTAACCGTCGACTGGCCGAGGCGCAGATGCACCGCCGCCCCGGTGAAGCTGCGCGAGCCGGCAACCGCTACGAAGGTCTGGAGGAGTATCGGATCGAACATGATCCCTCCCTGTGTTCACGAAACGAAATGAGCATCATTCCTGTATGCGCCATTCACAATACCGCCGGCATTTGGCATACTGTATACAAAATTAGCTCATTGCCAAGGGATCACACGCCTTGTTCGCACGTTTTCGCCCCGACACCTTCATCATGCTGATGATCGCCTGCATCGTGCTGGCATCGCTTCTGCCGGCACAGGGCAGCTTCGCCGGCCATTTCGGCACCGCGACCAACATCGCCATCGCACTGCTGTTCTTCCTCCACGGCGCGCGGCTGTCGCGGGCGACGGTGATTGCCGGCATGACACATTGGCGACTGCACCTTCTGGTGTTCTCGACCACCTTCGTGCTGTTCCCGATCATCGGGCTTGGGCTCGGCCTGCTGGTGCCGACGGTGCTGCCGGCAGCGCTCTATGCGGGCGTACTGTTTTTGTGCGTGCTGCCGTCGACCGTGCAGTCGTCCATCGCCTTCACCGCCCTTGCCGGCGGCAACGTGCCGGCCGCCGTGTGCTCGGCCTCGGCCTCAAACATCATCGGCATGTTCCTGACGCCGCTTCTGGTCGGGCTGCTGTTCGCCAAGACCGGCGGTGGCGGCGTGTCGCTGTCGGCGATCGAAGGCATCATGCTGCAGCTTCTGGCGCCCTTCATCGCCGGCCAGCTCGTCCAGCCCTGGCTTGCCGGCTGGCTCGGCCGGCACAAATGGCTGGTGACTGTCGTCGACCGCGGCTCGATCCTGATGGTGATCTATCTCGCCTTCTCCAAGGCGATGGTCGCAGGCCTGTGGCAGCAGTTGCCGCTGCAGTCGCTGGTGGTGCTGCTGCTGATCGCCGCCTTCCTGCTGTCGACGGTGCTGGCAGTCACCATCTTCGCCAGCCGCTTCCTCGGCTTTTCCAGGCAGGACGAAATCACCGTCGCCTTCTGCGGCTCGCACAAGAGCCTGGCCTCGGGCGTACCGATGGCCAACGTCATCTTCGCCGGCCAGGAGATCGGCGCGATCGTCTTGCCCTTGATGCTCTATCACCAGCTGCAGCTGATGGTCTGCGCCTGGATGGCCAGGCGTTATGCCGAGCGCACCGCCGCCGAACACGCGACGGCAGCGGAAGCCCAAGGCGCGGCGCAATAGCCGCGCCGGAAAGACCTAGATCTTGGTGGCGCCGCCGTGGTTGGCCGGCAGCGAGCGGGCGCGCAGCGGGGCGACCGAGGCGTGCTGCTCGAAAGTCTCCTCACCGAGGCGCTCGACCTTGTGGCTGGGCAGGTCCTTTAGCAGGCCGGCAACGCGGGTGAACGACTGTTCGAGCGCGCGCTCCTTGATCTCGCCGGCCTTCAGGCCGGCCGCCATGTAGTCGATCATGCGCGTGATGATCTCGGTGTCGGCCCAGTAGGCGCACATGCACAAAAGGTCACAGCCGGCATTGATGATGCGGATCGTGGTTTCGGGCTTGTCGAGCCGGTCGGAGATCGCCTTCATGCCGAGATCGTCGCTGACGACGACGCCCTCATAGCCCAGTTCCTTGCGCAAGATATCCTGCAGGATCACCTTCGACATCGTCGCAGGAACGCCTGGGTCGATCTGCGAGATGACGATGTGTGCGGTCATGATCATGCGCGTCCGCGCATCGTTGAAATGACGGAACGCCTCGAGCTCGCGGCTGCGGAACGTCCTGGGGTCGACGTCGATGACCGGCAGCGAATAGTGCGAATCCACCGCCGTATCGCCATGGCCGGGGAAATGCTTGGGGCAACCGAGGACGCCTTCGGCCTGCATCGCATCGAGAAACGCCCTGGCAGCCGGCACCACATCGTCAGGCGTCGTGCCGAACGAGCGCTGGCCGATGACGGGATTGGCCGGGTTGGAATTGACGTCGACGACGGGCGCGAAATTGACGTTGAAGCCGAGCGAGCGCAATTCGACGCCCATCGCCTTGCCGACGTCGGCGGCCTGCTTCGGCCACTCACGCGCATAGGCAAAGGCGGTGATCGGCGCCGGCGGACGCAGCACGCCGCCGCCCTCATGGTCGATCGAGACGATCACCTCGTCACGTTCGATGTATTCGCGCACGTCCGACAGCAGCCTGCTGTGATTGTCGAGCCAGTCCTCATAAGGCGCGTCGGGCAGGAAGTTGGCGCGGAACAGAACGACGCCGGCAGGCCTGAGCAACGACAGCAGCCGCTTGTCCTTGTCGCCGAGCACATGGCCGGGCTGCAGGCCGATCAGAAATCGGTGTCCATAGGACGCAGGACCGCGCCCGAGATCGAATGAGAGATCCATTGCCGTGCCAAACTCCGCCGCTGTCCGCTGCCATCATGTGGCAGACCGATGCAAACAAAGTCCTTAGAACATGAGCGAAGGATTCGGAATCGCTTTCGGATCCGCCGCCCCGCAAAAGATGCGAGGCGGCGTGCCGGCAACGTCAGTTTATGTTAGTCCCCGAACTTCCGTGACTGCCTGGCGACGATGTCAGGCAATTCGGGGTGGCCGCGCAGCGCGGTGAAGGTCCAGTAGCTCTCCAGCCATTCCGGCTGCCCCTCCCAGTCGCCGTCGACCAGCCGCCCGAGATGGACCAAGGCGCGATCGAGGTCGCCGCCAAGTGCGAACGAACCCGCGGCATGGAAGGCATACCAGGAGATGTCGTCGCTGGCCGCCGCGTAGTGACGAGCCCAGTCCAGGCACTCCTCTGCTGGCAGGTCGCCGACATTCTCGGCCGGAAAGGTCGAGCTGAACGCCACATAGGTTGTCGCCTCGACAAGGCCGTTTGTTTCGGCGATCCGCATCGAGGCAGCGTTCGAGGCATGACAATGCCAGCCAATCCGCCGGATGCCGCGGTCGAGGCAACGGGCGACGGTCTGGCGGGTCACCAGCGCGCCGAACCCGCGTCCGCGATAGGCCTCCTCGGTGCCGACGCCGAGTTCGCAGCGGTCGCCCACCACGCTGTCGGCCATGCAATGGCTGACAACAGTGCCGTCATGGATGACGCAATAGCCGATGGCGTGCTGAAGGAAGAGGTCGGGCGAGGTCCAGCTTTCGAGGTGGTCGGTGATCGTCTCGATATCGATTGATACACCGCGGTCGAGCAGTGTCTGGTCGACGAGCGCGAGCTCGAAGCCGTCGGGCAACTGCCGTGCAACGTTCCCCATTCCGCCGATATGCCGAAAGGCCTTGCGGCGATGCAGCCGGGCATATGGATTGTCCCAGATGTCGGCCAGCACCTCACCCCATTCCACGCGGTCGGGGATCAGATAGGCGGTATGCGGGATCGTCCGTTTCAAGGCCGCATAGGACGGCTGGTGGTCGACGTCGCCGGCGAGATAGTAGCCGTCGCCACCTTCGCAAAGCAGCGCCACCCTGGGCCGGGTTGGATCATCCACCCAGATATCGCCGTCAAGCACGCCGGAGGCCACCGCCTCGATGCTGGCGTGTGTGGCAGTAAGACGATCAAGCAGAGGTTCGGCGACGGCAAAGCGGCCGGGTCGAGTTTGTACATAGGCATATGTCCTTGGTCGGCCACGCGCCTCAGCGCGGGCACAAAGATCGATGGTTTCAAAGGCGGCGGCCGGCTTGTCCCGGCCACCTGCCCGTTCTGTCGCGTAAAAGGTCGCTGTCATCTGTCTCTCCGTCGTTTTGAAATGAAACGTGGCTGCTCGCCGCCGCCACGCTGGAAACTCTTGGGGCAAGAGACCGGCAGCCAGCCTCCCGCAAATCTCAGGCCTGTCAGCCCCTCGCCCGTTCGGCGATCAGCTCGCCTTCTGCGCGGTCCGCCTCGGTCACCGATGTCAGCCGCTTGAGGCGGCGGGCGAACCAGGCATTGAGGTCGTCCATCGAGGTGAACATGACCGGCACCACGACAAGGCTGAGCAGCGTCGACGTGATCAGGCCGCCGATCACCGCTACCGCCATCGGCGCACGGAAGCTTGCGTCTGCACCAATGCCGGCCGCCGCCGGCACCATGCCGGCGACCATGGCGATCGTCGTCATGATGATCGGCCGGGCACGGGTCATGCCCGCCTGCATCAGCGCCTCGCGACGCGCCATGCCCTGGGCACGGCAGTCGATGGCGTAGTCGACGAGCAGGATCGAGTTCTTGCAGACGATGCCCATCAGCATCAGGATGCCGATGGTCGACGACAGGTCGAGCGCCGCGCCATAGAGCAGCAGGGCCAGTGCGGCACCCCCGAGCGACAAAGGCAAGGCGATCAAGATGGTGATCGGCTGCAGGAAGTTCCTGAACAGCAGCACCAGCACCGCCATCACCATCAGGATGCCCGCCACCAACGCCAGCGCGAAGCCGCGGAACATCTCGCCCATTTCTTCCGAGGCGCCGTACTTCACATGCTGGACACTGGCGGGAAGGTTCTTCAGCAGCGGCAGCGCTTCGACGGCCGCCATCGCGTCGCCGATCGTCACCCCGTTCAGATTGGCTTCGACGGCCACCATGCGCTTGCGGTCGAGCCGCTCAACCTTGCCTTCCTCGGCGCCGAAGTCGATGTCGGCCACCGAGGTCAGCGGCACCACGGCGCCACTATCGGTGCCGACCCTGAGGTTGCGCAACGTCTCGAGGTCGCCGCGCGCCGACTTGTCGAGCAGCACGCGGATCGGCACCAGCCGGTCGCCCAGGTTGAACTGCGCCGAATTGGCATCGGTTTCGCCAAGCGTGGCGATACGCGCCACGGTGCCGAGCGAGACCACCGACACACCAAGGCGTGCCGCCTCGTCCATGCGCGGCCTGACCAGCAGCTCGGGTGCTGCGGGAGGTTGATTGGACAGCACATTGACCAGTTGCGGCAGCTTGCGCATCTCGTCCTCGAGCTGGCGCGCGGCCAGGTTCAGCTCCTCCGGATTGTTGCCGGCGAGGAAGATGGACAGCTCCTTGCCGCCGGAGTCGCTGGCAAAGCTGAACTGAATGTCCGGCACGCCGGCCAGGATGGGCAACACGGAAAGCTCGAACTCCTTGCGCGAGAGCTGCCTCTCGCTGCGCGGCTTCAGCCTGATGATCAGCGACACCCGGTTGACGTCGCCGGTGATCGCCAGGACACTCGCCACTTCCTGCCGCTTAAACAATTGCGCAACGATGTGATCGGAAACACGCGCCGTCTCCTCGAGCCTGGTGCCCGGCGGCAAGGTGATGCTGGCGTCGGAGACGTTGCTGTCCGTGCTGGGCACGAAACCGGTCGAAAGCTGCGACAACAGGAAGATCGAGCCGGCAAAGAATGCGGCAACCAGCGCGAATGTCGTCTTGCGATGATCGAGCGTCCAGCCAAGCAGAGCGATATAGCGGCGCGACAGGCGCGAGGGTTCGGCAGCATGGTGGCCTGCCCTTTTCGGCTGCAGCAGATAGGCGGCCATCAGCGGCGTCAGCAGGCGGGCCACGACCAGCGAGATCATCACGGCAACTGCGACGGTGATGCCGAACTGCCTGAAGTACTGGCCGACCGCACCGCCGATGAAGCTTACCGGCGCAAACACGGCGACGATGGTCAGGGTCGTGGCGACCACCGCCAGGCCGATGGCATCCGCCGCCTCGATGGAGGCGAGATACGGCCGCTTGCCCATGTCGACATGGCGCTCGATGTTTTCGATCTCGACGATGGCGTCGTCGACGAGGATGCCGATCACCAGGGTCAGTGCCAGCAGGCTGACGCCGTTCAGCGTGTATCCGAGCAGATCCATGACGGCGAAGGTGGGCAGGATCGACAGCGGCATGGCGACCGCAGCGATCAGCGTGGCGCGCCAGTTGCGCAGGAACAGGAACACCACAAGCACCGTCAGGCCCGCGCCCTCGAGCAGCGCGGTCACGGCGGCATTGTAGCTTTCGAGCGTGTATTCGACGTTGGAGATCACCTCGTTGAAGGTGATGTCGGGCGTGCGTGTCGAGATCTCACCGAGGCGTTTGGTCACCGCATCGGCGACGGCGGTGTCGCTGTAACCCTTGGCGCGATAGACCGAGAAGCCGACGACGGCGTCGCCATTGTAGCGGGCGAAGCTGCGCGCCTCGGTCGGTCCATCGGTGATGGTGGCGATGTCGCTGAGCTGCACCCAGCGCTTGCCCGGCAAGGAGACCGAGAGGTTGAGCAGTTGGTCGAAGGAGGTCACGCTGCCGAGCGTGCGGATCGACTGCTCGCGGTCGCCGACCTCACCGCGTCCGCCGGGCACGTTGACGTTGATGCCACGCAACGCGGTGTTGACCTGGTCTGCGGTGACCCCGAGCGCCAGCAACCTGTCGGGATCGAGCGAGACGGTGATCTCGCGGTTGACGCCGCCGAAACGCTCGACCTTCTGGACGCCCGGCACGGCCAGCAACTCGCGGCTGACCATGTCCTCGACGAACCACGAGGCATCGAGCGCCGACATATTGGGCGCCTGCATGGTGAAATAAAGGATGGCGCCGCCTTCGACGTCGACACGCGAGATGACCGGTTCCTGGACCGACTGCGGCAGGTCGGAGCGTATCTGGCCGACCGATTCGCGGACGTCGTTGGTCGCGCGGTCGGGATCGACACCGATCTTGAATTCGACAGTCGTCGTCGACACGCCGTCCTTGATCGTCGAGCGGATGTTCTTGACCCCCGCAAGGCCGGAGATCGACCCCTCGACACGGCGAGTGATCTGGCTCTCCATCTCGGCCGGCGCGGCACTCGGCTGCGTCACCGCGACGGTGACGATCGGAAACGACAGGCTGGGATTGGCGTTGACCGGCAGGCGCATGAAGGCGGCGATGCCGGCCAGCGTCGCCACCACGAACAGCACGATGGTGGGCACCGGCTTGCGGATGGCCCAGGCGGAGATGTTGCTGATCATGGCCTGACGCTTCCGGTCTTGCCGGCGACGTCGATCGTCGCGACCACGTCGCCGTCGCGCAGCGAAGCACCGGCCTTGGCGACGACGACGTCGCCGTCCTTAAGGCCGGCGCGGATTTCGAGCCGGCCATTGTTGCGCATGCCTGTTAGCACCGGCCTGAGGTCGACCTTGCCGTCCTCAACCACGAAGACGGCGGTCTTGTCCTGGCCGCCATAGACCAGCGCCGAGTCTGCAATGACGATCGCCTGGCGCTTTGCCACGACGATGGCGGCGCGGGCAAACGCGCCCGGGAACAGGGCCGTATCCGTCTTGAAGGCGACGCGGGCGACGCCAAGGCGGGTCTCACGGTCGATCTTCGGGGCGATCAGCCGGACCTTGCCGGGGATCTTGCCGTCGACGCCCGGCAGAGTGACCGAGGCATCCTGGCCGACGGCCAGTTGCGGCAGCTCGCGTTCAGGAATCTCCGCCGCCAGCTCGACCTCGCCATCGCGGATCAGCCTGATCAGCGGCTCCCCGCCGGTCAGCGCACCGGCATTGGCGTGGCGTTCGGACACCACGCCGGCAACTGGCGCCACGACAACGTTGCGCTCGACCAGTCGGCGGGATTCGGTGAGCTGGGCCTCGGCCTGGGCAACCTCGGCCTGGGCTAGGACGACGCCCTCGCGCTCGACCGCTTCGGTCGATGCCCGGTCGGCATAACCCTGGGTGGACAGTGCGCCTGACTGCTTCAGCGGCGTCGCACGCTGCAGGGCTGCCAGCGCCTGTTCCGCCTTCGCCTGCTGCTGCGCCAGCGCCGCCTTGGCCCGCGCCAGCCGGCCCTCGCTCTCACGCAGCTGGTTCTTGCGCATCTCGGTGTCGAGCCGAACCAGAATCTGGCCAGCGGCGACGCGATCGCCAACCTCGACCTCGACGCTTGATATGCGCTGTTCCTGGAATGGCGCGCCGACGGCGACCTCTTCGCGGGCCGCAAGCACGCCGGTGAAGGACAGCGTCCATTCGGTCATGTCGCTGGCAACGACGAAGGTCGACACCAGGCGCTTGGCGGTTTCGCCCTGCGCGGCAGCATTGGCGGCGGTATCGGCCGCCGCAGGCAGGACCGCGCTTGCCAGCAGCGCCGCGGCTATCGCCGCGATCCGCGCCCGGCGGTGAAGATAGTGCGTCATTTGGTACAACTTTCCACAGTCCGATGTCTCCGAAGACGGTGCACGCTGGCGCCCTCCAAGCCAGCCTATAATTATTCGATTGATCAATCTATTAATTGGGCCAAACCCGTTTTCATGATCAGCCAAATGACAGGGCACCATTGCAGCAATCTGTCGTCGCGCCGGCGGCCGGCCATTTTTGCGGTGGCAACTTGATTTTCCTCGGGCAAGGCCGATCGAAAGGTCATTTGCCGAGATAGATTTGCCGGCGTGGCTGCGATGACCATCACCCCAAGAAGAGCACGCCGGACTACTTCGTCGGGGCTGGACAGATCACGGCTGATGCGTGGATCGTCGAGGCCGGTCTCGACCTCGCGCTGAGCCCCGATGCCAAGCTCGGCATAGCCTATACCGGCCAGTTCGGCTTCGGCGTCGTCGACCAGAGCTTCCGGGCTAGTCTCGGCGTCAATTTCTGATCAAGGGGGCGACGGAGACGCCGCTCCGGTCTGTCCGCAGTCAGGGCCCCAGACACTCCCCCGCCGCGTACGAACAGTTGGCCAGACCGAGACGCTCGGGAACTCCCTTCGCCGCCCCTCAGATGGAACCTCCCGAGACGCCAGGGGTTGAACCTCCTTCAAGGAGATTCACAATGGCCGACAAGCGAGAGTTCGAAGCAAAATTCTGGAAGTCGATACGTTCAGACATGACCGTGATGGTAAGCGTCTCAGGCATCGACCCGCGCCCGATGACCGCGCAGTTCGATGGCGAACGTAAGACCATCTACTTCTTCACGGCAAGCGACACGGAGCTTGCAGGCAAGCTAGCGCGCGCCAGAAAAGCAACGCTGGTCTACGCGGCCAAGAAACATGACCTGTTTGCCACCGTCCATGGCACCCTCAGGATCGACGGCGACCGCAGCACGATCGATCGGCTGTGGAACCGCTTCGTCGCCGCGTGGTTCGAGAAGGGCAAGGATGATCCGAAGCTCAGGCTGCTGCGGTTCGAACCGGCGGACGCCCAGATCTGGCTCGACGCTTCCAGCCTCGTTGCCGGCGTCAAGATGTTCCTGGGCCTGGGTGATCCCAAGCAGGACTACAAGGACAGCGTGGCGAAAGTGCCCCTTTAGCCAAGAGGCGAGCGAGCTCGGACGTGGTTCGATGAGCGACCCGAGCCATAGGTGACGTTTCGTACCGGACACATGGGTAACACTTTTGGCTTTTGGCCGGAGGTGTTGATGCCGTGGAAGGAGAGTTCGGTGATGGAGGAACGTCTTCGTTTTGTTGCGCGGCTTCTGGATGGCGAGGGCATGAGTGATGTGTGCCGAGAGTTCGGGATTTCCCGCAAGACCGGCTACAAGACCGGCTACAAGATCCTCAACCGCTACAAGGACGACGGCCTGGAGGCGCTGACCGACCGGTCACGGCGGCCGGTCCGCTATGCCAACCAACTGCCCTGTCAGATCGAGCAGGCGATTGTGAAGGCCAAGAAGGACAAGCCGCACTGGGGCGCCAGGAAGATCCGTGAGCTTCTGGTGCGCAAGCTGGCCGGCGACGTTCGGCTGCCGTCGACGAGCACGGTCCATGCCGTGCTCGACCGCCACGGCCTTGTCACGCGCGCCCGTCAGAGGCGGCGCTGCAAGGCCGAGGGCACGCCGCTGTCGGCGGCATGCTGCCCCAACGATCTGTGGTGTGTCGATTTCAAGGGCGAGTTCAGGCTCGGCAATCGCCAGTACTGTTACCCTTTGACGGTGACTGACCAGGCCTCGCGCATGATCCTTCTGTGCGAAGCCCTCGAATCAACGCGGGAGGTGCCCGTCGTCGAAGCCTTCGTGAGGTTGTTCAAGCAGCGCGGCCTGCCGGCGGCGATCAGAAGCGACAACGGGCTGCCCTTCGCCTCTCCCAACGGGCTCTACAATCTGTCCAGGCTCTCGGTCTTCTGGCTGCGGCTGGGCATCGACATCGAGCGCATCAAACCCGGCAACCCGCAGCAGAACGGCAGGCATGAGCGTATGCACCGGACCCTCAAGCAGGAGACGACCCGGCCGCCGGGCATGAACATTCTACAGCAGCAGGCCAGGTTCGATGCATTCGTCAGCGAATTCAATGCCGAACGACCGCACCAAGCGATCGGCATGAAGGTGCCGGACGAACTCTATAAGCCCTCTTCAAGAGCCTATGAGGGGCTGCCAGACCTGCATTACCCCTTCCATGACCGCGACATCCTCGTCACCGCCTGTGGCCGCATCTGCATGCACCGCAAGAAGATCAATATCTCGACCGTGCTCGCCGGCCAGAGGCTCGGAATCACTGAAGTCGATGACGCCATTTGGCTCGTCTCCTTCATGCACTATGATCTTGGCTATATCGACCTCGAACAGAGGACCCTGCAGACCATCGACAACCCGTTCGGCACGAGGTTGTCACCCATGTCTTAGGTACAAACTGTTACCTATGTCTGCGGGCTGTACAGAAATAAGCTGGCGCACCCGACAGGATTCGAACCTGTGACCTCTGCCTTCGGAGGGCAGCGCTCTATCCAGCTGAGCTACGGGTGCTCGTCCGCGGCAGGCCGCGAACCACGCCCGGCGCACCGGACGACGCGCGTTAATAACCGATGCCGCGGCGGGCGGCAACGGGGGGTAGTGGCAAATCGCTATGCTCGGCACCTGCAAATCGCAGCATCACCACTGCCTCCGCCTTCGGACAGCCTAACGCGCCATTCCGCTCGCACGGCGCAATTGACGGCCACCCGCCCGGCGTTGTCTAACGCCACCAGACATGTTCACGCTCGCTCAACCCGAAACCTTCGCCCAGGACATCAAGAAGAGCCGCTTCCTGGCTGCTGCTGGGCCGGTGGCGGACGAGGTGGGGGCGAAGGCGTTTGTTGCTGCCCATTCCGATGCCGGGGCCAACCACAATTGCTGGGCCTGGCGCATCGGCCAGAGCTATCGCTTCAGCGATGACGGCGAGCCGAGCGGCACGGCCGGCAAACCGATCCTTGCGGCGCTCGACGGCCAGCACCTCGACAATGTCGCCGTCGTCGTCACGCGCTGGTTCGGCGGCATCCTGTTGGGTAGCGGCGGGCTGGTGCGAGCCTATGGCGGCACTGCGGCCGCCTGCCTGCGGGCGGCCGCCAAGACCGAGATCGCCATCTCGCTCGAAGCGAAAATCACCTGCGGCTTCGCCGATCTGGCGATCGTTCAGGCAAGGCTCGCGGCCCAGTCGGGCGTGCGCATCGTTGCCGAGACCTTCACCGCGACCGGTGCCGAATTGAAGGTGGCGCTGCCCGAGGCCGACGTCGAAACGATCGTGCGGAAGATCGCCGACCTGACCAGCGGGCGGGCGATCGTCGCCCTACCGGACTGAGGCTGCTTCGATGCTTCGATCGGTCTGGGGCCGGGCCGACTGCCGCGGCCAAACGGTGCGACTGCTGCCTGACCTTGTCGGAGACATGCGAGGCGACGTCCATCAACGCGGCGTTCCCGTCCGCAAAATGCGTGCGTAATCCCGTCCACAATGCTTGCTGGAACAATACTCCAGGAAAAGCGTGCAGTGGTTTTCCGTCCGGAATAGCGTAGCAACGGAAATGAGGCTCCGCGCTCCGAAGCGACCGGGCAGGCAAGACCACAGGAGACAAAAAGATGGACATCAAACGCAGCGGTTCGCGGCCTTCGGCGACGCCCTCGCCCGACTATTTCACCGGCGCGGTGCGCCAAGATCCGGTCATCGAGGCGCCGGCGCCGGCGCGGCTGCGCGCCGTCACCGTCACCTTCGAGCCGGGCGCGCGAACGGCCTGGCACACCCACCCGCTCGGCCAGACACTGGTCGTCACCTCAGGCCTCGGCTGGGCCCAGGTCTGGGGCGGCAAGGTCGAGGAGATCAGAACCGGCGACGTGGTATGGTTCGCGCCCGGCGAAAAGCACTGGCACGGTGCCTCGGCGGCAACGGCCATGACCCACATCGCGCTGCAGGAGGCACTCGACGGCCGTGCCGTCGACTGGCTCGAGCACGTCACTGACGAGCAGTACACCGCGCCGGCCTGAGCCGCGCGGCACCAACCCGTCTGGCTACTGGATTTCGCCCATCGGCACGGGCGCGTCGCCCTGCTGGATGGTCGCGGACGTGTCGACCGGCATAGGCCTGCCAGGGGTAGCGGGTGCCGGCAGGGGTGCTACCAATGCGGTGGCCGCCGGTGCCGGGGTGAACATCTGCGACGCCAGGCTGCCGCCGGCGGCCTGCGGCATGTAGCGCACGATCATCTCCTCGACCTGGGCATTGCGCTTGCGCGCCGTGTCGCCGCCCATGACGACGATCACCAGCTTGCGGCCGTCGGCCTGCACCGAGGTGACGATGTTGAATCCCGAGGCCCTGATGTATCCGGTCTTGATGCCGTCGACGCCGTTGACCCGGCCGAGCAGGTCGTTGTGGCCGCGAATGCGCTTGCCGCGGAAATTGAAGTCGGTGGCCGAGAAGTAATAATAGTGCTGCGGGAAATGCTTGCGCAGCGCCATTCCGAGCACGGCCATGTCGCGCGCCGTGGTGCGCTGCTGCGCATCGGGCAGGCCCGAGGCGTTGCGGAAGACGGTGCTGGTCATGCCAAGCTGGCGCGCCTTCGCCGTCATCTGGCGGGCAAAACCTTCTTCCGAACCGCCGAGATATTCACCGACGGCCACCGCAACGTCATTGGCCGACTTGGTCGCCAGCGCCCGGATCGCCGCATCGAGCTCGATCTGCTCGCCGCGCTTGAAGCCAAGCTTGGACGGCGGCTGCGAGCGCGCATTCTCCGACACCGGAATGAACGTCGTCTTGGCGACGCGACCCTGCTGCATCGCCTCGAAAGTCAGATACAGCGTCATCATTTTGGTCAGCGAAGCGGGATAACGCGGCGCCGTCGCATAGGCTTGGTATAGCGTGCGCCCGTTGGAGGCGTCGACGACGATGGCCGCGAACTTGTCGGGCGCAGCGGCTTGCGGCGCGACGCTCAACGTCTCCGAAGTGGCGCAGCCGGTGACAAGCGTGACCACGGCAAGCAGCGCCACGATAGTGCGCCACAGCCCAGACCACAGAGACCGGGTAAGTCTGAAAGGCGGCAAGAAAGAGTGGGTCTGGGCTAACAAGAAAAGAACCTGTCGGTGATCGCCAAAATTGGGCCCAAGATTGGGATTTGTCACATGCCGGCCGGCAACAACAGCCGAAAATTACAGAACGCACGCCATTCCGTCCATTTCGCCTGGCGCAGCAGATGCATGTTGCGCCGGCGGTGTTGAATATTGGTTACACCCGCCGGCTTGCGCGAAGGATGCCAAATCGGCTCTGTTGGCTGACATAGCGAGGTGATTTGGCATGAGTGAGCATGGTTTCCAGGCCGAGGGCATATCAGCCGCGCTCGACCTTGCCGTTGGCCACATCGCCGATTTCGCCATCACAAGCGGCGGACGCACGCTGAAGCCGCTGCACCGCGCGCCCTGGATCGACCACGACGACTTGCCTGAAGGCCTGCCCGAAGGTGTCGTCAGGCTGTCGGGTGATTTCCTGTGCGCGCCGTTTTCGCGCAGCGACGTGGAAGCGGCACCGCTGCATGGTTGGCCGGCCAACAGCGCATGGGATTTGCTCGCCGACGAAACCATATCAGGCGGACGCCGCGTCAGCTTCCGGCTGCGGCACAAGGTGATGGGCGCCACCGTCGACAAGACGCTCATCCTGCGCGACGACCACCCGTTCCTCTACCAGGAGCATTCGTTCACCGGCGGTGCAGGTTCCATATCGGTCGCCCACCATCCGATCACCGAGATGGCCGCTGGCGGCCGCCTCGCCTTTTCGCCGAAGCGGCTGGCAGCGACACCGCCCGATGTGACCGAGCCCGACCCGGCGCGCGGCGCCCATCTGCTCGCCTATCCCGCCCGCAGCGCCAACCTCACCCGCTTCCCGACAGCGGATGGCAGCCAAACCGACCTCACCTGCTACAGTGCGACGCGCCGGCACGAAGATTTCGTCACCCTCGTCGAGGCCGATCATGGCGGCATGGGCTGGACGGCAGTGGCGCGCACGGCCGAGGCCGACGTCGTGCTGGTGCTGAAGAACCCGGCCGAACTGCCCGTCACCATGCTGTGGATCAGCAATGGCGGCCGCTACTACGCGCCGTGGAACGGCCGGCACGGCGTACTCGGCATCGAGGACGCGCGATCGGCGATCGGCCATGCCGCATCCCTCGGCGATAACTGGCTGAAGCAGGAAGGCATAGAGACGGCCTTCGCACTCGGCAGTCGCGTCGCCTTCCGCCAGATTGTCGGTGCCATGCCTTGGGATGGCGGCGAAGCGCCGTTGCAGGTCGAAGCCCTGCCGGGCCGTCTGCGCCTGACCTTCGCCGATGGCAGCCGGCGCGAGGCACCGTTCGACGAAACCTTTCTGCGGATCGGCCAGCCGATCTTGAAGTGACGCAGCGGCCGCCTCATTTTTGACGGGTGCGGCGGCAGAATGTCATCGAAACCATTGGGGAGATCCATGTCCGAAATCGCCCACATCGCCGCAACCCTGTTCAAGCGCGCCCACCATGCCGAGCGCTTCGTGATCGGCATCGCCGGCCCGCCCGGATCGGGTAAGTCGACGCTGTCGGCGGCGCTGCGCGACGTGCTGCCCGAAGGCTCGGCCGCAGTGGTGGCGATGGACGGCTTTCACTTCGACGACGCGGTGCTAGCCAGTCGTGGCCTGAGCGAGCGCAAGGGCGCGCCCGAAACCTTTGATTTCGCCGGCTTCGAAGTGCTGCTCAAGCGCCTGCGCGCCGCCGAACCCGACATCGCCATCCCGGTCTTCGATCGCAGCATCGAGCTGTCGCGGGCGGCAGCCGAGATCGTCTCGGCCGACGTCAAGTTCATTCTCGTCGAGGGCAACTATCTGCTGCTCGACGAAGAGCCGTGGCAGCGGCTGCACCAATTGTTCGACTTTACCATCTTCGTCGACGTGCCACGCGAGGAGCTGGAGCGGCGGCTGGTCGAGCGCTGGCGCGAGCATGGCCGCTCGGACGCCGATGCGCGCAACTGGATCGACAGCAACGACATGCCCAACATCGACCGGGTGCTCGCAGCCAGGCGCGAAGCCGACCTAGTGATCGGACGTACCGGGCCGCTTTGACGGTCCGCAGTCGTCAGAAGCGCCGCGTGTCACGAGGACGCGCGGCGCTTTCTTTCGATTTTCGGGCTGACTAGCCGCGTGCTGGAATGTTCAGGCCTGCCTGCACCGCCGGGCGGGCCAGGCCCCGCTCCAGCCATGCCCCGACATTCTCGAAGCTCTTGAAGCCGACAAGGTCACCGGCGTCGTAGAAGCCGATCAGGTTGCGCACCCAACCGAGCATCGAAATGTCGGCGATGGTGTAGTCGTCGTCCATGATCCACTTGCGGCCTTCGAGCCGCTTGTCGAGCACGCCGAGCAGGCGGCGCGACTCGTCGCGATAGCGCTCGAGCGGGCGCTTGTCCGCGATCTCGCGGCCGGCGAATTTGTGGAAGAAGCCGAGCTGGCCGAACATCGGGCCGACAGACGCCATCTGGAAGAACACCCACTGAATGGTCTCGTAATGGCGGGCGCGGTCGGCGGGGATCAGGCGGCCGGTCTTCTCGGCAAGATAGAGCAGGATCGCGCCCGACTCGAACAGCGCCAGCGGCTTGCCGCCGGGGCCGTTGGGATCGAGGATCGCCGGGATCTTGCCGTTCGGGTTGAGCGACAGGAACTCGGGCGTCCAGCTCTCGTTCTTGCCGATATTGATGGCGTGCGCCTCGTAGGGCAGGTCGAGCTCTTCGAGTGCGATCGATACCTTCACGCCGTTCGGCGTCGGGAAGGAATAGAGCTGGATGCGGTCGGGGTGCTGTGCCGGCCAGCGGGCAGCAATCGGAAATGGAGTGAGATCGCTCATCGACGGTTCCTCGTGGGATGGGCCGGCGGGAAGCGCGCTGGCCAGAATGGTGGGGGCCGCCAAGAGTTAGTCATGCAGACACGCCGCATCAATATACAGCGTGCCTGTTTTGTCAAAATGACAGATGAGACCGGAGACGGCGGTCAGACTGCCTTGACCGCCACCACGGCATTGGTGCCGCCAAAGGCAAACCCGTTGCTGATCGCCACACGCACGTCGCGCTTCTTCGCCACGTTCGGCGTCACGTCGAGATCGCAATCGGCGTCCGCCTCGCGATAGTTCGCAGTCGGCGGCACGATGCCTTCGCGCACGGCATTGACGCAGGCGATCATTTCGAGCGCACCCGAGGCGCCGAGGCAATGGGCATGCATCGACTTGGTCGACGACACCGACAGCTTGTCGGCATGGGCGCCGAAGACCCGACGGATGGCCGCCGTTTCGATCTGGTCGTTGGCCTTGGTGCCGGTGCCATGGGCGTTGATGTAATCGACGTCCTCAGGGGCCAATCCGGCATCCGCCAGGCAGGCGCGCATCGCCGATGTCGGGCCATCGACGGTCGGCGCCACGATGTCGGAGGCGTCGCCAGACATGCCGGTTCCGGCAAGTTCGGCCAGGATCGTCGCGCCGCGGGCAACGGCGTTGTCATAGGTTTCGAGCACGACCATGCCGGCGCCCTCGCCGAGAACCAGCCCTTGCCGGTCGGCGGAGAACGGACGGCACGTGTCGGGTGCAACGACGCGCAGCGCTTCCCAGCCCTTGATCACGCCCCACACCAGCGGCGCATCGGTACCGCCGGCGACGATCGCGTCAGCGCGGCCGAGCAACAACTGGTCCATTGCGGTTGCGAATGCGTGGTTGGACGACGAGCAGGCGGAGGTGACGCCGAACACCGGCCCGCGCAGGCCAAGGCTCATGCTGACCTGGCCGGCGGCGGCACCCGGCATGACCTTCGGCACGGTGAAGATGGCGGCGCGGTTCCGGCCTTCGAGCAGGATGGCGCGGTAATTCTCCTCGATCGCTTCCCAGCCGCAGACGCCGACGCCGACGATCGTGCCGACACGATGCGTGTTGTCTTCGTTCACAACCAGGCCGGACTGGCGCAACGCTTCCTTGGCCGCGATCACGGCGAGAAGGCTGAAGCGGTCCATGGAAACGAGCTGCTTGCGGTCGATGCCGTGCTCGGGCAGTTGCTTGATCTCGGCGCCGATGCGGATCTTCAGCTCATGCAGCTCGCCATTGGTCAGCGGCCCGATGGCCGAACGGCCGGCGCGCATGGCATCCCAGATGGCGGGTGCATCGGTGCCGAGCCCGCACAGCCCGCCGATACCGGTGATGACGATGCGGGGACGCTTCATCTCAGGCAGATTTTGCAATCAGGGCGCGAACGGCTTCGACCATGTCGCCGACATTCTTGAGGTTGCTCCAGGCGTCGACGGTATTCATCTCGATCTCGATATCGTACTCTTCCTCGAGGTCGAAGATGATCTCGGTGAGTTCGAGCGAGTGGATGCCAAGCGCCGTCAGCTCGGTGCCGAGCGTGATCTCTTCGCCACCTTCCTCGGCATGCGCCTTGATCTTGGCGATGATGTCCGTTGCCAACTGGTCGGCCATAAATACCCTTCCCCAGAACTCTCTAACTTGTCATGTCCGTGCCGGCAGCCCTGCGCCGGGCCAGAACCTGACATTATCAGACGATACCGCCCCCGAATTGAGCCAAAAAGGCGTCCCTGTATAGAAAGCGAAACGCGAGGAGGCAACAAGCTTGTATATCGACAAATCCCCCATTGCCGCTACCCTCCGGGCATCATGACATCAGGCACATCCTTGTCCGCCCAGGCTGACGCAGCGGCAATTTCCACGCAGCGCGTGAAGGCGCGGGCCCGCATCGAGGTCGAGCACCGCGCCGGCCGCAGCCGTCTCGCCCGCCTCTACCAGGATGGCGCGGCCAAGATCAGGCTGCCCGAGACCAGCGCCGATCCGCTCGAAGCGGTGCTGATCAACATGGCCGGCGGGCTGACCGGCGGTGACAGGCTCGACTGGGAGGTTTCGGTCGGTGCGGCCGCGCGCGCCGTCCTCACAACCCAAGCCTGCGAGAAGGTCTACCGCGCGCTTGCCGGACACGCCGAGGTCGACGTTCGCCTGTCGGTAGGCGCCGGCGGCTTCCTCGGCTGGCTGCCGCAGGAAACGATCAGTTACGACCGCGCCGCCTTTTCACGCACGCTCGACGCCGATCTCGCCGCGGGCGCCGAGGCGCTGATCGTCGAGGCGACCGTGTTCGGCCGCTCCGCCATGGGCGAGCGCGTCGAAAACGGCACCTTCCGTGACCGCTGGCGCATCAGGCGCGAGGGCCGGCTTGTCCATGCCGAAGATTTTTCCGTCGGTCCCGACATCGGCAAAACACTCAACCGGCCGGCCTCGGGCGACGGGCGCATCGCCGTTGCAACATTGCTGCTCGTCTCCGAACGCGGCGAACAGTTGCTCGAGCCGGCGCGGCAAATCGTCGGCGACGACGGTGGCGCCAGCTTCTGGACGGTCGGGCAAACTGGCAAGCTTCTTGCCAGGCTTTACGCCGGGGACGGCTACACGCTACGGAAACGACTCATGCCGCTGGTCGCCCTGCTCAATGGACGGGCAGGACTGCCCAGATTGTGGTCACTCTAAGAATTTCGGTGCGCGAATGAACCTGACGCCAAGGGAAAAGGACAAGCTTCTGATCGCCATGGCGGCAATGGTCGCGCGCCGGCGTCTGGAGCGCGGCGTCAAGCTCAACCATCCCGAAGCGGTGGCACTGATTTCCGACTTCATCGTCGAGGGCGCCCGCGACGGTCGCTCGGTCGCCGAGCTGATGGAAGCAGGCGCTCATGTCATCACCCGCGCCCAGGTCATGGATGGCATTGCCGAGATGATCCACGACGTCCAGGTCGAAGCCACGTTTCCCGACGGCACCAAGCTCGTCACAGTCCACGAACCGATCCGCTGAGGCCGCCATGCTCGAACTGCGTCCCAATTGCGAATGCTGCGACCGCGACCTGCCGCCCGAGGCGAAGAACGCCGTCATCTGCACCTTCGAATGCACCTTCTGCAGCGACTGCGCGGAAGGTGTGCTCTCGGGCAGCTGCCCCAATTGCGGCGGCAACTTTTCGGCTCGGCCGATCCGGCCCGCGGCCATGCTTGCGAAATATCCTGCTTCGACCAGGCGCGTGCTGAAAGCCGAAGGCTGCGCGTCGAAATCCGCCGCCTGATTGCCCTGAACGAAAGGTTATCAACGATGCTCAAGCGTCTCGCTGTCGCCCTCTCCTTGATGTCTTTGTCGGTCGCGCCCGCTTTCGCCCACCTCAATCCGGATGAGCACGGCTCGCTGCTCGCCGGCGTGTCGCATCCGCTGTTCGGCATGGACCACATCCTCGCCATGGTGGCCGTCGGCCTGTGGGCTGCCCTGCTCGGCGGCCGCGCCCTGTGGCTGGTGCCCGCGGCGTTCGTCGCCACCATGGCCGTTGGCTTCGCGGCTGCCATCGCCGGAGCGCCCCTGCCCTTCGTCGAACCGGTCATCCTCGCATCCGTCGTGGTGATCGGCCTGCTTGCCGCGATCGCGCTCAAGGTGCCGACATGGGCCGGCATGTTGGTGGTCGGCGTCTTCGCCCTCTTCCACGGCCACGCCCATGGCGGCGAACTCGGCTCGGCCGGCGCGCTGAGCTTCGGCATCGGCTTTGCGCTGTCGACGGCACTGCTGCATGCCACCGGCGTTGGTCTCGGCCTCGGCATCGGCGGCGACACCGGCCGCCTCGTCACCCGCATCGCCGGCGCTGCCACGGCCCTCGGCGGCCTCTGGCTGGCGCTAGGAGCATAAGAGCATGATCCCCGGTGAAATCATTACGGCCGAAGGTTCGATCGAGCTCAACAAGGGCCAGCCGACGGTAACGCTCAAGGTCGCCAATACGGGCGACCGGCCGATCCAGGTCGGCAGCCACTTTCACTTCTACGAGACCAATGGCGGCCTGAAATTCGACCGCGAACAGGCACGCGGCATGCGGCTCGACATCGCCGCCGGCACCGCCGTGCGCTTCGAGCCCGGCCAGGAGCGCGACGTCACGCTGGTGCCCTATGGCGGCAAGCGCGAGGTCTATGGTTTCCAGAAGAAGGTGATGGGTAAACTCTGATGCCGGCACAAATCTCCCGCGCCTCCTATGCCAAGATGTTCGGCCCTACCGTCGGCGACAAGGTCCGGCTCGCCGACACCGAGCTGTTCATCGAGGTCGAGAACGACTTCACATGTTATGGCGAGGAAGTGAAGTTCGGCGGCGGCAAGGTCATCCGCGACGGCATGGGCCAGAGCCAGCTGAGCCGCGCCCAGGGTGCCGTCGACTGCGTCATCACCAATGCCGTGATCCTCGACCACACCGGCATCTACAAGGCCGATGTCGGCCTCAGGGACGGGCGCATCGCCGCCATCGGCAAATCAGGCAACCCAGACACCCAGCCCGGCGTCACCATCATCATCGGACCGGGCACCGAGGTCATTGCCGGCGAAGGCAAGATCCTGACCGCCGGCGGCATCGACACCCACATCCATTTCATCTCGCCGCAGCAGGTCGACGAAGCACTGAACTCCGGCGTCACCTGCATGGTCGGCGGCGGCACCGGCCCGGCGCATGGCACGCTCGCCACTACCTGTTCGCCGGGACCATGGAACATCGCCCGCATCATCCAGGCCTTCGACGGCCTGCCGATGAACATCGGTGTCTTCGGCAAGGGCAACGCCTCGCTGCCGGGCGCGCTGGAGGAGATGGTGCTGGCCGGCGCCTGCGGGCTCAAGCTGCACGAAGACTGGGGCACGACGCCGGCGGCCATCGACACCTGCCTGTCGGTCGCCGACGCCCATGACGTCCAGGTGACGATCCACACCGACACGCTCAACGAAGGCGGTTTCGTCGAGGACACCGTCGGCGCCTTCAAGGGCCGCACCATCCACTCTTTCCACACCGAAGGTGCCGGCGGCGGCCACGCGCCTGACATCATCAAGGTCTGCCAGTACCCGAACGTCATCCCGGCCTCGACCAACCCGACGCGACCCTACACGGTCAACACCATATCAGAGCATCTCGACATGCTGATGGTCTGCCATCATTTGTCGCCGTCGATCCCCGAAGACATCGCCTTCGCCGAAAGCCGCATCCGCAAGGAGACCATCGCGGCGGAAGACATCCTGCACGACCTCGGTGCGTTTTCGGTGATCTCATCCGACAGCCAGGCCATGGGCCGCGTCGGCGAGATGATCATCCGGACCTGGCAGACCGCCGACAAGATGAAGCGCCAGCGCGGATCGCTGCCCGGGGAAAAAGGCAACAACGACAATTTCCGTGCCCGCCGCTACATCGCCAAATACACCATCAATCCGGCGATCGCGCATGGCATGTCGCGCGAGATCGGCTCGATCGAGGTCGGCAAGCGCGCCGACCTGGTGTTGTGGAATCCGGCCTTCTTCGGCGTGAAGCCCGATATGGTCCTGCTCGGCGGCTGGATCGCCACCGCGCCGATGGGCGATCCCAACGGCTCGATCCCGACGCCGCAGCCGAGCCATTTCAGGCCGATGTTCGGCGCCTATGGCAAGGCGCTGACCCACAGCTCGATCACCTTCGTCTCGAAGGCCGGGCTGGAGGGCGGCCTGCGCGACCGCATCGGCGTGGCAAAAGAGATGGTGGCGGTCGAAAACACCCGCGGCGGCATCGGCAAGCGCTCGATGATCCTCAATGATGCCATGCCTGAAATCGACGTCGACCCCGAAACCTATGAGGTCCGTGCCGACGGCGAGCTACTCACATGCGAGCCGGCGACGGTGCTGCCCATGGCGCAGCGCTACTTCCTGTTCTAGCTTCAGGCTTGCGATGAGGAGGCCGCGATGAAGCTCGAAATGATCCAGGTGGACGCCTTCACCGACAACGTTTTTTCGGGCAATTCGGCTGCCGTCGTGTTCCTCGCGGACTGGCTGCCCGACCAGGTGCTCCAGGGCATCGCCCTGGAGAACAACCTCGCCGAGACGGCGTTCCTCAAGCCAGGCCACGATGGCTGGGACATCCGCTGGTTCACGCCCACCGACGAGGTGCCGTTCTGCGGTCACGCCACGCTGGCCTCGGCCTGCGCGCTGCATTTGCGCAAGGGTGTCGAGCGCACCATGCGTTTCTCCACCCGCGAGGTCGGCGATCTTCTCGTCACACCGCAGGGTGACGGCTATCGCATGGACATCCCGCGCTTCGACCCCGACTTCGCCATATCAGGCGATGCGCTGGTCAACGGCCTGCGCGATGACCGCTGGGTGCAGTTGTTCCGCAACCGCGAGAACTACTTCGTCGAGCTGGCCTCCGAGGCTGCGCTGCTTGCCTACCGGCCCGACCTGCCGCGCATCGCCGAACTCGGATCGTTCGGCCTGTGCATCACAGCGCGCGGCAATGATTGCGACTTCGTCTCGCGCTACTTCGCCCCCGGCGCCGGCATTCCTGAGGATCCGGTTACCGGCTCGACGCATGCCACGCTTGCTCCCTACTGGGCTGCAAAACTCGGCAAAACGAGCCTTTCAGCACGCCAGCTGTCGTCCCGCGGCGGTGTGCTCGGCTGCGAAGTCGCGGCCGCCCGGGTCTATCTGATTGGCCAGGCGGTGATCTATATGGACGCCACGATCCACCTTCCCTGACCGCGTCTGCCGCCGGGGAATCGCCCGCGACCTGATGCCACGTCGGTTGCGCTGGAACCGCCTCCGGCCAATTGGTATTGAGCCCGCGCTAGCTAAAAATTCGGCAGGATTCCCCGAGCCCAAGATCGGGGGTCCCGCTATCTTGGAAATGGAGTTTCAAATGATCGGCAAGAAAGTTCCGGCTGTCACCTTCCGCACGCGCGTGCGCGACGAGGCCGTCGGCGGCCCGAACCCCTTCCGTTGGGAAGACAAGTCCTCAGCCGACTATTTCGGCGGCAAGCGCGTCGTGCTGTTCTCGCTGCCGGGCGCCTTCACGCCGACCTGCTCGACCTACCAGTTGCCCGACTTCGAGAAGCTGCATGGCGAATTCCAGGCCGAAGGCATCGACGAGATCTACTGCGTCTCGGTCAACGACGCCTTCGTCATGAACGCCTGGGGCAAGTCGCAGAACCTCGACAAGGTCAAGCTGATCCCCGATGGCTCGGGCGAGTTCACCCGCAAGATGGGCATGCTGGTCGCCAAGGACAATGTCGGCTTCGGCATGCGCTCCTGGCGCTACGCCGCCGTCATCAACAACGGCCGCATCGAAAAGTGGTTCGAGGAAGAAGGCTTCGCCGACAATTGCGACAGCGACCCCTATGGCGTCTCCTCGCCGCAGAACATTCTTGAAGCGCTGAAGAACGACGACGTCGCCGAAGCCGCATAAGCTTCGCCGTCCTCGCTTGATACATACCCCGGCCGCGAAAGCGCGCCGGGGTTTTTTTGTGTCTCGCACACGGCGTGCTCACGGCAACGTCTATTGGCTGGACAGCTGATTCGGCGCACGATGCTCCCTCCAACCCTCGCCGTGAAAACTTTCCCGGAACCGACAATGCCCGCATTCGACCATCCTAGGAGCGTCCCATGACGCCCGATATCCCGGCCGAGGTCTTCCCGCATATCCGCATCGTCATGGGCATGATCATCGGCCTGGGCATGGCGCGGCTCCTGTCGGGCGTCGCCCGCATCGTCCAGCATCCCGACCAGTACAGGCTCTACCCGGTGCACCTCGCCTGGGTGGCGTCGCTGCTTCTGACGCTGGTGCATTTCTGGTGGTGGGAGTTCGGCCTTTACGCCATCGACAGCTGGACCTTCGGCACCTACCTGTTCATCCTCGGCTACGCCATCGCGCTGTTCCTGCTGTGCGCGCTGCTCTTCCCCGATTCGATGCAGGACTACAAAAGCTACGAGGATTTCTTCTATTCGCGCCGCGCCTGGTTTTTCGGGCTGCTGGCGCTGACCTATCTGCTCGACGTCATCGACACGCTGGTCAAGGGCGAGGCGCATTTCGCCCATTTCGGTGGCGAGTACCTGATCCGCACGCCGATCCTGGTGGCACTTTGCCTCATCGCCATCGCCACCGCGAGCAGGCGATATCATCTGGCATTCGTGACAGCGACTTTGCTGTATCAGATATCGTGGATCTGGCGGCTGTTCGACACCATCGTCTGAGCCGCCGCCGGCCCCCGCCACAGGAACAACGCCCCATGCTGCGCGCAACCAAGATCATCCGTGCCGAGCCCACATCAGGCGCGCAGCCCTTCGACGTCGCCGTGCTCGCCCATGACGAGCGCCACATCAGGCGCCGTGCCATCGCGCTGTCCAATGGCGAACGCGTGCTCGTCGACCTGCCCGAGCCGGTCGTGCTCGAAACCGGCGACCTGCTGCTGCTGGAAGACGGCCGCACGGCCGGCGTCGTCGCCGCCGAGGAGGAGCTCTACGACATCCGCGCCCGCGACGCCGTCCACCTGACGCAGCTCGCCTGGCACATCGGCAACCGCCACCTCGCCGCTGCCATATCGGCCGATCGCATCCTCATCCTGCGCGACCATGTCATCAAGGCGATGTTGGAGGGTCTGGGTGCCGAGGTGATCGACATCGTGGCCCCTTTCGAGCCTGTGCGCGGCGCCTATTCCGGCCATGGCAACGATCACAGCCACGCGCATGATCATGTTCATTCCCACGGTCACGCCCATCATCACGAACGCGGCCGCAATCATGGTCATGACCACCATGAGCATGATCATGAGCACGACCATGCTCATCACCACGACCATGGCGGCCACCATCATCACCACCATGACTGAGCGCGGCAATGCCTCGCTGTTGCGGCTGATGGCCTGGCTGTCGCCGACCTTCCCGGTCGGCGGATTTTCCTACAGCCACGGCCTCGAACGGGCCGCACATGATAATCTGATCGGCAGCCGCGACGACCTCGCAGCATGGCTGACTGCGCTCGCCGAGATCGGCTCGGGCTGGAACGACGCGGTGCTGTTCGCAGAAAGCTGGCGCCGCGCCGCTGCCGACGGCGACCTGCGCGAGGTGGCGGAACTCGCCGAAGCATTGGCCGGCTCGCGCGAGCGCCACATGGAATCGATGCTGCAGGGCGAGGCCTTCCTCAGCGCCGCCGCTGCTTGGCCGCATCCTGTCGTCGCGCGGCTTCCGGCCGAGTGCCCCTATTGCGTCGCCGTCGGCGCCGTCACCGGCGCCCATGGCATAACGCTGGAAGATGCGCTGGCCGCCTGGCTGCAGGCTTTCTCCACCAACCTCCTTCAGGCGGCAATCCGGCTAAGCGTCATTGGCCAGACGGCTGCAACCAGCATCATTGCCGGCTTCGAGCCTGTGGCGCTCCGTGTGGGCGCACGTGCGGCAGTATCGACCCTCGACGATCTGGGGTCCGCTGCCCTAACCTCCGACATCATGGCGATGCGCCACGAGACCCAACATTCGAGACTGTTCCGCTCATGATCGTTCTCGCCTTCGCCCTGGCCTTCGTGCTCTATCTGATCGCCGCAATCCACGCCTATTGGGGCCTCGGCGGCGTCTGGCCCGGTACGGACCAGGCCTCCTGCGCCCGCGCTGTCGTCGGGGCTCGCGGCATCAGGACCATGCCCACGCCCTTTGCCTGCTTCGCCGTCACCGCTTGTCTCATCGTGGCGACGCTGTGGCCGCTGGCGCTTGTCGGTGTCTTCGCCACGCCCTTTCCCAAGCCTGGCCTGGCAGCGTCGGCGCTGATGGTCGCGCTGGTGTTTATCGGCCGTGGCATTGCCGGCTTCACGCCGGCATGGCGCAGGCTCTCGCCCGAGATGCCGTTCGCTCGGCTCGACAGGCAGTATTATTCGCCACTGTGCCTCGTCATCGGCACGGGTTTCGTCATCCTCGCCTTCAACGGATTCCAGTCATGACCTCGAAAAACGGCCCGCTTCGTATCGGCATCGGCGGCCCGGTCGGCTCGGGCAAGACGACGCTGACCGAGAAGCTGTGCAAGGCGCTGCGCGACGAGTTTTCCATCGCGGTCGTCACCAACGACATCTACACCAAGGAAGACGCACTGCTGCTCGCCCGCCTGCAGGCGCTGCCTGAAGAGCGCATCATGGGCGTGGAGACGGGCGGCTGCCCGCACACGGCCATCCGCGAGGACGCCTCGATCAATCTGCAGGCGATCGCTGAGATGAACAGGAAATTCCCCGACCTCGACATCGTCTTCATCGAATCCGGCGGCGACAATCTGGCCGCGACCTTCTCGCCCGACCTCGCCGACATCACGCTTTACGTCATCTCGGTCTGCCAGGGCGAAGAGATCCCGCGCAAGGGCGGCCCCGGCATCACCCGTTCCGACTTCCTGGTCATCAACAAGAGCGACCTTGCGCCTTATGTGAACGTCAATCTCGAGGTCATGGAAGGCGACGCCGCCCGCCAGCGCGGCAAGCGTCCGTTCGGCTTCACCGATCTGTCGCGCGGCAAGGGGCTGGAAGCGGTCATCGACTTCATCGTCGAGAATGGCGGGCTGAGGCTGGACCAGCTGAAATCAGCATGAGCCGATGTTGCCGCGCCAGTCATGACGCGGCATTCTTCCTGCCACCGCATCGCTCCGAAGCCGGCAACGACCTTGCGAAGGTACGATACGCCAGCAAATTGCGAGGGAGGAACAAATGCCCGTCACCCAGCTCAAGCAGACCAATCTGCCGTTCTACGAAGAGCGCGTCGACCTCGCCTGCGCCTTCCGCTGGACGGCGCGACTCAATATGCACGAAGCTGTGGCCAACCATTTCTCGCTTGCCGTCAACGACGAGGGCTCGAAGTTCCTGATGAACCCCAACCAGGTGCATTTCTCGCGCATCAAGGCGAGCGACCTTCTGTTGATCGACGCCAACGACCCCCAGACGATGTCAGGCCCCAACGCGCCCGACCCGACCGCATGGGGCCTGCATGGCGCGGTCCATCGCAACTGCGCGCACGCGCGCTGCGTCATGCATGTCCATTCGATCCACGCCACCGTGCTGGCCTCGCTTGCCGATTCCACCTTGCCGCCGATCGACCAGAACACCGCGATCTTCTTCCGCCGCCATGTCGTCGATGGCCATTATGGCGGGCTCGCCTTCGAGGAAGAAGGCGAACGCTGCTCGCAGTTGCTGGCCGACCCCAAGATCAAGGTGATGATCATGGGCAATCACGGCGTCATGGTCATCGGCGACAGCGTCGCCGATACCTTCAACCGGCTCTATTATTTCGAGCGCGCCTGCGAAACTTACATCAAGGCGCTGTGGACCGGCCGGCCGCTGCGCACGCTATCCGACGAGATCGCCGAAAAGGCCGCGCTCGAGCAGGAAGACTATCCCGGCCAGGCCGAGCGCCACCTCGCCGAGCTCAAGGCGATCCTCGACGAGCAGGAGCCGGTGTACCGGAACTGAGAGGCAGGTTTTATTTCGTCTCCGTTTGATCGCCGACGCTACGGCACGGACGCGGGGTCTGCGCAGTCGTTCCACTCCTGCGCCGCCGGAGGATGACGAATGTGAGATGACGGCTCTGCGATTCACCGTCGTTGGGAGTTAGCCATGAGGGCAAATGCGTTCGTCACCCTCGGGCGGAGCAGAGCGAAGCGACGTCGCGAAGATCCGGGATTCACGCCGTGACATCTCCGCCGCGCCAAAAAGTCCCGTCCAGATCCTCGTAGCTAGTCCAGCCCAAGCAGCGCCCTGACCTCTTTAGCGCTATGCGCCACCAAGGCGCCAGCCGGGCCATCGATCCTGTCCTGCGGCCAGAAGATTGTGCGCATGCCGGCGGCAACGCCGGCCATGGCGCCGGTGACGCTGTCTTCCATGACAGCCGTGTCGGCCAGGTCGATGCCGGTGAGGTAGGCAGCGCGCAGATAGGGTTCGGGATCGGGCTTGCCGAGACGCACGTCGTTGCGGCTGATCGTCTTCATCGTCGGCTCGTGCACGCCGACGGCCTGCAAATTGGCCTCGACCACTAAGCGGTCTGAATTGGAGACGATCGCCTGGACCACACCCCTTGCCTTCAGATCGCGAAAGATCTCCATCGCGCCCTCGCGCGGAAGCAGGTCCGGCGCGCGGCCCAGATAGTGATCGTATTTGAGGGCAATCCAGTCGTCGAAGTCTAGGGCGAGGCCGAACTGGTCGCGCAGCACCTCATAGACCGGCCGCGCCGCCTGGCCGACGACACGCGCGTGCAGGTCGGCCGGCGGCTCGATGCCGACGCTGCGCAGCGCCGAAACAAGCGATTCCTCGTGCAGCGGCTCGCTGTCGATCAGCGTGCCGTCCATGTCCCAATACACTGCCTTCGGCGTCATATGACCGGTCCCTGTTCACCCCATTGCTCATAGGAGCTTTGGCGGCGGAAATGAACCGTTGATATGACAGCGGGGAACACATGCGCGTGCGGAGGCTCAAACCCGCCGGCCGCAAGGGTCCTTGCCGTCGATGTAGCCGACGTCGCGCTGGAGGTGGTCCGGCAGGTCACGGAAGTCCAGCACGCGTTTGCGCGAACGCAGCCCGAAGGCTGCAGCCAGACGCGAGGTCCAGCCGATCTGCTCGCAATGGAAAAGGCTTGCCTGTGCCGTGGCCATGATCGTCATCCTTTATAGATGCTTGAAGTGTGCTGATGTCTTGACCTAGATATTGGTCTGGAATGATTGACTTTTCCAATTGAACGTCGATCACGACCCATTAAATGGCCTTATGTATGGGAGTGCGGGAAATGCCGCTTCAACTGCCGCCTTTGACCGCGATCAGGGTGTTCGAAGCCGCTGCCCGCCAGGGCAGTTTCACCAAGGCCGCGGCCGAGCTCGGCATGACCCAGGCCGCCGTCAGCTACCAGATCAAGCTGCTCGAGGAGCGCGTCGGCGCACCGCTGTTCCTGCGCAAACCGCGCCAGGTGGTGCTGACCGAGGTCGGCAGCCGCATGGTGCCTATGGTGACAGAGGCATTTGGGCTGTTGAGCGAGGCCTATCAGGTGGCGCGCGCCGGCTCCGGCGGCACGCTCGGCATTTCGACGGTCCACACCTTCGCGTCGAACTGGCTGGCCCCCCGCATCGGCTCGTTCCAGCTGCGCCACCCCAACATCGCCGTCCGCCTCGACACCTCGAGCTACCTCGTCGATTTCTCGCGCGAGGAGATGGATATCGGCATCCGCTCCGGCTCAGGCAAATGGCCCGGGCTTGCCACCCATTTTTTGCTGCGCTCGCAATTTTCGCCCATGCTCAGCCCGCGCCTTGCCGAAAGCATCGGCGGGATCAAGGAGCCGGCTGACCTGCTCAAGCTCAGGATCCTCAACCCCGCCGACATCTGGTGGAAGGACTGGTTCGCAAAGGCCAATGTGCCGGCGGACGCACTCGACAGGATGCCCGATACCAGCCTGGGTTCGCAGGCCGCCGAGGCCAATGCCGCCATAGCCGGCCAGGGCGTGACGGTCCTGACCACGGCGCTGTTCACCGCGGAACTGGCCGAGGGCCGGCTGATCCAGCCGTTCGAACTCACTGCCCATGGCGGCGACTACTGGCTGGTCTATCCCGAGGGACGCCGCAACGTGCCCAAGATCCGGGCTTTCCGCGAATGGATCATGGCCGAGCTCAATTGCCCGACGGATGCGACAGGCGACTGACAGCACAGCCTGCCCACCTCTGCTGGCATAATCCTTGGTCTTGGTGACAGCTTGCCACAACTGGCACTTTCGGTCACAAACGGCGCCACGACGCGCCAAAAGGGCGGATTCCGTCGTCAAAACTCGCGATATCGACGCCAAATGAGCCGCGATATCGCCACCGAAAGACGAAAAACCATGTCTGCGATCGCAACCGGCGCGCAATCACCGGCCACTCCTTGGCGCGACGAACTTCGCGCCATGCTGGCGCTTGCCTGGCCGATGATCCTCACCAATCTCGCCCAGACGGCGATGACGGCGACCGACGTGATGATCCTCGGCCGGCTGGGTCCCGATGCGCTGGCCGCCGGCGCACTCGGCTCCAACCTCTATTTCGCACCACTGATCTTCGGCCTCGGCCTGATGTATGCGACCTCGCCGATGATGGCGGCCGAGCTTGGCCGCAAGCGCCATTCGGTGCGCGACGTCCGCCGCACCGTGCGCCAGGGCCTGTGGATCGCCGTGCTCATCTCGATCCCGATCTGGGCCCTGTTGTGGTACGCCGAGGAGATACTTCTGGCGATGGGCCAGGAGCCCAAACTCGCCGAGCAGGCCGGTATCTACGTCCATCACCTGCAATGGGCGGCCTTGCCGTTCTTCGGCTACATCGTGCTGCGCTCGTTCATCTCGGCGCTGGAGCGGCCCGGCTGGGCGCTGGTCATCATGGCGATCGCGGTGGCGGCCAACGCGCTCGGCAACTGGCTTCTGGTGTTCGGCAAATGGGGCTTCCCCGAGATGGGCATCGCCGGCTCCGGCCTTGCCACCAGCATCGCCAGCGGCATGATGTTCGTCGGCATGGCGGCCGTCGTCATGATAGAGAAGAAGTTCCGCCGCTACCACCTGTTCGGTCGCTTCTGGCGCGCCGACTGGCCGCGCTTCAGGGCGCTGCTCAAACTCGGCTTGCCGATCTCCGGCATCCTTGCCTTCGAGGTGACTATCTTCAACGCCGCGGCATTCCTGATGGGGCTTATCAGCTCGTCCTCGCTCGCAGCACACGCCATCGCGCTGCAGATCTGCTCGGTCACCTTCATGATCCCGCTCGGTCTCGGCCAGGCCGTCACTGTGCGCGTCGGGCTGGCTTACGGCGCCAGGGACCGCGACGGCATCACGCGTGCCGGCTGGACGGCCTATGTGCTTGGCGTCGGCTTCATGGCTCTGATGGCGCTGGTGATGGTGTTCTGGCCGCATTTGCTGATCTCGGCCTTCATCGACGTCGGCGACCCGGCCAACGCGCAGGTGGTCGGCCTCGCGGTCAGCTTCCTGGTCTTCGCGGCCCTGTTCCAGGTCGTCGACGGCGCCCAGGCGGTATCGGCAGGCCAACTGCGCGGGCTGCAGGATACGAAGGTGCCGATGATCCTCGCTGCGATCGGCTATTGGGGCATCGGCCTGCCGCTTGGCGTGCTGCTTGCCTTCCACTTCGGCTTCGAGGGCCGCGGCATCTGGATCGGCCTGTTCTCCGGCCTCGCCGTGGTGTCGGTGCTGCTGTTATGGCGCTGGCTCCGGCGCGACCATCTCGGCCTGATGCACAAGCCGGTGATCTGACGGGCGCTTCGCAGCACCCGTCTAGGCAACCGCCACCGACACCCGGTTGGCGACCCATTTGCCGGCCGCATTGATGATGCGATCGGGATCGCTGTAGCTCTGCCGCAGAAGGCTCTCATAGACCGCGCCCTCGGCGGCGCGGTCGAGCGGCGTGGCCGAGCCGGTCATTGCCTGCAGTGCCTCGCCAAGTGCCGTCACAGCTCCCGACCCCTCGTCGAACTGCGCCTTCTTGCGCCAGACGAGATCATGCGGCAGCAAGTCGGCGCAGGCCTTGCGCAGGATCCATTTCTCCGTCGTCGGTCCGGTGCTTTCGGGTGAAGCCGGATCGGTGCGCCTGAGCTTCAGCGTCGCCGGAATGCTCTGGGCGAAATCGATCAGCTCGCGGTCGAGGAACGGCGTGCGCGCCTCCAGGCTCTCGGCCATGGTGACGCGGTCGACGCGCTGCAGATTGATGTTGTGCATCGTGCCCAGCGAGCGCGTCAGCTCGTCTGCCAGCTCGCGCGGCCGGTCGATATAGGCGTGGTGATAGCTATAGCCGGCAAACAGCTCGTCGGCGCCTTCGCCCGTCAGCACCGCCTTGACGTGCCGCCGCGCCAGCCTGGCGGCCAAATGCGTCGGCACCGCCGAACGCACCAGGTCGATATCAGCACTTTCGAGATGATAGATGACATGCGGCAGCACGTCGGCAACCTCTTCCGGCGTAAACGCATGCTCGAAATGCTCGGTGCCGAGATAGCCGGCGACCCGCCGCGCCGCGATCAGATCGGGGCTGCCGGCGAGGCCGACGGAAAATGTCTTCAGCCGCTTCGGCGACTGCCTTGCGGCGATTGCCGCGATGATCGAGCTGTCCAGCCCGCCCGACAGGAACGACCCGACCTCGACGTCGGCGACCATCCACTTGGCGACCGCCTCTTCCAGCACCAGCCTGAGCTCGCGCCAGGTCAGCTCCTCGTCGATACCGGGCTCCGGGTCGGCCGCACCTTGCGGTATGCGGTACCAGCGCCGCATGCCGGCCTGGCTGTCGAACATGACGCCAGGTTCGAGCGCTTCGATCTTTGCGACATCTACGCCGTCGAAGGCCTTGAGCTCGGATGCAAACGCCAGCCCCTCGCCGATATGGGCGACATAGAGCGGCTTGATGCCGAGCGGGTCGCGCGCGGCAATGATGCGATCCGGGGTCGCCAGCACGAAGGCGAACATGCCGTCCAGCCGCGACACCCAGCGCAGCGCGTTCTTGCGGAAAAGATGCAGCACGGTCTCGCTGTCGCTGCGGGTCTGGAAGGCGCTCTCGCCGAGGATCGCCCTGAGATCGCTATGATTGTAGATCTCGCCGTTGACGACCAGGATGTCGTCGCCCTGGTAGATCGGCTGGGCCCCGTTGTCGGGGCCGATAATGGCCAACCGGGCGTGCGCCATGACCACCGGGATGTTCCTTGGCCGCAGCACCTCCAGTGCGTCCGGCCCGCGGTGCTCCATCTTGCGGATCATCCGCGAGGCCAGTTCCTCGTCATCGAGGTTCCAGAGGCACACAAATCCGCACATGGCGCTTCGCTCCCGCATGGCCGCCGGGGGTTTTGGTCGGCATGATTGCGATGCTAGGAGCGGCAGCCACCGGGCGCGACAACCGGGCGGCTGACAATTGTCACTCAGGCGACACCGTTCGAAGGTGCCGCCCGACTTGTCGCAGGCGCGTCAGGTCTCCGAGGACATCGCACCCAAGAGCCGCCTGATGTCACCGAATTTGGCGATCAGGCCGAACACCAGCGCCGCCACCGCGACGAAGAACACCGACACCGAGGCCATGGTCGGCGTATAGCCGTAACGCAGGGCATTGAATATCTTGATCGGCAGTGTTTCCAGCGTGAAGCCGATGGTCATGTAGGCGACGATGTACTCGTTGAGCGACAGCACGAAGGCGAAGGCATAGCCCGAGACGAGATAAGGGCGGATCAGCGGCAGCACCACCGTCTTCAGCACCGTGCGGTCGTCGGCGCCCATCGTCGCCGCTGCCTCGACCAGCGAACGATCGATGGAGGCGAAGCCGAGCGACAGCGTCACCAGCGGCAGGGTGACGAAGAAGATCGCGTGGCTGATGACAGCCGTCCAAGGTTGGCCGTAGAAGCCTGACGTCGCCCAGAAGGTGAGCATGCCGAGTGCGGTGATGACAGGCGGCAGTATGAACGGGGCCAGCCCGAGGATCTGGAACACGTTGGCCCATGGCGCTATGCGCCGCCACAGGAACCATGCCAGCGGAAGCGCTATGGCGACAGCGAGAGCCGCCGCAGTGACCGCCAGCGACAGCGAGGCAAACAGCGCCTTGCGCCATTCCGGATCGACAAAGATCTGTGCGTACCAGGCCAATGAAAAGCCTTTCGGCGGAAAGGCCAGGTCCTGCTTTTCGTTGACCGAGACGCCGGCAACGACGATCAACGGGGCCGCCAGGAACAGGGCAACGGCGACGAAATAGAGCCGGCGAAGGAAAGTCTGTATCACAGCGCGTTCTCCCTGCGTCCGACCAGCAGCGTCAAGCCGACAAGCGCCAGCGACATCAGCACCAAAAACACCGCCATCGCCGCGGCAAACGGCATGTTGGACTGGTAGATGGCCTGGTCGGTGATCAGCACCGACAGTGTCCAGTGCGACGGCCGGCCGAGGATCTGCGGCAACAGATAGGAGCCGAGCGCGAAGACGAAGACCATGATCAGTGTGGCGACGATGGTGTTGCGCAACGCCGGCACCACGACGTTCATGAACGCCCTGACCGGCGAGGCGCCGAGTGTCCGCGCCGCCTCCAGCAGCGTCGGGTCAAGCCGCACCAAGGCGGGATAGAGCACCAGGATCGTATAAGGCAGCGCCTGGTAGACCATACCGGTCAGCACCGCCCAGAAGCTCGGCGTCAGCGCCACCGGCTCCTTCATCAAGCCGATCGCCACAAACAGATTGGTGATGCCGGCGGTTCGTGTAAACAGCGTCGACCAGGCAAAGCCGATGATGACTTCCGACAGCGACAGCACCGACAGCAGGCAGACCAGCCAGATCGTCTGCACCTTTCGCGGCCGCTTGGTGAGCAGATAGGTGAAGGGAAAGGCTATGACCACGCAGCAGATCGCCACCATCACCGCCAGCACCAAGGAAAAGCCCAGCACCTTGCCGAAGAACAGACTGAGGAAACGGGCATAGTTGGAGAAGACGAAATCCGGCGTATAGAAGCCGGAGGGATCGCGCTGGAAGAAGCTGACGGCGATCATCGTCGAGAACGGCACGACGAAAAAGACGATCAGCATCAGCCCGGGAAAGAACAGCGGGCTGTAATCGGCAAGCGATTTCGGCGCCTCGCGTTTCATGATTTCAGCACCACGCAAGACTGCGCCGGCAATGTCACGCCGACCTGCTGGCCGGCCTTGACGTCGGGCCGCTCGCGTGGCGTCGCCACTGCGATGATTGTCTTGCCGCCTGTTTCAACGAAGGTCTCGATGGTGCCGCCGAGATCGCGGACGAAGGTCACCGTGCCTGATATGGCGTCGCCGCCGACGGAGCCGAGATGAACGTCCTCGGGGCGGATCGATACCGAGGCTTTGGTCAGGCCTTCAGGTATCGTGAGGCCTGCAATGGCCTGGCCGAGCACCGAGACCCGGCCGGCGCGATCAACTTCCGCGTCGAGCAGGTTGGTCATGCCGATAAAGTCGGCGACGAAGGCATCGGCCGGCTTGCGGTAGATATCGATCGGCGGTGCGGCCTGCAGGATCTTGCCGTTGCCCATGACGACGACGAGGTCGGCCATGGTCATCGCCTCGCGCTGGTCGTGGGTGACGACGAAGGTGGTGATGCCCAAGCGCTGCTGCAGCTGGCGCAATTCGACCTGCATCGCCTCGCGCAGCTTGGCATCGAGCGCCGACAGCGGCTCGTCGAGGAGGAACAGCTTCGGCGACAGTGCCAGCGCGCGGGCAATGGCAACACGCTGGCGCTGGCCACCCGACAGCTTGGCGACTGGACGGTCGGCGAAACCGGGCAGATGAATGAGCTTCAACAGCTCGTCGGAGCGCTTCTTCTGCTCTTCGCGTGACGCCCCGCGAATGCGCAAGGGATAAGCGATGTTGTCGCCGACGGTCAGATGCGGAAACAACGCCAGCGACTGGAACACCATGCCGAGATTGCGCTTGTGCGTCGGCACCGGTGTGATGTCGGTTCCGTCGAGCAGGATCGCGCCGCTCGAGGGGTCCTCGAGGCCGGCGATCATGCGCAGAAGCGTTGTCTTGCCGCAGCCGGACGGGCCGAGCAGGCAGACGAACTTGCCATGCGGCACCGACAGGTTGGCCGTATCGACAGCGGTGAAGTTGCCGAATGACTTGGTGATGTCCTTAAGCACGAGTCCGGACATGAGGGGGCCTTGAAATGTTGGAGCGGCGTTGCGGAAACCGTTGCTTCTCCCCGTTCACGGGGGAGAAGATGCCGGCAGACAGATGAGGGGCGGTGCGAGCCTTGCCGCGCCGGCTCTGCCCCTCATCCTGCCCTGCGGGCCACCTTCTCCCCGCGAGCGGGGAGAAGGAAAAACGCAGATCAGCCGACGATCAGTTCGGTCCACTTCTGGTTAATCCAGTCGGCCTTGGTGGTGTAGAGATCGTAGCGCGGGATGATCGGCGGGATGTCGGACGACACGCCGGCGAACTGTTCCGCCGTCAGGTCGGTCAGCTCGCGCTTGACCGTCGGTGCGGTGCCGACCTTGCGCGACATCAGCGCCTGTACCGCCGGCTGGCACATATGGTCGATGAAGGCATGCGCCTCTTCTGTCTTCTTCGAGGCGCGCGACAGCACCCACGAGCCGGAATCCTGGATGCCGCCTTCCTTGGGAAAGGTCGAGCGCACGGGCTGGCCCTCGGCGGCGGCGAGGCCGGTGACGTCGTGGTAATACTGCCCCATCGGAATCTCGCCCGACTTCAGCGCCTGTTCGAACTGCGCCTCGTCGCGATACCACAGGCGGACATTCGGCTTGACCTCGGCGAGCTTCTCCAGCGCCTTCTGGATGCCTTCCTCGGTGTCGAGCGCCTTGGTGCCGCCCATGAAAGTGGTCGCCGTCACCTCGAGCAGGAAGGAGTTGGAGGCGAGCGCCAGCAGGCCGAGCTTGTCGGCATTGGCCGGATCCCAGAACGCAGCCCAGCTGTCGGGCGCGGTCGGGAAGACGTTGGTGTTGGTGACCAGCGTGATGTACCAGGCAACAGCACCGATGCCGGCGACGCGTCCATCAGGATATTTGTTGATGAAATGCTCGATCAGGTTCGAGCTGTTCTTGATCTTGGCGAGGTCGAGCGGTGCCCACAGCTCGGTCGACTGGCCCTTGAGCATCGAAGTCTGCGACATCATCGACAGGTCGGCCGGCGCCTGGCCTGCCTTGGCCGCCTGCTCCAGCTGCACCAGCCAGGCTTCGCCGGTCGGCTCGGCGACGGATTCGACCGCGATGCCGGTCGCCTTGGTGAATTCGGGGAAGATGTGCTCGTCGAACGACTTCTTGAAGTAGCCGCCATAGACGCCGATCTTGATCGACTTGTCCTGGGCTTTGAGGATCGACGGCATCGCCAGAAGGCTTGCCGAAGCGACGCCCGCGCCCAGCACGGCGCGCCGGCTGATCGGATGGTTCAGGATCTTGGTCATCTCAGTTCTCCTCATTTGGCGCTGGCTTTGTGCCAGCTGTTCCCTGTCGTTATTGTGATGGGCGGTTCAGTGTGCTGCGGCACGGGCCTCCAATGAACGGGCATACTGGGTCAGGGGGTAGCACAGCACGAAGAAGATCAGCGCCACCAGCCCATAGACGGTGAAGGGTTCGAACGTCGCGTTGTTGATGGCGTTCGAGGTCCGGAGCAGTTCCTCAAAGCCGATGATCGAGGTCAGTGCAGTTGCCTTGATCAGCTGGACGAGGAAACCGACAACCGGGGCCCGGGTGATGGCGAAGGCCTGCGGCAGGATGATCAGGCGCAGTTCCTGCAGGTAGTGCAGGCCGAGGCTGGCGCCGGCATCCCACTGGCCGCGCGGCAAGGCATCGACGCCGCTGCGCCAGATTTCGGCGAGATAGGCGCTGGCAAAGAAGGTCAGGCCGAGCACCGCCGCCGTCCATGGCTCGATCCGGAAGCCCAGCATCGGCAGGCCGAAGAACATCAGGAACAGCTGCATCAGCAAGGGCGTACCCTGGAACAAGGCGATATAGCCGCTGGCGAAGCGCCGTGCCCATTTGGCCTTGGAGATGCGCAACAACAGGATGGCGACGCCGACAATGCCGCCGCCGGCGAACGCCGCGATCGACAGCAACACGGTCCACCGTGTGGCGAAGATCAGGTTGCGCGCAATGTCCCAGAAGGTGAACTCGATCATGATACACCTGCCGAAAGCGTGCGGCGCCCTATGCCGACGAGCAGGCGGCGCAACAAGATCGACAAGCCGAGATAGATCATCGCCACGACGAAATAGGTTTCGAAGGGACGGAATGTCCGCGCCTGCAGCATGTCGGCCTCGTAGGTGAGTTCACTCACTGCGATCTGCGACACGACCGAAGACTCGAGCATCATGATCACGATCTGGCTCGTCAGCGCGGGGAAGATGACCTTCAGTGCCTGCGGCAACACGATCTTGACGAAGACCTGGCGTGGCCGCAAGCCCAAAGCAGCGGCCGCCTCGCGCTGGCCCCTCGGCACCGCGTCGAGGCCGGCGCCGACGATCTCGGTGGTGTAGGCTGCCATGTTGAGCGTCATCGCCAGGATGGCGGCGACGATCGGGTCGAGCCGTATGCCGAGGCTCGGCAGGCCGAAGAAGATGAAGAACAGCTGTACCAGGAACGGCGTGTTCCTGATCACCTCGACATAGCAGGTGATGGCCCGCTGGAGCCATTTCGGCCCGTTGCGACGACCGGCGGCGGCAGCGATGGAAATGACTGTGCCGGCGATCGTCGTCACGACGATCAGCAACACCGTCATGGCGGCGCCGCGGGCGATCGCGCCCACGGCCCCTTCAAGCCAGCCGAAGTCGAGGCTGTAGCTCACGGCTCAGTCCTTGAGGTTCTCGGGGTTGAGCGGAACCTTGAGCCAGGCCTCGGACGACTTCGACAGCCGGCCGTCGGTGAGCATCGCCGCGACCGTGTCGTTGATGACCTTCTTCAGGCCTTCCTCGTTCTTGTTGAGGCCGATATGCGACGGCGAGGTCAAGAGCTGGAACTTCTGCTCCGGCTTAAGCGCCTCCTGGCGCGCCAGCACCTGGGCGCCAACGTCGTTGCCCACCACCATCAGCTGGGTCTGGCCCGAGATGAAGGCCTGGATGACGGCGTTGTAGTTGTCGAAGCGCTTGATGTCGGCGGAAGCCGGGGCGGCCTCGGTTAGCGAGGTGTCCTCGAGCGTGCCGCGGTTGACGGCGATCGACTTGTCGCCAAGGTCTTCCTTGCCCGCCACCTTGAGTTCGGCCGGGCCGATCACGGCGATGTAGTAAGGCGCGTAGGCCGCGGCGAAGTCGATGACCTCTTCGCGCTCCTTGGAGTAGCCGACGCTCATCAGAAGGTCGACGCGCTTGTCGGTGAGATAGGGGATGCGGTTCTGGCCGGTCACCGGCACCGGGTTGAGCTTGACCTTGAGCGCGTCGGCGATCGCCTGGGCGACGTCCATGTCATAGCCCTTGAGGCTCATGTCGGCGCTGGCCGAAGAAAAGGGCGGGAAGTCGGCGAACACGCCGACATTGATCTGGCCGGCCTTGGCAATGTCTTCGAGCGCATCGGCATTGGCGGGCTGGAGGCCGAAGGTGACGCCGCCCGCGACGATGAGGGCGGCAACTGTCTGATGCAGTGCGGTCTTGATGTTCATGTTTCGGTTCCCTCTGGATTGATTGGGTTGTCGGTTGCGGTCGTTGCCGCCTGGCCGCCGCTTCCAGGTCGGCGGCCAGCGTTGATCTGTCCGGTCAGTCCTTCTTGCCGGTGACGAAGGGGCTGAACAGCATCAGGCTGAGGATCTCGAACAGCACCTGGGCACCGGCATGGGCAGTGTTGGTGGTTGAATCATATTGCGGCGCGACCTCCACGACGTCGCCGCCGACAAGGTTGAGGCCCTTTAGGCCGCGGATGATTTCCAGCACCTCGCGCGTCGTCAGACCGCCGACCTCGGGCGTACCTGTGCCGGGCGCGAAGGACGGGTCGAGGCTGTCGATGTCGAAGGAGAGATAGGTCGGGCCATCGCCGACGATCTTCTTCGCCTTCTCGATGACCGCGGGGATGCCCATGCCGGTGATCTCCTCGGCATGCACGATGGTCATGCCGGACTCGTAGGAGAACTCCCACAGATATTCGGCCGAGCCGCGGATGCCGATCTGGATGACACGGCTCGGATCAAGCACGCCATCGAGCACGGCGTTGCGGAACGGGCCGCCATGGTGGAACTTGGTCAGGTCATAGGCGCCGCCGGTGTCGCAATGGGCGTCGATGTGGATCATGCCGACCGGGCGCTTCTTGCCGACGGCCTTGAGGATAGGATGGGTGATCGAGTGGTCGCCGCCGACCGACAGCGGCACCACGCCGGCGTCGACGATCTGGCCGATGCGGCGCTCGATGTCCTCATGGCTGAGCTCGAGCCGGTAGCGGCTGCGGAACGGCACGTCGCCAATGTCGGCCACGCGCAGTTCCTGCACCGGGGCGCAGTCGAGCACGTGGTTATAGGGGCCGATGCGCTCGATGGTACGCAGAGCGCGCGGGCCGAAGCGCGAACCCGGGCGATTGGTCACGCCGAGATCCATCGGCACGCCGACCATCGCCACCTGCAGGTCGCCGAAATCAGGGTTGTCGTTGTCGACCTGGAGATAGGGCGCGGTCAGGAAGGTCGGCACGCCCGAATAGGGCGCAAGCCGGGTGCCTGCCTTGTTGAAAATCTTGTCGGCGACGCGGCGGAACTTCGGGTCGAACAGATCGCCGCCATGGCCTTGGCCATATTTCTTGCGCAGCTCGTCGAGCTTTTTGACGTCGAAACCCATGCTATCCTCCTGTGGTCCAAGACGGCAAAGCGGGGCGATCGCCTGCGGCCGCCCGCTCCCGGCGTCCGGCCTGATATCTCGTGTCCCCGCATGCTTTTTGGTTGTTGTGGAGCGAGTTTCCGGCAGCGCCGTTGAAATAGCAATTGATAATGTTAAGCTTATCGCTGTGAGATTTTCTCACAATACCTCATCCTTCGCGCGGAGTTTTCATGTCCCGCCGCCTGCCTCCGCTCAACCCGCTGCGCGCCTTCGAGGCGACCGCCCGCCATGGCTCGCTGACCAAGGCAGCAGGCGAGCTCAACGTCACCCATGGCGCCATCAGCCACCAGATCCGGGCGCTCGAGGCGACGCTCAAGGTCAAACTCTTGGAACGCGCCGGCTCGCGGCTGAAACTCACCCCGCAAGGCGCCGAGCTTCTGCCCGCCGTCACCGGCGCCTTCGAGAGCATTGCGTCCGCCACCGCGCGCATGACCCGGCCGACCAGTTCGGGCAAGCTCACTGTCTCTTGCGTTCCAGCGTTGCTGTCGCTGTGGTTGGTGCCGCGCATTGGCGGCTTCACCACGCGTTATCCCGGCATAAGCCTCAGCCTCAACGCCTCAAACGACCCGCGCGACATCCATTCGCCCGACGTCGACGTCTGCGTCCTCTACGGCAACGGCAGCTGGACCGATTGCTGGTTGAAGAAGTGGTCGACGCTGGAGCTGTTTCCCGTCGTCAGCCCAACCTTGATCAACAACCGGCCGATCCGCAGTGTCCGGGACCTCGCCGACCACGTGCTGCTCCATGCCGATGACGGTCGCGAGTGGCACACCTGGCTTGCTGCAGCCGACGCGCTCGACGTCAAGCCGGTTCAGCAGCATCGCATGGCCGGCGCCAGCCTGACCACGGAAGCCGCCGTGCACGGCCATGGTCTGGCGCTGGGCGACACGGTGACGGCATCGAGCCTGCTCGCCCGCGGCCAGTTGGTCACGCCCTTCAACCTGTCGGTGCCGGCAGTCGATGCCTTCTATGTCGTCTGCCGCAACGAGGTGCGCTCAGCACCCATCGTTCAATCCTTCATCGACTGGCTATTCGCCGAGCGCGAGGAACTTCCCGCCCGCACCGAGCAGGCCGTCACCGGCCAGATCAGCATTCGCAAGCGGCGCGGCCAGAAGGCGGCCGCCGCCGGCTAAAAGCAATTCCAGCAGAAGTGTGCAGCGGTTTTCCGTCCGGAATTGCGTAGAAACAAAGAGATAGAGAGGTTCCGCGATTCGAAGAAAAGCGGAACCTGTCCAGCGGCAAACTTGATTGGACGATGCAACGATAGGTCCAGCGCTGCTTTTTTCGCCTCTTAAGCTTGATCGCCCCGGCGCTATATCCCAATGCTAGAACGAGGAATGCGGCGCGCGCCGGACGGCGGGCGGATGCGCCAAGGAGGACTGAAGCGGCATGGCCAGGACCGACATTGCACGGCGGGTGTACAACCACACCTGGAAGCTCGATCCGATCGTCCGCTCGCTGCTCGACACGGATTTCTACAAGCTCCTGATGCTGCAGATGATCTGGGGCATGCACCCCAAGGTCGACGCCACCTTTTCGCTGATTAACCGCGCCACCTCGGTCAAGCTGGCCGAGGAGATCGACGAGGGCGAGCTGCGAGAGCAGCTCGACCATGCCCGCACCTTGCGCTTCACCAAGAAGGAGATGATCTGGCTCGGCGGTAATAATTTCTACGGCCGCAAGCAGATCTTCGAGCCGGAGTTCCTGGCCTGGCTCGAGAACTTCCAGCTGCCCCCCTACCATCTGGAAAAGCGCGACGGCCAGTACGAGCTGACCTTCGCCGGTCCCTGGGTGATGACCTCGATGTGGGAAATACCGGCTCTTGCCATCATCAACGAGCTGCGCTCGCGCTCGGCGATGAAGGCCTTCGGACCCTTCGCGCTCGACGTGCTCTACGCCCGCGCCAAGGCCAAGATGTGGGACAAGACCGAGCGGCTGAAGATGCTGCCCGAGATCAAGATCTCCGATTTCGGCACCCGCCGCCGCCACTCCTTCCTGTGGCAGCGCTGGTGTGTCGAGGCGCTCAAGGAAGGCATCGGCGAGGCCTTTACGGGCACCTCTAACGTGCTGCTGGCCATGGACACTGACCTCGAGGCGCTCGGCACCAACGCGCATGAGCTGCCGATGGTCTATGCCGCACTTGCCAACGATGAGGCCGAGCTCAAGCAGTCGCCCTACAATGTGCTGCGCGACTGGCAGCGCTATTATGGCGGCAACCTTTTGATCGTCTTGCCCGATGCCTTCGGCACGGCGGCCTTCCTGCGCGACGCGCCCGACTGGGTCGCCGACTGGACCGGCTTCCGCCCCGACAGCGCCCCGCCGATCGAAGGCGGCGAGCGCATCATCGACTGGTGGCGCAAGAAGGGCCAGGACCCCCGTTCGAAGCTGCTGATCTTCTCCGACGGCCTCGACGTCGACACCATCATCGAGACCTACCGCCACTTCGAGGGCAAGGTGCGCATGTCCTTTGGCTGGGGCACCAACCTCACCAACGACTTCGAGGGCTGCGCGCCCAAGGAAACCGACCGCCTCAACGCCATCTCGCTGGTCTGCAAGGTCACCGAGGCCAATGGCCGCCCGGCGGTCAAGCTCTCCGACAACCCCGCCAAGGCCACCGGCGACAGACAAGAAATCGCCCGCTATCTGCGCATCTTCGGCGAGAAGGACCGGGTGGAGCAGTTGGTGAAGGTTTAGGGGTGGCTTGGGGCTTGAATTTGGGTTTCCTTCAACCTCTCATTCCTTCGCACCCCGCTCTGCCCGGCCGGGTATCTCCCCCACAAGGAGAGAGATTAGTCTCGTTGCCGGCGGCGCTCATTCTGCAACGTTGTATGGATGAGCCTTTGCAACGTTGGTAGTTGGCCGGGCGGCTGATGAAGACGTGATCTCCCTCCTTGTGGGGGAGATGGCCGGCAGGCCAGAGGGAGGTGCGAAGGTCGCGAGGCTAAAGGGTTGCCTCGCAAAGCGCGAGCGTCACCACCTGTCGCCATCCGCCGTCGATAGTCGCACCCTTCCCGCGACCCCGACCATGTGGCACACCGGCAAGGTGATGCGCGGAACCAACACAGCCACAACCGTCCAACGCAAAGCGGCAGCAGTGCTTGCCGCATGCGCTGCCGCCGCATCGCACACCTCGCCCGCTTTCGCCCATGCCTCCGACCGTGGCCATGTGCTGCTGTTGCCGACCGGGCATTACATAGCCGGCGCAGCGTTCGCGGTGGCGGCGAGTTTTCTGGTACTGGCACTGCTGCCGCCGGCGCGGTTGGTGTCCATCTGGCGCAAGCGCCTGCCGCTCGGCTCCATCCCTGATCTACGGTTGCCTGCGAGCCTCGCCGCCTTCGCCGTCTTCGCAGTGTTGATCACAGCGGGCTTCATCGGCTCGCGCGACCCGCTGTCCAACCCGCTGCCCCTGACGGTCTGGACACTGCTCTGGGTCGGGCTCACGCTGGCCCAGGGCCTGTGCGGCAATCTCTGGTCTTGGCTCAACCCATGGTACGGACCTTATCGCTTGGTCACAGGAGCGCTGGGTGCCAAGGCTCGGCAAAAGACCCCACTGCATCTTCCCGAATGGCTCGGCTACTGGCCCGCAGTCATTCTGTTCTTCGCCTTCGCCTGGTTCGAGCTGATCGACCCCGCCCCGGACGATCCGGCACGCCTCGCCATGGCCGCCGGCCTCTACTGGATCATCTCCTTCACCGCCATGCTGGCCTTCGGCTTCGAGCGCTGGAGCCGTCAGGGCGAATTCCTCTCGGCCTTCTTCGCCATGATCGGCCGCTTCGGCATCGTCGAGGCCAGCAAGGACCGGTCCCGCCTGCGCCTTGCCCTGTGCTGGCCGGGCGCCAAGCTTTACCAAGCCGAAGCGCTGCCGCCCGCGGGGGCGCTGTTCCTGCTCGCGACCCTCGCTTCGGTATCGTTTGACGGCTTTTCGAAGACGTTCTTCTGGCTCGGGCTCAACAGCATCAACCCGCTCGAACTGCCCGGCCGCACCGCGCTGGTCGCCACCAACAGCTTCGGCCTGATGGCGATGTTCGTTGCACTCGCCGGCGTCGGACTGCTCGCGGTCGTCGCGGGCGAAAGGGTGGTCCGCAGTGCCGCGCCGCTGCCCGAGGCCGCCGGCCTGTTCGTCTGGTCGATCGTTCCCATCGCGCTGGCCTATCACTTCTCGCACTATCTGACGGCACTTCTGGTCAACGGCCAATACGCGCTGGTGGCGCTGTCGGATCCGTTCGCCTTGGGCTGGAACCTGCTCGGCACAGCCCACATGCCGGTCGAGGCCGGCATCGCCATGGGCGCGCATTCGGCTTGGCTGCTGTGGAACCTCCAGGCGGCGGCGATCGTCGGCGGGCATGTGCTGGCGGTGCTCGTCGCCCATGTGTTTGCCTGGCGAATGCACCCCAATGCGGCCAGTGCCTCGCTCAGCCAGTTGCCGCTCATCGTGCTGATGATCGGCTACACCGTTTTCGGCCTCTGGCTGCTCTCGACAGCAACGGCGGGATAGTGCAAATGCAGGTGGATTTTGACCTTGGGGAAGCAACTATTGCCACGTCCAGGGATTGGTGATCTAGTTTGTATACATGCAATTTTTCGCCCTCGGCGGAAGGGCTGCCAATCCGCACGATCGTTGGTCAAAGGACACGGCAAGGGGACAGGGCATGACTGACAGCAATCGCTTCTTCGACCTCGGAAAATCGCGCCTAAGCCGCCGCACGGCGCTGAAAGGCATCGCCGCCGGCGCCGGCCTGATGGCAGCCCCGGGTTTCGTGCGCTACTCACAGGCGCAATCTTCCGCTCCGATCAAGATCGGCTTCCAGGCCCACCGCACCGGCATCGGCGCCGCCTATGGCCGCTGGTACGAAAAGACCACCAACGCCGCCGTCAAGCTGATCAACGATGCCGGCGGCATCAACGGACGGCCGGTCGAGATCATTGTCGAGGATGACGGCACCGACCCCAAGCGCGGCGCCGAAGTGGTGGCGAAATTCGCCAGCCAGCACAAGACCGACATCGTCTTCGGCACGCTGTTCTCGCATGTCGTCGTCGGCTCGGCGCCTACCGCCGGCGAGCTCAAGATCCCCTATTATGTCGTCAGCGAAGGCTATCACGTCGCCTCGGGTAAGCTGAACCGCTGGGTGTTCCAGCCCGGCATCACCGACGTGCGCTCGCAGGTCACCTCGGTCGCGCCCTGGGTCGCGGCCAACCTTGGCAAGAAGGTGACGATGATCTATCCGGACTACGCTTTCGGCTACGACCATCGCGACTATTTCGCGCCCGCCATCAAGGCGCAGGGCGGCGAGGTCGTCGCCCAGATTCCGATCCCGCCGACCGAAAGCTCGTTCACCAAATACCTGCCGCAGATCCCTGCCGATACCGAGGTGCTGTACCACGTCATGGTCGGCCCAGGCGTTTTGACCTTCGTCAAGGAGCTCGGCGAATTCTACGGCTCGACCAAGCCGCAGCTGTTCGGCTTCATCGACTCGCTCGAGGCCGTCGACATCAACAGCCCGGGCCTCGAATTCCTCGACGGCAGCCATTTCTGGGAAGGCTCGCCGCGCTACGCCCAAGCCAATGACAGCGAGGCGCAGAAGGCGTATCGCGCCGCCGTCGGCATCGACGACAACGGCGCCTCGACGACGGATGCCAAGGACGTCTCGACCGCCGCCCACATGTTCGGCTGCTGGGAAACGCTCTACGTCATCAAGAAGGCGATGGAGGATTCAGGCTACAAGGGGCCCGAAGACCGCGCCAAGCTTGTCGAGGCGACCGAGGCGCTGACCGCGTTCAAGGAAGGTCCCGAGCACCCGCAGGGCGACAAGACGTTCAACGGCAAGATCCACCAGGTCTTCGGCCACCAGAACATCTCCAAGGTCGAAGGCGGCAAGCTCAACGTCGTCCACCGGACCTCGATCGAGGACGGTCTGTACGAGCCGGAGGCGGACTACACGACGCAGCCGTTGTGAGGGTACGGCGATAGACTGGCCTGTAATGCGCTCGACGTTGCCCCCCTCTGGCCTGCCGGCCATTTCCCCCACAAGGGGGGAGATAAGCAGCTCTGTCGCCACTGCCATCTTGCACCGTCCGTGGTTGGCGCAGATATCAGCGTCAGCTGATCTCCCCCCTTGTGGCGGAAATGGCCGGCAGGCCAGAGGGGGGTGCGACGAAGCGCAACCCAGGTGGGTTGGCTAGTGGCCTTCTTCCCGCATCTCCTGCTTGCCACGCTCGAAGGCCTGGTCACCTCGGCAGTGCTGGCGCTGACAGCGCTTGGCCTGTCGCTGGTGTTCGGCGTGATGCGCATCGTCAATGTCGCGCATGGCGAATTCTTCATGCTCGGCGCCGTGCTCGCATGGGCGATCACCACAGCCGTTGGTGGACACCCAGCTCTCGGCTTCGCCGCAGCCCTGGTGCTGGCGCCGCTGATCGTCGGCTTCATCGCCTGGATATCTGAGCGGCTTGTCCTGCGCCGGCTCGACTACAACCCGGAAGCCACCATTGTCGCCACCATCGGCCTGCTCTACATCATCCAGCAGCTGGCTCTGACCTTCTACGGCCCCGAGGCGCGGCCGGTGACGCCGCCCTTCAACGTCCGAATCCAGCTGCCCTGGTTCGGCTACTCCGGCTACAAGCTGTCGATCATCGCCGCATCGGCGCTTTTGCTGCTTGCCACCTGGCTGGTGCTGACCCGCACGAGGATCGGCCTTGTCATGCGGGCGACTCAATACGACCGTGAGACCGCTCAGGCCTTCGGCATCCCGGTCGGACGCGTCTATGGCGCGGTGTTCGCGCTTGGCGCGATGCTCGCGGCAATCGCCGCCGTGCTGATCGTGCCGATCCAGCAGGCGCATTATTTGATGGGTCTCGACCCGCTGTTGCTGTCGTTCATCGTCGTCATCATCGGCGGGCTGGGCTCGCTGCGCGGCACCGTCATTGCCGCCCTTCTCATCGGCGTATCCGACGGCATCATCTCGGTGTTCTTCTCGCCGACCCTGGCCAAGATCATCGCCACGCTCGTCGTCGCCATGGTGCTGGTGTTCCGGCCGCAGGGCCTGTTCGGAACGGCGACAAAATGAGCGGCGACGGGGCGACGGCCAGGGTCTACGCGTTGCATGCAGTGGTCATCGCCCTGCTCGTCGCGCTCAACTACATCCTGCCCGAATACCACCATGGCGTTCTGGCGCGGGTGCTGGTGCTGGCCATCTTCGCCATGGGCTACAACCTTCTGTTCGGTTATGTCGGGCTCTTGAGCCTCGGCCACGCCATGTTCTTCGCCGCCGGGCTCTATGGCGCCGGGCTGCCGCTCTATCATCTTGGCTGGGGCGTGGTGCCGGCCTTTGCCGGTGGCGTCGGCGCGGGCTTCCTCGTGTCGCTGATTGTCGGCCTGCTGGCGCTCCGGACTTCGGGTGTCGCCTTCATGATCGTGACCATGATGTTTGCCCAGGTGTTTTATCTCGTAACACTCTATTTCGGCGCATGGACGCGCGGCGACGAGGGGCTGGTGCTGCAGCAGCAGGCGCGGCAGATCACTTTGGGAACCGGCACGCTCGACCTGACCAACCCGGCGACGCGCTATCTCTCGGCAGTGGCGCTGTTTGCCGCTGCCCTGTTCGCCACGCTCGCCATCGTCCGCTCGCGCCACGGCCGTGTGCTGGTCGCGATCCGCGAAAACGAGGAGCGCGCGAAGATGCTTGGCTACGACACCTTCGCCAACAAGCTGGCGGCAGTCGTCACCTCGGGCGTCATCTGTGCCGCGGCCGGGGCGGCCTATGCCCTGTTGTTCGGCTATGTCGGCTCGACATTTGCCTCGGTGCAATATTCGATCCTGCCACTGCTCTGGGTGCTGCTCGGCGGTGCCGCGACCACACTCGGGCCGCTGCTCGGCACATTGTTCATGTACTACGTGATCGACATCACCAGCAGCTACACCTCGGCCTACATGCTTATTGTCGGCGCAATGCTGATCCTGTTGGTGCTCTGGTTCCGCAAGGGCGTTCTCGGCACGCTGCGCGACCGCTGGCTCGGGTGGCTGCCGTGACGGCGCTTCTGACCACCAAGGGTCTGTCGCGTCATTTCGGCGGCCTGCGCGCCGTCGACAATGTCGACTTCTCGCTTGAGCCGGGCGAGATCAGGGCGGTGATCGGCCCCAACGGCGCCGGCAAGACCACTTTCGTCAGCCTCGTCTGCGGCCGCTACGCACCGACCTCAGGCAGTATCGTCTTCGACGGCGAGGATATCACCGCCATGCCGGCGCATCTGCGGGTCCGGCGCGGCATCGCCTACACCTTCCAGATCACCAGCGTCTTCGCCAATCTCAGCGCCTACGACAACGTCGCCCTGCCGGTACAGCGCACACTGACCGACGGCCGGTCGCGCGGCGCGGTGCGGCAAGGGGCGATGGAGGCGCTGGAGCGCGTCGGCCTCGCTGGCCGCGCGCATGAGCAGGCCGGCACTCTGGCCTATGGCCACCAGCGGCTGCTCGAGGTGGCCATGGGCCTGGCGCTCAGGCCGCGTCTGCTCATTCTCGACGAACCGACGCAGGGCCTGTCGGACGGCGAGATCGAGAACTTCATCGCCCTGGCCCGCGAGATCGCCCGTGACGCCACCATCCTGCTGATCGAGCACAACATGCCCGTTGTCATGGCGCTGGCCCGTCGCATCAGCGTGTTCAATGCCGGCAGGATCCTCGCCGAAGGCAGCCCGGCCGAGATCCGCGCCAACGCCGCCGTGCAAGAAGCCTATCTTGGCACCGCTCAGGAGGCCGAAGCATGAATGCGGCGCTGACGATATCAGGCCTCGACTGCTTTTACGGCGAAGTGCAGGTGCTGCACGGCCTCGACCTCGAACTGCGCAAGGGCGAGGTGCTGTGCCTGCTCGGCCGTAACGGCGCCGGCAAGACCACGACGCTGAAGGCGATCATGGGGCTGGTGCCGGCGCGTGCGGGCTCGATCAGGCTGGGCGAACGCGTGCTGACCGAGCTCCCTGCGCACGAGGTGCCAAAGGCGGGTGTGGCTTATGTGCCGCAAGGGCGCCGGCTGTTTGCCGAGCTGACCGTCGCCGAAAACATCGAGATCGGCCTGATGACCCGCAAGAGGGGCAAGGCGGTGCGCGACAGCGTGCTCGACCTGTTCCCGCTGTTGCGCGACCGGCTGAAGCAGCGCTCCGGCACGTTGTCGGGCGGCGAGCAGCAGATGCTGGCCATGGCGCGCGCGCTGTGTGTTGAACCCGAGGTCCTGCTGCTCGACGAGCCGACCGAAGGGCTGATGCCGTCGATGATCGCCAATATCCGCGAAACCGTGGCCAGGCTGCGCGAGCGCGATGTCTCGACCATTCTCGTCGAACAGCGCGTCGACGCCGTGCTGCCCGTCGCCGATCGCGTCGCCTTCATTGAGAACGGTCGCAACCGCGAGACGGTGGACGTGGGGCGGCTGCGCGAGGATCCTGGGATGGTCAGGCGCTATGTCGGCGTGGGTTAGGCGAAGAACACAAACCCCGCGATCAGGAAGGTCGGGATCAGCATCGCGCTCGACCACAGCATGTAGCCGAAAAAGCCGGGCATCCTGACCCCGCTTTCCCGGGCGATGGCGTAGACCATGAAGTTCGGCGCATTGCCGATATAGGTGTTGGCGCCCATGAACACGGCGCCGGCCGAGATCGCCACCAGTGTTGTGGCAAAGGTCGTCATCAGCGCCTGTGGGTCTCCGCCGGCAAGCTCGAAGAAGACGAGATAGGTCGGCGCATTGTCGAGGAAGGACGACAGCACGCCCGTCAGCCAGAAATAGGCGAGGTTGTCAGGCTTGCCGCCCGGTCCGGTGACCAGCGCCACCAGCGGCGCGAAAGCCCCATCTAGCCCGGCGCGCAGGATGGCGATGACGGGCACGATGCAAACGAAGATGCCGGCAAACAGCTTGGCCACTTCGAGAATAGGACCCCATGAAAACCCGTTGGCGGCGCGGTATTCCTTGCGGGTGACCGCCAGTGACACGAAGGCCAATGCCAGGATGATGGCGTCACGGACGAGGTTCTGAAGTTCGACATGGACGCCGTAGACGGAGAACGCGACGCCGGGCTTCCATGACGCCGACATCAGGATCGCGGCGATGACACCGGCGAGCAAAGCGATATTGGCAAGTCCGCGGATGCGCACCTTCGAATGTGGTGTCGGGTCCTTGACCTTGGGCTGCCCGGACTCGCGCCGGTGAAAGTGCCAATCGACGGCGAGGAAGGCGGCCAGCACGATGCCGCCGACCAACAGCGCCTCGCGCCAGAGATGGACGGTGGTCCAGAAGAAGTCTACGCCGCGCAGAAAGCCGACGAACAGCGGTGGGTCGCCGAGCGGCGTCAGCGAGCCGCCGATGTTGGACACCAGGAAGATGAAGAAGACGATGACATGGGCGTTAAACGGCCGGTTGTCGTTGGCGCGGATCACCGGCCGGATCATGATCATCGACGCGCCGGTGGTGCCGACGACGGAGGCCAGCAACGCGCCAATGACCAGAAGGCCGGCATTGATGAGCGGCGTGCCCTGGATGTTGCCTGCCACCAGGATGCCGCCCGAGATGGTGAAAAGGGCAAACAAAAGAATGATGAAGGACATGTATTCGAGCAGCAGCGTGTGCAGCACGGCCTCGACTGAGATGTCGAAGCCGAAAGACAGCGCCATCGGCACCACCACCAGCGCCGCCCAGCCGGCTGTGATCTTGCCGTAGTGCTGCTCCCAGAGGTGCGGATAAAGCAGCGGCCCGGTGGCGATGGAGAGCAGCAATCCCGCAAACGGCAGTGCCCACACCAACGACATCGTCGCCCCGGGCAATCCCTGCTCGGCAGCCAGCGCGGTGCTTGCACTCGCCAGCAGGCAGGCCAGCGCCAGAGACGCTGCCGCAATACGCGAACCCTTCATGCCGTCCCCTCGGAACCGGCGTTTACGCCGGGCATTGTGTTCGAATTGATGACCGCAACGTCTGATGCTGCCAAAGTCAGGAAATCAGACCAGCTTGACGCCGGCGTCACGCATCTTGCCGATCATCGAGTCGAGGGAACCGCCCAGATCGATCGCGCGGCACGCATCGAGCCGCACCGTGGTGGCGAAGCCATGCTTGACCGCATCAAGCGCCGAATAGGCGACGCAGAAATCGGTGGCGAGGCCGACAAGCGTGATCGAGGCGACGTCGCGCTCGCGCAGGTATCCGGCAAGGCCCGTCGGCGTGAAGCGGTCGTTCTCGAAAAACGCCGAGTAGCTGTCAATGTTCGGACGAAACCCCTTGCGGATAACCAGTTCGGCCTTGGACCAGGCGAGCCCGGAATGGAAATCGGCGCCGCGGCTGCCCTGAATGCAGTGATCCGGCCACAGCGTTTGGGGGCCATAGGACATGCGGACACTTTCGAAAGGCTGCTTGCCGGGATGGCTCGAGGCGAAGCTCGAATGACCGGCCGGATGCCAATCCTGGGTAAGCAGCACGTGCTCGCTGTGGCGGATCAGGTCATTGACCAGCGGGATGATCTCGTCGCCCCCATTCACGGCAAGCGCGCCGCCAGGGCAGAAGTCGTTTTGCAGATCGACGACGACGAGCGCGTCCGTAGCCATGATGTCCCCAACTCGTTTCTGATACCGCCGTGCTGGCGGGCCGTCGAAATTCGACCAGATGGCGGCCGGCGTCAACCTTCAACTTGGCCGCCATGCGCCCACCGTGATCCGGCGAAGTAAAGCCAGGCTTTGACAAAAGATCGCGGCAGGTTATCACTTGTGTACGAATGAAAATGTCCGGCAACAGCCGGGAGGCATTGCGTGACCCGTTACGCGAAACCCAAGTCACTCGACGAGGCGCTGGCGCTGCTCAGCGAGGGCTCTTGGCGAGTGTTGGCGGGTGCGACGGACGTTTATCCCGCTCTTGGCAACCGGCCTCTCTATTTCGATGTAATCGATATCAATGACATCGGCGCACTGCGCGGCATCACCGAAAGCGACAATCACTTCGTCATTGGTGCGCGCACCAGTTGGACCGAGATCATCCAGGCGCCGCTGCCGCCGGCCTTCGACGCGCTGAAGCAGGCGGCGCGCGAAATTGGCTCGATCCAGATTCAGCACGTCGCGTCGATAGCCGGCAACATATGCAACGCCTCACCGGCCGCCGATGGGGTACCGGCGCTGATGATCCTCGACGCCGAGGTCGAGCTGCGGTCGCGCCACGAGATGCGCATTTTGCCGCTTGGCGCGTTCATCATAGGCAACCGCCGAACCAAGCTGCGCGAGGACGAGCTGGTGACGGCGCTGCGCATTCCCAAGGCCAGCACTGGCGGCGGCTCGGCCTTCGTCAAACTGGGTGCGCGGCGCTATCTGGTCATTTCGATCGCCATGGCGGCGGCCAGGGTCGTGCTCGGTACGGACGCGCGGATCGCAAGCGCGGCGATTTCGGTGGGGTCGTGCTCGGCCGTGGCGCGACGGCTGCACGCGCTGGAAGCAGCACTTGTCGGGCATAGGCCGGAGATCGCCGAAGCCGCGGTGCAAGCTGCCGGATTGGATGAATTGTCACCAATCGACGATGTGCGCGGCAGTGCCGGATACAGGCGAAGTGCTGCGCGCGAAATCGTGGCGCGGGCGCTTCTGCTTGCAACGCATGGCTCGCAGAGACGGACGGCGGCATGAAAACCGACCGGGCGCCGATCAGCTTCACTGTCAACGGCGCCTCCGTGTCGGTGTCCGCTGCGCCGATGCGGCGCCTGTCGTCGGTACTGCGCGACGACCTCAGGCTGACGGGCACCAAGGTCGGCTGCGATGCCGGCGATTGCGGCGCCTGCACCGTGCTGCTCGGCGGCGAGCCCGTCTGCGCCTGCCTGCTGCCGATGGCCTCGGTCGAAGGCGCTTCGATCCGCACCGTGGAAGGGCTGCGGGGCAGCGACCTCTCGGCGCTGCAGGCGTCGTTCCTGGCACATGGCGCCGCGCAATGCGGTTTCTGCACGCCCGGACTGCTTGTGACGGCAACTGCGTTGCTGGAACGGGAGCCGCGCCCAAGCGAACAACAGGTCCAGGACGCGCTCGGCGGGGTCCTGTGCCGCTGCACCGGCTATCGCAAGATCGTCGAGGCGGTGATGGAGGCATGGCACTTTATGCTGCCACCATCTCTTGATTTTCGCATGCCCCCGGCTGGTTCGGCCGTAGGCGCCTCGCCCATCAGGCTCGACGGCATCCCGAAGGTGATTGGCAGCGAAAGATTCGGCGGCGATTCATTTCCCGCCGATGCGTTGTCGGTGCTGGTGATCCGCTCGCCGCATCACCGAGCCGCATTCTCGTTCGGCGACCTCGACGCCTACGTCGCAGGCAATGCGGGCATCGTTGCGGTTTTCACCGCCGGCGACATCCCCGGCATCAACAGCTTCGGCGTTATCCCGCCTTTTGCCGACCAGCCGGCACTGGCCGAGAGCGAGACACGTTTCCGTGGCGAGGCGGTGGCGCTTGTCGCTTGCGAAGGCTGGGCGGCGCGCGACCTGGATGTGACGTCTTTCCCCATCACCTGGCGCGAGTTGCCGGCAGCACTGGAGCCGGCCACTTCCCAGGCGCAAGGCGCAGTGCTGGTCCATGCCAACCGACCCGACAACCTGCTGGTGCGCGGCCTTGTCGAGCGCGGCGAGCCGGAAAGTGCCCTGGCGCAGGCCGCATGCGTGGTCTCCGGCAGCATGCAGACCTCCTATGTCGAGCACGCCTACATCGAACCGGAAGCCGGCTATGCATTGATGGACAGCGATACGCTGACGATCGCAGCCTGCACTCAGGCACCGCATCTGGATCGCGACGACACGGCGCGTATCCTTGGTCTCGCGGTGGAAAAAGTGCGTATCCTGCCGACGGCGACCGGCGGCGGCTTTGGCTCCAAGATCGACGTTTCGCTGCAACCGCTCATAGGGCTGGTGGCACTGAAGACAGGGCGCCCGGCAGCCCTTGCCTATAGCCGCACCGAATCGATGGCCTCGACGACGAAGCGCCATCCGGCCGCGATGAAGGCAACAATCGGCGCCAATGCCGACGGCACCATTCGCGGCATGGTGTTCGATGGCGAGTTCAACACCGGTGCCTATGCCAGCTTCGGCCCGACCGTCGCCAATCGCGTGCCGGTGCATGCCTCCGGGCCCTATGCCACGCCGCATTACCGCGCCATCGCTCGCGCCATCCACACCAATGGCCCGGTGTCGGGCGCGTTCCGTGGTTTCGGCGTGCCGCAGGCTACCCTGATGCAAGAGACGCTGCTCGACCAACTGGCCGACAAGCTTGGCCTCGACCGGTTGCAGATACGCTTGAAAAATGCTCTTCGAAACGGCTCCGAAACGGTGACCGGGCAGCGGCTCGACACCGGTGTCGGCATCGGCGACTGCCTCGAGGCGCTGAGCCTGCGCTGGACACGCGCGCTGGCCGAAGCGGACGCTTTCAACGCGGCCAACGGCAAGATCAAGCGCGGCGTCGGAATCGCCTCGTGCTGGTATGGCTGCGGCAACACGTCTTTGCCCAACCCCTCGACAATCAAGCTGGGCATCTCGCCCGAAGGCAAGGTCGTGCTGCACCAGGGCGCGGTCGACATCGGCCAGGGCGCCAACACCGTCATCGCCCAGATCGCCGCCGACGCGCTTGGCCTGCCGCTCGGCGATTTCGTGCTTCGAAGTGCCGATACGGCTGTTACACCCGATGCGGGCAAGACCTCGGCGTCGCGCCAGACCTATGTCTCGGGAAAAGCGGCGGAAAAGTCCGCGAAAGCCTTGCGAGACGGCATCCTGCGCTTTGCCAATGTCTCGGCCAAAGCGTCGCTGCAGCTTTTGCCGGGCGGACTGCTCCTGGTGCATGAGGGCGGCGAGCGGCGGCGCATCGATCTGACGCTGCTCGAAGTGGACAAGGACGGCCTTGTCTTCGCCGCCGAGGAAAGCTACGACCCGCCGACGACGACGCTCGATGCCAAGGGCCAAGGCAAACCTTATGCTGTCTACGGCTATGGCGCGCAGATCGCCGAGCTTGAGGTCGACATGAGGCTTGGCACCGTGAAGCTGATCAAGATCACCGCGGCGCATGATGTCGGCCGGGCGATCAACCCGCTGCTTGCCGAAGGCCAGATCGAGGGCGGCATCGCCCAGGGCATCGGCATGGCGCTGATGGAAGAGTACATTCCCGGCCGTACCGAGAACCTGCACGACTACCTGATCCCGACGATCGGTGACGTGCCGCCGATAGAAACCATACTGGTGGAAGTTCCGGACCCGGAAGGACCCTTTGGCGCCAAGGGTTTGGGCGAGCATGTGCTGATCCCGACGGCGCCCGCCATCCTCAACGCCATCCGCCACGCCATCGGAGTGGCGATCACCAAGGTGCCGGCAACGCCGTCGCGAATCCTGGCCGCAATCGAGGAGGCACGTCGATGAACGAGCTTTCCGAGCGTTTCGAGACACACCCGGCCGGCGACAGGCAGGCGGGCGAAAAGCTGCGCTGCGATGCCTGCCCCGTGATGTGCTACATCGCCGAAGGGCACACCGGCGCCTGCGACCGCTACGGCAATTTCGGCGGCATGATCGTGCGCGCCGACCCAGTCCGCGTGCTCGATTTCGCGGTCGAAAGCGGCAATTCCGTGGTGCCTTTCAGCGGCGAGGCGTGGGATGGCGAACTGGTCAACACCGGGCGGCGCTTCGTTACCGCCATCGGTGCCGGCACCACCTATCCCGACTACAAGCCGGCACCGTTCATCGTCAGCCAGCAGCTCGCAGGCGTCGATCTAGTCACCGTCGTCACCGAGGGCATCTTCTCCTATTGCGGCGTCAAGGTGAAGATCGACACCGACCGCCATCTCGGCCCCGAGACGGCGACGGTGCGTGCCCAGGGCGAGGCCATCGGCCATGTGACGACGGGCGAATACGGCTCGCAGATGCTGTCGCTCGGTGGCGTCCACCATTTGACCGGCGGCTCGAAGAGCGAAGGCCGGGTGACCTGCGCGGTGCTGCTCGACCTCTGCAACAAGAAGCCCGTCGAGCTGAGCATCGACGGCGGCGCCGCCATCGTGGTCGAGGCCGGCAAGCCGCCGGTCATCGATGGCACGACCGAACACCGCATGCGCGTCGGCTGTGGCTCGGCGACCATAGGCATGTTCGCCACGCAATGGCGCGGGCTCGTTGACGAGGTGGTTGTCGTCGACGACCACATCACTGGCGTCGTCTCCGAGCACCAGGCCGGCAAGGTGCTTGGCTGGGAGGAGACCGGCATTAAGATCCTCGGCCGCCGCTCGACGCCGGGGCGTTATTTCAAGGTGTCGGAGCCCGGCCTCGGCTGGGGTGGAACCAGCATCTCCGACCCGCTCGAGATCCTCGGCGATTGGAATGCCAAGAAAGGCGCGCGGCCCGGCCTGTCGCTGCTGATGGTTTCGACGACGGGCGAGCAGTTCGCCTATTACGAGCTCAACGACGAATTGATGCCGGTCAAGAAGCCGTTCCCGGACCGCTTGCGCAAGTCGGTTGGGCTGATCGAGGACAATTGTGAGCCGGCTTTGTGTACCGTGCTGTTCGTCGGCGGCGCCGGCGGCAGCCTGCGCGCCGGGGTGACGGAAAACCCGGTCAACCTGACGCGTTCGGTGCAAGGCCTGAGAACCTACGTGACGGTGGGCGGCGCGCCTGTCTATGTCTGGCCGGGCGGCGGCATCACGCTGATGGTCGACGTCCTCAGGGTGCCCGACAACGCTTTCGGTTATGTGCCGACACCGGCCCTGGTGGCGCCGATCGAATTCACCTTGCGGCGCGACGACTACCTGGCACTGGGCGGCTATGACGGCGAGATCAGGAGCATCGACGACGTGCTGGCGCGCGGCGGCGAGTATCTCAACGAACGGGCGACGGAAGCGGCCGGGACCGACAACCCCTGGCCACCGCTGGCGCAGTTGCGCCTGACGGCGCCGGGCGGGTCGCGATGAATGGACCCGAAATCTCCTGGCTGCCCGACAAGCACCGCCTGCATTTCAATCATGGCCCCATCGACCTGATCGTCGAGGCATTTGGCGAGACCGGCGAGGTGCGCGCCGCTTACGAACAGGCGGCGGAACGCTTCCAGACCATCCTGGACGAGCTGGTCGAGGAGCTTGCCCAACTGCGCCGCCCGGCATCGTCAAGGCCCCGCGACTTCGACGGACCAACAGCGCGGCGCATGGAAGCCGCCGTCGCGCCTTTGGCTGGGCAGTTCATCACACCGATGGCCGCCGTCGCAGGTTCTGTCGCCGACGAGATGATGGCCGCGATGATCGCCGGGCGTTCAATCGAGCGCGCCTATGTCAACAATGGCGGTGACATCGCCCTGCACATCGCCCGTGGCCAGGAATTCTCGGTGGCGATTGCCGGCACGGGCCACGGCCTGGCCGACAGGCTGACGATCCACTGGCAGGACGCAGTGCGCGGCATCGCCACCAGCGGCTGGCGCGGCCGCAGCTTTTCGCTCGGCATCGCCGACGCTGTAACGGTGCTCGCGGTAAACGCGGCCGCGGCCGATGCTGCGGCGACGCTGATCGCCAACGCTGTCGACCTGCCCGGCCACACAGCCATCCACCGCAGGCCAGCGTGCGACCTGGCGCCCGACAGCGACCTTGGCGACCGGCTGGTGACGACAGACGTCGCACCGCTTGCCCCCGCCGACATCGAGGCGGCGCTCGACGCCGGATTTTCCGTGGCCGAATCCTTGCGGCGGCAAGGGTCAATCCAGACTGCAGCTCTATACCTAGGAGGCCGAACCCGCATAAGCGGCACGCATGAGCTTGCCGTAACCGATGGTGTGACAAGGGGGGAACCTGTCCATGCCTGACTTTCCGATCCGGAAGATCGCTGTAACGATCGAGGAAATCCTGCACGACGGAGGGCCACCCGCGCATATCCCCCGACGACGAGCGGCAGCGCTTGCGGTGGTGAAGAACCCGTTCGCCGACCGCTATGTCGAAGAGCTTGAGAGCGCGATGGAGGATCTGAAACCGCTCGGGCTGATGCTGTCCGACCGGCTGATCGCGGCGCTGGGCGGCGATGCGAAGGCCATCGACGGTTATGGCAAAGGCGCCATTGTCGGCTCGGCCGGCGAACTGGAACACGGCGCGCTGTGGCATGTGCCCGGCGGTTACGCCATGCGCGAGCGGCTTGGCGAAGCCAAGGCGATCGTGCCCTCGGCCAAGAAGCTGGGTGCTTTCGGCGCGCGGCTCGACGTGCCGATCGGCCATGTCAACGCCGCCTATGTGCGCAGCCATTTCGATGCCATGGAAGTGGGGGTGCCCGACGGGCCGCGACCGGACGAGATCGTCTTTGCATTGGTCATGACCTCGGGGCCGCGCATTCACGACCGCATGGGTGGATTGAAGGCCTCCGACATCAAGGCCTGGGATGGCTTGCGATGAGCCCCGAAACCACCGAAGGTACCTACCAGGTCCAGGGACAGATCGGTTTTGTCCTGCGCAAGGCCAACCAGCGTCACGTCGCGATCTTCGCGACGCATATTGCCGACCTGACGCCACCGCAGTTCGCCGCGCTCGCCAAGCTGCGCGACGTCGGCGAAACCTCGCAGAACCAGCTGGGCGGCCTGATCGCCATGGATGCGGCGACCGTGAAGGGCGTCATCGACCGGCTCGCGGCACGCGGGCTGGTGCAGCTGGCCAAACATGAGGTCGACAAAAGGCGCCTGATGGTCAAGCTGACCGACGAGGGCCACCGCCTCATTGTCGAGCTTCTGCCGCGGGCGCGGACGATCACCGAGGAGACGTTGTCGCCGCTGTCGGCGAAGGACGCAGAGACGCTGCTGCAGCTGCTGACGAAGATAAGCTGAGGGCCAAGGGAGTAAGGGAGTAAGGGAGTAAGGGAAGGCGATAACTCTATTCCTCTATTCCTCTATTCCTCTATTCCTCTATTCCTCTATTCCCCTATTCCCCTATTTCCCTCAGTCCCCGTATGGGACCCAGACGTTCTTGACCTCGACGGCGCGGCGGAGGAAGGCTTCGCCCTGGGCGGTCGGCCAGTCGAGGCTGCGGCCGTGGCTGGTCCAGACGCGCTTGAGATTGCCGACAGATTCAGCCTCCGCTTTGGCGCAGATCTCGGCCTCGGCGACGACCCAGAGGCCGTCGACGTCGTCATGCTTGGCAAGCACCGCCGCAAGTTCCGCCGTATGCCCGGTGACGATGTTGATCGCACCGGCAGGGACGTCTGAATACTCGAGTACCTGGTAGAGGTCGGTGGCCACGAGCGGGGCGGCGGCCGAAGGCACCACGACCGTGGTGTTGCCCATGGCAAGTGCCGGGGCGAGCAGCGAGATCAGGCCGAGCAGCGGCGCCTCGTCAGGGGCAACGATGCCGATGACGCCGACAGGCTCGTGCAGGGCAAGCGTGACGGTGCGCGCCGGCGGCTGGTGCACCCTGCCCTCGAACTTGTCGGCCATGCCGGCATAATAGAACAGCCGCTCGATCGAGGCCTCGACTTCTGCCTTGGCAGCCTTGTGGCTGGCACCGGTCAGTTCGACGATGCGGGTCGCGAACTCTTCCGTGCGGCCGGACAGGTTCTCGGCGAGATAATAGAGCACCTGGGCCCTGTTGTAGGCGGTCGCTTCGGGCCAGGCCTTGCAGGCGCGCGCCGCCGAGACCGCATCGCGGATGTCCTTGCGGCTGCCCAAGCCGACCTCGCCCGCGAGCTTGCCCTTGGAGGTGAGAACCGGCAGCGAATAGTTACCGTCGGGGCGCACCTGCTTGCCTGCGATGAACAGCTTTGCCGTGCGGTCGATGGCCTGGTTCTCGCTGGTGTCGCGGGCGGCCTGTTTCGGTGCTACCGACGGCTTGATGACAGGGCCATGCGGCTCGCTCGGCGCCAGATATTCCTCCAGCCCCTCGCGCCCGCCCTCGCGGCCAAAGCCACTCTCGCGGTAGCCGCCGAAGCCACAGGCAGCATCGAACATGTTGGTGCCGTTGATCCAGACCACGCCGGCCTTGAGCTGCGGGGCGACATGCAAGGCAAGATTGACGTTTTCGCTCCACACCGAGGCGGCAAGGCCGTAACGCGTGTTGTTGGCGAGTTCGACCGCCTCTTCGGTGTTGCGGAAGCTCATGGTGGCGAGCACCGGGCCGAACACCTCTTCCTGGGCAAGGATGTTGGCAGGCGCCACACCGGTCGCCAGCGTCGGCAGGTGGTAATAGCCTGATGATGGCACGTCCTGGTCCGGCTGCCAGCAGACGGCACCCTGTTTGGCGCCTTCCTCGATCAGGCGCCTGACCCGGTCGAGCTGGGTCTTGTCGACCAGCGGGCCGATGTCGGTGTTCTTGTCGAGCGGAGAACCGACCCGCAGGCGGCTCATCCGTGTCTTGACCTTGGCGATGAAGGCTTCGGCTACGCTCTCCTGCACCAGAAGCCGCGAGCCGGCACAGCAGACCTGGCCCTGGTTGAACCAGATGCCGTCGACAAGCCCCTCGACGGCGCTGTCGAGATCGGCGTCTTCGAAGACGATGAAGGCCGACTTGCCGCCAAGCTCCAGCGACAGCTTCTTGCCAGAGCCCGCAGTTGCCTTGCGGATGATCTTGCCGACCTCCGACGAGCCGGTAAACGCGATCTTGTCGATGCCGGGATGGTTAACGATCGCAGCCCCTGCCTCGGGTCCGCCCTGGACGATGTTGACCACGCCCTTGGGCACACCGGCACGTTCGCAGATCTCGGCGAACAAGATTGCCGTCAGCGGCGTGAACTCGGCCGGCTTCAGGACAACGGTGCAGCCGGTGGCAAGGGCCGGTGCGATCTTCCAGGCCAGCATCAGCAGCGGAAAGTTCCACGGGATGATCTGGCCGACGACACCGGCTGGCTTGCGGCCTGGGAATTCGCTCGCCAGCGACTGGGCCCAGCCGGCATGGTGGATGAAGTGGCGGATCGCCAGCGGCACGTCGATGTCGCGGCTCTCGCGGATCGGCTTGCCGTTGTCGAGGCTTTCCAGCACCGCAAACAGGCGCTGGTGGCGCTGCATGGCGCGGCCGATGGCATAAAGCACTTTTGCGCGCTCATAACCCGAGGCAGCACTCCACTTGGGCAGCGCCTTGCGGGCCGCGGCCACCGCCGTCTCGATGTCGGCGGCAGAGGCGTCCGACACCTTGGCCAGAAGCTTGCCGGTTGAGGGATCGGATGTGTCGAAGCTCTTGCCGTCAATGCCGGCGCGCCAGTCGCCTGCGATGAACAGCGCCTTCGAGAAATCGCGGGCCCCAAGCCAGGCATCGGCTTCTGAGCGGGCCTCGGGGGCTGGGGCATAATCCATGGCGTGGTATCGTTCGAGAATGTTCATTGGAATGTTCCCAGCAATTCGTTGCGAGGTCGGCGATCCTTCGCACCCCCCTCTGGCCCCATATTTGTCAAAGGGGCGGCCATCTCCCCCGCAAGGGGGGAGATCAGCCTGCGCTGACGTCGCCGCCAATCATCGAGGTTGGAGGAAAGGTGTGAGCGGCGAAGCTGCCAATCTCCCCCCTTGCGGGGGAGATGGCCGGTAGGCCAGAGGGGGATGCGAAGAAGCTCCACGGCGATTGCTTTCGCATCGTCTCACGCCATGGCGTGGCGGTGGTTGGCCGAGTAGCGGCCGCTGATGTGGTGTTCGAGCTGGCGCTCGATGTCGGTCAGCAGGCTCGACGCGCCGAAGCGGAACAGCTCCGGTTCGAGCCAGGGCCGGCCGAGTTCTTCCTTCATCAGCACCAGCCAGTCGAGCGAGACCTTGGCCGTCGAGATGCCGCCGGCCGGCTTGAAGCCGATGAGATAGCCGGTCTGCTCGTGATAGGCGCGGATGGCCCTGACCATGGCGAGGCCGACGGGCAGCGTCGCGTTGACGCTTTCCTTGCCGGTCGAGGTCTTGATGAAATCGGCACCCGCCATCATCGCCACCATCGAGGCGAGCGTGACATTGCGCAAAGTCGCCAGATCGCCGGTACCGAGGATGACCTTGAGATGGGCCTCGCCGCAGGCAGCGCGCATCTGCTTGATCTCGTCATAGAGCTCCTGCCACTTCGCACCGAACACCAGTCCGCGCGGAATGACGACGTCGATCTCGTCGGCGCCGTCTGATACCGACGCCTCGATCTCGGCGAGACGTGTCGACAACGGTGCCAGGCCATGCGGAAAGGCCGTCGACACCGCAGCGACATGGATACCCGACCCCTTCACCACTTCCACGGCGGTGGCCACGAACGGATGATAGACGCAGACCGCCGCCGGCCGGATCAGCACCTCACCCAGTCCCAGCGCCTCGGTCAGGTCGCGGCGCAGCGGGTTCAGCGCCTTGGCGCAGAGCCGGCGCACACGCTCGTCGGTGTCGTTGGAGTTGAGCGTCGTCAGATCCATCAGCGAGATCGACCTGAGCAGCCACGCCGCCTGGTTGTCGGCCTTGATCGAGCGCCGTTTGGTCAGCGTGCCGACCCGCCGCTCCAGCGCCGAACGGTTGACGCTGCGCATCGATTCCAGAAAACCAAGATCAAGCGCCATGCCGGGATTGCGGACGATGGCGTGCGTGTCGGCCGCATTCGCGGCCATCCGCGATGGCAAGGGTGTAACGGTGGCGGATGACGGATTCTCGGCTTCGCGCAGCTTGCCGCTCATGTGACTGCCTTTCCTCCGGACGCCTTGTCGTCGGCGCGACATCTCAAGAGCCGTCGACGGAAAGCCATGCTTTCGTCGCGGCAAAACAAGAATAGCCCGTGTAGCTATGCTCCACGAGTCCCCGGGGCGGAAGTTAGACGAAAAATCGAAACGGCGAAGCGTTATTTTGACCGGATGGTCAAAACGCCGGACCGCCAGGCGATCCGGCACTGAGGGAAGCATCAGCCGACGAAGGCGCGCTCGACGACGAAGCTGCCCGGCTCATTCAGCGAGCCCTCGACGAAGCCGAGGCTCTCAGCCAGTTCCTTGACGTCCTTCAGCATGTGCATCGAGCCGCAGATCATGATGCGGTCGGTTTCGGGATCGAGCTTGTCGATGCCGAGGTCGCTGTAGAACTTGCCCGACGAAATGAGCGCGGTGATGCGGCCCATGCGCTCGGATTCCTCACGCGTCGTCGAATTGTAGAGCGTGACGCGGCCATGGGTCAGCTCGCCGATCAGCGGGTCGCTTTCGAGATTGGCGACCAGTTCCTGGCCATAGGTCAACTCGGCCACGTCGCGGCAGGTGTGGGTAAGGAAGACGTGCTCGTAGCGCTCATAGGTATCGGGATCGCGCAGCAGGCTGGCGAAGGGCGCGATGCCGGTGCCGGTCGAGATCATGAAAAGGCGCTTGCCCGGGGTCAGCGCGTCGAGCACCAGCGTGCCGGTCGACTTCTGGCGCATCAGGACCGTGTCGCCGGGAACGATCTTCTGCAATTCGGAGGTCAGAGGACCATCCGGCACCTTGATCGAGAAGAACTCGACTTCGTCGTCCCAGGACGGACTTGCTACCGAATAGGCACGGTAAACAGGCTTTTCGGCGTTGGGCAGGCCGATCATGACGAACTCGCCCGAACGGAAGCGCAGCGACTGCGGCCGGGTGATGCGGAAGGAAAAGAGGCGATCCGTGTAATGTTTCACCGAAACCACGGTTTCGGCGTAGACATTAGCAGGGATTGGGAACTGAAGCGGCTTGGCTTCGGCCGTCTTCAGCGCTGCTGCGGTGTTCATCGATCAAACCTCTCGCCCGGCGCGGCGACGTTTCCAGACCCGGCGCGCAGCGGAAATACAGGCAAATAATGGGACCTTGTTCGGGTTATTAATTAGTATACAAATGATATCAGCGTCAAGATTGTGGCATAAAACGCCTTTCTAAACTGGCACAGGAACGTAGTCCGGGCTTTTCGGGATTAGTCCATGGACGAGAATATTCCCGCAGAGGCGGGAAATGTCGTGGCAGGCATCGACGTCGGGGGAACCTTCACCGACCTGCTGCTGATCGACGGCAGGGATGGCGGGACGGTCCGCATCGCCAAGACACCGACAACAGTTGAAAACCAGGCGCATGGCGTGATCGCGGCACTCGCTGCAACAGGTTTTCCGATCGCCGACATCGACCTGATCGTGCATGGCACGACCACCACCACCAATGCCGTGCTGGAGCGCAGGCTGGCGAAAACCGGTATGATCACGACGCGCGGTTTTCGTGACGTGATCGAGCTCGGAAGGCGCACGCGGCCACAGCCCTATGGCATGACCGGCGTCTTCGTGCCGGTCATCCCACGCAATCTCCGGCTCGAGGTCACCGAACGCGTCGAAGCCTCGGGACGGGTGCGCGAGCCGCTCGACGAGAACGAGGTGCGGCGGGCAGTCAACCAGCTGGCCGCCGCCGGTTGCGAAGCGCTGGTCATCCATTTCCTGCACGCCTATGCCAATCCCGCCCATGAGCGCCGCGCTGCCGAGATCGCTGGAGAAAGCTGGCCGAACGGCCACATCGCCACGGGCCACTCGTTGCTTTCGGAGGCACGCGAGTTCGAGCGCGGGGTCACGGCCTCGGTCAACGCCGCCGTGCAGCCGATCCTCGAACGTTATGTCGGGCGGTTGCGCAACGAGCTGACGGCGCGTGGCTATGGCCGCGACTTCCTGATCATGAACGGCAATGGCGGCATGATCTCGGCACGCTTCGTCACCCGCGAAGCGGCCAAGACCGTCATGTCAGGCCCGGCCTCGGGTGTCATCGCCGCAGCGTATACCGGCCGGCGCGCCGGCTATGGCCATCTCGTCACCTACGACATGGGCGGCACCTCGACCGACGTCGCGCTGATCCTCGATGCAGAGCCTGCGGTCTCCAACGAGATCGAGATCGAATATGCGATGCCGATCCATGTGCCGATGGTAGCGGTACACACAGTCGGTGCCGGCGGCGGCTCGATTGCCCGTGTCGACGCTTCCAGGCTGATCCAGGTCGGGCCGGAGAGCGCCGGCGCAAATCCCGGCCCTATCTGCTATGGTCGCGGCGGCACCGAGCCGACGATCACCGATGCCAATCTGGTGCTCGGGCGGCTCGACCCGAAAAGGCTGCTCGCAGTCGACGCGCCGGTGACGGCCGAGGCAGTGCGCCAGATCTTCGAAGACAGGATCGGCAAGGCGACCGGGCTTGATGGTATTTCGGCGGCAGGGGCGGTGCTCCGGCTCGGCAACATCAAGATGGCAGGCGCCATCCGCATGGTGTCGGTGTCGCGCGGACACGACCCGCGCGACTTCACGCTGTTTGCCTTCGGTGGCGCCGGCCCGCTTCATGCAACGGCGCTTGCCCGCGAACTCGGCCTGCCGCGGGTGCTGGTACCGGCGCGGCCCGGCATCACCAATGCGCTCGGCTGCGTCGTCGCCGATCTGCGCCACGACTTCGTCAACACGGTCAACCAGCCGGTCGCGCTGCTCGACGAGCAGCGGGCGCGGGACATTCTCGCCGGGCATCGCACGGCAGGCGAGGCGCTGATCGCCCAGGAGGCGGTGCGGCCGAAGAGCATTCGCGTCAGCCACTCCGCCGACATGCAGTTCGTCGGGCAGACGCACATCGTCAACGTGCCGCTGCCCTCGGCGGATGTCGACCGCGCGACGTTGCAAGCGCTGTTCGAGAAGGCCTATTTCGCCCGTTTCAAGGTCGAACTGCCGGAGATCCGCGCCAATCTCGTCAACCTTAACACATCGGTGACCGGCGCCCGACCCGAGGTCGACCTCAGTCGCCTGATCGACCCGGCCGGACGGGCGGCGACGCTGGCGGAGGCGCTGCGCGAAGTGCGCCCGGTGTGGTTCGACGGCAGTTGGCGCGACACGCCGGTCTATCTCAGGGAGAAGCTGCCGCTCGACGCCGAAATATTGGGACCGGCGATCCTCGAGCAGATGGATGCGACGACGGTTCTGGAGCCGGGCGACCGGGCCCGGTCGGACCGGGATGGGAACATCATCGTCGAGGTGGAGGCGTCATGACCCTCGACGCCATCACTCTTTCCGTCATCCAGGCAGCGCTGCAGCAGACCTGCGACGAGATGGACCTGACGTTTTCGCGCGCGGCGTTTTCGCCCGTTATCGCCGAGGCCAACGACCGCTCGGATGGCATCTATTCGGCGATCGACGGCGCGCTGATCGCGCAAGGGTCGCAAGGGCTGCCGGTATTCGTCGGCGTCATGCAACACTCGACCAAGACCATCATCGAGATGATATCGGACGGACGTGTGCTGCGGCCCGAGCCAGGCGACATCTATGTTGTCAACGACCCCTATCTCGGCGGCACGCATCTGATGGACGTGCGTTTCGCCATGCCGGTGTGGCGTGCGGGAAAAGTCTTCTGCTGGCTGTCCAACACCGGTCACTGGCCGGATATCGGCGGTGCCGTGCCAGGCGGCTTTTCCGCCTCCGCGACGGCAGTGGAACAGGAGGGCCTGCGCCTGCCGCCGGTCAAGCTGTTCAAGAAAGGGGTGATGGACCCCGAGATCTACGCCATCATCTGCTCGAACATCCGGGTGGCCGACCAGCGCATCGGCGACATCCGCGCCCAGGCGGCGGCGCTCCATGTGGGGCAGGAGAGGCTGTTCCAGATTCTCGATCGTTACGGTGATGACACCGTCACGGCGGCGATCGCCGAACTGCGCCGACGCGCGGCGGAACAGATGCGGGCGCATATCGCTGCCCTGCCCGACGGCATCTACCGGTCAAAGGCCTTCGTCGATTCCGACGGCGTGGTCGATGCGCCGCTGACCATCGCGCTGTCGATCGCCAAGGCCGGCGACACGCTGACCTTCGACTTCGCCGGCTCGTCCGCACCTTGCGCCGGGCCGATGAACAGCGTGCTGGCGACGACATTGTCCTCGGTCTATCTCGCCATGCGGCACATCTTTCCCGATGTGCCGATCAGCGCGGGCGCCTTCGAGCCGTTGATCGTCAAGCGGCCGGAGGGCACGTTCTTGGATGCGCGCTACCCTCGCCCCGTCTCGGGCTGCGCGGCGGAAGTGTCGCAGCGCATCGCCGAGGCCGTCTTCGCCGCCATGGTGCAGGCGGTTCCCGACAAGGTGACGGCGGCACCCGCCGGTTCGAGCGGCAATTTCGCGCTCGGCGGCAATGATCCGGCGCGCGGCCGCGACTATGTCATGTACCAGATCTCGGGCGGCGGTTATGGCGGCAATTCAAGTCATGACGGGCTGTCCAACGGCTGTTCGACCATCGGCATCTCGAAATCGCCGCCGGTCGAGATCATGGAACAGGCCTATCCCGTGCTCTACCGACACTATGCCTTGCGCGAGGGATCTGGCGGCGCCGGCAAACAGCGCGGCGGGTTCGGCCTCGCCTACGAGATCGAGCTGCTGCGTGGCGCGGCGCGCGCCTCCTTCGTCATGGACCACGGCCGCACCGGCCCGCAGGGCGCGCTCGGCGGGCGCGATGGCATGGTCAATTCGGTGACGGTGTTTCGCGACGGTGCGGCGCATGTGCCGCCGCATCTGTCCAAGGAGCAGGACATTCCGCTGAAATCAGGCGACCGCGTGTCGGTCGGCACGCCGGGCGGCGGCGGTTATGGCGATCCGCTGGAGCGCGATCCCGAGTTGGTGCTGCGTGACATCGGGCTCGGCTACTATACGCGCGAGCAGGCCGCTGACATGTTCGGAGTGGTGATTGGGAATGATGGGGTGGATGCCGAAGCGACTGCCCATCTGAGGCGGCGGTAACCGCCTCTCCGTTGAGGGGGCGAGGAACCGAGTTCTGGCAGATTGCGCCCTTCGAGATTGGCGTTTCCTCTCCCCCACGGAGTGGGGGAGAAGTGGCACGGCGAAGCCGTGACGGAGAGGGGGTAGCCGCCCTCCCCGCCGCATCAAATCGTCAGCCCAGAACCTTGCCGTCTTCGCCGAAGCGATAGGTGCGGGCTGGCTCGGGCGTGGCATAAAGCGTGGCGCCGGGGCCGGTCTGGTACTCGCCGAAGAGGCGAATGGTGATGAGGCCGGCTTTTTCGGTTTCGAGGAAGACGTTGGTGTCGGCGCCGAGATGCTCGGCATGGACCACCGTTCCTTTCCACGCGCCCTCGGTCTGACTGACCGAAATGTGCTCGGGGCGGACGCCGACCGTCTTGACGGTTTCGCCGAGGCGAGCACCTTCGATGAAGTTCATTTTTGGCGAGCCGATGAAACCGGCAACGAACAGGTTGGCCGGCTTGTTGTAGAGCTCCATCGGCGCACCGACCTGCTCGATGCGGCCAGCGTTGAGCACGACGATGCGATCAGCCAGCGTCATCGCCTCGACCTGGTCGTGAGTGACGTAGACCATCGTCGCCTTGAGGCGGTTGTGCAACTGGGCGATCTCGAGGCGCGTGTTGACGCGTAGGGCGGCGTCGAGGTTCGACAGCGGCTCATCGAAGAGGAACAGCTTGGGCTCGCGCACCAGGGCGCGGCCGATGGCGACGCGCTGGCGCTGGCCACCGGAGAGTTCGGCCGGACGACGCTTGAGGTAGGGCTCCAGCGACAGCATGGCCGAAGAAGCGGCAATGCGCTTGTCGATCTCGGCCGTCGGCGTGCCGGCCTGTTTGAGGCCGAGCGCCATGTTGTCGCGCACGGTAAGATGTGGGTAGAGCGCGTAGGTCTGGAACACCATGGCGATGCCGCGCTTCGACGGCGGGGCGTTGGTGACCCTGGCGTCGTCGATCAGCACATTGCCCGAGGTCGCGTCCTCGAGGCCGGCGATGATGCGCAGCAGCGTCGACTTTCCGCAGCCCGACGGGCCGACGAAGACAACGAACTCACCGTCCTTGACGTCGAGGTCGATGCCCTTCAGCACGTCGACAGGGCCAAAGGACTTCTTGACGTTTTCGATCTTGAGAGAACCCACAGGTCTTCCTTCCTGTTAAAGCTTGACCGGGCGGCCGGTGCGGACGCTTTCGTCCGCGGCGAGGCACACGCGCAGTGATTTGACGGCATCGTCCATGTGGCGGGTAAGGTCGATGTCCTCGCGGATGGCCTTCAGCACGAAGGCCTGCTCGCGATCACACAGGCCCTGATGGCCCGGCTCGTCCTTCATCGACAGGTCCTCGTCGGCATGGACGAAGCTGCCGTCTGCGCCGAGCTCGGCGCGGTGGACGCGGATCATGCTTGTCTTGGTGTGGGAATCGACGTCGTCCGACTTGGTGGCCGCCTCGTTGACGACGATCGAGACGCTGCCCTTGGGCGAGATCACATCCTTCACGAAGAACGCCGTCTCCGACATCATCGGGCCCCAGCCGGCCTCGTACCAGCCGACCGAACCGTCGGCGAACAGCACTTGCAGGTGACCGTAATTGTACATGTCGGGCGCGATCTCGTCGGTCATGCGCAGGCCCATGCCACGCACCTCGACCGGGTTGGCATCGGTGATCTGGCACATGACATCGAGATAGTGCACGCCGCAGTCGACGATCGGCGAGGTCGTCTTCATCAGTTGCTTGTGGGTGTCCCACTTATGGGCCGAGGATTGCTGGTTTAGGTTCATGCGGAACACGTAGGGACCGCCAAGCGCACGGGCTTCGCCGATCAGGCGCATCCACGACGGGTGGTGGCGCAGGATGTAACCGATCACCAGCTTGCGACCATTGGCCTTGGCGCAGGCGACGACCCGCTCGGCGTCGGCGACCGTTGTTGCCAGCGGCTTCTCCAGGAAGACGTGGCAGCCCATCTCCATTGCCATGACGGCATAATCGGCATGGCTGTCGGAATAGGTGTTGATCGAGGCGACGTCTGGTCTGAGTTCACGCAACGCGCCTTCGAAGGAACGCTGGATGCCGTAACCTTCCATGCCCTCGGGCAGCGGCACGTCGGAGCGATTGACCAGGGCTGCGATCTCAAAGCCGGGGTTGTTGTGATAGGCCAGCGCGTGGCTGCGGCCCATGTTGCCGAGGCCGGCAACGACGACGCGAAGGGGCTTTTCAGTTGTCACTTGACGGCTCCGGAAGTGATGCCGCGGATCAGCTGCCGCGAGAAGAAGAAGTAGAGGATCAGCACCGGCAGGATCGCCAGCGAGAGTGCCGCCAGCACGGCGTTCCAGTTGGTGACGAACTGGCCAATGAACACCTGGGCGCCAAGGGTGACCGTCTTGGTCGCCTCGGACGGCGCCAGGATCAGCGGGAACCACAGGTCGTTCCAGATCGGGATCATGGTGAAGACCGCAACCGTCGCCATTGCCGGACGGACCAGCGGCAGGACGAGGCGGAAGAAGATGCGGTATTCGCTGAGACCGTCGATGCGGCCGGCGTTCTTCAGATCGTCCGACACCTGCTTCATGAATTCGGACAGGATGAAGACGGCGAGCGGCAGGCCTTGGGCGGTGTAGACCAGGATCAGCGCGGTCAGCGTGTTGACCAGGCCCGACGCCACCATCAGTTGCAGGATCGCGACCGTGCCGAGGCGGATCGGGATCATGATGCCGAGGGCCAGATAGAGGCCCATCATGGTGTTGCCCTTGAAGCGGTACTCCGACAGCGCAAACGCCGCCATGGCGCCGAACAGCAGCACGAAGAACAGCGAGGCAACCGTGACGATCAGGCTGTTCTGGAAATAGAGGAAGAAGTCGCCCTGCGCCATCACGGTGGTGTAGCCGATCAGGTCGAAGGTCTCTGATGTCGGCAGCGACAGCGGCGACCGGAAGATGGCGTTGCGCGACTTGAACGAGTTGACGACGATGACGATCACCGGAAACAGCGCGATCGCGGTGTAGGTCAGCAGCACCGCATGCGCGCCGATGGTGCGTGGCAGGGAGGAGGCAGCCTTGCTCATGACGCCCTCAGAACTGGTAGCGGCGCAGCCGCGTCTGGATAAGGAACAGGTACAGGCAGACGCCGGCGAGGATGATGAAGAACATCATCGAGGCGATGGTGGCGCCCATGTTCTTGTCGCCGATCTGCAGCTGGAAGCCGAAGAAGGTGCGGTAGAGGAACGTACCCAGGATGTCGGTGGCGTAGTTTGGACCGGCAAGCGCGCCCTGCGCCGAGTAGATCAGGTCGAAGGCGTTGAAGTTGCCGACGAAGGTGAGGATCGAGATGATGCCGATGGAGGGCAGGATCAGCGGCAGCTGGATCTTCCAGAACTGCGAGAAACCGGTGACGCCGTCACATTCGGCGGCCTCGATGACCTCGTCGGGTATCGACAGCATGGCGGCGTAGATCAGCATCATCGGGATGCCGACGAACTGCCAGACCGAGATCAGGCTGAGCGCGGTCAGCGCGTATTCTTCCTTGCCGAGCCAGGGCACGAACAGGCTCTTCAGGCCGACGAGGTCGAGCAGATTGGGCGCGACGCCCCAGAGCGGGCTCAGGATCAGTTTCCAGGCGAAACCGACGATGACGAAGGACAGCAGCGTCGGGATGAAGATCGCCGTGCGGTAGAAGGCCGAGAAGCGCAGCTTGGGGCTCGACAGCAGGGCCGCAAGGACCACGCCGATCGGGTTCTGCACCAGCATATGGATGATGAAGAACCAGGTGTTGTTGCCGAGTGCGTTCCAGAACGAAGCCGACCAGCGCGGATCGCCGAACAGGGTGCGGAAATTGTCGAAGCCGGCAAAGACCTGGGCATTGTCGACATTGCGGAACAGCGACAGCTGCAAGGTACCGAACAGCGGCAGGATCATCACCGCGGTGTAGACCAGCAGCGCAGGCGCCAGGAACACGGCGATGTGCCAACGCGTTGGTCTTCTGTCTTGGCTATGCTCTAGGCTTTGCTGCGACATGTCAAAATCCCTGGGTCCGGCCGTTTGGGAGGCCGTTGTTCATCATAGCGAGGATGGACCTCTGCGGGCTTCCCGCCAATGGCCTGGAAGCAGTAGCGCATCTTTGTGCGCGAGCATTCAACCCCTCTTGCCGATTCCGCGAGGTTCGAAATCGCCGAGGGAATGGAGAGCGCCACCAAAGCGGCGCCCTCCCAAGCGAGCATCAAGCCCGCCGGATCTTACTTAGCCGGCTTGTACCAGCTGTCGAGGCCCTTCTGCAGTTCGGCAGAAGCAGCTTCCGGGGTCTCGGTGCCGTTGATGACGTTGGCCGACTTGACCCAGGTTTCGTTCTCGAGGTTCGGCGTGCCGCGCGACAGGACCTGGTAGGTCGAGCGGATCGTCGGCTTGCACTTCTCGCGCCAGGAGACGAATTCCTGGGCCAGCGGATCTTCCATCTTCACGGCGGCCGAGTTCAGGCTGAAGAAGCCCGGCAGCGCGTTGGCATAGATGGACGCGAATTCTGGCGAAGCCACCCAGGTCAGGAAGGTCTTGGCGGCTTCGGCATTCGCGCTCTTGGGGTTGAGGCCAATGCCGATGTCGTTGTGGTCTGAGATGTAGCAGGTGTCACCAGCCTTGCGGACCGGCGGCGGGAAGGCGCCCATCTTGAACTGAGCCTGGGTGTTGAAGGTCGCGATCTCCCACGAACCGGCCGGATAGATGGCGGCGCGACCGAGGGTGAACAGGTTCTGGCTGTCCGGATAGGTCTGGGCTTCGAAACCGTCGCCGAGGTAAGGCTTCCACTTGGCCAGCGTCGCATAAGGCGCAACCCAGTCGGCGTCGGTCAGCTTCTGATCGCCCTTGATCAGCGCCAGGCGGCCTTCCTCACCCTTCCAGTAGTTCGGGCCGATGTTCTGATAGCCCATGGTCGCGGCTTCCCAGAGGTCCTTGGTGCCCATCGCCATCGGGATGTAGGTGCCGTCGGCCTTGATCTTGTCGAGCGCTGCGAAGAACTCGTCCTCGGTCGCCGGCACGGCAATGCCGAGCTTCTCGAAGGCGTCCTTGTTGTAGATGAAGCCGTGGATGACGGACGCCATCGGCACGCAGAAGCTGGCCTTGCCATCGTCGGTCTGCCAGGCGGACTTGGCGACGTCGGAGAAGTTCTCCATGCCCTTCAGCGAGGTCAGGTCGGCGAGGTGACCCTTCTTGAACAGCTCGAGCGAAGCGTCGAACGGACGGCAGGTGATCAGGTCACCAGCCGAGCCTGCGTCGAGCTTGGCGTTGAGGGCGGCGTTGTACTCGGTCGGAGCCGACGGCGAGAAGGTGACCTTGATACCCGGATTGGCCTTCTCGAAGGCCGGGATCAGCTTTTCCTGCCAGATGGCGAGGTCGTCGTTACGCCAGCTTTCGATCGTCAGCGTCTTGTCCTGGGCGAGAGCGATCCCGGCGGAGCCGAGAATGCTGGACGCCATCAGAAGTCCAGTAAGCAACCTGTTAGACATTTCAGTTCTCCCTGTTTTGTACTTTCTCTCGGGCCTCTACTGATGAGAGCCACTGCTCCCCTCGAGTTTCGAAAGTGCGGACCTGAGCCGTTGGCCCGCCCCTTCAAGAAGTTGGTTTGCCGCTTCCGGGCTGGACGCGCCGGAAGCCAAAAGGATGGCGAGCTTGACCGAACCGCCGCTCTTTGCGAGCAAGGCCTGGGCAGTCGCCGTATCGCAGCCTGAAATGGCCGTAACGATACGCGCGGCACGCTCGTGCAGCTTGATGTTGTCGGCGTGCAAATTGACCATGTAGCCGTCATGGACATGACCGAGATGAATCGCGGCCAGCGTCGACATCATATTGAGCGCAATCTTCTGCGCCGTGCCGGCGCCCATGCGGGTCGAGCCGGCAACGACTTCCGGCGGCGTCGCCAGCAGCACGGAAACATCGGCGCGGTCAAACATCGGCGCGCCTGCATTGTTGGCGAAGGCGATGGTCGCGGCACCGCGGCGCCGCGCCTCTTCGAGCGCGCTCATTGCATAAGGCGTCGAGCCGCTGGCCGAGACAGCGACAAGGCAGTCGCCCGCTTCCAGGCAGGTCCCGGCAACGTCGCTGACGGCCAGGGCAACATCGTCCTCGGGACCGCCGGCGAGATTGACCAGCGCCTCGCGGCCGCCAGCCAGAAGAATGAAGACACGCTCGCGCGGGATGCCGAAGGTGCCGGGCAGTTCGAGCGCATCGGCCAGCGCCATCAGGCCAGAGCTTCCGGCCGCCGCGTAGACGAGACGACCGCCGCGCGCCAGGCAGGCAGCAATCTTTTCAGCGGCTTGGGCAATTGCGGGGATGGCGGCGTGAACGGCGCGCGCAGCTTCGATCTGCGCATCGGCAAGCAGGCGAAGAACGGAATCGGGTGCCTGGGCATCAATGCCCCCGGCATCCTTGTGCACCGCTTCTGTACGCCTTGGCGCCATTCTGTCTCTCCCTTTCATCGACAATACCAAAAAAATACCACTTGTCCAGCGCCGTTAACAAATTCCTTTGCTGCAGCGCAAGGCAATTCAAAAATCCCCTAAAATTCAATTGGATGGGCATCAGGCTCCGCCATCCGGAATTTAGCACTTGGCTATTGGTATTTTATTGGTATTATCAGCCTCGAGGAGAAAACACCGTGGATCTTGTGCTCGGGATAGATGGTGGCGGCACTGGCTGCCGGGCCGCTCTGGCCAATGCAAGCGGCGATATCATCGGCCGCGGGCGTGGCGGGCCGGCCAATATCCGCACCGACCTTGCCGGTGCGTGCAACAATATCGTCGAGGCAGCCCGCCAGGCATTCGTGGATGCCGGCCAGGACCCGGCATTGATCGCCAATGCCGACGCGGTGCTCGGGCTCGCAGGCGCCAATGTCGGCGACTACAAGCAGCGGCTTGAAGCCATGCTGCCGTTTCGAAACAGCTCCGTAGAGAATGACTCGCTGATTTCGTTGGAAGGCGCGCTCGGCGACCATGACGGCGCGATCGCGGCACTCGGCACCGGCACCGTCTACCTCGGTCGCAGGCTCGGCCAGTTCCAGCCCCTCGGCGGCTGGGGCTTTCAGATCGGTGATCTCGGCAGTGGCGCGCGCATCGGCCGCGACCTGCTGCAGGAAAGCCTGCTGGTCTACGACAGGATCCATGCCGGCTCGGCACTGACCGACATCATGCTGGAGCGCTTCAACGACAACCCCAGCGACATTGTCGAGTTCACCACCAATGCGAAGCCCGGAGACTACGGCCAGTTTGCGCCGATGGTTTTCGAGCATGCAGCAAAAGGCGACGCTGTCGGACAGAAGCTTGTCGAGCGCGCCGTTGCCGACGTCGAGGAAACGCTCGCCGTTTTCGATCTCGCGCCCAGCGAACGACTCTGCCTTCTCGGCGGGCTCGCCGGCCTCTATGCACCGCTGCTTTCCAAGCGCTATCGCACCATCATGCATCCGCCGCTGCAGGACGCGCTCGGCGGCGCCGTGCAGATGGCGGTGAAGAAATTCCGCAAAGCGGGAGGTCACCATGGATGACGGTGCCGAACGCATTTTCGCCGCCCTGCGCGACGTCAGCCAGTCTGGCGCGCCACTGTACCTCCAGCTCAAGAAGAACATCGAGGAAGCGGTCAAGCGCGGCCTGATCGGTCCCGGCGACGCCCTGCCCTCGGAGCGCGATATTGCGGCCCAGGCCGACATTTCGCGCGTCACGGTGCGCAAGGCGGTGCAGGACCTGGTCAAGTCGGGCGTGCTTGTGCAGCGCCACGGCTCCGGCACCTTCGTCGCTCCGCGTATGGAGCGCGTCGAACAGTCGCTGTCGCGGCTGACCTCGTTCACCGAAGACATGGCGCGGCGCGGCATGGCGGCTCGTTCACAATGGCTTGACCGCGGCATCTACACCGCCTCGCCCGACGAGATGATGGTGCTCGGTCTCTCCGCCAGCGAGCTGGTGTCGCGGCTCAGCCGCCTGCGCATCGCCGACGAGACGCCGCTTGCCATCGAGCGCGCAACAATTTCAGCTTCGGTGCTGCCAGACCCTCACGAAGTGACATCTTCGCTCTATATGGCTCTTGGCAAGACCGGCCATCGCCCGGTCCGGGCGGTGCAGCGCATCTCGGCCGTCAATCTCGGCGAGCCCGAGGCACAGTTGCTCCTTGTTCCGGTCGGCTCGGCCTGCCTGCAGATCGAGCGCATTTCGTACCTTGCCAGCGGCAAGGTGATCGAGTTCACCAAGTCGATCTATCGCGGCGACGCCTATGACTTCGTCGCGGAACTGAGATTGCCCGGCCCGGAAGGGCAAGAAGGAGAAGCTACTTGAACGCGACTACCCATATGCGGCGCGAAATCGCCGAAATCCCCGAAGCGACCGCCCGCCTGCTGGAGGGCTCGGCCAAGGAACTGGCAGAGACCGGCCTGCACCTGAAGCGCGCCCAGCCGCGTTTCGTCACGACGGTCGCCCGCGGCTCCTCCGACCACGCCGCCTCCTTCCTCAAATACGCCATCGAGCTCAATGCCGGCCTGCCGGTAGCTTCGATCGGCCCGTCGATCTCGTCGATCTATGGCGCCAAGCTGAAACTCACCGATTCCGCCTGCCTTGCCATCTCGCAGTCGGGCAAAAGCCCCGACATCGTCGCCATGGCCGAGGGCGCACGCGCTGGCGGCGCACTGACGATCGCACTGACCAACACCGCCGGCTCGCCGCTGGCCGAGGCGTCCGAACACGCCATCGATATCCGCGCCGGCGTCGAGAAGAGCGTTGCCGCCACCAAGACCTTCGTCAATTCGGCGGTCGCAGGCCTCGCCGTGCTTGCCCACTGGACCGGCGACGACAAGCTGCTCGCCGCGCTCGACGCTCTGCCCGAACACTTCGCCAAGGCCGTCGACTGCGACTGGATGGGCATTGCCGGCGAACTGACCGAGGGCAATTCGCTGTTCATCCTCGGCCGTGGCCCGTCCTTCGCCATCGCCAACGAGGCGGCGCTGAAGTTCAAGGAAACCTGCGCCATGCATGCCGAGTCCTACAGCGCGGCTGAAGTGATGCACGGCCCGCTGGCGCTGGTGCGCCCGGGCTTCCCGGTGCTGGCGCTGGCCGCGCGCGACGCCTCCGAACCGTCGATCGCCCAGGCCGCCGACGGCCTCGCCGACCGCGGTGCGGCGATCCACATCACCTCGTCGCTGGCCAAGAGGGCCAAGGTGCTGGAGCATGTCGCCACCGGCCATCCGCTCACCGATCCGCTGATGCTGATCGCCTCGTTCTACGGCTTCGTCGAGGCCTTCGCCCGCCATCGCGGCCTCAACCCCGACACCCCGCCCAACCTGCGCAAAGTGACCGAAACGATATGAGCGACCGTCTTGCCATAGCAGCCGGGCGCATCTTCGACGGTGACGCCTGGCACCAGGACGCCGCGCTGCTGGTTGCGGACGGTGTCATCGAGGGCATCGTCGCGCGCCGCGATATCCCCGATGGCGTGAAGGTCGCCGAGGCGGGCGCCATGCTCGTTCCCGGCTTCATCGACCTGCAGGTCAATGGCGGCGGCGGGCTGATGCTCAATGACAAGCCCGACGTCGACACGCTCGAGATCGTCTGCAAGGCGCAGATGGCTTTCGGCACGACGGCGGTGCTGCCGACGCTGATCACCGACACGCGCGAGATCACCCGCTCGACGATCGCCGCCGGCGTGGAAGCCGCGAAGCGGAAAGTGCCGGGCTTCCTCGGCCTGCACCTCGAAGGTCCGCATCTGTCGCTCGCCCGCAAAGGCGCGCACGATCCGCAGCTGATCCGCCCGATGGATGCCGAAGACGAGGCAGCGCTGATTGCCGCGCGGCCATCGATGCCGGTGCTTTTGACGACGATTGCACCTGAATCGGTCAAGGCCGAGCAGGTCAAGCTTCTGTCGGATGCCGGCATCGTCATCAGCCTCGGCCACACCGACACCAGCTATCGCACCGCCAAAGACTACGCCGAGGCGGGCGCTTCGATGGCGACACATCTGTTCAACGCCATGAGCCAGATCGGCAACCGCGAGCCCGGGCTCGTCGGCGCTGCTGTCAACATTCCGACGCTTTCGGCCGGCCTGATCGCCGACGGCATCCATGTCGATCCGGCGGCAATGCACATTGCGCTCAAGGCCAAAAACGGCCCTGCCCGCATCTTCCTGGTCAGCGACGCCATGGCGACCATTGGCACCGACCTCACCTCGTTCCAGCTTAACGGCCGGACGATCAAGCGCGAAAACGGCCGCCTGACGCTGGAAAACGGCACGCTTGCGGGTGCCGATCTCGACATGATCTCGGCGGTACGCTTCATGCACGAGAAGATGGGCTACACCCTCGACGAAGCCATCCGCATGGCCTCGCTCTATCCGGCCGAGGCAGTCAAGCAGGACCACCGCCTCGGGCGACTGGCCAAGGGCTATGCGGCGAATGCCGTGCAACTGACGGACGGGCTCGACGTGTCGGGGACGTGGATCGACGGCAAGCAGGTGTTTGAGGCTTAGTCTTACCGAGGGGGAGTCCTCACCGACTGAGGAAAGCCCCCTCTCCGTCTCGGGCTTCGCCTGAGCCACCTCTCCCCCACTTTGTGGGGGCGAGGAACCTAAATCCTGCTAGTCCGCCACTCCTCATTCAACGAGTTTTCGCAAGGCCAGCGCCTGGCGATTGGCGTTTCCTCGCCCCCATGAAGTGGGGGAGAGGTGGCACGGCGAAGCCGTGACGGAGAGGGGGATCTTCTCCCCCAACATCCAAGTCTCAGATCGCCGCCTTGTCAGCAGCAGTTCGGATCGCCTCGATATTCGCGGCATAGGCCGTCGGCCCGCCCTTGAAGACGGCGTTGCCGGCGACGAGCACATTGGCGCCGGCGGCAGTGACCAGCGGTGCGGTTTCGGGCGTGACGCCGCCGTCGATCTCGATGTCGATCGGACGGTTGCCGATCATTGCCTTGACGCGCTTGACCTTGTCGATCACCGCCGGGATGAAGGCCTGGCCGCCGAAGCCCGGGTTGACCGTCATCAGCAACACCAGGTCGAGGCGGTCGAGCACGTATTCGATCACCGATTCCGGCGTCGACGGATTGAGCGACACGCCGGCCTTCTTGCCGAGATTGCGGATTGTCTGCAGCGAGCGGTCGAGATGCGGACCGGCTTCGGCATGAACCGTGATGATGTCGCAGCCGGCGTCAGCGAAAGCCGCGAGATACGGGTCGGCGGGCTGGATCATCAGATGGCAGTCGAACACCTTGTCGGTGCGGTTGCGGATCGCCTTGATAACAGGCGGGCCGAAGGTGATGTTGGGGACGAAATGGCCGTCCATGACATCGAGATGGATCCAGTCGGCGCCTGCGGCGACGATCGCCTCGACCTCGTCGCCGAGCTTGGAGAAATCGGACGACAGCACCGAGGGTGCAATCAGGGTCTTGTTGCTCACGTTCAGGCCTTTCGAAAGGGGCAGAGCCGGTTTTCCGGACTGCCTAATTAAAGCGGCGGCCCTTGTCGAGCCGAGAATCCCGCCGCATCGCGGCCAAGCGCAATTCCGGGGAGATGTGCGGCGGTTTTCCGACCGTAGTTGCGGAAAAGAAGCCGAGCAGGCCGTCACTCGAAAAATGGTGCCCTCAAGCCTGAAAAGCAGAACCCCGCCGGCCAGGCCGGCGGGGTTCCATGCGTTCGCTCCGATCACTGCGGAATGATGTTGTTGTTGCTGGGCCGCTGAGGCTGTGGCTGCCTCTGCGGGATCAGGCCGCGGAACACGTCAGGATTGATCGGCATGATCTCGAGCGTCGGACGCTGGCGCGGACGGCAGTTCGGATACTTGCCGATCGTGCCGCGCGGGCATTCACGCTCGACTGTCATGCACTGGCCGTTGATCAGCACCTCGCCACGGCGGCAGACGGTGTCCTGACGGTCGGGCACGCAGCGGCCGCGCACCAGCGAGGTGCCGTCTGGGCACTGCGTCGTCGGTGCCTTGCGGCATGCGCCCCTGATCAGCTCGGTACCACGCGGGCAGATGCAGCGCCCGTCCTTGGTCCGGATCTGGCCAGGCAGCAGCGTGCACTGACGTACCGGCGGCACATCCTTGACGCAGCGGCCGTTCCTGAGCTCGGTGCCGCGAGGGCAGATGCAACGTCCGTCCTGCGTCCGGATCTGGCCCGGCAGCAGCGTGCACTGGCGCACCGGAGGCACATCCTTGACGCAGCGGCCGTTCTTCAGCTCGGTGCCGCGCGGGCAGATGCAGCTTCCGTCCTGCGTCCGGATCTGGCCGGGCAGCAGCTTGCACTGCCGTTCCGGCGGCTGCTCCGGCCGCACGCACTTGCCATTGCTGAGCTCCGTGCCACGCGGGCAGATGCAGCGCCCGTCCTCGGTGCGGATCTGGCCGGGCAGCAGGCGGCATTGCGGCGTGACCGGCGGAACCGGCGTTATCGTGCCGCCATCGGGCACGCACTGGCCATTGCGGAAGGTCGTCCCCTCGGGGCAGACGCAGCGGCCTGCCTGGTTGAGGACGAAGCCTTCCGAGCACTGCTGCTTTTCCTCATGGTCGATCAGGAAGCGGTGGCAGGCATAAGGACTGCCGCCGAGACCACCCGGAACCGCCGTTCCGCCGGCCATGTCGAGCCCGCGAACCGGCGTGTCGGGCGGAAGCACGGCAACGCAGTTCTGGGCCGGCGCAGGCCGCGGGAAGTTGGCGAGGCGGCCATCGTCCGGGATTACCACCGTCACCCTGTGGACACGGCTTTCGCCGGCACCAAGGCTGATGTTGGCAACGCAGGACAGCGGCAGCGTCGCCGGTTCCGGCGAGCAGCCGAAGGGCGGCTCGATCGAGCTGATCGGAACGCCGTCCAGCCTGCCGAGCCCGTCCACGCCGATCGCATCGCCGATGCGGACCGAGCCATTGAAGGCGCCGGTGCCGCTGTTGGTGATGGTGATCTCGAACGTGCAGGGCTGGCCGGTCCGGCACAGCCGGTCGCCGGTCTTCTGGACACTCAGCTTCGGACGTCCCGGATGCGGGATGCGCATCTCGGCACAGGCCTTGTTGTTGCCCAGTACCGTCTCACCGGGGATCGCCCGCACCTCACCGCAGTTGCGGATGGTGTCGGACTGGTAGTCGGCCGGAACGATGGCAACCACGGAGAGCGGCACCGAAGCGCCTGGCACCAGCGCCACGCCGGGGTGTTCGCAGCGGAACTGGCCTGGGCCGGCCGGACCACAAGTCCAAGGCGGGCTCGGTCCGAAGGTCGAGGACGCCGGCGCTCCCGTGGGATAGTCGTCGATCACGGTCAGCGGGCCGACATAGGTTTCGGTGCCGTTGTTGAAGACGCGGATCAGGAAGCTGCAGACGCCGGCGGCGCTGCAGGACACCGAACGCGGGTCCTTGGTGATGCGCAGGTCAACCTTCTTCTCGACAGGCGGACGGCAATCGGGATCGCCGCGCTTGCAGATCGGAATGGTGGCGCAGGCCTTGTCGTTGTCGGTACGGCCAAACGCCTCGGGCTTTCCGCTCGCCGTGTAGTCGTATTCGGCGCAGTTGCGTATGAAGCGTGCCTCCCAGCCGGGTCCGGGCTTGAAGCCGATCTTGAGTTCGACAAACTCGCCGGGGTCGAGTGTGGTCGCGGGATGCTCGCAGCTCATCGGGCTGGTTGCCGGCAGACAGGTCCAGGGCGGATTGGGCCCGGAATCTATCGTCGCGTTGCCGGGCAAGGTCACCTCGTCGAGCACGATCTTGCCGTTGTAGGGGCCGTCGCCGACATTGGTGACGCGGATGGTGAAGTTGCAGCCGCCAAGCACGGTGCAGCGGGCAACGTCGGCACGCTTCTCGACCTTGATGTCGGGCTGCTTTTCGGGCGGGCACCTGAGGTCGGGCGGAATGACGATATCGACGGTCTGGGTGCAGCACAGGCCGACACCTTCTTCCGGACCGGCATAGGTCTCGATGCCGGTGACGATCAGATGCACGACATCACCTGGGCCGGCACCTTCGATCTCCCAGTGCAGCACGCCGCCACCAGGCGGAACGAGCTGCAGCGGCGGATCGATGGTGATGCCGGGCGTGGTGGTGCGAAGTTGCACCCAGCGGCCGGCCATCTCGGGTCCGACAGGCATGTTGTAGATGTAGGCGCCGCCGCCGGGCACACAATCGACATCGCTACGTTCGACTTTGAAGCACGGCCCGTCACCGCCCGGAGGCGGGGGCGGAGGCGGCTCGCAGTCGGTGACGTCGATGCGGATAGAGGTCTTTTCGCCGGTACGGAAGTCGCCGTCGCCGGGCTTCGACGGATCGTGCGAGGGGATCTCGATCGAGCCGGGGCCTGCCGAAAGCTTGACGAAGCCCTGATTGTCGACGACCGCGGGCGCCGGGAAGGCGGCGTGGTCGATCAGAGCCGTGATGCGGATGTCGATGTAGCGCTCGTTGGGTGCACCGACGCCGTCGAGATCGGTCGCCGACAGGCGGAAGTCGGAAATCGTGGCCGTATCATTGGGGTTGGTCGTGGTGCCGATGGTCGCTGCCGGCAATGGACCGCCGACGGCATCGGTGCCGTCACCTGATGCCTGGACGTTGACGATCGTCAACCCAGCGGCGACCTGGTCGCGGAAGTCCATCCGCAACGCCTTCAGGCCGTTGGCGAAGGCCGGATCAAAGAATTTCTCCGGATTGCCGCGGGCGCCGAAACGCAGATTGTAGATGACATAGTCGCAATTGCGCTGGACGCCCTTCTTGGTGAAGAACGGCACGACGTCGTCGTGGCCGGGATGCGGTACGGCATGGTCGAGCCTCAATTCAGGCACGACCTCGGGCAGCGGTTGGGCTGCTGCCGGCGACAAGGGCATGGCGGCGAGCACGATCCCTGCTGCCACCAGCCAGCGCGCGCCGCGCCTGGCAAAGGACAGGGGTTTCATGATCGTCTCCATGACGGTTGGGTTGCTCTGCGTGGCGAGCAGGGCGGAGTTATGAATGGTCATCTCTCCCTCCCTCACGGTTCGCAGCTTGCGACGGGCGTTGCCAGCGGCACCACCACCTTGCAGCAAGGGTAGTAGCCGCCCTTGTCGGCGTCGGACTGCTTGTAGAAGCACAGGCCAACATTGACCGTGTCGCCGGGGAAATGCCCCGTCACCCCGATGGTGAACGGCGCGCCCGGAGCCTTGGTCTGTTGCAACGGTGTAATGCCGACGCCCGGCGTCCTGGAATCGGCCTTGACGGAATCGCCGCCGATGCCTGCAACGTCGCGCACATAGAGATCGGCCTCGAGCCCGGCCGGGGTGCAGAAATACTCGACCGCCTCGACGTCGAGACAAGGCGGGATGTTGCCGGGCGGCGGGAAGTCCGGCGGCCACAGCGGCGTCGGATAATCGCCCGGATAAGGGAGCTGCTCGTAGTAGCCGGCACGGCCTTCGCATGGCCGCCAGATCTCGACGTCGCCGACGTGACCCTCGACCTCGGGGTCCTCGAAGAAGCTGTCGAAGTCGACGAACCACGAGCCGAAGGGCGGAACGTTGGCCGGCTTGACGAGTGAGGGCGAGGTGATCTGCACGCCATGGACGGCAAGCGGACCGCCCACGGCGAGCTGCTCGGCCAGGGCCGGATTGTCCCTCAGCTTGTCGCCCGTCTTGACGATGGTGTCGGTGCAGGCGTTGGGGTTGAGGAAGCCCTGCGCGTCATAGCCATATTGCAGGTCGATGCCGCCGGCCGACTGGCGATTGCCCTCGGGGAAACCGACGGCATATTCCTGCGGCACCGGCACCCAGATGCTTTCGGTCGCCGGATCGTCGGGGCTTTCGCGCCAGTAGCGGATGACCTCGCCATCGCCGGTGTCGGCGAACTGGCTGTAGTCGTAGCGGTTTTCGATCTCGCCGCGCTGGGCCAGATACATGAAGCCCTTGTTGTCGAAGGCGATGTCGGTGACCGGCAGGTCCTTGTCGGCCGTAACCGTCAGCTCCCAGCGCGGATCGCCGGCGAATTTGCCGTCGCGGGCGATACCGACCGACCAGATCTCGGCCTTGTCACCGACCGCGTAGTAGACGCGGCCGCCATAAAAGGCTGTGCCCCAGACCCGACGTTCGTCCTGGGTGTAGCCCCAGGTGCCTGCGTCCTCGCTGTCGAAGGCGGCACCTTCGATATCCATCACCGCGCCGTCGTCGGCCGTCGGCGCCAGTCCGCGCACCGGACGCCCCTCAACACCGTGGTCGAAGGTGTCGACCGCGGCGCCCGTTGCGTCGATGCGGTGGATCAGGCCGGTGTCGAGATCGGAGGCGAAGAACTGGCGATGAACCTTGTCGAAGGTGACGTCGCCAATGCCGGGACCGCTGTTTGTGTCGATGTCGGCGAATTTGCTGACGGCACCCGAAATGCCGTCGATGCGCCAGATCGTGCCGGGTCCGCCGCCATTCTCCTCGCCGAACTGGCCGGCCATGAAAGTGGCGCTGGCCTTGCCGCGACGCTCGCGCTCGGGCCGACCGTCGGCGTCGGCGTCGGGCGTGACGATGCGGATGCCGTGCAGCGAGGTCGCGCCCGCGTAGAGGTCGGGTACGCCTGACGGGGTACCGTTGCGGACGCCATCGTCAAAGGTCAGGGCGAAGACCTGGCCGATCTGGCTGGCCAGGACCTCGAAGGGCTGAGGCGTGTTTACGAGTTGGCCGGAGGGTGGTCCGCCAAGTGCCGTGACGTCGAAAACGCGCAAGGTCGCGCGCTCGGTGTCGATGAAGGTTTCGTCGACCGGATCGACGCCGGGTGGCAGCCCTTCCTCGAACCCAGGGATCACGGTGCCGGAAAAGCCGGTCACCGCCATCGATCCGGGATTGATGATCTGCGTTTCCTGGGCCTGTGCGGGTGGCGCCAGCCACAGGCCGGCGGCAAGCGCCAGGGCGGCCATGCCGGCATTGAGCGCCAGTGCCCTCAGGCGGAGGCTGGACGGTTCGGCTGGTCGCGCGAGCGCGCCGGAACCACCACGAAAGCACGGCATGGCACCTCTCCCGAGTTGGGTGGAAGAAGGTGCTGGCGCGCAAGCAAGTGCAAAGCGCTGATACCCGGCACTTTCCTCCCTTGCAGTCCTTAGAATGTCCCTCGGCGCGACGATACGCCGGGGCTTACCTTGGGTCAATGGAACAAGCCCGAAGCCCAACGCGTCCACCCTCTCCCTGAGGCAGTGATCGCGCCGTGCTCCGGGTGCTCGCGGTGACCCGCAACACCTGGTGTCTGTGGTCATTGGCTTCTTTCCTTTGCTGACGCCGCATCATGCGGGGCCTGCGCATGGGTCGCGGCCGAGCAGGGAAAGGTTCACGCCGGATTGGACCGGGGTCGACGTTTTCAAACTGGACGGCGTGACGTGATCGCCAGCGCGACACCTGACAGGATGCAGATGCTGGCAAGCACCAGGCGGGCCGACAGAACCTCGGACAGGAATACCGTGGCGCCCGCCGCCGCAATGACCGGGACCGTCAGCTGGACGACGGCGGCCTGGGTCGGCGTGAGACCGGGCAAGGCGCGGTACCAGATCGCATAGCCCAATCCGGAAGCAACGACGCCTGAGGCGGCGGCGAGGTAGACGCCGCGCGCGGTCACACCGGCGCCGAAGGTGGTCAGCAGGGCGAGTGGGATGCAGATCAAGGCGGCGCGCAGGAAATTGCCGGCGGTATCGCCAAGGGGGCTCGCCGAGCCACGGCCACGCAGCGAGTAGATGCCCCACGCAATGCCCGAAACCACCATCAGCACGCTGCCGATGGCATCAGGAGCGTTGAGGTCGGGCAGCACGAGATAGAGGAAAGCCGCAAAGGCAATGACCAACCCGGCAAGCTCGCGCAGGGTTGGCCGGGTTCGCCTGATAATGCCCCAAAAGATCATGGTGCCCTGGACGGACGCGAAAAGCACAAGCGCACCCACCGCGGCGCCAAGGCGGAGATAGGCAAGCGAAAACGCCAAGGCATAAGCGAACAGGGCGACAGCCGACGGCCAGTTGCCGGGCCGGGCTCGAAAGATGCTGCGGCCGCGCTGCCAGGAGATCAGCAGCAGCAACGCCGCCGCGCCGGAGCACAGGCGGATCGCAGTGTAGGCAACCGCATCGATCGCGCCGCCGTCGAGAGCTGAACGCGCCAGCAGCGAGTTGACCGCAAAAGCGATCATCGCCAGCACCGTCAGCAGAATGGTCACGGAACGGAGCTCGTCTGTATTTGGCGACTGCATCGACGCCGCCGGATCCGCCATTGGACCAGCTGCGCGAACGTAACATGCCGGGAGCGACTGGTCGCGGTCGGCGTTTCGACATCACCCCGCCAGAATGCTGGAAAATCGCGATTGAAATCGATTACATTTTCGGCATATGATCCTTCGCAGCAGTTTTTCTGTGCATCGGGAGGAGTTCATGAGGAAATTTTCAGCACTGGCGCTTACCACCGTCGCGGCACTGGCCGTATCGGCGTTCTCGACCCAGGCGGCCGACTACAAGATCGGCCTGTCCAATGGTTGGGTCGGCTCGGAGTGGCGCACGCAGATGATCGAGGAAGCCCAGGCCGCAGCGGCTGCCTGGAAGGACAAGGGCGTCAATGTCGAGGTCGTGGTGCAGAGCGCCAATGTCGACGTGCCCGGCCAGATCGCGCATGTCCGCAACTTCATCAGCGAAGGCGTCAACGCCATCATCATCAACCCGAACAGCCCGACGGCGTTCGACCCGGTCTTCGCCCAGGCCAAGGAAGCCGGCATCCTGGTAATCTCGACCGACGCCGAAGTGTCGTCGCCTGACGCCACCTATGTCGGCATCGACCAGAAGGCCTGGGGTGCGGCCGGCGCCAAGTGGCTCGCCGAAACGCTCGGCGGCAAGGGCAATGTCGTTGCGATCAACGGCGTCGCCGGCCACCCGGCCAACGAGATGCGCGTCGCCGGCTACAAGGAAGTGTTCGGCCAGTATCCCGACATCAAGATCGTCAACGAAGTCAACGCCAACTGGGATCAGGCCCAGGGCCAGCAGGCGATGCAGAACCTGCTCGCCACCTACCCCGACATCAACGGCGTCTGGGTGCAAGACGGCATGGCGGCGGGCGCCTGGAAGTCGATCATCGATGCCAAGAAGGAATCGTCGATCGCCGCCACCGGCGAGATCCGCAAGGACTTCATCGACATCTGGACCAAGGACAAGCTCAACTCGGGCGCCTCGGTGAACCCGCCCGGCGTGATGGCCTCGGCACTCAACGTCGCCGTGCTGATGCTGCAGGGCAAGGAACTGAAGGAACCGGCAACGGCTGGCCAGTACAAGAACGCCATCTACCTGCCGATCCCGTTCATCGACAGCAAGAACCTCGCTGACGCTGCGAAGGCGGTAGACGGCAAGCCGGGCTACTATTCCTACACCAGCCAGCTTTCCATCGAAGACGCCGAAAAGCTCTTCAAGTAAGCTTCCTCCCAAGACGGGGGACGCGGCACCTGCACACAGGCCCGCGTCCCCGCGACCGACGAAGCACCGGGAAGCCACCACCATGTCGAAACTCATCATGCGCGGCGTAAGCAAGGCTTACGGCGCTACCTTGGCCTTGCGCCGCGGCGACCTAACGGTCGAGGCAGGCGAAGTGCATGTGCTGATCGGCTCGAACGGTTCGGGCAAGAGCACCTTGTGCAAGGTGCTGGCCGGCAGCGTGCGGCCGGACGGCGGCGAGATCCTGATCGACAACAAGCCGGTCACCATCACCGGCCCGCATTCCGCACGCGCATCAGGCATCGGCATCTTCTACCAGGAGCTCAGCCTGGCCGGACATCGGACGGTTGCAGAAAACATCTGCCTGCCCGACATACCGGGCGGCATCTTCGTCGACCGCGCAGCCCTGGAGAGCCGGGCACAGCGTTACATCGCTTTGTTCGACACCGTTTCCGGCGAGGGCTTCTCGGCCGAGGCAGTGGTCGAGAACCTGCGCGCCGACCAGCGCCAATTGGTCGAGATCATGAAGGCGCTGGCGACCGAAGCCCCCATCACCATCTTCGACGAACCGACATCGGCACTCGACCGGGCCCAGGTCGACCGCTTCTTCGACATCCTGCGCGACCTCAAGGCCGCGGGCCGCAGCATCATCTTCATCTCGCACCGCATGGATGAGATCTTCGCCATCGGTGACCGCGTCACCGTCATCCGCGACGGCGAGACGGTCGGCACCAAGAACATCGCCGACACCAATCCCGGCGAGGTCATCAGGCTGATGGTCGGCGGCCAGGACGAGCTGGCGCCCGGCGCCAGCGCACCGCCGGCCGAGGCCGCCGATCGCAAGGCACCGGTGCTGACGGTCTCCCGTTTCTTCGGCAAGGGTTTCGCCAATGTCGGCTTCGAGGTCGCCAAAGGTGAGATTCTTGGTTTCGGCGGCCTGCATGGCCAGGGCCAGTCGGCGGTGCTGCGCGCCATCTTCGGCGCCACTCCCTCGAATGGCGGCACGCTCACATTGGCGGGTTCGACTTTTGCGCCATCTGACCCACGCGCGGCGATCCGACGCGGCCTCGCCTATGTCTCCGGCGACCGCAGCCGCGACGGCGTGATCCAGGGCCGGCCGATCCTCGAAAACGTCACGCCGATCCATTATCTCCGCCAGAAGCTGTTCCTCGCCCGACCCTCGGCATTGGCCGAGCGGGTCAAGCCGGCGCTCGAGGCGCTGCACACCAAATTTGCCGGGCTCGGCTACCCGATCAATTCGCTGTCGGGCGGCAACCAGCAGAAGATCGTCATCGCCCGTTGGCTGATCGACCGGCCCGACGTGCTGTTGCTCGATGATCCGACCAAGGGTATCGACCTGTCGGCTAAGGCAGATCTGTTCGCGCTGATCCGCCAGCTCGCCGCCGAGGGCATGGGCATCGTGCTCTATTCCTCGGAGGATGCCGAGCTGCTCAACAATGCCGACCGCATCCTCGTCTTCAACGGCGGTGCGGTGCGCCGCGAACTCACCGGCGCCGACAGAACGCGCTACAATCTCTACCAGGCAGCTTACGAGGCCGCGTGATGACAGCCGCGTCCCTTCCCTCCAGCAAGCCGGGCGGATTGAAGCGCCTCGTCGAGCGCCATCCGTTCCTGCCGGCGCTGGTCATCGCCATCGTCTTGCTTGCGCTCAACGGCCTCTACCAGCCGCGCAGCGTAAGCTTTGCCGGCATCACCGGCCTGACCAAGACCTATCTGGCGCTGATGATGCTCGCCATCGCCCAGACCTATGTCGTCTATGCCGGCGACATCGACCTGTCGGCAGGCGCCATCGTCTCTTTGGTCAATGTCGTCATCGTGGTGACGATGGAGAAGCTGGGCGGCAGCGGCTTCTCGGTGGTTGCAGCGCTCGGCATCGGGCTCTTCGTTGGCCTCGCCTGTGGCATTATCAATGGCATCGTGGTTGCGGCGCTCCGGCTGCAGCCGATCGTCGCCACCTTCGCCACCTCGATCTTCTTCACCGGGCTGGCGCTCTACGTCATGCCGGTGGCCGGCACGCCGGCGCCCGCCGCCTTCTGGCGTACCTATGGCGGACGCTTCTTTGAGATTCCGTTTGTCTATTTCGCCGTGGCTCTGCTGGCGATCGTGCTCTACGTGCTTGCCCGCACAAGGCTCGCAACGCAGTTGCTCGCGGTCGGCGACGATGCGCAGGCTGCCTATCAGAGCGGCCTGCCGGTGACGAAGATCCGCGTCCAGGGCTACGCGCTCTGCGGCCTGTTTGCGGCGCTCGCCGCCTTCTGTATCACCGGCGACACGGCCAGCGGCGACCCACTTGTCGGCGGCAAGATGACCTTGTTCTCTGTGGCGGCGGTGGTGCTAGGCGGCAGCGCGCTGTCGGGCGGTTTCGGCACCGTCGTCGGCTCGATCATCGGTGCGCTGATCATCGGGCTGATCAACTCGCTGGTGTTCTTCGTCGGCACGCCGTCGGAATGGCAGAACCTGGTCCAGGGCCTCGCCATTCTCGTCGCCCTGATGGCGGGCATCCTTGTCGGACGGAGGGCACGCGCATGACCGCAGCAACCCAAACGCCAGCGGCAGCCCCCTCGCCGGTGCTGACCTTCCTCAAGCAGCCGCTGGTCGTGGCGCTGACCCTCATCGCCGCGCTCTTGCTGCTCGGCGAGGCGCTGTCGCCCGGCTTCGCCTCGGGTCAGCAGATCCTGCGCCTGCTCATCGTCGCCGCCCTGCTCGGCATCGTCGCCGCCGGCCAGAACCTGGTCATCCTTGGCGGCCGCGAAGGCATCGACCTGTCGGTCGGCGGCGTCGTCTCGCTCAGCGCCATCATCGGCGGCAATCTGATGAACGGTGCGGATAGCGGCATCCTGCCGGCGATCCTCGGCTGCATCGCCGCGGGTGCAGTGATCGGCCTGTTCAACGGCCTCGGCGTGACGCTGCTGCGCATCCCGCCGCTGGTCATGACGCTCGGCATGCTCGGCGTGCTGCAAGGTCTTCTCGTCGTCATCCGCAACGGCATCCCCTCGGGACGCGCCGCGCCCGGTCTGTCGCAGTTCGTCACCCAGCCTTTCCTCTTCGGCCTGCCCGGTATCATCTGGCTGTGGGTGGCGATCGGCCTGCTGATGGCCTTCATGCTCGGCCGCACCGTGTTCGGCCACCGTATCTACGCCATCGGCTCGAACGAGCAGGCGGCCTTCATGGCCGGCGTCCCGGTGAAGCGCACCCGCATCGCCCTGTTCATGCTGTCGGGCGCCTTCGCCGCGGTCGCCGGCATGTGCCTGATCGGCTATTCCGGCTCGTCCTTCGCCAATGTCGGCGAGCAGTACATGCTGCCTTCGATCATTGCGGTGGTGTTCGGCGGCACACCGCTGTCGGGCGGCAAGGGCGGCTACACGGGCACGATGGCGGGCGCCGTGCTGCTGGTCGTTCTCCAGAGCATACTGACGACAGTGCATATCGATGAATCCGGGCGGCAGATGGTGTTCGGCGCGACCTTGCTGATCCTGATGCTCTTCTACGGCCGTGGCAGGGCGATGCGCGCATGAACGAGCGACCCAAGATCAAGGACATCGCCGAGCGGCTGGGCGTTTCCGCAGCCACCGTGTCGCGCGCGCTTTCCGACAGCGGCCTCGTCGCCGAGCCGACGCTGAGCCGCATTCGCGAGATGGCGCGCGAGATGAATTACCGGCCCAATGTCAGCGCCCGCAACCTGCGCACGCAGAAGGCGATGGCGGTGCTGATGGTGGTACGCGACGTGGGCAACCCGTTCTACCTCGAGATCCTCAAGGGTGTCGAAGCGACCGCCCGCGCCGCCGGCTATTCGGTACTGATGGGCAACACCGAAAACGACTCCGACCGCGAAATCGAGTATTTCGACATGCTGCGCGACGGCCATGCCGACGGCATGATCCTGATGACCGGCAAGCTGCCCCGGCGCGAGGGTTTTGTCGCCTCGGTCGAAGGCGGCGCGCCGATCGTGGTGGCGCTGGAGGAGATCCAGGACGCCGGCTTCCCGCATGTGATGATCGACAACGCGGCGGCCGCCCGCAACGCCGTCGAGCATCTGATCGGCCTTGGCCACAGGCGCATTGCCCATGTCTCCGGCCCGGTGCCGGAGATCATGAGCGTCGACCGCCGCGACGGCTATCGCGCCGCAATGCAGGCCGCAGGCCTCGCCATCCCGGACGGCTACGAGCAGCGCGGCGACTATCTGCTGCACACCGGCCAGCGCCTGTGCCGGGCGCTGTTCGAACTGCCCGAGCCGCCAACGGCGATCTTCGTCGCCAACGACGAAATGGCCTTCGGCGTGATCCACGAATTGCGCAAGCTCGGCCTCGACGTGCCCGGCCAGGTCTCGGTCGTCGGCTTCGACGACCTGTTCCTGAGCGAAGCCTTCTATCCGCCGCTGACGACAGTCAGCCAGCCGCGCACCGACATCGGCCGCGCCGCCATGACCATGCTGCTCGACCTGCTGTCGGGCGGTGCCACGCCGCGCAAGCCGGTGATGCTGCCGACAACGCTCAAGGTCCGCGGCACCACGGCGCCGGCGCCGAAATGATTTCAGTCTAGGGGACCTCACATGACCGGATTGCCCAAACAGCGGCTGCGCGTCGGCTTCGTCGGAAGCGGCTTCATCGCGGAATTCCACCTCAAGGGCATGCTCGGCGTGCGCAATGTCGATGTCACCGGCGTGTTCAGCCGCAAGGCCGAGAACCGCGCCCGCTTCGCCAGCCGCGTTGCCGAACTCGGCTTGGGCGACTGCACCAGCCACGACAGCCTGGAATCGCTCGTCAACGCCGACAATGTCGACGCGATCTGGATCCTGTCGCCCAACTACACCCGCCTCGACGTGATGCGCACATTGCATGCCGAGGTGAAGGCCGGCCGCAGCAAGGTGATTGCGGTTGCCTGCGAAAAGCCGCTGGCGCGGACCATCGCCGAGGCGCGCGAGATGCTGCGCCTGGCTGAGGACGCCGGCCTCAATCACGGCTATCTTGAAAATCAGGTGTTCTGCACGCCGGTCATCCGCGGCAAGGACATTATCTGGCGCCGCGCCGCCTCGGCCACCGGTCGGCCCTATCTGGCACGCGCGGCCGAAGAGCATTCCGGTCCGCACGAGCCGTGGTTCTGGCAGGGCGACAAGCAGGGCGGCGGCGTGCTGTCCGACATGATGTGCCACAGTGTCGAGGTCGCCCGCCATCTGCTGACCAAGCCGGGTGCCCCGCGCAAGTCGCTGACCATCAAGCAGGTGAGCGGCACCGTCGCCAATCTCAAATGGACGCGACCCAACTATGCCGACCAGCTGCGCAAGCGCTTCGGCAGCGAGGTGGACTACCGCAACCGCCCGTCCGAAGATTTCGCCCGCGGCACCATCCTGCTCGAGGACGAGGACGGCAACGAGCTGGTGATCGAGGCGACGACCTCCTGGGCCTATGTCGGTGCCGGCCTGCGGATCCAGCTCGAACTGCTCGGGCCGGAATATGCGATGGAGTTCAACTCGCTCAACACCGGCCTCAAGATATTCATGTCGCGGGAGGTCAAGGGCGAAGAAGGCGAGGACCTTGTCGAGAAGCAGAATGCCGAACAGGGTCTGATGCCGGTGCTGGAAGACGAAGCGGGCGTCTATGGCTACACCGACGAGAACCGACACATGGTCGAGTGCTTCCGCAAGGGCGAGACGCCGATGGAAACCTTCCATGACGGGCTCGCCGTGGTCGAGATCCTGATGGGGCTCTACCGCTCGGCGGAGATTTCCGGTTCGGTCAGCTTCCCGGCTCCGGAACTCGAAAACTATGTCCCGGTCGTGGCCCGCATTGGTGCCTGACCAGACCATTCGGCGGCCGGGCCATGTGTGTGGCCGCTCTCTTGCATCACAGGCCATCCCATGACCGTTCCGCCGCTGCTGGTTCTCGGCAATGTCAATGTCGACCTCGTGCTCGGCGAGGTCGACGGCTGGCCTGCCGTCGGCACCGAAGTGATGGTCGACCGCTCGGAGATGCGGCCGGGCGGCTCGGCCGGCAACACCGCGCTGGCGCTGTCAGGCATGCAGGTCGCACACCGCATGATCGCCTCGGTCGGCAACGACTCGAACGGCGCGTGGCTGAGCGGCCAGTTCGACCAGCCATCGACCGAATGGATCGTCGAACCCTGCGAGACGACGCTCACCGTCGGCATCGTCCACAAGGGTGGCGACCGAGTGTTTTTCACCACGCCCGGACATTTGCAGCGCGCCAGCCTCGACGACCTTATTGAACGCCTGCCCGGGGCGCCAGGCGAAAACGCCTTCGCGTTGATCTCGGGCGGCTTCCTGATGCCCGCCATCGAGGCAGGCACCATCAAGCTTCTGGCGGCGCTTGCGGCCAGAGGCTGGCGCACGGCGATCGATCCGGGCTGGCCACCCGCCGGCTGGAGCGCGACCAACATGCAGCGTCTGGGCGAATGGATTGCCGCTGCCGACGTGTCGCTGATCAATGCCGAGGAAGCCAAGGGGCTTGCCGGCATGGACGATCTCGAAGGCGCGGCCGAGCTTCTGGCCGGGCGTATCGGCCCTTCGCATACGCTCGTCATCAAGGACGGAGCCGAAGGCGCGCATGCCTATGCCGACGGGGCACATTTCCACGCCGCATCGCCGAAGGTCCAGGTGATCGACACCGTCGGCGCCGGCGACACCTTCAACGCTGCCTTCCTCGCGGCGCTCGCCAAGGGCCGGACGCTTGCCGAAGCTCTGGCGCGCGGCACCGACATCGCCGCGCGGGCGATCTCGACCTTTCCGCGCCGCTATTGCAGCTGACGCCAGAACGCCTCCACGCACTCTGCCTGGACCGCTTCGGCGGCGGGCAAAGCCACCTTGTTCGATGACCTTTGCGTGAGCCATCAGCTGCACGGTCGCGCAGGGTCGTCAAATCTCTCGAAGCACGCTATGATTTGTCCAGGTGAAGGTCGCGGTTTGGCGTGACCACTCATGCCAAGCGCAGGCCGCGACCCACCCCAACGGAGGAGTGGTCATGGCAAGTTTCCATGTGTACGCAGGCGCCACCAATACGATCGAGCATCCCGCCATCCGGCGGATAACGGTCGCTGATGTGTTCGACGCGCTGCGACGTGGCTTGGACGACTTTTGGGACAAGCCGTCGCATTACGTTTTCCTGTGCCTGATCTACCCGATCGTCGGGGTGTTCCTGATCACATGGACGTCGGGCGGCAACGCCCTGCAGCTCATTTTCCCGCTGATGTCCGGCTTTGCCTTACTGGGTCCCTTCTTCGGCATCGGCCTCTACGAGATCAGCCGAAGGCGTGAGCAGGGCCTCGACACATCCTGGAGGCATGCCTTCGATGTCAGGCATTCGCCGGCCATCCCGGCAATGGTGGCCATCGGCATCATGCTGCTCGCGCTGTTCGTCGCCTGGCTTTTTGTCGCGCAGGCGCTCTACAGCTGGCTTTACGGAGCCGACGCCCCGCTGTCGATGGCAGCGTTCTTCAGCGATCTCTTCACCACCCAGCGCGGCTGGACGCTGATTCTCCTCGGCAATCTGATCGGCTTCCTGTTCGCCCTGGTCGTGCTCTGCACCACCGTCGTCGCCTTTCCGCTGCTGCTCGACGCCGATGTCGGTGCCTATGCCGCGATCGAGACGTCGGCACGGGCGGTGCGGGACAATCCAGTGCCAATGCTTCTGTGGGGCCTGATCGTCGCCGTCGCGCTGCTGATCGGGTCGCTGCCGTTCCTGGCTGGCCTCGCCGTCGTCATTCCGGTGCTCGGTCATGCGACCTGGCACCTCTATCGCAAGGTCGTGGACGTTCCGGCCGACAAGAAGACGCCGCTGCCTCCGTCTCCCGAGCAGGGGGAAGACAGGCACTTCCCGTACTGGCTGCGCGGGTCTTAGCCGAATCTGACGCAACCTTCTCCCCGTAACGGGGGAGAAGGTTGTCTGCTGTGATGGGCTGAGGGTGCTGGCGCGCGGCATCGACATCGCCGCGTGGATACTTGGACCCGCGCGACTAATGCAGCTGACGGCTTGGCGCCTTGGCCTTCGGCTTCGCTGCCGGCGACGGCACTGAGAGCCGATCGAGATGCATGCGGATGTGGGCGGCTTCAGCTGCGGTGTTGGCCAGTGCGATCGCCCTGTCGAAGGCTTCGCGCGCTTCGTCGGTGCGGCCGAGCTGCATCAGCAACCCACCCCTCACACCGAAGAAGTGGAAGTAGCCCGACAGCTTCGGCGCCAGCGGCTCGATCAGCTTCAGCGCCGCCTCAGGTCCGCGCAGCTTGGCAAAAGCAACCGCGCGATTGAGCGTGACGACAGGCGACGGCGTCATCGATTCCAGCACCGAATAAAGCAGGTCGATCTCGGCCCAGTCGGTATCCTCGGGCCGGGCGGCGCGGGCATGGAGTGCTGCGATCGCCGACTGGATCTGGTAGGGGCCGGGTCGACGGTGGCGCATCGCCTTGTCGATCAACGCCAGGCCTTCGTCGATCAGCGCCTTGTTCCACAGCGTGCGGTCCTGATCCTCCATCAGCACGAGCTCGCCCTCGGCATTGAAGCGGGCGGCAGCGCGGGCATGCTGGAGCAAAAGCAGCGCGGTCAGGCCCATCACCTCGGGCTCGGTCTGGAACAGGCGCAGCAACAGCCGCGCCAGCCTGATCGCTTCCTCGCACAGCGGCGCGCGGTTGGCGATCTCGGTGGCACCGGCGGAATAGCCTTCGTTGAAGACGAGATAGACCATGGCAAGTACGGCCGCGACGCGCTCCGAGCGCTCCGCCGGGCCAGGCGCCTCGAACGGCACGTCGGCATTGGCGATGCGCGCCTTGGCGCGGGTGATGCGTTGTTCCATGGCGCTTTCGCCGACGAGGAAGGCGCGGGCGATCTGCTTGACCGACAGGCCGGAAACGATGCGCAGGGCGAGCGCCACCTGCTGCGTCGCCGGCAGATCGGGATGGCAGCAGATGAACAGCAGGCGCAGGATGTCGTCGCGATAGTGCTGGCCGTCGAGCCGTTCGGCGATGTCGGCCTCGGCGTCCTCGAGGTCGGACACCAGCTCTTCGGCCGGCAGCGGCGCCTGCTTGCTCTGGCGGCGGGCAGCATCGATGCCGGAATTGCGGCCGACGAAGATCAGCCAGGCGGCCGGATCACGCGGCGGTCCCTTCTCCGGCCATGTGCGCAAGGCGCGCAGGCAGGCCTCCTGGAACGCTTCTTCCGCCGTGTCGAGGTTGCGGAAATAGCGAAGCAAGGCTGCCACGGCCTGCGGCCGGGCGGAAGAAAGTGCCGTGTTGATCCAGGCCGGGTCGGTCATGCTGCCTCTTTTCCGGGGAAAAATGCGCCTATCGGGCGCAGTTCGTAAGAGCCGCCGCCAGGATTGGCTTCCGCCAGGTCCTTGGCCACGGCCACGGCGTCGTCGAGCGTCTCGCAATCGACGACGTAGAAACCGAGGAACTGCTCCTTGGTTTCGGCAAAGGGCCCGTCGATGATCAATGGTTCGTCCTTGGTCTTGCGCAGGGTGGTGGCAGCCGTCGTCGGCATCAGCCGGGCCACCGGCCCCAGCCTGCCCTGGTCGCGCAGCTTGCCGGTGACCACCTGCAGGCGCGCCATCACCTCGTCGTCCTGCTCCTTGGACCAGGCGCAGACGACGTCTTCGTTGTTGTAGCAAAGGATGGCGTAGAGCATCTTTTCAGTTCCTTCATGACTAGGACGCGCGAGAATGTGCAATTCCGACAAGGCGTCGGCAACTTTTTTTGCCGTCGGCGAGGACCAATGCCTGCGATCACCGTGACGGCTTGTGAAAAACCGGGAGAGGTGCAGATATGACGCCGGTTTGGCGCCTGCAAGGTGCCGGCGAGGTTGGAGGATCACCGATGAAAAACGCCGAAATTTCACAGCGCAAGATGCAGACCATTGCCCGCGGCGTCGGCATGACGACGCAGGTCTATGCCGACCGCGCCGAGAACTCCGAGATCTGGGATGTCGAAGGCCGCCGCTACATCGACTTCTCTTCCGGCATCGCCGTCGTCAACACCGGCCATCGCCACCCGCGCGTCATCGAGGCGGTCAAGGCACAGCTCGACCGCTTCACCCATACCTGCCATCAGGTCGTGCCCTATGAAAGCTATGTCAGGCTCGGCGAAAGGCTGAACGCGATCGCGCCGATGAAGGGCGACAAGCGCACGATCTTCGTCACGACAGGCGCCGAAGCCGTCGAGAACGCCGTCAAGATCGCCCGCAACGCCACCGGCCGCCAGGCCGTCATCGCCTTTGCCGGCGGCTTCCACGGCCGCACATTCATGGGCATGGCGCTGACCGGAAAGGTGCAGCCCTACAAGGCAGGCTTCGGCGCCATGCCGGCCGATGTGTTCCATGCGCCCTTCCCGGTGCCGCTGCATGGCGTCACCACGGCCGATGCGCTGGCGGCGCTCGACCGGCTGTTCAAGGCAGATGTCGACCCGGCGCGGGTGGCGGCCATCATCATCGAGCCGGTGCAGGGCGAAGGCGGCTTCTACGAGGTGCCGCGCGACTTCATGACGGCGCTGCGCAAGATCTGCGACCAGCACGGCATGCTCTTGATCGCCGACGAGGTTCAGACCGGCTTTGCGCGCACCGGCAAGATGTTCGCCATGGACCATCATGACGTCGCGCCCGACCTGATGACGATGGCGAAAAGCCTCGCCGGTGGCTTCCCGCTGGCCGCCGTCACCGGCCGCGCCGAACTGATGGACGCGCCCAATCCCGGCGGCCTCGGCGGCACCTATGGCGGCAGCCCGATCGGTGTCGCGGCAGCACACGCCGTGCTCGACGTCATCGAGGACGAAAAACTCTGCGACCGCGCCAATCAGCTCGGCGCGCGGCTCAAGCAGCGGCTGGAATCCTTGCGCGACGACGTGCCGGAGATATCAGACATCCGCGGTCTCGGCTTCATGAATGCTGTCGAGTTCAACGACGCAAAGACCAAGCTGCCCTCGGCCGACTTCGCCAACGCCGTCAGGCTCAAGGCGCTCGACAAGGGCCTGATCCTGCTCACCTGCGGCGTCCACGGCAACGTCATCCGTTTCCTCGCGCCAATCACCATCCAGGACGACGTCCTGACCGAGGCGCTCGATATTCTGGAGGCGTCGATCCGGGAAGTGCGGACATAAGCTGCTTGCCGATGCAAAAGGTCTCCTCCGGCATCACATGAATGGTGCCGGAGCCGCCGTTCAGTCCGCAACTGTGAGATAGGCCCGCACCAGCCGGATCAGCTCTTGTTTCAGCTCCTCGGAGCCGAGCAAGCCGCGACGGGCGGCGTTGTGAACCACGCCGTCCATCAGGTCGGAAAGGACCATGCCGGCAACCCGCTCATTCGCCCCCGATCGCGAGGTCCGATAAGCGGCGACAGCGGCGGTGTAGTGACCGAGATACTCGGCTTCGAAAGCACTGTTGGGATCCCTCATGCTCTCGGAGCTCTGAGCCTCGTCGAGAAGCTTGCGATGCAGCCCCGGATTGATGCTGTGCGCCGCGAACATGTCGCGCACGAGATCCTCGGCAAATTGCTCGACAGCCTTTCCCTCGCGCAGCGACCCGCGCATGACGGCAAGGCAATCGTCGAGATGGCGGCGCCGAATGGCCTCGACCAGCGACTGCTTGTCGGGAAAATACTGGTAGAGCGATCCGATGCTCACACCCGCCAGTTCGGCAACCTTGTTGGTGCTGAAGTCGTCCCAGCCCTTCTCGCCCAGAATGTGAGCCCCGGCCTCGATGATCGCCTCGACGGTCGCTTGCGAACGGCCCTGCCGCGGCAGCTTGCGCATCGGGGAGTTCGATTTCGCAATGCGAGTAGACACTTGGGCTGCTCCGGACGATCATCAGGACGTTACTCACATTTGCACACAGACAAAAGGAGCCTCGCGATGAGCGGTCTTCTGCACACCTTGTTCGGCTATCACACCTGGGCCAATGCAGATCTGTTCGGCAAGCTCGAAGAACTCGACCCGGAGCGGCAGGGGGCGGAGCTGGCCAGGGCGTTGCGGCTGATCAGCCATTACCATGTCGTCGCCCGGATTTTTGCCGCGCATCTGAGCGGCGAGACGCACCGTTACACCTCGGACAATGTCGCGCAAACACCGGCCCTTGCGGACTTGCGGTCGGCCGTCACTGACTCGGACCGGTGGTATCTCGACTATGTCGCGCATGTACCATCAGGCCGACTGACCGAGCGGTTGGCATTCATGTTCACCGACGGCGACAAGGGATACATGTCGCGGGAAGAAATGCTGGGCCATGTCATCCTGCACGGCGGCTATCACCGCGGCGAGGTCGGCCGCATCCTGTCGCAGCTGTCCATCATGCCGCCATGGGATACGCTCGCCGTCTATCTCCACCAGACGGAACCGGCGCGCCGCCTGCAAGGCAGCCAAGCACCGACATCCGCCACAACAGCAGCAGTCTCAGGCTAGCGCGGGTCCTCAAATCCACGGGTCGATTGGCTTGCCAGCGGGGTTCTCGAGCGATTACCCCGCCGGCAGCGCCGCCAGTGCAGCCTTGAGCGCCTCGGCCCCACCCGCCACCTGCTCCGTCGTCGGCGAGAAGCCGAGGCCGAGCATCTTGCGGCCGAGCATGTGGTCGGCGGGACGATTGACGGATTCGATGGCGACAAGGCGGTCGCCGATGAAATGGAACACCGAGAAGCGGTTCTCGGCCGGATCGCCCGACAGGATCTGGCGGTCGCTGCCGGCGGTCAGGCCAACCATCTGCAACTTCATGTCGCCAATGTCGGACCAGAACCACGGTACGGCGACGTAGTCACCGGGATGGCCAAGAACCGTGCGGGCGGCGAGCTTGGCCTGGTCAGTGGCGTTCTGCACCGATTCCAGGCGCACGTCGCTGCCGGTCTGCCAATGGCGGTAGCTGGCGTTGTCGCCGATGGCGAGAATGTTCTCGACCGAGCTGCGCATGGCCGTGTCGATGCGGATGCCGTTGGCGATCGCCAGCCCCGCCGTCTCGGCCAGTTCGACATTGGGCACGACGCCGATGCCTGTTATCACCATCTTCGCCGGCAGATGCTCGCCGGAAGAGGTCAGCACGCTCGCGACATGGCCGTCCTCACCTTCGATGCGCTCGATGGTGGTCTTGAGCAGGATGCGGACACCCGATGCCGTCAGGCGCTGGCGCACATGTTCGGCGATCAGGGGTGCCACGGCGCGGCCGAGCAGGCGGTCGAGCGCCTCGATCACCGTCACCTTGCGGCCGCCGGCGGCGAGCGTGGCGGCGATCTCCAGGCCGATGAAGCCTCCGCCGATGACGACGACTTCCTCGCAGGCAGCGCTCTGCTCGCGGATCAGCCGGGCATCGGCCACAGAGCGAAGCGACAGCACGCCTGCAAGATGGGCCCCCGGCAGCGGCAGCAAGCGCGGGCGCGAACCCGTGGCAAGGATCAGCTGGTCATAGGCAAGGTCACCGCCGCCGGCGAGTTCGAGCCGGCGCGCCGCGGCATCGATGCGTTCGACCAGGGTTCCGGGCCGGAAGTCGATGGTGTGGCCGGTGTAAAACACCTCGCCGCGCAAGGGCTGCGGTTGGGCGGCAGCATCCTTGATGAAGGTCTTGGACAGCGGCGGCTTGTGGTAGGGCAGCTCCTTCTCGTCGCCGAGCAGAATGACCGGCCCGTCGTAGCCCTCCTCGCGAAGGCTGGCTGCAGCCTGCACGCCGGCATGGCCGGCCCCGACAATCACCACACCGTTCTTCATGCTCGCCTCTGCAACACCGGAAACCTCTACCGAAATGACCGCTAGGGGCTCCCGCCGCAAGGGGTCATGACGTGATTTCATGGCCGACAGGCAGGATTTCATATCGTACAGGCGGGCCAGATAGTGCCAGGCGTGGCCCCCTGATCATCCCGCGTCGTGGCGCTACCTGATGTCGCAGCGGGTGCCGGGTGCTGCTCGGCAGGTCCCGCGCCATGTCTCGACAAATCAACAGCTTGGCCTCAAGAAGCTCTGCAAAAAACTGGACAGAAACAGTTTAGAATCATTCCAAACTATTGATACCGCTACGCTTTTAGCCGAAATTGCGTTGACTTTTGATGGCGCTCGGCTTTTATGAAGTCGTGCTTTACAGCGCCTGTCTTTGATGTCTGGGCCTTTAACCCTTTCGATTGGAGCTATCTGGGTGCCTGCCTTCGTCGAACCGCGCCATGGCGCGGCTGTTTGCAGCTTGGTCGCGCTGCGCCCTATCAGGGCCTCGAACCACGCGCATATCCGAGGCCGGATCGCCCCTGAGCTTTCTTTCGATGCCATGCCGCCGATCCAGCAAGAAATGCTGACGGCACACGATTTCCAGGCGCTTGCCGGCGCCAACTGGTTCACTGAGGAGAGACCATGCCTGCATCCATCTCGCGCAACCGTCACTACGGCAGGCTCGCCGCCATTGCCGCGACGACCGCGCTGACCGCCGCGATCTTCGTGCTGCCGGCCAAGGCCGCAACCGACGCCAAGGCCGTTCTCACCACCTATTCCGACATTGCGCTTGCCAAATACGAAGACTCGCTGACATCAGCCAAGGCACTCGACACAGCCATCGAAGCGCTGATCGCCAAGCCGTCGGACGAGACGCTGAAGGCAGCGCGCGAAGCCTGGAAGGCTGCCCGCATCCCCTACCAGCAGACGGAAGTCTACCGCTTCGGCAACGCGATCGTCGACGACTGGGAAGGCCGCGTCAACGCATGGCCGCTGGATGAAGGCCTGATCGACTATGTCGACAAGGGCTATGGCACCGAGTCCGACGAGAACTCGCTCTACACCGCCAACGTCATCGCCAACCCGTCGATCGAGATCAACGGCCAGAAGGTCGATGCCTCCAAGATCACGCCCGAGTTGCTGGCCGGCACGCTGCAGGAAGCCGGTGGCATCGAGGCCAACGTCGCCAGCGGCTATCATGCCATCGAGTTCCTGCTCTGGGGCCAGGATTTGAACGGCACCGGACCCGGCGCCGGCAACCGTCCCTACACCGACTATGACACCGCCAATTGCACCGGCGGTAACTGCGACCGCCGCGGCCAGTATCTGAACGCCGCTTCCGACCTGCTCGTCGCCGATCTCGAGGAGATGGTCGGCAACTGGAAGGCCGACGGCGCGGCCCGCAAGGCGCTTCTCGACGGCGACGCCAAGGCTGGCATTTCGACCATCCTGACCGGCATGGGCTCGTTGTCCTACGGCGAATTGGCCGGCGAACGCATGAAGCTCGGCCTTTTGCTCCACGATCCGGAAGAGGAGCATGACTGCTTCTCCGACAACACCCATATCTCGCATCTCTATGACGCCGTCGGCATCCGCAACGCCTATCACGGCAGCTACAAGCGCATCGACGGCTCGACCGTCGAGGGCCCGTCGGTCTCCGACATGGTCAAGGAAGCGGACGCAGGGCTCGACACCGAGCTCAGCGGCAAGCTCGACACCACGGTCGCCAAGATGGAAGCGATCCAGGCCCGCGCCGTCGGCGGCGAGGCCTATGACCAGCAGATCGGCGAAGGCAACACCGAAGGCAACGCCACGGTGCAGGCGGCCATCGACGCGCTGGTCGACCAGACCAAGTCGATCGAGCGCGCGGTTGCCGCGCTCAAGCTCGACGCCATCGCATTCGAAGGTTCGGACAGCCTGGATTCGCCTGACAAGGTCTTCCAGTGAGGGCTTGCCGCGCCTAAGTTTCTCTAGCCAAACGGCGCGCCAAAGGGAGCGCGCCGTCAGCCACGGTCGTTCGAAACCATGCTTATCTGCCATTGCAATCTGATTACCCAAAAGGAGATCGAAGACACAATCGTCGAGCTTTTGGATCGGGACCCGTGGACACTGATCGTGCCCGCGAAGGTCTATCATACGCTGCAGAAGCGCGGACGTTGTTGCGGCTGCTTCCCAAATGTGGTCGAAACGATAATTCGGATTACCGAAGCTTATCATGCTCGTTCGGAATCGGGCGAGGTGGATGTCGTTTCACACCTGGACCGCGTCAGAGAGTTGCGCGTTCAATTTGGGAGCAAGGCAAATGAAGGGCGAAAAACAGGTCATCGAGCGGCTTAACGAGGCGCTTTTCCTCGAGCTCGGCGCCGTCAACCAGTATTGGGTGCATTACCGCCTGCTTGAAGACTGGGGTTACGGCAAGCTCGCCAAGAAAGAGCGTGAGGAATCGATCGAGGAGATGCACCACGCCGACAAGCTGATCGCGCGCATCATCTTCCTCGAAGGTCATCCCAACCTGCAGTCCATCTCGCCGCTGCGTATCGGCCAGAACCTCAAGGAAGTGCTCGAGAGCGATCTCGCCGGAGAGTATGACGCCCGCACTTCCTACAAAAAATCCCGGGATATCTGCTCGCAGCATGGCGACTACGTATCGATGAAGCTCTTCGAGGAACTGCTCGCCGATGAGGAAGGTCACATCGACTTCCTCGAGACGCAGTTGCAGTTGCTCGCCGAGATCGGCGACGAGAAGTACGGCCAGCTCAACGCCGAACCAGCTGACAAGGCCGAATAGGACATGCCGGAATGCGGCGCACTTTTCTGACCACGCGCCGCGCACGTACCGGCAAGTTTCCCGACGACAAGATAAAACGACAGCGGAGCGCGACAGCGCTTCGCCTCCTGCTGTTGGCCGGCCTGATAGCGGCCCTGCCGGCAACGGTGGTGATTTCAGGCGAAGCGGTCCCCGCCGGCCTGGCCACCGAACGCACCGACCTCGATCCCAAGGACAAGGCGCGCGTCGACAACATCGTCCGGCCGACCACCGACTTCAGCAAACCCGAACAGTTCGAGCGCATGCAGGGCGGAGCCGGTACTTCGGAAAAGCGCGTCAACCAGGATGCGTTCTCGCAATCCTCGGCCAACATCACCTTCGAGGAAGAAGGCACCTTCAAGCTCGGCAACGGCATGTTCCGCAAGCTATGGGTGTCGTCGCCGTCGTCGACCCAGGCCTCCGACGGGCTGGGGCCGCTGTTCAACGCCCGCGCCTGCCAGAGCTGCCACCTCAAGGACGGCCGCGGCCATCCGCCGGAAGGCAATTCCGACGCCACCTCAATGTTCCTGAGGCTCGCCCGCACGGCAGAAACGGCAGAAGAAAATGCCGCGATCGTCGAGCGCAAGGTGCTGAACTTCCCCGATCCCACCTATGGCGGCCAGTTCCAGGATCTTGCCGTGCCCGGCCTCAAGAGCGAAGGCCGGATGGTGATTTCCTACCAGCAGTTTCCGGTCCAGCTTTCCGACACCATGACGACGCTGCGCTGGCCGATCTATTCGGTGACCGACCTCGGCTATGGTGCGATGGACCCGAAGACGACATTGTCGCCACGCATCACGCCGCCGATGATCGGCCTGGGCCTCGTCGAGCAGATCCATCCCGCCGACATCCTTGCCAATGCCGATCCCGACGACAAGGACGGCGACGGCATTTCGGGCAAGGCCTCCATCGTGCGCGACCACAAATCAGGCGAGCTGACGCTCGGCCGCTTCGGCTGGAAGGCGTCGGCGCCGTCGATCCGCCAGCAATCGGCCGATGCCTTTGCCGGCGACATCGGCATCTCGACGCCCGACGTGCCCAGGCACTGGGGCGACTGCACCGACGCCCAGACGGCGTGTCTCGAGAAGCCCAATGGCGTGCAGGAGCGGCTCGGCAGCAGCGAAGCCCCCGACCCGATCATGGATCTGGTCACCTTCTATTCGCAGAACCTGGCCGTCCCGGCTCGGCGCGACATCGACGACCGCCAAGTGCTGCGCGGCAAGCAGATGTTCTACGAGGCCGGCTGCGCGTCCTGCCACATGCCGAAATTCGTCACGCGCCGCGATGCGCCCAACAAGGCGCAGAAATTCCAGCTGATCTGGCCCTATTCCGACTTCCTGCTGCACGACATGGGCGACGAACTCGGCGACGGCCAGCAGGTCGGCGACGCCAGCGGCAACGAATGGCGCACGCCGCCGCTGTGGGGCATCGGCCTGACCAAGACGGTCAACGGCCATACCTTCTTCCTGCACGATGGTCGGGCCCGCAATCTGGCCGAGGCGATCCTTTGGCATGGTGGCGAAGGCCAGAAGTCACGAGACCACTTTGCCGCGCTGCCGCCGCAGGACCGCGATGCGTTGATCAAGTTCCTGGAGTCGCTGTGATGGCTGGACGTCCCCTGGCTGCTGTCCTCGCTTTTTGCCTGTTCGTGCCGTCGACCGCCGCTTACGCCAGCGAGGCGTCGGCCAAGGTGATCACTGACGCCATCGACGGTTTCATCCGCCCGGCCTATGGCCGGCTGGTCGGCACGACTGCCGATCTCAGTAAGTCTATGGTTACGCTTTGTGCAAAACCGTCTTCCGACACGCTTGCTGCAGCGCGCGCGGCATTCGCCAGAACCACGGCGACCTGGTCGGAGATCGAGATCATCCGCTTCGGACCAATCACCGAGCAGAACCGGCTGGAGCGCCTGCTGTTCTGGCCAGACCGCAAGGGAACCGGGCTGAAGCAGGTGCAGTCGGCCCTTGCCGACAAGGATGCCACCGCCACCGACGCAGCCACTCTCGGCCAGAAGAGCGTTGCCATGCAGGGGCTCGGCGCGTTGGAATTCGTGCTGTTCGGCACCGCCGCCGATGAGCTTTCCGGCACCTCGGCCGCCTATCGCTGCGCCTATGGCCAGGCGATATCAGGCAACATCGGGGCCATTGCCGCCGAGGTCGACGCCGCATGGCGCGACGACAAGGGTTTTGCCAGCCAGTGGAAGAACCCGGGTGCTGCCAATCCGCTCTACCGCGACGACACCGAAGCGCTGACCGAACTGCTCGAAGTCTATGTCAACGGGCTCGAGCTGGTGCGCGACGTGCGCCTCAATGGCTTTTTCGGCAAGAATGCCGCGTCCGACAAGCCGAAGCAGGCGCTTTATTGGCGCTCTCAAGGCACGGGCGCCTCGCTTGCCGGCAACATCGCGGGCATGGAAGCGCTTTTCGCCGCTTCGAAATTCGGCGAGCTGGTGCCGGCCGACGAGCGCTGGGTTGCCGAGTCGATCGGCTTCGAATTCGCCAATGCACAGGCAGCGGCGGCTGCGGTCACCGGCCCGATCGATGCGGCCCTTGCCGACCCCGCCAAACGCGAGAAGCTCGGCTATTTCGCGCTGGTGACGTCGAGCCTGTCGGAGCAGTTCGGCACCAGGCTTTCCGGGGCCCTCGGACTGACTGCCGGTTTCTCGTCGCTCGACGGCGACTGAAGAGCCAGGACAATGCGCACACCGCTGTTCGACCGTCGCGATTTCCTCAAGGCAGCTGGAGCAGGCTTCGTGCTTTCGCTCAGCCCCGCCAGGCGCGCACTGGCACTCGAAACCGACGCAATGTTCGCCACAGCTTACCAGTCCAGGACCGGCGAGTATGGCGTGGCGATCCTGTCGGAGGCCGGCAAGATCCTGCACAGCGTCACCCTGCCAGAGCGCGGACACGACGTGACATTCGATCCCGTCTCGCGCAAGTCGGTGGTGTTTGCGCGCCAGCCCGGCACCTTCATGCTGATGTTCGACCACACCGGCAAAGACACGCCGCTGACCATCCCGAGCATCGCCGGCCGCCACTATTACGGCCATGGCGTATTCTCGCCCGATGGCGCGCTGCTCTACGTCACCGAAAACGACTTCGACAACGCCGCCGGCATGGTCGGCGTCTATGACGCGCGCGACGGCTTCCGCCGCCTCAGCGAATTCCCGACCCATGGCGTCGGCCCGCATGAGCTGATCCTGCTTGGCGACGGGCGCACGCTCGCCATCTGCAATGGCGGCATCGAGACCCATCCGGATTTCGGCCGCGCCAAGCTCAACATTCCCACCATGAGGCCGTCCTTCGTGCTTGTCGACCGCGTCTCGGGCGATCTGATCGAGAAACACGAACTGCCGGAAAAGCTTCACCAACTGTCGATCCGGCATATGGACATCGACGCCCACGGCACCGTCTGGTTCGGCTGCCAGCACGAGGGGCCGGCAACGGAAAAGCCACTGTTGATCGGCCGAGCCGCGCGCGGCAAGGAGCTGGAAATGCTTGACATGCCCGAGGACATCCTCGGCGGTTTCCGCAACTATATCGGCTCGGTCGCGGCCAATCGCGACGCCGGGCTGATCGCCGTCTCTTCGCCGCAAGGCAACGCCTGGGCAATGATCGAGGCCAAGACGGGCAAGGTCGTGGCCAATGCCGATCTGGTCGAGGTTTGCGGGTTGGCGCCGGACCGCGATGGTTTCCTCGCCACCACGGGCGCCGGCCTTGTCGTCGATCCCGACGGCAAAAAGACCGACGATCCCGAGCATGTCTGGGACAACCACATGCTGCGGATCGATCCGCGAAATACGTAAGTCTTTACTTACCTATATCATGCCGGATACGTCGGAGAAGGCGACGGCCTTGCGCAACACGGCAAGGAAGCGTTCGCCGGCGATTTCAGCCGGGCCGCTGTTGTCGATCACCACATGGCCGGGACCACTGAGATCATGCGGAGCGGTACGCGCCAGTCTCGCCAGCACCTCGCCGCGCGATTCACGGCCGCGCGCGGCAAGCCGGGTGGCCAGGATTTCGGGTGCTGCGGTGATTTCGACGACGGCGACATTGGCGTAGCGCTGGCGTAGCGCCGGGATGACCCCGCGCGAGGTGTTGGCAACGACGACGTGGCCGACCGAAATGGCATCGTCGACGGAAGCTGGAATGCCGTAGCGCAAACCATGCGCCTCCCAGGAAAGCGCAAAGGCGCCCGATGCGTCAGCCTCGATGAAGGCGGCGTCGGCCAGCGTGTCGTGATCCTCGGTCGCGCCGTCGCTGTGGCGGGTGATGACGCGGCGGGCGAACTCGACATGGTCGTCGTCGGTCAGGCGCTCTCGGACATAGGCAATCAGCGTGTCCTTGCCGGCACCGCTGGGTCCGACGACGGCGACGAAGACGCCGTAGCGGACAGGAGAGCCAACGCGGGTCAGTTCACGCTCGATCAATGCTGAAACCATCATGCGACGTCATTTCCTCCATGTCCGCGCATCGGCCCGAAAATCGCTCTCGATTTTCGGAAAGCACGATGCGCCACTTTAAGCCTTGGAGCGTCCTTTGTGCGTCCACCCGGACGCACGGCGCTCTAGTGCCCCCGCCCTGGCGGCGCCGGCCCTTTTCAGCAAGCTCGGCGCATTGAACATCTCCAGTGCTGACCTGTCACGCCCCATGGCTTGGACCACGGGCAGGCGGCGGCACTGCGATGCCATTAGGCGATTTACATGACGGAATGACGAAACGAGATGCAGGGCGGCAAATCCGCCCCTGGCACCCTTGTTCAGGCGACCTTGTCGCGGACCTGATAGTCCTTGATCGCGGCGAAGCGGATCATCTTCCAGCGCTCGGCCTCGTAATTGAGCGAGAATTCGTGCTGAGCGAGGAACACCGGGTCGTTATCGAGATCGCGCGCGATGTCGCCGCGATGGCTTTCGATGAAGCGGTGCAGGTCGGCCTTGTCGTCGGCATCAATCCAGCGGCAGACAGAGAAGCGCGCCATCTCGAAATCGACGGGCAGGGTATATTCCACCGACAGGCGCTCCTTGAGCACGTCGATCTGCAGCGCACCGACGACGCCGACGATGGCAGGCGAGCCGTCCTCGGGCTGGAACAGCTGGACGACGCCTTCCTCGGCCATCTGGTGCAGCGCTTCCTTCAGCTTCTTGGCCTTCATCGCATCGCCGAGGCGGACGCGGCGCAGGATTTCGGGCGCAAAGTTGGGAACGCCGCGGAACAGGATGTCCTCGCCCTCGGTCAGCGTGTCGCCGATGCGCAACGTGCCGTGGTTTGGGATGCCGACGACGTCGCCGGCATAAGCCTCGTCGGCGGTGATGCGCGAACGGGCGAAGAAGAACTGCGGCGCTGACAGGCTCATCTGCTTGCCGGTGCGGACCAGCTTGGCCTTCATGCCGCGCTTGAGCTCGCCGGAGCAGACACGCACGAAGGCGATACGGTCGCGGTGGTTCGGGTCCATATTGGCCTGGATCTTGAAGACGAAGGACGTCATCTTCTCTTCCGTCGCCTCGACCTTGCGCGTGTCGGCCTCCTGAGCCCGAGGCGCGGGGCCGAAGTCGCCAAGCGCCTCAATCAGGTCGCGGACGCCGAAATTGCGCAGGGCCGAACCGAAATAGACCGGCGTCAGATGGCCTTCGCGGAACGCCTGCAGGTCGAACGGGCGGCAGGCCTCGCGGGCAAGCTCCAGTTCCTCGATAAACGCCGGGCGCTCATTGTCCGGCAACAGGCCGGCGGCGCGGTTGGAATCGGGACCATGCACCGGCGTGCGCTCGGCCTCGGCGTCGCCACGGCGCACCGCGTTCTGAGCGAGGTGATAGGTGCCGGAGAAGGTCTTGCCCTGACCGATCGGCCAGGTGATCGGGGCGGTGTCGAGCGCCAGCTTCTCTTCGATCTCGTCGAGAATCTCGAAGGTGTTGCGCGCCTCGCGGTCCATCTTGTTGACGAAGGTGATGATCGGAATGTCGCGCAGCCGGCAGACCTCGAACAGCTTCAGCGTCCGCGGCTCGATACCCTTAGCGGCGTCGATGACCATGACAGCACTGTCGACCGCAGACAACGTTCTATAGGTATCGTCGGCGAAGTCCTCGTGGCCGGGCGTGTCGAGCAGGTTGAAGACGTTGTCGCCATATTCGAAGGTCATCACCGAGGTGACGACCGAAATGCCGCGCTCGCGCTCGATCTTCATCCAGTCGGAGCGCGTCTGGATCTTGTCCTTCTTGGCCTTGACCTCGCCGGCGAGCTGGATCGCGCCGCCGAACAACAGCAGCTTTTCGGTCAGCGTCGTCTTGCCGGCGTCAGGGTGGGCGATGATCGCGAACGTACGGCGGCGCGCCACCGCCTTTTCGATGTCTTCAGCCATCGGGGATTCCTTGTGATGGCGGGCTTCTAACAGCCGAGGCCGTGCCTGTCGAGGAATTGGAGCAATGCAGGATGTTCAGGTCCTCCCTCCTCAAATGGGGGGGAGGTGCGACGTCAACGTCTGGCCTCTACCCCTTCAGCTCGAAGCCGCCCTCGGCCACCGTCTCGCCATTGACGATCAGCTCGATCAAGTGATGGCCGGGATAGTGCTTGCGTGTGGTGAAGTCGCGCACCGCCTGGCTGATCGAGAGTTCCTTCTGGCTGCCCGGCGCAAGGTTGATCTCCTTGAGCTTGAACACTTTCTTCGAGCTGCCGCCGCTTTTCTTGACGTAGTGCACGGCATAGTCGACCACCAGCTGCTGCGCCGTCTCGGCGGTCGAGGCGATGTTGGCCTTGAGCGTGATGCGACCGCCGAGCAGGATGGCTGCCGGCTGGACCGCGAAGGTGTCGACACGCACCATCGGCTTGCCCGTCGTGCCGATCGCGCCAAGCGCGCGCGGATCGCCCTTCTTGATCATCGTCCGCAGCGCGTGCTTGACGATCCAGGCAGTGTTCCTGTCGTCCATGTCCCATGCCGAGATGCGGTCGATCACCCGGTCGGGATGGTCCTTGGAAATGTCGTTGAGGTGGTTCGCCACCGACTTGCGCACATAGAGGCTGGGATCGCTGCGCAGCGCCTCGAGGATGGGCGCCGTCGGCGACGGGTCCTTGATCAGCTGCTTGAGCTGGAACGACCAGGGCAGCCGCGGGCGCGAGCCTTCGCTGGCCAGGCGGCGTACATGCTCGTTGTCGTCGAGTGCCCAGCGGCGCATCACCTTCAACGTGCCATCGAAATCCATGGCCAGGAAATGCCGGATGGCGAATTCGGCCGAACCAAAGCGGGTGAAATAGTGCAGTGCCTGCATCGACAGGTCGACATGGCCCTTGCCGTAAAGCGCGACATATTCCGACAGAACGATCGAGGCGAAGCTGTGCTGGATGCGCGGCGCCAGCTCGTAAAGCACATCGACGCCACGCTCGAAGCTGCCCGGCAGGGCGCCGTGCAGGCTGGTCGCCGTCTGTCGCAGCCGCTGCATGATGCCGAGATCGTCGAGATTGGCGGTCGCCAGCGCCATGAACTTTTCCGCATCGAAAGCAGCCGAGATGGACGCCGTCTCGGCTGCAATGTGGCGAAGGCGGTCGCGATCGAAGATTTCCTTGAGTGCCGGGGCGGCTAGCGTCTGGTCTTCCGTCATCTGTTTCCGTCCTGCATGGCGCCCCCGCGCCGGCCCTTGGGCGTCCATTCGGACGAAGGGCTCGTTGCGCAGATACGAATCGGACCTCGAAACTACAATCCCTCTCCTGCCAAGGCACTGTCAGGAGACAGTCGACGACGGCGCTTTCGTCGTCGCAAACCGCCGTTGACGTTACTGCCGGACGGGCGGAAAATATTCTCAACGCGCGTGACACATCGCGCCTTTCCAGGAGGTCGACATGACCATCCACCAGGAAGTGCATCTCAAGGGCTCACCCAGAAACATCTATGAACTGCTGCTCGATTCCGCCCGCTTTCAGGCCATGACGGGTGGCCGGGCGGCCCATATCTCGCCCCATGAGGGCGGCGAAGTCTCGATGTTCGGCGGCGATATCGAGGCGCGCAATGTCGAACTGGTGCCCAACCGCCGCATCGTCCAGGCTTGGCGCTCCCGCGTCTGGCCCGAAGGCACCTATTCGATCGTGCGCTTCGAACTGCAGGCCGACGGCACCGGCACGAGACTGACCTTCGACCAGGCCGGTTACCCACGCTCGGCGCATGCAGCGCTCGATGAAGGTTGGGCGAAGATGTACTGGGAGCCGATGAACCGCGCCCTGACGCATCATTGACGGCGGCGCGGCTAACGCCTTTCAGGCGTCTGCGGCCTGGCGCGCCAGCGCGACATAGTGAGTGACATGCCGGTCCTCGATGTCCGACACCGAGAAGAGCTTGATGTGGCGTCGCAGTTTGCCTTGCCCCAGAAGCACGCCGTGCGTGTCCGGCAAAGCCGCACCTTGGCTGAGTTCCAGCGTAACATGACCGGCATATGAGAAGACGCCGCAAAACGGCGTACGCGCCGAAAACAGGATGCCGCCGTATTTGACCTCCTCGGAGATGGACGGACCGGCCTGCAGCACGATCTCGCGCAGCCGCGACACAATAGCGAAGTGATCTGCCCGCTGATCCTGCAGCTCGTCCAGGAAGGCTAGAACGCGATCACAGGTCATGGTCAATCCGTGGCGCATAGAACTGCCTGAACTCGTGGGATGGTTCGCGGTTGGAGTAGATGCAGAGCGTGATGCCGTTGGGGTCCTGGATCGCAAAGCCGCGATCGCCCCAGGGATGGTCCTCGATCGGCATGACAGGCACCAGCCCCACGGCCGTCATTGCGCGATGCTCGCCATCGACGTCGTCGACGCAGAGATTGTAAGTCAGGCCCGCCGTGTCGCATGTGGGTTGTTCTCCCTGCGGCTCCATGAATTGCAGCGAAAGCCCTGTCTCAAATTCAAGGCTGACGAACCCGCCGCAATCGAACACCGCTCGCGCGCCAAAATGCCTGATGTAGAAGTCGCGTGTCTCGACGACGCGTTTGGTCGTGATGCAGGGAGATGCAGTTGTCGGGCGCATTGTGCAAGCTCGAGGTGAGTTGACTGGCGAGATCTGCTGTCTTCGAGGCTTCGCCAAACGCGGCGGTAACAAGCCAAGGCTGGCAGCAGAAATCCCTTCGGATGTCCCTGGAAAATACACTTCGGCCCGCTTCGATCTTGAACAAATCGGACAGCGGCCGGTCAAACTGACACTGGGGACAGCCGCGCAGACATTGGGCAAAGCGCAAGTGCCGACGCATTGGTCTGGACACGTCTGCGCGTAGGCGTCGATCGCGTTCAGCCTAAACGTCGCCTGCAGGCCGCCGGTTTCAGCCGGCCAGTGCCAGTTGCGCCAATGCCGGCTGGAACGGGCGGACGGTCATTTCATCAGGCGTCATGGCGACGAAACTCGACGGCGGCACCGCCTGCCAGCTCTGTCCTTCGCGGTCGAAGGGTTCGGAGACGATGCAGCGACCGGTTTCGCCGTCGCGGGTGTAGAGCGTCGGCGCATGTCCGTCGGTGGCAAAGCGCACGGCAAACAGGCTTGTGCCGTCACTGAAAGCGGCAGTCAGCTTCAGCTGCGGATCAATGCCGGCGCCATGTGCGGCAGCAACCACACGGCCGGTGGCACGGGTGACCGCGCCCTGCGGATCAGCGTCGAGCCCCTCTTCCAGCATCAGCATGAAAAACAGCTCGGAATCGGTCGTGCCCTGGCGCTGCTCGTAGAGATCGTCGTTGATGCTGGCCTCGAGCCGGCGCCGGATCTTCTCGAAGCCCGAGATCTGGCCGTTGTGCATGAAGCTCCAGCGTCCCGAAATGAAGGGGTGGCAGTTGGCGCGGCTGGTGGCGCCGCCGGTCGATGCCCTGACATGGGCGAGAAACAGACCCGACTTGATCTGCCGGCACAGGCTTTTCAGATTGGGGTCCGACCAGGCCGGCAGGATGTCGCGATAGAGGCCCGGCTCCGGCCGCTCGCCATACCAGGCAAGCCCGAAACCGTCGCCATTGGTCGGCGACTTGGCCTCCTGCGCGCAATGGCTCTGTGCGATCAGCGAATGGCACGGCGCCGTCACGATGTCTTCGAGGAAGACCTCTTCACCGATATAGGCGGCCCACCGGCACATGCGCTTCAGCGTCCCCGATTGTGTGTCCGCTCGTACAGTCGGCGGATGATCGTACTGGCAGTAGATTCGAACAGGAAGGGTAACAAAGCGTGAATGAGGGCAGCGCCCGCTGCCAGGAACAGCTGGCCGGCGAACCAGCCGGCGAAACGCATGTGCTCGAAATAGCTCTCGTCGACCGCCTCGGGGTGAGCCGTGAACAGCTTTGCGATACGTGCGGACATGGATACCTCCCTGGCTGACCTGAGTATCGTCGCACGGGAGAGAGGTTCATCGGTCCCAATCCATCCTTGCCATTAGACAAAATTTGGGACAATCATCCCAAGATGTCTGGAGAACTCGATACGATTGATCGAAGAATTCTCGCCGAACTGCAGCGCGACGGCACGCTTTCGGTCGACCACCTGTCCGAGCGCGTCGGCCTGTCGCGCAATGCCTGCTGGCGCCGGGTCAAAAGGCTCGACGATGAGCGCTTCATCACCGGCCGCGTCGCGCTCGTCGATGCCGACAAGCTCGGCCTTGGCCTGTCCGTGTTCATCCTGGTGCGGACGTCGAGCCACGACCCCCAATGGCTGGCCAAGTTCCGCGCCGGCGTGACATCGTTTCCCGAGATCACCGGCGTCTATCGCATGTCGGGTGACCTCGACTATGTCTTGCGTGCCCGCGTCGCCGATGTGAAAGCGTATGACCGTCTCTACCAGCGCCTCATCGCCAAGGTACCGCTGTCGGATGTGTCGGCCTCCTTCGTCATGGAGGAGATCCGCGAAACGACTGTCGTGCCGGTGGAAATTCGCTGAGTGCGACCTCTTGTGAATTGACCTCTTCTGGACGCTGTCCCATAGGATCGCCGCCATGACCGCCGCAACCTCTTCCGCCCCCGTCATCGGGATCGTCCGCTTGCCGCATTCGGGCGAGCTGCCCCTGCCGTCCTACGAAACGTCGGGTGCCGCCGGCATGGACCTGCGCGCCGCGGTGCCGGATGACCGGCCGCTTTTGATCCTGCCCGGCAAGCGCGCTTTGGTGCCGACCGGCCTGATCTTCGAAATACCGGAAGGTTTCGAAGGTCAAATTCGCCCGCGCTCCGGCCTTGCCTTCAAGCACGGCATCACCTGCCTCAACACGCCGGGTACCATCGACAGCGACTATCGCGGCGAGGTCAAGGTGCTGTTGATCAACCATGGCGACGAAGACTTCTATGTCGAGCGCGGCATGCGCATCGCCCAGATCGTCATCGCATCGGTGACCCGCGCCGGGGTCGAGGAGCGCACGCTTGCCGGCGACACGTCGCGCGGCGCCGGCGGCTTCGGCTCCACGGGCACCGCGTGAACAAGCCGAATCTCGTCATCTTCGACTGCGACGGCGTGCTGGTCGACACAGAGCCGCTGGCCAACCAGCGGCTCGCGGCCTGGCTGACCGAGGCGGGTTATCCCGTCAGCTACGCGGACTGCCGCCGCCAGTTCGTCGGCCGCAGCCTGGTGTCGGTGCAGAAGGAAGTCGAGGCGACGGGCATCAGCCTTGGCCCTGACTTCGTCGAGCGCTGGTACCGCGAACTGCCGGAACTGTTTGCGTCAGGCGTCCAGGCGATCCCACACATCGAAAGCTTCGTCAGCGCCGTGCAGGCCGCCGGTATCGCCTATTGCGTGGCGTCGTCGGCACGCGTCAACAAGATGCATATGACGCTCGGCCAGACCGGGCTGCTGCCCTATTTCCACGACGTTCTGTTCTCGGCCACCATGGTCGAGCGCGGCAAGCCGTTTCCAGACCTGTTCCTGCACGCCGCCGGCACGATGGGCTTTGCCCCAGCCGACTGCATCGTCATCGAGGACAGCGTCGCCGGCGCCCAGGCCGGGCGTGCCGCCGGCATGCGGGTGTTCGGCTATCACCGCGACCCGCACTCCGACTGCGATGGCCTCAAGGCTGCGGGCGCCGTGCTGTTCGACGACATGCGCAAACTGGCAGGACTGATCCCGATCGCCTGAAACAGGGTTTGAGCCCTCCGGCGCGCCGGTCTAATATTGCCCGTCGGTTCGTATCGAGGGCGATGACATGGACAAGGGCGCGGTCTTCCGGAAACTTCACGAGGCGCCGGGCGCCTTCATCATTCCCAATCCGTGGGACATCGGCACATCAAAGCTTTTGGCTTCCTTCGGTTTCGAAGCGCTGGCGACGACCAGCGCCGGCTATGCCTTCTCGCGCGGGCGGCCCGACGGCGATGTCGGCTTCGAGGAGATGATCCACCACTGCCGCGATCTGGCGCATGCCACCGGGCTGCCTGTTTCGGCCGACCTCGAGAAGGGCAAGGGCGACAGCCCCGAAAGCTCAGGTGAAACAGTCTTTGCCGCCGAGGCAGCAGGCCTTGCCGGCTGCTCGCTCGAGGACCACACCGGCGAGCCTGACCGGCCGATCTACGATTTTTCGCATGCCGTCGAGCGCGTCACCGCGGCAGCCGAGGCTGCGCGGGCACTGAAGGGTGACTTCGTCCTGACGGCGCGGTCGGAAAACTTCCTCTGGAACCGCCCCGATCTCGATGACACGATCAAGCGGCTGCAGGCCTTCGAGAAGGCCGGGGCCGACGTGCTTTATGCCCCCGGGATATCCGACATCGAAATGATCCGGACGCTGTGCAGCTCTGTCACGAAACCGGTCAACGTGCTGGCGGTGCCGGGCTTCTCGGTCGCGGTGCTGGCCGAGGCCGGCGCCAAGCGCATCTCGCTCGGCTCCAAGCTGACCGCCTACGCCTTCGGCATGATGGAGCGGGCGTCGCGCGAGATGCTGGGCCAGGGCACGTTCGAATTCGCCCGCGACGGCATCGCCTATGCCAAGCTGCAGGCGATGTTCGGCCGCGAGAGCTGAACGCCCCTCATCATCATCATCGTCACGCCCGCGCCATTTCAGGCCGGCGCTCGGCCGCCGACACGCTCTTGTGCAGATGCACCATCATCGCCGCGGCAAAGAGCGGGGTGAGCAGGTTAAGGATCGGCACGGCGAGGAAGGCCGCGATGACCAGACCTGCCATGAACACCGTGCCGGCGTTGCGGCGGCGCAAATCCTTGGCGTCCTGCTCGGAGCGGAAGCGCATGGCGGCGAACTCGAAGAACTCGCGGCCCAGCAGGTAGCCGTTGACCAGGAAGAAGGCGCCGATGTTGACGATGGGGATGAACATCAGAAGCAGCGCCAACAGATTGCCCAATATGACGATGCCGAAGAACTTGATCGCCAGCACCAGCGAACGCAAGGCCGGCACCGGCTGCCCTGGGCGCTCCGCGGGATAGTTGGTCTTCTCGACGACCTCGGCGACATCATCCAAAAACAGGCCGGCGACGATCGCCGTCACCGGCGCGATCAGCAGGGCGAGCCCCAGCGCCAGGCCTATGCCAGCAATGATCGCGGCGATCAGGCCGAGCCAGCCGGTCCACGAGGGCAGGCCCGGCAGCATGGCGTCGATCCATGGCCAGGCCAGCCAGTCGAACACCTCGCGGATGCCGAACCACAGCGCGACGAGCGCAAGCAGCGTCAGCCCCAGCGTCTTCAAAAACACCGTGCGGAACTCGGCCGAAAAGAGCTGGCCGGCAGCAGTGCGAGCGGCGTCGAGGATCATGTTGGGGTTACGTCTCCCTGTTTCCGCGCTGAGATAAGGTGCCGCAGGGCCGGCCTCAAGCGGCTGCTGCCAATTTGCCGGTAGGCAAACGGGCCGCGAGCCGCTAAACGCAATCCGTTTTGCCGACCCCTCGGCCCCTTATTACGGCCAAAGCGCCGCGGAGACCCTGATGAGCCAATATGACGTGCTGTGCATCGGCAACGCCATCGTCGACATCATCGCACAATGCGACGAGGCCTTTCTCACCGACAACGGCATCATCAAGGGGGCGATGAACCTGATCGACGCCGAGCGCGCCGAACTGCTCTATTCCCGCATGGGCCCGGCGATCGAGGCCTCGGGCGGCTCGGCCGGCAACACCGCTGCCGGCATCGCCAGCTTCGGCGGCCGCTCGGCCTATTTCGGCAAGGTTTCCCGCGACCATCTCGGCGAGGTCTTCACCCACGACATCCGCGCCCAGGGCGTCGCCTTCGACACGACACCGCTTGAAGGAGGGCCGCTCGACGGCACGCCGCCGACGGCGCGCTCGATGATCCTCGTCACCCCAGATGGCGAGCGTTCGATGAATACCCATCTCGGCGCCTGCGTCGAGCTCGGGCCAGACGACGTCGAGGCGGACAAGGCAAGCGGTGCCAAGGTCACCTATTTCGAGGGCTATCTGTGGGACCCGCCGCTGGCCAAGGAAGCGATCCGCATGACGGCAGCACATGCGCATGCCGCCGGCCGCGAAGTGTCGATGACGCTGTCGGATTCGTTCTGCGTCGACCGCTACCGCGCCGAGTTCCTGGACCTGATGCGCTCCGGCACCGTCGACATCGTTTTTGCCAACAGCCACGAGATCAAGTCGCTCTATGAGACGTCGTCCTTCGACGAGGCACTGTCGCTGATCCGCAAGGACTGCAAGATCGCCGCTGTCACCCGCTCGGAGAAGGGCTCGGTCATCGTGCGCGGCGACGAGACCGTGGTGATCCAGGCGACCGAGATCCGCGAGCTGGTCGACACCACTGGCGCCGGCGACCTCTATGCCGCCGGTTTCCTCTATGGCTACACGCAAGGCCGGTCGCTCAAGGATTGCGGCGACCTCGGCTCGCTCGCCGCCGGCCTCGTCATCCAGCAGATCGGGCCTCGGCCCAGGCAGAACTTGAAGCACGAGGCCGAGCAGGCGGGGTTGCTGTAGGCGCAGCCCTTTTCCTCCCCCCGTTTACGGGGAGAGGGTGGCCGAAGGGCGGATGAGGGGCCGCGCAGACGTTGCGTTCTTCTTTCCACCGTTTCCGCTGCCCCTGCTTCGCCCGACAAGCCGAGCTGCACTTCCTTTCCTTTGTATTTCTCGTTGTGAATGTTTTAGGCGCACTAGTATTTGGCTTTTTCCGTCTGATATCGGCGGCCATTGTTAAATGAAAAGACAGCCGCACCTTCTGCAGGCCACTTTACATATTAGCTTCGACGCTTGCTCTCCGCACATCGACAACGGATATTTGCGAGGTGATCCAGGAGCGATTCGGTGCCTAGCGTATTCTTTTCATATTCCCATGCCGACGAGACGTTGCGTGACGAGCTCGAGAAACAGCTATCCATGCTCAAGCGGCAGGGATTGATCCAGACTTGGCATGATCGGCGTATTGGCGCTGGGGAAGAAATCGACAAGTCGATCGATGAACGCATCAACAAAGACGACATCATCCTCCTGCTTGTCAGCCCAGACTTCCTAGCATCCAACTATTGCTACGACATAGAGATGAGCCGTGCCCTGGAGCGTCATGCCACAGGCGAGGCGATTGTCATCCCGGTCATTCTACGACCTTGTGATTGGCATCCCGCGCCCTTTGGTAAATTGAACGCCACGCCACCTGACGGAAAGCCGATTACGAAATGGGCAGACAGAGATGAAGCATTTCTAGAGGTCGCAAAGGCACTGCGTGCCGCCTTAACAAGGCGCGGTGCCACGACATCCACCCCCGGTACAGTTGCATCTGGTAGCGACGCACGAATTCTTCACGCGATAGCTACCCAACCGACGGGACCGCGTTCCAGCAACCTCAGGACTACAAAGGTGTTCACGGAGCGAGACCGAGATCGGTTCAAGCTAGAAACCTTCGAATACATGGCACGCTTCTTTGAGAACTCACTCGAAGAAATGGGCAAGCGCGACCCCGGCATCGAAGGCAGCTTCCGACGTGTTGACGCCAACCGCTTTTTTGCAGCCGTCTATCACAATGGAGAGGCAAAGGCGCGATGCACTGTCTTCATGGACGGCGGATTTGGGGATGGAATCTGCTATGTAAACGGCGAGTCGGCTAGCAGCAATTCCATGAATGAGTCACTTCGGGTCGAGGCAGATGAACACGCCTTGTTTCTGAAAAGCATGGGCATGGCCTCGCACTACCGCTACGGATCCGAGCAGAAACTGTCGCAGGATGGGGCTGCTGAACTGTATTGGGGCCTCCTGATCGAACCGCTTCAACGGAGGTGATGCCAAAAGATGCTGAGCGTAGGCGAATTTACCTCAGGAACGTTGAGTGACGCGCACTCGCTTGCCTTAGTGCTGCCGCGGAGAAAATATGAAGAGCCTTTTCTCATTGGTCGGTCTGGCGATAAACGCGTCGCTGTATTCATCGGCGAAAATCACGCGTTCCTCCACTTTACGTATGACACGTCGGATGATTGGTCAGGGCTCATCATCAATGGCGTCTCTATCGAGATGGATGAGACCAGCATCTTTGATCCCGATTTCGATACGCCGCCGCTAGGTTCGATTATTCGTCAAGAAACTCAACTCTGCATTTGCGCGGCCAGCGAACGTGGCTTTGGTCGTCTTCCGGTCGTATTAGTCGACCAGCTTGCGCCGACACGTGAACGGTCTCGAGTTGGCTTCTTGCGTTGGCAAATTGTCATAGGCCAAGATATGGGGCGGAGAGTGCTGAGGACGGTCGACGTTTCTCCAAAAGCGTCCGCCTGAGCGCCTCTCGGACTAGCCTCGCACTCCTTCCCACCCCCTCTGGCCTGCCGGGTATCTCCCCCACAAGGAGGGAGATCGGCAGCTGCGACGCTTCGCCCAACCGGCTAGCGTCGCAAGGAGGCGGCAGCGCTAGGCCCTTCGCTATGGCTCAGGGCCTAAAGGCGCTCGAAAAGCCCGTTTGGGGGCTTTTCGTTCGCTGCGCGAACCGCGCCTCAAGCTCCCGCGTTATATGCCGCGATTGCCGCCATGTTGACGATGTCTGAGTCCTTGGCATTCAGCGGGACGATCTGGACCGGCTTGTTGAGGCCGACGAGCAGCGGGCCGATGACGGTGGAGCCGCCGAGTTCCTGCAGCATCTTGGTCGAGATCGCCGCCGAGTGGAACGCCGGCATGACCAGCACGTTGGCGGCACCGGAGAGGCGGCAGAAGGGGTATTGCTGCTGCATCAGGCGGTGGTTGAGGGCGACGTCGGCGGCCATTTCGCCGTCATATTCGAAATCGACGCGGCGCTTGTCGAGGATCTTGACCGCTTCCTGGACACGCTCGGAACGCTCGCCGGCGGGGTGGCCGAAGGTCGAGTAGGCGAGCATCGCCACGCGCGGCTCATAGCCCATGCGGCGAGCGAAATGCGCGGCCTCCTCGGCGATGTCGGCGATCTGCTCGGCATTGGGCATGTCGTGGACGGCGGTGTCGGCAACGATGACGGTGCGGCCACGGGCGAGCACGATCGACACGCCGATGACGCGGTGGCCGGGCTTGGCGTCGATGACGCGGCGGACGTCTTCCAGCACCGTCGAGTAATTGCGGGTGACGCCCGTGACCACGCCGTCGGCGTCGCCAAGCGCCACCATGCAAGCGGCGAAATGGTTGCGGTCGTTGTTGATCAGGCGCTGGCAGTCGCGCAAAAGGTAGCCCTTGCGCTGCAACCGCTCGTAGAGAAAGTCGGCATAGATGGCGTTGCGGCGTGACAGCCGCGCATTGATGATCTCGAGGCCGGGCTTGTTGAGGTCGATGCCGGCCTGCCTGGCGTTTTCCTTGATGATGTCGTCGCGGCCGAGAAGGATGGCGGTGCCGAGCTTCTGGTTCACATAAGACACGGCGGCGCGCATGACCTGCTCTTCCTCGCCCTCGGCAAAGACGATGCGCTTGGGCTGGCGCCGCACGCGGTCGTAGATGCGCTGCAAGGTCGAGGCGATCGGGTCGCGGCGGGCGGAGAGCTCGTTGGCGTATTTGTCGAGATCGAGGATCGGCCGTCCGGCGACACCCGATTCCATGGCGGCCTTGGCGACAGCGATCGGGATCGCCGAGATCAGGCGCGGGTCGAACGGCACCGGGATGATGTAGTTGGGACCGAATTTCGGCCGGTTGCCCTGATAGGCGGCGGCGACGTCGTCGGGCACGTCCTGGCGGGCGAGCTCGGCCAGCGCGTTGGCGGCGGCGACCTTCATGGCGTCGTTGATGGTTGTCGCCCTGACATCGAGCGCGCCGCGGAAGATATATGGGAAGCCGAGCACGTTGTTGACCTGGTTCGGATAATCCGAACGGCCGGTCGCCATGATGGCGTCGGTGCGGATCTCGGCGACCTCTTCGGGCGTGATTTCCGGATCGGGATTGGCCATGGCGAAGATGATCGGGTTCTTGGCCATGGACTGGATCATGGCCGGTGTCAGCGCGCCCTTGGCCGAGAGGCCGAAGACGATGTCGGCGCCGTCCATGGCGTCGGCCAGCGAACGCGCCTCGGTCTTGACCGCATGCGCCGACTTCCACTGGTTCATGCCTTCGGTGCGACCCTGGTAGACCACGCCCTTGGTGTCGCACAAAATGACATTGTCAGGCGTGAAGCCCATCGACTTGATCAGCTCGATGCAGGCAATGCCGGCGGAACCGGCGCCATTGCAGACCAGCTTGGCCGACTTCATGTCGCGGCCGGTGATTTCGAGCGCGTTGATCAGGCCGGCGGCGGCGATGATGGCGGTGCCGTGCTGGTCGTCATGGAAGACGGGAATGTCCATCAGCTCGCGCAGGCGCTGCTCGATGATGAAGCATTCGGGCGCCTTGATGTCCTCGAGGTTGATGCCGCCGAAGGACGGCCCGAGGAAACGCACGCAGTTGATGAATTCGTCGGCGTCCTCGGTGTCGACCTCGAGGTCGATGGAATCGACGTCGGCGAAGCGCTTGAACAGCACCGACTTGCCTTCCATGACCGGCTTGGAGGCCAACGCGCCGAGATTGCCCAAGCCGAGGATGGCGGTGCCGTTGGAGATGACGGCGACCATATTGCCGCGCGTCGTGTAGTCGAAGGCGCGCGAGGGATCCTCGGCGATGGCCTTCACCGGCACGGCGACGCCGGGCGAATAGGCGAGGCTGAGGTCGCGCTGCGTCGCCATCGGCTTGGTCGGATTGATCTCGAGCTTGCCCGGGCGGCCCATGGCGTGGAAGTCGAGCGCTTCCTGAGCGGAGACGGAGGGACCGGAATTGTCGGGTTTCCTGGTAGTTGCCATGGTGAGAAGCGTTCCTGTCCCTTAAATTTCTTTTTGTGGAGCGTTTTGGATTAAGGCTACACATCGGCGCTGTAAACCGCCAAGCAGACGAGGGAATTTCCTTTTTTCGAAGGTTCAGGCGTGAACGATCGACCGATAATCGCTGCGGAAGCTGACTTTGCGGAAGCCGGAGGGGAAAGCCGGGCCGAAGCCCCGGTGCATGCCGCGCCGACGCCGATGATGGAACAGTATATGGAGATCAAGGCGGCGAACCCGGATTCGCTGCTGTTCTACCGCATGGGCGACTTCTACGAGCTGTTCTTCGACGACGCCGAGAAGGCCTCGCGCGCGCTCGGCATCGTGCTGACCAAGCGCGGCAAGCACCAGGGCCAGGACATCCCGATGTGCGGGGTGCCGATCCATGCCGCCGACGACTATCTGCAGAAGCTGATCGGGCAAGGCTACCGGGTCGCCGTGTGCGAGCAGGTGGAAGACCCGGCGGAAGCCAAGAAGCGCGGCTCGAAGTCAGTGGTCAAGCGCGACGTGGTGCGGCTGGTGACGCCTGGCACCATCACCGAAGACAAGCTTTTGGCGCCGCAGGAATCGAATTTCCTGATGGCGCTGGGGCGGGTCAAGGGCGCGGGCGAAGCCAGCCTGGCGATCGCCTGGATCGAGATCTCGACCGGCATCTTCCGCGTCGCCGAGACGACGCCAGAACGGCTTTCGGCCGACATCTTCCGCGTCGACCCGCGCGAGCTGATCGTCGCCGAACCTGCCTTCCATGACGAGGAGCTGCGCCCGAGCTTCGATCTGGTCGGCCGCATCGTCAACCCGCAGCCGCCGAGCCTGTTCGATTCGACCTCGGCGCCCAGCCGCATCGCCCGTTTCTACGACGTGGCGACGCCGGACAGTTTTGGTGCATTTTCGCGCGCCGAGCTGTCGGCCATCTCCGGCGTCATCGCCTATGTCGAAAAGACCCAAAAGGCCGAGCGGCCGCCTTTGTCGCGGCCCGAGCGCGAGCAGTCGGGCACCACGCTGTTCATCGACCCGGCGACACGCGCCAATCTCGAATTGTTGCGCACCCTGTCGGGCGGCCGCGACGGCTCGCTGTTCCGCGCCATCGACCGTACGGTGACGGGCGGCGGCGCGCGCCTGCTCGCCGACCGGCTGATGTCGCCGCTGACCGATCCCGAGGCGATCGGCGCCAGGCTGGACGCGGTGTCGTTCTTCACCGGCGAAACGCGGCTGACCGATGCGCTCAGGCTCAGCCTGAAGGGCGTCGCCGACATGCCCCGCGCACTGTCGCGGCTGGCGCTCAACCGCGGCGGGCCGCGCGATCTCGGCGCGCTGCGTTCGGGATTCTCGGCGGCGCGCACCATTGCCGGGCTGTTTGCGGGCGCTTCCCTGCCGAAGCAGCTGGCGGCGGCGATCGCGGCGATATCGGACCTGCCCACAGGCTTCGCCGACCATCTCGACGTGGCGCTGGGCGAGGAGCTGCCGCTTCTCAAGCGCGACGGCGGTTTTGTCCGCGCCGGCTATCATCCGGAACTCGACGAGATGCGGGCGCTGCGCGACCAGTCGCGCCGGGTGATCGCCGGCATGGAGCGCGACCTGATCGAGGAGACGGGCATCCGCTCGCTCAAGATCCGCCACAACAACGTGCTCGGCTACTACATCGAGGTGACGGCGAACAACCAGACGGCCCTGAACGGCAGCGACGAGGCCAAGGCGCGCTTCATCCACCGCCAGACCATGGCGAATGCGATGCGCTTCACCACCACCGAGCTCGCCGGCCTCGAGACCAAGATCGCCAATGCCGCCGACCGGGCGCTGACCATCGAACTCCAGGCCTTCGACCAGTTGGTCGGCGAGGCAGTGACCCACGCCCAGGCGATCCGGTCAGGCGCCGACGCGCTGTCCGTGCTCGACGTGTCGGCGGCACTCGCCGTGCTCGCCCAGAACGAGGCGTGGTGCCGGCCCGAGGTCGACGCCAGCCTCGCCTTCGACATTTTTGGTGGACGCCACCCGGTGGTCGAGCAGTCGCTGAGGCGCGAGGCGGCAGCCCCCTTCGTCGCCAATGACTGTACGCTGTCGCCGGACGGCAACGACAGGAACGGCGCCATCTGGCTGCTCACCGGCCCGAACATGGGTGGTAAGTCGACCTTCCTGCGCCAGAACGCGCTGATCGCCATTCTCGCTCAGATGGGGTCGTTCGTACCCGCCGAGCGTGCACATATCGGCGTGGTCGACCGGCTGTTCTCCCGCGTCGGCGCCTCGGACGATCTGGCGCGCGGGCGTTCGACCTTCATGGTCGAGATGGTCGAGACCGCCGCCATCCTCAACCAGGCGGGCGAGCGCACGCTTGTCATCCTCGACGAGATCGGTCGGGGTACCGCCACCTTCGACGGCCTGTCGATCGCCTGGGCGGCAGTCGAATATCTGCACGAAAAGAACCGCTGCCGCGCCATCTTCGCCACCCATTTCCACGAACTGACGGCACTTTCCGGCAAGCTCGGCCGCCTGCACAATGTGACGATGCGGGTGAAGGAGTGGGAAGGCGAAGTGGTGTTCCTGCATGAGGTCGGCAAGGGTGCTGCCGACCGCTCCTACGGCGTGCAGGTGGCCCGCCTCGCCGGCCTGCCCGATGTCGTGGTGGCGCGCGCCAAGGAGGTGCTGCACCAGCTCGAGGAAGGCGAAACCTCCGGGAAAGCCAACAAGCTTGTCGACGATTTGCCGCTGTTTTCGGTGGCGGTGAAACGCGAGGCGGCCAAACCCGTCGCCAATGACGCACTGACCAAGGCACTGGAGGGGCTGAGCCCCGACGAAATGACCCCGCGCGAGGCACTGGACGCGCTGTATAGGCTGAAGGGGCTGGCGGCGAGATAAGCAGCGATTAGGAGCGGAGACGGCATGCTTCATCACATTTCGCTCGGTGTCTCCGACATCGACCGCGCAGCAGCATTCTACGACGCGGCGCTTGCCCCGCTCGGTTATGTCAGGGTCTGGGAAGACCTTGCGCCCGGCGCCGACGACCAGGCCGTCGGCTACGGTGTCGCAGGCGGCAGCGACAAGCTGGCGCTCAAGCAGCGTAGCATCGGCCAGCGCCCGCCGGGCCCCGGCTTCCACCTTGCCTTCGCCGCGCCCGACCGACAGGCGGTCGCGGCATTCCATGCGGCGGCGCTCGCTTATGGTGGCACCGACAATGGCGGCCCCGGCCTCAGGGAACATTATGGGCCGACCTATTTTGCCGCCTTCGTGATCGACCCTGATGGGCATCCTATCGAGGCGGTGTTCAACCAGGCCGGCTAGGCGGGCGCCGGACGCGCCTGCAACTCAAGCCCCGGAGTTCTGCCGGGACAGCTTGCCGGCAAAGCCGACCAGGCATGCGCGGTTTGAACGGCCTCATTCGCTGTGGCCTGGGCGAACTTGCCACCGATGGCGGCAGGCGGTCCATTTGGGTCATTGACGTTCTCTCTGCCGCGGCGCCAATGCTGACATTGTGCGCGCTGGCGATCTTGCCAGCCAACCAACCCGATGGAGGACGCATGCCCAAGGTCAGAGGTCAGAGCGCTCTCGACAAGGAGCGCGCCAAAACGGAGAAGCTTCTCAAAAAGGTAGGCTACACCGCCCTGAAGGAGGCCGGGGTGAAATCCAGGCGACCCGACCTTCCGAACCTGAAGACCGAAAAGCGAGAGAAATAACGCGGCCCTCTACGCTGCCCGCAGCCTCCCGGTTGAACCCCCTCTGCCGAACTGCTCAAGTCGGCGCTGAATCGCGCAAGGGCCGTGGCATGGTGGATTCTGATCGGATCGACAAGCTGATCGTGCGGTGCCCTCTGCCTTGGCATTTTCACCCGACTTGGCGGCAGCGCGGCGAGTGCACACAGCCTTGAGGCTGCGCTCAGCATCGCGCCCGATCGTCTGTCGCGACTGCTTTGTCATCTTCATGAATGCCGACACCACCACCGTGCTGCTGCGCACCGGCCTGACCGCCGCCGCTGTCACCCACGACTATGCCGCCGGCGACGCGGTTTTGGAGCCGAGCGGCTTCCGACCCCAGGCTTGATTGACGGCTCCAGTTCAGCGCCGGAGGGTCGCGAATGCTACCGTCAGCGTCACCGCGAACATCGTGGCCGCCACAACGATCAGCGCGCTCGACAGGGACGCTGCCGTCAGCACTGCACTGGCAAAAATGATGCCTATGGCACTCGACGTGCGCAGCAAGGCGAACACTTCGGGTCGCCTGCGTGGCGGGGCCAGCCGGTCGAGAACGAGCGAGTAGTAGGTGCCGAGAGGCGCCAGGACCAATCCGATGAGGACGGCGCCGACGACCGTGGTCACAAGCGATGGTCCGAGTGCGGCGAGTGCGGCTCCAAGCGTCAAGACGCACAGCAGCAAGACGACGGCCCTGCAGCTTACCATGCGGTTGCGCACGCTGACCCAGATACCACCCGCGACCGAGGCCAGGCACAGCGGCACCGTGAACAGGATGGCCAGCGTCGGCGGGTAGCCGAATTTCAGGGCGAGCGCGACGGCTCCGATTTCGATGGCCGCGACGGTGGACGAACCTGCAGCCGAACAGACGAGCCACAGCAGGATGGAGGGGCTGAGCACCGAACCCTCGGCATGAGGCGCGTGCTCGACATGGCTCCTGTCCGCCTGCGGCACCAGCAGGGCCGGAATGGCGCCGAGCAGTGTCAGCGCGAGCAGGGCAAAGACGGGCGAGACGGCGCCAAGGGCGGACGCCACCACCGGACCAAGAACAAAGGTCAGCTCATTGAGGGTAGCTGCAATGCCGAGCGTTCGGGGCAGATGCGAAGCAGACGTGAAGTGATTGAGCAACGCGCGCAAATATCCGAATGCCGCGCCGTTGACCAAGCCGGCCACAGCCGCGAAGACGACAAGCAAGGCAAACGGCGCCTGGTAAAACGCGCACAAAACCACGGCAGCCAAGGCGAGCGTGCGGAAGGCCACCAACAGCCTCAGGAAGGTCGCGGCTGAACGGTTCGTACCGAGCCGTGTAATCGGGATGGCGCCGACGACCTGTGCAAGGGTCATGGCCAGGATCATGGCGGCGCCGCCCCGTGCGTCGCCGGTGAGGCCCAAGGCGACGAGCGAGAACGCCACCGGCGCGGAAGCCTGAGGAACGTTCAATGTCGCCGACGAGGCAAACCAGCGGAGCAGCGGCCAGCGGCTCAGAGGCCTGTCGAGCGGCTCAGAAGCGACGTCACTGGAGGAAGGGGCGCCAAGTTCGGTCATCTCGAAGCTGATACCACCGACATGATCGGACGCGGTTCATGCCCGGCAGCACGATACGCGAACCGGAGTTCCCGAAGCGTCTCAGCCATGAGGCGACCGTTTTCAGGACAAGGCGCGAGGACAGGATGATGACGGCACATGAACAAGCCCTTTGATTGGGCCGGGCCGTTCCCGGACATTCTTTCCCTGGCGGGAGAGGACGTTACCTCGCGGGCAGGAAACTACCCGCCGTCACCGGCGTGTCAAGCTGCGGCCGGCGTCCGAAAAGGCTTGAGCCAACAGCTATCGGCCATAGCCCCAACGGTGTCGACCAGCGCCACCTCGGGGCCAGTGCACCCTTGCCTCATCAGGCAACTCCGGCGACACTGCCCCGGCGAGGAGCGCGGCGGCTGACATGCATGAGGTCGTGACACTGGAAGGCTGGTCGTCGCCGTTCGTCGAGTCGGTGACGCGGACAAGCTTTGCGACCGGCGGCTCGATGCAGATCCAGCCGGATGGCTGCTGGGACGTGGTCATTTTCAGGAACGGCGATACGACCACCGTGCTGCGCACCGGTCTGACCACCGCTGCCGTCTGCCATGACTATGCCGCCGGCGACGAAATCCTTTCCATCGCCTTCAAGCCGAGCAGCTTCATGCCGCTGATGCCGGGCGAGGTCATGCGCGACCAAGGGGTGGTGCTGGACTTGATCGGCAAGGACCGCTTCCGGCTCGGCTCCGACGTGCTGGAGATCCCGACCTTCGAAACGGTCGACGGCTTCGTCCGCAAGCTGGTGCGCAACTCCATCGTCGAGGACAACCGGGTGGTCGCCTCAATCGTCTCGGGCCATCCGATGGCGATGTCGGAGCGGACGCTGCAGCGGCATTTCCTGAAGACAACCGGCGTCACCTACAAGACCTTCACGCAGATCGAACGCGCCCAGAAGGCGCTGGTGCTGCTGCAACAGGGCCGGCCGGCGGCGGACGTCGCCTTTGCGCTGGGTTATGCCGACCAGCCGCACATGATCCGCTCGGTCAAGGCGATCATGGGCGTCACCCCCGGACAGGCCGCGCGCAGCTGAAACTGTCGGAAATCTTCAATCCGCAAGACCATGCCGCCGGCTAGAAAGGATGCACTTTCAACCCTGTGAACGGCCCCCTGAGATCGCACGATTTTCGCTGGGGTCATGCACATAGCAAAAATGGACACGCGGCAATGTCTGACATCACCCCTTTCAAGATCGCCATTTCTGAAGCCGATCTGGCCGACCTCAAGGCGCGGCTCGCCAACACTCGGCTCGCCAACGAGATTCCAGGCACCGGCTGGAGCTACGGCATGGCATCCAGTTTCGTCACCCGTGCGATCGAGCGGCTGAAGAACGGCTTCGACTGGCGCACGCAGGAGGCAGAGATCAACGCCAACGCGCAGTTCGTCACCGAGGTCGACGGCCAGACCATCCATTTCCTGCATGTGAAGTCGGGGGTTATCGATGCCGTACCGCTGCTCCTGCTGCATGGCTGGCCGAGCTCGTTTGTCGAGTTCCTCGGCGCGATCGGGCCGCTGACTAAGGCTGGCTTCGATCTCGTCATCCCGTCGCTGCCCGGCTTCGGTTTCTCCGGCCCGACGCGCGCGACAGGCTGGAATGACGGCCGCATCGCCAGCGCCATGCTCGAGCTGATGTCGCGCCTCGGCTACAAGCGCTTCGGCGTGCAGGGCGGCGATGCCGGTGCGATCATCGCCCCTGCCATCGGCCGGGCAGCACCTGACCGGGTCATCGGCGTGCATGTCAACGCGGCAACGATGGGCTTCATTCCGCTTGGGCCCATCGATGCCAGCGAGATCGCCACGTTCAGCGATGCCGAGAAGAGCCGATTGCAGCGCCTGCAACAGTTCATGGCCGAACGCTTCGGCTTCAATGCGCTGCAGTCGAGCCGGCCGCAGACGCTGGCCTATGGCATTTCAGACTCGCCGGCCGGTCTCATCGCCTGGCTGGGCGACATGTTTGCCGGCTTCGGCGACAGCCCTGATGCCGTCGAGCTCGACCGGTTCCTGACCAATGTGCTGGTCTACTGGTTCACCGGAACCGCTGCCTCATCGACCCGGCTCTACTATGAAAATGCGCATGATCCCGAGGCGTGGTCGCCGAAGCCGAATTCGGGCGTGCCGACGGGCGTTGCCGTCTTTGCCCGCGACGAGGTCGCCATCCGCCGCTACGGCGAAGAAGGCAACACGATCCTGCGCTGGACGGAGCTTGCCAGCGGCGGCCATTTTGCGGCGATGGAAGTGCCTGAGGTCTGGGCGGAAGAGGTCGCGGCCTTCTTTGCCGGGCTGCAGCGCTAGCTGCCTGAGATTGCGGAATGCGACAGCGCGCGGCCAATGAAATGGCCGCGCGCTGTCGGTATCTGTCGTTCCCGTGCGTCCTCGGGTCAGGACCGCAACGAAGGAGACGGCGATGAGAGAGCTGGTGTTGAAGATGTCCATGTCGGTCGACGGTTTCGTCAGCGACCTGGACGGGCGAAACGGCTGGATGTTCGGCACCGACCAGGAGGCCAAGGCGTGGAGCGTGGAGTTCCTGTGGAACGCCAGCCTGCACATCATGGGCAGCCGCACCTTCCATGGCATGGCCGCCTGGTGGCCAACGTCCACCGACCAGTTCGCGGCACCGATGAAGCAGATTCCCAAGGCGGTGTTCTCGCGGCAGGGGCCGGCAATCCTGGCGAACGCCACACGGCGACCACGCAGGCTGCGCTGCAAGCCGGCGCGGAGAGCTGGGCGCAGGCCTATGTGGCGAGCGGTGACCTCGCGGAGGAAATCGCCAGGCTGAAGGCGCAGGAGGGCAAGCCGATCGTCGCCCATGGCGGGGTCAGCTTTGCCCGCAGCCTCGTCGCCGGCGGGCTGGTCGACCGCTTCGCGCTGCTGGTCGTCCCTGTGGCGCTTGGCCAGGGCCTGCCGCTGTTTTCCGAACTCGCCGCGCCGGCCCGGCTCGAGCTGGTGAGTTCGAGAGCCTTTCCAGGCGGTGCCGTGGCGCAGACCTACCGCGCGGCGTGACGATGGCGGCCGCTCAAGCGGCGTTCGCGGCCCTGCGCCGGTTCTGCTCGCGCCAGGAGGCGGGGCTCAGCGTGGTGACGCGGCGGAACTCGCGGTTGAAGTTGGACTTGGTCTGGAAGCCGGCATCGAGCATGGCCGATGTGACCGACATGTCGGTGTCCCTGAGCAGGCGGCAGGCTTCCGAAATCCTGACGTCGTTGATGTACTGCGAAACATTCTTGCCGGCGAGGCGGTTGATGGCGCCCGAGATCTGTCGCGCCGGCACGCCCGCGCGGCGGGCCAGCCTGGACAGGGTCAAATTGTCGTCGCGATAGAGCTTCTGGTCGATTAGCAGGCGCTGGACCTGATCGAGCACCTCGCGGTCCTGCTCGGACGGCGACGGCTCGGGTGGATTGGTCTGGGTCGGTGTCGAGGGATGGGCGCGCGAGGCGACGAAGGCAGTCAGGCCAATGAAGAACAGGCCGAGCAGATTGGCGTTGCTGGCAATGACGGCGGCGTTTTCGCCCTGCCATTTTTCGAAGGCGAGCAAAACACCGAGGTCGAACAGGGCCGACAGGCAGAGCGCGACAGCGGCGATGACCAGCGCGCGGTGGGCGGCGACCGCGCTGTCGAGGCGCGCCTCGACCAGAGCGTCCGGGCCACTGCGTCCGAGGTGCAGCACGGCGATTGCATAGCCGACGAACAGCACGACAAGTGCTGCATCGATAAAGGCAGGCGCGAACAGCACGATGGCAGTCATGACCAGAGGCGGCAAGGCGTGCAGCCAGCGTGTGGCACCGCCCTGGGTGTCATCGCGCTGGAGCAAGGTGCGGAAACTGAACAGCACCAAAGGCGGCAGGCCGGCAGCCAGGATCGGCTGGACATAGCGCGCCGCCTCGACATGATAGCCCCAGCGCAGACCGACGACGACCGACTGCACGGCGCAGAGCGCGACGAGGACGAGGAAGGCGGTGTTGCCGCCTGATGTTTCGCGGGCGCGCAATGCTGCGACGAGCAGGATGACCAGCAACAGGGCGGCGACGAAGGACAAGGGCACGAAGATCAAGGCGAATCCCACCGGAGAGCAGACAGCCGATCATGGCCTCTATCGCGATCGAGCACGACCTGAATCGCGATCGAGGACGCCGATAAAGGGTCAATTTCGCCATTGCTCGTTCGTCTTCATCCGCAAACAGAGCGAGGTTCCCGTGCTCCAGTTTCTCACCACCATTCCCGCCCTCATCGGCTTCGTCTCCGCCTGCTTCGCTTCGGAAGCGGGCGTCAAAGAGATGTCGGTGCCGCAGTCCGGCCGCGATCTATCCGTGACCGTCTGGTATCCGGCAGCCGTCGGCGGCAAGCCGACAATTGTCGGCGACAACAAGGTGTTCAAGGGCGCGGCAGCCAGCATCGATGCACCCGTGGTGCCGGGCCGCCATCCGCTGGTGCTGCTGTCGCATGGATCGGGCAGCCGCGTGCAGGCGATGAGCTGGCTCGCCACCGAGCTTGCCAAGGCGGGTTTCGTCGTTGCCGGCCCCAACCATCCGGGCACGACCAGCGGTTTTTCCACCCCGGCCGAAACGCCGAAGCTGTGGCAGCGCACGGCCGATCTGTCCGCCGTCATCGACGCACTGGCCAAGGATCCGGCCTGGAGCAGCGTCATCGATGCCGACAGGATCGGCATCGTCGGCTTCTCGCTCGGTGGTGCCAGTGCCATGGAGCTTTCGGGCGCGCGCGCCAATCTCGAGGCCTATGCCCGCTATTGCGACAGCTACAAGAAGTGGGACTGCGCCTGGTTTGTGAGCGGCGTCGGCTACGTCAATGACGAGAAGATTACTGTCGACAAGGTAGACCTGCGCCGCATCGACCGGGCGCGCTTCGAGCAGTCGAACCTCGACCAGCGGATCAAGACGGCGGTGCTGGCCGATCCCGGCCTCGCCCAGGCCTATGACCCCGACAGCCTGAAGGACATCGCGATCCCGATGCACTTCATCAATCTCGGCGAGGGTGAAGGCATCCCGCTGGCTGTCATCTCCGATGGGCTCGCGAAGCTGACGTCCAAGGGGACCTATGCGACCGTGGCGGGTGCGACGCATTTCAGCTTCCTGCCCGAGTGCAAGGACGGTGCGGCCGAACTGCTCAAGTCGTTTGGCGAGTTCGATCCGATCTGTTCGGACGAGGCCAGCCGACCACGCGGCGAACTGCATGCCGAGCTGATCGGGCTGGTGAAGGACGCGCTGGTGCGCGACCTGATGGCATCAGGTCAATGAACCCTGCGGCGCCGGCCACCAGCCGGCGCCTATGCCCGATGCGTGGCGCGCGGGCCGAAGGCAGCGAGGAAGATGCGCACGCTTTCGGCAGCGTGGCCGCGGCAGGCCGCGGCGGGCAGGATGGCGTCGTCGCCCAGAAGCATGGCGTCGTTGACGGGGGCCCCCATCACCAGCCAGTTGAAGAACGACGCCGCGGCCTCGAGGTCGTCGGCCTCGATCTGGCCGAGCCTGCGGTAGCGCTCGAAGGCGCGCGACAGGCGGGTGATAGAGCGCTGCGGGCCGAGCGCATGCAGCGCCCTGCCCAGTTCCGGAAAGCGCTCGACCTCGCCGATGACCAGCCGCCGCAGTTGCATCAGCTTCGGCGTCATGACGATGGTGAGCTGAAGTTCGGCAAATTCCTGGAGGTAATCGGCGATCGGGCGGTCGTCGACGGGGTCGGCGACCTGCTCCTGGTGGACGTCGCCGGCAACGCCGGTCAGCCCCCTGACGACATCGAGGAACAAGGCTTCCTTGCTGTGGAAATGGGCATAGACGGTCTGCTTGGAAACGTCGGCGACCGCTGCGATCTCGTCCATATTGGCGCCAAGGAAACCGTTGCGGAGAAACAGGCCGGCGGCGGCATCGAGGATAGTGTCGCGTGTCCGTTCCTGGCGCGTTTTGGCGGTCTTCATCAATGCACGTCCCTGTATCGGCAGCTGCGATTTCGAGCATAAGCCGAAGCCGTTGACAAATCAAACTGGACGGTCCAGTCTAGTTTCAATTCGACGGACGAGGTGATGAGATGGCTGACATGCGACGGATCGCCTGCAGATGCGGACAGGTGGCATTCGAGGCGAGCGGCAGGCCGATCGTCGGCGCGATCTGCTATTGCTCCAGCTGCCAGAAGGCAGGCGGGATTTTCGCCGCGCTACCCGGCGGCGCGCCGGTGCTCGAAAGCGACGGCGGCACGAACTACACGCTCTACCGCAAAGACCGGATCCGCTGTGCGCATGGCGCCGAGCTGTTGCGCGAACACCGGCTGAGCCGGACGGCGCCGACCCGGCGCGTGGTGGCATCCTGTTGCAACTCGCCGATGTTTCTGGAGTTCAAGGGCGGGCATTGGCTGTCGGTCTATCGCGAGCGCATCGACCCCGCCGACCGGCCACCGGCCGAGATGCGCACGATGACCGCCGACCGCAGGTCCGGCGTCGAATTCACAGACAGCCTGCCGAGTTATGCCAAGCATTCCGGCCGCTTCATGTGGCGGCTTTTGTCTGCCTGGGCGGCGATGGGTTTTCGCGCCCCCAAGATCGAATATGTAAAGGGAGAGCTCGATGTCCAAGGCGGCTGAGAAGATCGAGATCCGCAACATCGTCTCGCCCAACCATGTCGTGCGTGTCGACAAGGCAAAATACACCGCCATGCGCGACGCGTTGCTTGAGGTGCTGCCGGCAACCACGCCGGGCCTGACCGTGGCGGAAACCAAGGCGGCGGTGCTGCCGATCCTGTCCGAGGAGCTGTTTCCCGGCGGCGACAAGGCCGGCTGGTGGCTGAAGGCAGCCCAGCTCGACCTCGAAGCACAAGGCGTCATCCAGCGCGAGACGACCAAGCCGCTTCGGCTTCACCGGGCGAAGTGAGCGCGTCCCGGCTCAGGGACGCGCATCGGCGCCGGCGACAGCTTCGGCGGCGGATCTGAGTTGGGCAAGGTCGATGCCCATCGCCCGCAAGGCGCGGGCGGCAACGCCGTGCGGCATGCCGGCAACGATGGCAACGACATGCGCGCCGAGCAGCGGGCCGTGCTGGCTTCGGCTTGCCGCCAGCGCCTGCATGACCTCCTGCCCGGAGGGCGACGCATTGAATGCGCCGGGGCGTGCGGCCAGCCGCTCCGACCCGGCCGACGACGACGAAGCGATGTCCAGGCCGATGGCGGCAAGGGCGTCGCCATACTGACGGGCGATGGCTTGGTGCAGCGCCGCGGGATCCGCGCCGACCGCTGCGAAGACTTGCCGCGCCGTGCCGTCGGGCAGGTCGAGTGCGGCGAGCAGGAAGTGCTCGACGCCCGGCTCGCGCTGATGATCCCGCAACGCATGTTGCTCCGCCCCGGTGCATAGCGTGCCGATCGTGCCGATGTCGTTGAAACGCGCCTTGATGCGGCTGAACATTCTCGTCTCCTAGCTCTCCGGCCCATCGCCGATGTCGGACAGCCGCTTGTGGGCGGCCTGCTTGCTGACGCCGAGTGCCTGGGCGATCCGCGCCCATGACCAGCCCTGCCCGAGCGCCGACCTGACCGCGCGCCGCTCGAGCGTGTCGGCCAGCCGTCGCAAGGCAACCACCGCGGCCAGCGCTTCGTCGGGATCATCGGGCAAATGCAGGGCGTTCAGATCAACCATTCGTCAACATTAGTTGACGTAGGCAATTCCGTCAACCCAAGTTGACGGAAGATCGCTGGCAGCAGGCCGGAAATACCTTACCCTACGTCAATGTACTGGATAGTGCTTTGAACCTTACAGGGAAAGGAATTTTAAAGCTTGCTCATATAGGTAGTGCAACTATTCGCGCCGCAAACGCGAGGGAGAACAAGCTGGGGGGCGAGTTCGTTCGCCATACATGTGACGAGACAACGCGACATCAGATCCAGGTTTCAGCTCATCGGGCTGCTGTGGCCCTTCATCGCCGTTGTCCTGATACAGACCGTCATTGCCGGTGCCAGTCTCTATACCTTGTCTGCCGTGCGCGCCTATGCTGCAGGCGAAAGCGCCTGGTCGAAAGGCCACAAGGACGCGATCTACTATCTGACGCTTTATGCCAATTCCGGCGATGCCAACTATTTCGAACGTTTCCGCCACGCCATTGCGGTGCCGCTGGCCGACCGCGACGCGCGCCTGGCGATGGAAAAACCGCTGCTCGACTATGACGCCGCCTATGACGGCTTCCTTCGCGGCGGCAACCATCCCAACGACAATCCCGGCCTGATCTGGCTGTTCAAGAACTTCCGCCACGTGCCTTACCTGTCCAATGCCGTCGACCGCTGGGTCGACGCCGATCCGAAGATCCTGGAGATCGCGGCACTCGGCGAGGCCATGCATGCCGGCATCTCGAGCGGCAGTGCCTCGGCAGAACAGCTCGCGGCGTGGAAGAAGGACATCCATCGTCTGCACGAAGAGACGGCACCGCTGGCTGAGGCCTTCTCCGTCTCGCTCGGGCGCGGCTCGCGCGACATCACCGTGCTGCTGCTCTGCGTCAACGTGGTAACCGCAGGCGCCCTGATCCTTTTGGCGATGCGGCGCACGGGCAATCTGCTGGAGCAGCGCCGGGCGTTTGAAAGCGCTTTGAATGCCGAGCGGGAGCGCGCCCAGATCACGCTGGCCTCGATCGGCCAGGCCGTCGTTGCAACCGACGCCGAGGGCCGGCTCGACTATATGAACGAGGCGGCCGAGGCGATGCTCGACTGGCATGGCGCCAGCGCCAAGGGCAAGCCACTCGACCAGCTGTTCCGGCTGGTCAGCGAAGAGAGCGACGAAGAAGACAACGGCTTCATCGCACGCGTCCTTTCGGGCGAAGCGGTCGGCGGCAGCGGCGTGCCACAGCAGCTGATGCGGCCGGACCTTTCGAGCGTCGCAGTGTCGCTGGTGGCAGCGCCGCTCTATGTAGACGGCAAGGTGGCGGGCGCGGTGCTGGTGTTCCACGACCGCACCAAGGAACAGGAATTCATGGCGCAGCTGTCGTGGCAGGCGAGCCATGACACGCTGACCTCGCTGGCCAACCGCCGCGAATTCGAGGCGCGGCTGAACGCGTCGCTGGTAGCCCTGGCCAAGCGCCCGGCGGTGCACGCGCTGATGTATCTCGACCTCGACCAGTTCAAGATCGTCAACGATACCTGCGGCCATGCGGCCGGTGACGAACTCCTGCGCAAGGTGTCGGCGGCACTGCACAGCCGGTTGCGCCCGACCGATCTTCTGGCACGGCTGGGTGGCGACGAATTCGGCATCCTGATGGAGAACTGCCCCGAGGAGCTCGCGGCAAGCACCGCCGAGAGCCTGCGCCAGGCCGTCGACGAGCTGAACTTCGTCTGGGCAGGACGGGCTTTCAAGATCAGCGTCAGCATCGGCGTGGTCGGAATGTCGGATGCCAGCATGACGCTGGAAGAGATTCTGCGCAGCGTCGACGTCGCCTGCTACATGGCCAAGGAGCGCGGCCGCAATCGCATCCAGATCCAGCAGATCGGCGACATGGAGGTGGAGCAGCGGCTGAGCGAGATGGCCTGGGTGCAGCGCCTGCGCGAAGCGCTGGAGCAGAACCGTTTCCGCATCTTCGCCCAGGAGATCGTGCCGTTGCATGGCGATGGCGCGGCAGGCGCCCATGTCGAGCTGTTGGTCCGGCTGGCCGATGCCGAGGACAAGCTGATTGCACCAGGCGAATTCATCCCTGCGGCCGAGCGCTACGGGCTGATGCCGCTGATCGACCGCTGGATGGTGCGCCAGGCCTTCGGCATCCTGGCCCGGCAGACGGCCGACGCTTCACCGATCACCACCTGCGCCATCAACCTGTCGGGCGCGAGCTTCGGCGACGACAGCTTTGCCGACTACGTATTGGAGCAGTTTGCCCGCAGCGGCATTTCGCCCGCGACCATCTGCTTCGAGATCACCGAGACCAGCGCGATCGCCGACCTCGACCGGGCGGCCCGCTTCATCGCCACGCTGCAGGCGCATGGCTGCCGCTTCTCGCTCGACGATTTCGGTGCGGGCATGTCGTCGTTCAGCTATCTCAAGGCCCTGCCCGTCGACTACCTCAAGATCGACGGCGGCTTCGTCAAGGACATGCTTGTCGACCGCATCGACCGCGCCATGGTCGAGATGATCCAGCATATCGGCGAAGTGACGGGCAAGCGCACCATCGCCGAGTTCGTCGAGAACGACGACATTGCCAGGGCGTTGCGCGACATCGGCGTCGATTATGCGCAAGGCTTTGGCATCGCCAAGCCGCGGCCATTTGGCGAGCACTATGTTGGCATCAAGAGCCGCAGCTTCGAGGCAAGGATCCGTGCGCCCGACGTGGCGCTGGCAAGCTGAGCCCATGTGCGCTTGCGGCACGGTCGCAGCAGCGCAACAATGCCTGATGTCGTCCAGACATGGGGGAATGAAATGAACAAGACTTTGGCTGGTATGTCTGCCCTGGCGGCAGCCCTTGAGCTTGCAACGCCGGCGCATGCGTCGATCCCGCTTCTCAACGCCACCTGCCCCGGCAACATCGACGTCCATGCCGACCAAGGCGGGCCGGTCTACATCAACGGCAAGGAAGGCGCGCTGAAGAAGTTCAACGACAACTACTTCGAGATCAAGGGCGCCGGCGTGACCATCTCGCTGAGCATCAATCCCGATGGCTCGCCGAGCGTCTCCTACACCGGCAAGGGCGGCGCCAACGGTATCTGTTCCGTCAAGGCGAGCTGACAGACGCCGGCCAAAACGGTCAGATCATCTCCAGAGGACGCTTGCGCGATGGCGGCGGGAACAGGCGGTCGAGTTCGGCCAGATCCTGCCCGGTCAGCCTGATATCGCGCGCAGCGGCGTTCTGCCTGACATGCTCGAGGCGCGTCGCCTTGGGGATTGCTATGACGCCTGACTGGGCCAGGACCCAGGCGAGCGCGATCTGCGCGGCGGTCGCCTCATGGCGGGCGGCGATGCCTTGGAGACCCTTGTTGCCGGCGAGCGCACCCTGCTCGACGGGCGAATAGGCCATGACAGGCATGCCGAGGCCCCGGCACTGCGGCAACAGATCGAACTCGATGCCGCGGCGGGTGAGGTTGTAGAGCACCTGGTTGGACTGGCAGGCGCCGCCCTTGGACAGACGGCTCATCTCTTCCATGTCATCGGCATCGAAATTGCTGACGCCCCAGTGGCGAATCTTGCCCGACTGACGCAGCTCCTCGAAGACGGCGATGGTTTCCGACAGCGGCACGCCGCCGCGCCAGTGCAGCAGGTACAGATCGATCCGGTCGGTGTGCATGCGCCTTAGGCTCGCCTCGCAGGCGCGGATGACGCCATTGCGCGAAGCGTTGGACGGCAGCACCTTGGAGACGAGGAACACCTCGTCGCGGCGCCCTGCAATGGCCTCGCCCACCACCTTTTCCGCACCGCCGGTGCCATACATTTCGGCGGTGTCGATCAAGGTGACGCCAAGATCGAGCCCAAGCTGAAGTGCGGCGACTTCGTCGGCGACGCGGCTGCGGTCCTCGCCCATCATCCAGGTGCCCTGGCCGAGGGTCGGCACGGCCTCGCCCGAGGGCAGCGTCGTGATTGCGGACGGTGAAGGCATGGCAGTCTCCTCGGCGATTTGTGTCAGCTTACCGCACCGGGCCACGTTGGCTACAGCGTCGACGCGTTGCTCGTCTTTTCAAACCGCTTTGCAGGATGACGACCGATGCCGCGCAGTTACGGCAACAAAGCCTATGGGTTCGTCTTCAGCGGCTGTCTCAGGCAGCTGGAAGGCACTGATATAGCCGTCCGCATGCGCCTGTGGGCGACGCAAAATCGCCTCGCATAAAACTTGACTACAAATATCAAGTTAATGTAGCTCAGCTTCATGGCCGTCGACCGGCCAACGGGGTGGTCAAACAACATACTGAAATTTCGATGTCTTCTCTCGGATGCCTGGACGAGAGGCCGACCGCCTGTGTTTGGGCGCTCATTGCCAGTGTTTTCAATGGCGCGTTGAGAGCCTGGGCTCATCCCATCAATCAGGCGCCAAGTCGTCTTCCGAGAAGACGCGCATCAGAAGCTAGCAGTTCTTTCTCCAGAGCAAGCCACTGATTCCCAGCATTCCGAGGAACACAGTGAACAATCATCACATCATCCGTTGCAGCACTGTCGCGTTGGCGGCCGTGTGCAGCGCCATTGCCCTCAGCGTGGCGAATGCCCAGTCCCCCAACGGCGCCGAGCAGCCGCCCAAGCCGGTCAAGTCAGACCGGAAGGCGCCGGCAACGAGCCCATTGGTGCTGCCACCCATCACGGTCAGCGCCGGCCGCGATACGAAAGCGCCCTTCCAGACATCAGGTGGCGTCAGCGTCATCGACGGCAAGATCGTCCAGGAGAAATTTGGCGGTGACGCCAATGCCATCGTTCGCAGCATGCCGGGCACGTTCACCCGCATGTCGTCGAGCCAGCCCGGCGTGTCGGTGAACATCCGCGGCTTCGAAGCCGATGGCCGCGTTAACACGATGATCGACGGAGTGCCCCAGACCTTCAGGAACACCGCAGGCCACGCCTCCACCGGCGGCGAGTTGCTCTACATCGACACCAACCTTCTTGCCGGCATCGGCGCGGAACGCGGCGCGGTCAATGGCGCCTATGGCATGGGCTCGCTGGCAGGTGCGGTCAATTTCCGCACCATCGAGTTCGACGACGTCGTGCTCGAAGGCCAGGACCGGGGCGTCAAGACGACCGTCAAGGCAGGCAGCAATGGCTATGGCGCTTCGGGGATGGCCGCGGCAGGTGTCCAGACCGAATTGGCCGGAGGTGGCCAAGCCTCTATCCTGGGCGCGTTCAGCTATGGCGAGCATGGCAACTACCAGCGTGGCGACGGCACCTACAACAGGCCCGACGCCAGCAACAAGCCCGGGTCCGGCCTGGTGAAGCTGCACTTCCAGCCCGACGACGTGCACGACCTGAAGCTGGGCGCGCGCTGGTACAAGAACGACTTCCTGGTTTCGGGCTACAACTGGGGTGTCGACAACGCGACCTATACGGCCAACTACAAATACCAGCCCGGCGGCGACTGGATCGACCTCAGGATCAACGGCTACTACAACCGCACCGACATGTCTTACGATCCGACGACGGGCGGATCGTACCGCAAGCGCAACACGCGCGACTTCGGCTTCGGCTTCGACATCGCCAATACCAGCCGGTTCGACATTACCGACGAGCTCAGCGCGCGCTGGGACTATGGCGCGGCCTATTCGTCCAACGACTACAAGGTCAACCTGTTCCGCGGCGCCAATCCGCCCGGGCACATGCAGAAGGCGCGCGCCTTCTCCGACCTCACCCTGTCACAGGGTATCTTCGAGCTGAACGCCGGCCTCAACTACGACTACTGGGACCTGAGCGGTCGCCAGAGCCCGTGCAAACCGAATATCGGCTTCTGCCCGCCGACCGGTGGCAATGTCGATGTCTCCAGGCACGAATCCGCGCTGAACCCGAAGATCACGCTGTCGGCAAAGCCGCTCGACTGGCTGCAGCCCTATGTGACCTACTCACACACCTTCAGGCCGCCCTCGGCGCGCGAGGCGCTGTGGGCGCTGGTTCCGATCGGATCTGGCGTCGGCGGTGGCCAGTACTCCAACTTCCACCTCAACCCGGAAACATCAAGGGGCTGGGAGATCGGCGCCAATATCGTCAGGAACGACCTGCTTTATGGCGGCGACGAGCTGCGGCTTAAGGTGAACTACTTCAACAACGCCATCGACAACTACATCGTCAACAATCTGATCAATATCCCGGGCGACCCTTACGAACGGGCGATCTGGGTCAACGTTCCCGGAACGACGCACTCACGGGGCTTCGAGGTCGAGGGCGGTTATGATGCCGGCATCGCCTACGTCAATCTCTCCTACACCCAGGCGAGCAACAACCAGCCGGTTGGCTGGGGCGCCGGCATCGGCAATGGCGATTCGACTTTCCTGCCGGAGAGCAAGGTCTCCGTCGATGTCGGCATCCGCGCCTTCGAGGAAGCACTGACAATCGGCGCGACGATGAACCATGTCGGCGGCAGCCGCTATGCGGTTGGCTTCGGCGATACTGCAACCAAGGAGGCCTATACGCTGTTCAACGCCTATGCCTCGTACAAGGTCAACAAGAACGCCACGGCGTTCCTGAACGTCGAGAACCTGACCAACGTGGCCTACAGCCCGGCGGTGTCGGGCGAGATGGGCGACAAGACCGGCCGAGGGCGCACCATCACGGTGGGGCTGACGACCCAGTTCTGACGGCGCCGCCAACCGGCGAGGAGCGGGGTGCCCCTGCTCCTCAGCTTCGGCGCTGGCCGCCTGCGGATGATGCCGCAGGCAACGTCGACACCGGTTGGGTCAGACCGGCGCGGTTTCGAGCAGAACGGCAACCAGCATCCCCGTCGCCATCAGGGCGAGCACGATCTTTCTGAACACTCACATCTCCTTGTTGGAGGCCGCATCTCAGAGTTTGATCGCCCTCAGCCGCAGCGCGTTGGCAATGACCGACACCGACGACAGGCTCATCGCGGCGGCGGCAATCATCGGCGACAGAAGCGTGCCGAGGACCGGAAATAGGACGCCTGCGGCGACGGGAACACCCAGCACGTTGTAGATGAAGGCGAAGAACAGGTTTTCCTTGATGTTGCGGATGGTGCCCCGGGCGAGCTTGCGCGCCCGGACGATGCCGCCGAGGTCGCCCTTGACCAGGGTGATGCCGGCACTCTCCATGGCGACGTCGGCGCCGGTGCCCATGGCGATGCCGACATCGGCGGCAGCAAGTGCGGGCGCGTCGTTGACGCCGTCGCCGGCCATGGCCACACCCTGCCCCTTGGCGCGCAACTCGTCGACCAGCGCCTTCTTGCTCTCCGGCAGCATGTCGGCACGAACCTCGTCGATGCCGAGCTTTTCGGCGACGGCTTTTGCCGTGCGGGCGTTGTCGCCGGTGGCCATGATGATCCTGAGGCCGAGGTCGTGAAGCTGGCGGATGGCGGCGGCAGCCGATGCCTTGACCGGGTCGGCGACAGCGACGATGCCGGCCGGCCGGCCGTCGATGGCAACGAACATCGCCGTCTTGCCCTCGGCACGCAGGGTGTCGGCGCGGGAAGCGAGGCCAGCGAATTCAAGGCCGAGATCGGCCATCATGGCGGCATTGCCGAGCGCCACCTTGCGGCCGGAGACAGTGCCCGAAACGCCCTTGCCGGTGATCGATTCGAAGTCCTGCGCGTCTGGCACGGTGACACCACGCTTGGATGCACCGTCGACGATGGCCTCCGCAAGTGGGTGCTCCGATCCCTTTTCGAGCCCGGCGGCGAGCGACAGCAACTCATCGCCCGAGATGCCGTCGGCGGCGACCACGTCGGTCAACTGCGGCCGCCCCTCGGTCAGCGTGCCTGTCTTGTCGACGATCAGCGTATCGACCTTGGCGAAACGCTCCAGCGCCTCGGCATCCTTGATCAGCACGCCGGCCTGGGCGCCGCGGCCGGTGGCGGTCATGACCGACATCGGCGTGGCGAGGCCGAGCGCGCAGGGGCAGGCGATGATCAGCACCGACACCGCCGAGACGATGGCGAAGACCATGCTCGGCTCGGGCCCGATCAGCGCCCAGACGATGAAGGCGATGATCGCGATGACCACCACCGCAGGGACGAAATAGAACGAGACGCGGTCGGCGAGCCCCTGGATCGGCGCGCGGCTGCGCTGAGCCTTGGCGACCATGTCGACGATCTGCGACAGCACCGTGTCGGCACCGACCTTGTCGGCGCGCATGATCAGCGAGCCGTTCTTGTTGAGCGTGCCGCCGGTGACGCGCTCGCCCTCGACCTTTTCGACCGGAACCGGCTCGCCCGTGATCATCGATTCGTCGACCGACGAGCGGCCCTCGAGCACGATGCCGTCGACCGGAACGGCGTCACCGGGGCGGATGCGCAGGCGGTCGCCGCTGACGACCTCCTCAAGTGGGACCTCGGTTTCCGAGCCGTCGGCGGCGATGCGACGCGCCGTCTTGGGCGCCAGGTCGAGAAGCGCGCGGATGGCCGAACCGGTGCGCTCGCGCGCCCTGAGCTCCAGCACCTGGCCAAGGAAGACGAGCGCGACGATGACGCTGGCCGCCTCGAAATAGACCGGCACCGAACCGCCATGGCCGCGGAACTGGTGCGGGAACAGATCGGGGAACAAGGTGGCGACGACCGAATAGAGATAGGCAGCACCAACGCCGAGCGAGATCAGCGTCCACATGTTGGGGCTGCGGTTGCGGAACGAATCCAGGCCGCGGTGGAAGAAGGGAAGTGCTGCCCAAAGCACGACGGGCGTTGCCAGGATGAGCTCGAGCCAGGACGCGAGCGGTTCGCCGATCCAGTCGCGCGTCGGCAGGCCGACCATCGGCCCCATGGTGATGACCAAAAGCGGGATGGACAGGACAGCGCTGACCCAGAAGCGCCTGGTGAAGTCGACAAGCTCGGGATTGGGCCCGTCGTCGGCGGAGGGCATCATCGGTTCGAGCGCCATGCCGCAGATCGGGCAGGAGCCGGGCTTGTCGCTGACGATCTCGGGATGCATCGGGCAGGTATATTGCGAGCCCTTGGGCGCGGGTGCCGCGGCCGGCCTGCCGGAGGTGTATTTTGCCGGCTCGACTGTGAACTTGCCCGCGCAGGAGGACGAGCAGAAGTAATAACCGGAACCTTCGTGCTTGAGAAAGTGTCTGGCCGAGTCGCGGGCGACGTCCATGCCGCAGACCGGGTCCTTGGCGCTCACATATTTGTCGGGCGCCGCCAGGAACTTGCCACGACACGAGGCGCTGCAGAAATGGAACAGGCGGCCGCCATGTTCGCACGACGGCTTGCCGGCAGCGGGATCGACGGTCATGCCGCAGACGGCGTCGCGAACCACCGTTTCGGGCGCCGCGCCGTGACCGTGGCCATGGTGGGTGTGTCCGGCGTGATCTTCAGTATGTTTCATCTCAAGAAATCCAGTATATGCAGCGGCATGGGCCAGTAAGGTAGATGTTCCACCTGCTGGAAGGTCAAGGCTTCCACGGGATGGAACGTCGGCCGGGCTGCGCGATGCCGGGGCGACCTTACGCGAGTACAGATGCAGCATGACCGATAGAGCCGTAACCAGCGCGACGTCCCTTTCCGGCCAAGCCGTGGTGAAGGTCCATTGCTGCCATTTCTGGCAGGACATGTCGCCGCGCCGCGCCGTCGAGAGCTATGTCGCGCCGTGGGCGCAGGCCTGCGGCGTGGCGATCGAACATTGCGACGAGCTCGATCAGGCCGACCTCGTGCTGATCGGACCGTTCGCGCCCAAGAATCAGAATGTCGGCCGCACCCGCATGCCCGACGTGCCCGCCGGCGACTATGAGCGCGTCTTCCTGACGGGCGAAAACGCAACGCCGCTGATGGACCATTGCGAGTGGGCGCTGGCCTTCGACTACGAAGACGATATCGGCAACGAGCGCTACATGCGCTACCCGCTTTACGTCTGGAGCAGCGGCGGCGATTCGATCCTGCACTGCCTGGCGGGACTGCCGCCCGAGACACCCGAACAGCGCGCCAACAGGCCACATTTCTGCGCCTTCATCTATGGCAACAAGCGCGCCAAGCTGCGCCGCTGGCTGTTCCGGGCCCTGTCGCTCTACCGCCGGGTCGACGCACCTGGCCGGGTGCAGCGCAACTGCGCGCCGATCGGCAACTCGCGCGACGACAAGCTGGCGTTCCTCAGGGACAGGCGCTTCACCATCGCCTTCGAAAACAGCAGCGCTGCCGGCTACACGACCGAGAAGCTCGTCGACGCTATGCTCGCCGGCAGCGTGCCGATCTACTGGGGCAACCCGCGGGTCGCAGAGGATTTCGACGAGCGCTGCTTCATCAACTGGCATGCGCATGAAAAGCGCATCTGCGACGGGCTTGCCTTCGGCTGGCAGCCGCTGGCACGGTCGCCCCTGATGCGCAAGCTGGCCGTGCCGCTGACACTGATTTCGGTGGCGCGGCGGACGGTGAGGGCCGATCGCGACCCGGCGCTCTATGAAGCGTTCTTCGCGCAAAGCCCGCTGACGGCGTATTCGCGAGCGTTCCTGGACGAGACGGCGATCGCCGGGCGCTGGGCAACAATTCTGCGCGCCGCGCTGGGGCGGGCCACAGCCAAGCAGCGCGCGGCCGCCGGTTGAACGGGGCCCCGACGTCGGCCATACACATGGCTGGAAAATCACGCTATAGACGCCGCCACAAGGGCGAGGCCAGCCGAGGCAGATGAACAAAGTTCCGCTCAAACTCGAAGAGCTGATCGACGCGGACGCGCTGCGCCGCGAACTGACGGCGCAGACCAGCGACGGCGACGGTACCGACCCGGCCGTGCGCGCCAAGGCGCTGCAGCTGTTCAAGGACCACATCGCCGCCGGCAAGAAGATCGCCGAGAACATGCTGATGGACGATGGCGGCGGCACACTCTGTGCCGTGCGGATCTCGCACCTGATGGACGAGATCATCCGCGTCCTCTACGATTTCGCCGTCACCCACGTCTACCGCGCCAAGAACCCGTCCTCGGCGGAGCGCATGGCTGTCGTCGCCGTTGGCGGCTATGGCCGCGGCACGCTGGCGCCCGGCTCCGACATCGACCTGTTGTTCCTGCTGCCCTACAAGCAGACGCCGTGGGGCGAGCAGATCGTCGAATATATGCTCTACATGCTGTGGGACATGGGGCTGAAGGTCGGCCACGCCACCCGCAACATCGATGAATGCATCCGCCTGTCGCGCAGCGACATCACCATCCGCACGGCGATCCTGGAAGCGCGCTTCATCTGGGGCGAGCAGAAGCTCTGCGACGAACTGATCGACCGCTTCGACAAGGAGCTGGTGAAAGGCACCGGCCCTGAATACGTGCAGGCAAAGCTCGCCGAGCGTGATGGCCGCCACGCCAAGGCGGGCGAGAGCCGCTATCTGGTCGAACCCAACATCAAGGACGGCAAGGGCGGCTTGCGCGACCTGCACACGCTGTTCTGGATCGCCAAATATTACTACCGCGTGCGCACCGGCGCCGAGCTGATCAACAAGGGCGTGTTCACCGAGGGCGAATACGGCCAGTTCGTCGAGGCCGAGGATTTTCTCTGGGCGGTGCGTTGCCACATGCATTTCCTGACCGGCAAGCCGGAGGAAAGGCTGCATTTCGACATCCAGCGGGAGATCGCCCAGCGCCTCGGCTACACCACCCAGCCCGGGCTTTCGGCGGTCGAACGCTTCATGAAGGACTACTTCCTGGTGGCCAAGGAAGTAGGCGACCTGACTCGCATCTTCTGCGCCGCCCTGGAAGAGGAACAGGCCAAAGACGCGCCGGGCTTCCACGGGCTGCTGCAGGGCTTTTCCAGGCGACGGCGCAAGCTCGCCGGCACCAGCGACTTCATCATCGACAACCAGCGCATCAACGTCGCCGACGACAAGGTGTTTTCGCGCGACCCGGTCAACATGCTGCGCTTCTTCTGGTTCGCAGACCGGCACGGGCTGGAGCTGCATCCCAATGCGCTCAAGCTTCTGACCCGCTCGCTCGGTCTCGTCGACAAGGGCCTGCGCCGCAACGAGGAAGCCAACCGCTATTTCCTCGACATCCTGACCTCGGACCGCAGCCCCGAGCTCAACATGCGGCGCATGAACGAGGCCGGACTGCTCGGCCGGCTGATCCCCGACTTCGGCAAGATCGTCGCGATGATGCAGTTCTCGATGTATCACCACTACACCGTCGACGAGCACCTCTTGCGCTGCATCGGCGTGCTCTCCGAGATCGAGCATGGCGACGGCGCCAAGATCCATCCGCTCAGCCATTCGCTGATCGGCGGCCTGAAGAAGCAGCGCGAGGTGCTCTATGTCGCGGTGCTGCTGCACGACATCGCCAAGGGCCGGCCGGAGGACCATTCGGAGGCCGGCGGCAAGATCGCCCGCCGCATCTGCCCGCATATGGGACTGTCGCCGACCGACACGGAGACCGTCGCCTGGCTGGTCGAGAACCACCTGGTGATGTCGATGACGGCGCAGACGCGCGACCTCAACGACCGCAAGACCATCGACGATTTCGCCGACGTCGTGCAGTCGGTCGAGCGGCTGAAGCTGCTCTTGATCCTGACCGTCTGTGACATCCGCGGCGTCGGCCCGGGCGTGTGGAACGGCTGGAAGGGCCAGTTGCTGCGCACGCTGTATTACGAGACCGAGCTCCTCCTGACCGGTGGCTTTTCCGAGCTGTCGCGGGCAGAGCGCACGGCGGCCGCACGCGAGACTTTGGCCGCGGCACTTTCCGACTGGCCGGAGGCGGCGCGGCGGAAATACGTCAAGCTGCATTATGACAACTACCTGCTGACCGTCGACCTGGAAGACCAGAAGCGTCATGCCGAGTTCATCCGCGGCGCCGATGCGGCCGGCAAGCAGTTGTCGACAATGGTGCGGACCCACGAATTCGAGGCCGTCACCGAGATCACCATCCTGGCGCAGGATCATCCGCGCCTGCTGTCGGTGATCGCGGGCGCCTGTGCGGCTGCCGGCGGCAACATCGTCGACGCGCAGATCTTCACCACCGCCGATGGGCGGGCGCTGGACATCATCCTGATTTCACGCGAATTCGACCGCGACGAGGACGAGCGTCGGCGCGCCGAACGTGTCGGCCAGCTGATCGAGGACGTGCTGTCGGGCCGGGCCTGGCTGCCGGAGATGATCGCGAAGCGGGCCAAGCCGAAGCGCGGCCAGAAGACCTTCCGCATCCAGCCGCGTGCGGAAATCCGCAATGCGCTGTCGAACCGTTTCTCGGTGATCGAGGTCGAAGGCCTCGACCGCCCCGGCTTCCTGTCGGAGATCACGGGCGCGCTGTCCGACCTGTCGCTCGACATCGCCTCGGCACACATCACCACCTTCGGCGAGAAGGTGATCGACACCTTCTACGTCACCGACCTGACCGGCCAGAAGATCGACAACCCGACACGGCTCGAGAATATCCGTACCCGCCTGATCGCCACCCTTGAGGGCGCAAGCGCCGAGCGGACCAAGGCCAAGGCGGCGGCGGCCGAATGACGCCAGCCATGATCCCGCCCAAATCCGCAAGGCATCGTCGCGCCCCATGTCACTGATCAAGAAATTCGCGACCGTTGCCTCGGGCACGCTGATGAGCCGGGTGCTGGGCTTTGCGCGCGAGATGCTGATGGCGGCGGCCCTCGGCACTGGGCCGGTGGCCGACGCCTTCTATGCCGCATTCCAGTTCCCCAACACCTTCCGCCGGCTGTTTGCCGAGGGCGCTTTCAACGCCGCCTTCGTGCCGCTGTTTGCCAAGGAGATCGAGGCCAACGGCACGGAGGGCGCCAAGCGCTTTTCGGAGGAAGTGTTCGGCGTATTGTTTTCGGCGCTTTTGGTACTGACCATCGCCATGGAACTGGCGATGCCGCTGATCGTGCGTTTCGTCGTGGCTCCCGGCTTCGCCGACAATCCCGAGAAGTACGACCTTACGGTGGCGCTCGCCACCATCATGTTCCCCTATCTGATCTGCATGTCGCTGGCGGCGATGATGAGCGGCATGCTGAACTCGCTGCGCCGCTATTTCGCCGCGGCGATCGCGCCGGTGTTTCTCAACATCATCCTCGTCGGCGTCCTGGCCAATGCCTGGTATCGCGGCCATGACGGGCTGACCGTCGGCTACGCGCTGGCTTGGGGCGTTCTGGCCGCCGGTCTGGTGCAGCTGATCATTGTCTGGATCGCGGTGCGCCATGCCGGCATATCGATCGGCTTCCGCCGGCCCAGGCTGACGCCCAACGTCAAGCGCCTGCTGTGGCTGGCGCTGCCGGCGGCGATCACTGGCGGCATCACCCAGATCAACACGCTGATCGGGACGGCCATCGCCTCGGGCCAGGATAGTGCCGTGTCGTCGCTGAACCTTGCCGACCGCGTCTACCAGTTGCCGCTCGGCGTCGTCGGCGTCGCCGTTGCCATCGTGCTGTTGCCGGAGCTGTCGCGGGCGCTGAAGGCAGGCAACAAGGTCGAGGCAGCCAACCTGCAGAACCGCTCGGTCGAGTTCACGCTGTTCCTGACGCTCCCCGCTGCCGCGGCCCTGCTGGTCATGTCGGAGCCGATCGTGCGTGTGCTCTATGAGCGCGGCGCCTTCGCCGCCTCGAATAGCACGCCGGTGGTAGCATCGATCCTCGCCATCTTCGGCCTCGGCCTGCCGGCATTCGTGTTGATCAAGGCGTTCACGCCCGGCTTCTTCGCACGCGAGGACACACGCACGCCGATGTATTTCGCCGCCATTTCGGTGGCGGTGAACATTTCGGTCGCGCTGACCTTGTTTCCGTCCTGGGGTGCGCCCGGCATTGCTGCGGCATCGGCAATCGCCGGCTGGGTCAACGCGGCGATGCTGCTCGGCACGCTGGTCTGGCGCGGCCAGTGGGATCGCGACGCAGTACTGATGAAACGGATACCGCGCCTTGTCGTCGCCTCCGCGATCATGGCCGGCGGACTGTGGTTCGCCACGGGCGAGGCCGATCAATGGCTGGGGTCGGCGGCCCCCGTCTATACCCAGGCAGCGGCGCTTGGCGTGCTGGTGGCTGCTGCGATGATCATCTATTTCAGCGTCGCCTTCGGCATCGGCGGCGCGGATGCCGGCATGATCTGGCGCAACATCAAACGCAATCGCGCCAAGCCTGCGCCAACGCCGGCCGAATCTGAGTGATGGCCGTGCCTACGTAAGCCGACGGGCCGATTGAGCATTGCTTTCTGCATCGACCGGACAGATACAGACGCTGGGAGTCACGACGCGCGACATGGCAAGAGCTGCGCCAGGGGCAGTGGGGAAGCATAGCGATGATCAAACTTCCGCTGGGATGCGTTGTTCGCGACCTGAAGACCCATGACGACGATCGCGGGAACCTGACGGAAATCTTCCGCCAGGAATGGGATGCCGGCATCGAGCCCGTGCAGTGGAATTTCGTACGTAGCCAGGCCAACGTTCTGCGCGGCATACATGTACACGTGATCCACTCCGACTATCTCGTCTGCCTAGAAGGCACGCTGGTGCTCGCGCTCTCGGACATTCGCCCGGAATCGCCGACTCATGGCATGGCAACGACGGTGACGCTCAAGGGTTCGAAAATGCAGGCAGCACTAGTCCCGCCCGGCGTCGCCCATGGCTTCCATTTTCCTGAAGTTTCCAGCCTTTGCTATTCGGTTTCGCACTACTGGAACACTGTGGACGAAATCGGCTGCCGCTGGGACGATCCGGCGCTCGGCCTTGACTGGGACATCCGCGATCCTGCCCTGTCGCCACGTGATACGACTGCGGGTTCCGCCGCCGAGATGACTCAACAGTACCTGGCTGTGCGCGCGCAAATGAGCGCCGGCCGTGCGTGAGGCCCCGCATCTCGGTCTGATCGGCTGCGGCGGTTGGGGCAAGCTGATCCTGCGCGACCTGAAAGCGCTGGGTGCCAAGGTCACATGCGTGGCACCTGGCGAAAGATCGCGCGCCAATGCCGTAGCCAACGGTGCAGACCACATTGTCCCGACGCTGGATGAACTGCCCGAGGTCGAGGGCGCCGTTGTTGCCACGCCGAGTGACAGCCATGGCGCGGTGCTGCTCAGCCTCCTGCCGCGCAACATTCCGCTGTTTGTCGAAAAGCCGCTGACCTCGGACCGGGCGACGGCCCGATTGCTGGCTGAGAAGGCTGCCGACCGCCTCTTCGTCATGGACAAATGGCGCTATCACGCCGGAATCGAACGCATCGCCCGATTTGCGAAAAGCGGCGAGATCGGCGACGTCCTGGGACTCAGGCTGTACCGGCTCGGCTGGTCGATGACCCACAACGAGGTCGACCCGATCTGGAACCTGCTGCCGCATGACTTGTCGATATGCCTGCATGTCCTTGGCGAGGTCCCACCTGTAGCAACGGCGTTCGCGGACGGACTTGGACCGGCGTCCAGCGGTCTCGTCGCCGTGCTCGGCCGCGACGGCGGGCCGCGCGTGGTGATCGAGACCTCGGCGCACCACCCGGTCAACCGGCGGTCGGTGATCCTGTCCTGTACCAATGGCACGGTGACGCTGAACGGCAGCTTCGATGACCATCTGATCCTGCGCCAGGGAAGCCCTAACGATCTGAATGCGCCGGAGGTCAAGGTTGCGATCCAGAACAATATGCCGCTCGAGGCGGAACTCGCCGCCTTCCTCCGCCACCTCAATGGTGGACCGGCGCCGATGAGTTCGGCCGCCGAAGGCGCCGCGATCGTCGAGCACGTCTGCGATATCAGGCGCATGGCCGGGCTGCCCGAGTGAACCACAAGCCCTTTGCCACCGTGCTGGTGCCGACGCACAACCATGCGCATCTGATTGGATACGCAATCCGCAGCATCCAGGACCAGAGCTTTTCCGATTTCGAGCTCTTCGTGGTCGGCGACGGCGCATCCGCAGAGACACGCGACGTCGTCGGCGACCTTGCCCGGAGCGACCCGCGCATCCGCTACTTCGACTTTCCCAAAGGCCAGCGCCACGGGGAGGCGCACCGGCACGTGGCTCTGCAGGAGGCGCGCGGCGAGATCGTCGCCTATTGTGGCGACGATGACCTGTGGCTGCGCAGCCACCTCGCCAGCCTGGCCAAGCTGCTGAAGCGGCATGATTTCGGCCACATGGTGCAGATCAACGTGCACGGCCGAAACGAGTTCGTGGTCTATGGCGGCAGTTTCGCCGAGCCCGGCTGCTGGCAAAAGGTGCGCGATGGCGAGAAGGCCTTTTTCGGCCTGACCGTAGGCGGCCATCGCATGAGCGCCTATCGTGCCCTGCCCGTCGGCTGGAGCCCGGCACCAGCCGGGACCTACACGGACCAGTTCATGTGGCGGAAGTTTCTGCGCCAGCCCGGCCTGCGCTTCGCATCTGGACTGGAAGCGACCTCGATACATATCGCCTCGCCGGCACGAACCGACTGGACAGCACAGGAGCGCGTTGCCGAGCTCAAGGATCTGTTCGAGCGTCGCGACAGCGCCGAATTGCGAGTTGCGCTCGAACAGGCGATCCGCACTGCGCACCACGGATGGACCCCGCCCGACGACCCGCTGCTTGTGCGCCTCGCCGGCCAGGCGAAGCTACTCGGCGTGCATGTCGAGAACCTCGTTCGCAGGTGGCGCCGACCCTCTTGATAGCCCCGCCCTCTTGATAGCAAGAGCGCCATCGTTCATAAGCGCCACTCGAATTTCGCCGCGCGCGAAACGGCCCTCCACAAGCCACGGGATCCATCATGACCGCCTTCAAACCGCTCATCTTCTCCGGCGTCCAGCCGACCGGCAATCTCCATCTCGGCAACTATCTCGGCGCCATCCGAAAATTCGTCGCCCTGCAGGACACCAACGAGTGCATCTATTGCGTCGTCGACCTGCACTCGCTGACCGCCCAGCTCGTCCATGACGACCTGCAGAGCCAGACACGTTCGATCACCGCAGCGTTCCTGGCCTCAGGCATCGATCCCAAGAAGCACATCGTCTTCAACCAGGCGCGCGTGCTGCAGCATGCCGAGCTGGCATGGATCTTCAATTGCGTGGCGCGCATCGGCTGGATGAACCGGATGACGCAGTTCAAGGACAAGGCCGGCAAGGACCGCGAGAACGCCTCGCTGGGCCTGCTTGCCTATCCGAGCCTGATGGCTGCCGACATCCTGCTCTACCGCGCCACCCACGTGCCCGTCGGCGAGGACCAGAAACAGCATCTGGAGCTGACCCGCGACATCGCCCAGAAGTTCAACAACGATTTCTCGACCCGCATCGCCGATCTCGGCATCGGCGTCGAGATGCAGGTGGGCGAAGAGACGGTCAACGGCTACTTCCCGATCACCGAGCCGATCATCGGCGGGCCGGCGGCGCGTATCATGAGCCTGCGCGACGGCTCGAAGAAGATGTCGAAGTCGGACCCGTCGGATCTTTCGCGCATCAACCTGACCGACGATGCCGACACCATCTCGAAGAAGATCCGCAAGGCCAAGACCGACCCGGCGCCGCTGCCGAGCGAGCTCGACGAACTGAAGGAACGCCCCGAGGCGGAAAACCTGGTCGGCATCTATGCCGGCCTGGCCGACATGACCAAGGAAGAGGTGCTCAGCCAGTTTGCCGGCCAGCAGTTCTCGGTGTTCAAGCCCGCCCTTGCCGACCTCGCTGTCGAGAAGCTGTCGCCGATCGCCAGCGAGATGCGCCGCCTGATGGCCGACCCCGGCCATATCGACGCCGTGCTGCGTGACGGCGGCGACCGCGCCCGCGCCATCGCCGAAACGACGATGAAGGACGTGCGCAACATCATCGGCCTGCTCGGCGACTGACAGCATCATCGGCGCTGGCTGCTTGCGGGCAGCCGGCGCCGGTGGCAGATTGGAGCCGGTTCCATTCCGAAAAGTTCGAAATGGGGCTTATTTGTCTGAGCATGATCTTGTCCGAAAATGGGCTTCCACTTTTCGGGGTCGTGCTCTGGGACGCGGCGCAACACGGGTAGCACATGGTCTCCAAACGCCTCAGCAAGGAAGCCGGCCACCGGCGCAAATTCCTGGCGATCATCGACGACACGCCGGAATGCGAGCGCGCCGTGGCCTACGCCTCCAAGCGCGCCAGAAGCACCAGCGGCGTGCTGGTCTTGCTCTACGTCATTGAGCCCGATGACTTCCAGCACTGGCTGGGCGTCGAGAAGATCATGCGCGAGGAGGCAACCGCTGCCGCCAACGCGGCCCTCGACAGCCACGCCGCGAAGGTGCGCGAGACACTCGGCATCGAGCCGGAGCTCGTCGTGCGTGAAGGCCGGCCGGCGGAAGAGATCCACAAGCTGATTGAAGACGACCAGGATATCGCTATCCTGGTCCTGGCGGCAGGTGCCGGCAAGGAAGGCCCCGGCCCGCTTGTCGCCTCGATCGCCGGCAAGGGTGCTGCCTTCCCCATCCCGGTGACGGTGGTGCCGCAGAACCTGTCGGACGAGGATATCGACAGCCTGGCCTAAGCGTCTGGCCCGATAGCTGCCTGGCCTCATGGACTTGTGGCCCAATAGTCTGGGCGCAACATATTGGCGCGGAGGCGCGCCAGCGGCTTGAATGTCGGCCGTGCAAAGCTTAATTAGAACTATTCCAAACTGAGACATCCCGCGCGCGCGGGCACGGAGACACGTCCATGTTCATCCAGACCGAAGCGACCCCCAATCCGGCGACGCTGAAGTTCCTGCCGGGCAAGGAAGTTTTGCTCGAAGGCACGGCCGATTTCCGCGACGCCGACAGCGCGCGTGCGGCGTCGCCGCTGGCCGGCCGGCTGTTCGAAATCCCCGGCGTCACCGGCGTGTTCTTCGGCTACGACTTCATTACCGTTACCAAGGACGGCCCCGACTGGCAGCACCTCAAGCCGGCGATCCTCGGCTCGATCATGGAACATTTCATGTCGGGCGTGCCTGTCATGGCCGGTCAGGCAGCCGGCGGCGGCGGCCATCATGACGACGAGAACGAGTTCTTCGACCAGGCCGACGCCGAGATCGTTGTGACGATCAAGGAACTGCTCGATACGCGCGTGCGCCCGGCTGTTGCCCAGGACGGCGGCGACATCACCTTCCGCGGCTACGAGAACGGCACCGTGTTCCTGCACATGAAGGGCGCCTGCGCTGGCTGCCCGTCGTCGACGGCGACGCTGAAGCACGGGATCCAGAACCTGCTTCGCCATTTCGTACCCGAAGTGCAGCAGGTCGAGCAGGTTTCCTGATCGAGGCCAGCCAGCCCGGCCGGTTGACGCAACCGGTACTCAAGACAACAAAAAACCGGGCCAAAGTGCCCGGTTTTTCGTTTGCGTCGTCCGTGTTGCCTGGACGGCCCGCAGTTATTTCACGATGACCTTGGCGCCGACTTCGACGCGGTTGTAGAGGTCGATGATGTCCTGGTTTATCAGGCGGATGCAGCCCGACGACATAGCCTTGCCGATGGAGCTCCATTCCGGCGTGCCGTGCAGGCGGTAACCGGAGTCGCCCCCCTTGTTGAACAGGTAGAGGGCGCGGGCGCCGAGCGCGTTCTTGGGGCCGCCGGGCATGCCGCCCGACCACTTGGCGAGCTCGGGCTGGCGCTTGATCATCGCCGGCGGCGGGGTCCACACCGGCCATTCGCGTTTGACCGCAATGCGGGCCGTGCCCTGCCACTCGAAACCCTCGCGGCCGACGCCGATGCCATAACGCACGGCCTTGCCTTCGGGCTGGACGAGGTAGAGGAACTTCTGCGCGGTATCGACAACGATGGTGCCGGGCTGCTCGTCGGTCTCGTAGCGCACGATCTGGCGATGGAACTGGCGCGGGACCTTGCTGATCGGAATCGTCGGCAGCTGGTAGCCGGCATCGACGCGACCGCCATAGTCGTTGGAGAACATGCGCGACACGCCGTCTGTCGAACAGCCGGCGAGTGCGGTGGTCAGCGCCAGGGCGGCGACAATGGCAAGAGACTTCAATCGCATCTAGGGGTTCCCAAGCAAGAGCGGATCCGGACCGATTCGGCCTCATTTTTGCCACCATTCTTAGCGGTCAGGCATTTTGCTTGCCAAGCCTTGCGTGCACCCAAAGCCCCGCGGAACCCAACGTAAGGCACAGGTTATGGCATTTCGGCAACACGCATCGCGGGAAAATCCAACAGATTCAACGACAGGCCGCAATGATGCAACCTGAAGCTACGTATGGCTGCGCGGCATCAGCCTGCCTGGAATAATCCAGCAAGTGGGTTCAAAACGTGAACAAATGATGCGATGATCGGTCCATGCCGATCATTTCGCCTCTTGCTTCCAACCCTCTCGTCGATGGTCGCCAGTCCGAGCGAGCCATGCTGGTGCGCCGCGGCGTGCAGCGTCTTCTGATGCAGATGGGTGCACATGTGCTGCCGGAACTGTCGCTGGCGACGGGCAGGCGCGCCGACCTCGTGGCGCTGACGCGCCAGGGCGACATCTGGATCATCGAGATCAAGTCGTCGATCGAGGATTTTCGCGTCGACCGCAAATGGCCCGACTACCGGTTGCATTCCGACCGATTCTTCTTCGCCACCCATCCCGAGGTACCGGCCGAGATCTTCCCCGAGGAGTGCGGCTTCATTCTCTCCGACGGTTATGGCGCCGAAATCATGCGCGACGCACCCGAGCACCGTATGGTGGCGGCGACACGCAAGGCGCTGATGCTGCGCATCGCCCGTGCCGGCGCTGCCCGCCTGCTGGCGGCGGAACTGGCCGGCGTTTCGGTGCCGGCGCTGGAGGGGGAAAGCGAGTGATAGGTGAGCAGGGAGATCGGTTTCGGGCCTTACTATTCCTTACTCCCTTACTCCCCTATTCCCTTATCTGCTTACCGCGGCGCCCGCTTGGCGAGGATTCGCTGGAGCGTGCGACGGTGCATGTTGAGACGGCGCGCGGTTTCCGAGACGTTGCGCTCGCACATCTCGTAGACGCGCTGGATGTGTTCCCAGCGGACGCGATCCGCCGACATCGGATTTTCCGGCGGTGCTGCGCGCTCTCCCGACGAGTTGGTCAGCGCGGCATAGACGTCGTCGGCATCGGCCGGCTTGGAGAGATAGTCGATGGCGCCGAGCTTCACGGCGGTGACGGCGGTGGCGATGTTGCCGTAGCCGGTGAGAATGACGGTGCGGGTGTCTTCGCGGCGCTCCTGGATGGCCGAGACGACGTCGAGGCCATTGCCATCACCCAGCCGCATGTCGACCACCGCATAGGCCGGCGGGTTGCTGCGCACCTTGGCGACGGCTTCCTCGACGCTTTCGGCGGTGTCGACGGCAAAGCCGCGGCTTTCCATGGCGCGGGCCAGGCGGGTCAGGAATGGCTTATCGTCATCGACGAGCAGCAGGGAATGGTCTTCGCCTGGCAACCCGGATGCAATGTCCTGGGTGGTCATCGCCTTTGATCCTTTTTGTCGTTGATCCCAGTCGTTCTTATGGTTTTTCCATGCAGATATAGGTGCAAAGCGCCGATGTCCAATGCCGGCGCCATCCCCGTGACGATCAAAACCAGCTGCCGCAAGGTTTCCGGCTGTCCGGAGCACCCTTGGCAGTCCCCGTTCAGGCAGTGTCGAACATTGTCGTGCCGACCGGCAGCCGGCTCAGGAAGGCGGCGCGCGGCCAGGAGATCTCGACAACAGCGCCCTCGCCCGGGCCGCTCGAATTGGTGAAGCTGATCTCGGCGCCGGAGCGCTCAAGCAGCGTCTTGGCGATGAACAGCCCGAGCCCCAGGCCGCCGCCCGGCTCGGCGCCCTGGCGGGTCGACATGTAGGGTTCGCCGATGCGGTCGATGATCTCCGGCGGGAAGCCGGGACCGTCATCCATGATAACGAAGCTGACGTCCTCGTCGTCCCAGCTCCAGCGGATGGTGACGCGGCTGCGGGCGAAATCGACGGCGTTCTCGACCAGATTGCCGAGGCCGTAGATGACGCCCGGATTGCGGTGGCCGACCGGCTCGGGACCGATGCGATCACCGGGGTCGAGCTTGATCGAAATGCCGAAATCGCGATGCGGGGCAATGACCTCCTCGACCAGCGAGGTCAAAGGCAGCCGGGCAAGATGCTCCTCGCCCTCCGACGACAGGCTGGTGAGGCGTTTCAGGATTTCGCGGCAGCGCTCGCTCTGGCTGCGCAGCAGCGTGACGTCCTCGCCGAATTTCGGATCGTTGCCGAGGGCACGCTCCATCTCCTTGGCGACGAGCGTGATCGTGGCAAGCGGCGTGCCGAGCTCATGGGCGGCGGCGGCGGCGAGGCCGTCGAGCGCCGACAGATGCTGCTCGCGCTGCAGCACCAGCTCGGTGGCAGCAAGGGCATTGGCGAGCAGTCGCGCCTCGTCGGCGACGCGGAAGGCATACATGGCGGTGAAGGCGATCGAGCAGACGACGGCGATCCAGATGCCTGCTGTGTAGATGAAGGGCATGGCCAGCACGATGCCGTCATACCAGGGCAGCGGCAGGTGGAAGAAGGCGAGCAGGCTGACCATGACGATGACCACGACCGCCAGCATGGCGGTCAACCGCAGCGGCAGCGACGTCGCCGAAATGACGACCGGCACCGTCATCAACAGCGAGAAGGGATTGGTCAGTCCGCCGGTCATGAACAGCAGCCCGGCCAGTTGCAGGCTGTCGAAGGTGAGGATGCCGAAAGCGGCGAAGGGGTTGAGCCGGTGCGCCGCCGGATAGCGGAAGGCGAGGAACAGGTTGAGCCAGGCGGAGCTGGCGATGAGCGCGAAACACAGGCTGACCGGCAGCGGAAATTCGAGCCAGTAGGCGACGACGACGACGGTAAAGCTCTGGCCGACGATGGCGAGCCAACGCAGGCGGATCAGCGTGTTGAGCCGGAGCCGGTGGCTCTGCTGGAGGTCGGGGGCGCGCATCAGTGAGTTCATGCCAGCTATATGCGCTGCAAGGCGCGCCCGCGCCAAGCCCTGGCTTGTCGTTCGAGCATGATCTTGTCCGAAAACCGGTATCCACTTTTCGGGATCATGCTCAGTTGTTTGAGCCTGATCCTGGCCGAAAACCGGCATCCGCTTTTCGCTACGCCGACCTTCGGTTCGGGATCATGTTTCAGGTACCGCGCGGCTTGGCGCGGGCGGTCGCCTGCGCCTCCAGCGGGTTGTCGGGCCAGACATGCCGGGGGTAGCGGCCGCGCATGTCGGAGCGCACATCGGCCCAGGAGCCGCGCCAGAACCCGGGCAGGTCGCGCGTGGTCTGGATCGGCCGGTGCGCCGGCGACAGCAGTTCGAGCGTCAGCGGCACCGTGCCACCGGCAATCGAGGGGTGCTTGTCCATGCCGAACAGCTCCTGCACGCGCACCGCAAGCACCGGCCATTCGCCATCGTAACGGATCGGCACATGGCTGCCGGACGGAGCGCTGAAATGCGTCGGCGCGAGCGTTCCGATCTTGCGCTGGAGGTCGTGCGGGACGAACGACAACAGGGCATCGTGGAGCACGCCGGCGCCGATGCGGGCAAAGGACGCCTCGCCGCGCAGGAAAGGCAGCAACCAATCCTCCAGGCGATCGAGCAGCGCCTCGTCGGACATGTCGGGCCAGGGCTCGCCGAGACCGCGATGCAGCCAGGTCAGACGCTGGCGCAGCGTCTCCGCCTCCTTGCCCCAGTCGAGCAGCCCAAGCCCATGGGTGCGCAGGGCCTGCAGAATGGCGCCGTCGGCTTCCTCGCCCTTGGGTGCCGGCAGCATGCGTTCGGACAAGGTGACTGCGCCGATGCGGACGGTTTCGCGGACACGGACTGAACGCTTTTCCCTATCGAAACTGGCCTCTGTCTTCCGCTCCAGATGCGCGGCAAGGACGGTGCGGATGTCGACCTCGGAGACGGCAGCGGCGGACGAGATGCGGGCGTTCTGGGCCTTGCCCTGCAGGTCGGCGACGACGAGATATTGCTCGCCGGCGAGCGGATCGGCGGCGTCGACGGCTGCACCGCTGCCATTGGCCAGCACGAAGCGCCCACGCTCGCCGCGCGCTTTGGCGACACGGTCGGGCCAGGCAAGCAGCAGGAGAGCGCCAGGGGTGAGCGCATCACCTGACGGCTGCCCAGCAGCGCCTGCCTGCCGCGCCAGCCGCTCCGCCAGTTGCCGCGCCGCATTGGCGCGGGGCGAGCGCTCGTTGCGGAAGCGCTGCAGGCGGCGTTCGAGGTCTGCGCTGTCGCCGCCGAGACCGCGCTCGGTCATCAGCACGGCAAGCTGCGCCGCCTCAAGCGCCGCCCCTTGACGCGCCGCTTCGGCGACCATGTGGGCGAGACGGACCGGCAGCGCCAGCTTGCGCATCGCCTGGCCGGACGCCGTCAGCCGGCCGTCGGCGTCGATGGCTTCGAGCTCGACGAGAAGCGCCTTCGCCTCGGCCAAAGCAGGCGCCGGCGGCGGGTCGAGAAAGGCGAGCGTCGTCGGGTCGGCAACGCCGAAGGCGGCGCAATCGAGCAGGAAGCCGGAGAGGTCGGCCTCGAGAATCTCGGGCGGCGAGAAGGCAGGCAATGCTGCGGTCTGCTCGGCGCGCCACAGGCGCATGGCGACACCCGGGCTGGTGCGGCCGGCACGGCCGGCGCGCTGGTCGGCGGCGGCGCGCGAGGCGCGCACCGTCTCAAGCCGGGTCAGGCCGCTCGCCGGCTCGTATTTCGGCAGCCGCGACAGGCCGGAATCGATGACGACACGGACGCCGTCGATGGTGATCGAGGTCTCGGCGATTGCGGTCGCCAGCACCACCTTGCGGCGGCCTGCCGGCGCTGGCTTGATCGCCGCGTCCTGGGCCTTGCCGTCGAGCATGCCATAGAGCGGCACGATGTCGACATCCGCGCCGACACGGCCATCGAGGCGCTCGGCGGTGCGCTCGATCTCGCGCTGGCCAGGCAGGAAGGCAAGCACGCTGCCCGGTTCGTCGGCGAGCGCGTCACGGATCGCCTTGGCCATGGCGTCCTCGATGGCAACGCCCGCCGGGCGCTCGTCATAACGGATGTCGACAGGGAAACTGCGGCCCTGGCTTTCGATCACCTCGGCGCCGTCGAGCAGCTTCGAGACGCGGGCGCCGTCGAGCGTCGCCGACATAACGATCAGCCGGAGATCGGGTCGCAGCGCGCCCTGCACGTCGAGCGCCAGCGCGAGGCCGAAATCGCCGTCGAGCGAACGCTCGTGGAACTCGTCGAACAAGACGGCGGCGACACCCGGCAGCTCGGGATCGTCGAGGATCATGCGGGCGAGCACGCCCTCGGTGACGACGAGGATTCTCGTCTTCGCGCTGACTTTGTTTTCCATGCGCATGGCGTAGCCGACTGTGCCACCCGGCTCCTCACCGAGCAGCGAAGCCATGCGGCGTGCGGCGGCGCGGGCAGCTAGCCGCCGCGGCTCGAGCAGCACGACCTTACCATCACCACGCCAGGGCGCAGCGAGCAGCGCCAGCGGCACCAGCGTGGTCTTGCCGGCGCCGGGAGGTGCTACCAGCACGGCGCTATTGCCAGCCGCAAGTGCCTCGGCAAGTTGCGGCAGGACCGCCGCCACCGGCAGGTCGGGGAGCTTGATCATCAGTTACGTTCCGGCCTTTTACGCCGCATGGACGGCAAGCCGGGCAATATCAGGCACGAGCGGGGCGAGGCAACATCGCAACACCCCGACAAGGTGGCGCAAGACCTGGCCGACACTTGCGCGAAATGAAGCCGGCTCGTCACAGACGGTCGCCAAGAGTGATCGGCCCCGCCCTTGCTTCGCCGGAATGAAGCGTAGCGTGACGCTTTGGTGACAGTCTTACAACAGGGGGGCCGGTGGCAGAATTTGCGCATCCGATACTTGCCGGCGCAACGCCGGATCCGCGGCGGAGCGACCAGATCCGGTTTCTCATGGTGGCGCTGGCGCTCGTCGGCGCCGTCACCACCGCTGCGGCACTTGCGGCGATCGTTGCGCCCGGTATCCGTCACCTGTTGCTCAAGGAAGACGGTATCGTCGAGACGGGGACGGTGCTCTTCCTGGCTGCCGCCGTGTTTGGCGCCGCGGCTTCGACGCTGCGACGTGGTCCCAGGGTTACGGTCGTGCTTGCCGGCCTGATCGGGTTTGCCGAGCTGCTCGACGAGACCAGCTTCGGCGCCCGCCTGTTCGGCTTCCAGCCACCGGGGCTTTATGGCGGCGGACAACTCGACGGTTTCCACGACCTCGTGATCCTTGCTTACCGCATGTTGCGCGATGTCAGCCACGGCCTCGCCTGGCTTCTGGTCGCGCTGATACTCGCGCTGTCAGCAGGGCTGGTGTTGCTCGCCTTGCGCCACATCAGGCAAGGCATGGCGGGGACAACGACATGGCTGTCGGGCCATGCGCTGCTCCTTCTGCATGGCGGCTTCATCGGGCTGGCGCAGGCGATCGACATCGCAGCCTCATCACGCGCGCTCGCCGCCGTCGAGGAAGTGCTGGAGATGAACGCCGCGATGTTGCTGGCGGCTTATGTCGTGCAGGTGGGATGGCCGAACGCCGCTCGGCGAAGTGGCGTGCGCTGAAAAAGGCCCCTCTCCGTCACGGCTTTGCCGTGAGACCTCTTCCACGGTGTGGGGGCGAGGAACCCAAGTCTTGAGAGACTTGCCTACCTTACCTTCACCCACTTCTGCTCGGCAAAGGACTGCGCCATGGCGTGCACCGTGCGCTCGATCTCAAGGCCCTCGTTGAAGTCGATGACACGCGCCGGCTGACCGGCGATGCGGGCGAGCAGTTCGCGGCATTCGATGGTCTTGAGGTCGTTGAAACCGAGGCCATGGCCGGGGGCTGGGATGAACTTGCCGTAGGGCTCATGGACGGGGGCGGCGAGGATGGTGCGGTAACCTTGCTCGGTCGGGCGGTCCGAGGTGACATAAAGCTGGATTTCGTTGAAGCGCTCCTGATCGAAGACGATGGAACCCTTGGAACCGAAGATCTGGACCTGGATGCGGCCCTTGCGCCCCCAGGCGGAACGGTTGACCAGCAGCGTGCCGGGGACGCCGTTTTCGAGATGGATCAGGCTGGAGGCGATGTCATAGGTCTCGACCGCTCGGCGGCCGCCGCCGGCGACCTGGCGATCTGCATAGGGCTTGGCCATGTCGCACATGACGCGGCCGACGCGGCCGAACAGGGCTGATATCAGCGACAGCGGGTGGACGGCGAAATCGTCGAGCGCGCCGTAGCCTGACTTGGCCTCGTGTTTCCAGAAGAACGGCGCTTCGGGATCGGCCATGAAGTCCTCGTCCATCTCGACGCGGAGATGGTTGACGTCACCGATGATCTTTTCGTCGAGCAGCTGCCTGATGTGGCGGATGGCCGGGCTCTGGACGTAGTTGTAGCCGAGCACGGCCACCTTGCCCGATTTGCGGGCAGCCGCGGCCATGGCTTCAGCCTCTGCCAATGTCGGCGCCATCGGCTTTTCGCACCACAGATGCTTGCCGGCTTCGAGGATGGCGATGGCCATCTCCGGATGGAACTGGTTGGGCGTGGTCAGCGAGACGATGTCGACCTCCGGATCGGCGACGACGGCGCGCCAGTCGCCCGACGACTTTTCGAAACCGAGTTCGGAAGCGCGCTGGGCGGCGAGGTCGGCATTGGCCTCGCCGAGATGGACGAGCCTGACCTTGTCGACGTCGCCGAACACCGTGCGCACCGAATTCCACGCCAGCGCATGGCACTTGCCCATGAAGCCGGTTCCGATAAGACCTACGCCTGTCACTTCACGCTCTCCCGGTTTATAGAGCTCGCATCCCGCCGGAATGGCGCTCAGCATCTTGACGGAGCATGATCCCCTCCCCCTTTGGGATCATGCTCACAACGGACTGAATAGTCGAATTCTGGCGAAAATGGAACATACAGTTCATTTTATTTGGACAGCCCGCGGCGGCAGCGTTATGGTGGAATAGGCGGAGGCGGAATGGACGACATGGCGGACACGATTTCGGAGGCACTGCCGCGCGATTTCGAGGCGCTGAGGGCATTGATCCTCGATCGCCGCGAGAGCCTGCCCAAGCGCATCGCCCAGGTGGCGGCCTATGCCCTCGACAATCCCGACGAGATCGCCTTCGGCACCGCCGCCAGCATCGCCAGTTCGGCCGGCGTGCAGCCCTCGACCTTGATCCGCTTTGCCCAGCATCTCGGCTATGACGGCTTCACCAGCCTGCAGCAGGTTTTCCGCGAGCGGCTGAGGGAGCGTACGACGTCCTATGAGGAGCGGCTGACCGTGGTGCGCGGCGATGCCGACGACGGCACCAGCAATCGTCGCATCGTCGACGGCTTCCTGGCGGCGGCCAGCAAGTCGATCGACGTGATGTCGCGCAACATCGACGACGAGACGTTGGACCGCGCCGTTGACCTGCTCAACGGCGCCGAGACGATCTACATCCTGGCCCGCCGCCGTTCCTATCCTGTCGCCAGCTACATCGCTTATGCGCTGGGCAAGCTCGGCGTGCGCAGCCAGTTGATCGAATCCGCCTCGGGGTTGAGCCCGGAGATCATTTCCTTCGCCACGCCAAGGGACGCCGTCATCGCCATCAGCTTCTCGCCCTATGCCTCGGCAACCGTCGACGAGGCGCGGGTGCTGTCGGCCAACGGCGTGCCTGTCGTTGCCATCACCGACAGCGCGTTCTCGCCGCTGGCGCAGTTCGCCAGGGTGTGGTTCGAGGTGGCCGAGGCCGACTTCGGCGGCTTCCGCTCGCTTGCCGCCACCATGGCGCTGGCGATGGGCCTGACCGTCGGCGTGGCCGAGCTGCGGCGCGGCCGCAAGGGCCGGAAATCGGCCAACTCCAAGGCTTGAAACCGCGCCTGCACTGCACGAAATGCATGGCAGCTGCCCGCTGTCGTCATGCCAGAGGCCTGCTCAGGCGAAAAATGGTTGACGCAAGGGCGATAGTGGCTCAATCCCACTGTTAGCCATCTATTGTATGAGAGAGCCCCCATGCCTGCTTATCGTTCGCGCACCACCACCCACGGCCGCAACATGGCGGGTGCCCGTGGCCTTTGGCGCGCCACCGGCATGAAAGACACCGATTTCGGCAAGCCGATCATTGCTGTCGTAAACTCCTTCACTCAGTTCGTGCCGGGTCACGTGCACCTGAAGGACCTCGGCCAGTTGGTCGCCCGCGAGATCGAGGCCGCCGGGGGCGTGGCCAAGGAGTTCAACACCATCGCCGTCGACGACGGCATCGCCATGGGCCACGACGGCATGCTCTATTCGCTGCCGAGCCGCGAGATCATCGCCGACAGCGTCGAATACATGGTCAACGCGCATTGTGCCGACGCCATGGTCTGCATCTCGAACTGCGACAAGATCACGCCCGGCATGCTGATGGCCGCGATGCGCCTCAACATCCCGGCGGTGTTCGTCTCGGGCGGCCCGATGGAAGCCGGCAAGGTGGTGCTCGGCGGCAAGAACGTCGCGCTCGACCTGGTCGACGCCATGGTCGCCGCCGCCGACGACAAGGTTTCGGACGAAGACGTCAAGATCATCGAACGTTCGGCCTGCCCGACCTGCGGCTCCTGCTCTGGCATGTTCACCGCCAATTCGATGAACTGCCTGACCGAAGCGCTTGGCCTGTCGTTGCCCGGCAACGGCTCGACGCTGGCAACGCATGCCGACCGCAAGCGGCTGTTCGTCGAGGCCGGTCACCTGATCGTCGACCTCGCCCAGCGCTATTACGAGCAGGACGACGAGAGCGTGCTGCCGCGCTCCATCGCCTCGAAGGGGGCATTCGAAAACGCCATGGCGCTCGACATCGCCATGGGCGGGTCGACCAACACAGTGCTGCATATCCTGGCCACGGCCCATGAGGGCGAGATCGACTTCGACCAGGACGACATCGACGCGCTGTCGCGCAAGGTTCCGGTGCTGTGCAAGGTGGCGCCCGCCAAGGCCGATGTGCACATGGAAGACGTGCATCGCGCCGGCGGCATTTTTGCCATCCTCGGCCAGCTCGACAAAGCCGGCCTGCTCAACCGCGACCTGCCGACCGTGCACACGGCGACGATCGGCGAAGCCATCGATCATTGGGACACCTCGCGGACCAAGAGCCAGGCGGTGCGCGACTTCTACCTCGCCGCCCCGGGCGGCGTACCAACGCAGACAGCCTTCAGCCAGGACCGGCGCTGGGACGATCTCGACCTCGACCGCGAAAAAGGCGTCATCCGCTCGGCCGAACATGCCTTCTCCAAGGACGGCGGCCTCGCCATACTCAAGGGCAACATCGCGCGCGACGGCTGCGTGGTGAAGACAGCCGGCGTCGACGAGTCGATCCTGAAATTCTCGGGACCCGCTCGCGTGTTCGAGAGCCAGGACGCCTCGGTCAAGGCGATCCTCGCCAATGAGGTTGTGGCCGGCGACGTGGTGGTGATCCGCTACGAGGGCCCGAAGGGCGGCCCCGGCATGCAGGAAATGCTCTACCCGACCAGCTACCTCAAGTCGAAGGGCCTCGGCAAAGCCTGCGCGCTCCTGACCGACGGTCGCTTCTCGGGCGGCACGTCAGGCCTGTCGATCGGCCACGTCTCGCCTGAAGCGGCAAATGGCGGCACGATCGGGCTGGTGCGCGAGGGCGACATGATCGACATCGACATCCCCAACCGCACGATCAGCCTGCGCGTCGACGAAGCGACGCTCGCCGCCCGCCGCGCCGAACAGGACGCCAAGGGCTGGAAGCCGGTGGAAGTGCGCAAGCGCAAGGTGACCAAGGCGCTGAAGGCCTATGCCGCCTTTGCCACCTCGGCCGACCGCGGTGCCGTCCGCGACCTCGGCGAGTTTGAATAAGTCCTGAAAGAAAGATCAATGCAAAGGGCCCGCATCGCGGGCCCTTTGTTGTTTGGCAGCTCCCGCAAACCAGCATGGCCGCCAGGCTACAGCGCCCCGGCCATGGCGGCGTTGATCCAGCTCCATTCCTCGCTGATCGTGTCGGGCTGGCGGTCGCCCCTGAGGATGCGCAGCAGTTCGTAATAGCGCGCCGACCGCGAATGGTACTTGCGGTACTGGTTGTCGTGCCAGTCGAGGAAGGCCTTGTCGGGTGTCCTGTTCATCGCCTTGGCGGAACTGGCCAGCCAGTCTCGGGCGATCGCCTTGCCGGTTTCGGACCCCGGTGTCTCGCCCTTGTCGATGGCTTGGCGGACGCGGGCGAAGATGGCAGTGGAAGCCTCGGCATAGGCCGCGGGATCGAACGCGCCGTCCCACATCGACGACATGCTGTTGCGCAGCTCCATGGCGTATTCCTTGTCCGAAACGAAGGCCATGATCTCGGTCCAGGCGTCGACCTGCTCGGGCGTGGGGTCGTCGGGCAGGTCGGGTGTCGAAGCGTCGATCATCTGCCTCTTCCATTCCGGCGAGACATTGGCTTCGGAGGCCACGTCTTCGAAGAAGCGCTCGATGGCGGCGCGAAATTCAGTCTGGGAGAGCTTTGTCACGGTCCATATTCTCCTGAGGTCGTCTGTTGTCGGGTCGGGAACCCGGATGGCCGCCCTGAGGGCGGCGGCGACACGGCGCTTGGACTTGATTTCCGCCTCGAGCGCCTTGAGCCTGAGCTCCAGCACGGCCGAGATGGCGAGGCGGTTGGACAGGATCTTGCCGATGTCGGCAAGACTTACGCCGGCATCGCGCAGGGCAAGGATGAGCCCGAGCCGTTCGAGATCGACGCCCGAATACATGCGGTAGCCGCTCTCCGCCCTGACCGTCGGGGGCAAAAGCCCCCTGTCGGAGTAGAAACGGAGCTTGCGAACGGTGATGCCGCTCAGCCTGGAAAGCTCACCGATGGTGTAGATCCTGTCGTCCATGACAGCCCTTCTAGGTGCTCCACCAAGTGGAGAGTCAACAACAGCCGGAAAGAGAAATGTATTGCCCGCAAACGGAACCAAAGCTGGCGCGTGAGAATTTCCTTCTCAAGCTTTCGCACGAAACGAAAAGCCCTGCCTTTGTTCGTTTGGGGCAGCGCCGGTAAATGCGGCCAGGATGGCCAAACGGCCGCAACACGCTTCCGGGCGGCTGGTGTCCGCCCGCCCGACATGGGATATTCCGATGAACCTGCCTGCCGAGGGAGACGCCGCCATGAGCCGCTTGAACCCGCCCTTCAGGTCCGTGCTCGATTTGATCGGCGAAACGCCCGTCGTCGAATTGACGCGTTTCGACACCGGCCTGTGCCGGCTGTTCATCAAGCTCGAAAGCCAGAACCCCGGCGGTTCGATCAAGGACCGCATCGCACTTTCGATGATTGCCGCGGCCGAGCGCCAGGGCAAGCTCAAGCGCGGTGGCACCATTGTCGAGGCGACCGCTGGCAATACCGGGCTCGGACTGGCGCAAGTGGGTATTCCCAAGGGCTACCGCATCATCCTCGTCGTGCCCGACAAGATGAGCCGGGAGAAGATCCAGCACCTGCGCGCGCTCGGCGCCGAGGTCAGGCTGACGCGCTCCGACGTCGGCAAGGGCCATCCCGAATATTACCAGGACATGGCGGAAAAGATCGCCGCCGAGATCCCTGGTTCGTTCTATGTCAACCAGTTCGCCAATCCGGCCAACCCGCTTGCACATGAGACGACGACCGGCCCCGAGATCTGGGAACAGCTGGAAGGCGATGTCGATGCGGTGGTGGTGGGTGTCGGCTCGGGCGGCACTCTGACCGGGCTCGGGCGGTTCTTCGCCAAAGTGTCGCCCAAGACCGAGATGGTGCTGGCCGATCCGCTGGGCTCGGTGCTGGCGCCGCTGGTCAAGACCGGCAAGATGGAAGAGGCAGGCAGCTGGACCGTCGAAGGCATCGGCGAGGACTTCGTACCGCCGAACTGCGACCTGTCGCTGGTCAGACGCGCCTACACGGTCAACGACAAGGCAAGCATGCTGGCGGTGCGCGACCTGCTTGCCAAGGAAGGCATCCTGGCCGGCTCGTCGTCGGGCACGCTGCTTTCGGCGGCCCTGCGCTACTGCCGCGAGCAGAAGACGCCAAAGCGCGTGGTGACCTTCGTCTGCGACAGCGGCAACAAGTATCTATCCAAGGTGTTCGACGACTTCTGGCTGGCCGAACAGGGGCTGGACGAGCGCGAACATCATGGCGATCTCAGCGACCTGGTGGCGCGCTCGCATCGCGAGGGCGGCACGGTGTTCGTCGGACCTGGCGACAGCCTGCTGACGGCCTATGGCCGGATGCGGCGTGGGGACGTGTCGCAGCTGCCGGTGCTGGAAGACGGCAAGCTCGTCGGTATCGTCGACGAGAGCGACATACTGGCTGTTGTCGAAGGACCCTATGACAGCCGCTGGAACCGCTTCAACGCACCCGTCTCGACGGCGATGGCGAAGGACCTGCACACGCTGCAGGCGAACCAGACGCTCGATGCGCTGCTGCCGATCTTCGACCGCAACGAAGTGGCGATCATCTTCGACGGCGAGGAATTTGTCGGGCTGATCACTCGGGTCGACCTCATCAACCATCTCAGGCGAGCAAAATGACGACGCAGAAGAACCGGCTGGCATTTTCGACGCGCACAATCCACGGCGGCCAGAGCCACGACCCGACGACGGGCGCCGTCATGGTGCCGATCTACGCCACCTCGACCTATGGCCAGCAGAGCCCGGGCGTGCACAAGGGTTTTGAGTACGCCCGCAGCCAGAACCCGACACGCTTTGCCTTCGAGCGGGCGATTGCCGACCTCGAAAGCGGCTCCGCCGGCTTCGCCTTCGCCTCCGGGCTGGCGGCGATCGGCACTGTGCTCGAGCTGCTCGACGCAGGCGCGCATATCGTTGCCACCGACGACATCTATGGCGGCACGTTCCGGCTGCTCGAGCGGGTGCGCAAGCGTACCGCCGGGCTGCAGGTGAGCTTCGTCGACTTCACCGACCTCGCCGCCGTCGAGGCGGTGATCCGGCCGGAGACCAGGATGCTGTGGGTCGAGACCCCGACCAACCCGCTGCTGCGTGTCGTCGATCTCGAAGGGGTCGCCGCAATCGCCAAGCGCAAGGGCGTGCTTTCGGTCGCCGACAACACCTTCTGCAGCCCTTACCTCCAACGCCCTCTGGAGCTCGGCATCGACATCGTCGTGCATTCGACGACAAAGTATCTCAACGGCCATTCCGACATGGTCGGCGGCTGCGTGGTGGTGGGCGACAACAAGGAACTGCGCGACCAGCTGAAGTTCCTGCAGAACGCCATCGGCGCGATCTCCGGACCATTCGACAGCTTCCTGGCGCTGCGCGGCATCAAGACCCTGGCATTGCGCATGGAGCGGCATTCGCAGAACGGCGCCCAGATCGCGCGCTGGCTGGAAGCGCGCAAGGATGTGCGCAGGGTGATCTATCCCGGCCTCGACAGCCATCCGCAGCATGCCATCGCCAAGGCGCAGATGCATCATTTCGGCGGCATGATTTCGGTCGACCTCGACCGTGACCTCGCCGGCACCAAGCGCTTCCTCGAACGCACGCAGCTGTTCACGCTGGCAGAAAGCCTCGGTGGCGTCGAAAGCCTGATCGAGCACCCGGCGCTGATGACGCACGGCTCTATCCCGGCCGAGAAGCGCGCCGCGATCGGCATCTCGGATTCGCTGGTGCGGCTGTCGGCGGGCATCGAGGATGGCGATGACCTGATCGCCGACCTGGAGCAGGCGCTGGCGGGGTGAACCGCCAAATCCTGCCCGAGACGGCGAGATGTCGTGGCGGCACGCTGGTCTCCCACCCCCTTGTGGGGAGGGGGTAATTCCCAGCTGGCCGTAGCCAAAGTCACACGCTCTCGAATCCGACCAAAAACTTGCTGAGGAGCGCGTCGAGCGCCACCCGCTCCTCCTTGGTCAGCATCGAAACGATGCGCGTCTGCGTCGCGACATGGTCGGTGACGGCGGCGTCGATGGTGGCGAAGCCCTTGTCGGTCAGGGAGACGATGAAACTGCGGCGGTCGTCGGGGTTGAGCCGACGCTCGACGAGGCCTGCCTTTTCCAGCTGGTCGACGCGGTTGGTCATGGTGCCCGAGGTGATCATCATCGTCGCCGAGAGATCGCCAGGTGACAGCGCATAAGGCGGCCCCGAACGACGCAGCGTCGCCAGCACGTCGAAGCTGGCGAAGTTCAGCCCATGCGCTGCAAAGGTCTTCTCCATCTCGCGGCCGAGATGCTGCGACACCCTGTTGGCGCGGCCGATAAGCCCCATCGGCGCGACGTCGAGGTCGGGCCGTTCGCGGTTCCACTGGGCAAGAATGTCGTCAACCTGATCCATGGCCCACCATTCCGATTATTTCTCTTGACGTCAAGAGAATATGGATTATCTTGAGATCAAGATACTCGATGTAAAGAGAGATGCAGCCATGACGACGCGCAACACCGACCTGCTGCTGACTGCAATCGCCCCCGCGATCTGGGGCAGCACCTATATCGTGACGACTGAGTTCCTGCCCGCCGGCTACCCGCTGACGGTTGCCATGCTGAGGGCGCTTCCAGCCGGCCTGCTGCTACTGCTGCTCGTCCGGCAGTTCCCGCAGGGCATCTGGTGGGCCCGCGTGCTGGTGCTCGGCGCGCTCAACTTCTCGGTCTTCTGGTGGCTGCTGTTCGTTGCCGCTTACCGGCTGCCGGGCGGCGTCGCGGCAACCGTCGGCGCGATCCAGCCGCTGATCGTCATCCTGCTCGCACGCGCCTTGCTCGGCTCGCCGATCCGCCCGCTGTCGATCGTGGCTGCCCTTGCCGGCATGGCCGGCGTGGCGCTGCTGATCCTGACGCCGCACGCGGCACTCGACCCCATCGGCATCGCTGCCGGCCTCGCCGGTGCCGTGTCGATGGCCGCCGGCACGGTGCTCAGCCGGCGCTGGCAGCCGCCAGTCACACCGCTGACCTTCACTGCATGGCAACTGACGGCTGGCGGTCTGCTGCTCCTCCCGGTGGCGCTGCTGCAGGAGCCGTCGCTGCCGTCGCTGACGATGCCCAACCTGCTCGGCCTCGCCTGGCTAGGCCTGATCGGCGCGGCACTGACCTACATCCTGTGGTTCCGTGGCATCGCCAGGCTGGAACCATCAGTCGTCTCACCGCTCGGCTTTCTCAGCCCGATGACCGCCGTGATCCTCGGCTGGTCGGTGCTCGGCCAGTCGCTCAGCGCAGCGCAGATCCTCGGCATGGTCGTGGTGCTCGGCAGCGTCCGGCTCAGCCAGCGCGCCCAGCAGGCAAAGCCGGCTCCAGCCAGGCTCGCCACTGCCTGAACAAATGCGCCGCCTTCGGGCGGCGTCTCCCTCGAGACAATCAGCAACCTTTTCACTTCCGGCGGCGGCCGGCAGAAGGAGATCCCCACGGCCAAGATCCTGGTGCTGCCGCGTTCCCTAGCTGATGGACGAAGCAACGATGCTGCTCAAGGCGGGCATCCGGCACGACGACACGCCCCTGGCCATACCAAGCGAACTTGCCACCTATGACGCCATCGTCTTCGGCACGCAGACGGCTTGTTGCGACGCCGCCGACACTGCCGGCGATCGCCGACTAGGCCGGCAGTGGCTGCGCCGTCCTCAGCGGACGCGGCTTGAGATGGCCCAAAAGCGCATCGAGGAAGACCCGCGTCTTGCGCGGCATCAGTTGCCTGCTCGGAAAGACGGCGCGCACCATGGCCGGGGCAAGACTCCATGCCGGCAGGATGCGGACGAGTTCGCCGCTTGCCAGGTAAGGCCGCGCGAAAAGATCGGGCATCGCCGTAATGCCGGCGCCGGAACGCGCCATGCGGAACAGCAGCTCGTAAGAATTCGCGCAGACCCGCCGCCCCGACATGTCGGCGGCAACCGACTGGGCGTCCTTGTTCAGCACCCAGTTGACCGGAACGCCATCGGCGAGCAGCACCAGCACGTCATGATGTGCGAGGGCCTCGGGCGCATCGGGCTGGCCGGCGCGATCCCTGTACTGCGGCGAGGCATAAAGACCGATGCCGAGGTCGACCAGATGCCGGGTGGTCAACCTCAGGTCCTGCGCTTCGCCACCGATCCGTATGGCGAGATCGAAACCGTCGGCAATGACGTCGACATAACGAGGCGACAGATCCAGTTCGAGCTGGATTTCGCCATATGCCTTGCTGAATTCAGCCAGCATCGGTGCGAGCGAGATTGCGGCAAGGTCGCCGGGGACGGAGACACGCAGCCGTCCCGACGGGGTCACCTGCCGGTGTTCGGCGACGGCCATGACGGCATCCACCTCGTGGATGATCTGTTCGGCGGGAATGAGAATGCGCTGGCCCATCTCGGTCAGGAAATTGCGCCGCGTGCTGCGCTGGAGCAGGCGCTCGCCCAACTGCGCTTCGAGGACGGTGATGCGCCGCGACACCGTCGACTTCGGCAGACCAAGCCGTTCGGCCGCGGCGCTGAAGCTGCCCGTTTCCGCAACGCGCGCAAAGATCATCAGGTCGAACGGATCGGGCGTTGTCGGCATGACGGAGCCTTGATTGGTTCAAGTATGAAACAATCAAACCCATTCCGGGCAATAGCGCAACGACGAGATTGCCGATTAGCTGACCGCTTGGATTTCATTGCTCAGCGGGTGCAGACGACGTGACTGTTTCAGCCAACAACCTCATCGCCAAGGCTGTCGTCTGGGAAAGTGCCGTGGGCTGGACTCCCGAATGTCTCGATGAAGGACCCGACATGCTGGTCCGCTATCGCGACGCGGGGTTCTCCTTCCTCTCGCTCACAATCGGCGCCGACTGGGACCGACCGGAGCCGACGTTCCGGCATCTTTCCCAACAAAGGCGCTGGTTCGAGCAACGCGCTCACGATTACCAGCTCATCGAAACCGTGGCCGACATCCGCGCGGCCAAGCAGTCAGGCAAGATGGCGATCGGCCTGCATCTGCAAGGGGCCGGCCCGGCCGCGCACGAGCCCGCGATGATCGACAGCTGGTACCGGCTTGGAATCCGCTGGATGATCGTCGCCTACAACACCCGCAACCCGCTTGGCGACGGCTGCCATGAGCCCTCGGATGCCGGGCTTTCCATGCTGGGCCGTGCCTTCGTGACGGAGGCCAACCGCGTCGGCATGATGCTCGACGCAAGCCATGCCGGCATCAACACATCGCTCGACATCATCGAGCTATCGGAAAAGCCGGTGGTGTTCTCGCATTCGAGCGTACGTGCGCTGAAGAACCACGAGCGCAACATCGACGACGTCCAGATCAAGGCGCTCGCCCGCCGAGGCGGCGTGGTCGGCATCAACTCCATCGGCGCCTTCCTGACCGACGACAACCGTTCCGACGTTCCGGCGCTGATGCGCCATATCGATTACGTCGCCCAGCTCGTCGGGCCCGAACATGTCGGCCTCGGCCTCGACACCGTTTTCTACCAGCCCTTCATGACCAAGCTCTACGACTCCGGTCCGATGATGGCGTTGCGCGGCTATCCGCGCCCGCCGTGGGCCGATGTCAAACCCGAAGTCCTGCCCGAACTGGTCGAAGCGCTGGAACGCCATGGTTATTCGGAGACGGCCATACTTGGCGTGCTGGGCGAGAATTTCCTGCGGGTCGCCGAACAGAACTGGCGCCCCTCCATCGTGTAATCCCAACCTTAGGAGCGTGTCGTGAAATTGATGAAGTGGCTGCTCGCTGCAGCCTTGCTCACCGCCGCGAATGGCGCAGCCCTGGCTGACCCGAAACTGGTCGAGATCGCCAGCTTCGGCGAGCACCCGGCGCTCAACCAGGTCGCCGAAGGCTTCAAGGCCCGGATGAGCGAATTGGGCTACGTCGAAGGCAAGGACGTCACCTACGGCTTCCAGCACGCCAATTTCGACCGCAGCCTCGTTCCCCAGATCCTGCAGCAGGTGGAAGCCAAGCATCCGGCGCTGATCCTCGCCATCACCACCGGCCTCAACCAGGCGGCGGTGCGCGGCATTACCGACAAGTCGATACCGGTCGTGTTCGGCGCGGTCGTCGACCCGGTCGTGGCGGGCATCGTGCCGGATTGGCAGCACGGCTCGGGCTGGAGCACCGGCGCGTCGATGCTGCCCGACTTCGATGCTTCCTTCGACTACCTCAAGAAGGTGTTGCCCGAGGTCAAGAAGGTCGGGACCCTGTTCAATCCGGGCGAAGACAACGACACCTCCAATATGGAGCTGATCCACAAGGCGGCCGCAAAGGCCGGGATCGAAATCGTCGGCGTGCCGGTCGACAACCCCAACGACCTGCCCCAGCGTGTCCAGACCTTCGCCGGACAGGTGGACGCCATCTTCCTCATCCAGTCCAATGTGGTGCAGACCTCGGTACCTGTCGTTGCCCAGGTGGCGCAGAGGATCAAGCTGCCGCTGTTCAACTCGGTCTACGCCCCTGACCTCAAGGACCAGCTCGCCGGTTTCCACGCCATCTCCTATCGCAAGAATGGCGAGCATGCCGCCGACATCGCCGACCGGATCCTCAAGGGCGAGAAGCCGGCCGACATCGCGCCCTATGTTCCCAAGGGCGAAGACTTCGACGCTTATGTCAGCCCCAAGGGTCTCGCAGCCGTCGGCCTGACGGTTCCGGAAGCACTCAAGGACAGTCCATGGCTGCTCAAGTGACAGCGGTGAGCATGCCCCTGCTTGTTTGCGCGGAATTGCGCAAAACCTTCAACGCCGGCCTTGCCGGAGCGCGACCGGCGTTGAACGGGGTGGACCTTGCGCTCAATCGCAGCGACTTCGTCGTGATCATCGGTTCCAACGGCGCCGGCAAATCGACGCTGCTCAACACCATCGCCGGCGCAATCGAGCCGGATGGCGGCTCGATTGCCCTGGACGGCCGGGACATCACCCGCCTTGCAGCACATCGCCGGGCCAGCATGATCGCGCGGGTGTTCCAGGACCCGATGATTGGCACTGCAGCGGCCATGACCATCGAGGAGAACCTGGCGCTCGCCGAACAGCGCGGGCAGCGCAGAGGCTTCGCGCGCCATCTCGACGGCGCCAAGCGTGACCGCTATCGGGCGCTGCTCGCCGGCCTGGCGCTCGGCATGGAAGACCGGTTGTCGACGCCGGTGGCCCAGCTCTCCGGCGGGCAACGCCAGGCCTTGTCCCTGATCATGGCATCGTTGTCGCGCCCCTCGCTGCTGTTGCTCGACGAGCATACGGCAGCATTGGATCCGCGCACCGCCGAGCTGATCATGGCGACGACCTTGCGGATCGTCGCCGAGCAGTCGCTGACCACGCTGATGGTCACCCACAACATGCGCCAGGCGATCGAGACCGGTAACCGGCTCGTCATGATGGACGCCGGCCGCATCCGCGACGACATCGGCGGCACCGAGAAGGCAAGACTCACACCTGCCGATCTCGTCGAGAAGTTCAGAATCGAAAACGATCGCATGCTGCTCGGAACCTGACCAATGGACGTGATCCACGCCTATCTCAATCTCGTGCCGGTGACGCTGTCGCAAAGCCTCATCTATTCGTTCCTGGTGCTCGGCATCATGATCCCGTTCCGGTTGCTGAGCTTTCCTGATCTGACCAGCGAAGGCGCGTTTCCGCTTGGCGGCTGCGTCTGCGCCACACTTTTGCTGGCCGGATATCCGCCGCTCTTGGCAACCGTTGTCGCGATGCTCGCTGGTGTCGTAGCCGGCGCGGCGACCGCGCTGGTGCATCTGCGCTTTCGCATCAATTCGCTGCTGGCCGGCATCCTGGTCTTCACGGCACTCTACAGCGTCAACATGCGCGTTCTCGGCCGCTCGAACATCGCCTTGTTCAACACCGACAACATCTTTACCCAGATCAACCCGGCCATACTGACCGACGTTCGGCTGCAGGTCGCCACATTCGCCGTGCTGATCGTCGTGGCCCTGGTCGCATTGCGCTGGTACCTGGCGACGCAGGCAGGAGCGGCGTTGCGCGTCATCGGCATCAATCCGGAGCTGGCGCCATCGCTCGGCATCAGCATCTGGACATACACGATCGTCGGCCTGGGTGTCGCCTCTGGCCTGACCGCGCTTGGCGGCGCGCTCATCGTGCAATTGCAGGGCTATGCCGATGTCGGCATGGGCACCGGCATCCTGATCAACGGTCTTGCCTCGCTGGTCATCGGCGAAACGATCACCGGACGGCAGACCGTCACCCGGCAATTGCTGGCGCCTGTCGTCGGTGCAATGGTCTATTATCAGCTCGTGTCGCTGGCATTGTCGATCGGGCTGCAGCCAAGCGACCTCAAGGTCGTGACAGCCGGCTTCGTGCTGGTGACGCTGGGACTACCCATGCTGCGCGGACGCAGCGCCATGCGCGAAACCATGCGGGCATAAGTGCCGGGCCGTAGCCTCGGCCGACCGCTACTCGCGGCCGGCCCAGGGCACAAGCCTGCGTTCGACAAAACGCAGGCCGAATTCGAGCACGAAGGTGACCGCGGCGATGACCAGAATTCCCATCACGACGACGTCGGTGACGAGGAACTGAGCCGCCGACTGGATCATGAAACCGAGGCCGCGCGTCGCAGCCACCAGTTCTGCGGCGACCAAAGTGGTCCAGCCGGCGCCCAGCGCGATGCGCAGGCCGGTGAGGATCGACGGCAGCGCGCTGGGCAAGACGACGAAACGGATGACTTGCCGGCGCGTGGCGCCAAGCGAGCGCGCGGCGTTGAGGCGATCCTCCTGCACACCGCGCACGCCGGAGGCCGTCGACAGCGCGATCGGCGCCACCATGGCAATTGCGATGACCAGCACCTTGGCCTGTTCGCCGATGCCGAACCAGATGATCACTGGCGGCAGATAGGCGAGCAGCGGGATCGGTGGCAGAAATTCCAGTACGGGATTGAAGATGCCGCGGCCGGGGTTGAATGACGATGCCCATTCAGAATGTTAATTCTATAACTTCTGTAGAGTTAATTTATTCCGGCAAACCGTGCGTGACTGAGATGTCCTGCCCATTTTCGCCGGCAATAGAGTCTTGCGCCGTTCGCCGCCCGGCGAACGGCCGCCCCTCCGCCCGATGGCCAACAAGCTCAGATCCTGATGCCGATTTCGTCGGCAGCGGCGATAAAGGCCCGTTTGGCAGCCTCGCGCGTGCGGGTGCCGGCAAGGGCTGCGGATACGGTTTCGACCGCCTCGCGGTAGAGCGGACCGCTGCGCTTGGCATGCGGCCAGTCGACGAGCGCTTCGTAGGCGCCCTTGACGGTCGTCACCTCGCGCTGGGTGCTTTCCGTCCCGATGCGGATCTGTACAGGGCTGTCGAAGAGCATACGATCCATGGCGATCCTCCGAGTTGATTGCGTCCAACAACGCTCCGGAATAGCTCGGGTTCCGTGGCAACGTGTGCTGTGCGCCACGTACTCGCCCTGTCGCATCACGATACCGGCAGGTTTGCTGGGCGTTGCCCGATTGCCAGTTGCATCGTAGCTTGTTGACGAAGCGATTTGGGGGGGCAGATGCGATCCACGAACCCGATCACCGCAGGCATGCCGGGCAAGATATCGGCATGCGCGCCACCCAGACGACACCTCACCGCCCTCGCGCTTTGCCTTCTGTTGCCGCTTCCGGCCTGCCAGAAACAGGAAACGGCGGAACGGCAGCCGATCGTGGTGCGCTCCGTCGAGGTCAAACTGACCGACTATGCACCATCGACATCGCTGACCGGCGTCATTGCCGCGCGGACGCTGAACAACCTGTCATTCCAGGTCGGCGGCCGGGTCGCCGAGCGCAGTGTCGACATCGGCCAGCGCGTGACCAAGGGCCAGGTGCTGGCGAAGCTCGACCCGCAGGAGCAGCAGTCGGACGTGCGGGCGGCGCAGGCCAGCCTCTATGCCGCGCAGGCGCAGCTCAAGCAGGCCGCCGCCGCATTCGAACGGCAGAAGACGCTGCTTGCCCAGGGCTTCACGACGCGGCGCGATTACGACCAGGCAGACCAGGCGCAACGCGTCGCCCAAAGCGGTGTGGAATCGGCACAGAGCCAGATGAGCAATGCCGAAGACCGGCTGACCTATACCGAACTGAAGGCCAGCGCCGACGGCGTGGTGACGGCACGGACGATCGAGGTTGGCCAGGTCGTGCAGGCGGCACAGACGGTGTTCACCGTTGCCGAGGACGGAGACCGCGACGCCGTGTTCAATGTCGACGAGGCGCTGGTGGCGCGCAACCCGGTGGCACCCGACGTGATGATCGCGCTGATTTCTGACCCGCGCATCAAAGCCCCGGGACAGGTGCGCGAGGTGTCGCCGGCGGTCGATCCGGCATCGGGCTCGATCCGGGTCAAGGTGATGGTGCCAAACACGCCCACCGAGATGCCGCTGGGTGCCGCGATAACAGGCACAATCGTGTCGAAGCCCCAGCCGGCCATCGTGCTGCCATGGCAGGCGCTGATGTCGGATGCGGGAAGGCCGGCGGCCTGGACCATCGACCCCGCGACCAAGGCTGTGGCGCTGGCGGCGATCGAAGTGCAGTCCTTTGCCTCGGGTGTCGTCGTCGTGGCCAATGGACTGGAGGTCGGACAATCGGTTGTCGCCCAGGGCGGACAATTGCTCAGTCCCGGCCAGGTGGTGGAGGTGGCGCCATGATCTCCAGGACAAGCTTGCTTGCTTTCGTGCCGTTGCTCGCGCTTGCGGCCTGCAGCGAGGAAAAAGCGCCCCCTCCCGAAGTCATCCGCCCGGTGCTGTCGACTGTCGTCGAGCCGCACGGCCCGACCGCGCAGGGCTTTGCCGGAACGATACAGCCTGAATTCTCCGCCGACCTCGCCTTCCGCCTGCTCGGGCGGCTTGTGACGCGCGATGTCGGCGTCGGTGACATGGTGACCAAGGGCGAGACGCTTGCCGCGATCGACCCGCTGGCGCTGGAGCTCGCATCGCAGGCAGCGCGCGCCGACCTGACGACGGCGGAGGCGCAGTTCGCCAATGCCGCCGCCAGCGAGGAACGGCAGCGCAGCCTGCTGGCCGAATCCAACACCTCGCAGGCAGTCTATGATTCCGCGAAACAGGCGCTGGATTCCGCTGCGGCCAATGTCGAGCGCACGCGCGCGGCACTGGCCAAGTCGGAGGAGCAACTCGGTTATGCCCGACTGTTTTCCGACTTCGATGGCATCGTCACCGCGGTCGGCGCCGAGGTCGGCCAGACAGTCTCTCCGGGACAGATGGTGGTGACGGTGGCACGCTCGGATGCGCGCGAGGCCGTCGTCGACGTTCCCGACCAGATGGCGATCAGCCTGCGCGACGGCGACGAGTTCGAGGTGGCGTTGCAGATGCTGCCGTCGCTGCGGGCCAAGGCACATGTCCGCGAAATCGCGCCGCAGGCCGATGCTGCGACGCGAACGCGGCGGGTGCGGCTGGCGTTGAGCGCTCCGCCGACGGCCTTTCGGCTCGGCTCGACGGTGACGGCGACACAGCCGTCGAAGGCAGACGCTGCGATCGACCTGCCGCTGACGGCCTTGCTGGAAAAGGACGGCAAGAGCTTCGTCTGGGTCGTCGACCCCAATGCTTCGACCGTCAGCCTGCAGCCTGTCGAGGTCAAGGCAAAGGACGGTGCGAGCTTTACCGCCGGCGGCATCGGCGCCGGCACGCGCGTGGTGACTGCCGGCGTGCGCAGCCTCGCCGAGGGCCAGAAGGTCAGAATTCCAGAGGGGGCGTAGGTGAAGGGTTTCAATCTTTCCGACTGGGCGCTGAACCACCGCTCCCTGGTCTGGTACTTCATGCTGATCTTCACCGTGGCGGGCGTCTTCGCCTATCTCAATCTCGGCCGCGAGGAAGACCCGAGCTTCACCATCAAGACGATGCTGATCCAGGCCAACTGGCCGGGAGCCTCGGTCGACGAAACGACGCGGCAGGTGACCGACAGGATCGAAAAGAAGCTCGAGGAACTGGAGAGCCTCGATTTCAGCCGCAGCGTGACGACCGCCGGCCAGACGATCATCTTCGTCAATCTCAAGCCGACCACCAAGGCGCGCGACGTGGCCCCGACCTGGGTGCAGGTCCGCAACATGGTCAACGACCTCCGGCCCAATTTCCCGCAAGGGGTGCAAGGACCGTTCTTCAACGACCGCTTCGGCGACGTGTTCGGCAACATCTATGCCTTCACCTCGGACGGGCTGTCGATGCGCCAGCTGCGCGACTATGTCGAGATGGTGCGCACGCGCATCCTGACCATTCCCAATGCCGGCAAGGTCGAGCTCATCGGCGCGCAGGACGAGGTCATCTATCTCGAATTCTCGACGCGCCAGATCGCGGCTCTGGGCCTCAACCAGCAGGCCGTCGTCGCCAGCCTGCAGGCGCAGAACGCGGTGTCGCCGTCGGGTGTCATCCAGGCCGGACCGGAGCGCATCGCGGTGCGCGTCGGCGGCCAGTTTACCTCGGAGGAAAGCCTCAGGGCGATCAACCTCAGGGTCAATGATCGCTTCTTCCGGCTGAGCGACGTCGCCACCATCAGCCGCGGCTACGTCGATCCGCCGACGGCCCTGTTCCGCGTCAATGGCGAACCGGCGATCGGTCTCGCCATCGGCATGAAGCCGAACGGCAACCTGCTTGAGTTCGGCGACGCGTTGAAGGCGCTGATGGGGCAGGTCACCGGTGAGTTGCCGGTCGGCGTCGGCGTGCACCAGGTCGCCGACCAGCCGGTCATCGTCGAGCATGCCGTGTCGGGCTTCACCCGCGCGCTGTTCGAGGCGGTGGCCATCGTGCTCGCCGTGTCCTTCATCAGCCTGGGCATGCGTGCCGGCTTCGTGGTGGCGCTGTCGATCCCGCTGGTGCTGGCCATCACCTTCCTGGTCATGGCCTATATGGGCATCTCGCTGCAGCGCATTTCGCTCGGAGCGCTGATCATCGCGCTCGGCCTGCTCGTCGACGACGCGATGATTGCCGTCGAGATGATGGTGGCCCGGCTGGAGGTCGGCGACTCGCTCCGCAAAGCCGCGACCTATGTCTACACGTCAACTGCGTTTCCGATGCTGACCGGCACGCTGGTGACGGTCGCCGGCTTCATCCCCATCGGCCTCAACAGCAGCCAGGCCGGCGAATACACCTACACGCTGTTCGTCGTCATCGCCGTTTCGCTGCTGCTGTCTTGGATCGTGGCGGTGCTGTTTGCGCCCCTGCTCGGCGTCACGCTCTTGCCGGCGACGATGAAAAAACACGACGAGCGGCCGGGCCGCTTTGCGGCGGGCTTCTCGCGCCTGTTGCGGCTTGCCGTGCGCCGCCACTGGCTGACCATCATCGCCACCGTCGTCGCCTTCGTGCTGTCGGTGGTGGGGCTGACTTTCGTGCAGCAACAGTTCTTCCCGCCGTCGGACCGGCCCGAACTGATCGTCGACTGGAACCTGCCGCAGAACAGCTCGATTGCCGAGACACGTGCCCAGATCGAGCGCTTCGAGGAGATCGCGCTGAAGGGCAATGCCGACATCGACCACTGGAGCTCCTATATCGGACAGGGCGCGGTGCGCTTCGTGCTGGCCTATGACGTGCAGCCGGCCAATCCCTATTTCGGCCAGACGGTGATCGTAACCAAGGACCTCGAAGCACGGCACCGGGTGCAGCCGGCGATCGAAAAGATCCTGCGCGAGCAGTTCGTCGGAACCGACACCTACGTCAAGACGCTGGAGCTCGGCCCGCCTGTGGGCCGGCCGGTGCAGTATCGCATCAGCGGCCCGGAGGTGCAGACGGTGCGGGCGCTGTCACAGCAGCTGGCGGGCGTCATTTCGGCCAATCCCAAGCTGCAGGCGCCAAGCTTCGACTGGAACGAGCCGGAGCGCGTGCTGAAGGTCGAGGTGCTACAGGACAAGGCACGGCAGCTCGGCATCACCTCCGAGGACATCGCCAGCGCCATGAACAGCGTTGTCGGCGGCGTGGCAATCACCCAGGTGCGCGACGCCACATATCTGATCAATGTCGTGGTGCGGGCGCAGGATGCCGAACGCGGCTCGATCGAAACGCTGCGCAACCTGCAGATACCCACCGGAGGCGGCGAATCCATCCCGCTCGCGACGGTGGCCGACTTCCGCTACGAGATCGAGCAGCCGACGGTCTGGCGCCGCAGCCGCCTGCCCACCATCACCGTCAAGGCGGGCATGGTCGGCAGCGCCCTGCCCGACACCGTCGTCGCCGAACTCAAGCCAGCGATCGACGACTTCGCTGCCAAGTTGCCCGACGGCTACACTGTCGTAACCGGCGGTTCGGTCGAGGAAAGCGCCAACAGCCAAGGGCCGATCATCGCCGTGGTGCCGCTTATGCTGTTCATCATGGCAACCGTGCTGATGCTGCAGCTGCAAAGCTTCCAGCGGCTGTTCCTGGTGGTGGCTGTCGCGCCGCTCGGCTTGATCGGCGTGGTCGCGGCACTCGTGCCGACGGGCCAGCCGCTCGGCTTCGTCGCCATCCTCGGCGTGCTGGCGCTGGTCGGCATCCTGATCCGCAATTCGGTGATCCTGATCGTCCAGATCGAGGAGCTGATCGCCACGGGTACCGACCGGTGGCATGCGGTGATCGAGGCCTCCGAGCACCGCATGCGGCCGATTGCGTTGACGGCGGCGGCAGCATCGCTGGCGCTGATCCCGATCGCCCGCGAGGTGTTCTGGGCGCCCATGGCCTATGCGATGATGGGCGGCATTCTGGCCGGCACGGCAATTACCCTGCTGTTTTTGCCGGCACTCTATGTCGCCTGGTTCAGGCTCAAGGAGCCGGACGAGGCCGGCAGCGCCACGACCGAAGCGATGGAACCACCGGCGGCGTAGGCGCCACCGGTGGCAGCCAGCCTATTGCGGCGGCAGCTGGGCGACGAAGTTCTTGATGAGAGCGGTCAGTTCTTCCGGCTTCTCGACGCAAGGGATGTGGCCGGCGCCGTCGATGATCTTGAAGCGAGAGCCGGGGATGAGATCGGCCAGCGCGCGCACCAGCGCCGGCGGCGTCGAGCCGTCATGATCGCCGACGACGCAGAGCGTCGGCACAGCAATCGCCTTGGCCGCCTCGGTGTAGTCGGCATCGCGCAGGGCAGCACAGGTGCCGGCATAGCCGACGACAGGCTGGCGCGTCAGCATGTTGCGGTATCCGGTGAGGTCGGCTTTGCGCTGCGCGTGGAAGTCGGGCGTGAACCAGCGCTGCAGAATGTCGCCCGTGACCGCCGCGATGCCATCCTTTTCGACGGCGGCGATGCGGCTGTTCCACAGCTCTGCCGTGCCGATCTTGTGGGCGGTGTCGCAGAGCACGAGCGCCCGCACCAGGTCGGGCCGCCTGGCGTAAAGGCCCTGCGCGATCATGCCGCCGACCGACAGCCCGCAGATGATGGCGTCCTTGACGTTGAGATGATCGAGCAGGCCCTCGAGGTCGCCGATGTGATCGTCCATCCGATATGGCGACGTACCGGCATCGGAGAGGCCGTGGCCGCGCTTGTCGTAGGTGACGATCGGGAAGTCGCCGGCAAAGCGGATGATGACGTCACGCCAGATGCGGAAGTCGGTGCCGAGCGAATTGACGAAGACGAAGACCGGCTTGTTGGCAGGCCCGCCGATCAGCTGGTGATGCAGCGTGATGCCGCCGATTTCAGTAAATTGCACGGATAGTCTCCTCGTCGCGAGGTCATGGACATGGGGCCTAGAAGTCGCCCGTCAGGCCGGCGCGGTCAAGCCGCGAGGCCTCTGCCGAGCGCGGCCGAGAGCCGCGCCCCCTCGCAATGGCAAGGTGCATCCGCTACATAAGCTATAAGCTTAAAATGAGGATGTGATGGCCGAGAAGACCGAAGGGCGAAAGACGATCGTTTTGACCGGAGCCAGCCGCGGCATCGGCCATGCGACGGTGAAGCGCTTTTCGCGCGAGGGCTGGCGCGTCATCACCTGTTCGCGCCAGGCATTTTCAGACGATTGCCCGTGGCCGGCCGGTCCGGACGATCACATCAAGGTCGACCTCGCCGACCAGGGTGATGTCGGCAGCGCCGTTTCCGAAATCCGCCAGCGGCTGGAGAAGGAAGGCGGACTGCTGCATGCGCTTGTCAACAACGCCGGCATCTCGCCCAAGCACAAGGGCGGCGGTCGGATGAACTCGATCGACACGCCGATGCACGTCTGGCGCGACGTGTTCCAGGTCAATTTCCTGGCGCCGATCATGCTGGCGCGCGGCCTGTTCAAGGAACTGGCGGCGGCCAAGGGCTCGGTGGTCAACGTGACCTCAATCGCCGGCACCCGCGTCCATCCCTTTGCCGGCACGGCCTATGCCACGTCCAAGGCAGCACTTGGCGCGCTGACCCGCGAGATGGCCGCCGACTTTGGCCCGCACGGCATCCGTGTCAACGCCATTGCGCCCGGCGAGATCGACACTGCCATCCTGTCGCCGGGGACCGACAAGATCGTCGAGACGATCCCGATGCGCCGGCTCGGCCTGACGTCGGAAGTCGCCGACATCATCTATTTCCTGTGCTCGGGCCAGGCCTCCTATGTCACGGGCTCTGAAATCCATATCAACGGCGGTCAGCACGTTTGAGAGTTTTTGCCTGCTCTCCGTGTGCGGGAGAATACCTGCCGCGCGCCCAAACAAAAAAGCCCGCCGGATGGCGGGCTCAGACTGCTGACAAACCCCGTCGAATTTCGGCGGGGTTTTGTTTTGTGGGTTGATTGAGCTTTTTTGGATTGATGTCGGGGGGCAGATGCCAAGGCCGTTGCGAGCCGGCTTTGGCCTCATGCGAGGCTTGGTTTTGGCTTTGGCCAGAGGCTGATTGCGATCTTTTTCATGTTCTGGGCGGCGGCTGCGATCAGGCACTGGCAGGCGACGCGTGTTCGCCCTCGGAAGCGGGCATAGCGATGGCCGAAGAGCTGCTTGGCATCGGCGAAGGATCGCTCGACCGTCTCCTTGCGGCGTCGATAGATCGCCTTGCCCCATGCGGTTAAGCGGTTGGCATCGACCCGCTCGCGGACATCCTGCCAGACATGGCGCGTGATGGTGCGCTCGGCCTTGGCGTTTGATGTGCAAGACGCCAGCAGCGGACAGTTGCGGCAGATCGTCGGGTCGCTCCTGTAGTGGCGATAACCGCCGCGATCGGTGGTGGCGTAAGTGAGCAACTGGCCCTGCGGGCAACGATAGCCGTCAAGGTCCGGCTCATGGACGAAAGCGCCCTTCCTCATCTTGCCAGGCTTTGGCCGGGTCGGGTTGCGATAGCCGACGACACCGTGGATGTTCCTGTCCTCCAGGCCCTTGGCGATGCCTGGCGTGGCATAGCCGGCATCCAGCCCCGCCGCCGTGACGTCGAAGCCGAAACGCTCCACCTGGCGGTCGAGCCGGTCGAGATAGACGATCGAGTCATGCACGTTGGCCGGCGTGGCAAACGTGTCGGTGATGATGCCGAAGCCGCCATCCACCGTGCGGTGATCGAGATAAAAGAAGCCCTTCGGCTTGCCCTCGCGCACCATATAGCCAGCCTCAGGATCGGTGCGCGAGACCTTCGTCTCTTTCACCGCAGGCTGCCGCTCCTGCTCCTTCAGCGCCTTCTGGCCGTGCAACGCCCGTTCGGCATCGATCGCCCGGTCGAGCTCGCCCCAGTAGTCGGCACGCGACTTGGCGACCATGGCAAGGTCGTACTTGCCCTTGTTGGCATTGGCCTTCAGGTGCGTGCTGTCGGTGTAGAGCACCGTGCCGTCGACCAAGCCTGCCCCGATCGCCTGCTCGACAATGCGGTCGAAGATCGCCTGCGCGATCGTCTCGTCCTGGTAGCGCCGGCGTCGGTTCTGCGACAATGTCGAGGCGTCGAACACCTTGTCCGTCAGCTTCAGCCGCAGGAACCACCGGTAGGCGACATTGACCTCGATCTCTCGCACCAATTGCCGCTCCGAGCGCACCCCGAACAGGTAGCCGATGAACAGCGCCTTGAACATCAAGGTCGGATCAAGTGGCGGGCGACCATTGTCGGCGCAGTAAAGCGGCGCTGTCAGATCGTGGATGAACGAGAAATCGATAACACCATCGATCTTGCGCAGAAGGTGATCAACTGGAACCAGTTGATCGAGCGTGACGATCTCAAGTGCGGTTTGTTCAGGGCCGGCTCGCTTCAACATCACCCACTGAATCACAAACCCCCAACTCTCGCCAGGGGTTTGTCAGCAGTCTGAACGCGCCGGATGGCGGGCTTTTTGCTGTTGCCTGGTTGAATCGACGATCAGGCCTTGACGTGCTTCGCTGCCTCGTCGAGCGACCTCTCGACGGCGTCGAAGATGTCGTCGACCTGCTTGTCGTTGATGATCAGCGGCGGGCAGAAGGCAAGCGCGTCACCCATGTTGCGGGAGATGATGCCATTCTGCTGCAGCAGGCCGTTGACCAGGCCGCCAAGTGCGCCGGCGGAGCCCCATGGCGCCTTGGTTGCCTTGTCGGCGACCAACTCCATGGCGCCGATGAGGGCGACACCGCGGACCTCGCCGACGAGATCGTGCGCGGCGATTTTCGCCAGGCGCTCCTGCATGTGGGCGCCGACCTCGCGGGCGTTGGCGACCAGATTGCGTTCTTCGATGATCTTGAGATTTTCGAGCGCAACGGCGGCGGCGACCGGATGACCGCCGGCGGTGAAGCCGTGACCGAAGGTGCCGATGCGGTTGCTTTCGTCGGCGATCGGCTCGAACACCTTGTCGTTGATCATCAGGGCCGAGATCGGCAGATAGGACGACGAGATCTGCTTCGACATGACCATGATGTCGGGCTGCATGGCGTAGGTCTCCGAGCCAAACATGTTGCCGGTGCGGCCGAAGCCGCAGATGACTTCGTCGGCGACGAGCAGGATGTCGTACTTCTTGAGAACGGCCTGGATCTTCTCCCAATAGCCGGCCGGCGGGACGACGACGCCGCCGGCACCCATGACCGGCTCGCCGAACATGGCGGCGATGGTTTCGGGCCCCTCGGCAAGGATCAGCTTTTCCAGATCGTCGGCGAGACGGGTCGAGAACTGCTGCTCGGTCTCGCCAGGCAGCGCCTCACGCCAGTGGTGTGGCGACGATGTGTGCAGCACATTGGCGATCGGCAGGTCGAAGGACAGATGGTTGTTGGGCAGGCCGGTGAGGCTGGCGGAAGCGATGGTGACGCCGTGATATGCACGCTTGCGCGAGATGATCTTCTTGCGCTCGGGCTGGCCGAGCGCATTGGAGCGAAACCAGATCATCTTCATGGCCGTGTCATTGGCCTCGGATCCGGAATTGGTGAAGAACGCCTTGCTCATCGGCACCGGCGCCATCGTCACCAGTTTCTCGGCGAGGTCGATCAGCGGCGAGTGCCCTTTATGGGTGAAGCTGTGGTAGTAGGGCAGCTTGGCCATCTGCTTCGTTGCGGCATCGACGAGGCGCTTCTCGGAGAAGCCGACGCCGACGCTCCACAGTCCCGACATCGCCTCGATGTAGCGCTTGCCCGAGATGTCCTCGACATAGATGCCGTCGCCCTTTTCGATGATCAGCGGCCCGACCTCCTGGTGGCGGCGGGCATTGGTGTAGGCGTGCATGTGGAATTTCTTGTCGCGCGCCTCGGGCGAATTCGGCTGGCTGTCCATTGTCGTTCCTCACTGGATGGAGCGTCGCCGGCAGGGCGACGATGTCGATGATCTTGCGTTCGCGGTCAGCGACCGCTTGCAAAATCCGTAAATTGTTGTTTGATGCATCATGTTTTTCATGTGGACCAATGTCAAGGGCCAGAGAAGCGGCACGGGCAGGCCAGATAAGGCCAGGGTGCCGCAGCTGCCCAGTACCGACAAAGGGGCACGCGACCTGAACCCGGCGCCATGCGAGGCCGGACAATGAGCAGATGAGCGAAGGAAACTGATGACCGAAGGCTTCGCCTTGCAGATGGTTGAGCACGACAATCTCGGCGAGATTGTCTACGGCCAGTTGTCCGACGCGCTGATCAAGGGACGCTTCGCGCCCGACGCGCGGCTGACCATCCGCGACCTGGCGCAATCGCTGGGTACGTCGGTGACACCGGTGCGCGATGCCATACTGCGCCTGATCCAGGACGAGGCGCTGGTGCAGAAGTCGGCGCGCGAAGTACGCGTGCCTGTCATGACGCTGGAGCGTTATCTCGAAATCCGTCAGATCAGGATGAAGCTGGAGGGGCTTGCCGCGCGCGAGACAGCGCTGAAGGCCGAGGCCAGGGACATCGAGCGGCTGCGCGAACTCGTCACGCGCAACGAGCAGGCCATTGCCGCGGCGGACTGGCCGGCGGCGCTGGAACTGAACCAGACCTTCCATTTTGCGCTTGCCGAGATCGCCGGCATGACCGTGCTGCGCGGCATCCTCAACCGGCTGTGGCTGCAGATGGGGCCGATGATCGCGGCGTCCTACCAGCATGGCGGGCGGGCAATGATCGGCTATCACCACATGATCCTGTTAGCCATCGAGGCCCGAGACGCCGACCGGGCCGAGCGCGCCATCGTCGACGACATCCGCGGCGCAAGCTCGGCCATCATCGAGCAGCTCGCGGCGCTGAAGCCGACCGGGAGTGCCGGCTGACCATGGAGACGGTCGACTGCATCATCGCCGGCGCCGGCGTCATTGGTCTCGCCGTGGCGCGGGAACTCAGCCGGCGCGGCATGGAGACGATCGTCGTCGAAGCGGCTGATGCCATCGGCACCGAGACCAGTTCGCGCAACTCGGAAGTGATCCACGCCGGCATCTACTATCCCGAGGGCAGCCTGAAGGCCGAGCTGTGCGTCAAAGGCCGCGACATGCTCTACGCCTATGCCGCAGAGCGCGGCGTTCCGCACAAGCGCTGCGGCAAGCTGATCGTGGCAACGCTGCCGGAGCAGGTGCCGACGCTGAAAGGCATCATCGACAAGGCTCGGGCCAACGGCGTCGACGACCTCGTGCTGCTCGACGCCACCGAAGCGCAAGCGATGGAGCCGTCTCTTGCCTGCCACGCCGCCGTGCTGTCGCCATCGACCGGCATCGTCGACAGCCATGCACTGATGCTGTCACTGCTCGGTGAGTCCGAGGAGCATGGCGCCTTACTCAGCCTCAACACCGAGATCGTTTCCGGCCGGATCGAAGCGGGCCGTTTCGTGCTGCAGACACTGGACAGCTCGAGCGGCGCAGGTTTCGAGATCGCAGCACGGCATGTCGTCAACGCCGCCGGCCTTGGCGCGAACAGGCTCGCCGCATCGCTGGCGGGGCTCGCCCCGAAATTCGTGCCTGCGCTGCTTTATGCCCGGGGCAATTATTTCTCGGTGTCAGGCAAGCCGGCGTTTTCACGGCTGATCTATCCGGTGCCTGAACCGGGCGGGCTCGGCGTGCATCTGACGCTCGACCTCAATGGCGGCATGCGCTTCGGCCCCGATGTCGAGTGGATCGAGACCAAGGACTACGCGGTCGATCCGCGACGGGCCGACCACTTCTATGGCGAGATCCGCAAATATTGGCCCAGCCTCGCCGACGACAGCCTGGGTGCGACCTACTGCGGCATCCGCCCCAAACTTGTCGGGCCCGGCGAGCCGGCTGCCGATTTCGTCATCCAAGGCCCGGAGGTCCACGGCGTCAGTGGACTGGTCAATCTGTTCGGCATCGAAAGCCCGGGGCTGACCTCGTCGCTGGCAATCGCAGAACTGGTGGCACGGAAGCTGAAGCGAACCTATGTCTAGCGCACCATTCGAGGCGTGACCGGCCGCCCGGCGACGCCTGCCCCATCTTCACCCGCTCACGAACGACCCAGCAAGGACACAGCATGTACCCCGAAGTGAAATTGTTCATCGATGGCAAATGGACGGCGGCCGAAGGCGGCAGGACCATCGACGTCTACAACCCCGCCACCAACGAGGTGATCGGCAAGGTCGCCTCGGCCGGCAAGGGCGACCTCGACCGGGCACTCGCCGCCGCCGAGCGCGGCTTCAAGATCTGGCGTAAGGTGTCGCCCTACGACCGATCCAAGGTGCTGCGCCGCGCCGCCGACATCTTACGCGAACGCGCCGATGCGATCGCGACACTGCTGACGCAGGAACAGGGCAAGCCGGTCGGCGAAGCCAAGATGGAAGTGCTCTCCTCAGCCGACCTGTTCGACTGGTTCGCCGAGGAAGGCCGCCGCACCTATGGCCGCGTCATTCCGGCCCGTGGGCCCGGCATCCAGCAGATCGTCGTCAAGGAGCCGGTCGGTCCGGTGGCAGCGTTCACGCCTTGGAACTTCCCGATTTCGCAGGCGGCGCGCAAGATCGGCGCAGCCCTTGCCACCGGCTGCTCGATCATCGTCAAGCCGCCGGAAGAGACGCCCGCGTCGCCGGCCTGCCTTGCCGACGTGTTCAGGGATGCCGGCCTGCCCGACGGCGTGCTCAACCTCGTCTATGGCAACCCGCCCGAAATCTCCGGCTACCTCGTGCCGCATCCGGTCATCCGCAAGGTGTCGTTCACCGGCTCTGTACCGGTCGGCAAGCATCTGGCGGCGCTGGCCGGCACCCACATGAAGCGCGCGACGATGGAGCTTGGCGGCCATGCACCGGCGATGGTGTTCGACGACGCCGATGTCGACGCAGCCGCAGCGACGCTCGCCGCGTCGAAGTTCCGAAATGGCGGCCAGGTCTGCGTGTCGCCGACGCGCTTCCTGATCCAGGAAGGCGCCTACGACCGCTTCCTCGGCAAGTTCGTCGAGCATGCCAAGGGCGTGAAGGTCGGCGACGGCCTGGAGGCCAGCAGCCGCATGGGCCCGCTGGTCAATGAACGCCGGCTGGAAGCGGTCGAAAAGCTGATCACCGAGGCGGTGGCCGACGGCGCCAGACTCGAGACTGGCGGCAAGCGCATCGGCAACAAGGGCTCCTATTTCGAGCCGACGGTGCTGTCGGGCGTGCGCACCGACATGCGCATCATGAACGAGGAGCCCTTCGGCCCGGTGGCGCTGGTGATGCCGTTCAGGACCTTCGAGGACGTCGTCACCGAGGCCAACCGCCTGCCCTACGGCCTCGCGGCCTATGCCTTCACCAAGTCGAACAAGACGGTCACCGACCTCGGCGCCGAGATCGAAACCGGCATGCTGACGATCAACCATCTCGGCCTGGCATTGCCCGAAACGCCGTTCGGCGGCGTCAAGGACAGCGGTTACGGTTCGGAAGGCGGCACCGAAGCGCTCGAAGCCTATCTGGTCACCAAATTCGTGACCCAGTCAGCCGTCTGACACTGACAAAAAAGCCGGCGTACCACCAGGGCGCCGGCTTTTCTTCAAGACGTCTTCGGCCGTTTCGACTGCAGGATGTTGCGGATCGAGAAGCTCGAATGGATCCGGGCGAGGCCCGGCAGCGCTGACAGGATCTCCTTGTGCACGCGCTCGAAATCGCCGGCACTGGCCACTTCGACACGCAGGAAATAGTCGGAATCGCCGGTCATCAGGTAGCACTCCTTGATCTCGGGGTAGCGCCGCACCGCGAGCTCGAAGCGGTTGAAATACTCCTCGGTCTGCCGCTCCAGCGTGATCTGGACGATGACGGCGATGCCCTCGTCGGCCGCGGCATTGCCGATGATCGCGGTGTAGCCCCTGATGACCCCTTCCTGCTCCAGCAACTGCACCCGTCTGAGACAGGCTGATGGCGACAGGCCAACCTCGGCCGCGAGGCTGGCATTGCTGACGCGCGCATTGGCGCGCAATGCCCGGATGATGCCGCGGTCGATGGCGTCCAGAGAGGGCATCGCTGTTCCTTTCAAAAACGCTTCGAAAATTGCACAGATTACGCACAGTTCGCATGATCATCATCACATTGGCAAGATTTTCGCCGATCATTGCGATATTCTTTGGCGAAGGTGAGGACAATTTCCTGATATGACAATGGGCGTGCAAAGCGACATTGAGAGCCGTGCGGCATGCGGCGTGCTGACCATCGATCTCGACGCTCTGGTCGAGAACTATCGGCAGCTGAGCCAGCGCAACGCGCCTGAAAGGACCGCGGCGGTGGTCAAGGCCGATGCCTATGGGCTCGGCGTGGCCGAGGTCGCCCCGGTTCTATACGCCGCAGGGTGCCGCGACTTCTTCGTCGCCCATTTCATCGAAGCGGTCAGGCTGAAGCCGCATCTCACTGCTGACGCACGCATCCTGGTGCTCAACGGTCTGATGCCGGGCAGCGAGGCCGATTGCGCCGACCTCGGCGTGGTGCCGGTGCTGAACTCGCTCGAACAGGTCGCCAACTGGTCGGCCACATCAAGGGCGCGCAACGTGACGTTGCCGGCAGCACTCCAGGCCGACACCGGCATGTCGCGGCTCGGGCTCGAGCCGCAGGAGCTGGAAACGCTGATCGCCGAACCACACCGGCTCGACGGCATCCACATCGACATCGTGATGAGCCATCTCGCCTGCGGCGACGAGCCGGCGCATGATGCCAACGCCCGCCAGCTCGGACGCATGCGGGACGTGCGCGCACGCTTCCCCGATGCCAAGCTGTCCTTTGCCAATTCCGCCGGCATCTTCCTGGGCGACGATTTTCATGGCGATCTCGCCCGCCCGGGCATAGCGCTCTATGGCGGCGCGCCGCTCGGCGAGGGCGTCAATCCGATGCAGCAGGTGGTCCGCCTCGACGTCGGCGTCGTCCAGACCCGCACCGTGACGGCGGGTGCCGAGGTGGGCTATGGGGCAAGCTTCGTCGCCAGGTCCGAAATGCGGCTCGCCACCATCGCCGCAGGTTATGCCGACGGCCTGCCGCGCCATCTCAGCAATTCAGGCGCTGCCTGGTTCGGTGACGTGCGCCTGCCGATCGTCGGGCGCGTGTCGATGGACAGCATCATTCTCGACGTCACCGGCTTGCCGACCGGAACATTGAAGCTTGGCGACATGGTCGAACTGATCGGCCCGCACCAGACGCTCGAAATGATCGCGTCGGATGCCGGCACCATTTCCTACGAAATCCTGACCAGCCTGGGCCGGCGCTACAGACGCCGCTACCTCAGCCCGGCAGCGCGCTAAACCACAGGGGCAATCATGCGCATAGTCATTCTCGGTGCCGGTGTCATCGGCGTCACCTCCGCCTACTACCTGGCCAAGCAGGGTCACAAGGTGACCGTGCTCGACCGCCAGGCCGGTCCGGCGCTGGAAACCAGCTTTGCCAATGCCGGCGAAATCTCGCCCGGCTATGCCTCGCCCTGGGCCGCTCCCGGCATTCCGCAAAAGGCGATGAAGTGGCTGTTCATGAAGCACGCGCCGCTGATCATCCAGCCGATGCTCGACGTCTCGACCTGGCGCTGGGTGACGGCAATGCTGCGCAACTGCACCTCGGCCCGCTACGCGCTCAACAAGAGCCGCATGGTCCGCCTCGCCGAATACAGCCGCGACCAGCTGATTGCGCTGCGCGACGATACCGGCATCCAGTATGACCACCGCACGCAGGGCACGCTGCAGCTGTTCCGCTACCAGAAGCAGCTCGACGGCATGGCCAAGGACATCGAGGTGCTGCAGAGCGACGGCGTGCCTTACGAAGTGCTCGATCCCGCCGGCTGCGTCGGTGCCGAACCGGGCCTGGCGCCGGTGCGCGAGAAGATCGCCGGCGGCCTGCGCCTGCCGAATGACGAGACCGGCGACTGCTTCAAGTTCACCAACGAGCTGGCCAAACTCGCGGAACAGCTCGGCGTCGAGTTCCGCTACAATGTGAAGCTGGAAAGCCTGCGCCAGGAAGGCAAGCGCATCGTCGCCGTCCGCACCTCGGAAGGCGATGTCGAGGCCGACATGTTCGTCGGCGCACTCGGCAGCTTCACGCCGTCCTTCGTCAAGCCGCTGGGCCTCCGGGTCCCGGTCTATCCGGTCAAGGGCTATTCGATCACCGTGCCTATCGTCGACGAGAGCAAGGCGCCGGTGTCGACGATCATGGACGATACCTACAAGATCGCCATTACCCGCCTCGGCGACCGTATCCGCGTCGGCGGCATGGCCGAGATCGCCGGCTTCAACACCGACCTGTCGCCGTCGCGCAAGGCAACGCTGCAGTTCTCGGTCGAGGACCTGTTCGGCGGCGCCACCGACCAGAGCCGCGCCACCTTCTGGAGCGGGCTGAGGCCGATGACGCCGGATGGCACGCCGGTCATCGGACGCACCAAGTTCGACAACTTCTACCTCAACACCGGCCACGGCACGCTGGGCTGGACCATGGCCTGCGGTTCGGGCCGGGTGCTGGCCGACATGATCGGCGGCGTCCGTCCCGAGATCGACGTCTCCGACCTCGCTCTGTCGCGCTACGCCTGAAAACATCAGCTGTCGCGCGGGCGCCAGGCCGTGCCTGCGTTTTCCGATGCTACGACCCTCGTCGCCCAGCTGACTGTCTTGTCGCAATAGGTCGCCCTCCGACCTCGGAGGCGGCCTATTGTGCATCGCATTGTCCGCAAGGCTTTGAAACCATTGCAAAGATGACCCTGCCGACCAGTTGACCACGACCGTCAACAACACTCATCTCGACGCGGCATCCAGCATCGCCAGACGCCTCGTATCAGTTGCCCACGACCGGTGCCCGGTCAGTCGCTCCTGAACTGTCCTGACATTCGCGATTGACAGCCGCAACTGGCCATGCACAAATTGGTCTGACCATTGTACCATTTGAAGGCCGCGACGTGCTCGACCTGCCTCCCCTCCAAGCCACTGCGCGCGATGATGCAGTCCTCAACGTGCTGGCAGACTTCGTCATCCACGAAGAGCTCAAGCCCGGCGACCGGTTGCCGACCGAGCGCGTCCTGTCGGAGCGGCTGAAGGTCAGCCGCACCACCGTGCGCGAGGCGCTGACGCGCTGGGAAGGACTTGGCTTGGTGGAACGCCGCCAGGGCAGCGGCACCTATCTCAAGGCGGCGGTATCGCGCGACATGCTGCATCTGCCGCTGACATTTGCCTCGGGCAACGACTTCGAAAGCCTGATGCACACGCTGGAAATCCGCCGTGGCCTCGAGGCCGAAGCCGCCGCCCTGTGCGCCCTGCGCGCCGGTCCGGCCGAAGTCGAGATCATCCGGCAGAAGCTCGAGGTCATGGAAGAAGCCTTCCACAGCCGTGCCGGCATGTCCTCGGACGAAGACTGGGATTTCCACCAGGCGATCTACCGCGTGTCGGGCAATCCGCTGTTCGAACAGATCATCTCGGCAATGCATGAGCTGTTCCACCGTTTCTGGGAGCATCCGCTGGGCGTCCGCGATTTCGGCCACGCCAGCTTTCCCTATCACCGCACGGTCTACGAGCGGATTGCGGCTGGCGACGCCGAAGGAGCGCGCGGCGAAGCGCTGAAACTGATCGCCACCGTCGAGGCCGACCTTCGCCGCGGCGACGCCAATCTCAAACGTGCGGGATACAAATGAACAGCGAGTTCGAGCGCGATTTCATAGCCGAGGCGGCGACCTTGCTGGCCCATGACGAGCCGTTCCCCGGCGGCGCTGTGGTTCCGCCGATCTACCAGACATCGCTGTTCACTTTCGACAGCTATGCCGAGATGGCGGACGTGTTTGCCGGGCGCAGCACCAAGCCGATCTATTCGCGCGGCAACAACCCGACGGTCATGGAATTCGAGAGCAAGATCGCCGCCCTTGAAGGGGCCGAGGCGGCGCGCGGATTTTCCAGCGGCATGGCGGCAATCAGCTCGACCGTGCTCGCCTTTGTCGGCGCGGGTCAGCGCATCGTCGCCATCCGCAACTGCTACGGCGACGCCTACCGCCTGTTCGAGCGGCTGTTGCCGCATCTCGGCATCAAGGTCGATTATGTCGACGGCTCCGACCCGGACGCGGTGAAGGCAGCACTGCCGGGCGCGGCGATGCTCTATCTCGAAAGCCCGACCTCGATGATGTTCGAGCTGCAGGATCTCGAGGTGTTGACGGCACTCGCCAAGGCGCAAGGCATCGTCACCGTCATCGACAATTCGTGGGCGACGCCGCTGTTCCAGAAGCCGATCCTGCACGGCGTCGACGTGGTCATGCATTCGGCATCGAAATATCTCGGCGGCCACAGCGACACGGTTGCCGGCGTCGTCGCCGGCTCGGCCGAGCACATTCGCCGCATCAACGAGCGCACCTATCCCTATCTCGGCGCCAAGCTGTCGCCTTTCGAGGCGTGGCTCTTGCTGCGCGGACTGCGCACGCTGCCTTTGCGCCTGCCGCACCACATGAAGAGCGCGCTGACGATTGCCGAACGGCTGAAGGGCCACGGCCATGTCGAGCGCGTCAACCACCCCGCCTTCTCCAACCATCCGGGCAAGAAGACGCTCACTGGCTATTCCGGCCTGTTCTCCTTCGAGGTGACCGACGACATCGACGTGCCTGCCTTCACCGACGCGCTGAAACTGTTCCGCATCGGCGTCAGCTGGGGCGGTCACGAAAGCCTCGTGGTGCCGGCGCTCGCCTCGCTGCAGCAGACGCCGGATGCCAATTCGATCGGCCGGTTCGGGGTCAGCCCGCGAACCATCAGGCTGAATATCGGGCTGGAAAACGTGGAGGATCTCTGGGCCGACGTCAGTCGGGCCTTCGAGAGTGCAACAAGAAAATAACTTCAAGATCCAAGAATGGGAGTGACTGGAATGAAGAAGTACGGAGTGTTGTTCGCGGCGGCCATGGGCCTCGCATTGTCGGCGGGGTCGGCGCTCGCCGACTCGACAATCAAGATGGTGGAGGTCATCACCAGCCCGCCCCGCACCGAATTCCTGAAAAAGCAGATCGCCGAATTCGAGACCGCCAATCCGGGCATCAAGGTCGAGCTCGTCTCGCTGCCCTGGGGTCAGGCCTTCGAAAAATTCCTGACCATGGTCCAGGCCGGCGACACGCCCGACATCGTCGAGATGCCCGAGCGCTGGCTCGGCCTCTACGGCACCAACGGCCAGCTCGAGGATCTCACGCCCTACATGGCCAAGTGGGGTGACGCCGCAACGCTCGGCGACCGCGCCAAGCAGTTCGGTTCCGTCGTCGACGGCAAGCAGTACATGCTTCCCTACGGCTACTACCTGCGCGCCATGTTCTGGAACAAGAAGCTGTTCAAGGAAGCCGGCCTCGACCATGCGCCGACGACGCTCGACGAGTTCATGGACGCCAACAAGAAGATCTCAGCCATTCCAGGCAAGTATGGCTACTGCATGCGCGGCGGCCCCGGCGGCTTCAACGGCGTGCAGATGTTCATGAACATCGCCAACGGCAAGGGCGGCTACTTCAACGAGGACGGCACCTCGACCATCAACGAGGAAGGCTCGGTCAAGGGCCTGCAGATGCTGGCCGACATCTACAAGGAAGGCTACGCGCCCAAGGACAGCGTCAGCTGGGGCTTCAACGAGATCGTCACCGGCTTCTACTCCGGCACATGCGCCATGCTCGACCAGGACCCGGACGCGCTGATCGGCATCGCCGAAAAGATGAAGGCGGAAGACTTCGCCGTGGCCCCGATGCCGGCCGGTCCGTCTGGAAAATCCTATCCGACGCTCGGCTATGCCGGGTGGTCGATGTTCGCCAGTTCCAAGGTCAAGGACGACGCCTGGAAGCTGATGTCGACGCTGCTTTCGCCGGCAAACAATATCGGCTGGGCCAAGGAAGTCGGCGTGCTGCCGATCCACAACAGCGCCGCCGACGATCCGCATTTCAAGACCGAGCAGTTCAAGGGCTGGTTCGAGGAGCTGAACAATCCCGACAAGTTCGAGTTCGTGACGCCGCCGGTGCATCTCGAAAACCTCGGCAACTTCTATGACCAGGTCTCGGTCAAGAATGTCCAGGAGGTGCTCCTCGGCCAGCGCACGGCCAAGGACATCGCCGACGAGTGGGCTGCGTTCCTGACCAAGGAACAGCAGGACTGGATGGCCAAAAACAAGAAGTAACGGCCATGGCGGGGCAGCGATGTCCCGCCAACCCTGCCCTGTCGCCAGGGCTCCTTTGCTGCCCCCTCGCGACCGCGTTTCGCGGTCATGCCGGCATCGCCGCCAAGCCCTTTCTCCCCTTGGAGACGAGGTCGCGCGCGAGGGGGCGATCTTTTCGCCATGCCGAAAGCATCGCCCGAAAGCGTCGCCCATGACCACTGCAGTCGCCGAATCGAATTCGCCCCGCAAGGCGGGGCGCAGGGGTTCCGTCCTGCCCGGCTTCGAGCCGTGGCTTTATCTCAGCCCAGCCCTGATCCTGCTGGTCACGGTGCTGCTCGTGCCGCTGATCATCGGCATCAGCTATTCGTTTCGTAAATTCTCGGCCTTCAAGTCCGAATATGTCGGCCTCGGCCAGTACCAGGCACTGTTTTCCGATCCGCTGCTTGCCCAAGCGCTGGTCAACACGCTGTGGTGGACCGTCGGCAGCCTGTTCTTCCAGTTCTTCCTCGGACTCGGCCTGGCGCTCCTGCTCGACCGGCCGTTCTGGGGCCGCAAGATGGTGCAGGCGGTGGTGTTCCTGCCCTGGGCCGTACCATCCTTCCTGTCCGGCCTCACCTGGGCCTGGCTGTTCAACCCGATCGTCGGGCCGCTGCCGCATTGGCTCTACGCCATGGGCATCATGGCCGAGCCGAGCAACATCCTGGCCGACCCCAAGATCGCCATGTGGGGGCCGATCATCGCCAATGTCTGGTTCGGCATCCCGTTCTTCGCCATCACGCTTCTGGCGGCACTGAAGTCGATCCCGTCCGAGCTGCACGAGGCAGCGGCCATCGACGGCGCCTCGCCATGGCAGCGCTTTTCCAAAGTGACGCTGCCGTTCCTGGCGCCGACAATCGCCATCACCGTCATGCTGCGCACGATCTGGATCGCGACCTTCGCCGACCTGATCTTCGTCATGACCTCGGGCGGACCGGCCGGCTCGACCAACACGGTCGCCACCTACATCTATGTCAGCGCCTTCAAGTCGCTCGACAAGGGTTACGCCTCGGCGGTGGCAGTGCTGCTGCTGATCCTTCTCATCGCCTATGCGGTGGTGCTGATCGGCATCCGCCGCTCGCTCGCGAGGTACTCGTGATGATTGCCGGACGCTCCAATTCCGCGCGCCTGCTCGGCGGTATCGGGCTCTACGGCGCCATTGCCGCCTACGTCATCTTCGCGCTGTTTCCGATCTACTGGACGCTGAAGATCTCGGTGACGCCGCAGTCGCTGCTCTATTCCGAAGGCATCACGCTGTGGCCGTCGGCGACGACCTTCGAGAACTATGCCACGGTGCTGAAGGCCAGCGATTTTCCACTCTACTTCTTCAACAGCGTGCTGGTCTCCGTGACCACGGCCATCCTGGTGACCGTCATCGCCTCGGGCGCCGGCTACGCCATGTCGCGCTTCTCCTTCCGTGGCAAGACGACGGTGGCGATAGCCCTTTTGCTGACGCAGACCTTCCCGCTGGTGATGGTCATCCCGCCGATCTACCGCATCATGGGTGAGATCGGCCTGACCAACAGCCTGACCGGGCTGATCATCATCTACACCGCCTTCAACACCGCCTTCGCGACCTTCCTGATGCAATCCTTCTTCGACGGCATACCGAAAGACCTGGAGGAAGCGGCGATGATCGACGGCTGCACCCGCTTCGAGGCTTTGCGCCGCATCATCATCCCGCTGACGCTGCCCGGCATGGGGGCGACGCTCGGCTTCGTCTTCACCGCGGCGTGGAGCGAACTTCTGTTCGCGCTGATGCTGATCTCCAGCGAGGGCCAGAAGACCTTCGCCGTTGGACTGCTCACCTTCATCGGCAAATTCGCCGTCGACTGGGGACAGATGATGGCGGCGTCGATCCTGGCGCTCATCCCGGTCTGCATCTTCTTCGCATTCCTGCAACGCTATCTTGTGACCGGCCTGACCGCCGGCGCCGTCAAAGGGTAGGACCATGGCTTCGGTTACACTCAACAAGGTCCAGAAGGATTACGGTTCGCTCAACGTGCTCCAGGCCGTTGACCTCGAGATTTCAGACGGCGAGTTCGTGGTGCTCGTCGGCCCCTCCGGTTGCGGCAAGTCGACCTTGCTGAGGATGATCGCCGGTCTGGAAGAGGTTTCGGCGGGCGAGATCCGCATTGGCGAGCGCGTCGTCAACGACGTCGCGCCCAAGGACCGCGACATCGCCATGGTGTTCCAGTCCTATGCGCTCTATCCGCACATGAACGTCGCTTCGAACATGGGCTTCAGCCTGGCGCTTCGGAAGGCCGAGAAGGGCTCGATCGACACCAGGGTCAATGGCGCGGCGAACCGGCTCGGGCTCGACAAGCTGTTGGCGCGTCTGCCGCGCCAGCTCTCCGGCGGCCAGCGCCAGCGCGTCGCCATGGGCCGCGCCATCGTGCGCGACCCTAAGGTGTTCCTGTTCGACGAGCCGCTCAGCAACCTGGATGCCAAGCTGCGCGTGCATATGCGCACCGAGATCAAGGCACTGCACCAGCAGCTCAAGACGACATCGGTCTATGTCACCCACGACCAGGTCGAGGCAATGACGATGGCCGACCGTATCGTCGTCATGCATGATGGCGTCGTCCAGCAGGTCGGCGCGCCGCTCGACCTCTACGACCGGCCCGCCAACGCTTTCGTTGCCGGCTTCATCGGCTCGCCGGGCATGAACTTCCTGCCGGCGACTGTCAGGCGGACGGGCGATGATGCAGCGGCCGTCCTGAGCGACGGCCAGCGCCTGCCCGTACTGGCCAGCCTGCCGGTTGCCGACGGTGACGAGGTGACGATAGGGTTGCGGCCCGAGCATATGCGCGTCGCCGGCGATGGCGGCATCGCCGTGCGGGTCGAGGTGGTCGAGCCTCTCGGCCTGTCGACGCAATTTTATGCCAGGCTTGCCGGCCAGCAGGCGTGTGTCTTTGCCATGGGGCGGGTCGCGGTGAAGCCTGACGACACCGTCCGGCTGTCGGTAAGTGCTGCCGACTTGCATGTATTCAATCCGAAGAGCGGCCAGCGCATCGGATAAGCTAGCCGCGAGCTGGTACCACCAGCATCCATCTTGTGAAGGCGTCGGCCAAAGTCGGCGCCTTTTTCGTTTGTGTACAAACTTTCAACGTGGGAACGGTCCAGGCGGCATTTTCATTTGTGCACAAAGCGTCCTCGGCGGCCAGCGACGATGCGTTCTGCAACTAGACAGGAAGTAAAACGCGCGCGGATTCAACTAAGGGAAGCAGCCCGCGCGCGACCGAAGTCAAGTGCAGCAAGCGATGATTCCCCTTGTTCGGCGAATTGCAAAACTGGCTCACAACCGGCGCGCGCAGACACCAACGCCGATCGCGTGACTCAAGGTCAACTTCGGCGTCAAACCGCAAAAAAATTTGCACGACTCAGCGGAATTTCGCAGCGCATCGACCTCTGAACTCCAACAAGTCGACCGCCACCTGTGGCAAGAATGAGGCAGATCGATAGCCGCCTTTCCCTTGAGTCACCGGGCAGCAACCGTGCGAAAAAGCCGAAAATGCAGCGGATTCGACTGTCAGCGGCGGCTTACATGGATCGGTGCCGACTAGGATCGAGTCGGATTCAACTGACCAGTGTTCTTGCAAGAGTACTGGTTTATCTTAAGCGGATCATTCTCAATACCGACGACTTATCTTTCACACATTGCTTGCGCAGCGCGAATGACTCTTGCCGTACAAGTACTGATGACTCGGATCCTTGGCAGTGCTGCCGGCATTTACACTTGGGTAATTTCTTCTGAATACGTCGAGTCAACGAGATAGCTAAATTTTTAAGTACAGGGAGGGGTTCCTGTCGGCGCTCTCGGGGAATGAAGTAGCAGGCAAGACATGAGCATTTTCTAATAAGCGACGTTTGAGAAACCTCTCTTAGATCTCCTCCTTTTCGAAGCAAAACACGCGCTGGCGACGCCGCCGGCGCCATCCCCTACTCACATTCCTGCATGTCTTCAGGCGGTGCGAAGCGAAACGCTTCCCAGCGATCGGCAATACTTTGCCGGCGAAGAAGACGTGTCGGGGCCAGGCAACCACGTTCTACCTCTACGGCAAGGAAACGCCCAATGAGTTCCACCTTCGATCCAACAGCCACCCATTACGGCGCTCCGCCTCAGAGAGGGGGCTTCTCCACAACCAATCTCAGCATCACGCGCAAGCTGGTGCTTGCCTTCTCGGCGATCGTCATCGTGAGCCTCGTCGTCGGCGGGATGATGATGCGCGCCCTCAGCCAGCTTGAAGCTGCCAGTGCGGAACTCGAGGTGGCCAGCCGCGTGCTTTCCACCGTCGGCAAGGCGGAAGCGCTCCACCTCGATCGATCCAACATTGCTCGAACCTACTTGCTCAATCTCAGGGAAGACGTAGCCAAGCGCTATCACGAGACCTCGAAGAACGTCGACAAGACGATCACCGAAGCTGTGAACCTGCCAATCGACGACAAGGCTGTCATCGCCGCCGTCGAGAACTTTAGGGCAATGACCGAGAATTGGCGCAATGAGGTCGGCGACCCGATGGTCCAGCTGGCCGGCAATCAAGCTACCTACGCAGAGGGTCGCGAGCGCGGGTCCTCGGTTCGGGCATCTGAGGTGCAGGCCACCGTTCGCAAGGCGGTTGCAGAGATGCAGGCCGAGATCACCCGGTGGGAGACCGAAACCGCCGTTCTCAAGAACGACGCCATCGCCACTGCACAGTATCTGCAGCTCGGCAGCGCCGGCCTGACTATCGCCATCCTCGTCGTGATCGCGCTGTGGCTCTCCAGCCAGATCGCAACGCCGGTCAACAACATGACGCAGGCGATGCGCAGCCTGGCTTCCGGTGACCTCAAGGTCGTCGTTCCGGCCATCGGCCGCCGCGACGAAGTCGGCCAGATGGCGTCCGCCGTGCAGACTTTCAAGGAAGCCGCGATCGAGAAGGTTCGTCTCGAGGCAGAAGCCGCCGAGACGCGCCGCCGCGCCGAGGACGAGGCCGCACTGCGCGCCGCGCAGAAGGCCGAGGAAGACCGCCAGGACATGGTTGCGATCTCGGCACTGGGCCACGGCCTCGACGCGCTGTCGAAGGGCGACCTGATGCACCGCATCGACGCGCCGTTCCCCGACAAGCTGGTCAAGCTGCGCCAGGACTTCAACGAATCCGTTGAGAAGCTGCAGCAGACGATGCTCAGCATCACCTCCTCGGTGAAGGCGATCCACGCCGGCACCGGCGAGATCTACACCGCCGCCGACGACCTATCGCGCCGCACCGAACAGCAGGCCGCAAGCCTCGAAGAGACCGCAGCCGCGCTCGACGAGATCACCGCGACCGTCAAGAAGACGGCCGAAGGTGCAGTGCATGCCCGTGATGTCGTCTCGACGGCCAAGACCGATGCCGAGACCAGCGGCGTGGTGGTGCGCAAGGCCATCGATGCCATGGGCACGATCGAGAAGTCGTCCGAGCAGATCAGCCGCATCATCGGCGTGATCGACGAGATCGCCTTCCAGACCAACCTCCTGGCGCTCAACGCCGGTGTCGAAGCGGCTCGCGCCGGCGACGCTGGACGCGGCTTCGCCGTGGTTGCCTCGGAGGTGCGCGCGCTGGCCCAGCGTTCGGCGGAAGCCGCCCGCGAGATCAAGAGCCTGATCTCCGCTTCGACGACCCAGGTCGGCGAAGGCGTCAAGCTGGTCGCCGAGACCGGCAAGGCACTGGAGCGCATCGTTCTCCAGGTGGCCGAGATCAATGCCGTCGTCACCAACATCGCGGCCAGCGCGCATGAGCAGTCCACCGGTCTCGACCAGGTCAACTCGGCGGTCAACCAGATGGACCAGGTGACCCAGCAGAACGCCGCGATGGTCGAGGAATCGACTGCCGCAAGCCACTCACTGTCGCAGGAAACCGAAGAGCTGTCGCGCCAGATCAGCACGTTCCGGCTGGGCAAACTCTCGGTCGTCGAAGGCAGCCGCCCAGCAAGCCCCAAGGCTCCGGCGCGCGCGCCACGGCCGGAACTGAAGGTCGCATCGTCGAGCTTCGGTTCTTCCGCAGCCCGTGCGGTCGCTCCGGCGGCCGACGACTGGCAGGAGTTCTGATCGAGCCATGACCACCGTGTCCGATCCTTCACAACGGATACTCGAGCTTGCGGCAGCGCTGGACTTCAGGGCGGCAGCGCCTCTGACCGAAAGCCTGCTTGCAATGCGCGGAACCGCGCTGACCATCGATGCCTCGCGCGTGGAGCGGATCGGCGGTCAATGCCTTCAGGTTCTCCTGTCGGCGCAACAAACCTGGAGCGCGGATGACACCGCGCTCTCCTTCACCAACCTGACGCCCGGCTTCGTCGAAGGCCTGCGGCTCCTGGGCTTCTCGGAAGCGGATTTCACCAGGGAGGAGATGCCGGAATGAGCGCGACCATTTTGACCGTCGATGATTCTCGCACCATGCGCGAGATGCTGAAACTGGCGCTGACGCAAGCCGGCTACAGGGTCATTCAAGCCGAGGACGGCGTCCATGGCCTCGAGGTGCTGAAGACAGAGACCCCGCGGGTCATCGTCACCGACATCAACATGCCCCGCATGGATGGCTTCGGCTTCATCGAGCATGTGCGTGCAGACGACTCCTATCGCGGCATTCCGATCCTGGTGCTGACCACCGAGAGCGATGCCGAGAAGAAGGATCGCGCCCGCCGTGCAGGTGCGACCGGCTGGATCATCAAGCCATTCGATCCTGCCAAGCTGATCGACGCCATCCGCCGCGTGTCGGCCTGAACCGGGAGACATGTCCGTGGACGCAATGGCAGCGGTCAAGCAGACCTTCTTCCAGGAGTGCGAGGAACAACTCGCCGAACTGGAAACCGGCCTTCTCGCGATGGAACGCGGGGAAGCCGAATCCGACACCGTGAACGCGGTTTTCCGCGCGGTGCATTCGATCAAGGGCGGCGCTGGCGCCTTCAGCCTAGAAGGCCTTGTGCAGTTCGCCCATGTCTTCGAAACCACGCTCGACCACGTCCGCAACGGCGCGCTGGAACCGACGGCCGACGTCATGGCAGTCATGCTGCGCGCCGCCGACCTTCTGGCAGATCTCGTGGCGGCGGCACGCGATGGCCACACGGTCGACAGCGGCCGCAGCGAAGTGCTTGTCGGCGAGCTCACCGCACTGAGCCCCGGCGGGGCAGAGGCGGAAGCCGAAGAAGAAGACGACATGAGCGACTTCTCCTTCACGCCCGTCACCGTGGCGTTCGATTTCTCGGACGCACCCGTCGATATCGGGCGCAGCTACACGATCACTTTCAAGCCCAGGCCCGAACTCTATGCCAAGGGCAACGAGACGGTGCTGGTGCTGCGCGAACTGGAACGGCTCGGCGAGCTGGAAATCAACTGCGACGCAAGCGGCTTGCCGTCTCTCGCCGCACTCGATCCGGAAGGCGCCTATCTTGAATGGACCATCAAGCTCACCACCGAAAAGGGTGAGGACGCGATCCGCGAAGTCTTCGAATTCGTGGAATGGGATTCCAGCCTGACCATCCAGGCAGCCGACGCCGGTTCCTCCGATGCCGAACCCGGCGCCGACTCGACCGAAGACGCATTCGCTGCCCTGCTCCGCTCCATCCAGGGCGACGAGGCGGCTCAGCCGGCAACGACGGCGGAGATCATCCCGCTGCCATCAGCCGAGGAACGCGAGGCTGTTGCCGAAGTCGAGGCCCAGCCGACCAAGGCTGCCGCGGCGCGCAACAGCGAAAGCGGCGCCAATGCCAATGCGGGTGCCCCGCAGACCATCCGCGCCGATCTCGAGCGTGTCGACCGACTTATCGACCTCGTCGGCGAGCTCGTCATCAACCAGGCGATGCTGTCGCAGCGCGTCATGGAAGCCGGACACGTACCTGGATCCGCCGTGGCCCTTGGCCTCGACGAGCTCGAGCACCTGACGCGCGAGATCCAGGACTGCGTCATGGCGATCCGCGCCCAGGCGGTGAAGTCGGTGTTCCAGCGCATTCCGCGCCTGGTGCGCGAAGTCGCCAGCATGACCGGCAAGCAGGTCCGCTTGATCACTGACGGCGAAGGCACCGAAGTCGACAAGACGGTGATCGACCGCCTGAACGACCCATTGACGCACATGATCCGCAACGCCATCGACCATGGGCTGGAAAAGCCCGAGGTGCGTATCGCCGCCGGCAAGCCGGCCGAAGGCGTTGTGCGTCTTTCGGCGATGCACCGCTCGGGCCGCATCGTCATTGAGGTTGCCGACGACGGCGCCGGCATCAACCGCTCGCGGGTCAAGGCGATCGCTGTGGAGAAGGGACTGATCGCAGCCGACGCCGTGCTGTCCGACGAGGAGATCGACAATCTGATCTTCCTGCCTGGCTTCTCCACGGCATCGGAAGTGTCGAACATCTCCGGCCGCGGCGTCGGCATGGACGTGGTCAAGCGCTCGATCCAGGGTCTTGGCGGTCGGTTGTCGATCACCTCGCGCCCCGGCAAGGGCTCGACCTTCACCATGAGCCTGCCACTCACGCTCGCCGTGCTCGACGGCATGGTGGTGACGGTGGCCGACCAGACGCTGGTCGTGCCGCTGACGGCGATCATCGAGACCTTGCAGCCCAAGGCAGCCGACGTGCACGGCCTCGGCGGCGGCTCCAGGGTCATTGCGATCCGCGATGCGTTTACGCCGCTGATCGACGTCGGCCGCGAGCTCGGCTTCCGCAACACCGCCACCGATCCGCTGGCAGGCGTGGCAATCCTCGTCGAGACCGAAGGCGGCCGCCGCAGCGCCCTGCTCGTCGACACGATCCAGGGCCAGCGCCAGGTCGTCATCAAGAGCCTGGAGTCCAACTACAGGCATGTGCCGGGCATCGCCGCCGCAACCATCCTCGGCGATGGCCGCGTCGCCCTCATCATCGATGTCGACACCGTGATCGCCAATTCGCAGTCCGACGCGACCATTCTTGAACCCGTTCTTGCAGCAGCAGGGTGATGCCATGATCGAGACCACCAAACACGACAACAGCAGCCGCGAACTCATCGCGTTCCGTATCGGCGAGCAGGAATTCTGCGTCGACATCATGTCGGTGCGCGAGATCAGAGGCTGGGCACCGGCGACTGTGCTGCCGAAGTCACCGCCCTACGTCCGCGGTGTCATCAACCTGCGCGGCGCGATCCTGCCGATCGTCGATCTCGCTGCCCGCCTCGGCTTCCAGCCGCCGGAGCCTACGGTTCGCCATGTCATCATGGTGGCTCAGGTCGGCACCCAGGTGGTGGGCCTACTGGTCGACGCCGTGTCCGACATATTGTCGGTCACCGACGACGCCATCAAGCCGACGCCCGACGTCGCCTCGGACATGGCCAAGACCTTCGTACGCGGCGTTCTGGCCATCGAAGGCCGCATGATCAGCCTGATCGCACTGGACAACGTCCTGCCGGCGCTTGAGCCGATCGCGGCATGACCACTCTGCAAAACATCGACAAGCCGCGCAATCAGCGCCAGAGCCTGGTCGCCGGTGAGTTCGTGCTCACCGGCGAGGACATGCGGCAGATCGCGGCGATGCTCCATGCCGACGCCGGCATCCATCTGACCGAGGCGAAGGCAGCACTCGTCTACTCCCGGCTGTCCAAGCGCCTGCGGGCGCTCGGACTGGAAAGCTTCCGCGACTACTGCGCGCTCATCGCCTCGCGCGAGGGTCTCGACGAGCGCCAGAGGATGCTGGCGGCGTTGACCACAAACGTCACCAATTTCTACCGTGAGCCGCATCACTTCGAACATCTGGCCAAGCAGGTCCTGCCGCCGCTGCTCGAAGCGGCGAGGCGCGGCGGCCGCGTCAGGATCTGGTCTGCGGCATGCTCCAATGGCGCCGAACCCTATTCGATCGCCCTGACGATCCTGTCGCTGATGCCGGAAGCCGCCAACCACGACATCCGGGTTCTGGCGACCGACATCGACCCCAACATGGTCGCGTTCGGTCGCGAGGGAATCTACAGCGAGGCAGCCCTTCGCCCGGTGCCGCCTGATTTGCGCCGGCGCTGGTTCACGCCAGTCCGCTCAGGCGACGGCAACTCGTTCAGTGCTGCCGACGAAATGCGTACGATCGTGGCTTTCCGCGAGCTCAACCTGATCGGCGCATGGCCGATGAAGGGTCAGTTCCAGGCGATCTACTGCCGCAACGTCGTCATCTATTTCGAGGAAGCGACGCAGTCGCGGATCTGGAGCCGCTTCGTTCCGCTGCTGACGGCGGGCGGCACGCTCTATATCGGCCATTCCGAGCGCGTCTCAGGGCCTGCGACGGCGGATTTCCAGCCCGAAGGGATCACCACCTACAAGCTGCGCGAGGGCGCCGCATGAAGCCGGTTCGCGTTCTCATCGTCGACGATTCCGCCACCATGCGCACACTGCTTTCCGCAGTGCTGCGCCTCGACCCGGCCATCGAGGTCGTCGGCCATGCCGCCGACCCGCTGGAGGCCCGCGCCAAGATCAAGGAACTCAATCCCGACGTCATCACGCTCGACGTCGAGATGCCGAACATGAACGGGCTCGAATTCCTCGAGAAGATCATGCGGCTGAGGCCGATGCCCGTCATCATGGTGTCGAGCCTGACATCAAGGGATGCTACGGCCACGATCACGGCCCTCGAGATCGGCGCCTTCGACTGCATTTCCAAGGCGTCGTTCAGCGACGACCGCGCCTTCGGCACGCTGCAAGCGACGGTGAAGGCAGCAGCACGTGCCCAGATCCGCCCGCTGGCGACGAACCAGCCGAGCGACGCGCGCGAGCAGCCTGCTGCCAACGCTGACTATGTGCCCAACGGTAAGGTCGTGGCGATCGGCTCGTCGACGGGCGGCGTCGAGGCGCTGATCACCGTGCTGTCGCAGTTTCCGGAGAACTGCCCGCCCACCGTGATCACCCAGCATATGCCGGCAGCCTTTACCAAGAGCTTCGCCGAGCGCCTCAACCGCATGTCGCGGCCACGTGTCAGCGAGGCCGTCGATGGCGCGCCGCTGACGACCGGGCACATCTATCTCGCCCCCGGTGGTGCCACGCATCTCGAGATTTCTGGGCCCGGCCAGTTGCGCTGCCGGCTGCGCAGCACCGATCCGGTCAATGGCCATCGGCCGTCGGTCGACGTGCTGTTTGCCTCGGTCGCCAAGGCGACAGGGTCGAAATCAGTCGGCGCGATCCTGACCGGCATGGGTCGCGACGGTGCCGCCGGACTGCTGCACATGCGCCAGGCCGGCGCCGGCACGATCGGTCAGGACGAGGCCACCAGCCTTGTCTACGGCATGCCCAGGGTCGCTTTCGAAGTCGGCGCGGTCGAGCGGCAGGCGCCGCTGGACAAGATCGCCTCCCATATCCTCGCGCTGACGCGCTCGAATTCCAACGGAGCTAAAAATGTCCTTCCTCGAACACTTTAAGGTCCTCGTGGTCGACGATACGACGACCAGCCGCATGCTCATCACCGATGCGCTGCAGGAGATGGGCATCCGCAAGATCGCCATCGCCAAGGACGGCGAGCAGGCGCTGCGCATGATGATGGAGCAGCCCTCGCACATGGTCATCTCCGACTTCAACATGCCGAAACTCGACGGGCTGCAGCTGCTGAAGGCGATCCGCTCCTACGGCCCGACCCGGGCGACGCCGTTCATCCTCCTGACCGGCAAGGGCGACCGCCAGCTCCTCGAAGCCGCCGTGGCACTTGGCGTCAACAACTTCCTGACCAAGCCGTTCACCACGCCGGCGCTCAAGAAGGCTATCGAAGCAATCGTCGGGATCCTTAAGTGACCCTTGTAAACCAGCGCATTACCGTCATGCGCGGCGAATACCACGTGGTCGACCGGGAGGACGTCGTGCTGACGACCATTCTCGGCTCCTGTGTCGCCGCCTGCATTCGCGATCCCTTTGCCCGGACCGGCGGCATGAACCACTTCCTGCTGCCCGGCAACAATGGCCGCTCGTCGCTCGATGCCCAGAGTTACGGCGTCCATCTAATGGAGTTGCTCGTCAACGGCCTGCTGCAGCGTGGCGCCCATCGCCACCGGCTGGAAGCCAAGCTGTTCGGGGGGGCCCGGACCATCGAGGGTCTTTCGGATATCGGCGCGATGAACGGCGAGTTTGCCGAGACGTTCCTGCGCAATGAAGGCATCAGCATCGTCGGCGGCGACCTGGGCGGCGATCGCGGCCGCCGGGTCGAATACTGGCCATTGTCGGGGCGCGCCCGCCAGGTCATGCTCTCCGGCGACAAGGGTTTTGTTGCGCCTGTTCCGCCCAAACAGCCGTTGGTCGCGCCTTCGGGCGGTTCCGTCGAGTTCTTCTGATCTCCTGAAAGGCCGTTCCGACATGCCATCGCGTGCCACTGCACTTTGCCATGAGACGCTTGTGCCCGTTTCCGAATTGCTCGGACGGGTGAGCAGCGAGTTGAATGACATCGCCGCGCAAGTGGAAAGGCTGCATCCGCTGGTTTCCGCCCAGAGCAGCCAGCTCGCCGGCAGCGACCCGCATTATGCGCAGGCGCTGCAGAGCTTCGATCACATCGAGCAGAAACTCCGCTGCTTAGCCGGCTATCTCGACGAGATCGGGACGGGCATGAGCCCGGACTGGCAGCTCGATCCGCAAGCGGCCCTCGCAGCGATCACCCTTTCAGACCTCGCAGCACACCTGGCCGACCAGACCTCCGAGCAGCCGAACGCCGCGCCATCGGGCGATTTTGAGCTGTTCTAGCCGCGATTTTGAGCTGTATAGCCGCAATGTCCCCCCTGCCAGACCAGACAGCCCCTTCTCACGCCCACGCTCGGGCTGATAACACGGTCGCAATCGGGGACGAATGGAATGACAAAACCGCCGCTGCGGCTTTTCCAGATCATGATCACCGACGGCGCGCAGCCGTCGCCAGCGACAACGGACAGCTTCGCGCGCAACGTCGAGTCGTTCAGGTCGACCTATCCCGACGCTGAGTACCGGCGCTACGACAACGAAGAACTGACCGCATTTCTCTCCGCCAGCTATCCCGAACCGGTACTGCAGGCATATCAAGCGTTGACGCCTTACGCTTTCAAGGCGGACCTGGCGCGCTACTGCCTGCTGCATAGCTATGGCGGGCTCTATTCCGACCTGTCCTATCTCCACCTGCGCCCGATCGCGATCGGGAGCCGCTGCAAGATGGTGGTTTTTCGCGACATATCAGGCCATCCGTCCTGGGCGACGAGCAACGCGCTCATCTATGCCGAAGCCGGCAATCCGGTTCTGGCGCGGGCGATCGACCGCATCGTCACGCATTTCAACGCCCGCTTCTATGGCCACTCGTCGCTGGAACCGACCGGACCCTATTTGTTCGGCCGCGTCCTGGCCGAGACGTCCGACTGGCGCTCGATCACCTTCGGCGACTCGCCGCGGCTGAACACCGACCGAACCGGCAGGGTCAACATCGTCAAGATGATGCCGTCCGGAGAAATCGTGGCCATCCGCAACAAGACAGCGGAAGGCGAGTTCAGCGATCTGGTGCCATCAGGCGGAAACAACTACAACCGATTGTGGAGCGAACGGCGCATCTGGGGCGAGCCGGACACGCGTGGCCTGATCGAGCGGCTGCGCTCCGATCTCAAGGCGAAGCGGGTGCGCAAGCGCCGATCGCTGAAGCAGGGCTGAGCTGGGGTGCATGGATCCGAAACTGACGAACCTGAGCCTGAGAGACGGTTATTGCGTTCTGCCGCAAGTCTTCGACAAAGCCGAAATCGAGGCATTTCGCCAAGCTGCCGTCGACAATCTCGGCAGCATGGGACAGACACGTAACGTCGCCCACTCCTACCATCTCGCCGGCTTTCATCGCTTTCCAGCCCTGGCGGCAGTCCACGCCAGGATCGCCGCCGACGAGACGATCAACCGGTTCCTGCAGGCCTATTACCAGGACATCCCGTATTTCGCCCTTGGCTTGAGCGACATTACGGTCAATCGTTCCCAACACTGGCACACCGATCTGCTGCGTGGCCGCTACAGCGGTTTCCTCAAGGATTGCGATCCCTGGGCGGAGACGGCCGGATGCCTCAAGGCACTGGTCTATCTGCAGGACGGCGCCAGCCTTCGGATCCTGCCAGGCTCGCATCTTACGCCCACACCGCTCGATGACACACGGCTCGAAGCCCTTGCGGAAGCGTCGGCCGCGGACGTCGTTCGCATCGACGTTAGGGCCGGCGACGTGGTTATCATGGACATCCGCGCGCTGCATCGCGGGTCGACTGATGCAGATATGGCAAGCGCGGAGCTCGCCGCGCGGCCGAAGATCCTGGTGTCGACGGTGTTCGGTGGTGTCGGCTCGGCCTTTTCGCAGGCGATGCAGATCGGCAATGCGCATAGGATGGCCGACTGGGACAGGCGCTATTTGGCTTAGGCCTTCAGGAGCATGAGGCGGACGGGCGGAGCAGGTTTGGTCGAGGCCTGCCAGCTCGAGCTCCGGCGACCTTTGCCGGCGCGGACCGTGCAGCACTTTCAGCTGTCGCGTCACCAGCGTCCAGCCACGACAGAGCCGTCGGTGGTTTTGACCTTTGGGGGCTTTTGATTGTTGGGTCTGCGGCTTTGGAGGCCGCCTCACGCTTCAAGCTCGGGCTGTCACGTGGTTCGAGACAGCAAGAAGCCCGCCGTGGTTTTCACCTTGGCGGGCTTTTATTGTTGGTTGCGGGGACAGGATTTGGCTTTTTGTCCCGCTTTGTCGGCTTTGCCTCCTAGCGGGCCCCTGATGCAGGTTCAACTCGACCGTCACCTGCGTCCAAATACCAAAACAGCCCAGACAAGCTGGACTGTTTTGGTATTTGGTTGCGGGGACAGGATTTGAACCTGTGACCTTCAGGTTATGAGCCTGACGAGCTACCGGGCTGCTCCACCCCGCGCCACCGGACATTTTGCGACAGGCAAAATGTCCTTTTTCAACGCTTTCCGACTTTTGCCACGGGCAAAATGTCTTTTTGTCTGGCTTTTGCCAAAGGAAAGGGCCGCTTACGCGGCCCGTCTACCCGTTGGCGGGCCTTTTGTATCGAGAAGATTTAACATGCGCTTGGCAGACCTGGCAGCGACTTACTCTCCCGCGTCTTGAGACGAAGTACCATCAGCGCTGGAGCGTTTCACGGCCGAGTTCGGAATGGGATCGGGTGCAGCCGCTCCGCCATAACCACCAGGTCGGCAAAGCGCATGTTAATCGAGAAGCTGTTTTTGTGCTTTTGTCGTTTTTCGTGACGATCCCTTTGGGATCGCACTGCGATGAACATAAGGAATGAGAACGATCAAGCCTATCGAACTATTAGTACCGGTAAGCTTCATGCGTTGCCGCACTTCCACACCCGGCCTATCAACGTGGTCGTCTTCCACGGTTCTCAGGGAATACTCGTTTTAAGGTGGGTTTCCCGCTTAGATGCCTTCAGCGGTTATCCCGTCCGGATATAGCTACCCTGCTATGCGGCTGGCGCCACAACAGGTCCACCAGAGATCCGTCCATCCCGGTCCTCTCGTACTAGGGACAGATCCTTTCAATATTCCTACACCCACGGCAGATAGGGACCGAACTGTCTCACGACGTTCTGAACCCAACTCACGTACCGCTTTAAATGGCGAACAGCCATACCCTTGGGACCTGCTCCAGCCCCAGGATGCGATGAGTCGACATCGAGGTGCCAAACAACCCCGTCGATATGGACTCTTGGGGGTCATCAGCCTGTTATCCCCGGCGTACCTTTTATCCGTTGAGCGATGGCCCTTCCACACGGGACCACCGGATCACTATGACCGACTTTCGTCTCTGCTCGACTTGTCAGTCTCGCAGTCAGGCGGGCTTATGCCATTGCACTCGACGACCGATTTCCGACCGGTCTGAGCCCACCATCGCGCGCCTCCGTTACTCTTTAGGAGGCGACCGCCCCAGTCAAACTACCCACCATACATTGTCCCGGACCCGGATAACGGGCCGCGGTTAGACATCCATAGAGATAAGGGTGGTATTTCAAGGGTGGCTCCACCAAGGCTGGCGCCCTGGCTTCAAAGCCTACCACCTATCCTACACATGCCACTACGAATGCCAATGTAAAGCTATAGTAAAGGTGCACGGGGTCTTTCCGTCTAACCGCAGGAACCCCGCATCTTCACGGGGAATTCAATTTCACTGAGTCTATGCTGGAGACAGCGGGGAAGTCGTTACGCCATTCGTGCAGGTCGGAACTTACCCGACAAGGAATTTCGCTACCTTAGGACCGTTATAGTTACGGCCGCCGTTTACTGGGGCTTCGATTCAAAGCTTGCACCTCTCCTCTTAACCTTCCAGCACCGGGCAGGCGTCAGACCCTATACGTCGTCTTGCGACTTCGCAGAGCCCTGTGTTTTTGATAAACAGTCGCTACCCCCTGGTCTGTGCCACCCTCACCCTGCTTGCGCAGGAAAGGGTCACGCTTCTTCCGAAGTTACGCGTGCAATTTGCCGAGTTCCTTCAGCATAGTTCTCTCAAGCGCCTTGGTATACTCTACCAGTCCACCAGTGTCGGTTTCGGGTACGGTCTATAAGGAGGAGCTATTTCCTGGAACCACTCCGCTGCAGGGATCAATCCAATAAGACCCCACAACATACGTGATCCGTCACTTCCTCCAGGCCCACGAATATTAACGTGGTTCCCATCGTCTACGCATTTCTGCCTCGACTTAGGGGCCGGCTAACCCTGCTCAGATTAGCTTTAAGCAGGAACCCTTGGACTTTCGGCGGGGGTGTCTCTCACACCCCTTACGTTACTCATGTCAGCATTCGCACTTCTGATACCTCCACCGCCCCTCACAGGTACGGCTTCGTCAGCTTACAGAACGCTCCGCTACCGCTTGCAGCAAGCTGCAAACCCTAAGCTTCGGTGTATGGCTTTAGCCCCGGTACATTTTCGGCGCAAAGACCCTTATTTAGACCAGTGAGCTGTTACGCTTTCTTTAAATGATGGCTGCTTCTAAGCCAACATCCTGGTTGTTTTGGGATCCTCACATCCTTTCCCACTTAGCCATAACTTGGGGACCTTAGCTGTAGGTCAGGGTTGTTTCCCTTTTCACGACGGACGTTAGCACCCGCCGTGTGTCTGCCGACTAGTACTCCCAGGTATTCGGAGTTTGGTTAGGTTTGGTAAATCGGTGAGATCCCCTAGCCCATCCAGTGCTCTACCCCCTGGGGTATTCGGTCGACGCTCTACCTAAATAGATTTCGCGGAGAACCAGCTATTTCCGAGTTTGATTGGCCTTTCACCCCTAGCCACAAGTCATCCCGAACTATTGCAACAGTTATGGGTTCGGACCTCCAGTAAGTGTTACCTTACCTTCATCCTGCTCATGGCTAGATCACTCGGTTTCGGGTCTAATGCGTCGAACTGAACGCCCTGTTCAGACTCGCTTTCGCTGCGCCTACACCTACCGGCTTAAGCTT
>NZ_CP114190.1:570000-1695000 GCF_025628925.2 Aminobacter sp. NyZ550
GATGGGTGCCGCCATTGTAAGGAGCGTTCAGCGCGAAGACGTCGCCGGGATGGATGTCGCCCTCGTTGAGACGGATGATGGTTTCGACCGAGCGATCCATCGAGCCGAGATGCACCGGCATGTGGGGTGCGTTGGCGACCAGCGCCCCCATGCGGTCGAAGACGGCACAGGAGAAGTCGAGCCGCTCCTTGATGTTGACCGAATAGGCAGTGTTCTGCAGCGTCACGCCCATCTGCTCGGCGATCGACATGAACAGGTTGTTGAACACCTCGAGCATGACGGGATCTGCGGCGGTGCCGATGGCGGCGCGACGCTGCTTTTTCTCGACGCGCCGCATGACGACGTGGTTGCGGGCGCTGATCTCCGCGGTCCAGCCGGGTTCGACAACGATTGTCTGGTGGCTCTCTATGATAAGGGCAGGACCTGGGACCTTGTGGCCGGGCCTCATGCCAGCCCGGCGGAAGGCACCGGCCTCATGCCAGGCTCCTTCGGTGAATATCTTTCTCGTCTCGGCGGTGGTGGCCGGCTTTTCTTCAAGCGGGGTCTCCTGTTCCGAGAGCCCGCGGGCGCTGCCGTCGCGACCCTCCAACACCACCGCTTCGACCACGGTCGGCTTGTCTTTATATATGAAGCCAAACTGCGCCTTGTGGGCAGCCTCGAAGGCAGCCTTGGCCACGGCGATCGAGCCGTGCTCGAAGCCGACCGGCAGGGCGGTGTCGGTGCCGTCGTAGCGGATATGCAGGACAGGCCGCAGGGCGACATCGTCTTCGGCGATGGCCTGACCGGCGAGCTCAGTCAGCACCTCGGCGCGCAGATTGCCGATCAAGGCCTCGATCTCGGCGCGCGATTCCTCGGCCAGCGGCTTGAGCAGCGCCTGCTGCCGCGAGGCGAAGACAGACGACAGGCCGATGCCATAAGCCGACAGCAGGCCGGAGAAGGGGTGGATCAGCACCGCCTCCATGCCGAGTGCGTCGGCCACCAGGCAGGCATGTTGGCCGCCGGCGCCGCCGAAGCAGTTGAGCAGATACTCCGTGACATCGTAGCCGCGCTGGACCGAGATCTTCTTGATGGCGTTGGCCATGTTCTCGACGGCGATGGTGACGAAACCCTCGGCGACCGCCTCGGGGCTGCGGCCATCGCCGATCTCTTCGGCGAGCGCCGCAAACTTCTTGCGTACGACGCGAGCGTCGAGCGGCTGGTCTTGCGCAGGGCCGAAAATAGCCGGGAAAAAATCAGGCTGCAGCTTGCCGAGCATGACATTGGCGTCGGTGACGGCGAGCGGGCCGCCACGGCGGTAGCAGGCGGGACCGGGATTGGCCCCGGCGGAATCCGGCCCGGCGCGGAAGCGGCCAGCCTCGAAATGCAACACCGAGCCGCCGCCGGCGGCAACTGTGTGGATGCGCATCATCGGGGCGCGGACACGCACGCCGGCGACCTCGGTGTCGAAGCTGCGCTCGTATTCGCCGTCATAATGGGCGACGTCGGTCGAGGTGCCGCCCATGTCGAAACCGATGACCTTGTCGAAGCCGGCAAGCTTGGCCGTCTCGACCATGCCGACGACGCCGCCGGCGGGGCCTGACAAAAGCGCATCCTTGCCCTGGAACAGTTCGGCGGCGGTGAGGCCGCCAGAGGACATCATGAACATGAGGCGAGGGTTTTTGCCCTCCCCCTTGTGGGCAGGGTCGGGGCGCAGCACCGGGGCGGAGGTAGCCCCCGTCGCACTGTCACCCCCGCCCCGTCCGTCTTCGCCGTCCGACCTTGTCCACAAGGGGGACGGCAAAACGCCCAATTCCCCTGCCACCTGCCGGACATAGCGCGACAGGATCGGCGAAAGGTAGGCATCAACGACAGTCGTATCCCCACGCCCGACCAACTTGATCAGTGGCGAAACCTCGTGGCTGACCGACACCTGGGAGAACCCACATTTGCGGCAAACGGCGGCGACGGCGCGTTCGTGTTCGGGGAACTTCCAGGCATGCATGAAGACGATGGCGACGGCATCGATGCCGTCGGCCCTGGCTTGCAGCAGCTGCGGCTTGATCTCCGCGATATCGAGAAGGCGCTCGACGGTACCGTCGACCCGCACCCGCTCGTCGACCTCGACGACACGTTCATAGAGTTGCTCGGGCAGGATGATTTCCTTGGCGAAGATGTCCGGCCGGGCCTGGTAGGCGATGCGCAGGGCATCGCGGAAACCCTTGGTGATGAGAAGAAGGACGCGGTCGCCCTTGCGTTCGAGCAGCGCATTGGTGGCAACTGTCGTGCCCATCCTGATGTCACCGATGCTGCCGGGCGGAATGGCCGCTCCCGGCGCCAGGCCGAGCAGGTCGCGGATACCCTGGATGGCAGCATCGCGATAGGCCTCGGGATTTTCCGACAGCAACTTGCGGGGGTGGAGGCGACCATCAGGGTCGCGACCGATGACGTCGGTGAAGGTGCCGCCACGGTCGACCCAGAAATCCCACCTGCCGGACATGACGCTCTCCCTTTTCGCGGTCGCGGCGCGTCGACGAACGGTGCCGCTTGGCTGGGAGGAAGCGGCAGGCTTGCTGCCCCGTCAAGAGCAGAAAATCCGCGCCAGTCCGTGCCTGATGGGATTAGTTGTCCTGGTCGTACAGAACCACCATCAGCGCTCGGGCGGTTTCCGAGCCGCTATTGGCAATTTCGTGGGATACGTCGGCGCGATAGCGTGCCGTCTCGCCTGTCTTCAGCGCCTGCCGTCCCAGCTCGGTTTCCACCGATAGGCCGTCAGTGTTGGCAGTCAGATGCTCGAAGGTGCCGGGCGCATGCGGCGCGCTTTGCAGCTTGCAGCCAGGCGCGATCTCGACCTCGTACCATTCGATACGGCCGGCCAGGGCCGGCGAACTCAGGATACGCAGCCGCCAAGCCCCGTCAGGGCTCTTGATTTCAGGTGTCAGCGCCAGCGTCACCAGTTCGATGGCCTCTGCCTTACGCTGGTGGGTGATGCCGCCCGCGATGAGCTGGGAAAAATCGATGCCGAGGGCCTGGGTCAGCGACCACAGAACGGCGAAAGTCGGATTGGCCTCGCCGCGCTCGATCTGCGACAGCATTGAGCGCGAAACGCCCGAAATCGCCGCAAGCCGGTCGAGCGTCAGGTGGCGCTCCTTGCGTTCCTTCTGGATTACCGGGCCGATCTTCGGCGCGTCGTTCACTTCCATGTCGCCTCCCCCAAAAGCGGCCCACTGATAGCACCGGCTTGGCCGTCCTGCGAGGCATTTGCGTCTGGTTCGCTGGCCCAACAGGATTCCACTAGACTTGCCATCATATCCATTATATCGGAATTTCCATCTTAATGGATGGAGAGACCGTTGAACCAGGATTTCCTTTCCCACATCTCGAACGTTCTCCAGGGCATCAAGGCCGACGGCCTCCACAAGCGTGAGCGCCATATCTCCGGCATGCAGGCCGGCCGTATCAAGGTGAAGGGTCCGGATGGCGAACGCCAGATGGTCAATCTCTGCGCCAACAACTATCTCGGCCTCGCCGACAATGCCGATATCCGCAGGGCGGCGGCAACTGCTCTCGACGAGTTTGGCTTCGGCATGGCCTCGGTGCGCTTCATCTGCGGCACCCAGACGCTGCACCGCGAGCTCGAGCACGCCATATCAGACTATCTCGGCAAGGACGATGCGATCCTGTTCGCTGCCTGCTTCGACGCCAATGGAGCGCTGTTCGAGCCGTTGCTCGGCGCCGAGGACGCCATCATCTCCGACAGTCTGAACCATGCCTCGATCATCGACGGCGTCAGGCTCTCCAAGGCCAAGCGGTTCCGCTACGCCCAGGGCGACATGGACGACCTGGAGACCCAACTCAAGCAGGCCGCAGTTAACGGCGCGCGCTTCAAGCTGGTCGTCACCGACGGCGTGTTCTCGATGGACGGCCACGTCGCCAAGCTCAAGCAGATCTGCGATCTCGCCGAGCGCTATGGCGCCATCGTCGCCGTCGACGATTGTCATGCCACCGGCCATATCGGCGAAGAAGGCCGCGGCACGCCGGCGCTGACGGGCGCCGGCAACCGCGTCGACATCGTCACCGGAACGCTGGGCAAGACGCTGGGCGGCGCGATGGGCGGCTTCATCGCGGCGTCGCAGCCGATCATCGACCTGCTGCGCCAGCGCGCCCGTCCTTACCTCTTCTCCAACAGCCTGGCGCCAGCCGTTGCCGCCGGCTCGCTGAAGGCGATCGAGATCGCGCGTAGCGCCGACGATCTGCGTGCAAAACTCGGCCGCCACGCCACACGCTTCCGCGATGGCCTGATCGAGGCCGGCTTCACGCTGCTTCCCGGCGAGACGCCGATCATCCCGGTCATGCTGGGTGATGCGGTGCTGGCGCAGCGAATGGCCAAGGCGCTCGACGAGCGCGGCGTCTATGTCGCCGGCTTCTTTTATCCCGTGGTGCCTCAAGGCAAGGCGCGCATCCGCACCCAGATGTCGGCAGCGCTCGACGAGCAGGACATCACCTTCGCCATCGACGCCTTTGCCGACGCCGGCAAGTCGCTCGGCATCATCTGAGTTTCAGGAGTTTTCCCATGCGCGCACTGGTCAAGGCCAAGGCTGAACCCGGCATCTGGATGGAAGACCGGCCCGTACCGGAAGTCGGCCCCGACGACGTGCTGATCAAGGTCAACAAGACAGGCATCTGCGGCACCGACATCCACATCTACAAGTGGGACGAATGGGCGGCCAAGACCGTGCCGGTATCGATGATAACCGGCCACGAATATGCCGGCGAGATCGTCGAGCTGGGTTCGCATGTGCGCGGCTTCAAGGTCGGTCAGCGCGTGTCGGGCGAAGGCCATGTCATCGGTATGCGCAGCCGCGCCAGCCGCGCCGGCCGCTACCATCTCGATCCGGAGACCCAAGGCATCGGCGTCAACCTGCCCGGCGCCTTCGCCGAATATGTCCGCATCCCCGCCTTCAACGTGGTGCCGCTGCCCGACACCATCGACGACGAGCTCGGCGCCATCCTCGACCCGCTCGGCAACGCCGTACATACGGCGCTGTCCTTTGACGTTGCCGGCGAGGACGTGCTGATCACCGGCGCCGGCCCGATCGGCATCATGGGTGCTGCGGTGGCGCGGCATTGCGGCGCGCGCCATGTCGTCATCACCGACGTCAACCCCAAGCGCCTCGAACTCGCCACCCAGGTCGCCGACGTCACGCCCGTCAACGTCGCCGAGGAAGACCTGCGCGACGCCATGGCGCGGCTACGCATGCGCGAAGGCTTCGACGTCGGCTTCGAGATGAGCGGCTCGCCCACCGCCTTCGACCAGCTGATCGAACACACGCTGATGGGCGGCCGTATCGCGCTGCTCGGCGTGCCGGCAAAGCCGTTCCCGATCGATCTTTCCAAGATCGTCTTCAAGATGATCACGCTGAAGGGCATCTATGGCCGCGAGATGTTCGAGACCTGGCACAAGATGCTGGCGATGCTGGAAAGCGGCCTCGACATCCGCAAGGTGATCACCAGCCGCATGAAGGCCGACGACTACCAGGCCGCCTTCCATAACGCCGCCAATGGCGAAGCGGGGAAGATCGTGCTCGAGTGGTAGGCTACTACACGCCTGCTGAAGACAAAAAAGGGCCGCGCCGACTGCGCGGCCTTTTTGTTGGGGCACGTTCGCAAGCGATTGACGTGTTCGCCCAGCAACCCCTCTCCGCCTCGCTGCGCTCGGCACCTCTCCCCAAAGGGGCGAGGAACCCAGGTTCTGAACGCTCAACGAGACTTCGGATACGTGCCAGCGCCTGTCCAGCTTGGGTTCCTCGCCCCTCTGGGGAGAGGTGGCCCGAAGGGCCGGAGAGGGGTTTGATGACAAACAATCAGCGGCAAAAAGAAAAACCCGCGGAAGCTGCCTTCCGCGGGTTTGCTGTTCGCAGTCGACAAACCGGCCTACGCCGCCTTCTGCAGCGGCAGGCCGAGCTCCTGGCAGATGCCCCTGACATGGGCGGCACTTGTCTTGATGTAGTCGACCGTCTCGGCATAGTGGTAGTTCTTCACAGCCCAGGCAGCGAAGCTTTCGCGGTCCAGGACCTCGCCGCTGGCGATGCGAGCAGCGTAGTCCTGCACCATCTTCATATAGTCGGCATACTCCTCGACACTGAGGTCGGGGTGGCCTTCGAGCCATTTGGGATCGGCGATCTCGATGATCATCTTGGGCGGGTTGCGCGGCCGGTCCGAGAAAGATTCGTAGTTTTCGATCGACAGGTTGAGACCGGGATTGGCGGCGGCCAGGATCGGCATGATGGCGCGGAAATCGACGACGCCGCCGCCGCAAGGGCGCATCTGGAAATCGAGCACCTCGCCATCATAGGCAATCAGCGCGTCCTTGATGTGGGACTGGCGTACATAAGGCGCCACGCGCCTGGCCGCCCAGACCGGGTGCTCGGCGCGCTGCAGCACGTTGGCCGTGTCGAAGACGATGCCCGTCGTATCCGGCCCGACTTCCTCGACCAGCCGCACCAGTTCGAAGGAGGTGATCTCTTCATGCGTCTCGAGGTTCAGATGGATGCCGAGGTCGCGAGAGATCGGCGCGAGCTTCTTGAGGAAGCGCGCGGTGGCGTCGAGCTGCTCTTGCCAGGTCACGTCGGTCCGGAAACGGTCGTAGGCGAAGCGGCCGGTATAGGCCGGCTTGTAGTTGGCGGTCGCCACCCAGAGTTCGCGGCAGTCGATGGCGGCACAGGCCTCCATCATGCGGCGGAAGCCGAGCACGATGTCGCCATCGCCGATGAGGCGCAGTTCGGGCGCCTCGGGGGTGGCATAAGGATTGACCTTGCCGAGGCCGGTTTCGAGATACATGCCGAGTTCGTCGGCGCGCTGTTTGATCTCGCCGAGATAGCCGGCATCCAGCGTCGGGCTCATGTCGAGCACGGTGCGGAAGAACAGGCCCTCCATGCCCAGCTCCTTGGCATGATCGAAGCTGGCCACAGGTCCGCGCTTGGTGGCTTCGGGAATCTTGCGGCCATCGACACCGATACGCATCGGCAGTCTCCTTGGTAATGTCAGTTTGCGGTTTCGAGGCGGCGCGCTGCACGGCGGGCGCGGCCGGCGACGGGATCGGGTACCGGCACCGCCGCCAGCAGCGACTGGGTATAGGGCATGCGGGGGTTGCCGAAGATTTCGTCGCGCGAACCCTGCTCGACGACCTTGCCCTTGTGCAGCACGACGATCTTTTCGCAGAGATGGCGGACAACCGCCAAGTCGTGCGCAACGAAGACGATGGCGAGGTTCAGCTTCTTCTGCATGTCCTGCAGCAGGTTGATGACCTGCGCCTGCACCGACACGTCGAGGGCCGCCACCGGCTCGTCGCAGACGAGGATGCGCGGGCGGATGACAAGCGCGCGTGCAATGGCGATGCGTTGGCGCTGGCCACCGGAGAAGGAGCGCGTGTAGCGGTCCATGTCGTTGGGGTTGAGGCCGACCATCTCCATCATCTCGGCGACCCGCTTGCGGCGTGCAGCCGCCGTCGGCTCGAGCTTGTGGATCAAAAGTCCCTCGCCGATCAGCTCCTCGACCGTCATGCGCGGGTTGAGGCTGCCATAGGGGTCCTGGAACACCATCTGCACTTCGCGGCGGAAGCGCCTGAGCTCCTCGCCCTTGGCATGGATGACGTCGATGCCGTCATATGTGATCGCACCGTCTTCCGGCTTGATCAGCGCCAGCATGCACTTGGCGATCGTCGACTTGCCGGATCCCGATTCACCAACGAGGCCGATGGCCTCGCCGGTGTCGATGTTGAGCGTGACGTCGTGCAGCACCTTGGCCGGCGGGTTGGGGAAGGCATTGTATGACTTGCTGATGCTGTCGATGGACATGAGCATGGTCAGGCGCCCTTTCTGTCATGCTGGTGGCCGTCATGCAGGTGGCAGGCGACGCGCGACAGACCGACCGGCAATAGCATGGGCAGGTCCTTGTCGCAGCGTTCGAAGCGCTGATCGCAGCGCGGATGGAACGGGCAACCGCCCGGCCGCGCCAGTGGTGGCGGCGGCGCACCTGGGATGGCGTAGAGCGTGTTGAGATCCTGGTCGATGCGCGGCACCGCCTTGATCAGCCCTTGTGTGTAGGGATGGCTCGGCTTGGCGAATACGCTCGCGACTTCGCCATCCTCGACGATGCGGCCCGAATACATGACCATCACCCGCTCGGCGAAACCGGCGACGACTCCGAGGTCATGCGTGATGAACAGCACTGCCAGACCACGGCGCGTCGACACGTCGTCGAGCAGGTCGAGCACCTGGTCCTGCACGCGCACGTCGAGCGCCGTCGTCGGTTCGTCGGCGATCAGCAGGCGCGGCTCGCCGACCAGCGCCATCGCCAGCACGACGCGCTGGCGCATGCCGCCGGAGAACTCGTGCGGATAGGCATCGAGGCGTTGGGCGGCGCGGTCGACGCCGAGCTCATCGAGCACGGCGAGCGCCCGCTTGCGCGCCTCGGCCTTGCCGATGCCTCGGATGCGCAGCGTCTCGGCGACCTGGTCGCCGATGGTCATCAGCGGATCGAGGAAGCTCATCGGATCCTGAAAGACCATGGCAATGGAGCTGCCGCGCAGCCTGCCCATGTCACGGTCCGACAGTTTGAGCAGGTCGGTGCCGTCGAAGTCGACCCGGCCGGACAGCCTGGCGAGGCGGTCGAGCCGCATCAACGCGCGTGCCGTCAGCGACTTGCCCGAGCCGGACTCGCCGACCAAGGCGACGCGCTCGCCGACACCGACGCTGAAATCGACGCCATCGACGATGCGGACGCTCGCGCCGCTGCGGCCAAGCGGCATGTCGACTGTCAGCTTGTCGACGGTGACGAGAGGCGGACGAAGCGGGGTAACAGTGGACTGGTCGGGCATGGGGTGCACGGTCCTCATCTCAGTTGCCCCTCAAGGACGGATCGCGACGGACCTGGATGATGTCGCCGAGCAGGCCGAAGGCGATCGAGGTAATGGCAACCGCCGCACCGGGAGCGACGACGGTCCACCAGGCGGTCGAGACATAGCCGCGGGCGGCGGCGATGGTGGCGCCCCATTCGGCGCTCGGCGGCTGGGCGCCGACGCCGATGAAGGACAGGCTCGCCAGCACCAGCACCGTCGTGCCGATGTCGCCGGCCCATTTGACGATCAAGACGTCGAGCGAATTGGGCAGCACATGCTTGGTCATCAACCGCCACTTCGACACGCCCAGCACCTGGGCGCCGGCGACGAAGGGCTGCTCCATGGTCTGGCGCATGATGCCGCGCAGCATGCGGGCGGTGATCGGCCAGCCCGTTATGGCCATGGCGATGATCGCCGAGCGCAGGCTGGCGCCCATGGCGGCGGCGAAGCCGAGCGCCACGATCATGCCGGGCAGTGCCAGGCCGATGTCGGTGATGCGCATCAGGCCCTCGTCGAGCCAGCGCGGACCGGCGGCAGCGACTGTGGCAAGCGTGACGCCGATCAGCGAATAGAGCGTTACCACCAGGAAGGCCGAGAGCAGGGTCGTCTGGGCACCGACGATGAGGCGCCAGAACACGTCGCGGCCCTGGTCGTCGGTGCCGAACCAGTTGGCTGCACTCGGCGGCATCAGTGAGTTGGCGATGTCGGAATTGTAGATGCTGTCCGGCGCCAGGAACGGACCGAAGACGGCGATCGCCAACAGCGCTATGACAAGCGTGAAGACGAAGATCTCGAAGGCACTGAAGCCTTCCTTGCGGCGGGTAGTTGCCGGCTGGGCGATGGCGGTCATTGGCCCTGGCTCCCCAGTTGTGCGGCGCGGACGCGCGGATCGACAAGAAGCTGGAGGATGTCGACGATCAGGTTGACGAGGCAGACGACGGTGCCGATGAACATCACCGACCCCAGCACGGCGAAGGCGTCCTTCTGGGCGACGGCATTGAACATGTAGGCCCCGATGCCCTGGCGAGCGAAGACGGTCTCGACCAGCACTGCCGAGCCGATCATCGCGCCGGCCTGGGTGCCCGAAAGGGTCAGCACCGGGTTGAGGCTGTTGGGCAAGGCGTGGCGCACCAACATATGGCGGGCGGTGGCGCCCTTGGCGCGCACGGCCATGATGAAGTCCGAGCGCAGCACACCGAGCAAGGCGGCCCGCAACGTGCGGAAAATCTGGGTAGCGAACAGCGCCGCCAGCACGGCCGCCGGCAGGATGATGTGGTGCAGCGTATCGAAGAAGCCGGCAAAGTTCCCTGCGATCAGGGCATCGACGGTCGGCGCACCAGTGACGACCGGCGAGTTCATGCCATAACCCTGCTGGCCCGAGATCGGCACCACGCGCCAGACGCTGCCCAGCACATATTGCAGCACCAGCGCGAGCCAGAAGGCGGGCATGCCGCCGAGCATGACGGCGGTGACGCGGCTGGTCGTGTCGAAGACGCCACCCTGGCGGTAGGCGGCAATGATGCCGGCCGGGATGGCGACCGCCAGATTGAGCAGCATGGCAACGAAGACGAGCTCCAGCGTGCTCGGCAGCACCTTTTCGAGATCGGCCAGAACAGGCTGTAGGGTAACGATCGACGTACCCAGGTCGCCGCGCAGGAGGCGACCCAGGAAGCTCAGATATTGCATGATGACCGGGGCATCGAGCCCCAGCCTTTCACGCACCGCCTCGATCTGGGCGGCGGAGGCGTCCGCGCCGGCGGCCATCTGGGCCTCGTCGCCGGGCATCAGCTTGATCATCAGGAAGACCAGCGAGGCCAATCCCCAAAGGGTCAACAGTGTCAGGCCCAGACGTCGGCCGAGGAACCAGGAATAGGCGCGGAACGCGAGCATCTCAGACCTCGCTTACGGCTTGGCGAGCCGGAAGTCCGCCGGCTCGGCGGGCGTGGCAAGCATGCTGGCCTTGAGGTCTGCAAGCGTGCCGACACGGTAGGCGGCTGGCTTGTAGACACCATACATGTCGACCATCACGGAGTCATTGTCGAGAATGGTCTGGACCTGCTTGTAGATGTCGCAACGCTTGGCTTCGTCGGCGGTGGCAAGGGCCGTGTCGAGCAGCTTGTCGACCTCGGGATTGGCATAGCCGGTACGGTTGGTGCCGATCGCATCCGACTTGTAGCCCTTGACGAGCATGATGCCGGCTTCCGGGAACTGGGCGAAGTCCTCGAGCAGCATCATCTGCGGGATCGAATTCGGATCCTTCAGGCTGGCGAGATAGTTCGGGAAGGCGATCGGCTCGAGCTCGAGCTCGACGCCGATCTCGCGCAGGTTGGACTGGAACAGCGTCGCTTCCTGCTTCTGCAGCTCGAACACCGGCTGGAAGTTCATCTTGAGCTTAAGATTGGCCGCGCCTGCTTCGGCGAGCATCGCCTTGGCGGCGTCGAGATCGCGCTTCACCTCTGGCAGTTCAGGACGGCAGTCGAGGCGGGCCGGCAGCGGCCCATTGGCGATCTTACCGTTGCCGCCACGGATGCCACGCAGACCGCCGGCATAGTCGTAGACCATGCGCAGCGCCTTGCGTACCTTGGGATCGGCGGTCGGACCGACCTTGGTGTTGAACAACACTTCCGTCTGGTAGCTGGTGTTGATCGGCACAACCTTCAGCGCCGGGTCGGTGGCCATGGCGGCGGCATCGCGGTCGGCAAAGCCGAAGGCGACGTCGATGTTGCCGGCGCGGAGTTCGTCGCGGCGCGTCGAGCTTTCGTCGATGCGGCGGAAGACGATGGATTCGGGGCGGCCGGTTTCGACTGCCCAGTAGCCGGGGAACAGGTCGATCACCACGGCCTGCGACTGGTCGCCCAGCACGTAGGCGCCGGAGCCGGCATCATGCGCCTGAAGCCAACCCTGGCCGTCATCGGCGCCCTTGTTGGCTTCAACCAGTGCCGAATTCAGGATGTAGACCTTGCTAAGCGACGGCAGGAACAGCGTGTTCGGCTTGGACAGGTTGATGGTCAGATGGGTGTCGTCGGTGACGGTGGTCGAAACATAGCCGTCGATCAGCGAGGCGACGCCGGTGCCGAGGCGCTTCAACCGGTCGAGCGTGTAGGCGACGTCCTTGGCAGTCAGCGCCGTGCCGTCATGGAACTTCACATCGGGACGCAGCGCAAACGTGATCGACTTGGCGTCATCGGCATAGGCGTATTCTGTCGCCAGCGAGCCGACGAGCTTGGTGTCGTCGTAAGTCACCAGCGTATCGTAGACGGCGCTGATGATGGTGTTGGTCTGGTTGTAGTCGGCGCGCAATGGGTCGAGCGTGTTGATCTGGCCACCGAGGCCGACAATGATCGTGTGCTCGCGATCCGCGGCAATGGCCGCCGAGCCGCCGAAACCGACCGCCACGGCAAGGGCCGCGCCCCCGACTGTCGCCAGAAACTGTCGCCGGCTGCCTGACAGCGCGGAGAAGGCCGAGAAGAAAGCATGCATGATTGTCGCTCCCATATGCTGAATTAACTCTGCCTTTTCGCAAAGGCGCTCCCATCACTTTTGTATCCGATTTTTTCCTCAGTGGATACATAAATGTTGCGTGATGTGTGCACACGCCAACGGCTTCAGCCTTCGCAAAAAAATTCAATAAAAACGGTTACTTAAGATGCCATCCGGAAGACTTCTGCGCCCGCCTCGTGAAAAATGCGTTCCTCGGTGCAGCCGCGATGATGGATCCAACCCGGTATCGATCTGTCATTTTTCATCCGACAAGATGCCGGTTTCGCGGGCAGACTGCTCGTCTTCTGGGCAGAACTGCATCCAATTTTTGGATACAAACTTTACATCTTATCTGATACAATGATATCAGACCGAGCTGAGGATGCTTCGCAAAAGGCGTCCGCGTCCCGACTCTCAAACCATCGTGCTGTTGCGCGAGGGGCGGAAGCAAAGACCGTGATATCAAAGGAATTCGATGCGCCGCCTGCCTCGCCTGCTCGTCATCAACCCCAACACCTCGACCGGCGTCAGCCAGGTCATCGACGCACTCGTGCGCGAAGAGGTGGCGGGCGCCGCAGAGGTGCAGACCGTCACCGCCAGTTTCGGCTTCAGCTACATCTCGACCCGTGTCGCGGTTTCGATCGCCGCACACGCCGTGCTTGACGCAGCCGCCAAGGCCATTGGTGAGGGTGCGACGCCCGACGCAATCGTACTCGCCTGCTTTGGCGACCCCGGCCGCGAGGCGCTCGCCGAGATGACCAGGCTGCCGGTGATCGGATTTGCCGAAGCCGGCCTGCTGGCAGCAGCGGCTATGCCGGGAACCTCGCTCGTTTCGACCAACGGCACGGTCTGGTGCGAAATGCTCGGCGAACTGGTGCTGAAACTCGGCCTCGGCGACAGGATAGCCGGTATCCGGTCCATCGAGTCTGTGGCCGACGATGCACGATCCATCGCCAGCTTCCTGGCGATGGAAGCCAAGGCACTCGGGGCTGAACGTGTCGTCTTGGGCGGCGCCGGGCTGATCCCTGTTTTGGCCGAGGTCATCGCGGCTGCGGAAGTGCCGGTTCTCGACCCTCACCGCATCGCCATCGGCAAGGCGCTACGCCTGGCGGCAGACCCACAGCCGGCTGCGGCGGATGCACCCGCGCCTGCGACCGAAACCTTCGGCCTGTCGCCCTTCCTGAAGCAGGCACTGGGCCAGCCAGCACCCCAACTGCAGCGCCGGAGCGGCGGGAGCTGAGCGACTGCCGATCAGACGAAAATCAGCTCATTTTCAAATCGTATTCAAAAGTCCTTACGACTGCGCGCAATAGTTTTCGCTATTGTATTAGAAAACATGTGCTAGAGTGGCCGCAATGTAAACAAGGCGCCTGCGCTGGCTTGCAGCGGAGGGAATTCGGCGGCAATGGCACGCCCGCTGCGTCGTACGACACCGGCTAATATAAAACGAATAACGAAGCAAGGCTTGCATTCCTCTTGTCTTCCGCCGTGCGCCGATGCATCTGAGACGTAGCATTGTTGCGCGCTGCCTGTACAACTCTGGCTGGTGAGGGAATGGCGAAAGCTGCGAATACTGATCTCGACGAGAAAGCCGGATCGAAGATCGATGCGATCTATCAAGCTCTGTTCAGGGCCATTCTGGCGCGTGAACTGACACCCGGCACAAAGCTCAGCGAAGAATCGATCGGCGCGCTGTTTTCTGTCAGCCGCACCATCGTGCGCGCCGCGCTCAACCGCCTGCACACCGAATCACTGGTCGAGTTCCGGCAGAATCGCGGCGCCTTCGTTGCCAGCACGACACCCGACGAGGCGCGCCAGGTGTTCGAGGCGCGCAATGCCATCGAACGCGAGATCTTTTCCAAGCTGGCGACCGTCGTCACCGACAAGCAGATCGCAATGCTGGAACAGCATCTGGAAAAGGAACACAGCATCCGCCACGCCGGCGACCATACGGCGGCGATCGTCGCCTCCGGCGAGTTTCATCTGCTCGCCGCACAGATGGCCGGCAACGAGGTGCTCGCCGGTTTCCTCAAATCGCTGATCTCGCGGACGTCGCTGATCCTCGCCCAGCACAGCACACATCAGGAAACCGACTGCAGCGTCGACGAACATGTGGCGATTCTGCAGGCGCTAAGGGCCCGCGATCCCAAGGCCAGCGCCGACGCGATCATCGAGCATCTGCAGCAGGTGTTCGAGCAGGCCAATATCGGCCAGACCAAGCGCACCAAGCGCAACCTCAGCGAAATCCTGTCGCGTTACGCCTGAGGCAAATCGGCATTCTCGACGCGTCGCTCGAAACCCGCTTGCGGGTCACGAGCGACGTGTTCGCCATAGATCCTTAGGCCGAGAACCGTGCCTCGACCTGGATCTCCGCCAGCCGCTCGACCTCGCCATAGGTGACGGCCAGTTCGGTGTCGCGGTCCGTCTCGATCCGCGCGCCCAGCGAAGCCAGTAGGGATGCGGTGGTGTAGTTGCGCACGACAAAGATGGCGCCGAAGCCAAATTTTTCCTCATAGGCGCCGAGCAGTTCCAGCAGCAACTGCTGCTGGCTGGCGGTCATGGCGTCGAGGCTGTTCGCGTCCTTTTCGTCGGCGACGATGCTTGCCGCCTTGATACGCGGGTCGAGCGGCGTGTACTCCTTCAGCACCTCGAACTTCTCGGCCTCGCTGGCAGCACGAAACTGCGTGCGCAGCGCAAAGAACAGGCCAAAGGGGCTGTCGTTGACCGGAGCCAGTTCGCCGTCGAAGGCGCGTTCGGCGAGCAGTTCACCGCCGCGGAAGCACTGGCCGAACGACTTGACAAAACCTGCCTTGTCCATCTTCGACGGCACCAGCTTCGGCTTCACATAGGGATGTTCCTTTGCCCAATGCCGGGCGATGTCGATGCGGCGGGCGATCCAGACCTTGTCGTGGCTCTGTACATGTTCGATGAAGCGCTTGAGTGCCGCGATACGGCCGGCGCGACCGACGAGGCGGCAATGCAGGCCGATCGAAAACATCTTCGGCCGGCCGGCCGCCCCTTCGGCATAGAGATAGTCGAAGGTGTCCTTGAGATAGGCGAAGAACTGGTCGCCTGAATTGAAGCCGTTCGGCGTGCCGAAGCGCATGTCGTTGGCTTCGAGAGTGTAGGGGATGATCATTTGCGCGCGGCCCTGATGCTCGCGCCAGTAGGGCAGGTCGTCGTCATAGGTGTCGGAGACGTAGGCGAAGCCGCCCTCCTCGGAGACCAGGTCAACGGTGTTGACCGAGCAGCGGCCGGTGTACCAGCCGGTGGGGCGCTCGCCGGTGGCCAGCGCGTGCAGGCGGATCGCTTCCTTTATCTGGGCACGCTCCTCATCGGCCGGCATGTCCTTGTGCTCGACCCATTTGTAGCCATGGCTGGCGATTTCCCAATCGGCCTGCTGCATGGCGCGCAACTGTTCAGGTGCGCGCATCAGCGCGGTTGCGACGCCATAGACAGTGACCGGCACGTCGAGGTCGGTGAACAGACGATGCAGCCGCCAGAATCCGGCGCGGGCGCCATATTCGTAGACCGACTCCATGTTCCAGTGGCGCTGGCCCGGCCACTGCGCAGCACCCGGGATTTCCGACAGGAAGGCCTCGCTGGCGGCATCGCCATGCAGGATGTTGTTTTCGCCGCCTTCCTCGTAGTTGAGCACGAACTGCACGGCAACATTGGCGCCGCCCGGCCAGTTGGCATGGGGCGGGTTCTCGCCGTAGCCGCGCATGTCGCGAGGGTAACGCATGAAGGCCTCCTTGGGTGCGCGGTCGCTTCCCGCGCGAATGACTGTGTTTTGACGTCCGACGTCGCGGCATAAGCCCGGCGCCTCATATTCGGTTCACTGTGAAAATCGTATCCAATAATTCGGCGAAAGGACTATGGCAGGCCTCTACGCAATGCCTTTGTCAGCCGCGCGACAGGCGCCGCCTGGTCCCACGGCACCTGGCGCGTTCCAAACTTCGCTGCCATCGCCAGCACCGAGGCAAATTCTCCGACGGCAACCGGCGGCTGGTTGTTGAGCCAGTGCCGGTCGAACACCGGCATGGCGAACTGGCCGGCATGCATCTCGATCCAGACTTTCGCGTCGGGCAGCAGCGGCCTGATACCATTCCAGTCGACAAAACCTTCGCCGAGCGGTGCCAGGAAGCGTCGGATACCGTTCTCCTGGAAGCGCATGACGGCATCATCGACATAAAGCTGAGCGGCGTATGGCGCGACACGCCGGGCCGCCGCGACAGGATCCTCCAGCCGGCAGAGCACGTTGACCGGGTCGAAGGCCACACCGAGCACATCGGCCCCGATCCTTTCGACCAGCGCCACGATCTCTGATGTTGCTATTTCCTCATGCGTTTTGAGCAGCAGCTTCGAGCCGTTCCGGCGCAGGGCCGGGGCGCAGCGGCCAAGCAGCTCAGCTACGCCGTCGAGCTGGGCCTGCCAGCTCACATCGGCCTCGAAGCGGTCCTCGATCATGCCGATGATGAAGAACATGTCGCGGATGTCGATGCCGGCGGCGAGATCGACCAGTCTCTCGATACCTGCCTGCATGTCGCCACCGCCGGCGTCGACGATCGGCCGGCTGCGGGCGGGCAGCGCCGGATTGACGATGCCGAGCATCGACGAGATTTCCAGGCCCAAGCGGTTCGCCTCGGCCCGGGCAGCGGCCAATTCTGCCGGATCGAGCGTCGGGCTGACGTCGAAGAGTGAGTTGAACAACAGCCCCTGCAGCCCCAGCTTCGCGGCGGCCTGCAGCGCCTCGACAGCAGTGAGGCTGCGGCCGTCCGGCAATGAACTCTTGATGATGCCGATCATGCTGACGCCTCGCCGGAAAAATGGTGCGCAGCAGCCGTCTGGGCGCGTCGGACAGCGGCCAGCCTGGCGACCCAAGCACTTGGATACTATCTTGTATCAAAAAACGCTTGTCAATGGATACAATCACTGTCATCAGCATTCTACGAAATTGCCGCGCCTCACGCGTATCGAAGGAGCCATCCCATGACCCAGACCTATGAAAGCGTCGCCGGCCTTTCAGTCCACCCGGCGCTGCGCGCCTTCGTCGAGCAGGAGGTGCTGCCCGGCGCCCGGCTTGAACCCACGGCGTTCTGGAGCGGGCTTTCGGATATCATTCGCGACCTCGCGCCCCGGCATCACGAGTTGCTCGCCATTCGCGACGAACTGCAGGGGAAGATCGATGCATGGCATCTGGAGCACAAGGGCAAGCCGCATGACGGCACCGCCTACGAGCAATTCCTGCGTGACATCGGCTATCTGGTGCCGGCACCTGCCGCCGACGCCTACCAGGTGGCGACCAAGAACGTCGACGCCGAGATCGGCACCATCGCCGGCCCCCAGCTGGTGGTGCCGCTGTCCAATGCCCGCTACGCGCTGAATGCCGCCAATGCGCGCTGGGGTTCGCTCTATGACGCGCTCTACGGCACCGATGCCATTCCCGCGACCGGTGGCGCCGAAAAGAGCAAGGCGTTCAACCCGGCCCGTGCCAGGCTGGTCATCGCCCGTGTCCGCGAATTCCTCGATCAGGTCGTGCCGCTGGCTGCCGGCCGCCATGCCGACGCTGTCGGCTACATCGTCGAGCGCGGCAAGCTGCAGGTGACCTTGGCCGACGGCAAGAAGATCGGCCTTCGTTCGCCCAGCCAGTTTGCCGGCTTCACCGGCCCGCGCCATGAGCCGAGAAGCGTGCTCCTGGTCAATAACGGCCTGCATATGGAACTGGTGCTCGACCGCGAGCATCAGGTCGGCGCGCTCGACGCCGCCGGCATATCAGACGTGGTCATCGAGGCGGCGATCTCGATCATCATGGATCTCGAGGATGCGGTTTCATCAGTCGACGCCGAAGACAAGATTGTCGTCTACCGCAACTGGCAGCGCCTGATGGACGGCAGCCTGAGCTCGGAATTTGTCCGGGACGGCAAGACCGTCACCCGCAAGCTGGTCGAAGACCGGGTCTTCACCGCACCCGGCGGCGGCACGCTTGTGCTGCATGGCCGTTCGACAATGCTGGTGCGCAATGTCGGCCACCACATGTTCACCGACGCCGTGCTCGACGCGGCCGGCAAGCCGGTGCCCGAGGCAATCCTCGACGCGGCGATCACCGTTGCCAGTGCGGCACAAGACATCCGCGGCGAAAATGCCATACGCAACAGCCGCACCGGTTCGGTCTATGTCGTGAAGCCGAAAATGCACGGCCCCGACGAGGTCGGCCTCTCCGACCTGTTGTTCAAGCGTATCGAGGAGCTCGTCGGCCTGCCCAAATACACGATGAAGATCGGCGTCATGGACGAGGAGCGCCGCACATCAGTCAACCTCGCCGCCTGCATGTCCAAGGTGCGCGACCGCACGGTGTTCATCAACACCGGCTTCCTCGACCGCACCGGCGACGAGATCCACACCTCGATGGAAGCCGGCCCGATGATGCGCAAGGCCGAGATGGCAAGCGCCACCTGGCTGAAGGCCTATGAGGCGAACAATGTCGATGTCGGCATTGCCCGCAACCTTCCCGGCCGCGCCCAGATCGGCAAGGGCATGTGGGCGGCCCCCGACCAGATGGCCGGCCTGCTCGACAAGAAGATCGCCCATCCGCTGGCCGGTGCCAGCACCGCCTGGGTGCCGACACCGACGGCAGCCGTGCTGCATGCCATGCATTATCACCTCGTCGACGTCGCGGCAGTCCAGGACGAACTGCGCGGCAGGGAGCATGCCTCGCTGACCGATCTGCTGACCATTCCGCTGGCGCCCCGCAGCTACGGCGCCGACGAGATCAAGGCCGAGCTCGAAAACAACCTGCAGGGCCTGCTCGGTTACGTCGTGCGCTGGATCGGCCAGGGCGTTGGCGTGTCGACCGTACCCGACCTCGACGATGTCAGGCTGATGGAAGATCGCGCGACGCTGCGCATCTCTTCCCAGCACGTCGCCAACTGGCTGCGCCACGGCATCGTCGGCGAGACGGAGGTGCGCGAAACGATGCGGCGCATGGCAGCCGTCGTCGACAGGCAGAACGCCGAGACAGAAGGCTACAAGCCGCTGGCACCGGGCTTCGACAGCCCTGCCTTCAAGGCCGCCGAGGACCTTGTCTTCAACGGCCGTACGCAGTCGAGCGGGTACACCGAGCATGTGCTCCATATCAGGCGTCGCGAGACCAAGGCGCTGTCGGCCTGAGGCCTTCGACATCGAGATTGGAAGGCCCCGCTTGTCGGGGCCTTTCTTTTTGGCCAATCGAACATCGGTTGCACCGACTGCCCGGCTGAGGGAATGTCGGCCGAAAGCAAATCGGCCGGAGGTGCATCATGGGCGCAGGCATCCATCACATCACGCTCATCACCCGCAAGGTGCAGGCCAATGTCGACTTCTATGTCGGTTTCCTCGGGCTCCGGCTGGTCAAGCAGACCGGCGGTTATGAAGACGCGACCCAGCTTCACCTGTTCTATGGCGATGGCGCAGCCAAGCCGGGAACGTTGATCACCTTCCTCGTCTGGGAGGACGGCGCGCCAGGGCGCATCGGCCACGGCCAGGCGAGCGAGATATCGCTCGCCATCGATCCGGCCAGCATAGGGTTCTGGCTGACGCGGGCGCTGTCGCATCACATCGAGATTTCGGGCCCGATGGAAGAGATGGGCGAGCCGACGCTCAGGCTGAAAGATCCCGACGGAGTGATCGTCAAGTTGGTCGGGGTGGCAGGCTTCCCGGCTCCGGTGGATTGGGACGGTTCGAGCGTTCCGGTCGAGCACGCCATCCGCCGCATCCGCGGCGCCACCATCATGACCGAGGTGCCCGAGCTGACCGAAAGTTTCATTGCCAAGCATTTTGGCTATCGGCCCCAGACGAGCACCGAGTTCATCCGCCGGCTGATTTCCGACTCCGGCGACGTTGTCGATATCCGCGACGCCAAGGGTTTCTGGTCGAGCGCGCCGGGTACCGGCACCATCGACCACATCGCCTTCCGTGCCCAAGACGTCGCCGAGGTCGAACGGGTGCATGGCGAATTGGGCTCCAGCAATTCCTCGATCACCAACGTGCATGACCGCAAGTATTTCTACTCGCTCTATGCGCGCGAACCTGGCGGCGCGCTGATCGAGCTGGCGACCGATGCGCCCGGAATGGCGGTGGACGAAGCCGTGGACGAACTCGGCACGCATCTGTTCGTGCCGCCCGACCGCGCCGACAAGCTCGATGAGTTGAAGACGATGCTGCCGCAATTCGCCTGGCCGGGCGAGGAGCGCGTCATCTATCGCGAACTGCCTTTCGTGCACCGCTTCTATACGCCCGAAAATGCAGATGGCACGACGATCGTGCTGCTGCACGGCTCGGGCGGCAACGAGACCAGCCTTCTCCCCTTCGCCGCCAAGGCCGCGCCGAATGCCACCCTGCTGGCACTGCGTGGCCGCGCCACCGACGAAGGCGCACCACGCTGGTTTCGCCGCTTCTCGGCCAACAAATTCGACCAGGCCGACATCAGGTCGGAGGCCAACGCGCTGGTCGCCTTCGTGGAGGGAGCCATCGAGGCTTACCGGCTGGATCCGGCAAAGCTAGTGTTTCTTGGGCACTCCAACGGCGCCAACATGCTGGCTGCCGCCATGCTGTTGCATCCTGGCGCCATCAGGCGGGCGGCGCTGCTGCGCGCAGCGATGGTGCTGGAACAACCGCCGGCGGCCGACCTGTCGGATACCGAGGTGCTGTCGATCGCGGGCGACGTCGACATGTTCAGCAGCTTCGGCCCCGAACTCGCCGGCCTGCTGCGCGACGCCGGCGCCGAGGTCGATGCCCGCACCATATCCTCAGGCCACGGTTTCGAGGCGGCCGATATCGAGATCGTCAGAGACTGGCTGGCCGCTCGCAATCTCTAACGGCGCGCCTTGCCGGGTCATACCAGAGGCTTGAGCCTGGCCTCGATCGACGCCCGCCTGTCCTCGAGGAACGGCGGCAGCGACAAGCGTTCGCCGAGCGTCTCCATCGGTTCATCGACGGCGAAACCCGGGCCGTCGGTAGCGATCTCGAACAGCACGCCGGCGGGCTCGCGGAAATAGAGCGAACGGAAATAGTGGCGCTCGACCTCGCCACTCGACGGCAGCCGAAACTCCTGCAGCCGCGCTGTCCATTCGTGGATCTGCTCGACGTCTGGTGTTCGGAAGGCGACGTGATGGACGCCGCCTGCACCTTGCATCACTGGATTGAGTTTCGGCTGGACGGTGACGTGCAACTCGGCCGCAGGCCCGCCCTCACCCATTTCGTAGGCATGGACATGGCCATCGCCATCGGGCGAGGGAAAATCGAGCAGCTTGCGCAGATTCATCACCCTGGTCAGCACCAGCTCGGTGTTGCCGAGGTCGGGCACGCTGATGGTGATCGGCCCGAGGCCCCTGATCTGGTGCTCTGATGGAACAGTGCTTGCCGACCATTCATTGGCCGGTCCCTTGCCGCCGTCGTCGACCAGCCGCAGGCGCTGACCCTCGGGATCTTCGAAGTCGACCGATTTGTAACCGCCAATGTCCGTCGTCTCCGAGGATTCGATGCCCTTGGCTGCAAGGTGCTCGCGCCACCAGTCGAGCGACGTTTCGCCGGCGACGCGCAGGCCGGTGCGGCAGATGCTGTGGGTGCCGCGGCGCTCACGCCCGACCGGCCAGTCGAAGAAGGTCAGGTCCGAGCCCGGGCTTGCCTTTCCGTCGGCATAAAACAGGTGGTAGGCGCTGGTGTCGTCCTGGTTGACCGTCTTCTTGACCAGCCGCATGCCCAGCGTCCCTGTGTAGAAGCGCAGGTTACCAGGCGCATCCGCGGTAATGGCGGTGAGGTGGTGAATGCCCGTCAGTTGCAGCGTCATCAGAGCCTCCTGTTACCGGGAAGCCTAGAGATAGCGCCTTTGGGCCGTGGCGGCCACGCTCAATATTGCTCGCGCGGCAGGTGCACGACGAGGCCGTCGAGGGCGACTGACATCTTGAGCTGGCAGGTAAGCCGGCTCCGCTCCGTCGGGTTCATCAGGCATTCGATCATGCCCTGCTCGGAATCGTCTGCTGCCGGCAGCTTTTCGGTCCAGCTCTCGTCGACATAGCAGTGGCAGGTGCCGCAGGCGCAGGAACCGCCGCATTCGGCGAGGATCTGGTCGATGCCGTGGGCAACAGCCACGGACATAACGCTCTGGCCTTCATTGGCCGTGAGTTCGGTTGCCTGGCCGTCGGCATCGACGAAGGTTACGCGGTACATCAGTTATCTCCTGAATCAGGCCGGGGTCAGCGTCAGGCGCAGCGCCTTGGGGCCACGCACGGACAGGCCGGGCTTATATTGGGGCTCGGCTTCGGCGAGCGAAATCGACTTCAGCCGCTTAATCAGCGTGGTGAAGATCACCTCCATGTCGAGGCGCGCCAGATGGTTGCCGAGGCAGAAATGGGCGCCGCCGCCGAAAGCGAGGTGACGGTTGGGGTTGCGGGCGACATCGAAGCTGCCGGCGTCTTCGCCGAAGGCTGCCGGGTCGCGGTTGGCGGCGCCATAGAGCAGACCGAACTTGGTGCCGCGCGGGAACGCCTTGCCGCCGACCATGCAGTCGGTGGTCGAGTAACGGTGGAAGAAGGGCAACGGCGATTCGAAGCGGAACATCTCCTGGATCGCCGTGTGTATCAGGCCCGGATTCTGCCGCAGACGCTCCATCTGGTCGGGAAAGCGCAGCAGCGCATGCATGCCAGAGCCGAGCACGTCGATGGTCGAGCCGTGGCCGGCCATCAGGATCAGCATGCAGGTCGAGACCAGCTCGTCTTCATTGAGGAGACCGGCATCCTGCGCCGCCATCAGGCGGGTGATCAGGTCTTCCTGCGGTGCGGTGCGGCGCTCGGCCATCAGCTTGAGCAGGTAGTGGTAGAATTCGGTCGTCGCCTGCTCGGCCAATGCCTTGCGCTCGTCGGAGCGATTGATGTCAAAGAACTGGACAACCCGTTCCGACCAGACGCGCAGCTGCGGGCAATCCTCATCAGGCACGCCAAGCACGCGGCCGATAATGTGGCCCGGCACCTGGGCGGCGAGGTCCTCGACGAAATCGATCTCGCCCTTGCCGATCAGGCCGTCCACCAACTTGTCGACGAAACTCTGGATCATGCCACGCTGCCGGGCAATGAAAGCAGGCGTGAACTCGCGGAACACCTGCTTGCGCAGCCGGTCGTGCACGTCGCCGTCGCTGTCGAGCATGGAGAACTGCACGAAGCGCTGATGGTGTGGCATGTCGAGCCAGTTCTGCCGGCGCTTCTGCTCAGTGATCTCTTCTTCGGACATGAAGAATTCGGGCGAACGCACCATCGAGTTGTCGCGGGCGATGCCGGCGACGTCGTCGAAGCGGGCGACCAGCCACATGTCGAAGTCAGGGAAGAACTGCGGCTCACCCTTGTCGCGCAGCGCCGCATAGGCCGGATAGGGGTTCTGGGCGAAGGCGCGCGACAGCGGCTCGAATGCCGTGCCTGATACGCTTGCCTTTGGGGTAGCGGTCGCCATCTTGTCGCTCCAACTGGATTGCCGCCACGATGCGGCAGCTGTCGTCACAGGCTAGCGCCAACGGCGCCGATATGAATGCACCCCAGTCGCGCCTTGATGGATAAAACTCGCATCGTCGGTGACATGCCATTACAACGCTGGCAACGGACGAGCTTACCGGCCTGCGCAAAAATGACCAAAGACCACCGCGACGAGATCCTGTTCCACACGCCTGGGCGGCACGCCGAGGCCTATCCCTACAAGATCCTGGTCGCCGGGCGCACGCACTTCACCGAAAACGACGGGCTGGTGACGCGGCGCTTCCACCACCACACGCTGATCCTGACCATCTCAGGCCGCGGCCTGATCGAGATCGCCGGTCAGCGCTTCGCCGCCGGAGCCGGCAGCGTCGTCTGGCTCGATACGGCGATGCAATATGCCCATGGCTGCCACGCCGAGGCCGACCATTGGCACTATTTCTGGATGAGTATCGACGGCCACGGCCTCGACGCCGTGTTCGCCTTCCTGCGTGTCGGCCAGTCGCCGGTCTTTTCGGGATCTGTCACCGCCGAGCCGCTGTTCGAGCAGGCGATCGGCACGCTCGGCCATCGCAGCCAGACCACCGACGCGCTGTCGAGCGCCATTGTCGGCCAGCTGATCGCGCTGCTGGTCGCCGAACGCGGCGAGCAGGAGGAAGACAGCAGCGAGCGCATCCAGCGGCTGATGCGGGCGCTGAGGGCCGACATCGCCCGCAACTGGCAAATCGAGGACATGGCGGACATTTCCAGCCTCAGCGCCTCACAGCTGCACCGCCAGTTCCGCCAGAAGACCGGCACCACGCCGATGGACTGGATGCGCCACGAACGCATGAACTTCGCCAAGCGGCTTTTGACCTCCTCCGATGCCAAGATCTCGGCGGTGGCCTTGAGCTCAGGCTATGCCGATCCCTATCATTTCAGCCGCGACTTCCACCGCATTTCAGGCCAGTCGCCGAGCGAGTTTCGACGCGCACGCGGGCAGTGACGCATCCGCAACCCTAGCCCATGTCCTGCCCGTCGACATGCCAGATGGTTTCGGGCAGGCTGCGGTCAATCCAAACCAGCAAGATGAGCACGCCGCATGACATCGAAGCCAGCCGTCTACGAATTCAACGCGGCGATCGTGCGCGAGCCGGCGCGCTCGGTGGTCAACGGCCTGCGCGCCGACGATCGCGGCAACCCGACCTATGATGGCGTCAAGGCGGAGCACGCGGCCTACATCACAGCCATGCAGGCGGCGGGCGTCGAGGTCACGGTGCTGCCGGCGCTGGATAACTTCCCCGACTCGATCTTCGTCGAGGACCCCGCACTGGTTTTCCCTGAGGGTGCGATCCTGCTCCGGCCCGGCGCCGAGACCCGGGTCGGGGAAACCGCAGAAATCGCCCCGACACTGAAGGCGATGTTCAGCACCGTGCTCGACCTGCCGTCATCAGGCTTCGCTGACGGTGGCGACGTGCTGACCACGCCCCGGAGCGTGATGATCGGGCTGTCGGCCCGCACCGACCGCGCCGGTGCCGAAGGCCTCGTCGCCAGCCTCGACCGCCTCGGACGCAAGGGCGAGATCGTGCAGACGCCGGAAGGCGTGTTGCATTTCAAAACCGACTGCTCGCTGCTCGACGAAGAGACGATGCTGACCACCGAAAGGCTCGGCCGTTCTGGTGTGTTCGATGGCTTCCGGCAAGTCACCATCCCGGCAGGTGAGGAGCCAGCCGCCAACGCGCTGCGTGTCAACGGCGTGGTGATGGTGGGTTCCGACTATCCACGCACAAGCGAGATGCTCGACCGGCTCGGCTACAATGTGGTGCCGCTCAAGACGACCGAGATCGGCAAGATCGACGCCGGCCTATCCTGCATGTCGCTGCGCTGGCATCGGCCAGCCAGCTAAGCGGAGCTTTTGGCGTTGCAGTCGCACGCCGTGACGCTGGGCGATCGTTTTATATATGCACAGACATGCATCACACGTATCGGTCAAGGAAGATCGCCACTCGTTCGGCTGCTTAATCTTTCGACCCTTTGATCCACCCCGCAGCGATTGACAGATCCATGCATTTTCATGAATATGCATTTTCATAGATATGCAGCTCGACGCCCGGCAAGCCTGGCGGCCCTGAGGGGCGTCGAGCCATGGTGGCAGCGGTCTTGCCACGCCTGGGAGGGTCGACATGGCGGAACGGTCTTTTGCGCGGGAGGTCGAAGACCTCAAGCTCGGTGAGGGCGATCTCTTTCGCGGCGAGGGCATCCTCGCCATCACCAAGGCGCTGCTGCAGTCCGGCGTCTCTTATGTCGGCGGCTACCAGGGTTCGCCGATCTCGCATCTGATGGACGTTCTCGCCGATGCCAAGCCGGTGCTCGACGAGCTCGGCGTGCATTTCGAGTCTTCCGCTTCCGAAGCCGCTGCGGCCGCCATGCTGTCCGCCTCGGTGATGTACCCGCTGCGTGGCGCGGTGACCTGGAAATCGACCGCCGGCACCAATGTGGCCTGCGATGCGCTGACCAACCTGGCGTCGAGCGGCGTCAAGGGCGGCGCGCTGATCATCCTCGGCGAGGACTATGGCGAGGGCTCGTCGATCCCGCAGGAACGCAGCCATGCCTTCGCTATGAAGTCGCAGATGTGGCTGCTCGACCCGCGCCCCAATCTCGAATCGATCGTCAAATCGGTCGAAGACGGTTTCGAGCTGTCGGAAGCGTCCAACACGCCCGTGATGATGCAGGTGCGCATCCGCGCCTGCCACGTGCATGGCCAGTTCGTCGCCAAGGACAACAAGCGTCCCGAATTCACGATCAAGGAGGCGCTGGAGAATCCGGTGCGCGATCTCGACCGCATCGTGCTGCCGCCGGTGTCGATCACCGTGCATGACCGCGAGAAGATCGAGAAACGCTGGCCGGCGGCCATCGATTTCATCAAGAGCCGCAAGTTGAACGAATGGTTCGGCCCCGACGCGGGTGATGTTGGCATCATCCTGCAAGGCGGCATGTACAATTCGGTGATGCGGGCGCTGCAACTGCTGGGGCTCGCCGACGCCTACGGCAACACAGCAATCCCGCTCTATGTGCTCAACGTCACCTATCCGCTGATCGACGACGAGGTGTCGGCATTCTGCGCCGGCAAGCGCGCCGTGCTGATGGTAGAGGAAGGGCACCCCGACTATCTCGAGCAGGCGGTGAACTCGATCCTGCGCCGGCGCGACATCAACACCAGGCTCGCCGGCAAGGGTGTGCTGCCGATCCGCGGCGACTATACGGCGGCCGTGCTGATGAACGGCATCCAGGCGTTTATCGAGGAGCATGCCGTAGCCCTTCTCGGCAACCGCCCGCCGTTGCCCAGCGCCGATGCGGTGCTTGCCGATCCGAAGGTCAAGGCGCTTAACGCCGTCGTGCCCGCGCGCCCCGCTGGCTTCTGCACCGGCTGTCCGGAACGGCCGATCTTCGCCGCCATGAAGCTCGTCGAGCAGGAGCTCGGCGAACACCACGTCTCGGCCGACATCGGCTGCCACCTGTTTTCCATCCTGCCGCCGTTCAACATCGGCGGCTCCACCATGGGCTACGGCCTCGGCCCGGCCTCTGCCTCGGCCTTCAATGTCGACGCCGGCAAGCGCGCCATCTCGGTGATGGGCGATGGCGGCTTCTGGCACAACGGGCTCACCACCTCGGTCGGCAACGCCGTCTACAACAAGCATGACGGCGTCATCATGGTCGTCGACAACTACTATTCGTCGGCGACTGGCGGGCAGGACATATTGTCGTCACGCGCCGACAATCCGGAGCGCTCGACCAACAACTCAATCGTCAAGGCGGTAAAGGGCATCGGCGCCAGATGGGTGCGCCAGATCGACCGCACCTATGATGTGGCGAAGATGCGCGACACGCTGAAGGAGGCGCTGACCTCGAAGGAGGAAGGGCCGAAGATCATCGTCGCCTCCTCTGAATGCATGCTCAACCGTCAGCGGCGCGAGAAGCCGCTATTTTCCAAGGCTGTCAAGTCGGGCCAACGCATGGTGCGCGAACGCTTCGGCGTCGACGAGGACACCTGCACCGGCGATCATGCCTGCATCCGTCTGTCAGGCTGTCCGTCGCTGTCGCTCAAGCATACCGACGACCCGCTGCGCGACGATCCGGTGGTGGCGATCGACAACACTTGCGTCGGCTGTGGCAATTGCGGCGAGGTCTCGGAGGCGGCAGTGCTGTGCCCGTCCTTCTATCGCGCCGACATCATCTACAACCCCACCCCGCGCGACCGTTTCGCAGCCAGACTGCGCAACGCCGTCATCGGCTTCCTGCAGCGCCGCCGCGAAGCCAGGCGCGTGGTCTTCGGGTGAACGACATGAGCAGTCCGATGACGACCATAGCCGCCGACGACAAGCCGATCTCGATTGCCATCCTCGCCATGGGCGGGCAAGGCGGCGGCGTGCTCGCCGACTGGGTGGTGGCGCTCGCCGAGTCCGAGGGCTGGGTCGCCCAGTCGACCTCGGTGCCCGGTGTTGCCCAGCGCACCGGTGCCACGATCTATTATGTCGAGATGCTCAAGCCGAAGGACGGCCAGATGCCGGTGCTGTCACTGATGCCGACGCCCGGCGACGTCGATGTCGTGCTGGCGGCCGAATTCATGGAAGCCGGCCGCTCGATGCTGCGTGGACTGGTCACGCCGGACAAGACGACGCTGATCGCCTCGACGCATCGATCCTATGCGGTCGGCGAAAAGGAAGTGCCGGGCGACGGCACCGGCGATCCGCTCGCCGTCGCCGATGCCTTCGGCGTCGCGGCCAGGAAGACTATTGTCTTCGACATGCAGACGCTGGCCGAAAAGAATGGCAGCGTCATCTCGTCGGCGATGTTCGGCGCCTTGGCCGGCGCCAATGTCCTGCCGTTCACGCGCCAGGCCTTCGAGGCTGCGGTGCGCGCCGGCGGCAAGGGCGTCGAGGCCAGCCTGCGTGCCTTTGGCGCCGCATTCGACAGAGCCCGCGACGGCACGCCTGACAAACTGGCCAGGAAGCCTGAAAAGCTGCTGCCGGACGCACCTTTGTCGGTCGGCCATCCAAAGCTCGACCGGCTGCTCGACCGCATCCATTCCGAGTTCCCGCCAGTGCTGGCGCCGATGCTTTATGCCGGCGCGAAGAAGCTCGTCGACTTCCAGGACCCGCGTTATGCCGAGGAGTATCTCGACAAGGCGTCGCGCCTGCTCACGCTTGACCGAAACGCCGGCGGCGAAACCAGGAACTTCGGCTTCAGCCTGGAGATCGCCAAATATCTCGCCATCGCCATGGCCTATGACGATGTCGTGCGGGTCGCCGACCTCAAGACGCGCGCGACGCGGTTCGAACGCGTCCGCAAGGAAATCGGCGCCACCGGCGAGCAACTCGTCTACACCACCGAATACATGCACCCGCGCGCCGAGGAGGTTGTCGGCACGATGCCGGCGTCCCTCGGCCAGTTCATCGAGAACCGCCCGGCGCTGCTCAAGTTGCTGGAGCGCCTGTTCAGCAAGGGCCGGCGCGTGCGCACCGGTACCGTCGGCTGGTTTTTGGCCCTCTATGCGCTCTCCAGCCTGAAGCCGATACGCCGCACCATGCTGCGCCACAAGCGCGAGATGGCGCATATCGCAAGCTGGCTGGAAATGGCGTCATCCCTGCTGCCCGTCAATTATGAGCTGGCGTCAGCGGTGGTCGGCAGCCGTCGGCTGGTGAAGGGCTATTCCGACACCCACAGCCGCGGCCAGGGCAAGTTCGACAAGGTGCTGTCGGCAGTGCCCCTGCTCAAGGGGCGTGAGGATGGCGGAACCTGGCTCAAGCGCCTCGTTCAGGCGGCGTTGCAGGACGAGGCCGGCAAGTCGCTCGACGGCGCATTGGCGACGGTCCGCAGCTTCGCCTGACGCGCTCGCGCCGTAGCTTAAGTCTCGGCGTCGGCCTTTCCGTCGCCGTTCTTGACCGTTGCGTCACCGCCGCCGCCGATCCGGTCGATGTTGCGCAGGACCTTGTGCAGCGTGACGATGAAAGCGTCGTATTCGTCGGGCTCGATGCCCTCGAACAGCTGCGAGAAGATGCCGAACAGCACCGGCCAGAACTGTTGGAAGACGTCGCGGCCGGCGTCGGTGATGTGCACTTCGCGCACGCGCATGTCGTCAGCGCGCGACTGGCGCCGGACAAAGCCCTGCTCCTCCAGCGCGTCGAGCGTACGGCTCATCGTCGACTGTTCGACAACCGCGAGGAATGACAGCTCGTTGACGGTAAGCCCGGGCGAGATTGTCAGAAGGGCGATCGCCCGCATCTTCGGCGTGGTCAGGTCGAGCGGGCGCAGCCGTTCCTGCAGGTTGGCGTTGTAGCTTGCCGACAGGCGGTTGATGAGGTGCGGGGCAAAGCGGTTGAGCCCGATTTCGCCGAGGCTGGGCAGACGGTTGCCATCTCCAGCTTCCCTGAACGACCCGGTGAAGTATTTCGTGACCATTGCTACCCGTTCGGCTCGATGGAGTTCGACGCTGTCCGGATTGCCATGAAGCCGATTATCCGGCAACCGTCCAGAGCGTCTCACCTGGCATCAAATGAAAAGGCCGGGCGCCACAAGGCAACCCGGCCCTACGCCTCGTGATGGCTGGTACCCATCCATCTCGAGGCGACAGCGGCGGTGGGAGCCGCCGCAGTCCCCACTGAGGCTCGATCAGGCGCGTGGCGCGAGCGCGAAGGCGCGCACCGGGCTGCCAGTGCCGCCGACAATCTTGAGCGGCGCCACGACCAGAACGGCACCGGTGGCCGGCAGCTTGTCGAGGTTGCACAGGCTGGCGAGGCCGTAGCTGCCGACTTCGAGCAGCAAGCTGTGCGCGGGGAACGGCGGATCCATCGCCACCGCGCTGCCGGCATCGGTGCCGACGCATTCGTTGCCGAAACCCAGCACGCCGCGCTCGACCAGCAGACGAACGCAGTCGACGCTCGGCCCGGGCGTATGCGGGCCATTGTCGTCTGCGTTCAGGAAGGCCTCGGTCGAGGTGTTGCGCGGATACCAGTCCGAGCGCATCAGCACCCAGGCGCCACGCGGAATTTGACCGTGCACCGCCTCCCAGGCCTTTACGCCATCGGCGGTCAGCAGGAAGTCCGGATTACCGGCGACCTCCTTTGAACAGTCGATAACGACGCAAGGTGCTACGAATGACTGCGGCGACACGGTGTCGGTGGTGCCCTGGGCGACATCCTTGCCGGAGATCCAGTGCACCGGGGCATCGAAATGGGTGCCGGTGTGCTCGCCGAGCTCCATCCAGCCCCAGGCCCACCACGGACCGTTGGCATCATAGCGCGAGATCTCGTGCATCTTGAACTTCGGCGTGTTCTTGGCGAAGTCCGGCGGCAGGTACAGGACCGGCGTATCTGGCCCCAGCGGTGCGGTCAGGTCGACGATCTGGACCGCGCCCGTGGCGATTGCCGACGCGAAATCCGCCAGCGTCCGGTTGGCTGTCATCTTGGCTCTCCTCCTCTTTGCCCGGTCCGGAAGGCCAGGTTTGTTTCAGCCTAATCAAGTCATATGCATTTGCAAATATTATTTTTGCCTAGATGCCAACAAGGCTGGCATCCTTCAAGCTCGAATATCCCCGCATGCATGATTTCGGCGCGGTTTGACTGACCAAGGGGCAGCTGTCGAGATGCCAGCGGGCCCGATCTTGGCCCCGGCAGGCCGCTGAATCGTGCCTGCTTTCGGCTTCAGGGCAGGTGAAAATCTTTCGAGCCGGCACAAATTCGACAAAAATCCGAAATCCGGACGCTTCGCTTTTCTCCTGCGTTAGGCGGCTACGAAAGACGCTGCTAAATAAATCAAACATCTGATTACAATCACGTATTTCGGCATTTCCTCCGCCGTTGCGGTCTCAACTCCACGTCTTCCGGCCTCGCTTTACAACCGCAAAATTTTGTGCGCTTATGATCAAATGATGGAAGTGAGGAACGTTTCCGCGACGGCTTGACCAACGGGGCACCAAGGCCTGAGACGAGCACGCGGCTGCCATCATCCAAACAAGGGGAACGGACTGATGAACAAAACCAAGGGCCTGATGCTGGCCAGCCTGCTTGCAGCCACCGCATTTTCCACCACCTCGGCAATGGCCCAGGATGCCGCTTGCCCGGTCAAGATCGGCGGCGTGCTGTCGCTGACGGGATCGATGGGTGCGGTGGGCAAGGCCATCGGCAACAGCGCACAGCTCGCCATCGCCAACATCAACGAAGGCGGCGGCGTCAAGGGCTGCCAGGTCGAGTTCGTGCTGCGCGACGATCAGGGCCAGCCCAATGTCGGCGTCGACGCCGCCAAATATCTCGTCGATGTCGAGGGCGTGAAGGCACTGTCGGCGAGCATCGGCAGCGGCGTCACCATCCCGATCCTGACCTCGGTATCGGCTCCGTCGCAGATACCCCAGATCGCCTGCTGCTCGTCAGCCCCGGTGCTGACGACGATGGCGCAGGAAGGCAAGACCGGCGGCTTCTTCTTTCGCACCTTCCCGGTGGTCAAGAACCTCTCCTACCTGCCGGCTAAGATCGCGGCCGACCGCGGCCTCAAGCGCATCGCGATGATCTATGTGAACACCGACTACGGCGCGAGCCTGGTCAAGGATTTCACCAAGGCAACCGAGAAGTTCGGCGGCGAAGTGGTCAAGGCTGTCGCCTTCAACGAAAACCAAGCGTCTTATCGCGCCGAAGTTTCGGCGGCGCTGGCCGAGAAGCCCGATGCGATGTTCATCGTCGCCTTCCCACAGGACGGCGCCACCATCGCCCGCGAATGGATCTCGCTCGGCGGCACGCAGCAGCTGATCCTCAACAACGCGCTGCGCAGCCCCGACTTCGTCAAGGCGGTCGGCGCCAAGTACCTGACCAAGGCGTTCGGCACCGACAACACCTCGACCCAGAGCGCCACGCTCGACGAGTTCAAGGCGGCGTTCAAGACGGCCTACAACATCAGCGCCGACGGCCCCGGCATTTCCAACGAATATGATGCCGTAACGATCCTCGGCCTTGCCATGAACATCGCGCCCGACCTGTCCGGCCCTTCGATCCGCGATGCGATCCGCAAGACCCAGACGCCAGGCGGCGAGGTCATCGGCACCGGCCCGGCGGAGTTCAAGAAGGCGCTAGAGCTGGTCAAGGCCGGCAAGCCGATCAAATATGTCGGCGCGCTCGGCCCGATCGAGTTCGACGTCAATGGCGACATCAGCGGCCCCGCGCTGACCTGGCACATCGAGGGCGAGGAACTGGTCATCGACAAGACCATCAGCGCCGAGGATATGGCAAAGCTGCTGGCGGAAATCGACGGCTAAGGCAATAGCGGATACCGGACGGGCATGACCAGCTACACGCTTTCCCATTGGGGCACCTACGAGGTCGAACCCCGTGGAAACGGCTTGCCCGCCCTCAGGCCGTTCAGGCGCGATCGGGACCCGAGCCCGATCGGCCTTTACCAACTCGACCCGGCGCTCGACAGGCTCCGGGTCCGACGCCCGGCGATACGCAAGAACTGGCTCGATCACGGCCCTGGCACTGCAGCGGAACGACGCGGCAGCGATCCCTTCGTCGAGGTCGAATGGGACCTCGCCCTCGACCTAGCAGCCGCCGAGATCGACCGGGTCCGGACGAGCCACGGCAATGCGTCGATCTTCGGTGGCTCCTATGGCTGGTCGAGTGCCGGCCGCTTTCACCACGCGCAAAGCCAGGTGCACCGCTTCCTGAATGCCGCCGGCGGCTATGTCCGGCATGTCGATTCCTACAGCCTGGGCGCTGCCAATGTCGTGCTGCCGCATATCGTGGCCAGCATGGACGAACTGATGGCCGGCCATTCCTCCTGGGACACGCTGGCCGCGCATTGCGAGCTGTTCGTCAGCTTCGGCGGCGTGCCGGTCAAGAATGCGCAGATCAATGCCGGCGGCGTCGCCCTGCACGGCGTGCCGGCGGGCCTTGCCGGCATGCGCGCGGCCGGCACCCGCTTCGTCAATATCGGCCCGGTGCGCGACAATTTCGGCGCCGTCTCCGATGCGGCCGAATGGATCGCCTGCCGACCCAACACCGACACCGCCCTGATGCTGGCGCTGGCCTGGGTACTCTACAGCGAAGACCTGCACGCCGAGGCCTTCCTCGACCGCTGCTGCACGGGTTTCGAGAACTTCGTCCCCTACCTCACCGGAGCCACCGACGGTGTGCCGAAGACACCCGAATGGGCCGAAGAGATCAGCGGCGTGCCTGCCGGAACCATCGTCGATCTTGCCCGCCATATGGCATCGGCACGCACGATGCTCAATGTTTCGTGGTCGATGCAGCGCGCCAGCCATGGCGAACAACCCTACTGGATGGTGGTGACGCTGGCGGCAATGCTCGGCCAGATCGGGAAGCCTGGCGGCGGTTTCGGCGTCGGTTATGGCGCGGCAAATCTTGTCGGCAGCGCCCACACCCGCATCAAGGGGCCGACGCTGTCGCAGCTCAAGCCGGGCATTCCCGACTTCATTCCGGTCGCCCGCATCGCCGACATGCTGCTCAATCCCGGCGCGCCCTTCACCTACAACGGCAAGACGCAGAATTACCCCGACATCCACCTGATCTATTGGGCCGGCGGCAACCCGTTCCACCATCACCAGGATCTCAACCGCCTGCTCAAGGCCTGGCAGAAGCCCGACACCGTCATCGTCAACGAGCAGTACTGGACGCCGACGGCCAAGCGCGCCGACATCGTCTTGCCGGCGACAATCTCGCTCGAACGCGACGATATCGGTTCCGCCACGCTGGAGGCCTTCATCGTTGCCATGAAGCAAGCAGTGCCGCCGGCGGGAGAGGCGCGCGACGACTACGCCATCTTCGCCGAATTGGCCGAGCGGCTCGGCTGCGGCGAAACCTTCTCCGAAGGGCTCGACGCGACAGGCTGGCTGTCGCGGCTCTACGAGGAATGCCGGCCACTCAATCGCGCGCGCGGGCTCGACCTGCCCGATTTCGAAACCTTTTGGCGCGACGGGCTGATCGACCTGACCCCGCTCGACCAGCCGGTCACCATGTTTGCCGATTTCGTCGCCGATCCGGAGCGCAAACCGCTCGGTACACCGTCGGGCAAGATCGAGATCTTCTCGCAGCGTATCGCCGGCTTCGGCCTGGACGACTGCCCCGGCCATGCGACATGGATGGCACCGGTGGAGTGGCTGGGCGCCGGGCTCGCCACCAGATATCCGCTGCACCTTCTGACCGACCAGCCGGCGCGCCGGCTGCACAGCCAGCTCGACGCCAGCCCCCACAGCGCCGGCGGCAAGTCGAATGGGCGCGAGCTGGTCTACATGAACCCTCGGGATGCTGCGCAACGCGGGCTGGAACAAGGACAGATCGTCGAGCTGTTCAACGACCGCGGCCGCTGTCTGGCCGCCGTCACCATCACCGGCGACATCATGCCCGGCGTGGTGCGGCTCAACACCGGCGCCTGGTTCGATCCGGACCCCGTGACCGGGCTCGAAAAGCACGGCAACCCGAACGTGCTGACGCTCGACATGCCGGCGTCCGGCCTGTCGCAAGGCTGCAGCGCCCAGACGTGCCTTGTAGAGATCGCCGCCTTTGCCGGCCCGCTTCCACCTGTCACCGCCTTTTGCCTGCCGGACTTCGCGACATCATGACCACCGCACAGAGCGCGCCGCACCAACACATGCGTACTGTGTGGTGGCAAACCGCCAATCCGGCCCCTGTCACCCAGCCCTTGCGCGCTGCAAGCAAGGTCGACGTGGCAATCATCGGCGCCGGCTTCACCGGCCTGACCGCTGCACTCCACCTCGCCCGACGCGGCGCGCGTGTCGCCGTGCTCGAGGCGGAGACGATCGGCAGCGGCGCGAGCGGACTCAATGCCGGTTTCGTGGTGCCGAATTTCGCCAAGGCCGACCCTGCGGCGGTGGTTGGCAAGCTTGGCGAGGAACGCGGTTACAGACTGCTGCAGATGATCGGTGGCGGCGCCGATCGCGTCTACGCGACCATCCACGAACATGGCATCGCTTGCGATGCCGAGCAGGTCGGCTGGATGCATGTCGCGCATTCGGAAAAGATGCTCGGCATCCTCGAACACCGGGCGCAAGCCTGGCAGGCGCTGGGCCGTCCGGTGCGCATGCTCAATGGCGGCGAGGCGCGCCGCCGCGCCAGCCTCAGGCACAATGCCGGCGCCCTCATCGATGAGAGCGGCGGCACACTGCATCCGCTCAACTACGCCTATGGATTGGCGAGTGCTGCCATCAAGGCCGGTGCATCGATCCACGAACACGCACCTGTCCAGGCCGTGGAGCGGTCGAACGATGGCTGGCGGCTGACCAGCGGACAAAGCACGATCGACGCCGATAAGGTCCTGCTGTGCACCAATGCCTCGGAACAGGGCGCCGCCCGCCGCCTCGGCCGCATCGTCGTGCCGCTGCGCGTCTATCAGATTGCCACCGCCCCGCTCGATGAGGTCACTGTGCGGCGCATTTCGCCGGAGCGGAACCCCGTTGCCGACACGCGTGCCAATCTCTTCACCTTCAGGCTCGACCGCGACAACCGGCTGATCAGCGGCGGCATGTCGATGCTTCCGCTTGGCGCCGAGGCGCGCATGGCCGCGATGGTCGCCGGGCGCCTGCAGGCCGAGCTCGGCTTGCCTCGACCGCCTGCCGTCGAAAGCATCTGGCGCGGCACCGCCGCCATGACCACCGACTTCCTGCCACATGTCTATGAGTTCGGCCCGCGCTTCATCGGCGGCATCGGCTGCAACGGCCGAGGTATCGCCTTGACCGCCATGCTCGGCGAGGTGCTGGCCGACGCTGCGTCAGGCACGCCGCTCGACGCGTTGCCGATCCCCGAGGCTTCGCCGCGCGCCCTGCCGTTTCGCAGTTTCGCCGCTGCAGCCCCGTCGGTCGCCATCGCCCAGGCCAGGTGGCAGGACCGGCGCCAGGGATTGTAATCGCCCGCTAGCGCGGCATATCTCTGTCTGGCCTCGCAAAGGAGCCGTTTCGATGCTGATCCTCAACCGGCAGGCTGTCGCCGCCGCCTTGCCCATGGCCGACTGCATCGATGCGATGCGTACAGCGTTGTCGGACTTTGCCACCGGAAGCTACCGGCTGTTTCCGCGCCAGCAGCTCAATGCCGGCCCCGGCGAGGTGCTGATGGGGCTGATGCCGACATTCTCGCAAGCAGGCGGCGAGAAGCTCTGGTGCCTGAAGGATGTGCTGGTCGCTCACGACAATGCGGCGCGTGGCCTCGACAACCACCAGGGCGCCGTGCTGCTCAATGACGGCGAAACCGGCCAGTTGCGCGCCGTGCTCGACGCCACCGAAATCACCGCCCGGCGCACCGCCGCGACCTCTGCCGTGGCAACCGCGACCCTGGCCCGGCCCGGCGCCAGGACGGTTGCCATCCTCGGAACCGGCACGCAGGCCGAGACGCATATCGAGGCACTGCGCCATGTCATACCGGACGCAGCCTTCGTGCTCTGGGGCCGCGCGCGCGACAAGCTCGTGGAACTTGCCCGCAAGAGCGGCGGCGCGGTGGCCGACAGCGCGCAGGCCGCGGTCGCAGATGCCGACGTCGTCTGCACCTTGACCGGCTCGAAGGAACCTATCGTCGAGCTCGGCTGGCTGAAGCCGGGCTGCCACATCAATGCCGTCGGCTCGAGCAACCGAGCGGCCCGCGAGCTTGGCGACGACATCGTCGCCACTTCCGCCTTCTTCGTTGATTCGCGCAGCCAGGCCGCCGTCGAGTGCGGCGAGCTGCTGCAGCCGCTCGAGCGCGGCGTGATCGGTCCCGACCATGCCCGTGCCGAGCTCGGCGAGGTGCTTGCCGGATTGCATCCGGGGCGGTCTTCACCGCGGGAGCTTACGGTGTTCAAGTCGCTCGGCATTGCCGTGGAGGATGCAGCGGCGGCCATCCGCGCCGTGAAGAACGCGACCGACAGGGGCCTCGGCCAAAGGATCGACTGGTAGAGCCATCGCGGGCAAACAGTTCATGCGCGCCGTGCCGGCTTGATACCGTACGGCGCGATTTCTATGCTATGTACGAATTCATCGTTTGATCAAAAAAGGATGCTGGATGAGCGTCGATTTCCTGGAGCCCGTGTCGTCGCGCTCGACGATTCAGGACGGTATCTATCGCCAGCTGCGCAAGGCGCTGATGTCGGGCCATTTCGACCCCGGCCAGACACTGACCATCGCCATGCTGTCGGACACGTTCAAGACCAGCCACATGCCGGTGCGCGAGGCGCTGCGTCGCCTGATCGCGGAAAACGCGCTTGTGGTGCTGACCACCGGCTCGGCGCAGGTTCCCACCGTCAGCCTGGCCGCCCTGGACGATCTGTGCCTGACGCGCATCGCACTGGAAACGCTGGCGACCAAGCTCGCCACCGAGCGTTCGACGCCCGCCGACCGAAAGACCTTCCGGCATCTCGTCGAAGAGCATGAGGCGGCCGCCAACGACCGCAACCTCGAGGACATGATGGTCCGGAACCAGGAGCTGCATTTCGCCATCTACGAGTGCTGCGGCTCGCCCGTCATCATCCAGTTCATCCAGAGCCTGTGGCTGCGCTTCGGCCCCTACATGCGCATGTTGTCCGGCCATATCGAGCCGGTGCTGATCTCCGGCAAGTACCAGCCGAGCTCGCACCATCGCGACCTGATCGAGGCGATGGATGCCGGTGACGCGCGTGGCGCCGCCAAGGCGATCAAGGGCGACATCGAGACGACGCAGGCTTTGCTGCGCCGCCTATGCAAGGAAACTGTCGAGACGAACTGACGGGCCGGCGCGCCGGCGCCGGCCCTTGCTGTCAGGCCGCTCAGACGGCGTGGCGCGAGGTGACCGGCTGCTCGCCGATCAGGCCGCGTGGGCGCAGCAGAAGCACCAGCACCAGCGCCAGGCCGATGATCATCGCCTGGGCGGCACCGCCATAGATCTGGAGCTGCACCGGCAACATCTTCGACGCCACAGCACCGATGACGCTCCAGATGCCCCAGACGACGATCGCGCCGAGGATGGCGCCGCGATTGTTGCCGCTGCCGCCGATGATCAGCATCGCCCAGATCTGGAAGGTCAGGATCGGCAGGAAGTCGAACGGGCTGACGAAGCCGATGAAGCTGGCATAGAGCGCGCCTGCAAGGCCCATCAGCGTCGAGCCGATGACGAATGCCTGCAGGCGGAAGCTGCGGGTGTTCTTGCCCAGCGTCTCGGCCGCGACCTCGTCCTCGCGAATTGCCTTGAGCACGCGTCCCCATGGCGATCGCGCGATGCGCTCAAGCGCGACATAGGCGACGGCAAGGATCGCAACGATGACGGCGAGGTAGCCGAGATTGTTGGCCAGCGGCGTGGCAAACAGGCCGCGGAACGGGTTGGGGATCGAGGCGATGCCCATCGTGCCGCCGGTCAGTGCCTCGAAGTTGGTGGCGACGAGCTGGATGGTGACGGCGATGCCGAAGGTGGCGACAGCGAGGTAGTCGCCGCGCAGCCGGACCGTTGCCAGTCCGGTGATGAGCGCCGCAAGTGCTGCGGCAGCCATCGCGCCGACCACGCCGACGATCCAGGGCAGTTCGAAATTGCCAAGCAGTTCCGGCCGCGGTGGTGCCGTCAGGATCGCAAAGGTGTAGGCGCCGATGGCGTAGAAGCCGACGATACCAGCGTTGAACAGGCCGGTGCCGCCCCATTGCAAGTTGAGCCCAAGCGTCGCGATGCCGAGTATCAGCGCAACGGTGAGGAAGAATACGAGATACGAAACAAATCCGATCATCTGAGCCTCACACGCGTGCCGACCTGGAGAACAGGCCCTGCGGCCTGAGATAGAGGATGATGAGCAGCAGGCCGAAGGGCACCGCCGCCTTGTAGCCGGTCGGAATGACCAGCGCCGACAGGCTTTCGGTGAGGCCGACGATCAGGCCGCCGGCGACCGCGCCAAACAGGCTGCCGGTACCGCCGAGGATCGCCGCCGTGAACAGCGCCAGAAGCATGTTGAAGCCCATCTCCGGACGGATCTGCACGGTCAGGCCAGCAAATACGCCGGCTATTGCGGCAAGGGCGCCGCTCAGCATCCAGGTCCAGCGGACCACCTTGGCAATGTCGATGCCGCAGACCTGCGACAATGCCGGGTTCTCGGCCATCGATCGCATGGCGACGCCGATGCGGCTGTGTTTCAGGAACAGGTGCAGTGCCACGACCAGCGCCACGGTCAGCGCCAGGACGAGCACCTGGTCGGGCATCATCCTGACGTTGGGCAGGATCTCCAGCGAGATCTGCAGCTCCTGGCCATAATAGTGGGCGTCGGCACCCCAGACGAAGAGCACCAGATTGCGCAGGATCAGCGCGATGCCGAAGCTGGCGAAGACCAATGTCAGGCTGCTTGCGCGGCGCTTTCTGAGCCTGGAAAACACCAGCGTGTCGGCGGCGATGGCGATCAGCCCGGTGCCGATGCAGGAGACGACGATTGCCACGAGCAGCGGCCAGCCGAAGGAAAACGGGCCGATGGCTTGACCGGCGGGCAGGACGGTGACGACGGCAAGCGCCATGTAGGCGCCCCAGGTCAGCATTTCGGCATGGGCGAAGTTGGCGAATTTCAGCATGTGCGCGCACAGCGAATAGCCGATTGCCCCGAGCGCGAGGATACCGCCGGTCAAGAGACCGTCGGCGATGGCTTGTCCGATCATGATTTCCTCCGGAAGCCCAGGAATGCTTCGGCAATGGCGTCGTTGTCGAGCAGGTCGGCCGCCGTTCCCGTCATGTGGTTGCGGCCCTCGACCAGGACATAGGCGCGGTCGGAAACCCGAAGTGCCGCCTTGGCATTCTGCTCCACCATCAGCACCGCGACCCCGCTCTTGGCGAGGCGGCGCAGGTCGTCGAGCACCTCGTGCACGATCTTGGGCGCCAGGCCAGCCGTGGGCTCGTCGAGCATGATGACGCGCGGGTCGGTCATCAGCGCGCGTGCCACCGCGAGCATCTGGCGCTGGCCGCCCGACAGCACGTTGGCAGCGGCGCGGCGGCGATCCGCCAGAGCAGGAAAATGCTCGAAGGCCCGTTGCACGCGTTCGCGCAACAGCGAACGCGGCAAGGTGTGGCCGCCGCTGATCAGATTGTCCTCGATCGACAGCGACGAAAAGACGTTGCTGGTCTGCGGCACGAAACCGACGCCCGCGGCGATGATCTCATGCGTCGGCAGCCCGGAAATGCGCTGGCCGCCGAGCCTGACCTCGCCGCCCTCGACCAGCACCAGGCCGGCCAACGCCTTGAGGAAAGTCGACTTGCCGGCCCCGTTCGGGCCGATCAGCGTGACCAGTTCGCCGGCATCGACGATGACCGAGATGTCGAAGACGATCGGCATGCCGGGGATATAGCTGGCGCGCAGGTTGCGCGCCTCGCAGACGGGTGCGCTCATGCCAGTTCTCCCACACTGACGTCACCGAGATAGGCGTCGACGACGCGCTGCTCCTTCATCACGCCGGCCGGGTCACCTTCGAAGATCACCCGGCCCTGCGCCATCACCACGATGTGGCGGCAGATGCGCATCACCATGTCCATGTTGTGCTCGACAATGAGGAAGGCGACGCCACGTTCGTTCAGCGCCACGATCTTGTCGATCAGCGTCTCGATGAGCGTCGGGTTGACGCCGGCCGTCGGCTCGTCGAGCAGGATGAGCGGCGGATCGACCATCATGACGCGGGCAAGTTCGAGCAATTTTTGCTGGCCGCCCGAAAGCACCCCGGCGAGGTCGCGCGCCTTGTCGGCGAGGCCGGTGAAGGCGAGCACCTCCATCGCCCGTTCGCGGGAGCGGCGCTCCTCGGCGGCGACAAGGCCGCTGCGGAACCAGTTGTTCCAGAATGTCTCGCCCGACTGAGCGGTGGCCGACAGCATGACGTTCTCGAGTACCGACATCTGGGGAAACGGCCGCGGGATCTGGAAGGTCCGCGCCAGGCCGGCGCGGAAGATCCTATCGGGCCTGAGGCCCGAAATGGGCTTGCCGTCGAAGATCACCTCGCCGGCGCTCGGCTGGACTTCGCCGGCAATGAGGCCGAACAACGTGCTCTTGCCGGCGCCGTTGGGACCGATCAGGCCGGTGATCTGGCCCGCCTTGACCGAAATGTCGACACCGTCCACGGCCTTGAGCGCGCCGAAGCTCCTCGAGAGGCCCCGGGTCTGCAGGATGACATCGCCGGTCTGTGTCATGCGCTGCCCCGCCTTTCGCCGCTGGCCGGCGCGCCATCGCGGCCGTCCCATAGATTGTTGAAGAACCTGGACAGCCGATCCATGCCTTCGTCCAGCCGCTCGAGGCTTTCGGAGCCGAAGCAGACGCGAAGATGGCCTTCGCCCGACCGACCATAGAAGCTGCCGGCCTCGACGACCACATCCGCCTCGTCGAGGATCCTCTCCGCCAGCGCCTGCGACGGGATGCCGAAGGCCGAGATGTCGGGGAAGGCGTAGATGGCGCCTTGCGGCGACGGGCACTTCACACCCGGCATCTGGTTCAGGCGGCGAACGACGAGATCGCGCTTTTGGCGGTCGTGGTCGACCAGTTCGGCAAGCACTGCGGAAGGGCCGGTGATCGCGGCACGACCACCGGCCTGGATAAATGTATTGACGTGGGTGGCGTCGTTGGCGGTGATCTTCAGCAGCCCGGGCATCGCCCAGGAAGGGGCTGCCATGTAGCCGAGACGCCACCCATCCATGGCAAAGGATTTGGTGAATGCAAAAGCGGTGATGGTGCGCTCGGCCATGCCGGGCAGTGCCGCGATGCTGACATGCTCGCGGCCATCATAGACCATGTCTTCGTAGACCTCGTCGGAGACGACGAGCAGGTCGCGCCGGATCGCCAGTTCGGCGAGGCCCTCGAGCTCGGTGCGCGAGTAGACGCGGCCGGTCGGGTTGACCGGATTGACCAGCACGATCATCCGGGTGCGCTCGGTGATGGCGGCCTCGATCAGCTCGGGCCTGAGGGCGAAGTCGTCGGCTGCATCCAGCGTCACGAACACCGGTCTGGCGCCGGCCAGTTCGATCTTGCCGATGTGCTGGGGATAGAATGGGTCGAGCAGGATCGCTTCGTCGCCCGGATCGAGCAAGGCAAGGAACGCCGCGAACGAGGCATGCGTCAGGCCATTGGTGACCAGGATGTCGGCTGCGCTCACATCCATGCCGTTCTGGTTGCGCAGCTTTTCGGCGAGCGCCTCACGAAAGCTCGCGGTGCCTTTGAGGTCGCTGTAGTGGACGTCGCCGGCCAGGATCGCCGCGATCGTCGCCTGCTTGATGTGTTCGGGCGTGTCGGCCGCCGGGCGGCCGAGTTCGAGATGGATGAGGTCGCGCCCGCTGCCGGCGAGTGCCGCAGCCTTCTGGTACATGCCGAATGATTTCTGTGGCGTCCCGGAGATACGCCGCGCGACCCGCCTCATTGTCCCACCTTGGCAACATCTGCAGCGGTGTCGGCCTGACGCCGCGCGATGACCTCGAGCTCGACCTTGATCTCCTCGACGGCGAAACCGACGATGACGGTGGTGTTGGTCGGGCGCGGATCGGAGAAGGTCTGGCCGAGCAGGCGCGAGACGGCATTGACGTCGTCGCGGCTGGCAAGATTGACGCGCACCGACACTATGTCGCGCATGCTGGAGTCCGCCTCGGCCAGGGCGGCGGCGATGATGTCGAGCGCGCGGCGCGTCTGCACCGCCGCGTCCGGGTCGAAGCCGCCGATCTCGGGATCGTATCCCGCCGTACCCGAAACGAAAATCCAGTCGCCATCGACCACGGCTCGTGAGTAGCCAGCCAGTTCCTCGAAGGGAGAACCTGAATAGATCGCTTTTCGGGTCATTGGTCGCCTCTGCCTTTCGCGCTCATTTGATCAAACCATCATCGTGATAACGTAAGTTCGCGGTGAGATCAACCGCCTCGGATTGGTGTCGGCGTTTTGCCTTGATGAACGGACGCTGCAGGGAAACGGTCGGTAGCCCCGGACACCGGCTCGCGACCGCCGGCCTGACCGGCGCAGCAGTCAAATGCGCGTGACCCACGGCGATATCGCGTAACAAAGCCACCTCCATCTCCGTATCCTCTACTGGCGGGCCGAACAGGTCCCCGGGCGTCCCGCAAGCGGCATGGCCCAGGAACGACAAACGGGAGTAGTTCGATGACAAGGAAACTCGTTGCGGCAAGACGGACCGTTGCCAGCTGTCGCCCGGCATTCTGGCTTTCGGTCGCGGCTGCCGTATTTGGCGCCTGGGCTCTGACGACCCCTGGCGTGGCGCAGGAGGGGATAAAGATTCCGCCGCCGGCGATCGACGCGACTGCGCAAGGCAATTCGGAGGTGGCGGTACTCGCAGGCGGCTGCTTCTGGGGCGTGCAAGGTGTGTTCCAGCACGTCGAGGGCGTCACCAACGCCGTGTCAGGCTATGCCGGCGGCGACAAGCAGACGGCGCAATACAACGTCGTCGGCAGCGGCGCGACCGGCCACGCCGAGGCGGTCAAGGTCACCTTCGATCCGAGCAAGATCAGCTATGGTCGGATCCTGCAGGTCTATTTCTCGGTCGCGCATGACCCGACCCAGCTCAACCGCCAGGGTCCAGATACCGGCACCCAATACCGCTCGACCATCTTCCCGACCGATGCCGAACAGGCGAGAGTTGCCAAGGCCTATGTCGCACAGCTCGACAAGGCCAAGGTCTTCGACGCGGCGATCGCGACGACGATCGAACCCGGACGCGCCTTCTACAAGGCCGAGGACTATCATCAGGACTTCCTGACCTTGAACCCGACCTACCCCTACATCGTCTACAACGACCTGCCGAAGATCGAGAACCTCAAGCGCCTGTTCCCGGATCGCTACCGCAATGACCCGGTGCTGGTCTCGGAGGCCAAGGCATCCAACTGATAACAATGGGCGTTCCAGCAGGCAGCATCTTGGCGCGATGTGCCCGACCGGAACGTCGCAAGCAGGCGCCTGGAACAACCGCGTGGGTGAGGCCTAGTCCTGCTTCGGGAACCAGCCGCCACCGGAGCTGCGGCTGAGGCGCGGCGAGGTAATGGCGCCGTGGATATGGGCGATGTAGCTGGCATCGAGCTCGGTGATCGCCCGGCGCCAGACATCGCCCTGCAGCATGGCAAAAATGGCCGCGACCGGCCGGATGTTCGCCTTGGCCAGCAGCTTCAGCACCGCCAGCATCGAGGTGCCGGAACTTATCACATCGTCGACGACCAGCACTCGCCGTCCCTCGAGCAGCGGCAGCATGCGCGGGTCGAGATAAAGCCGCTTGGCGTGCTCCGGACTGGTGATCGAGCTCATCGGCTCGGACAGGTCCTCGCTGTACCAGAACTTTCGCGACGTCCCGAGCGCCACCATCCTGTCATGCCCGAGACGCCGGGCAACGCCATTGGCCAAAGGCAGGCCGAGCGTCGGCACGCCGATGACGACCTCGGGCGCGTAGACCCGGGCATGGGCCGCCATGGCATCCGACAGCGCATCCTCGACGGCGAAGCTCGCCTGGTTGACGATCATCGACGCCACTGCCTGGCTGCCGTCGCCCGGCAGGACGCGGACGGGCAGCGCGATCTGACGTCCGTCGGGCAGCGATGCCGGATAGAGGTCGTGGAAGCCGTCCGCCGGTGCAGCGTCGAACGTGTCCGCGGGATAAACTGTCTGCCAGAATTGATGCGGAGCGAGTGGCACAACGGGCCTTTCTGTTGCAGAAGGGGACATGCGGCGCCGATGGCCCTGGGCGCCTGAGATTGCAGAACCGGGCCGAACGGAGTTTGCGTGATGACATCGACGGCCGGGCACGACAAGGGCGAAATCGAGCTGCTGACGGCGCTGCGCCGCGACATCCACGCCCATCCCGAGCTGGGCTTCGAGGAACTACGCACATCAGGCATCGTGCAGAAGATGCTGGCCGAGGCCGGCATCTCGGTGCAGACCGGGCTCGGCAAGACCGGCGTCGTCGGCACGCTGAAGCTCGGCGACGGCTCGCGGCGCATCGCGTTGCGCGCCGACATGGACGCGCTCGCCATGCCCGAGATGGCCGAAGACCGGGCCTACAAGTCGACCGTGTCAGGCAAGATGCACGCCTGCGGCCATGACGGCCATACCGCCATGCTTTTGGGTGCCGCCCGCGAACTCGCCCGTCGCAAGAGCTTTTCCGGCACTGTGCATTTCATCTTCCAGCCGGCCGAGGAAGGTCGTGGCGGCGCCAAGGCGATGATCGAGGACGGTTTCTTCAAGCAGTTTCCGGTCGATGCCGTCTACGGTCTGCACAACATGCCCGGCATCGCCACCGATAGCATGGCGGTTGTTTCAGGGCCGCAGCTCGCCTCGTCCGACCGCTGGACCGTCACCTTCAAGGGCATCGGCACCCATGGCGCCAAGCCGCATCTCGGCCGCGACGCGATGACGGCAGCCGGCCAGTTCCTGACAGCACTCCACACCATCGTCGCACGCCGCGTCGATCCCCTCCAGCCGGCGGTGGTCAGCGCCTGCGCCATGGAAGCGGGCAGCTTCGAGGCGCTCAACGTCATCCCCGATCTGGTCAAGATCGGCGGCACCTCGCGCGCCTATTCGGCCGCCGTGCGCGACCAGCTGGAAAAAGAGATCGGCGCGCTGGCCGAGGGCTCGGCGAAGCTCTACGGCATCGAGGCAGAGTACCGCTATTTCAGGCAGATGCCGCCTGTCGTGAACGACCGGGACACGACACGCCGGGCATTGGCTGCAGCTCAGGCAGCCTTGGGCATCGACAAGGTGATGACCGAGTTTCCGCCATCGACCGCCGGCGACGACTTCGCCATGTTCAGCCAGGAAGTGCCCGGCGCCTATGTCTGGCTCGGCAACGGCCCCGCCGTCGACGGCGCCCTGCACCACAACAGCCACTACGACTTCAACGACGACGCACTGGCGAGCGGCGTGAAGTTCTGGACGACGCTGGTCGAGCAGGAGCTGGCGGCGTAATTGTTGGTCGTCAGCGCGCGCTGAAAGCCCCCCCTCCGTCACGGCTTCGCCGTGCCACCTCTCCGCACTTCGTGGGGCGAGGAAACGCTAATCGCCAGCGATGCCCTGAACACATAGGTTCACCCAGAATGAACCAAGCTTTGCTGCAGCAACGATATCCGGATCTCAGAACTTGGGTTCCTCACCCCCACGAAGTGGGGGAGAGATGGCACGGCAGAGCCGTGACGGAGAGGGGGCCTTCCCTTCTGCGACGAAGCGCTACTCCGCCTTCAGCCTGGCATAGAGCAGCTTCAGCACCGCAGCGCTCTCGACCTTCAATGCCACCGAAACCGCAGCCCCATCTTCTGAAACCGTCAGCGCGCCCGCATCGCGAGTCGTGCCGGTGTCGACCGCCAGCTTCAGCGTCTCGCAGCCAAACAACTCTTCGTCCAGCGCCAGCAGCATCACGCAGGGGTCGTGCAGCGGCCGGCTTTCGCCGCCAGTGGTCGACTGGAAATAGGCGTCGATCAGCGCACCCGAAGCGACAGCCGCCGGTACATCGGATGCCTGCAGCATGGCCGTGTCGTCGCGCGTGGCGCGGACCTTGCGGGTAACGTCGAGCGGGATCAGCGTCATGTCGAGCCCGGCGCCAAAGACGATCTCGGCGGCCTCCGGATCGGCGGCGATGTTGAACTCGGCGCGCGGGCCGATATTGCCCGGCTCGTGCACCGCACCACCCATGGCGATGACGCGGCCGATGCGGCCAGCGGCCTCCGGGTACTCGGTAACCAGGCGAGCGATGTTGGTCAGCGGGCCGAGCGCCAGGATGTCGATGCTGCCGGTTTCCGCGGCCCGGAGCGTGTCGCGCAACCAGGTGACTGCGTCGCCGGCCACGGGCTGTGAAAGCGCATCGGGGAAGGCCACACCGCCGAGGCCGTCATTGCCGTGAATGTCGGCGGTGTCGAAACCCTTGCGCGACAGCGGCCCGGCGGCACCGGCGATGACAGGCACGTCGACCCGGCCCTCAAGCGCGAGGATGCGGCCGGTATTGCGCGTCGTCGTTGCAATGCCGATGTTGCCGGCGACCGTCGTGATTCCGATGACGTCGAACTCGGCCGACTTCAGCGCCAGCAGGATCGCCACTGCATCGTCGATGCCGGGATCGGTGTCGATGATCACCTTGCGGGTGGGTTTCAGCTGCATGGCGCGACCTTTCGTTCCAGTCTCAAATCAAGTCCGTCTGGCTTCACATCATCGCATCAGGGGAATCAAGCCGAAATGCTTGTCCCAGCACCGCTCGACCGCTCACTGCTGGCACAGTGGAAACGGGTTCCGATTTCGCTGGTGATGCGGTAGAGGCGAAGCCATGACCAAGACAGCTCCTTTGCCCGCCGACCTCCTCATCGATCCCGCCGACGAAATCCTGATCAGGCAGGACCTCGTGCTTGTTGCCCTCGGCAAGCGCGAAGCCGATCGCCTCGTCCAACTCGGCCGCGTGCTCGACGTGCACACCGGCACCTGGATGGACGATTGCGAGGTGGCGATCCGCGGCCGCCGCATCGCCTATGTCGGCCCCGCCGGCAGCTTCGCGGGCACGGCGCGCGAGACCATCGACCGCACGCATCTTGCGGCGGTGCCGGGCTTCGGCGAGGTGCACAAGCACATCGAAAGCTCGCACCTGACGCCAGAGCACGAGGCAGCCCTTGTCATGCCGCGTGGCAACACCTGGACCTGCGAGGCGAGCCACGAATTTTCCAACGTCAACGGCCCCAACAATCTCGAATTCTGGCTAACGGCGCGCCGTGCCGGCTCGCCGATGAAGATCTTTCCGCTGCCCGGCTCGGCGGTTCCGCCGACGGCTTATGAAGGCGGCGGCGGCCATTTCGGCTATGCCGAGCAGATCGGCTTCCTCGGCGAGAGCACGATGGTCGCCGGCCTCGACGAGGTCATGGACTGGCCGGCCGTCTGGAACCCCGAGAACCCTTCCTATGGCAGGCTCTGGGGCATGATCCAGGCGACATTCGAGAAGCGCGGCGTGGTCGAGGGCCATGGCGCCGGCCTGCGCGACCTGCCGTCGATCAATGCGTTCGCCGCCGCCGGCCTGTCCTCCGACCACGAAGCGTGGACGCCCGAGGAGGCATGGGACAAGCTCCGGCACGGCATTTTCATCGAGGTCCGTCCGCATTCGATGCCCGACATCATCAAGGGCCTGCTCGAACGCGGCTTGCGCGACTGGAGCCAGGTGGCCTTCGCCACAGACGACCGCAGCGCCTCCGACACGCTGAAGATGGGCGCGACCGACCACAATGTCCGCCTCGCCATCGAAAGCGGCCTGTCGCCGGAGATCGCCTACCAATGCGTGTCGATCAACCCGGCGCGGCACATGCGGCTGACACCCATTGTCGGCTCCATCGCCCCCGGGCGCTTCGCCGACATGGTGCTGCTCGACAAGGCAGCGACCGTGTCGATCGCGGAGGTCTGGGCCGATGGCGAACAGGTGTCCGAGGGCAAGCGCTTCACCGGCCACCTGCCTGCCATCGACTGGCCTGACTGGGCGACGAAGACGGTCAATGTCGACCGAAAGCTGACCGCCGCAGACTTCGCCGTCGCTGCCGAGCCGGGCCGCGCGACGATGCAGGCGGCACTGCTGCGTCCGTTCCACTGGGATGACAACTTCATCACCACGGAACTTCCGGTGGCCGATGGCGCCGTACAGCGCGACAGCGACCGCAACATAACCAAATTCGCCGTCGTCGACCGCTATTCAGGCAAGGGCCGCGTCGCCAAGATGTTCTGGCTCGGCTGTGGCCCGAAGACGCCTGACACGGCCGTTGGCTGCACGGTGGCGCACGACCAGCACAACATCTGGGTCGTCGGCTCGTCCGATGCCGCCATGGCCGAGGTGGTCAACCGCATCTCGCAGAACCAGGGCGGCTGGGCGCTGGTCACATCAGGCAAGGTCGTCGCCGACGTGCATTACGAGGTCGGCGGCCTGATGACCAACCGCCCGGCCGAGGCGCTCGATGCCGAGATGGAGGCGCTCTATGCAGAAGCCAACAAGATCGACTGGCTCTATGAACCAACGTTTTCGCCGCGCTGGTTCCCCGGCTTCCCCGAGCGCCTGCAGTTCGCCACGCTGACCTGCGCCCCTTGGCGCTGGGTGCTTGTGGCGCCGACGGATGCGGTGCCCGAGGGGTTCGTGAACGTGCAGACGGGTGAGAGCCACAAGGTGGTTTGGTAGGCGAGACTTTGGTGCGTCCTTCGAGGCGCCCCCTCTCCGTCACGGCTTCGCCGTGCCACCTCTCCCCCGCTTTGCGGGGGCGAGGAAAAGCCAATCGCCCGCCGCTCCGGAACTGGTGAAACATCAGCGGGCGAGCGTCGAAGGACGCCCCACCTGCAGCCTCAGCCCTTGTCGTGCGCAAACGCCGCGAGGATGCGGGCCCAGGACCGGATGCCTTTGCGGAAGCTCGAAAGGTCGTATTTCTCGTTCGGGCTGTGGATGCGATTGTCGAAGCGGGCGAAGCCGATCAGCAAAGAATCCATGCCGAGCTTTTCCTTGAAGGCGGAGACGATCGGGATCGAGCCGCCGCTGCCGGCCACTGCCGCCTCGCGCTCCCACTCCTCGGTCAGCGCGCCGAGCGCCTTGGTGAGAAACGCGCCGTCGATCGGCATGACGGTCGCGGCACTCGCACCGTGGTCGATGAACTCGACCGAACAATCGGCCGGGATGCGGGCTCGGACATGGGCACGGAAGGCATCGCGGATCTTTTCCGGATCCTGGCCGGCGACGAGGCGGAAGGAGATCTTGGACTGCGCTTTGGCCGGTATGACCGTCTTGAAGCCTTCTTCGGTGTAGCCGCCGATGATGCCGTGGATTTCGCAGCTCGGGCGTGCCCAGACCTGCTCGAGCACAGAGCGGCCGCTTTCGCCGGCGGGAATCGAGAGGCCGATATCGCCCAGAAAGCCCCTGTCGTCGAAAGGCAGGCGCTGCCACTGTGCCTTGATGGCGTCGGGCAGTTCGGTGACGCCGTCGTAGAAACCTTGGACAGCCACGCCGCCGTCTGGCGTGCGCAGGCTGGCGACGATGTCGGACAGCACCTGCAAGGGATTGCGCGCGGCGTTGCCGTAGATGCCCGAATGCAGGTCGCGGTTGGAGCAGGAGATAACGATCTCCTCCTTCAGCACGCCGCGCAGCATGGTGGTCACCGCTGGCGTCTCGGCGTCCCACATGTCGGTGTCGCAGACGAGCACGACATCAGCCTTGAGTTCGGCACCGGTCGTGTCGAGAAAGGGCGGCAGGCTCGGGCTGGAGATCTCTTCCTCGCCCTCGAACAGCACCGACACCTGGATCGGCAGGCTGCCGGCGACGGCCTTCCAGGCGCGGCACGCCTCGACGAAGGTCAAGAGCTGGCCCTTGTCGTCGGAGGCGCCGCGGGCAACGATGTGGGTCTCGCCATCGGGCTGCGGCACGAGCTTCGGCTCGAACGGGTCGGAGTGCCACAGACCACGCGGATCGACGGGCTGGACGTCGTAATGGCCGTAGAACAGCACATGCGGCCCCTGCCCCGTGCGGTCGTGGCCGACCACCATCGGGTGGCGCGCGGTCGGACGCACCGAGGCGTCAAAGCCGAGTTCGCCGAGTTCTTTCGTCAGCCATTCGGCGGCGCGCTTGCAGTCCGGGGCATGCGCCGGATCGGTCGAGACAGATGGAATACGGATCAGGTCGAACAGGCGCGCAAGGCTTGCGTCGATATTGGCGTCGACATTGGCGAGCACCTTGTCGAGATGCGTCGAGGCTTCTGATCGGTTCATTGCTTTGTCCTTCCCTGTACGTCCCGGACGCTCGTCCGGACCTCAGCCCGCAGCGTCGATGCGGGCCATCTCGGCTTTGAAGCTGTGCGCCACCTGCAGCGCGTCGCGCAGCACCTTCTTGCGTTCGAGGCTCAGTACCTCGCGGCCGCGCATCAGCCAGTCGCCGCCCACCATGACGTCGCACACGTCGGTCGGCAGGGTGGCGAAGACCAGCGTGGAATAGATGTCATAGACCGGCTGCTGACGCGGCGAGGCCAGGCTGACGCGGATGAGATCGGCCTGCTTGCCCGGCTCGAGCGAGCCGACCTTTGCATCCAGGCCCAGCACCTTGGCGCCATCGCGGGTCGCCATGCGCACGACGTCGACCGAGGCCATCGGCTTGCGGCTGTGGCCGAGCAATTTCTGGAACATCGACACCGGCGCGAACTGCGAGAACAGGTCGAGCGTGTTGCCGCTCATCGCGCCATCGGTCGAAATCCCTACCGGAATGCCGGCCTTTCGCATCGCCTCGACGGGTGCGATGCCGCGCCCGGCCTTGCCGTTGGAGCGGGCATTGTGGGCGACGCAGACTTTTGCATGCGCCATGCGCTCGATGTCGGTCTCATCGACATGCAGGCAGTGCGCGCAGATCAGGCCCCGGCGCAGCAGGCCCGCCTTCTCGACGACCTCGATCGGTCGCATGCCGTGGGTTTTCTCAGCCCACGCCATCTCGGCATCGCTCTCGGCCAGATGCATCTGCACAGGCACGTCGGGATGGTCGTCCGCCCAGCGGGCGATGCGCTCCATCGTCGTCATGCCGGTCGAATAGGGCGCATGCGGGGCAATCGACGGGATGACCCTATCATGTCCGGCGAATTCGGCGACGAGTTGTTCGGTGAGAGCAAAACCTTCGTCGACCGACTTGTGGTCGGGCGGATCGAAGTCGGCGATGGTCTGGCCCAGCACGCCGCGGATGCCGGCATTGGCCACAACCCGCGCGACTTCGGTCTCGAAGTAATACATGTCGGCGACTGTGGTGACGCCACCCTCGATCAGCTCGAGCGCGGCAAGTGCCGTTCCCGCACGCACTGCCTCGGGCCGCACGAACTTGCGTTCCAAGGGCAGGATGTAGCGGTAGAGCCGGTCGTCGACGTCCTCGCCGAGGCCGCGGAACAGCGTCATCGCCATGTGGCAATGCGGGTTGACCATGCCGGGCATGACGACATCGCCGCCGGCGTCAACAATTTCCGCGCCGACAATTGCGGGGGCCTCGCCCACGCCGACAGCCTTGATGACCTCGCCCTCGACATGGACCCAGCCCTTGTCGACGAAGGGCATGTCCTCCGTGCAGGGGAGGACGGTGGCGTTGGTGATGAGGATGGACATGGTCGCTCCTCCGGTCACTCCGGTTTCAGCACGCAGCACTGGTCGGGCACCGGCACCAGCTTGGCCCGCGCGCCCGGTTCCAGCGGCGCCGACAGCGAGCCGTTGGCGATCAGTTGGCCGGCAGCAGTGTCAGCCTGGTACTGGTAGGCGCGACCAAGATAGGTGCGCAGGCCAAGCGTTGCGGGAATGCCCTCGGCGTTGGCGTCCGTCGAGACGGCCAGGCCATCCGCGCGTGCGGCCAGCACGAATACGTCTGGGATCGCGCCGAAACGGTCCTGCGACAGCTTGAGCTGCGATCCGCCATCGGTCACGGCCGTCACTTGAGCGCCGTCGCGTGCGGAAACCGTCATCGGCACCAGGTTCTCGAAGCCGACGAAGCGGGCGACAAACGTATTGGCCGGGCGCTGGTATAGCGTCTCGGGCGTGTCGAACTGCATGATGCGGCCGGCATTCATGATGGCGACGCGGTCGGAGATCGAGAACGCCTCTTCCTGGTCGTGGGTGACATAGACCGAGGTGGTGCCATTGGCGCGCTGCAGCTGGCGGATCTCGACGCGCATGTCGACACGCAGCTTGGCATCGAGGTTGGACAGCGGCTCGTCGAACATCAAAAGCGGCGGCTCGATGACGAGTGCACGCGCAAGCGCCACGCGCTGCTTCTGGCCGCCGGAGAGCGCGCCCGGCAGGCGGTCGGCGAGCTGCGACAGGCCGACGCGTTCGAGCATTGCCCTGGCGCGCTTCTCGCGATCACCTGGAGCCACGCCGCGCTGCTTCAATCCGAAGCCGACATTGTCGAGCACCGAGAGATGCGGGAACAGCGCGTAGTTCTGGAACACCAGGCCGATGTCACGCTTGTAGGCCGGCAGCCGGGTCAGGTCCTTGTCGCCAAGGCGGATCGAGCCGGAGGTCGGCTCGAGGAAGCCGGCGATGAGGCGCAGCGTCGTCGTCTTGCCGCAGCCCGAGGCGCCGAGCAGCGAGACGAGCTCGCCTTTGCCGACCGAGAGCGACAGGTCCTCCAGCACCTTGGTGGCGCCGTAGTGGGCGGTGAGATTCTGGACTGTAAGTGCCTGGGTCATATGGGTCTACTTCGCAAGGAAGGTGAGGCCGAGCGTGCGCTCGACGATGGCCATGACTGCCACGGTCAGCAGCATCAGCAGCACCGACACCGACGCGATCGTCGGATCGAAGAACTGCTCGACATGGGCGAGGATCTGGATCGGCAGCGTCGAGACGCCTGGTCCGGTGAGGAACAGCGACGTCGACACGTCGTTGATCGAGGTGATGAAGGCCAGGATGAAGGCCGCGATCACGCCAGAGCGGACGTTGGGCAAAACGATGGTGAAGAAGGTCTTCACCGGGGGGCTGCCGAGGCTGACGGCGGCTTCCTCGATCGAGAAATCGAACGAGGCGAGGCTCGCCGAAACGACACGCACGCAATAGGGCAGCACCAAGAGCATGTGGCCGACGAGCAGCGTCAGGAAGATCGGCGTCTGCATGCCCACCGCCACCGATTTCAGCAACGAGAAGCCGAGCACGATCTCGGGCACCAGGATCGGCAGCACAAAGACGGTCGACAGCCAGGACGGCAACTTGATGCGGTAGCGGTTGAGAGCATAGGCCGCCGGAATGCCGATCAACAGCGCCAGTCCCGTCGCCAGGAAAGCGAGCTCGAGGCTGGTGATGATGGTGCGCTTGAAGGCGCTGATCTCGAAGATATTCTCGAACCAGCGCAAAGTCAGGCCTTGCGGCGGGAAGGTCAGATAGGTGGTGTCGCTGACCGAGGCGCCAAGCACGATGATCAGCGGCCCCATCAGGAAGATGTAGACCAGGACGGTGAACAGGATGAGCAGGGGATTGATACGGCTGGTCATCATGTCGCCATCGGGTTGAGACGCCGCGCAACGCGGCTCATGGCAAGAACGACGGCGACCGTGATCACCACCATGATTGCCGCGATTGTGGAAGCGCCGACCCAGTCGAACGACACCATGGCACGCTGGTACATCAGCGTGCCCATCACCATCTGTCGCTCGCCGCCGAGCAGCTGGGGCGTGGCGTAGGCAGTGAACGAGCCGGTGAAGACGAGAACGGCGCCGACGATCAGACCGGGTACGGCGAGCGGCAGGATGACCTGCCGGAAGGTCGCCGCCGGCGTGGCGCCAAGCGATGACGAGGCCTGGACGACGTCGTCGGGGATGTTCTCCAGCACGCCAACAAGCGTCAGGATCATCAGCGGCACGAAAAGATAGACCATCGCAACGATGACCGACCCTTGCGTGTAGAGCATCGACAGCGGCTCTGAGATCGCGCCGATGCCGACCAGGAAATTGTTCAGGATGCCATTCTTGCCGAGGATGATCAGCCAGGCGAAGGAGCGGACGACGACACCGGTCAACAGCGGGAAGACGGCCGCGATGATCAGAAGGCTCTTCAGCTTGCCCGGCGACTTCGACACGACATAGGCGGTGAGGAAGCCGACGATGAGCGAAATCGCTGTGGTCGCCAGCGAAATCTCGATGGTGCGCCAGAGCACGGTGCGGCGGAAGCCGCTGTTGAAGAAGGCGATGTAGGGCGCAAAGATGCCGCCATCCTCGCCGAAGGTCGTGGCGATGGTCGCGGCCACCGGCAGTATCAGGAACACCAATACGGCCAGCGTAGCCGGCCCTGCGAGCCACCATCCGGCAAAGCGTTTCAGCATGAAATCTCTTCCAGTTTCCACGGACAGATGGCGTCCGGGAGATCTTGTTGCGGCGTGCTACCCCTCATCGGGCGGCCGCGAAAGGCGCAGAATGCCGCAAGGGCTGTGACAGCGGCAAGAAAACGTCCGGGGCGTTGCCCCCGGCACACAGTGGCGGGCGGGAAAGCCATGCCTTCCCGCCCTGAAAGCAATTACATGCCGAACACTTCATTCCAGCGGTCGACCCATTCGGTCTTGGCCGTGTTCATCTTCTCGTAGTCGACCTGCTTCAGCGAGGCGATCATGTCGGCGCCGTAGGTCCACAGCTTGGCCTGCTCGGGCGTCAGCTCGACGGCCTTGACGACGGGCGCATCGACGCCGTTCTCGGCGGTCTTCTGCTGCACTTCCTTCGACAGCACGAAGTTGATGAACTCATGCGCCAGCTCGACATTGGCGGCGCCCTTCGGGATGTTGATGGTGTTCAGCGTTGCGATCGCGCCATCAGAGAGATTGGCCCATGCAGCGGTGGGCACGGCGGCCTGGATCTGGGCCAGCGTGAAGTCCTGCGCGACAGCCGCCGAGATTTCACCGGTTGAGAACAGGTTCACCAGCTCGGAGCCGGTGTTGTAGTTCTTGACGACGTTCGGCTTCAGCGCCTCGACAGCCTTGAAGGCGGCGTCGGCATCGGCAAAGGCGTCGACGCCGGCGTGGATGCCGGCCACCATGACGGCCATCGGGCCGGCGGTGGTGGTGATACCGGGCAGCGACAGCGAGGCCTTGAAGTCTTCCTTCCAGAGGTCGTTCCACGAGGTGATCGGCGCCTTGACCTTGGCGCTGTCATAGATCACGCCGACGCGGCCGATGGTGTAGGCCGGGCCGAATTCGCCCTGCGGTGCCTTGGCAAGATCGTAGAGACCTTCAAGGTTCGGCACCTTGGACTTGTCGATCGGCTGGAACAGGCCTTCCTTGATGCCGATCTGCGAGTAGGCATCCGTGAAGTAGGCGACGTCGACGCCCTCGCCATTGCGGATCTTGATCTTGTTGAGACGGTCGGCGTTGTTGCCGGTCTCGAACACGATCTCGCAACCGCATTTCTCCTTGAACGGCTTGACGATGTACTCGTCAAGCTTGTCGCCGTTGAAGCCCCACCAGGAGATGGTCAGGGTCTTGCCCTGGGCGAACGCCGGCGCAGCGACGAGGGTCGTCGCGAGGCCGGCAACGCCAGCCGCGAGGAGGGTGTGAAATCGTGTCATGGAAAGCCTCTGTTGTTTGACGCCCTGGCACCTGGGGGCGCACGGAGGGACAATTCAGCCTATTTTCGTGACAGCTAAGGTGCAACTCCAAATGTTGTGCAACGCACATCAAAAATCTGCTGCATCCTGAGGCGGATAGGCGCTTTTCTGGCGTTGCCGACCATGTTCGGTGGTCAACTCAACGTTGCCGCGGGCGACAGCATCCTCGCCCAGGATTATCGTGATCTTGAATTCATCGTCGTCGTCGACCTTACTGGCCAGAAGGAGCTGTTCGACAGAGCCGCCCGTCGCGATACCCGCATCCGTGACGATCCATCCGACCATCATCAGCACTGCCGCCATGGCCAACCTCGGCATCGAGGCGCCACCCACCGACATCATCGTAAGACTCGACGCCAACGCCATTTCCGAGCCGGCTCGTGTCGGTCGCCTGGTGGCGGCGCTCGATGAAGATCCCGAGCTCAGGCTGGTCGGTAGCGCCGTGATGTTGACCGCCGACTGTGCGTGGACGATCCCTTTCCATTGTCCGTTCCATCATTGGACCATCGCCCTTCGCGCGCTAACGACGCCGAAGACCGGCGCCGGCTCCGTAAGAGCATCGTTGCCCGCATGCTCGCCAATCCTCCGGACGGAGCGTCGGACAAGCTCGCGCCTAATGCGCGATGCTTGCCGCTCGCCCCGGGCCGAACAGAGGAGGCCGGGGCGAAGCGACTGGCGCCCCCGTTCAGGCGCCGCCGGCCGTAAGCGTTTCCGCTACACGATGAAGCGAATGGCGCGCTGGATCTCGAAGAAATCACTGGCGCGGAAGCGCAATGTGCGCGGTGCCGGATGCTCGACGCCGGGATACCAGCTGGCGCGATAGGCTTCGTGCGGGTTGGTGTATTCGACCACCAGCTCGAAGCTGTCGGCGAGTTTCGGCAGGCAGGATTTGAGGTCGCGCGACAGCGCTTCCTCGACGCCGGCGCGGATCGCAGCGACCGAGGCTTTTGGGGTCAGCGATCTTGTGGCCGGGCCAAACCCCTCGCTCGTCGCAACCGTGCCGATGCGCGGCACCAGAAGCTTGGCTTCCGCGCACATGCCGGCATCGCCTGACAGGAACACCGACGGCACCCCATAACGCGCCGCACAAAGCGCATTGAGCGTGTATTCGGATGCCACCTCGCCATTGATCAGGAGCCGCGATACGGTGCCGGTCAGCGTATGCGCCAGCGGATTGGTGTCGGTGCCAGCCTTGTTGTGATAGCCGGTGTAAAGCGCCGCCGAAAAGCTGTCGTCGATGCCGAACATCATCATATCCGGGTGACCGCTCCAATCCCTGACGATCGTGACATAGGCCGGCAGCTTCGACAGGATCAGGTTGCGCCCGGTGGAATGCGCGTCCTTGACCAGCACTTCCTTCGCGCCGGCAGCCTTGGCGCCCTCGCAGGCCGCCACCAGCTCGTCGGTCATGTATTCGCGGAATTCTTCGTAGGCGGCATGTCCCTTGCGGGCCTCGTCCCACACGGTAATGCCGGCGGTGCCTTCGATGTCGGCGCTGATGAACACCTTCATGATCGTAATCCTCGGTTCTAGAGAAGCTCAGCCATCGACCGCAGCAGCCGGTCGATCTGGTCGGGGGAATGCTCGGAAAACACCGCCAGCCGCATGCTCGGCACATCCGACGCGTCGGAATAGCCGCCCGGCTGCTGGACCCTGACGATGATGTCGCGCTCGGCAAGACGATCGCGCAGGAGTTCGAGGTCGGTGACGCCCTTGATGGTGACGATCGGCACCGGCGTATCGGCAACCTCGAAGCCGAGGTCGCGCAGGCCGCTGCGCATCCGGCTGACATTGCGGGACAGCCTGGCACGCCTGTCCGTCGTCTGCAGGATCCGCAACGACGCTGCGGCGGCGGCAGCCAATCCGGGCGGTGCGGGTGAGGCGCCGCGCATGATCATCGCGTTGCGGGTGATCTTTTCGGCCAATGTCGCGTCGCCGGGAACGACCCCGCCCAGAGCACCAAACGCCTTGCTCATCGTGCCGGCGAGGAAGTTGCCCTCGCCTTCGAGCCCGGCATGTTGCAGCGACCCGCGCCCGGTCTCGCCGAGCACGCCGACACCGTGGGAATCGTCGATGCACAGCAACGCGCCGTCGTAAGGTGCCATCGCCTGCCTGAGGTCGTTGAGCGGCGCCAACCGGCCGGAGGACGGAAACACCCCGTCAGTCAGCACGGCCGGCCTCTGCCCGACCCCGACATGCAGCGCCAGCTGCGCTGCCAGGTCATTGGCATCGCCATGGCGGAACTCATGCACTGGCTTGCCCAGCGTCGGGATCGCGTCGCGGGTGCTGTAATGCGTCGCGGCATCGATGAAGACGAGGTCGAAATCCTCACGCAGCCCCTGCAGCAGCACCATCGGGCTGGTGTAGCCCGAGATCATGTAGACGACCTCCTCGGTGCCGAACCACTGGCGCAGCGGCTCCTGCAAATCGGCATAGACCTGCATGTGAGCCAGCGTGCCCGGCCCCATGCCATACTGCCTGGTGGCAGCGCAGGCCGCCTCGATCACCTCGGGGTGGCCGTGCAGGCAGAAATAGGAGGTGCCGCAGTAATAGTCGACCTCGCGCCCGGCGATGACCATGCGGGAGCCGATCGGCGACTCCATCTTGAAAGGTGCGGTCATGCTGCTGCTCAGGCCGCCTCCGCCCGGGACAAGGGGCGCCGCTCGAGAAACATCGGCCCGACGCGGATGCCGCGCCTGCCGTGATCGTCGACGGCATCGAGCTCCAGGATTTCGTCCTCATAAAGCTTGCCATGCATGCGGAAGCGCCCTTCGCCCACCGGCTCGCAGCTGTGGGTGCAGAAATACTCGATCAGGCATTTCAGCCCGCCATGGCTGTAGCTGAGATAGGTGATGTTGAAGTCTGGGCCGTACTCGCCGAGATGCGGCTCGATCTCCTCCGGCACCGTCTCGTCGACGGGCGCTTCGATGCGCGTCCAGCTCGCGTCCTTCCATACCAGCTTGCCCGGTTCGGGAAAGGACAGGTTCATGTGCGCATAGCCGGCGCCACGGCCATAGATACGGCCGTCGATGACGAAATCCTTGCCTGATACTGGCCGGATCTGCAGCGGCACGCCGTCACCCATCAGATAGAGCTTGCCGTCCTTCGCCTTGACCTCGACGACCTCCTGCGTGGCGTCGTCGCTGTAATAGCCGGGCAAGGAGTTGAACTGCTCGTCGGCGATGACGGGCGGACGCTGCAGGCGCTGCAACGGCTTGCCCATCTTGCGCTCTGCAAGGGCTATGCGCAGACCATCGACGCCGAGGCGTGAGGCGATCTGGTTGGCGAAATCGAGCGTCGCGAACATCAGCACGCCGATGCCGGCACCGGGCAGGATCAGCATGTGCGAGGCATAGCCATAGACCGCGCCGCCATGGCCGACCGACTCCCAGCCGTCGACCTCGCCGGCGCCGTAGCACAGGCCATATCCGGCCATCGACTTGTCAAGGCTGTCGGGGCGTTTGCCGAATGGCGCCCACATCTCGCGCAGCGAGGCCGGCGAGATGATCGAGTTGCCCTCGGCGTTGAAGCCGCCGCGCAGCAGGCACTGGACGTAACGCGCCATGTCGCCGGTCGTGGAGAAGATGTTGCCTGCCGGCGAGCCGCCGAGGCTGAACACCGGCGCCGGCGTGTCGCCGTCCAAAGTCCACATATCGGCCGGCGCCAAGCGTTCGCGGATGCCTGAAGCCATGCCGCAGGACGACTGGTTCATGCCGAGCGGCTTCATGATGTTTTCTGAGACATAGTCGGAATAGCTCTGGCCGGTCACCACCTCGATGACCCGCCCGACCACGGCGATGCCGGCATTGGAGTAGTGCATGATGCCGATGCTCGGATCCTGCTTCAGCGTCGAGCTGGCGAGCTCATTGACCGTATCCGCGAGCGGCGGCCGGGTGGCGTCGAGATAGTGGCCGCTCTTCGGCTCGCGCACCAGACCGGAGGTGTGCGTCATCAGCTTGCGCAGGCTGATCACCGAACCATGCGGACCAGCTTCGGCGCCGGCGAACGGGTTGATCGGATGGAAGCCAGGCAGGTAGGTCGAAACGTCGACATCGATGTCGACGAGCCCCTTCTCGACAAGCTGCATCATCGCCAGCGAGGTGAAGGTCTTGGTGATCGAACCGATGCGGAAGCAGGTGTCTTCGCGCATGTCGAAATGGCGGTCGCTCCGCTGGATGTGCCCCTCAGCCAGCACGCCGTCGCGGTCGACGAGTGCATAGGAGATCGACGGGATCGCCTTGTCCTCGACCTCGTAGCGGATCAGGTCCTCGAACAGCTCGACCGATGCGGCGGACAGGGAAGGCATGGCAAATGCTCCTTGAGCTGAAAAGATGGGGGAAATTTCAGTGGGAATGGCGGGGGTCGAGCATGTCGCGCAACGCGTCGCCGACAAGGTTCCACGACAGCACGAACAGGAAGACGGCAGCACCTGGGAAGGCAAGCGTGTACCAGAACTGGAACGGGTTGCCGGGCTGGCCGACGATCCAGTTGCGCGAATAGGCGATGAACTGGCCCCAGTCGGCATAACCTTCCTCGGTGCCGACACCGAGGAAGCTGAGCGCGGACGCCGACAGCACCATCGAGCCGGTGGCCATGGTCGCCAGCACCAGCACCGGGAACATGGCATTGGGCAGGATGTGCAGCACGATCAGCCTGAGGTCGCTGGCGCCATAGGCGCGCGCCGCGTGGATGTAGTCCATCTCGCGGATTCTGAGGATCTCGCTGCGCACGATGCGGGCGTAGCTCATCCAGCCGAAGGTTGTCAGCGCGATGGTGATCGGCCAGATGCCCTTGCCGAGCAGTGCGGTCAGCACCATTGCGGCGATCAGGAACGGCACAGCCATGAACACGTCGACGATGCGCATCAGCACCTCTTCGACCAGCCCACCATAATAGGCGGCGACAGCACCGATCACCGTGCCGATCAGCACCGAGATGGCAACGACGCCGAGGCCGATTTTGAAGGCGGTGCGGGTGCCCCACACGACGCCGTAGAAGATGTCGTACTGGCCTTGCGTGGTGCCGAACAACGCATCACGCGACGGCGGCATCGGCGTCGCCAGAAAGCCGGCGCGCGGCGTGTCGTAGGGCGACAGCTGGAAGCTCTGCGGCGGCGCCAGCATCGGGGCAAAGATGGCAATCAGCACGAAGGCCAGAAGGATCACGACGCCGAGCAGCGACACCGGATTGCGCGCGAGGTAGCGAAGAAACTTCATTGCGTCTTCACCCTCGGATCGAGCAGCGGATAGATCAGGTCGACGATCAGGTTCATCAGCACCAAAACGACCGCGAAATAGAGGCCGAAGCCGAGAACCGCCGGGAAGTCGAGATTGGCCGCGGTCTTGGCGGCGAACTGGCCGAGCCCGGCATAGTCGAAGATGGTCTCGGTGATGACGACGCCGCCCATCATGACGGCAAGCTCCATGCCGGCGATGGTCGCCACCGGCAAAAGCGCGTTGCGCCGGGCGTGCTTGAGTTCGACCACGCGGCGCGGCAGGCCCTTGGCGCGGGCGGTGCGGACATAATCCTGACGCAGCGTCTCGAGCATCGAGGTACGCATCACCCGCGTCATCGAGGCAACGTTGACATAGGTCAGCGTGATGACAGGGGCTGCGAGGTGGCGCAGCGAATCGACGAAGATCGCCCAGTTGCCGTTCAGGATCGAATCGACGGTGTTGGCGCCGGTGTAGCGGACGAAATTGCCGGAGCTGACGGTCGTCTGTGCCCACTGGCTGAGCCGGCCGGGCGGGAACCAGTCGAGCGCCGAGTAGAACACCAGAAGCATCAGCAGGCCGAAGACATAGACCGGAAACGACCAGCCCAGGATGGTGAAGATGCGGATGACGTGGTCGGGCCAGCGGTTGAGGTGGATGCCGGCGCGGGAACCCAGGAATACCGCGAGCAGCAGGCACGGAATGAACGCCAGCACTACCAGTTCCAGCGTTGCCGGAAAGAGCGACATCAGCGCCGTCGACACCGGCTGGCGGGCCGTTTCCGACCAGCCGAGATTGCCGGTCAGCACGCCGCCGATCCAGCGGCCATACTGGATGTAGAAGGGATCGTTCAACCCGTACTGCTCGATCATCCGGCGGATGCTTTCCTGGCCACCCTTGAGGTAGTCGGGCGACGGCGCATAGGCCGCCAGGCGCTGCGTCGGCGATAGCGACATCTGCAGCGCAAAGATCATCAACGACAGCGCGAACAGGACGATGGGCAGCATCATCAATCGTCTGAGGGCGTAGGTCAGCACGGGTGCACGGGTTCCGGTTTCGGGGAAAACAAGCAATACGCCGGGCGAAGGGGATCGCCCGGCGTATTGGCCGCCAATCAGTCGTTGGCCTTGGTCACCGGGTAGAAGTCCCAGGCTCCGTAGAGGATCATGTTGTCGACATAGCCGTCGATGTTGCTACGGGTGACGACGTAGCCGAAGTCCTCCCACAGGAACTGCGTGGTGGCGTATTCGTAAGACATGTCCTGCAGCTTGGCGTAGATCGGCTCACGCACGGCCGGGTCGTTCGAGGCCCAGGCCTCATCGAGCAGCGGCTTGAACTTCTCCGCCATCAGGTCGCGGTAGCCCTGGCCTACCATGCCGCCGACGAGGCCGGTGGGCGAGAGGTAGTAGGATGCCGCACCGAGCGGGCCGCCCGGATCGGAATAGTCGGGACCCCAGCCCATCACCGTCAGCGGCGCCGCCGGCTTTTCGCGGTTGTTGAGCTTGTCAGAGACGGACGCCCAGGGCAGTGCCTGGATCTGCATCTTGAACTTCGGGTTGATGCGCGACAGGCCCATCTGCAGCGCCGACAGGGCTGCCGTCAGCTGCGGATTGCCCTCGGTCACATAGGCGGTGAAGGTGAAACCGACCTCCCACAGCTTGCCGCCAAAGGCCTTCTTGAAGTGCTCCTCGGCCTTGGCAGGGTCGTAGCTGTAGATGGGTGAATCCGGGCGGTAGCCCATGATGCCGCGCACCGTCGGCCCACGCGACTGCACCGTCTTGCCGAGCAGCACCTGGTTGATCAGCGCGTCGTAGTTCTGGGCGTAGTTGAAGCCCTTGCGCACGTCGATGTCGGCGAAGAAGTCAGGCGGGATGCCTTGACCGTCCAGCTTGCCGCTGCCGATAGCGGGATTGTCGTTGTCGTCGAGCGGCCAGGCGAAAAAGATGCCGCGCGAGAACACCTTCTGCAGGCCGTCAATGACCTTGACGCCTTCGGTCTTGCTGAGCTCGTCGATGAACTCGACGGGAGCCGCGACGAAATCGGCATCGCCCGACAAGAGCTGCAGGCGCCGCGTCGTCCATTCCGGCACCGTGCGCATGACCACGCGCTCGAGCTTGGCCGGACCCTGGAAGTAGTTGTCGAAGCGCTTCAGCGTGATGCGGCGGTCGGTGCGGTCCCATTCCTCGAGCATGAACGGACCGGTGCCGTTTTCCTCGGCGAACAGCGGATTGGCGCCGAGCTCCGGGCGGTAGTGCGCCTTCCAGTTGTCGCCCGAACCGTCCCAGCCGCCGACCGAGGCGACCCATTCCTTGTCCAGGATGGAGGTGCCAAAAGGCAACGCGATGACGCCGAGCGTCGCCGGGAACGACTTCGGCAGCTTGAGCGTGACGTTGTCGCCGTCGACGACGATCTGCTCCGACAGCTGGTCATAGACCTTGCGCAGCGTCTCGGGGCTGGCCTCGGCGAAGGTCTTGACCTTGCCTTCCGTCTCCACCCACTTGGCGATGTCGGTGTATTTGCCCGCCGTGATCACCTCGGTAATCGCGTTCGACATCCAGGACTGGCCCTGCAGGATGGCGCGCAGCAGCGAATAGCGCACGTCATCGGGCGTGATCTGGCCGTAGCCCGGCTCTATCGCCGCCTTCTGCGCGTCGGTCAGCTTGTCGTAATACTCCCAGGTGATCTTGCCGTCGGCGCCCTTGACGCCGACCTTGTGGGCAAAGACGCCCTTGCGGATCGGGAAGGTGTAGCTCACCGAACCGTCGTTGCCCTGCTTGATCAGGCCGTTTTCCAGCGACGGCACCTCCGTCGACAGCGACGGTACGAACTCGGAAATCTTCGAACCGTTGAAGTTGAGCAGGCGGCTGTAGATGTTCAGTGCGCCATAGGAGCTCGGCGTGTTGGCGATGTAGGCCGGATCAAACGACTGGATGTCGTCGGTCCACATGAAGACGAATGTGCCGGGGTTCTTTGTCTCGGCCATGACAGGCGCAGCCGTGACGGCAAGCCCCATGCCCATAGCCAACGCTAAGGCTAGTTTCATCATCGTTCCCTTCTGATGGCGGAGGAAGTTTTCTTCTTCTCGTTACGGAAAGGCTAGAAGAGCGCTTGCCGGTCTGTCCAATGTGTAGATAGGATGGACTATGCAAAACACGCATGAGGGCCGGCATGGAACTGCAATGGCTTGAAGATTTCCTGGAAATAGCCGCGACACGCAATTTCTCGACCGCCGCCACTGCGCGCAACATTTCGCAGCCGGCCTTCAGCCGTCGCATCAAATCGCTGGAAAGCTGGATCGGCGCCGACCTCATCGACCGCAGCACCTATCCGGTGCAGCTGACCCGGGCGGGCAATATGTTCCTGCCCGGCTGCCAGCGGCTGGTGCGCGAGGCCTACCGGTTGCGCACCGACTGCCGCAATGTCGCCGGCGAAAGCTCGCCAATGCTGACCTTCACCTCGCTGCACACGCTGGCGATGTACTTTTTTCCGAAGTGGATCAGCTCGCCGCTGATTTCGCGCATGCCGCTGCGCACCAGCATGCACGCGGCCGATTTTCTCGAAAGCGTCGACCATCTATGCTCGGGGCAGTGCGACTTCTGCATCACCTATGTTCATCCCGACGGCCCGCCCGTTCTTGAAGGAGGACCTTTTGAATCGTTGCAGATCGGCAAGGACAGGCTTGTTCTGGTCTCGGGTACCGACGAAAACGGCCGCGCCCTGTTCGACATCGACGTGCCCGAAAGCACCGAGATTCCTTACCTCGCCTACTCCTGGAGCGACGGCTACATCGGCAAGCTGGCGACGCTGGTACAGTCGCGCTGGCGCCGCCCGCTCAATCTCAGCACCGTCTACCAGTCGGCGCTTGCCGACGGCCTGAAGCACATGGCAGTCGCCGGGCGCGGCGTCGCCTGGCTGCCGCAGATCTGTGTCGCCGAAGCGATGAAGCAGGGCCAGCTCGTCCAGATCGGCGGCCAGCAGATGGCGCTGGAAATGGAGATCCGCATTTTCCGGCGCGCCGGCGCGGGCAGCCATGACGGCGACGCCCTGTGGCAGCATCTCAAGGAATGCGCCGAACTGCCCCAGTACCGAAGCAGTCTCGATGCCACGCTGGACGCCGCCTGACCGATCGGGATGCCCCGAATGGCTGGTCAGGCTTGCTATGCGAAGACAGGCGATACGATGCGTGATGCGCATAGTTTTGGCCGACCCAATTGCGGCGCCTTGATTTCACTGGCTTTTGCGCCGGCGCGTCACGTCACCGGCCAGACATGACCGCTCCAGGGCGGGCCACTACCCCCTGCCCGCCTATTGACAGGACGCGGCGCCGTTGCGTTCGATGCCCCGACACGACATCTCGTCGTTGAAACCGGGTCCATGCGCCGATGATCCCTGCCAACTCCGCCCCACCCCAACTGCCCGAGGATGTCATCCTGTCGGTTGAGGATCTCGAAGTCTCCTTCGCTGTCCGCTCCCGCGCACCTTTCCGCGCCGTGCGCGGCATCTCCTTCACCATTTCGCGCGGCGAGACGGTGGCGCTGGTCGGCGAGTCCGGCTCGGGCAAGTCGGTGACGGCAATGACGATCATGCGGCTGACCGAATATGATGGTGCCGCCATCACCGGCGGACGGGTACTGATGCGCCTCAAGGACGGCAAGGTCGCCGACCTCGCCAAGCTCTCCGAAAAGCGCGTCGAGGCACTCAGGGGCGCCGAAATTTCGATCGTCTTCCAGGATCCGATGTCGAGCCTGAACCCGGTCTTCACCGTCGGCGACCAGATCGCCGAGGCCGTCGTCCACCATCAGGGCAAGACACCGGAGCAGGCGCGCCAGATCGCGCTCAACACGCTCAAGCTGGTGCGCGTACCCGATGCCGAACGCCGCCTCGACCAGTATCCGCACCAGCTCTCCGGCGGCATGCGCCAGCGCGTGATGATTGCGATCGCGCTCGCCTGCCGGCCGTCGCTGATGATCCTCGACGAGCCGACAACGGCGCTCGACGTGACCATCCAGGCGCAGATCCTCGATCTTGTTCGCGCCTTGCAGCAGGAGATCGGCATGTCGGTATTGTTCATCACCCATGACATGGGCGTCGTCGCCGAGGTCGCCGACCGGGTGTGCGTCATGCTTAAGGGAGAGATCGTCGAGACGGGAACCGTCTACGACGTCTTCGCCAAGCCCAGGCACGCCTATACGCGCGCGCTGATCTCGGCAGTGCCGCGCCTCGGCAGCATGGCCGACAAGGACGCGCCCGAAAAGTTCCCGCTCTTGGTGTTCGAACCGGAGTGCCAGCTCGCCGAGGCAGGCAAATGAACGCATCCTCCCCAATGAAAGAGGTTGGCCGGCCGCTGGTCGAAGTGCGCAAGCTGGTCACCCGCTTCGACCTCAAGACCGGCCTGTTCGGCCATGTCTCCGGCCGCGTCCATGCCGTTGAAAACGTCTCCTTCGACATCTTCCCCGGCGAGACACTGGCGCTGGTCGGCGAGTCGGGCTGTGGCAAGTCCACCGTCGCGCGGTCGATCATGCAGCTCGACAAGCCACGCTCCGGCTCGATCCGCTTCGACGGCGTCGAACTTGTCGGCGCGCCGCGGCAAGTCGTGGCGAAGTTTCGGCGCCAGGCCCAGATGGTCTTCCAGGACCCGTTCTCCTCGCTCAATCCGCGCATGACCATCGAGCAGTCGCTGATCGATCCGATGCGGGTGCACAAGCTCGGCTCGCTCGAGACCATGCGCGCCCGTGCCGCCGAGCTGATGGCCAAGGTCGAGCTCGCGCCGGAGCTGCTCGAACGTTACCCGCACGCCTTCTCCGGCGGCCAGCGCCAGCGCATCTGCATTGCCCGCGCCCTTGCCCTCCGCCCGCGCCTGATCGTCGCCGACGAGGCGGTCGCCTCGCTCGACGTCACCATCCAGGCACAGGTCATCAACCTTTTGATGGATTTGCAGCGCGACATGCAGATCGCGCTTTTGTTCATCAGCCACGACATGGCCGTGGTCGAGCGCATCGCCCACCGGGTCGCAGTGATGTATCTCGGCGAGATCGTCGAGATCGGCGACCGCCGCTCGATCTTCGGCAACCCACAGCACCCCTACACGCGCAAGCTTTTGTCGACGGTGCCGATCGCCGATCCGACGCGCCGTCCGGAAGGACGAGTGCCAATGTCGGACGAAATCCCGAGCGCCATGCGCGCGCCCGACTTCGTGCCCGTCGAGCTGCCGATGCACCAGATCTCATCCACCCACTACGTAAGACAGGTGGCCGCGGGCTGACGACTGCCTTATCAAGCATTCCCTATTTCAAATCAGAGCATTCCCAACATGACCCCTTCGAACATGTCGTTGGCGGCCGCCCCTGCGTCCGCCAACACAAGCCCCGACATTGCCGCATCCCAAGCGCAGCTGAAGATCGAGGGCCTTAGGCGCCCGGCCGCGGCGGAAAGGCCGACACCCTATGTCGAGGTCGACGAGACGCGCTTGGCCCGCAACATGCAGACGATGCAGGCCCGCGCCGATGCTGCAGGGCTCGTCATGTTCCCGCACGTCAAGACGCACAAGAGCATCGACCTGGCGAAGCGGCAGCTGGCGCTCGGCGCCCGTGGCATCACCGCCTCCAAGCCAAGCGAGGCACTGGTCTTCGTCGAGGCCGGCATCCCCTCGATCATCGTCGCCTATCCGATCGTCAATGCCGGTTCGCTCGACCGCCTGCTGCCGGCGGTGAAGGCGCACGGCACCGAACTGCGCACGATTGCCGCCAGCGAAATGGGCGTCGACGCGCTCTCCACCGCTGCCGTGCGCCACGGCGTCGACATCGGCGTCTTCCTCAAGGTCGATGTCGGTCTCGGTCGCGTTGGCCTCAAGCCGAACGATCCCGCGGCGATCGCTGTCTGCCAAAAGATCGCCGCAGCACCCGGCCTGCATTTCGCCGGCCTGCTGTCGCATGCCGGCCATTCCTATGCCGCAACCGATTCCGAAAACCTCGCCGCGGTTGCCCGCACCGAGGCGGCAGCACTAACCGGCCTCGCCGCCATGCTGAAGGGCCTGAGCATCGATGTACCCTGCCTGTCGGTCGGGGCGACGCCGACCTGTCTCGGCGCGCCGCTGCAGGCAGTCGACTGCATCCGCCCTGGCAACTACGTCTTCCTCGACGGCACCGCCCTCCGCCTCGGCATCTGCAGTGCCGACGATCTGGCGCTTTCGGTGGTGGCTCGTGTCGTTGCCGCCAACGACACACATTTCATCATCGATGCCGGCTCCAAGACGATGAGCTCCGACCGTGGCGCCCATGGCATGGGCGGCAACGGCTTCGGCATCGTCATCGGCGCCGACGCCGGCAGCGGCGCTGGCGTGTGGACGCTCGAACGCATGTCGGAGGAGCACGGCTTCGTACCCGCGGGAGTTCGCACCCTGCCGCTCGGCAGCCGCGTCAGGGTGTTCCCCAATCACTCCTGCGCCACCATCGCCAATTTCGACAGTTTTGTCCTTCGCCGTGACGAGGGCGAAGTGCTGACGCTGCCGGTCAACGCCCGCAGCTGCCAGACCTGAGCTGACGCGCGAGCGCTCACCTGGGCACCTGGTTCCAATCTCCGGCCGGGCTTGTTACTCTTGCCCGATGAAGGCAATTGCTCTTGCTTCAGCGAGGACCGCACTGTTCCTCGCCCTGGCCGCCGCGGCCGGCTGCGTATCCGGGCCAGGCTCGGTCGGACCAGTTGATCCGCTGAAGTACGACGCCATGGCCTGTGCTGAACTCGATGTCGTCATGGGCACCACGGCATCAAGCATTTCGCGCACCGCGATCAGCCGCGGCACCGTCGGCCAGTGGAACGTTCCGGCATGGGCGCCGGGCGGCACCAAGGCCATCACTGCCATCCAGGACAGGCAGACGGCCAGGATCGACGGCCTGCGGCAGGAGCAGGCCGCCATCGACTCTGTCAGAAAGCGCAAATGCCGCTAGGCAATTGCCGCGCAACACGCCGACACTGACCACCTCTTCCAGCCGCTCGGCATCAGCGTTGCCAGACGAATGCCCCACCGGCGCCGTTCTCATGCGATCGCCCATCCAGCGCTACTGCCGGCGGTGCAGCGCATCGGCGAAGCTTCCGTATATCCTGCAATGTCAGAAAAATAACACTATTGATTCGACTTCAGAAAACTGACAAACTTATTTGCAAGAGGAGAACAGATGAGCGGAACGGTACGCCAGCGATTGACGGACAGCCTGCAGAACGGCGCGGGGGCGAGCCGCGCCATCGCCACCTACATGTTGGCCAATCTCAGCGAACTGCCGTTCGAAACCGCGATGACCGTCGCCGAAAAGGTCGGCGTCAGCGAACTGACGGTCGGGCGTTTCTGCCGCTCGATCGGGTACCAGCACTTCAAGGACCTCAAGGCCGACCTCAAGGTCGATGTCTCCGACAGCCCGTGGCTGATCGGCGACCGGCTGCGCGAGTTCCAAGCGAGCACCCGCGAAGGTGGCGGCGACCTGGCAAGAAGCCTCGAGCTCGAACTCGCCGCCACCGTTCGGGTCTATGAGCTGGTTCGGACGCCGCAATGGTCCGCCGTGGTCAAGCGCCTTGCGACAGTGAACAACGTCTTCATCGCCGGTTTCCAAAGCGAGCGCGGCATCGCCGCGACAATGGCCCACCTGCTCCAGTATGTCAGGGACGGCGTGCATCTCGCCGACCATTCCTCGGGCATTTTTTCCGAGGTGCTGCTCGCCGACCCGAAAGCCTCGGCGCTCGTCATGTTCGACGCGCGCCGCTATTCCCGCCAGGCCGCGCTCCTGGCGCAAAGGTCCCGCGACGCCGGCATGCCGGTGACACTCGTCACCGACCTGTTCTGCGACTGGGCGCATGACTGCACCACAGAGGTCTTTGCAGTACCTTCGGAGATCAACCTGTTCTGGGACACCAACGGGCCGATGCTGACGCTCGTCCACCTGATGGTCAATGGCATCATCGGCGAGCTCGGGCCGGAGGTCGAGCAACGGCTCGACCGGATGTCCGGTCTCTATGGCGATTTCGTCGGCCACGCCGGCCGCAAGACGTAGCACCGACACCGCCACACGATCCACAACGCAACCTTGGGAGGGGTTCATGAACCGTCGCTGGTTCCTATTTTCTGCATCCGCTATTTCGCTTGGCATCGCTGTCGGGCTGTTTTCGCCCGCGCACGCATTGGCGGAAACCGAGGCGGTGATCGTGATCGGGCGCCAGGAGTCGGGCGCCGCCAGCTATGATCCGATCCGCGCCGTCACCCTCAACATGGCCGCCGGGCTGATCTACGACCGTCTCGTCGAGCAGGCGGCCGACCAGTCCTATCATCCGCATCTCGCCAGCTCCTGGGAGGTCAGTCCCGACGGTATGAGCTGGACCTTCGAATTGCGCAAAGACGTGACCTTTACCGACGGCGAGCCGTTCAACGCCCAGACCATCGCCTGGTGGATCCCCAAGTTCAAAGGCACCGAAAACGAATACATGGTCGATGCCATCGAGAGCGTCGAGGTCGTCGCCGACCACACAGTGCGCTTCATCCTGAAGCGTCCCGAGCCGAACCTGATCTTCAACCTCGCCATGACGAACATGGGCGTCCCGAGCCCGAAGGCCTATGAGGCGGGCGGCCAGGACTACGGCGTGACCGAGGCCGTCGGCACCGGCCCCTACAAGCTCGAGAGCTTCGTCGTCGGCCAGGAAACCGTGCTCGTCGCCAATGAGGACTACAGCTGGGGCAGCGCGCTGACGGAAAACAGAAGCGCGCCGTACATCAAGCGCCTGACCGCGCGCGAAATCCCCGACGCTTCGACCGCCTTCCTCGAACTCAAGACCGGCGGCGTCGACATGCTGCTCGACGTGCCGACCGACTTCCTGCCGCAGCTGAAGGACGAGGCAGACATCGATCTGAGGGAGCTTCCCGGCTATGGCGTGACCCTCGTTACCATCAACACCCAGGCTGCCCCCTTCACCGACATCCGCGTGCGGCAGGCGACAGCACTTGCCATCGACCAGGCCTCGATCCTGAAGAGCGTCTATGGCGGGGTCGGCAAGGAGGCGCACCAGTTCCTGGTCGCCACGCTGGGCGAGGCAAAGGTCGATCCGGCATTGGAGATCAGGCACGATTCCGCCAAGGCAGCCAGCCTGCTCGACGAGGCCGGCTGGCTGCGCGGTGGCGATGGCGTTCGCGTTAAGGACGGCAAGCCGCTTACGGTCAAGCTCTGGGCCCGGGCCGATACCGAATACAGGCGTACGGCCGAGATCATCCAGGCACAGCTCAAGGCCGTCGGCGTGAAAGCCGAGATCACCGTGTTCGACGCCGGCACCTACCGCAGCCAGTTCCTCAAGCCCGAGCGCGAGCTGGTGCTTGCGCCCTATTCCTGGACCAACGCCGACATCCTCGACTGGTTCTTCAGTGCCAAGCGCCTGGATTCCTGGAACCTGTCGATGTGGAACGACCCGAAGTCGGAGGAGCTGCGTGAACTCGCCATGTATGGCTCGAAGTCGTGGGACGAGCGCGTCGTCAACTTCCGGAACTTCCACGGCCAGCTGCTCGCCAATTTCGTCGGTGTACCGGTGCACGAACCGGCCCAGACGATGGTTTTCAACAAGACGAGGCTTTCGGTACCCCAGCCGTTCCGGGCGCCCTACTCGCTCGTCGACGTCAAACCCGCCGACTGACGGCCAGACGTCACCTGAACCGAAAGACGGCATCGGACCATCATGCGGCGCAACAGTGCCGCATGCCTGCCACCGCACGCAGCAATGAAAGACACCGCAATGCACAGCACGGAAAAATCCGCCACCAACCTCGCAACCACGCTGGAAGACCACCTGAATGCAGAGATGGAGCGCAGCAAGATCCCTGGGCTTGGCGTGGCCATCGTCCGCGACGGGCAGGTCCTGCATATCGGCGGCTATGGCCTGGCCGATGTCGAGCACAACGTGCAAGCATCATCAGACAGCATCTTCCACTCGGGCTCGACCGGCAAGATGTTCACCGCCGCCGCCGTGCTGCTTCTGGTTCAGCAGGGGCGTCTCAAGCTCGACGATCCGGTCAGGCGCTACCTGATCGAGACGCCGGAGAGCTGGGCCGCGATGACGATCCGCCAGCTGCTGACGATGATGAGTGGCCTCGGCAATTTCGGCGATGCCTTTGCGCCGGCGCCGATCGAAGGGAACGTCGTGCCACTCAATCTCTGGCAGGACCACAACGACGCGCAGCTGCTGGCACTGGCCAGCCTGTCGCCTCTGGCCTTCGCTCCCGGCGAAAGCTACCGCTACTCCAACACCAGCTACATCGTGGCATCGCTGATCGTCACCCGCGTCAGCGGCAAGCCCTATTACACACTGCTGCGCGAACAGCTGTTTGCGCCTGCTGGCATGGCGAGCGCCCGCGACGCCAGCTGGTCCGACATTGTGCCCAACCGCTCGGCAGGCTACAGCCGCGAAAATGGCGAGCTGCGCAACCGGCTTTGGACGGCGCCGACGCTGCTGCGCACCGGCGATGGCGGCCTGTTCTTCTCGCCGCGAGACATCGCGCGCTGGTTCATCGAGCTAGACCGGCCGCAGGTCTTCCGCCCCGATATCGTCGCCAAGATGTTCGAGCCAGCGCTGATGCGCGACGGCCGCCCTGCCATTAACGGCTATGCGCTCGGCTGGCAGAATTCCGACGTGCGCGGCCAGCGCAAGATCAGGCATGGCGGCACCTGGTACGGCTTCCGCACCGAGCTCGCGCGCTTTCCGGCGCAGAATCTGTCGGTCGCCGTGCTCGCCAACGTCGACGACGCCCAGGTCGCACGCATCGCACAGCAGATTGCCGGCATCGTCGACGCCGCCCTGGCGCCATACGAACCGATCGCCGACGCCACGCCGGACCGCACCAAGGCTGACGACGGCCTGATCAGGATGATCGCCGCGCGTCAGGCCCCGCGCGATGCCTTCACCGACGAAGCCTGGCAGCTATGGAACGATCACTGGTTGGAACAGGTCATCGTCGAGAGCGAATCCGACCTCGGCCCGGCGCCGCTCGAACTCGTCGACGACGACGGCCGTGGCCAGCGGCGCTACCGCCTGCCGACCGGGCGCTATCACATGCACTGGACCGTCGACCGGCAGGCGGACGGCTGCGTCAGCGCGATGCGCTTTCACATGGAATGATCCCCGGGGATCAGCCGGCGTCGCCTCGCGTCCAGTAGGCCGAGGCGATCGTCTGGTCTCGGCCCAGCGACAGATCGCTGCGCCAGTGGTCGCGCACCCGTTTTGCCGCTGCGGCTTCCGCCGCAAACCAGCCGAAGCCTGTTACCTGCTCCGGCCAGGCAACCGACATGACCGCATCGGCGAGGGCGGTGCTCTCGCCGCCTGCTACACCGTTGCGGTACAGCCACTTCACCTCGACCGCGGTCAGATTGTCGATCTGCTGGCGTTCGCCCTCGTCAGCGACTTCGATGAAGGCGATGCCGCGCGTCGTTGCCGGCAGGCTCTCCAGCATCCGCCCGACCGCCGGCAGGCCGGTTTCGTCGGCACCCATGACAAACCAGTCGGCCGGCCTGAGCGGACGCCCGACCGGCCCCAAAATGCCGACCTTGTCACCCTCGCGCGCTGCCGATGCCCAGTTGGAACCGACGCTCTCGCCTTCGTGGATCAAGAAATCGACGTCGAAATGCCCGCCGGCCACTTCCAGCCGGCGGATGGTGTAGACCCGCGATGGTGGGCGCCTGTTTTCGTCGGGCCAAGACACAAGGCCGTTGTTGCCACGCACCGGCCAGACCGGATTCGGCACACTGGCCGTCGGAAACAGCATGCGGATGTGCAGACCGCCAAACGAGGCGAAGCGTTCGAGATTGGGCGCCTTGAGCCGGATGCGCTTCATATGCGGCGTCAGGTCGATCACGTTGACGACGGTCGCCAGGCGGAACTGCTCCAGCTCGCCTTGGCCCGATAGGTCGCCCTGCCAAACGATCTGCGGCTGGCTCTCTCTGGCGTAGAACTCCACCGACGTCGCCATCAAATCCTTGAGCCGGGCCAGGCCGTCGGGATGCGATGACCTGGCCCGCATGATCAGCGCTCCCTTGGGCATCACCAACGAGGCTTCGCCAAAGAGGAAGCGGAAATTGACGGCATCGCCCTCTGCGCTTGCGCTCGCGTCAAAGCTCTCCAGCCGATCGCGGATCTTCTCCAGTTGATCGGGCGAAAGTTGCAGCTGCAGTTGGGCGCGGGATTGAAGGTCGGTCATGTCAGTTCGCTTCCGGTTCGTGTCGCTTCCACCCCCAGGTCGTCCACCTGGCAAATTGCTGGCTGAATGTGCGGGGCCGCACCGAGCTGGCTCGACGGGTACTGTCCGCGTCATGGGCTTGAATATTTAAACTTGAATATGATAGTCAAGTTAAATCGTTGCCGCAGCCTCAGGACAGGACCGACGACATGGACCGTGTAGAGCCCTTCAGCTTACTGGCAGACGCGCAGACCTTGCTCCGGTCGCGCGCCATTGCTCGCGCGGCCCTGCTTTGCCTGCTGCTCGCTGCACTCACCACGCTGGCGCATGCCGGCACGGTCATCGATTCGACTGGACAGATGGTCAGCGTCACCGGCGGCCGAACGCCAGGATCTCTACTCATCCAGTTGATGAGTGACGGTTTTGGCCGACCGACGGCGGAGCAGGTGTTTCCGTCCCGGCGTTGAGCACCGCGCCTAAGGCAGCGAATCGGGCGCTGGTCGCGCTCGACGGCGCCCGGATGGCCGGCTGCGGTCCATGCACGACGGACGCGCTACCCAACTGGCCGGCACGCTCAATCCGGATGAAATGGCTGCGCCGACAAACCGAGCGGATGCGGACTAACTCGTGATGTGACGAAGGAAAACTGCTTGGTCAGGACAACGTAGCGGCCTGCTGGCCACTGTCTCTAACGTGCTGACTTGGTGAAGGAATTTGGTGGAGCCAAGCGGGATCGAACCGCTGACCTCCTGCATGCCATGCAGGCGCTCTCCCAGCTGAGCTATGGCCCCACACCGGCCTTGGCCGGGCGCCGTTTCCGGCGAAGGTCGGCGCGAATTTGTCGTCCGCGCCGGTGTTGTTGGGCGGCTTCTAGCGCCGCATTCGACCATTGGCAAGCCTTGATCGAAACCTTTTTTCGGTTTCCCGAAAAGCCGTGTCAGATCTCGTCGTCGTCGTCGCCGACGCCGATCATGTCGGAGACGTCGTCGTCTTCCTCTTCCTCGTCGGCGAGGAACGTGTCGTCGTCATCGTCGCCCAGGTCGACATCATCGTCGTCCAGATCCGGCAGGTCGTCGCCGCCCTTGGCCTCGTCGTCGGCGTCCTCCAGGGACACGACCTCTGCGCCTTCATCCTCGGCGTCGAGCTCCTTGGCGTCGGCTTCCTCTTCCTCTTCCATGATGGCGGCGATCTTGCCATCGTCGAAGTAGGAGCGCGGATAGGCCTTGCCGGTGTAGGGCGAGACGATCGGGTCCTTGTTCAGATCATAGAATTTACGTCCCGTTTCCGGGTCGACACGTTTGGTGCCAAGTTCGGGTTTTGCCACGTCAGGCCTCGTCTTGTCGCTTTTTGGACCCCTTAGCCGCAGTTTGGGGCGCTGTCAAAGCCAAATCCCCCGGCAGGGGCGATGGGGGATGACCGTTGCGGCAATCGATGCTACGACACCGCCGCAATCATTGGGAAAGCCCGGTTTCGCGGGGCGTCCCGCACGAGGAACCACCATGTCGCATCAAGCTGTGCCGCAGCCGGCCATCGCCCGGAAGTCGAAATCCCTGTCTGGAACCGCCCGCGTTCCTGGCGACAAGTCGATTTCGCACCGCTCCTTCATGTTTGGCGGCCTGGCTTCCGGCGAAACCCGCATCACCGGCCTGCTCGAGGGCGAGGACGTGATGCGCACCGGCGACGCGATGAAGGCAATGGGCGCCCATATCGAGAAGCATGGCGACGAATGGGTCATCAAGGGCACCGGCAACGGCGCGCTCCTGCAGGCCGAGGCGCCGCTCGACTTCGGCAATGCCGGCACCGGCTCGCGCCTGACCATGGGCCTCGTCGGCACCTATGACATGGAAACCACCTTCATTGGCGATGCCTCGCTGTCGGGCCGGCCGATGGGCCGCGTGCTCGATCCGTTGCGCCAGATGGGCGTCCAGGTGCTGAACGCTTCGCCCGGCGACCGCATGCCGCTGACGCTGCGCGGCCCGCGGCAGGCAGCGCCGATCAGCTATCGGGTGCCGATGGCCTCGGCCCAGGTCAAGTCGGCCGTGCTGCTCGCCGGCCTCAACACGCCCGGCATCACCACCGTCATCGAGCCGGTGATGACCCGCGACCACACCGAAAAGATGCTCAAGGGCTTCGGCGCCAACATCGAAGTCCAGACCGACGAGCAGGGCGTCCGCCACATCTTCATCGAAGGCCAGGGCAAGCTCACAGGCCAGATCATCGCAGTGCCGGGCGACCCGTCTTCGGCAGGTTTCCCGCTGGTCGCGGCGCTGATCGTGCCGGGCTCCGACATCACCATCGAAAACGTGCTGATGAACCCGACCCGCACCGGCCTGATCACCACGCTGATCGAGATGGGCGGGTCGATCGAGATCCTCAACCGCCGCAATGCCGGCGGCGAGGACGTCGCCGATTTGCGCGTCCGCGGCTCCGAGCTCAAGGGCGTCAAGGTCCCGGCCGAACGCGCGCCGTCGATGATCGACGAATACCCGGTCCTCGCCGTCGCCGCCTGCTTCGCCGAGGGCGAAACGCTGATGCAGGGGCTGGAAGAGCTGCGCGTCAAGGAATCCGACCGTCTGGCCGCCGTTGCCCGCGGCCTCGAAGCCAATGGCGCCGACTGCAGCGAAGGCGAGACCACGCTGTCCGTCCGCGGCGTGCCCGGCGGCAAGGGCCTCGGCGGCGGTACCGTCAAGACCCATCTCGACCACCGTATCGCCATGAGCTTCCTGGTCATGGGCCTGGCTGCCGAAAAGCCCGTCACCATCGACGACCAGGCGATGATCGCCACCAGTTTCCCGGAATTCATGGGCCTGATGGCCGATCTGGGTGCAGAGATCGAATAAGCCCCTTAAGTTCGGCAGGACCAACGAGGAGCGAGCCTATGTCTGACAAAGTAGCAATGATCGTCGGCGGCGGCAGCGGCATGGGTGCCGCGGCGGCGCGCAAGCTGGCAGCCGACGGCTATTCGGTCGCCGTCCTGTCGTCCTCCGGCAAGGGCGAGGCCTTGGCCAAGGAGCTCGGCGGGCTCGGCTTCACCGGGTCCAACCAGTCGAACGACGACCTCAAGCGCTTCGTCGACCTGACGATGGAAAAGTGGGGCCGCATCGACGTGCTGGTCAACGGCGCAGGCCACGGCCCGCGGGCGCCGCTGCTGGAGATCACCGACGAGCAGTGGCACACCGGCATCGACGTCTATTTCATGAATGTCGTGCGCGCGACGCGCCTCGTTGCGCCTGTCATGGTTGCCCAGAAGGGCGGCGCCATCGTCAACATCTCGACCGCCTGGGTCGGCGAACCGGCGGCGATGTTCCCGACGTCGGCCGTGGCACGCGCCGGTCTTGCAGCCTACACCAAGCTCTTCGCCGACCAGTACGCCCCGCACAATGTCCGCATGAACAATGTGCTGCCGGGCTGGATCGACAGCCTGCCGCAGACCGACGAGCGCCGCGACGGCGTGCCGATGCAGCGCTACGGCACCTCCCAGGAGATCGCCGCGACGATTGCCTTCCTTGCCTCGGAGGGCGCCGCCTACATCACCGGGCAGAGCCTGAAGGTCGATGGCGGCCTGATGCGCGGCGTCTGACCAGGGATCTCGCCAGGACATGCCTGCTTCGATCACCATCGCCATCGACGGCCCGGCTGGCGCCGGCAAAGGTACGCTCGCCCGCCGGCTCGCCGACTACTACCACCTGGCGCTGCTCGACACCGGGCTGACCTATCGCGCCGTCGCCCACATGCTGATCGAAAAGGGCTGGCCGCTCGACGACGTGGCGCATGCCATCGAGGCGGCGAAGCTCGTCGATCTCGGCCATCTCGACCGCAAGGTGCTGTCGGCGCATGCGGTCGGCGAGGCGGCATCAAAGGTCGCCGTCATCCCCGAGGTGCGCAAGATCCTGGTCGACAAGCAGCGTGACTTCGCACGCGCGCCGCAAGGTGCGGTGCTCGACGGCCGCGACATCGGCACGGTCGTCTGCCCGGATGCCGACGTGAAGCTTTATGTCACGGCCAGCGCCGAGGTCCGCGCCCAGCGCCGGCTGGCCGAGATCGAGGCCAATGGCGGCAGCGCCGATTTCACCGGGATTCTCGCTGATATCGTCCGCCGTGACGAGCGCGACACCGGCCGCGCCGGCTCCCCGCTCAGGCCCGCCGACGACGCGCACTTGCTCGATACGTCAGAAATGGATATAGAAGCCGCGTTTTCCGCAGCCAGGGATATCGTTGATCGGGCCCTTGGCAGCTGAGAACAGGCTGAAATCCTCGGATTTCGCCACTTAACCGACCTGTCCGCATTTTTCTTGCGCCGATTTGCCGCTTCAGGCGGCCAAGGGCTTATTGCCCGGGATGTTGGCAGGCCAACGCAACGCTAACCCACGGCGCCGCTCCCGCAAGCCGGGACGCACCAGGAGATCCAATGTCACAAGCTAATCCCTCCCGCGACGATTTCGCGAGCCTGCTCGAAGAGTCCTTCTCGGACGGTCATTCGGGCGAAGGCCAGGTCGTCAAGGGCATCGTCACGGCCATCGAAAAAGACATGGCCATCATCGACGTCGGCCTGAAGGTCGAAGGTCGCGTTCCGCTGAAGGAATTCGGCGCCAAGGCCAAGGACGGCTCGCTCAAGGTCGGCGACACCGTCGAGGTTTATGTCGAGCGCATCGAAAACGCGCTTGGCGAAGCCATGCTGTCGCGCGACAAGGCTCGCCGCGAAGAGAGCTGGGTCAAGCTCGAAGAGAAGTTCACCAAGGGTGAGCGCGTCGAAGGCGTCATCTTCAACCAGGTCAAGGGCGGCTTCACCGTCGATCTGGACGGCGCCGTTGCCTTCCTGCCGCGTTCGCAGGTCGACATCCGTCCGATCCGCGACGTCACCCCGCTCATGCACAACCCGCAGCCCTTCGAGATCCTCAAGATGGATCGCCGTCGTGGCAACATCGTCGTGTCGCGCCGCACCGTTCTCGAAGAGAGCCGTGCAGAGCAGCGCTCCGAGATCGTCCAGAACCTTGAAGAGGGTCAGGTTGTCGAGGGCGTGGTCAAGAACATCACCGACTACGGTGCGTTCGTTGACCTCGGCGGCATCGACGGCCTGCTGCACGTCACCGACATGGCCTGGCGCCGCGTCAACCATCCGACCGAAATCCTCAACATCGGTCAGACGGTCAAGGTGCAGATCATCCGCATCAACCAGGAAACCCACCGCATCTCGCTCGGCATGAAGCAGCTCGAGTCGGATCCGTGGTCGGACATCGGCACCAAGTTCCCGATCGGCAAGAAGATCACCGGCACCGTCACGAACATCACCGACTACGGTGCGTTCGTCGAGCTCGAGCCGGGCATCGAAGGCCTCATCCACGTTTCGGAAATGTCGTGGACCAAGAAGAACGTGCACCCCGGCAAGATCCTGTCGACCACCCAGCAGGTCGACGTGGTCGTGCTCGAAGTGGATCCGGCCAAGCGCCGCATCTCGCTCGGCCTCAAGCAGACGCTCGAGAATCCGTGGGAAGCTTTCGCCCGTAACCACCCGGTCGGCACCGAAGTCGAAGGCGAAGTCAAGAACAAGACCGAATTCGGCCTGTTCATCGGTCTCGACGGCGACGTCGACGGCATGGTGCACCTGTCCGACCTCGACTGGAACCGTCCGGGCGAGCAGGTCATCGAAGAGTACAACCGTGGCGACATGGTCAAGGCTCAGGTTCTCGACGTCGACATCGAGAAGGAGCGCATCTCGCTCGGCATCAAGCAGCTCGGCAAGGACGCCGTCGGTGAAGCTTCGACCTCTGGCGAACTGCGCAAGAACGCCGTCGTCACCTGCGAAGTGATCGCGATCAAGGATGGTGGCCTCGAAGTCCGTCTTGTCGAGAGCGGCATCGAGACCTTCATCAAGCGCGCCGACCTGTCGCGCGACCGTGACGAGCAGCGCCCTGAGCGCTTCGTCGTCGGCCAGAAGGTTGACGCCCGCGTCATCGCTTTCGACAAGAAGACCCGCAAGCTGCAGGTCTCGATCAAGGCGCTGGAAATCGCCGAAGAGAAGGAAGCAGTCGCTCAGTACGGCTCGACCGACTCCGGCGCTTCGCTCGGCGACATCCTCGGCGCAGCCCTGAAGAACCGCAACAACTGAGCCAACAGCTCATTGTCGTGAACTGAATGACCCCGCCGGAGCGATCCGGTGGGGTTTTTCTTTGTCTGATTGTCGTCGCCGGCCAGAAGTGATGCCGGAATGCTTCACGGCTCATCCGAATGCTTCCCGGCCGGGCATGATCGGCTTGTCCAAGGTTGCCGCGACAGGGAATTGCTGCGCATTAATCGCAGACTTGCCGCCCGCGTTCAGAGCCTGCCCATGCCCAGTTTGCGTTTTCTGACCGTCTTTTTCGTGTTGCTGGTCCTCTCAGGCTGCGGCGGCCGGGCCGTGCTTGGGCTCAATGACGGCAAGCAGGGCGAATCCGCTTCCGTCGTCCAGATCTATGTCTCGACAATGCGCGCCCGCTCGAATGACCTGTCGTTGCCCTATTCGGCGGAACGCGCCAAGCAGCTCAACTTCGCAAAGTTCGAGATCGGCATCCCAAGGACCCATGTCGCCGGCGAGGTCGAAAGCACGAGCCGCACGCCGAGCCCGGAACGCAATTTCATCGCCCGCACCTTCCAGCCCTATGACGACAAGACGCAGTTCGTCGCCGCCCTCGACGCCGACCTGATGCGACGTCCCGAGGCCGAGCGCGAGATCTTCATCTTCGTGCACGGCTACAACAACAACTTCGCCGACAGCATCTTCCGCAACACCCAGATCGTCCACGACTACAAGGTCAAGGCGGTGGCGTTGCATTACGCCTGGCCGTCGGCCGGGTCGCTGCCGCTCTATGTCTACGACCGCGACAGCGCCGCATACAGCCGCGACGGCCTTGCCGACACCATCGAGATCGCCGCCCGCACCAAGGCCAAGCGCATCGTGCTCGTCGGCCACTCGATGGGCAGCTATGTGGTGATGGAGGCGCTGCGCAGCCTGTCGCTGAGCGGCCGCGGCAAATACATCAACCGCATCAACGGCCTGGTGCTTGCGGCACCCGATATCGACATCGACGTCTTCCAGAGCCAGCTGCGCGATATTGACGACCTGCCCGACCCGTTCATGATCCTGGTTTCGAAGCGCGACAAGGCGCTCAACCTGTCGGGCGGGCTAACTGGCGGCCATCCACGCGTCGGCAGCGGCGCCGACGTCGCAGCCCTCCAGGCCGAGAACATAACCGTGCTCGACACCTCCAACCTCGACGGCGGCAGCCATGGCGTCTTCGCCAGTTCGCCGACGCTGATGGCGTTGACGACCTCGGGCGGACTGATGAACGACGTCACCGACAGGGGCGAGGGCGCGCCGGCCGAGACGATCCTGGCCGACGGCGGCCAGGTCATCAAGGGCGCTGCTTCGCTGGTCATCTACCTGCCGGCCAAACTGCTTGGCGTACCCAATGGCGGCCTGCTGACACAGTAGGCGCGGCCACCATTCTGCTCGCGGCCTGACTTCGTTGCAGGCGATTGTGCCTACGCGCGGCCGTAGATCTCTGCCACCGTGCCGCTGGTGACCTGATTGGCCGGCGATGCCAGCTGCGCGATCGTAACAGCAGCCGCTTCGAGGCTGACCCATTTGGCGAAATCCGCCTTGGGCATCGCATCGCGATTGGCCTTGGTGTCGAGCGTCGACGGCGCCACGGCGTTGACCAGGATGTCGGCGCCCTTCAACTCCTCGGCCAGCGCCAGGGTCAGCGCCGCAACAGCTGCCTTGCTCACCGCATAAGCGGCCATGCCGCCGCCCTTGCGCGGCTCGATGCCGGCGCGGGCCGAAACGTTGACGATGCGCCCGCCAGCCTGGCCCGCAATCATTGCGCGCGCCGCCGCACGGCAGCACAGGAAGGCGGTCTTGGCGTTGATGTCCATCATCTGGTCGAACTGGGTCGGATCGACCTTGTCGATGGAGGCCATGTCGAAGCCACCGGCGGAATGGAGCGAAGCCCACAGGCCCGGAATGGCGTCGTAGAAAGCATCCACGGCTTTGGCGTCGGTCAAGTCGACGCTGGTGGCGACATGGACGCGATCATGACCGGCAAACTCGAACCCGTCAGGAGCCTTGGCCCGGCTGATCGGCAAGTGGCAGATGGCGCCCTCGGCCAGCAGGTGCCTGGCAACCGCTGCCCCCAGCGCACCGGTCGCGCCGGTAACCACCACATGCCGGCCTTCGAAATTCTTAGTCATGATCAACTCCCGTAGTGGGCCGCGACGCAGCCTATTCTACGGTGACTTCTATCAGACAGGGTTTTCCCGTCGAGCGGGCCTTCTTGAGCGCCACACCCAGCAGGTCGACACTCTGCAATCGCTCCGCCTCAAGCCCATAGGCCTGCGCGATCAGCACGAAATCCGGCGGCACCGGCGACACGCCAACGGGTTCGACCCCAGCGTCGAGCATCGAGGTCTCGATCTCGCGATAACCGCGGTTGTTCCAGACGACGAAGATGACGGGTGCTGCCGCATCGAGCGCAGCACCCAGCTCCGGCAGAGTGAACTGGAATCCGCCATCGCCGCTGAGACAGACGACTGGCGCATCGGGGACGGCAAGGGCTGCGCCGATCGCCGCCGGCGGCCCGAAGCCGAGTGCGCCATAGCCCGTCGCGGCGTTGAACCAACCGCCCGGCCGGTCATGGTCGTAATAGAGATTGGCGGCATAGACCGGCTGGGTGGAATCGCCGACGATCATCGCGCCCGGCAAGGCGTCGCGGATCACTTCAACGGCCTTGACCTGCGCCTGCATCGCCGGACCGATCTCCGTCCAGGCGCTTTCCCGCGCTGCCCGGGCGCGCGCCGCACCATCGGCCTTGCGCGCGTCGCCGACATCGTCCCCTATCCTCGCCAGCGCTGCCGCCGCATCGGCCCGGATCGAAACCGGTGCCGGGCGCCGTCCCAGCTGCATCTCGTCTATGTCGATGCGGATCAGCTTCTCCGGCATCACGAAGCCGCCGTCGCCATACATGTCGTAGTCGGTCGGGCCGAATTCGGTGCCGACGGCGATCACAAGATCGGCGTCGGCCATCAGCGCGCGCACAGCCTTGAGGCTCGGGCTTGCCGGCACGTTGAGCTCGTGCCCGTGCATCAGCCCGCGTCCATTGGCCGTGGTCACAACAGGCGCATCGAGCCTTGCCGCCAGGGCCGCAAGTTCGGCTCCGGCCCGCCGCGCCCCGCCGCCGGCAAGGATCAGCGGCCGTTTCGCGGCACTGATCAGCGGCCTGGCCTCGGCGATGACGCGTTCGCCCGGAACATGCGCGGCGCCACGCTTCGGCAACTGCCGCAAACCGTCCGCCGGCAAGGCCATGACATCGAGCGGAATCTCGATATGCACCGGCCCCGGGCGCCGCGTCGCAAAGATCTCGAAGGCCTTGCCAATCGCACCGGGCAGTTCGGCCGCCTCGGTCACCCGCCGCGACGACAGCGCCACCTTCTCCATCATGCCACGCTGGTCGGGCAGCTCATGCAGGAAGCCCAGCCCCTTGCCGAGCGAGCCAAGCGCGTTGACGCCAGAGATGACCAGCATGGGCACAGAATCGGCGCGTGCCTGGGCCATGGCGGTGATGGTGTTGGTCAGGCCGGGGCCGGTGATGACAAAGGCGACGCCCGGGCGGCCCGAAGCACGGGCATAACCGTCGGCCATGAAACCGGCGCCCTGCTCGTGGCGCGGTGTGACGTGGCGAATGCTTGAGCGCGCCAGCCCGCGATAGAGTTCGATCGTGTGCACACCGGGAATGCCGAACACCGTGTCGACGCCATGCGCCTCCAGAAGCCCGATGAGCGCTTCGCCGATCGTCGTCATGCCACGTCTCCCTGTCGCAAGCTCAATCCCAGCATCGCCTCGACCGAGCCGATGCCGATCTCCGCCAGTTCGCCGCTGGCAAACATGTCGCCGGCGAGACAACCCTCCACCCACAAACCATCGATGATCGCATTGATGGCGATGGCGTGACGGCGCAATTCGCCTTCGCTCGCCTTCCGGCCGACATCGGCCAGCACCTTGGCCACCAGCGCCTCGACCTCGTCACGGAAGCCGAGATAGCCGGCCCTGTGCGCCACGCCCAATGCCGGGTCGGAGCCGGCCCGGCCGATGAAGCTCGCCCACAAAGAGAATGTCCTGGCGTCGATGACCGGCGGCACCAGGCTGGCACCGACGAAGGCGGCGAGCCTCAGCCTCGGTTCCTCCTCGACGGTCGCAAGCGCTGTCTTGGCGAGTTCGGTCATGCGTCCCATGATCGTCGCATAGGCTGCCTGCAGCAGCTCTTCCTTGCCCGGGAAATAGTGCCTGATCAGGCCTGCGGTGACGCCGGCGCGCAGAGCAATCGCCCTGACGGTGGCACCCTGCAGGCCGTTTTCGGCGACGCAATCCAGCGTCGCCTCGATCAGGTCCTGCCGCCGGCGCTCCTCGCCTTCGCGGCGGAATTTTCTCCGCGCAGCGACTGCCATGCCCACCTTCGCGTCTTGAGAAAAATCGCCGAAGCCGGCTTTTCGCAATATTTATACACTTGCATAACAACGTCGCAAGTGCCGTAATGGGCCGCATAAGAAGCGGGAAATGGCGCCGTTGACGCCGCAAGGCAGAAGGGTCCACTCTCCCCGCCCAGGGGAACATCGCGACGCGACCATGAGCAGCCGATTGCCAGCTGACGTGACAACGTTCATACGCCGGGGCCATCGCTGATGGTTGCGGTCGATGCAGCCAAGCACCCTGCCCCGACCGACGGCCTCGCCGCCGAAGCCATCCATGTCGAGAACCTGCACAAGAAGTTCGGCCAGTTGCATGTGCTGAAGGGCGTGTCGCTGTCGGCCCGCGATGGCGAGGTGGTGGCGATCATCGGCGGCTCGGGCTCCGGCAAGTCGACGCTGCTGCGCTGCATCAACTGCCTGGAAAACCCGACCAGCGGCATTATCCGGGTCAATGGCGAGGAGATCCGCCTCAAGCCCAATGGTTTTGGCGACAGCATCCCCGCCGACCGCCGTCAGATCGAGCGCATCCGCTCGCGCCTCGGCATGGTGTTCCAGAGCTTCAATTTGTGGAGCCACATGACGCTCCTGGAAAACGTCATCGAGGTGCCGGTGCATGTGCTCGGCATCAAGCGCATGGACGCCATTGCAGAAGCCGAGCGGCTGCTCGCCCGTGTCGGCCTCGCCGAGAAACGCGACGTCTATCCGGCCTATCTCTCCGGCGGCCAGCAACAACGCGCGGCGATTGCGCGCGCGCTCGCTGTGCAGCCGCGCGTCATGCTTTTCGACGAGCCGACCTCGGCGCTCGATCCCGAACTGGTCGGCGAAGTGCTCAAGGTCATCGGCGACCTCGCCCGCGAGGGCCGCACCATGGTGCTGGTCACCCACGAGATGAAGTTCGCCCGCGAGGTGGCGACGCATGTGATCTATCTCTTCAACGGGCAGGTCGAGGAGGAAGGGCCGCCCGAACAGATTTTCGGCGCGCCGAAGTCGGAACGCCTAAAGCAATTCATCCGCAGCATTGGCTAGCGTAGTCCCCGATGGCACGGACCATGCGCAAAACCCAGACGAGCGGACGAAATCAAGGGAACGTCAAAACAAACGATAACGGGAGTGACAGCATGAAATCTCTGCTTGCAACTGTGGCCCTGGCCTTGGTTCTCGGCGCCGGAAGCGCCAGCGCCCAGTCGATCAAGGTCGGCATGGCGCCCGAACCCTACCCGCCCTTCGCCTCGCCCGACGCTTCCGGCAAATGGGGCGGCTGGGAAATGGACATGATCGAGGCGCTCTGCGCCGAAGCCAAGCTCCAGTGCGAGGTCACCATGACCGCCTGGGACGGCCTCATCCCGGCGCTCAACTCCAAGAAGATCGACGCCATCATCAACTCGATGTCGATCACCGACGAGCGCAAGAAGTCGATCGACTTCTCCGACAAATACTACAACACCCCGACCGGCATCATCGGCTCCAAGGACGCCAAGTTCGACGCCACGCCGGAAGGGCTGAAAGGCAAGATCATCGGCGTCCAGGTATCGACCGTGCACGAGGCCTACGCCAAGAAGCACTTCGGTTCCACCGCTGCCGAGATCAAGATCTACCAGACCCAGGACGAGGCCCAGGCCGACCTTGCGGCTGGCCGCATCGATGCAGTGCAGGCGGATTCGCTCTCGCTCAACACCTACCTCGCCACCGATGCCGGCAAGGCCTGCTGCGACATGAAGGGCGACGTCGCCGAAGACCTCGAAGTGCTCGGACCGGGCGTCGGCGTCGGCCTGCGCCAGGGCGACACCGAGCTGAAGGACAAGTTCAACGCCGCCATCAAGGGCATCCGCGACAACGGCAAATACGCCGAGATCACCAAGAAGTATTTCGACTTCGACATCTACGGCAAGTGAGCGGGCCGGCGCAGGGTGCCTTGGTCTGCCGCCATGATGTTTGCGATCCAAGCCCCTCTCCGCCTCGCTTCGCTCGGCACCTCTCCCCCACTTGCTGGGGGCGAGGAACCGAGCGTCTGCAAGGTCGCGCCAAACTTCCTGGACAGGCGCCACCTTTCCCTTACGAAGTGGAAAAAGGTGGCGCGGACGGTGAGGGTGACTTTTGACGACCTCGTGTGCGAAGGACCACTGACATCGAGCATCTGCTGAACCCGCTGCTGCAAACGAGCGCCGTCGAGCTGCTTGCGATCTCGCCGCCCGGCTGGGGCGCCAACCTGTTGCGCGGGCTCACCAATTCGATCCAGATCGCGGTTGGCGCCTTCGGGCTTGGCCTCGCCATCGGCATCGCGGGCGCCTGGGGCAAGCTCTATGGCAGTCCTGTCGTGCGCGACCTGATGGAGATCTACACCACCTTCGTGCGTGCCGTGCCGGAGCTGGTGCTGATCCTGCTGCTCTATTATGCCGGCACCGACCTCATCAACCGGGCGCTCGAACAGTTCGGCTACGCCACCGTCGACATCTCCGGTCTCGCCGCCGGCATCGGCGTGCTCGGCATCGTCCAGGGCGCCTACGCCACAGAGGTCATCCGCGGCGCCATTCTGGCCATACCGCAGGGCCAGATCGAGGCGGCGCGCGCTTATGGCATGCCGCCGGGCAAGATGCTGCGCCGCATCACCCTGCCGGCGATGTTGCCCTTCGCCATTCCCGGCCTCGCCAATCTCTGGCTGATCGCCACCAAGGACACGGCCCTGCTCGCCGTCGTCGGCTTCAACGAGCTGACCCAGGAAACACGCCAAGCCGGCGCCACCACCAAGGCCTATTTCACCTTCTTCGTCGCAGCCGGCGTGCTCTACCTGCTGTTGACCCTGTTCTCCAACGTCATCATCGGCCGGATCGAGCGCTGGGCGCGGCGCGGCATGCCGCCGATCGCCGAGACCGGCCGATGAGCGCAACCACGCCCTTTGCAGCAGTGTCTGCTGCCCGCTCCGAGTGGCTGCAGCCGCACCGCATCGTGCTCATCGCCATCGCTGCAGCACTGGTGCTCTCGGCTGCCATCTTCATGCGCTGGGACTGGCTGCCCAAATATTACGACCTGGCGCTGCTCGGCATCTGGCGCACCATCTGGATCCTCGCCGTCACCGTGACGCTCGGCTTCATGCTTGCCGTGCCGCTCGGGCTCGCCCAGGCCGCAGGTCCGTTCTGGCTGGCCTGGCCGGCTAAGGCGTTCTGCACTGTCATCCGCGGCACGCCGCTGCTGCTGCAGCTCTGGCTGCTCTATTACGGCCTCGGCTCGCTGTTCCCGCAATATCCGTGGATCAGGCAATCCGAACTCTGGCCGATCCTGAGGCAGGCCTGGCCCTACGCCGTCGTTGCGCTGACGCTGTCTTATGCCGCCTATGAAGGCGAGGTGATGCGCGGGGCGTTCGCCGGCGTGCCGAGGGGGCAACTCGAAGCAGCGCGCGCCTTCGGCATGAGCCCGTGGAAGCGCTTCCGCCGCATCTGGCTGCCGCAGGCGATCCATCGCGCCTTGCCGACGTTGGCCGGCGAAACCGTGCTGCAGCTCAAGGCAACGCCGCTCGTCGCCACAATCACCGTCATCGACATCTACGCGGTCGCCTCGCGCGTCCGCCAGGACACCTTCATCGTCTACGAGCCGCTGTTGCTGCTCGCCCTCATCTATCTGATCATCACCGGCATCCTCGTCTTCGGCTTCCGCAAGCTGGAGGCGAAGATTCCGTCCAGACTGGGATGACGCCCGTGCCGCAGACAAAGACAGAGACCGTCACGCTCAACCTCGAAGAAGCCCGTAACTTGTGCATCGCCGCAGCCATCGGCGCCGGCGCCTCCGAGGAAACGGCGATCTCGATCGCGCTTGCCGCCGTTGCCGCAGAGGCCGACGGCCAGGCGAGCGTCGGGCTGTCGCATTATGTCGACTATCTCGAGGCGCTCGAGGCCGGGCGCATCGACGGCAAGGCCGAGCCCGTGGTCAGCCGGCCGGCGCTGGCGATCTACCTGTCCGACGGCCAGGGTGGTGCGGCGCATACCGGCTTCGACCGAAACTTCCAAGAGATCGCCAAGGCAGCCCGGCTGTTCGGCGTCACCGTATTCTCGCAGAAGAATGCCTACACCTGCGGCTCGCTCGGCTATTTCACCGGCCGCCTCGCCGAAGCCGGTCTCGTCGCGCTGGCCGCCACCAACGGACCGGCGCTCGTCGCCGGCTCAGGCTCGACCAAGCCGGTCTACTGCACCAACCCGATCTCGCTTGCAGCACCCGCCGCCGACGGCCCACCCCTTGTCATCGACCAGTCGTCCAGCGCCACCGCCTTCGTCAATGTCCGCAAGGCGGCTGAAACAGGCGAGGCGATCCCCGAGGGCTGGGCCCTCGACGCCAAGGGCAAGCCGACGACAGACGCAAAAAAGGCGATGAAAGGCGTGCTGCTCGCCTTCGGCGGCGCGCGCGGCGCCAATGTCGCACTGATGGTCGAGGTGCTTGCGGCCGGCGTCTCGGGCGCCAACTGGTCGATCGACGCGCCTTCCATATCGGAAGGCCACCAGACGCCAGGCACCGGGCTGTTCATCGTGGCGCTCGACCCGAAATTGTTCGATCCCGGCTTCGAAACGCGCATGCGCGAACAGCTCGACCGGCTGTCCAGCCAGTACCACGTCCACATCCCCGGCCCGGCAAAAGCTGTGGCGCGGGCCCGCTCAGAGGCCGGGGGGATCGCAATCCCTGCGGCCCTGCACGCCCGTATCAGCGAGTTTGCCGCGCGGCAGGCAGAGTGAGCCTAGGCGTTTTCGGCCCCACTTCATTACCTGACCGTTGGGAGCGCGAAGCCTGAACCGTAGCGGCGGTTTCACCGTCGCGGCAAGGATCCCCGGGTTTCCGCACTCCTTCGCTCCTGCTCCACCCGAGGATGACGAAGACATGGGCCTCGACGCTCGTCGTCGACGTCGGAGGCTCGCGGAGAGCTTCCAGCTCCTGTTCCTGCGTTGCCCTGCATTGAGAACACCCGCCAAAAAGCCAACCTCCAAGCCTGCCAACCACTGACGTCGGCGATTGGCCGCAAGCCTCAATGCCTTCGTCATCCTCGGGCGGAGCAGGAGCGAAGCGACGTGCGGAAACCCGGGGCTCCATGCCGTGACGCCTCCAATAACCTGGCGGTTCAGAACCCCAACCCGACGGACCAAAAACCACCCACGAAACCCTCGCGAAAATAATTCGAACTCGCTTTGAACCTTTCCCGCTGACGCTGCGACCCAGTCATGTCCAGGGCGAGGTGAGCTCGCCAGATCAACCGGGGGGAACCCAAACCGAAAGATCGTTCCGACGTGGAAACCAGAGCGTTTCCGCGACCCCGAAACGCAACCTCGAAAAGGGAAAAAGACAATGAAGACCAAGATCACCATCCTGACCGCCGTCCTGCTGCTTGCCGGCGCCATCGGCAGCGCCAATGCCGCCAGCTTCTCGGCCGGCCCGGGCGGCGGCGACCGTCCGTCGGGTCCGAGCGACATTTCCGACGCCCCCGGCGGCAACGGCCCTTCGGGCCCCGGCGACATCTCCGACGCCCCCGACAATGACAAGCCGTCCGGCCCGAGCGGCAAGGCTTCGTCGGGTAATGGCGGCGCGACCGAAGACAAGTACTGCAAGAACGGCTCCAGCAAGTTCCCGGACTGCAACACCAAGTTCATCCAGGACTGCAAGGCCGCAGGTGGCAACATGTCGGGTCAGCAGGGTTGGGGTGGCAAGACCTGCCGGGAACCCTCCTGATGCCTCGGGCATGATCGAGAAGTCTGGAACCGGCTTTGGGATCATGCCTCGCGAAGGCTGCGGCCTCGCCAGACATCGGCCACCCGATTGCTGCCATCCGGAGAACCCCGCCTCGCGCGGGGTTTTCTGCATCGGCGCTATCTGCAACGAAAGCCTGCAACGAAAAGCCCCGCTCGACGGCGGGGCTCTGCGCGGGAAAATCGCCCGCGGCGCGTTGCGAAAGACGGTTCAGTGGCGGGAGAGCCAGCTGTCGATGTCCTTTTCGGCCTCTTCCTGGGCCTTGCCATAACGGGCCTGCAGCTTGCCGGCGAGTTCCTTGCGCTTGCCCTTGATGACATCGAGATCATCGTCGGTCAGCTTGCCCCATTGGCTCTGCACCTTGCCCTTGAACTGCTCCCAATTGCCTTCGATCTGGTTCCAATTCATCGCGATTTCTCCTTCGGGGATTGATCTGGATTGGCACGACAGGTCCGCCGCACTGAGGGGTCAACGCCTCGGTCAGCGCAGGGTTCCGACATTATTTGAAGTTGACTTTGTCAATCATCTTTATATCAAACCTTGTTGACTTGACCGTGACCCGGCCATCGCGGCGTTGCTGCATGGCAATATTCTAATCGTGCATAGCCCCGCAATCGGAGACATGTCCTTGACCCTGACGACCGAAAATTCCGGCCGCCGACTGTTCATCCCCGCGCTCCGCGGCCTTTATTCGAACCTCCACGATTCAGCCGAAACCGTTCTGCGCGTCGTCGCCGGCGCAGCGCTGGTCACCCACGGCCTCGGCAAGATCTCCGATCCGTTCGGCGCTGCCGGCATGGTCGAAGGCCTCGGCTTCTACCCCGGCGCCTTCTGGTCGCTGCTTCTGTCCTGCACCGAGTTCTTCGGCGGCATCCTGATCGCCATCGGCCTGTTCACGCGCCCGGCCTCCTTCGCCGCCATGTTCGTGCTCCTGGTCACCGTCTGGTTCCACTGGGTCACGATGAGCCAGGGCTACCAGGGCGCCGAGAAGTCGATCATCTGGGCGGCGATCTTCCTGTTCTTCGTCATTCGCGGCGGCAACCGCCACTCGGTCGACGCACGCCTGGGCCGCGAGTTCTAGTTTGTGACCCGCATGGTCGGTTCCGGAAAACCGGATTTCGATCCTGCCTCGAAACCCTGCCTCCCAAGGCAAGCCGCATGCCCGCGCCAGATCGGCGCGGGCCGCTCCGTGCAGTCGCTCGATGATTGCCTTTTTCGCGAAACGGGCTAAGAAACGCTACATCTTCTGCCCCTTTTGGCGACCGGAGCCAGCGATGACTGAAATTCTGCAGACCCCGCAACTCGTGACCGTTTTCGGCGGGTCCGGCTTCCTCGGCCGCCATGTCGTGCGGGCGCTGGCCAAGCGCGGGTATCTCGTGCGCGTCGCCTGCCGTCGGCCCGACCTCGCCTTCCACCTGCAGCCGCTCGGCAATGTCGGCCAGATCCAGCCGGTGCAGGCCAATCTGCGCGTGCGCTGGTCGGTCGACCGCGCCGTCCAGGGCGCCTCGCACGTCGTCAACCTCGTCGGCATCCTGCATGAAGGCGGACGCCAGCGTTTCTCGACGGTACAGGAATTCGGCGCCCGCGCCGTCGCCGAGGCGGCGCGCGCCGTCGGCGCCACGCTGACCCATGTCTCGGCCCTTGGCGCCGACGCCAATTCGCCCTCGCTCTACGCCCAGACCAAGGCGCGCGGCGAAAAGGCCGTCCAGGACACGCTGCCAAACGCGGTGATCTACCGCCCGTCGATCGTCTTCGGCCCCGAGGACCAGTTCTTCAACCGTTTCGCCAATATGGCGCGTTTCTCGCCGGTGCTACCGCTTATCGGTGGAGGCGAAACCCGCTTCCAGCCGATCTATGTCGGCGACGTTGCCGAAGCGGTCGCGCGCGCCGTCGACGGCAAGGTCAAGGGCGGCTCGATCTATGAGATCGGCGGCCCGCAGGTGCTAAGCTTCAAGCAGTGCATGGAAGAGATGCTCGAGGTCATCGACCGCAAGCGCACGCTGGTGCCGGTGCCGTGGTCGATCGCCAACCTGCAGGCCTCGATCCTCGGCATGCTGCCCAATCCGCTGCTGACCAAGGACCAAGTCATTTTGCTGCGCTCCGACAATGTCGTGTCGAAGACAGCCCTCGACGAAGGCCGCACCATCGCAGCCACGGGCATCGCCCCCAAGTCGACAGCATCGATCCTGCCGAGCTACCTCTGGCGCTACCGCGCCGCCGGCCAGTTCACGCGCCGGACAGAAGCCTGACCGGCTGAGGGCGCATGGACGCCCTCGCCTTGCTCCTGCCTGAGGGACTCGACCCGCTCATCGGGATTGTTCTCATCGTCGCCAGCGCCTTCACCTCGGCGCTGACCGCCGCTTTCGGTGTCGGCGGCGGCATCGCCATGCTGACGCTGATGGGCCTGTTCGTGCCGGTGGCCGCGCTTATCCCCGTCCATGGCGCGGTGCAGCTCGGCTCCAACAGCGGCCGCGCCTGGCACCAACGCGCCAATGTGCGCATGGACGTCGCCGCCCCCTTCATTGTCGGCTCGATCGTCGGTGCCGTCATCGGCGCCTTCGTCGTCATCCAGCTGCCCGACGCCTGGCTCAAGCTGGTGCTCGGCGCCTTCGTCATCGCCATCACCTGGACCAAGGTTCCCGGCATCGACAAACTGACTCGCACCGGGCTTGCGATCGGCAGCGTCATCGTCGCTTTGATCGGCATGCTCGTCGGCGCCACCGGGCCGCTGGTCTCGGTGCTGTTCGCGCAGTTCTTCGCCAATGACCGCAAGGCGCTCGTCGCCACCCATGCCGCCGGCATGGTTGCCCAGCATGGGCTCAAGATCATCGTTTTCGGCCTCGCCGGCTTTGCCTTCGGGGACTGGCTGCCGCTGATCGGCGCAATGATCGTCTCGGGCTATCTCGGTACCGTCTACGGCACCAAGCTGCTCGAACGCATGCCGGAAGAGAGCTTCCGCAAATGGTTCAAGATCGCCATCACCGTGCTGGCGCTGGACCTGCTCAGGCGTGGACTGACGACCCTCGCCTGAGGCCCAACCCGTCCAATCACAGGTTGCAACCTTTTCGGAGCCGCACCGTTATCATTGCAGGCTACCTGAATTTGCCTGGACGCAAGAGCCTGCAGTGGTGTGCGGAGGGTGCCATGGAAGAGGACAATTTCGGCAGGGATATAGCCTTCGGCGCGGTTGTGAGCGGTGCCGTGTGGGTTGTGGTGATCGTCGTCGTCTTTGCAATTTTCTAACGGCGCAATTTTCTAACGGCGCGATTTCCTGACGGACGGCTCACCCTGAACAGACAGCCTCGGGGCCATCAGCCCCAGACCATCAGTGCGATCAGCCCGGCGCCGCCGACCAGCAGGCGCCACCAGCCAAACAGCGCGTAACCGTTGCGGGAGACATAGTCGAGCAGGTGCCGCACCACGATCAGCGCGGTGATGAAGGCGGCAAGAAAGCCGACCGAAATCACCGGCAAGTCAGCTGCCGATAGGATGTCCCGGTTCTTGTAGAGGTCGTAGGCAAAGGCGCCGGCCATTGTCGGCATCGCCAGAAAGAACGAGAACTCGGCCGCCGCGCGCTTCTCCACGCCCATCAGCAACGAGCCGACGATGGTGGCGCCAGAGCGCGAGGTGCCGGGGATCATCGCCAGGCACTGGAACAGGCCGATCTTGAGATAGACCGACAGCGGGAAATTGGTGACGTCGCCATAGCGCGGCTTGAGGTCGAGCCTGTCGAGGAACAACAGCACCAGGCCGCCGAGGATCAGCATGACACAGATCAGCTGCGGCGATTCGAACAGCACCGTCTTGATGAAATCATGCGCCAGGGCACCGATCACGGCCGCCGGCAGGAAGGCGATCAGGATGCCTGCGACGAAACGCTGCGTCTTCGGGTCCGACGGCAAGGTGACCAGCATCTGCCACAGCTTGGTCGCGTAAACCGACAGGATCGCCAGGATAGCACCGAGCTGGATCAGGATCTCGAAAGTCTTGCCGGTCGAGTTGAAACCGAGGAAATGGCCGGCAAGCAGGATATGGCCGGTCGAGGACACGGGGATGAATTCCGTCAGGCCCTCGAGCAGCCCGAGCAGCAAAGCATTGATGATTGTTTGGCTATCCATTCCCATCCCCGCGAGGCGTTCATGCGCGATTGCTTGTCATGCGGCGGAACTCACCCTATAGGTCGGGTCGCCCGAGAGCCCGGCGAGCCGGGCCGCAGAAGCTCTAACGACGCCTCAGGCGATTCGCCAGAGCGCCATCGATCACGAATTTCGCAGGACCATGCTGACGCTTTTCCACCACCCGATGTTTGCCACATGCCGTTTCGTCCGTTTGGCGTTCGGCGAGTATGGCGAGGAGCTGGCGCTGATCGAGGAGAAGCCGTGGACGCGGCGCAAGGAGTTCCTGTCGCTCAACCCGGCCGGAACGCTGCCGGTGCTCCTGGCCGAGGGCGACGTGCCGATCGTCGGCGCGATGATCATTTCCGAATATGTCGACGAGACCCGCGGCGTGCTCAAGCGGGAGCGTCGTCTGTTCGCCGAAGACCCGATGGAACGCGCCGAAATCCGCCGCCTGACCGACTGGTACCTGACCAAGACTGAAAGCGAAGTGACCCGGCATCTGGTGCGCGAGCGCGTGCTGAAGCCGCTGATGCCGGAAGCGGCCGGCGGCGGTTCGCCCGATTCGGCGGCCATTCGTGCTGCCCGCGCCAACATTCGCCAGCATATGAAATACACCAACTGGCTCGCCGGCACGCGCCACTGGCTCGCCGGGTCGCGCATCACCTATGCCGACCTTGCCGCCGCCGCATCGCTTTCGGTGCTCGACTATCTCGGCGAGATCGATTGGCGCGAATATTCCTCGGCGCGCGAATGGTACACACGCGTCAAGTCGCGCCCGTCCTTCCGGCCCCTGCTCGCCGACCGGGTGCGCGGGCTGACCCCGGCATCGCATTATGCGGACCTCGATTTCTGAGAGCGCGCTGCGCCAGCTGATCGAGCGCGAAGCCAGCCGCGCCGGCTTCGCTGCCATCGCCGTCACACGCCCCGACGCCATCCCGCTCGCGCCTGCCCGCCTCGCCCAGTTCGTCGGCGAAGGCCTGCACGGCTCGATGGCCTGGATGGCGGAGACGCTGGAACGGCGCAGCGAACCTTCCGTGCTGTGGCCCGAGGTGCGTTCGATCGTCGTGCTCGCCATGAATTATGGGCCGGACAGCGACCCGCGCGCGCTTCAGGCCATGTCCGACCGGGCGGCGATCTCGGTCTACGCTCGCAACCGCGACTATCACGACGTCATGAAGGGCCGGCTGAAGGAGATCGCCGGCAAGATCGTGTCCCGTGCCGGCGGCGACGTGAAGGTGTTCGTCGACACGGCGCCGGTAATGGAAAAGCCGCTCGCCGAAGCCGCCGGCCTCGGCTGGCAAGGCAAGCACACCAATCTGGTCAGCCGCGAATTCGGCTCGTGGCTGTTCCTCGGCACCATCTTCACGACAGCAGAGCTAGCACCTGACGAGGCCGAAATCGACCGCTGCGGCTCCTGCCGCGCTTGCCTCGACGCCTGCCCGACAGAAGCGTTCCCGGCGCCCTACCGTATCGACGCGCGGCGCTGCATCTCCTATCTCACCATCGAGAACAAGGGTCCGATCCCGCTCGAATTCCGCCCAAAGATCGGTAACCGCATCTATGGCTGCGACGACTGCCTTGCGGCCTGCCCGTGGAACAAGTTCGCCCAGGCCGCATCGGAGCAGAAACTCGCCGCCCGCGACGATCTGCGCGAGCCGCGCCTTGCCGAATTGCTTTCCCTCGACGACGCGACGTTCCGGACCTTCTTCTCCGGTTCGCCGGTCAAGCGCATCGGCCGCGACCGCTTCGTCCGCAACGTGTTGATCGCATCAGGCAATTCCGCCGACGCCACGCTGATCGCACCATGCCGGACGTTGCTCTCCGACACCTCGCCTCTGGTGCGCGGTGCCGCCGTCTGGGCATTGTCGCGGCTGCTGCCCGACGCGACGTTTTCGGCTCTTGCAGAACAGATGCTGAAGGTCGAAACCGATAACGACGTGATCGCGGAATGGCAGGCCGGGCTCACCCAAGTCGAACAGTCGCGGACTCAGTCATGACCGAGCAGACCTTTTTCATCTTCGGCGCCGGCTATTCCGGCAAGGCATTTGCGCAGATGCGCCCGCAAGGCCTTAGCGTTGCCGGAACGACGCGTTCTCAGGACAAGTTTCCGACGCTCGAAGCCGCTGGTATCGAGCCCTTCGTCTTCGACGGCCACCTCACCCCCGAAATCAGGGCGCAACTGGCCAGGACCACGCATCTCGTCGTCTCCGCCGCCCCCGGCGATGATGGCGATCCCGTGCTCAACGCCGCCCGCGAGGCGATCACGCACGACATGCCGCTGCTGCGCTGGATCGGCTATCTCTCGACCGTCGGCGTCTATGGCGACCATGGCGGTGCCTGGATCGACGAAACCGCCACGTGCCGGCCCAAACCGGGGCGATCGACCATGCGCCTTGAGGCCGAACTAGCGTGGCATGCACTTGGCGAACAGATCGCGCGCCCAGTCGCCATCCTGCGCCTGTCCGGCATTTACGGCCCCGGCCGCAATGCCTTCGTCAATCTCGAAAACGGCACCGCCAAGCGGCTGGTCAAGAAGGACCAGGTCTTCAACCGCATCCATGTGCAGGACATTGCCAGTGCGCTGTGGTTCCTCGCCGAGGGCGATTATGGCGGGGTCTTCAACGTCACCGACGACGAGCCGGCGCCGCCGCAGGACGTCGTCGCCTATGCGGCCGAAAAGATGGGCGTTGCACCGCCGCCCGAAACTCCGTTCGAGACCGCCCAACTTTCGCCCATGGCGCGGTCCTTCTATGGCGAAAACAAACGTGTCGCCAACACCGCCATCAAGGCGCTCGGCTTCGCCTTCGGCATGTCCAACTATCGCAAGGCGCTGGACAGCATGTGGGCCGACGGCAGCTGGCGCGGCGAAGGCGAAAGCGACAGGCGCAGCCCGATCAGGCAGGGTTGAGCGAAGAGCATGATCCCGAAAAGTGGCGGCCGGTTTTCGGACAAGATCATGCTCCACCAACAGACAGAGTCCCATTCCGATTTGACCGGAATGGAACAGTCGCGCAAAGAATGACCGGGGTGCGGGTGCCGAAATTTACCTCTAGGTAACCGTGGCAGCCCAAGCTGGCTGAGAGGATCGGGTTCCATGACGACAATTTTCAGCGGACTTCTTGGCAAGGCGGGGCGGCTCCTGATGGCGGCGGCAACGCTTGGCCTTGTCGGTACCGACATCCAGGCGGCCAGCGCTGCGGAGCTCGCCAAGGACCTGTTCGGCAACAAGAAGCTGCCGGCAGCGATCGCGCCCGCGTCCTACGGCTTCTACTCCAAGGGTTGTTTCTCCGGCGGCGTGGCGATCGCCACCGACGGCCCAACCTGGCAGGCGATGCGGCTGTCGCGCAACCGGCGTTGGGGCCATCCCAAGATGATCGCGCTGATCGAGAAGCTGTCGCGGGAAGCCACCCAGGACGGCTGGCCCGGCCTTCTGGTCGGCGATATCTCGCAGCCGCGCGGTGGCCCGATGCTATCAGGCCACGCCTCGCACCAGATCGGCCTCGACGCCGACATCTGGCTGACGCCGATGCCCGACCACCGGCTGTCGCCGACCGAGCGCGAGAACATGAGCGCGGTGTCGATGGTCAACGAAAAGACCCATCGTGTCATCGAGAAGCGCTGGACGCCGGCGCATGCGCGCCTGCTCGAGCGCGCGGCGAGCTACCCGGAGGTCGAGCGCATCCTGGTCAATCCGGGCATCAAGAAGAAACTCTGCGACACCGTCACCGGCGACCGCTCATGGCTGCGCAAGGTGCGCCCGTTCTGGGGCCACGACTATCATTTCCACGTCCGCATCGGCTGCCAGCCGGGTTCGCAGGGCTGCAAGGAGCAGGATGCGACGCCGCGCGGCGACGGCTGCGACAAGTCGCTGGCCTGGTGGTTCACCGAAGAGCCGTGGCGTCCGGCCACCGGCCCGGCCAAGCCTCGGGCGCGTGACATCATGACCATGGCGAGCCTGCCCAAGGCATGCCGCGCCGTGCTCGACGCACCCTCGCCGGTCAACGAGGCGGCCGTCACCTATCACGGGCCCGGCGGCAGCGCATATGCGGCAACGCCCGCCCCTGCGGCTCCGGCAGTGGCAGAGACACCAATCATCGCCGAACCCGGCGTGCCGGCCACGGCAAACGCCTTTGCGCCCCGACCTTCAGTCGACATTCCGGTGCCGCGCCCCCGGCCTGCCGGCAAATAGGCCCCGCCAACAAGCAGGTTGGGCGCGTTGGCCGCGCCGGCTGCATTCACGCACCCGGCGCTTCCAAAGCGATCGAAATCGGTCTATGGAATTTCAACCGATTTAGCTTGCCTGGATGAACCCCGAGTGACACCAGCTTTGCGTCTCGCATTGATCGCCCATGACGAAAAGAAGGACGACCTCGTCGCCTTCGCCAGCGATCATGTCGACTTCCTCATGACCTGCCATATCGTCGCCACCGGAACCACCGGTCAGCGCATCCTGGCGGCCTGCCCGAACCTCAACCTGACGCCGCTGAAAAGCGGTCCGCTCGGCGGCGACCAGCAGATCGGCGCGCTGATCAGCGAAGCCAAGATCGACCTTTTGATTTTCTTCGTTGATCCGCTGACGCCGATGCCGCATGACGTCGATGTGAAGGCATTGATGCGGCTTGCCATCGTCTACGACATTCCCATGGCGTTGAACCGGGCGACGGCCGAGATCATGCTGGAAAACCAGGAGAACGGCTGAACGCCGGCACGGGGACGAAACAGGGCATGTCACATCAGAGCGACCAGTCGCAGGCTCTCCCCTTTCCGATCCTGATCGGCGACATCGGCGGCACCAATGCGCGCTTCGCCATCGTCGAGAGCGCCGACAAGGACGCCGGCGAGCCGCGCATCGTCCAGACTGCCAGCTACGCCACCATTGACGACGCCATCTTGGCCGTGCTCGACGGCTCGCCCATCCGCCCACGCTCGGCGGTGCTGGCAGTTGCCGGCCCGGTCGAGGGCGAAGAGATCGCGCTTACCAATTGCCCGTGGGTGGTGCGCCCCCGGCAGATGTTTTCGACGCTCGGCCTCGTCGACATCCTCGTGCTCAACGACTTCGAAGCCCAGGCACTGGCCGTCGTGGCGCTCGGCGACGAACATATGGAAAGGATCGGCGGCGGTGAGCCTGAACCAGGCGCCGGCCGCGTCGTGCTCGGACCCGGCACCGGCCTCGGCGTCGCTGGTCTTGTCCACGCGCTCGGGCGCTGGATTCCCATTCCCGGCGAAGGCGGCCACATGGACATTGGTCCGCGCTCCAAGCGCGACTTCGAGGTGTTCCCACATATCGAAAAGCTGGACGGCCGCATCTCGGGCGAGCAGATCCTGTGCGGCCGCGGTCTGGTCAACACCTACCGCGCCGTCGCCAGGACCGACGGCAAGGCACCTGTGCTGACCCAGCCGGCACAGGTCACCGCGGCAGCGCTCGACGGCAGCGACCCGGTGGCGGTCGAGGCGCTCGAGCTGTTCGTGACCTGCCTTGGCCGCACCGCCGGCGACCTCGCTCTGGTGTTCAAGAGCAAGGGCGGCGTCTTCCTCACCGGCGGCATCGCCCAGAAAATTTTGCCGGCGCTGAAACGGGGCAATTTCCGCGAGGCCTTCGAGGACAAGGCACCACATCGCGAGCTGATGGCCTCGATGCCGGTCTATGTCATCACCCACCCGCTGGCGGCCCTTGCCGGGCTTGCCGCCTATGCCCGCAATCCCGATCTCTTCGGCATCGAGACAGGCGATCGGCGCTGGCGGACCTAGCCATCGCCGCACTGCGGCAAATGGCGGTTTCCCCTCGCGGCATCATGCTTTAAGAGGGGCGCAGTTTTCGCAAGAGCGACAGGACTGCCTGTTTGACCATCGACCCCAACCAGACGCCGAGCTCCAAGCGCAGCGAGATCGTCGGCGTCATCAAGCGCATCGTCGCCGAAAACGGCCGCGACTACGTCTGGCACTACACCTTCGCGGCGATCTTCCTGCTCACCATTTCGGCCACGACAGGCTTCCTTGCCTGGATAATGCGCGACATCATCAACCTGATCTTTTATGAGCGGCGCGCCGACCTGATCCTGTTGATCACCCTGTCGACCTTCGCCGCCTTCGTCATTCGCGGCCTGTCCACCTATGGCCAGGCGGTCGTCCTAGCCAAGGTCGGCAACAACCTCATCGCCCGCTATCAGCGTCGCATCTTCGACCACCTGATGAGCCTCGGCATGGACTTCTTCTCGTCGCAGCGCTCGGCTCAGCTGATTGCCCAGGTCAACCAGAATGTCGCCGGCGTGCGCGACCTGCTCAACATCCTGATCACCTCGATTGCCCGCGATGCGGTGACACTCATCGTGCTCATCGGCGTGATGGTCTACCAGGATCCGGTTCTATCGCTGCTGGCCTTGCTGATCGGGCCCCCGCTGGTCTTTGCCGTCAACTACCTGATGCGCCGGCTGCGTCGCCTCAACCGCGATGCCATCCTCGTCGGGGCCCGTCTGTTCGGCTCGATGCAGGAAACCGTCCAGGGCATGGCCATCGTCAAGGCCTTCACCATGGAGGATCAGCTCGCCAGGCGCATGGACGGGCTGATCGGCGACGTCGAGGCACGCTCGAACAAGATCGCCCGGGTGTCGGAGCGTCTTTCGCCGATCACCGAAATTCTCGGCGGCGCGATCTTTGCCGGCATCATCGGCTACGCCGGCTACCGCTCGGCAGTCGACATGCAACCGCCTGGCAACATCATCTCGTTCATTTTTGCGTTCATCTTCGCCTATGATCCGGCACGCAAGCTCGCGCGCACCCAGGTAGGCCTCGAGAGTGCGTTGGTAAACGCCCGCATGCTCTACGAGATTCTTGACACCCAGCCGCGGCAGGAAGACGCCCCGGACGCCAAGGCGATCGCTGTCGGCAAGGGCGAAATCCGCTTCGACAACGTCTCCTTCGGCTATGGCGACGACATCCCCGTCCTGCGCGAGCTGAGCTTCACCGCCGTCGGCGGCAAGACCACGGCGATCGTCGGCGCCTCGGGCGCCGGCAAGTCGACGCTGATCGCGCTTTTGCAGCGCTTCTACGATCTCGACGGCGGCCGCATCGTCATCGACGGCCAGGACATATCAGGCGTCACCAAGCGCTCGCTTCGCCAATCCATCGCCTATGTCTCGCAGCATCCATACCTGTTCGAAGGCACCATCGCCGACAACATCCGCTACGGCCGCCCCGATGCCACCGACGCGGATATCCGCGACGCCGCCAGGCAGGCCTTCGCCGACGACTTCATCCTCGACCAACCTGAGGGCTACGACACGCCGGTCGGCGAAAGCGGCTCGACATTATCCGGCGGCCAGCGCCAGCGTGTCTCCATTGCGCGCGCCCTGGTACGCAATGCGCCTATCCTTTTGCTCGACGAGGCGACCTCGGCGCTCGACAACGAGTCCGAGGCGCGTGTCCAGCAAGCGCTTGCCACCGCCACGCAAGGGCGCACCACCATCGTGATTGCCCATCGCCTCTCGACGGTCATCAATGCCGATCATATCGTCGTGCTGGACGCAGGCCGGCTGATCGAGCAAGGCACCCATGCCGCGCTGATGGCCGACCCCAACGGTGTCTATGCGCGCTTCCACAATCTGCATGACGAAGCCGCACTTGGACTCGTGGACGATACCACCGAGACTGCAATGGTAGAGCGGCAGCACGCGCTGCCTCAGGGAGCCTGATATGAGCGAGATGGGTCTTGTCGTCGTCGGTGCCGCCGGGCGGATGGGTCAGGTGCTGTTGCGTACCGTGCACAGCATGGCAGGCGTGCGTGTCGTCGGTGCCATCGAACGGGCAGGCTCGCCGCATCTCGGCAAGGATGCTGGCGAACTCGCCGGCATCGGCATCATCAACGTGCCTATCTCTGACGATCCGCTGTCCGCCTTCGCCAAGGCCGACGGCGTGCTCGACTTCACCGCGCCGGCAGCGACGATCGAATTCGCCGGCTATGCCGCGCAGGCCCGCATCGCCCATGTCATTGGCACGACCGGCTGCTCGCCGGACGACGACGCCAAGATTGCCGCCGCCGCGCGCCATGCCACCATCGTCAAGTCGGGCAATATGAGCCTCGGGGTCAATCTGCTGTCGGTGCTCGTCGAGAAGGCCGCGCAGGCTCTCGGACCCGATGATTTCGACATCGAGATCGTCGAGATGCACCACCGCCACAAGGTCGACGCGCCATCGGGCACGGCACTTCTGCTCGGCGAAGCCGCCGCAGAGGGCCGCAAGATCGCACTTGCCGAGAAGAGCGTACGCGCTCGCGACGGCCACACCGGCGTGCGCGAAACCGGTACGATCGGCTTTGCTGCGTTGCGCGGCGGCTCGGTCGTCGGCGAACATTCGGTTATCCTCGCCGGCACGGGCGAGCGCATCGTCATGTCGCATCTCGCCGAGGATCGCACCATCTTTGCCCGCGGCGCCGTCAAGGCGGCGCTGTGGGCGCATGGACGCAAGCCCGGCCTCTATTCGATGCGCGACGTGCTCGGCCTCTAATCAAACTCCGCCACTACAGTCCTCACCCAAGGGAGCAAAAATGTCCGGTACTCTCGTGCTCGTCCGCCATGGCCAGAGCGAATGGAACCTCAAGAACCTGTTCACCGGCTGGCGCGATCCCGGCCTGACCGAGCAAGGCCACGCCGAGGCCAAGTCGGCCGGCGAGAAGCTCAAGGCGCGCGGGCTCAAATTCGACATCGCCTTCACCTCGGCGCTGTCGCGCGCCCAGACCACCTGCCAGCATATCCTCGACGTTCTCGGCCAGGGCGACCTCAAGACGATCCGCAACGCCGCGCTCAACGAGCGCGACTACGGCGACCTCAACGGTCTCAACAAGGACGACGCCCGCGCCAAGTGGGGCGAGGAGCAGGTCCATATCTGGCGCCGCTCCTACGACACCCCACCGCCCGGCGGCGAGAGCCTGAAGGACACCGGTGCGCGCGTGTGGCCCTACTATTTGCACGACATGCAGAAGCATGTGCTCTCCGGCGGCACCGTGCTGGTCGCAGCCCACGGCAACTCGCTGCGCGCGCTGATCATGGCGCTCGACGGTATTTCGGGGCCTGACATCGTCAAGCTCGAACTCGGAACCGGCGTGCCGATCGTCTACAAGCTCAACGCCGATTCGACCGTCGCTTCCAAAGACGTGCTGGCCTGAGTCGCGATGGCGTCGGCCGTCCAACGGGACGCGCAAAGGACGGCGTAGATTTTTGAACGTATTCGGGAGCCGTGCATACGCGGCTCCCGACCCTTCGCCGGCTTCGAAAGCCAGTCGGCCCCTGCGTCAGCCTCATCACCCGAATGCGACATTTGCGGCCTGCCGCAGCATTCCTCGGCAAAAGCAGAAAAAGCGCGTTGACACAGTCGCTTCGCCCGCTTACATCACCGCCACCAGCCCAGATGGCGGAATTGGTAGACGCGCACGGTTCAGGTCCGTGTGCCGCGAGGCGTGGAGGTTCGAGTCCTCTTCTGGGCACCAGTTTCCTGCTTCAGACAGCTCCAACTGTCTGAAGACACTCAAAAAGCCCGGTTCGCCGGGCTTTTTTGTTGTCCGCATTTTCCAGCCTTTTCTCCCGTTCTCCCCGACAATCTCCATGCATTGCCGAAGCCGGCTCCATCGCCCGAATGGTCAGCTTCCGACTGACCCATCGCAGGTGATAATATCAGGTTGAGCTAATTATTGAGCACAACCCGTCGAGGAATCCGCCGATGCTGCGTCTGGTCCTTGCTGCTGCACTGGCTCTTGCTGCCGGCACGGCAGCCAGGGCCGAAGACAAACCACAGGCCGCCCCAACGGTTATGGAAGGCATAACCGTCGCGGAGTTCGGGGACATCATGACCAAGGCCGGCTATCAGGCCAAGGTCGGCGTCGACAGCGACAACCTGCCGGTCATCGATTCCAAAGCCTCCGGCATGAACTTCTGGGTCTATTTCTACAATTGCGAGGGCGGCGAACCGCAAAAGTGCCGGCGCGTCCAGTTCCAGAGCAGCTTCAAGACCGACAAGGCGATGCAGGACAAGGCACTCGAATGGAACAACAAGAAGGTCGCCGGCCGCGCCTCGAACGACAAGGACAACACCTATTTCGACTACCTGATCGACTGCGGCGGCGGCGTCTCGTCGACCAACCTGTCACAGAATCTCGAGCGCTTCGACACGCTGATGGCCGAGTTCACGACGTACATAGGCTGGCGCTGAACGACGCGCACAGGACTGCCAGGCAGCATGCACTGCATGCATGCATGTTGCATACTTGCGTGCACGATAAGAAAACTGAGGCAAATATGCCACGCGGCATTATTACTTCTCATATATTGATAAAGTTGTCGTCTGTGCCATTGCTATCGCCCCACCAATACTCATTCAGTCAAAGAATATTTGAACCATAAAATTTTCAAGCGAAAATCCGGGGTGGCACAGTGAAATCTAGAAATTATCTTGGCGCAGCCAGCGTCATGGCTCTCCTATGCGTGTCATCGGCTGTGGTCGCGGGCGAACAGGTTTCCGACCAGCAGTCCATCGGCTACCGCATCGGCGTTGCCTTCGCCGGTGTCCACAACACTCTTGGCGGGATGGGGATAGAATCATCAGGCGGCGTCAGAGTTGACGACACACGTCCAACCGTGATGTTTGATGGAACACTGGGCTACGACTTCGCGCCCAACTGGGGCATCCAGGGCGACCTGCAGGCGGCAGCGCTAGGCAAGCCCGACGTCGCCGATGGCGACAGGACCAACGCCTATGGCCATGGCGCCGTCCACCTCTACCATCGTACGGATAGCTTTCTCGTCGGCGCCCTGGGCGGCCTTGGCATTCACGACGATCGCGGCGATTCCAACCGGGAGATGAACTATTGGTTCGCCGGCGCCGAAGGCAAGCTGTTGACCGGCTGGGGCTCGGTCTTCGCGCAGGCGGGCTATCTCGATTCTTACGACAGGTACGACGAAGGCACGCGGGAGGCGCCGTTCGCCCGGCTTGGCATCAACTACTTCCTCAACGATAACTGGTCGGTGAAGCTCGACGGCGCTTATGCCGGCGGCAAGAAGTGGACCGACAACTTGCCCAACCGGATCTTCGACTTCAACGTGGAGAGTGAAATCCGCCCGGAAACCTGGCCGGTCTCGTTGTTCACCCGCTACGAATTCACCCAGATTTCCTATCATGCGCTCGATAGCGACCAGTACCGCTATGGCGAGAACTTCCATACCGTCATGGTCGGGCTCAAGTTCCGCTCCGGTACGACCCTGCGCGAGGCCGACCGTGCACCCGGCTCGCTCGACTTGCCATCCCTTGGCAAATGGGTCGCCTTCAACGCCAATGAGGTCGAGTAAGCTGGCACGTTTCCTCTGAACTCAAGGAGGACGCCGCGCGGCCCTGGCTGGTCGAGCATTTCGAGATCTCGCTGCTCGACATGCAGCCGGGCGGCGGGCTGGTGAGGCCCCCGCCACGGCAGCTCGGTGACATGCTGCGTCCGGGCGCTACCACACGCAGGATGCCGTGTTGCGACGGCGCAGGTGAAGCGCACCAGACAATTCTGTCTGGCAATTCCCCGGTCCGGAATCCCGTACCGTTCCGGCTTCGCAGACCGCCCCCCGAAAGAGGTCCCCTCTCCTGTCTCCCGCTGCTGCTATGCCTCGAGGTTGCGGTTGCGATCCTGCCAGAGTTCAAGGGTCGCCAGCACCGCCACCGCGATGCCGAGGCCGATGTGCCAGCTGCGCAGAGCGCCGCCATATTCGAAGACGAACGGCTGCACCACCATCCAGACGCCGCAGAACAGCGACAGGATTTCTTCCCAGCGCCGCAGGAAGATCTGCTCCAGTCCGGACAGAACGACGATCGCAGCACCGACGAGCGCGGTGACCGCCATCATTGTCGGCATCTCGGTCACGCCGAGCCACATCGGCGAGACGATGATCGCGGCGCCGAGGATCATCGACACGATGTCCTCCCAGCGCCGATGCCGGGTGAGCCCAAGGGGCTCCATTACGTTTAGCGTTGCCATGATGAAAAATCCTCTTTGGCTACGTTCGAGTTAAGCTCGAGCGCCCGTGAGGACTATGTGCGTGCCAGTCGAACTCCTCAGCGGGCGTTCTCGCACTGGGAATATTATCTCAGATATTGGTAAGAAATTCAATGAAGCGCCGGTGTCGCAGGCTACCGCGTCCTATCCGGCCATTGTCGACCTTGGCTGGCTCAGCAATACTGGTCGTGGGGAACTCAGGCTGGAGGGAAAATGCCGCGCGTCATTGCAATCGGGCTAGACGGGATGGACCACGACCTCGTCGAGCGGATGATCGGCGAAGGACGCCTGCCCAACCTCGATCGGTTGCGGCGCAACGGCATTGGCCTCAAGCTCGATCATGGCCGCGACAAGCTTTCGGGTCTCGCCTGGGAACACGTCGCCACCGGGCTCGCGCCATCCGATGGCGGCCGCTGGTCGGCGGTCCGTTACGATCCGGCCACCTATGACGTCCTTCAGGAAGAAGTCACTGCCGCTTCCTATCTGCCGGGCATCGGCCGCAAGGTGGTGGCCTTCGACTTGCCCTATTGCCGCCTGGGCGACAGTGGCGATGTCCTCGGCCTCGCCGCCTGGGGTGCGCATGATCCCGGCGTCGAGGCCCATTCCAATCCACCTGGTCTCGCTGCCGAAATTGCCGGCAGGTTCGGCCCATACCCCGCCCCGGAATGGATCTACGGCTTCTGCTGGCCTTCCGCCGCGAAAACCGAAGCGGCCGCCGCCGCCCTGATCGCTGCAGTCGAAAAGCGCCGCGAGATCGCGCAGTGGCTGCTGCGCGAGAGGCTTCCCGACTGGGATCTGGCGATCGTCGTTCCCTCCGAAGCACACTCCGGAAGCGAGCCGTTCTGGCACGGCATCGATACCGAACACCCCCTCCATCATCACGCCTCCGCAGTCCCGGCAAGGCGAGGGATGATCGGCATCTACGAAGCGCTCGACCACCTGGTCGGCGACCTCGCCGACACCTTCCCCGACGCGACGGTGCTGGCCTTTTCCATGCATGGCATGGGCATGAACGAGGGCGACGTGCCCGCGATGGCGCTGCTGCCGGAGCTGCTCTACCGACGCAGCTTCGGCAAAGCCTATATGCGCGACCTCAAGCCTGCGGCGCGCCTTGCCGACGGCACGCCGCTGCTCGGTGAGCATGAGGGTTGGGAGCCGACGCTGCGCAAGCTCGCTCCATGGCCGGACAAGCCTGGCCCCATTGCCCGCGCGCTGGTCAAGGCAGGCATAGGCAGGCGGCGCGACGCCGAATCGCTTCGCCGCCAGCGGGAGCCTCGCGGCATCGGCTGGATGCCCGCGACGCGCTATCGCGGCTTCTGGCCTGATATGGACGCCTTTGCCATTCCAGCCTTTTACGACGGACAGATTCGGCTGAACCTGCGCGGCCGGGAAGCATCGGGAAAGGTGGCGCCCGAACGCTATGATGCACTCCTCGACGAACTTGAATTGCTGCTGTCGCAGTGCCGCGATCCGCTGAGCGGCGACCCGGCGGTGCGCGAAACCTTCCGGGCTGGCAAGCCACCGTTCGAAATCGGGCCACATGAGGCCGATCTCTACGTCCTTTTCCGCAAGGGCCTTCTTGGCATGACGCATGAGCGACTCGGCACCGTCGGTCCGCTGCCCTGGCGCCGCACGGGTGGCCATACCGGCGACTGGGGGTTCATCTTCGGTGCCGGCCCGGGCCTCGAAGCCGGCCGCTCGGGCACCAGCAGTTCCTTTGACGTCGTGCCGACGATCCTGGACCTGTTGGGCGTATCCCCGGATCTGGCCCCCAGCGGAAAGACGCTGCTCAGAGATCCGGTCTGACACCGGCCTTTCCTGCCAGCTGCGCCGCCTTGACGAACAGCTTTAGCCATTCCCGGGGCTCCATCCTTGTCCGCGCCCGCCGATAACGGCGAAAGGCCCTACCGGCCTTGAGCCGACCCAGAAGCGACGCCGGGCGCGCGGACATCCGCTGCTGTGCGTCGGCGTGAAAATACCCCCACAGCCAGACCTCGCTCTGCCGCTCCGGTCCGATGAGATGGTCGACGATCGCTTCGGGAACCCAGCACCCGTGGTGACCGGCGGCAATTGCGGCGCGCATCACAGCGATCTCCTCGCCGCCGGCGAACGGGCTGCCTGGCCGCCGGCCAAGCTCGGGATCGAAGCGAAAGCGGCGCTGGGCATCGGTCACCATGCCGTAGTTGGCGCCGAACGGAAGATCGGCGTCGACGTCGGCAAAGACATCGGCTGTGGCTCGCCGCCGGGCCGCATAAGCGCCCTCCACCACATCTAGCCCGGCCAACAGCCAGGCGGGCGGCTCTCCGTCCAGGCGCGGAACGATCACGCCGCCAAAGATGCTGCATCGTGGCGATGCGGCCATGGCGGCTGCATAGGCACGCAGGAAGCCGGGCCGCACCAGGGCGTCGTCGTCGAGCCAGACGATCAGCCGTCCGCGCGCCTCATCAATGGCCCGGTTGCGGGCGTGGGACAGCCCGCCCCGCGGCTCCGCGACGACGACCATCGGCAGTCGGTCGGCGAAACGCTCCGCCACCGGCACTGTGTCGTCGCTGCAGTCATTGGCCACAACCACGATTTCGAAGCTAGAGCTCGGCTTTTCGGCCGCGGCGAGTGCGGCAAGGCATCGCAAGAGCAGCGGCGCCCGGTTGCGGGTGCATATCGCAATCGTCATGCCGATTTCGGTCAATTGCCCCTCGCACCCAATACCGACCGGACCGGCCACGCCTTAGCGAGCCTATTCTTAGCGGCTCGGCGCCCAGCTGCAATTGTCTGACGTGTTGTCGTCCGGCAGTGCAACCGTTCGTTTCACCTGCCGGGGCGTCTGAGCCACAAAAACGCGACACAACCGGCCAACGCCGTCACGATCCCGATCCAGAACCATTCTGTACGCCCTGTCATGAAGCTGCCGCCGAGCAGGCCGGCGCCTTGCAGAATCCAGACGATGCCTATGACGACCGCGAGTCCCGCCACGATGTTTGGCAATAACTTCATTTCGACGCAGCCTCCCTGTTGATTATCTTCACAACGCTCGCTTGATTCTTGATATTTCTTTCCTTCTGAAAGTATCATCAAGAAGTTTTTCGCCAGCGGCGAATCCAGTGATTCAGCGATGAACTCGTCGCCCACTCCGCAATTATGAAGATATTCCTTCCTTGCGTCCCGAACGGGCCTGACAAACTGTTACCTTGAGACTCCAAACGTGTGCGCTCGCCTCGGAACTGCCCGATGCTTGCCGCATTCGCTGCCACATTTCGGGTGAAACCGCTCCGTGTGTTTATCAACAGAGCGTTAACCAGAAGATGAAGAACCGCGCCAAGCCCGCGATCGCGGCGGCCACCCTCGCCGCCGGCATGATGATAGCCCTCACCGGCACCGCTTCCGCCCAGTGCGGCAAGGCGTCCTGGTATGCACTGACCTCGAAGACGGCTTCGGGCGAACGCATGAACCCATCGGCCATGACCGCGGCGCACCGCTCGCTTCCTTTCGGCACCAAAATCCGCGTCACCAACCAGAAGAACGGCAAGAGCGTCGTCGTCCGCATCAACGATCGCGGCCCATTCATCAAGGGCCGCGTGCTCGACCTGTCCAAGGGCGCAGCCCAGCAGATCGGCTTCGTCAGGTCGGGACATACGTCCGTCTGCATGCAGCGCACCTGACGGTTGCGCTGCCAAAGACGCGGCGCGCCTCTAACCGATGCGCCGCGCCGCCGTCTCGGCCATCGCCTCGGCGAGGCTGAGCTGCCACTCCGTCCGGCAATAGGCGCGGAAATCGAAGCAGGGCAGGCCCGGGCAGACCTCGAATTCGATGAGGTGCACGGTGTCGTCGGCCTCGACGCGGAAGTCGAGCGAGAAGACATCGCGCAGGCCGAGGCCCGCCACCAGGCTTGCGGCGATCCGCCGGATGCGCTCGGCCGCGCGCGGCTGCAGCGACGCCACCTGCACCAGTTCCGGCTCGACATACTTCCCCGCTTCCCTGGCTGCCGCGCCGCTGTCGCCATAGAGCGCCATACTGTCGGCCATGGTCTGGAAATCGCCACCTGAATCGACAAAAACGATGCCGAGCGCCTCGGGCCCAACTTCAGGATCGACCGCCAGGAAGCTCGCCCGCACATTGCGGCCCGCGACATAGGGCTGGACGATGACGTCGTCGCGGTAGGCGTCGAACACCCTGCGCCCGAGCGCAAACGCCTCCGTGACGTTGGCGATCCGCGAATCCGCCCAGATGCCGATCTTGGCGCCGAGCCGGTTCGGTTTGACAAAATAGCCCGACGAAGACGCCGGCGGTTCGACCAGCCATTCGCCGCCGCGCACGAGGCCCGCCGCCGGCACCGGCAGGCCGAGAGCCGATAGCACGGAACCGGCACGAAACTTGTCCTGGCACAGCGCAAACAGGCTGTCGTCGGCGCCGATGGTGCGCAAGCCGTTCAGCCGGGCAAGTGCCGGTGCGGCACCGCCACGGAAAAAAGCGATGCCGTCGGTCAGCGTCCACACCAGGCTGGCGCCACGGTCAACTGATGCCAGCACCGCTGCCGCATCGTCCAGTTCGACGGCGCGAAAATCGAGGCCACGCCTGGCGCATGCTTCATCTAGGGCGCTGAACTCCGGCACCATGTCGGTCGACTGCGCCAGATAGGACGAGATCTCCATCGCCGCCTGGGCCGAGAAGCCGTCATCGAGCAATCGCTCCGAACACGCACGCTCCGGCTCATGGACGAGAAAAAGCGTCGGTTTTTGTCCGGCCATCGGCACTGTTCCTGCATGCGGGCGGCGCGGAAGCACTTCGCCGGTGCACGACAATGGCATCCCCGTCGTCTCAGGCTTGCCGGAAAACCGACCTGTTGCCATCGTCCGGGCGACAAGGCCCGCCAGTTGAAGGACTGCAGAGCGGGCGCTTGCCGCGCCTCAGATCAGTACGTTCGGCTCATGCCGACCATTGACCTGGATGTCGAGCAGGAAGGTCTTGCCGGCATGCGGATCCGCCCGGCGCGCTTTGGCGCTCATGCCTTCGGCCGCCGAGGTCACCACCATCCGGTTGGCGGCGTGCCCGACGAAGGCCGGGCACGAGGTCTGCACCGCCGGCACTGGCACGCTGCGCACCAGCTTGCCGTCGGGCGCATAGGCGTCGACGCGGCCGCCGCCCCAGCTGGCGTTCCACAGCACCCCGTCGCGGTCGACGACCGAGCCGTCGATGCCGCCCCTGTCGCCGCGCCGATCAACGAACAGCTTCGGCTCGCCGAGCGGCAGACCGGTGTCGGCATCGCAGTCGAGGCGGTAGAGCAGGTTGACCGCCGTGTCGGTGTAGTAGGCGGCCTTGCCGTCCGGGCTGAAGCAGATCGAATTGGGAATGCTGATCGCCGGAAAAAGCAGCCTGAGCTCGCCACGGAAGAACCAGTAGATGGCGCCGGCACCGGCCTCGGCCTTCTTGCCCATGGTGCCGAACCACAGCGCGCCGCACGGATGCACGCGCGCGTCGTTCGAGCGTGTGCCGGCATTGGCGGCCTCAACCGACATATGCAACGTCAGCTTGCCGATTGCAGCATCGCGGACATGCAGCCCGGTTTCGGTCAGCAGCAACTGGCGCTCGCCGTCGATCGTGGCAATCGCGCTCGCCATCTCGGCGAGCTGATGGATGCGCGTCTGTCCGCCGGACAGCTTCTTCTCCAGCATCCGGCTGTTCAGGATGTCGAACCAGTAGAGCGTGTCGGTGGCGGGATCGTAGGTCGGGCCCTCGCCGAGCTCGCAGGCCTCGTCGGACAGGATGCTGGCCGCCATGTCAGGCACCCTTGCCGATGGCGTCCCAGCCGGCCACTGCCGCCCGGGCGCGCTCGCCGACGTCGGCAGCACTCATGCCCGGCTTGTAGAGGCTGGAGCCAAGGCCGAACAGTTGCACGCCGACCTTGGCGTAGGCGGCGAAATCGACCTCGGACACCCCGCCGACAACGCCGATCTGCGTCTCCTTGGGCAGAACGGCTCGGATCGCCGAAATGCCGCCCGGCCCGAGCACGCTCGCCGGGAAAAACTTCAGCGCCGAAGCGCCCAGCCGCAGTGCCAGGAACGCGTCGGTCGGCGTCATCACGCCGGGCATCGTCACCATTTTGTGCGCACCCGCGCGGCCCATCACCTCGGCATCGATGTTGGGGCTGACCAGCAGCCGCCCGCCGGCATCGTGAAGCCGATCGACATCCTTGGCCCACACCACGGTGCCGCCGCCAACCAGTGCCGCAGGCAGCGCCCTGGCTAGGATCTCGATCGAGCGGAACGGATCGGGCGAATTGAGCGGCACCTCGATCGCCTCGATACCGGCATCGAACACCACCTGGCCAACGCCAAGCGCCTCCTCCGGTTTCAGTCCGCGCAGGATGGCAACCAGCCCGCGACCAAGCTCGGGGAACGGTGCAGTCACGCTCATTCAGCCACTCCTTCAGCCAGCATCCCATTGCGGCGGGCAGCGGCCACCAGGCCGGCCAGCACCGCTTCATCGGCATCGGCGATCGTCACCGCAATGCCGGCGAGGCGCATCGCCTCGGCGTAGAGCCCGCCCAGCGCGCCGGAGACGACAAGCACGACAGGCGTTTCGCGCCGGCCGAAGCGCCTGACCGCCGAGGCAACCTCGGCGCCGATCAGCAGGCCCGAAAGTGCCGCTGCCGCATCCTCCTGGCCGAGTCCGGAGAGCAGGCCGGCGGCGCGGATGCCGAACAATCTCGCGCCGATGTCGCCGTCGGACAGCGCTTCCCCGCACCAGTCGCGGAAGACCTTGCTGTCCGGCGACACCTTTGCCGGCTTGTCGCCGATCGAGTGGCGCAGGATCGAATGCTGAGCCAGCACCGAGAACATCTCGCCGGTCGGCCAGGTGCCGAAACCCTGGATGGCGCCGCCCGCGGCGGTCACCCATTTGCAATGCGTGCCGGGCATGCAGACGAGATGGCTGCCCGCTCCGATCAGGGCGGCAATGCCGGCGAGCTGGGTCTCCTCGCCGCGCATGACATCGGGCGCCCGCGGGTCGCGCTGGGCCAGTCCCGGCACGATGCGGACGTCGCGGCCGGCACCCGACACGGGCACGGCGGCGCCCAGAATGTCGCCCAGCGACGACGGCACGTCGACATAAGGCGCCTCGACCCAGCCCTGGCGCGCACCTGCCATGCCGCAGACGATCGCCGGCAGGTCCTTCACAGCGCCCATGTCCTGCAGCTGCCTGTCGAGAACCGTGGCAAAACCCTTGTGCTGCGCCGTGAGCAAGCCCTCGTCGCTGCGCCGTTCGTCCAGCACCGCGCCCTTGGCGTCGAGCAGCCAGACACGCAGCCTGGTCGTGCCCCAGTCAACGGCCGCTATCGTAGGAGTAGCACTCACAAGATACCTCCATCGACGATCAGCGTCTGTGCCGTCAGCATTTTCGACGCGTCCGAAGCCAGGAAAAGCACCGGCCCGACCATGTCTTCCGGCAGCATCATCCGCTTGATGCACTGGCGCGAGATATGCGCCTTGAGCGACTTCTCGCTGACCCACAATTCGCGCTGCCGCTCGGTGATCACCCAGCCCGGCGCCACCGCATTGACCCTGATGTTGTCGGGGCCGTAGCGCCCGGCAAGCCCCTTGGTCAGGCCAACGATCGCAGCCTTTGCCGCCGTGTAGGCCGGCATGGCGCCGATGTTGAGCATATAGGAGGTCGAGCTGAAATTGATGATCGAGCCGCCGCCGGCCTTGACCATGCCCGGCGCCACCGCCTGGATGGTGAAGAAATGCGGCCTGATGTTCACCGCCTGGTTCTCGTCCCAGCTCTCGGGAGTGACATCTGATACCTCGTGGCGCAGGTCGTTGGCAGCGTTGTTGACCAGAACCGTCACCGGGCCATGCTCTTCCTCGGCCCGGCCGACGGCCCGGCGCAGCTCCGAGATGTCGCGAAGGTCGGCGCGCAGATAGAGCGGCCGGTTGCCGGTCGCCTGCTCGATCTCGTCACACAGCTCCTGGCTCGGCTTCAGCGCGATGTCGATGAAGGCGACCTTCGCGCCCTGCCGGGCAAACGCCTCGGTCAGCGACGCACCGATGCCGGTGCCGCCACCAGTGATCAGCACCGACTGGCCCTCGAGATCAGGAAAACGTGCCGATGGCATCATGATCTTTCCCCTCGCCTCGCCCACTTCCCCCCAAAACCGGACATGCCCACCGTCATAGAGCAAGATCGCAAGAAGTGAGAACCGGTTTTCGGAAAAGATCGTGCTCGCTCACGGAATATTCGGAGCATCCTGCCGGAGCCTCGAACGGGAACAGTCTATCACGCCATGCTCCCGGACCGGCGCCCCGACCTTGTGTTCGCGACGGGTGCAGCACAGCCACCGCGCGACGCGAGAAGTGATGTCAGGACATGGCGGTCAGACCGCCCGGGCGAAGCTCCCGCCGCGATGGGCTTCGCGCAGATAGCCAAGCGTGGCGGCGGCGTCGGCCGGACGGCCGAACAGATAACCCTGCCCGCCGGCACAGCCGAACTGCGTCAGCCGTTCCGCCTGCGCCTCCATCTCGATGCCTTCGGCGACGACATCCATGCCGAGGCCTTCGCACATCGCCAGGATGGCGCGGATGATGTGTTCGGATGGCCGGTCTTCGAGGATCGAGGCAACAAAGGCGCGATCGATCTTGAGCTTGTCGAAGCGGAATTCGCGCAGGCGCCCGAGCGACGATTGGCCGGTGCCGAAATCGTCGAGCGAGACACGGATGCCGACGCGCCTGAGATCCTCGACGATCTTTTCGGCCGAGGCGGGATCGGTCATCAGGCCGGTTTCGGTGATCTCGATCTCGAGGCGGCGCGGGTCGAAGCCGGTGCGCTCGAGGATCGACAGAATGTGCAGGCCGGTGTTCTGGTCGACCAACTGCGACGGCGACAGATTGAATGACAGGAACATTTCCTTCGGCCAGCTGCGCGCCGCTTCCGCCGCCTTGCGCAGCACCAGCTGCGACAGCGGGCCGATGATGCCGCGCTCCTCGGCGATCGGGATGAAGACTGCCGGCGAAACGAAGCCGAGGTCGCGGTCGGTCCAGCGTGCCAGCGCCTCGAAACCGATGGTGCGGCGGCTGTTGAGATCGACGATCGGCTGGAAATGCGGCGCGACATCGCCGGCGGCAACCGCACGGCGCAGCGCCTGCTCGATGCGGGTGACGCGCTTGGCCGCCTCCTCCATCTCGCGGGTGTAGACGACGACGCGGCCGCGACCCGAGCGCTTGGCGTGGTAAAGTGCTGTCTCGGCCTTGCGCACCAGCGTCTCTGTGGTGTCGTCGCTCGAATGGAACAGCGAGCAGCCGACCGACGCCGACAGGCGCGCCGTGCGCTCGCCGACATCGTAAGGTGCCGACAGGATTTCGATCAGCATGCGCGCTTTCTCGGCCGCCGCATCCTCTGAGAACACCAGCGGGTAGAGGAAGGCGAACTCGTCGGCGCCGATACGCGCCACCGCCGAATAGCCATCGCAGGCGGCGCTCAGCCGCATCGCCACCTGGATCAGGATGTCGTCGCCGGCGCGGTGTCCGAACAGGTCGTTGATCGGCTTGAAGCCGTCGAGATCGAGGATGCCGACGGTGAACGGCGCGGGGTCCTCGGCGCGGTCGCCGATCAGCCTTTCGACCTTGTCGAAGAAACGACGCTGGTTGCCCAGCCCGGTCAAGGCATCGGTGAAGGCCAGATCCGCCGTTTCCCTGTCCGAATGGCTGACGCCGATAGGCATGCTTTGTCTCTGTTCTGCTAATATTTGCAACTGTTGCAGCACAGTGCCAGCAAAGCGTTTAGGAATTGTATTCAATCAGCTTGCCGTCCGGATTTCGACACGGCGTCGAAACCGGTTTCAGCGATGGCAATCCGGCGCTGCCAAAATGCTGGATCCAGGCGCCAGTCAGCCATCAAATTGACGCGCAAGCTAAGCGCCTTGCCCGGCCACGTCGCGCTTGCGGCCACACAATTGGCTCATCAACCGGAGCGCGATCGCGGCAAGGATCAGTGCCATGTAAGGCCAGTACATTCCCGGGTTCAGCACCGCCCGGCGCCCGAAATTGACGACAAAGAAGACAGCCAGGAACCAGGCGCCACCGCCGTGGATGATGCGCCAGGCTTTCGGCCCGATCGCGGCAGCCGTCCGGTCGAACGACGTTGCCGCCATCAGGATGATGGCGAGATAGCCGGCGCCGCCGGCTATGAAGGCGGCGGGCGCCGTGAGCTCGTCGAACAGCACCGGGTCGAGCTGCGACAGTGCAATGATGGCGGCGGCATGGACGCCGTGCGAAAAGGCGAAGGCCAGGCCGAAATGGCGGCGGTTCGCCCTGATCCAGCGCGACATGGCCGATGGCCAGAGCCAAGCCAGGCTCGAGGCGGTGAAGGCGAGCACGAACAGCATGAGTGAGGCGCGTGCGGTGAGCCTGATCACCATGCGCGCGCCGTCGACTGGATCGCCTGCCAGGCCGGCAGCAGCGCCGCACGCCGCCAACACGACCAAGCCAAGCCAGGCTGTCAGCCGCCAGCCGCTGGGCGGCCATCTCGAGGTGCTTTCGGGCCAGACCCGCATGATTTTTCCTCCTATGTAATCGCTGATTACATTCGGTTGCAAAGAACTGTCAAGTCGATGTTTACGCCGCTTACATTTCGGCCCGCCGACCGCTACTAGAAGAGGCATGACCAACTCTTCCCGCGCGGCGTATCATCACGGCAACCTCGTCGAGGAGCTCATCGCCGCCACCATCGGGATGATCGAGGAGAAGGGCGTCGACGCCGTTTCGGTGCGCGAAGCCGCAAAGCGCGCCGGCGTTTCGCCTGCGGCCCCCTTCCGCCATTTCGCCAACAAGACAGCTTTGATGACTGCGGTGGCCGAGCAGGCGATGGGCCGCTTGACCTTGTCGGTCCAGCAGGAGCTGTCGGCGACCGGCGACGCCGACCCGGTCGAGGGCCTGCGCGCCATCGCGCGGGGCTATCTCGCCTGGGCGCTCGCCAATCCGACGCATTTCGACGTCATCGCCTCGCGCACGTTGATCGACTTCCACGGCTCGCCGAAACTGACCGGCGAAACCGAGGCGATCCGCCTGGTCATGCTCGACCTGATCGCCCGCGGACAAGCGTCTGGCCGAATATCTGCAGCCCTTGCCCCCGACGCGTTGATGCTGTCGGCGCGCGCCTTCATCTATGGCCTGTGCCGGATGTGGATCGACGGCCACTTTGCCGAATGGCATGTCGAAAAGCCGGCCGGGCAGGCCATGGCCGAAGCGGTCGAGCTGTTCATCGACATGATCGGCGGGCGCCATGCGACGAACCTCTCCGGGACCTAGCATCGGCCAGCCGATGCATCGGGTGAACTTGTTCGCACCCGCCGCCATTGCATAAGGACGGCAAATTGCTACATCCTCGTCACCGCAGAGCGCGACCGGAGCCCGGCTCGCGCGACAAGATTACCGAAAGCCGCGCCGGAGACGTCCATGCCGCTCAAGATCGCCGTCCAGATGGACCACATCTTCACCGTCAACATCGCCGGCGACACGTCGTTCGCGCTGTCGCTGGAGGCCCAGCGACGCGGCCACGAACTCTACCACTACACGCCCGACCGGCTGTCGATGCGCGATGGCAAGGTCTTTGCCCGGATCGAGAAGCTCGAGGTCCGCGACGTCAAGGGTGACCACTTCACCCTCGGCGAGCCCGTCCGCACCGACCTGTCGGAGATGGACGTGGTCCTTTTGCGCCAGGATCCGCCCTTCGACATGAACTACATCACCACCACCCACATGCTCGAGCGCATCCACCCCAAGACGCTTGTCGTCAACGACCCGGCATGGGTGCGCAACAGCCCGGAAAAGATCTTCGTCACCGAATTCGCCGACTTGATGCCGGAGACGCTGATCACCAAGGATCCGCAGGAAGTGGCCGCCTTCCGCAAGGAGTTCGGCGACATCATCGTCAAGCCGCTCTACGGCAATGGCGGCGCCGGCATCTTCCACCTGCACGAGGCCGACCGCAATCTGTCGTCTCTGCTCGAGATGTTCGGCCAGCTGTTCCGCGAACCCTACATCGTCCAGCGCTACCTCAAGGACGTGCGCAAGGGTGACAAGCGCATCATCCTGATCGACGGCGAACCCGCCGGCGCCATCAACCGCGTGCCGGCCGAGCACGATGCCCGCTCCAACATGCATGCCGGCGGGCGGGCCGAGAAGACCGAGCTGACCGCACGCGAGCGCGAAATCTGCGCCCGCATCGGCCCGTCGCTGCGGGAACGCGGTTTCATCCTCGTCGGCATCGACGTCATCGGCGACTACATGACCGAGATCAACGTGACCTCGCCGACCGGCATCCGCGAGGTCAAGAAGTTCGGCGGCGCCGACATCGCCGCGCTGTTCTGGGACGCGGTGGAGAAGAAGCGGGCGAAATAGCCCCTTTCGCCTGCGGCGACATCACGACCCACGTCGATGAAGTTGACCAGCATGGAGGCAAGACAATGGAACTGAAGCGCGGTCGTTTGATCGACCATCTGCATTTGCGCACCCGCGACCTCGCGGCAAGCAAGCGGTTCTATACGGCCGTGCTTGGCGTCCTGGGGATTCCGATCATCGATGGCGGCGCGCATTTCTACGCCGACGAGCTGTGGGTCGACGCCGGCGAGCAGTCCAGCCGCGTGCATGTTGCGTTTCAGGCTACCGACCGCAGTGTCGTCGACCGGTTCCACGCCGCAGGTCTTGCTGCGGGCGGCAAAGACAATGGCGCGCCCGGCGAGCGCGCCTATCATCCCGGCTACTACGCAGCCTTCCTGTTCGATCCCGATGGCAACAACATCGAAGCCGTGTTTCACGGCCCCGCCAACCGCTCGGTCGACGCGGTTACGATCACCTGGGCTCCATAACAAGGACAGCGTGAACCCGTCGGTGCCGCCGGCGGAGATGGCTGCAACTCCGGCTTCAAGCGCCGCGCCCCTGACGAGGGGACGCGGCAAAAGGCGGCCTGCAAGGCCCCCTGGAGTCACAGACTTACCCCACCTGCAACCACCTCAGGCCGCACAGCGTCGCAATTGCCATGACCGCGCAATAGGCGGCGAGCGGCCAGGCTGTGTCGCCGCCGAGCATGACCACCGCCAGCGTGCCCATAAGGCCGACGATCAGGCTCTGAACGCAGAAATAGAGCGCCACCGCGGTGCCTGCGGCATTGCCGAACGCTTCGAGCGCGCCATTCGCCGTCACCGCGCCGGCAAAGACGATACCGATGGCGATCACCCACATCGGCATGATGAAGGTCGCGAAGGAGGGTTGGCCGAAAAGCTGGCCAAGACAGAGCAGCACTGCGCCTGCGAGCAGCATCGCCATGCCGCGCTTCAGGCTGCCGGGTATCCCCCAACGCGCCACGAACAGTTTGGCGAAGCGCGTGGTGACGATCATGGCCACCGCCGCGGTGGCAAAGGCAAGGCTGAAGCCGAGCTGCGAATAGCCGGCGCGATCGATGAGCACGCGTGGCGCCGTCGAAAAGAAGACGAAGAACGCCCCCATCGCGGCGCTGAAGCCGAGTGTATGGACGAGGAAGGCCGGGCTCTTGAGGATCGCCCGGAAGGCGGGGCGCGACTGGGTCGTTTCGGGCCGGGTCTCGTGCCAACGCAGAAGCGCATTGACCATGGCCAACACGGCGAGCAGGCCGAGCGTGGCGAAGATCGCCCGCCAGCCCAGGCCATGAGCAATAAGCGCGCCGGCGATCGGGCCGAACGCCGGCACGCAGGCCAGCATGGCGCTGAACAGGCTGTAGATAACAGCACCTTCCGGCCGCTCGGCATAGGCGTCGCGTACCGTGGCGAAGGTGGCGACGAGTGCCGCGGAGGCGCCCAGAGCCTGGACGACGCGCAGGGCGACGAACAGCGGCGCCGAGCTGGTGACGGCAAGCAGGAACGAGGCGGCAGCAAACAGCAGCACGCCGCCAAGCAGCACCGAGCGGCGGCCGATCCTGTCGGAGATCGGGCCGAAGATCACCTGCCCGAGGCCGAGCACGATCATGTAGAGGCTCAGCGTCAGCTGGACGACGTCGGGCGTGGTGGCGAGGATTGCCGGCATCTCCGGCACCACCGGCAGGTAGATGTCCATGGCCAGCGAGGCCAGGATGTCGAAGGGCGCCATCAAAAGCAGCGCCGCGGGCAGGGAATGGCTCCACGTAGGAGAGTTTCGATTGGGCATGACTCTTCATCCGCACAAATGAATTTCATCTGGCGGCGATCTGCCACTTCGCTTGTCGATTACATCGGCTGGATGTCAGGAAACGATTTCCCGCAACCGCGCCGGACCGATCAGTGATCAGGAAATGAGGGGGCAGGGCGCCGCAACAACGTCTTGGTGTTGTTGCGGCCTACCTGTCTGCGGACTTGGCTGTACCCATGTTCGTCTCGCGGAGAAGCGCGGTGGCGTCTTGATTGGCTCGCGGCTTCCTAGCAGCCCGCCTGGCCCGGAACAACCCCGGGCCTCGGAAGGACGCGGCTCGGGCGGCTCCGCCGAAAAACCAGCTCGCCAGCAAAAAGCGCAGTCGCGCCTCAGGCGGCGCGCGGGTTTCTCACTGCGGCGGCCTCGGTCGCCTTGAAGATCCGGAAGGTGTTGCGACCCGCTGATTTGGCGGCATAGAGCGCGGTATCGGCTCGCACCAGCAGATCCGAGGGGCTGCGCACTTCATGAATCGCGATGCCGATCGAGGCGCCGAGCTTCAGGGCCCGGCCGCCGTGGTCGACCGGTCTGCCCAGCCTGTCGATGATCTGGCGCGCCAGTTCCGAGATCGCCGCAAGCTCCAACTCCGGCCCCACCAGCACGGCGAACTCGTCGCCGCCGATGCGCGAGACGAGCTCGACGCCGGCGCAGGCGTTTTGCAGACGCCGGGCTACTTCCTTCAGGCACTCGTCGCCGGCGACATGGCCAAAGGTGTCGTTGATCTGCTTGAAGCCGTCGAGGTCGACCAGCAACAGCGCTCCGAGCGGAGGCCGATCGTCGGCATCGGCCGTCAGCTCCGCCAACTTGGTCTGGAACCGGCTGCGGTTGGCGAGCCCGGTCATGACGTCATATTCGGCGAGATAGCGGGTCTGGTCGGCCAGAATCTTCTCTTCGGTGATGTCCTGCTTCATGCCGAAGATACGCACGGCAACGCCATCCTCGCATTCGACGCTGGCAGTGATGCGGATCCAGCGGCGATTGCCCTTCGCAGTCACGATCTCGGCGTCGAGGCCGAAGCCGGTGCGCTCCGCAATGCCCTTGCTGCGCTTGGCATGCAGCTCGATGGCGGAAGCCTCGGTGTAGCATTTGACGATGTCCTCACGGACGAGCGGTGCTCCACGCGGCAGGTCGAACAGATCATAGACCACGTCGGTCCAGTGCAGCGCCTGGTCGGCGAGGTTGCATTGCCAGACGCCGATGCGGGCAGCGGCCGAGGAGCGGTCGAAAATCTTCTGGCTGTGCGCCAGCGAGGCCGCTTGTTCGCGGATCAGCGCCGTCTGCGCCTCAAGCCTTGCCTCGAGCCCCGCGATGATGGCGTCGCTCTGCCTGAGAACGGCCCGCCGCCGTATGTGCCGCGATGACGGACTGCGCATGTGGATAGCCCCTGTTTCGGGCAGAGCTTCGCGCGGCGGCGCTTAATATTCCCTCTCTCTAATGCCGCAAGGGCAGATTGCTGCGCACCAGGGTTAACGTATCCCGAACGCACCATGCCGACGTGCATGTTCTTGAATTGTTCTTGCGCACCTTTGCAATCTATGCTTGTCTTTGGCTGAGACTTACGCAGGCGAGGGGCCGCCTGCCGGAAGCAACGTGCATGAATTCGCCACAGCGCATCCGTGCGGCCCCAAGGAGCGCGGTGCTACAGGGAGGGCAGCATGGTTTCGCGCGTGCGCACTGTCGCGTTCCAGGGCATCGAGGCGGTTCCCGTCGACGTGCAGGTGATGGTCGCGCCCGGCAAGGTCGGCATGCAGATCGTCGGCCTGCCCGACAAGGCGGTGGCCGAAAGCCGCGAGCGGGTGCAGGCGGCGTTGCACGCGTCCGGCCTGTCGATGCCTGCCAAGAAAGTCACCATCAACCTTGCCCCGGCCGACCTGCCCAAGGAAGGCAGCCATTACGACCTGCCGATTGCGCTCGGGCTGATGGCAGCACTCGGCGCCCTGCCGGGCGATGCTCTCGCCGCCTATGTCGTGCTCGGCGAGCTGTCGCTGGACGGCACCATTTCGGCGGTCGCAGGTGCGTTGCCGGCGGCAATCGGCGCCAATGCCGAGGGCAAGGGGCTGATCTGTCCCGCCGCCAGCGGACCGGAAGCCGCCTGGGCCGGTGCCGACATCGACATTCTGGCGCCGCGCAGCCTGATTGCCATCGCCAACCATTTTCGCGGCACCCAGGTACTTTCCCGACCCGAACCCGGCATTCGTGCTGCGGCGCGCGACCTGCCCGACCTCGCCGACATCAAGGGCCAGGAAAGCGCCAAGCGAGCGCTCGAGGTCGCCGCCGCTGGCGGCCACAACCTCTTGATGGTCGGCCCGCCTGGCGCCGGCAAGTCGATGCTGGCGGCGCGGCTGCCCTCGATCCTGCCGCCTTTGTCGCCCAAGGAACTTCTCGAAGTGTCGATGATCGCCTCGATCGCCGGCGAACTCGCGGAAGGCAAGCTCACCGACCGGCGCCCGTTCCGGGCACCGCATCATTCCGCCTCGATGGCGGCAATGGTCGGCGGCGGCTTGAAGGCGCGACCGGGCGAAGTATCGCTCGCCCATCACGGCGTGCTGTTCCTCGACGAGCTCCCCGAATTCACACCACAGGTGCTCGATTCTTTACGCCAACCGCTCGAAACGGGCGAATGCATGATCGCCCGCGCCAATCACCGCATCACCTATCCGGCGCGCATCCAGCTGGTCGCGGCGATGAACCCGTGCCGCTGCGGCATGGCCGGCGAACCCGGCTATCGCTGCCTGCGCGGCACGCGCTGCCAGTCCGACTATCAGGCACGTATCTCCGGGCCGCTGCTCGACCGCATCGACCTGCGCATCGAGGTGCCCGCGGTCTCGGCCTCCGACCTCATCCGCGGCAGCCGCTCGGAAGCCAGCGCCGATGTCGCCTTGCGTGTCGCCCGGGCGCGGACGATCCAGCGCGAGCGCCTCGAACGCCATGGGGTCACAGGTGCCACCACCAATGCGCAGTGCGCCGCAGGCCTGATCGAAGACATCGCCGCGCCCGATGCCGCTGGGCTTTCGCTGTTGCGCGACGCCAGCGAAAAGCTCGGCTTTTCCGCCCGCGCCTATCACCGCGTGCTCAAGGTGGCACGCACGCTGGCGGATCTCGATGGCAGCGAGACTGTCGGCCGCATTCACCTCGCCGAGGCGATTTCATATCGCATGAGCGCCGAGCGCATGGCGCAGGCAGCGTAGGAAGAGGAGGGGCGCCGCAAGCGCAGTTCAGGCTGTCGCAAGGAAGGTGAAGGCGGTAGACGAGCCCAATGAAAGCGAACAGCGGACATGCAGCGTCCGCGGCGCTGGCGGAACTCAACCTCACCGCTCGGTAAGTCTAACGGGACGGTGGCATATGGCCGCCGTTTTGCCTCGCCAGAGGACGCGGCCAGGACCACTTGGCCACAAGCCGCCCTGCGAAACACGAAGGAACAGCGGTTACCGTATCCGCAAGAGACGCTACTTGACCGAGCCGACCAGCATCGGCTGGCCTTCGCGGATCGTCACCCAGCGGCCGGTGTTCTCGCTCGACTGGCGCTTGAGGTAGCTGTAGCCGGTCTCGTCCCACTGGCGCACGGCATCGGTCAGATTGTCGAGGATGAAGTCGCCCTTGGAGGTGCGCACGGTCAGCACCGCATGACCCTCGCCATCGGGCTTGCGCACCACCGTGATCAGCAGGTTGGACAGCTTCAGACCTTCGCGGTTCAAGGTCCGGCGCTTTTCCAGCACATAGTCCTCGCAGTCGCCTTCACTATTGTCGGGGTAGGTCCAGACCTCGTCGCGGCCATAGATTTCGATATCGTTCATTGGTTTGACGGCGGCGTTGACCGACACGTTGACGGCGACGATCTTGCGCCACATCGCGCCTGTCATCTGCTCGGGCCCGGTGTCGCGCGACCGGATCGAGCACTCGGCCGGATTGAGGCGGCAGAAATCGTAATGGCCGATCGGCTGCGACGTCAGCCCACCCGTAATCATCGGCTGGGACGCAGCAAAGGCTGCGCCAGCGGACAAAACCACGCCCGTCATCAGCCCGAAAAACACACCGGCACGCCCCGCCGCGCACCGTAAGCCTGCTGCGGAAATCATCTGCCCCGCTCGCCCCATTTACATCGTTAATAAAACGTTAAGAGCGAGGGGCAGGCGGAGTCAATCAAAGCTCGCTGCAGATTGCAGACATGGTTACCGCAGCGGCGGCCAAGCGATAATTGTGCAACAGACGCACGGCACGGCGGCCGGACAACCGGAGCCGGCTTTCGCCAGCCGCGCTGCACGAATTCAACGAGTTAGGGTGCCCTGTACCCGAAAAGGCGCACAGAACGCAGAAAGGCCCGGCGTTTGCACCGGGCCTTGCCTGTGGAAAAGATGAACCTGGCTGGGCGGCGGCCGTCAGGCCTTGCGCACCAGCCGAGGCTTGGCCGCCTTGCGTGCGGATGCGCCATAGCTTGCCATGAAGTCGACGATGCGGGGCACGATTTCGGCGCGGAAGCGTGAGCCGTTGAAGACGCCGTAATGGCCGACAGCCGGCTGCATGTAATGCGCCTTCATGTCCTGGGGAACGTTGACGCACAGATCATGCGCTGCCTGCGTCTGGCCGAGGCCCGAAATGTCGTCGTTCTCGCCTTCGACGGTGAACAGCGCGACGTTGCGGATTGCCGAGGTGTCGACGGGCTGGCCGCGATGGGTCATCTCGCCCTTGGGCAAAGCGTGGCGCACGAACACGGTGTCGACCGTCTGCAGGTAGAATTCGGCGGTCAGGTCCATCACCGCCAGATATTCGTCATAGAAGTCGCGGTGCTTCTCCGCCCCGTCGCCATCGTTCTTCACCAGGTGCATGAAGAAGTCCTTGTGGGCGATGATGTGGCGGTCGAGGTTCATGGTCATGAAGCCCGACAACTGCAGGAAGCCCGGATAGACCTCGCGGGCAAAGCCGGGCGCCGGCCACGGCACCTGCATGATGACGTTGTCGCGGAACCAGTCGATGCTCTTCTTCTCGGCCAGTTGGTTGACGGCGGTCGGATTGCGCCGGGTGTCGATCGGGCCGCCCATCAACGTCATCGTCGACGGCGCGAAGCGGTCGCCGCGCGCCTCCATCACGGCGACTGCGGCGAGCACCGGCACCGAAGGCTGGCACACCGCCATCACATGGGTGTCCGGTCCCAGCGCGTGGAACATGTCGATGACATAATCGATGTAGTCGTCGAGATCGAACTTGCCTTCGGTCACCGGCACCATGCGGGCATCGGCCCAATCGGTGATGTAGACGTCGGCATACGGCAGCATTGCCTCGACAGTGCCACGCAGCAGCGTCGCATAGTGGCCCGACATCGGCGCCACGATCAAAAGCTTGGGGTCGGGGCGGCGGCCGGCGGGCAGGTCGCGCTCGAAGCGGATCAGATTGCAGAACGGCCGCGACCACGCGACCTTCTCGGTCACCGCCACCGGCTGGAAGTCGACAACCGTCTTGTCGAGACCGAAGGCGGGCTTGCCGTAGCGGCGCGTCGTGCGCTCGAACAGTTCGGCCATCGCCGCCACCGAACGGCCGACCGGCATGTGCGAGAACGGGTTGAGAGGGTTGGAGTAGAACAGCTTGACGGCGTCCGCATAGGCGCGGGCCGGCTGCAGCGCAGCATGGGTCGATTCATAAAGCTGGTAAAACATGATGTCCTCATACGGCCATTCGGGGAGGCGAGCCGGCCGGAGGCCCGTCATGCAATGCAGCGAAGTTAACAAACATCTGCTGCGATGCAATATCTCACTTGGTGTGAAACAGGGTCATTCTTTGGTCCAAGCTATTGAAAATCCGTTTTCAATCGCGCCGCCGGCTCAGCACCTGTCGCCCTTGACGTTGTGCGACGCCGAAAGACCCCGAATCAGCCCGGCGGCCAAACACCATCGCCCCGCCGGGCAAGACTGCACGGCGGAGCAGGACAATTCAGAGTGTTGTGAAGCTGCTAGATGCCTTCGACCAGCATGATTTCGCCATCGGCAAACTGCTGGCGGATCGACTTGGCGTGCTGGTATTCGGGCGAGAAGTAGCAGTTGCGCGCGTCGTCCATCGAGGCGAACTCGATGATCACATTGCGGGCCCGGCCAGGCCCCTCGACCGCCTCATGGGCGCCGCCACGGGCGATGAACTTCGCACCGAAGCGTTCGAAGGCCGGCTTGGCCGCAGCGACATAGCCCTTGTAGCCCTCGGGGTCGCGAACATCGACGCGTGCGATCCAGTAAGCCTTGGTCATTCTTTCCTCCCGGGCTGCCCCATCTTCAAAACGCGCTGTGACGAGCCGACTGGTGTTGTTGTCGAGAACCGGAGCACAGTGGACATTCAGGTCCGTGAGCACCGGAAGCGGAGACAACCGCGGCGGGCGTTCGTCACAGAGGAATCTTAGGCTTTTGCCATTTCCTCAAGGATAGCCTGCGCCGCAGCCTTCCTGTCAACCGCGCCGACGATCGGGCGGGCAACGACGAGGTGGCTCGAGCCGTTGCGCATGGCGTCGGCCGGGGTAACAACCCGCTTCTGGTCGCCATGGTCGCTGCCTGCAGGGCGGATGCCCGGCGTCACCACCGCCATGCTTGGCCCGACGATGCGGCGCACTGCCGAGGCTTCGCTGGCCGAGCAGACGATGCCGCCCATCTTTGCCTGCAGCGCCTGTTCGGCGCGGCGCAGCACCAGCGTGTGCGGGTCGTATTCATAGCCCGCGTCGATCATGTCCTTTTCGTCCATCGAGGTGAGGACCGTTACCGCGAGCAGGCACAGGTCGCTGCCTTTGGCTGCCTCGACCGCCGCCTTCATCGCCTTGGGATAGGCATGCAGCGTCAGCATGGTCATGCCCATCTTGACGATGTTCTCGACGCCCTTGGCCACCGTGTTGTCGATGTCGAGCAGCTTCATGTCTAGGAACACCTTGGTGCCGCCGCTGGCCAGCTCGCGGGCGAAGTCGAGCCCTCCGGCAAAAGCCAGCTGGTAACCGATCTTGTAGAAGCTCGCGGTGCCTTCGAGTTCGCGGACCGCTCTTTCGGCTTCCTTGACGGTGGGCAGGTCAAGGCCGACGATCAGCCGGTCGCGTACAGTGTCTATGCTGCTCATGGTTCTACCCTTCGCGACATCATGGTGGCTCGTTCGACAAGCGTTTGGCACAGCCGCTGCATGCCCTTGCGCAGGCGCTCCTCGCGGAATTCGCCATTGCCGTCGAAGGCTTCGCTGCCATGCGGCACCGAAACCTGCGGCGAAATCACTTCCATCTGGATGTGCGACAGCACCGCGCGCAAATGGGTGGCGCTGCGGATGCCGGCGAAATGGCCGTCGGAGGACGAGCAGATCGCCACCAGCTTGCCGGCATAGGGTTGCAGCCGCTTGCCGCCGTCGCTGCGCACGCGGCTGACCCAGTCAATTGTGTTCTTGAGCAGCGGCGGCATCGAGCCGTTGTATTCGGGCGTCGCGATCAGCACCGCGTCGTGCATGTCGATCAGGCGGGCGAGTTCGACGGCATTATCGGGCACGCCGTCGCGTTCCTCGAGGTCTTCGTCCATGATCGGCAGCGGATAGTCGGCGAGCGAGATACGCGTGACCTCGGCACCCTGCAGCGCCAATTCCTTCTGCGCTATGTCGGCCGTGCGGCCGCTATAGGCGCCGGCCCTGATCGAACCGGCAAAGACGAGAATTCTGGGAACGAGCGGCATCATCCATCCTGTGGCACGCTCGGCAAGACGCGCCAAACATCGTGGCGACGGTATAGGGGCGATCAGCCGGCCAAATCAAGGCCGCTGTGCTCAGTGCTTGGCGCGGCGATAGACCCAGAGCTGCGTCGGCGGAATGTTGCGGATGATGAAGTCGAAATGCTCGACGGTGTAATTGCCGAGGCCCGGCGGGATCGGCGATTTCGGGCCGTAGGTCAGCTGGATCACCGGCCGTCCGGCAGGGATGCGCTTGAGCAGGCCCTCGAGATAGGCAACGCGGCTGGTGACCGGAAAGTTGAGCAGCGGCACGCCCGAGACGACCGAATCGAAGATCAGGTCCTTCTTGTCGCCGAGCGTGTTGTCGAGGTCGAAGGCATCGCCCTCGATCACGTTCACGCGCGGGTAGAGGCGGCGCAGGTGCTGGACGAAATCGGCCGAATATTCGACCGTATAGAGATCCTCCGGCTGTACGCCATGGGCGAGGATCGCCTTGGTGATGACGCCGGTGCCGGGCCCGACTTCGAGGACCGGCAAGCCGGAGCGGGTGTTGACGACGGAGGCCATGCGCTTGGCGGTGACCGAGCTGGTCGGCACGATCGAACCGACGGCCTTGGGCTTGTCGATCCACCCCTTGAAGAACTTCAGTTCGTCATCGAACTTTGCCGCAAGGGTTTTGCGCAATCCGGAACCGCGTGGCATCGCTTCGATCTCCTCACCGCTGCTGGGGGGAGAAATAACAGCAAAGTGGGCCAGCGCAAGCAGAAAGCTGGCTCAATTTCCGTTACGGCAGAAACATCCTCATTTATCGCCGAAGGACTCGAAAAAGTCCTTCATGCGCGAGAAGAAACCGCTCGACTGCGGCGAGTTCTCGGTCGACGACAGCTTCTCGAATTCCTCGAGCAGCTCACGCTGCCGCCGCGTCAGGTTCTGCGGCGTCTCGACCGCCGTCTGGATGTAGAGGTCGCCGACCTGAGGCTGGCGTAGCACCGGCATGCCCTTGCCCTTGAGACGGAACTGGCGGCCGTTCTGGGTGCCTTCGGGCACTTTTACGCGGGTCTGGGTGCCGTCGAGCGTCGCCACCTCGAACTGTCCGCCCAGTGCGGCGGTGGTCATCGAGATCGGCACCTTGCAATAGAGATCGGCACCATCACGCTGGAAGAACTCGTGCGGCTTGACCGACAGGAAGATGTAGAGATCGCCCGACGGGCCGCCGCGCAGGCCGGCCTCGCCTTCATTGGCGAGACGGATGCGGGTGCCGTCCTCGATGCCCGAGGGGATGTTGACAGACAGCGAGCGCTCTTCGGTGACGCGGCCCTGGCCGGCGCACTTGCCGCACGGGTCCTTGATCGTCTGGCCGCGGCCCTGGCACTGCGGGCAGGTGCGCTCGATCGAAAAGAAGCCCTGGCTGGCGCGCACCTTGCCGTGGCCCTGGCACATCGAGCAGGTCACCGGCTGGGTACCGGGCTTGGCGCCCGAGCCAGCGCATTCGGTGCACAGGATCGAGGTCGGCACGCGGATTTGCGCGGTCTTTCCGGCAAAGGCTTCCTCGAGCGAAATTTCCATGTTGTAGCGCAGGTCGGCGCCGCGCTCGCGGCCACCCGAGGAGCGGCGGCGCCCGCCGCCCATCATGTCGCCGAAGATGTCCTCGAAAATGTCGGCGAAGCCGCCGGCACCGAAACCGCCGCCGCTGCCATTGCCCATGCCGCCATTCTCGAAGGCGGCGTGGCCGAAGCGGTCATAGGCGGCGCGCTTCTGCGGGTCCTTCAACGTCTCGTAGGCTTCGTTGATTTCCTTGAACTTGTGCTCACACGCGTCGTCGCCCGGATTGCGGTCGGGGTGGAACTGCATGGCAAGCTTGCGGAAGGCCGACTTCAGCTCCTTCTCGTCGGCGCCCTTCTGGACACCCAGCGTTTCGTAGAAATCAGCTTTCATATCTTCCCGTCACTGCCTCGGCGCCAGCCACCGGATTGCGCCATCGGTGGTAATAGGCCCCGATTTAGTAAACCATGCGCCGGTATGCCATAGGGCGTACCGCCGGAGCGGCAGATTTCATCAGAAAATCGGCTAAATTTGCAGCCATTGTGGCCTCGGAGCCGCTCAGGCGATGCGGCGACGCACTGCTTTGGGCTTTTCCATCCCCAACCGGGAATTGAGATACTGGCTCACAGGCCCCTCAAAGTAGCGGTCCGAGGCCATCGCCACCACCAGGACGGTTGCCGCCGGCAGCAGCCAGAAGGTGTAGAAGCCGATCACCTCGAGCGGTTCGACCAGCTTGCGCCAAACCAGCGCCAAAAGCAGCGTCTCGATGACAGGGTGGATCATGTAGATGCCGAACGAGACGCGGCCGAACGGATGCAACGGCTTGAGATAAAGCGCGCCGTCGGGATTGTTGCGCTCGGCAAGGGCGGCGAGGAACATCGCCGCCGCCAGCAAGAGCACGATCACATAGGCGTTCTGCTGGGTCGCCATGGCCGCGATCGCCAGGGCAAAGGTCAGCCAGCCGGGCAGGTGGCTCGACAACTTGAGCCTGGAGTCCCGCATGGCCACCGCCACCATCGCGCCGAGTGCGAAATCGGCAAAGGCGCGATAGGCGCCCCAGGTGTTGGCCTCGAGCCAGCTCGGAAACGGGATCCAGCCCAGCATCACCGCCAACTCCAGCCCAGAGACGGCGGACGCCGCCACCACAGCCAGTCCCGACCTGCCGTGGCGGCGATAAGCCAGGACGATGACGGGCAGGGCGAGATAGCAGAACCACTCTGCCGACAGCGTCCAGCTGACATAGTTGAAGGTCAGATTGTCGGTCAGGCCCCAGGCCTGGACCAGCAGCAGGTTGGCTGGCAGCGCCGCCCAGGCATAACGCTCGGGCTGCTGGGTCTGCACCAGGCCGAAATGCAGGGCCGCGGCAACCACGCAGAAAAACAGCAGCGTCACCAGATAGAGCGGATAGAGCCGGGCCAGACGGCGCACGATGAAGCGGCGGAACGATCCCGGCTCGGCCATAAGCGTGTCGGCATAACGCAGCATGATCAGGAAGCCGGAGATCATGAAGAACATTTCCATCAGCGGCATCAGCCGGTAGAGCGCATTGCTCGCCGCCTCGTGTCCGGGCGGCGCATAGCGCAGGAAATGCCACATCATCACGGTAAGAGCTGCGGCCAGCCGCCAGATTTCGAGCGTCCTGAAGTGCATGCCGCCCTCCACCACCGCACCGCCGAGGTCAATTCTCGGCCGGGTCCAGCCACAGCCTGCCTGTACATTCTTTCCTTAAGCTTAAACGCCGACAGTTTCTGTATTTGACGCAAAAGAAAAGCCCGGCGCAATGGCCGGGCTTTCCGATTAGACTGGATGTCGATCCGATCAGGCCGACTTCTTCTTGTCGTCGTTGTCGTCGATCTCTTCGAAATCGGCGTCGACCACGTCGCTGTCCTTGGCAGCATCGGCGGCGGCGTCGGATTCGGCCGCTTCCTTCTGCGAAGCCTCGTACATGGCCTGGCCGAGCTTCATCGAAGCTTCGGCAAGCGCCTGCGACTTGGCGTTGATCGCTTCGGCATCGTCGCCTTCGGTCGCGGTCCTCAGGGCTGCGATCGCATCCGAAATCGCAGTGCGGTCTGCTTCGGTGACCTTGTCGCCATATTCCTTGAGCGACTTCTCCGAGGAATTCAGCAGGCTTTCGGCCTGGTTACGTGCCTCGACCAGTGCCTTGCGCTTCTTGTCGGCCTCGGCATTGACCTCGGCGTCCTTGACCATCTTCTCGATGTCGGCGTCGGACAGACCGCCAGATGCCTGGATGCGGATCTGGTGCTCCTTGCCAGTGCCCTTGTCCTTGGCCGAGACGTTGACGATGCCGTTGGCGTCGATGTCGAAGGTCACTTCGATCTGCGGCACGCCGCGCGGTGCGGGCGGAATGCCGACCAGGTCGAACTGGCCGAGCATCTTGTTGTCGGCAGCCATTTCACGCTCGCCCTGGAAGACGCGGATGGTCACCGCCGACTGGCTGTCCTCGGCCGTCGAGAAGACCTGGCTCTTCTTGGTCGGGATCGTGGTGTTGCGCTCGATCAGGCGGGTGAACACGCCGCCCAGCGTCTCGATGCCCAGAGACAGCGGGGTCACGTCGAGCAGCAGCACGTCCTTGACGTCGCCCTGCAGCACGCCGGCCTGGATGGCAGCACCGAGAGCAACCACCTCGTCGGGGTTGACGCCCTTGTGCGGCTCCTTGCCGAAGAACTGCTTCACGATCTCCTGGATCTTGGGCATGCGGGTCATGCCGCCGACCAGGACCACTTCGTCGATCTCGCCTGCCTTCAGGCCGGCATCCCTGAGCGCTGCCTTGCACGGCTCGATCGTGCGCTGGACGAGGTCGTCGACCAACTGTTCGAACTTGGCGCGCGAAAGCTTCAGCGTCAGGTGCTTCGGGCCGGTCGCGTCAGCGGTGATGAAGGGCAGGTTGATTTCAGTCTGGGTCGTCGACGACAGCTCGATCTTAGCCTTCTCCGCAGCTTCCTTGAGGCGCTGCAGGGCAAGCTTGTCGTTCTTCAGGTCGATGCCCTGTTCCTTCTTGAACTCGGCCGCCAAGTACTCGACCAGGCGCATGTCGAAGTCTTCGCCGCCCAAGAAGGTGTCGCCGTTGGTCGACTTCACCTCGAACACGCCGTCGCCGATCTCGAGAACCGAGATATCGAAGGTGCCGCCGCCAAGGTCATAGACGGCAATCGTCTTGCCTTCGGTCTTGTCGAGGCCATAGGCCAGCGCAGCTGCGGTCGGCTCGTTGATGATGCGCAGCACTTCCAGACCGGCAATCTTGCCGGCGTCTTTGGTGGCCTGGCGCTGGGCGTCGTTGAAATAGGCCGGAACGGTGATGACGGCCTTCTCGACCTTCTCGCCGAGATAGGCTTCCGCCGTTTCCTTCATCTTCTGCAGGATCATCGCCGAGATCTGGCTGGGCGACTGCTTCTTGTCGCCGGCTTCCACCCAGGCGTCGCCATTGTCACCCTTCACGATGTGATAGGGGACCAGCTTCTTGTCCTTTTCGGTGACCGGATCGTCGTAGCGACGGCCGATCAGGCGCTTGACCGCGAAGACGGTGTTTTCAGGGTTGGTGACCGCCTGGCGCTTGGCCGGCTGGCCGACGAGACGCTCGCCGTCGCCGCTGAAGGCGACAATGGAAGGGGTCGTGCGCGCGCCTTCCGCGTTCTCGATGACTTTCGCGTCCTTGCCGTCCATGACGGCGACGCAGGAATTGGTCGTTCCCAGATCGATGCCGATAACTTTTGCCATTTTAGTACTTCTCTCCGCTAAGCAGGCTCTCTGGACCCATGAAGGCGTTCCGACGAAAGCCCCTGTTCACTCGAAATGCCGCTCCAGATACCGGTTTTCCGGGCCGAAGCGGTGTTGCGGCGTATATAAGAACAGGCTCCTGACAGCGCAAGCGTTCTGCAACTTTCCGTGCAGGGGACTCGGCAAAAGCCTGTGACAAGCTCATATTTGGGGCATGAGCGAGCTACAATCCATCAACCTTTTCGAACGCCGACGCAATCGCGCGCTGAACACGGCGCAAACATGGCTGCTCGGCGCGGGCAGCCTGCTCCTGCTCGGGGTCACCGCCTGGGCCTTCGCAGGCAGCACCGGCATCCTCTATGCCCTTGTCTTTGGCGCGCTTTCCATGTGGGCGGTGCGGCGCATCAGCCCGCAGATGGTGCTGTCAATGTACAAGGCGCGGCAGGTCACGCCGGCCGACTTCCCCGCCGGCTTCCGCATCGTCGAAGAGCTCGCCCGCCGCGCCGAGCTGCCTGCGGTGCCAAAACTCTATGTCATCCCGTCGAAGATGATGAACGCGTTTGCCGTCGGCCGTCGCAACGACGCGGCCATCGCCGTGACTGACGCGCTTGCCCGTAACCTGACCCCGCGCGAGTTCGCCGGCGTGCTCGCCCATGAGATCAGCCACATCGCCCATGAAGACGTGAAGGTCATGGCCTTCGCCGACATGGTGTCGCGCTTCACCTCGTTCATGTCGACTGTCGGCCTGGTCTCGCTGTTTCTCAATCTGTTCGGTTTTGCCGGCGGTTTCGGCACCCAGGTGCCCTGGCTCGCCGTGCTGGTGCTGCTTGCCGCACCCACCGTCGGCGGCCTGCTGCAGATGGCGCTGTCGCGCACCCGCGAGTTCGACGCCGATCTTGGCGCCGCCATCCTCACCGGCGACCCGGACGGCCTCGCCTCGGCGTTGACCAAGCTCGAACGTGCCCAGGGCAGGGTGTGGGAAAACATCCTCCTGCCCAGCGGCCGCATCCCCGACCCCTCGGTGCTGCGCACCCACCCGCTCACCGCCGACCGCGTCGCCCGGCTCAGGGCGCTGAAAACCACCGGGGCGCCGGAGCCCATCGTTACAGCCGACAGCGCCGCTGTGCCGCATGTTGCCCGACAGTCGATGATCCCCAAGATCCGCGCCCGCCCCGGCACGTATTTGCCGCAAGGCGCGCGCGGCTTCATCAATGCCGCCAACACCGACTTCGCCGACGACAGCCGTCCCGCCTGCGACGCCTCGCTCAACCCACCCGACAAAGGCCGCCCGCGCATCCGGGTGACCCGCGGCGGCGTGTGGTGGTGATTTTTTGCGCCGAAGTGAAGAGATTTTGAACAGGGTGGCTCGTCACCAACGATCCTTCTGATCTGCAGGCGATCTTAGCTGTCATCGGCGCCGCGACCAATCGATAAGGCCGCAAAGCTTATCCCTGCAATACAGCAGGATGAGCACCGCCGGCGACGAGACCAATCTCCCTCCTTGTGTGGGAGATGGCCGGCAGGCCAGAGGGGGGTGCGAAGGATCGCAACTTGGCTTCATGGATGGCCGAACCGATCAATCGCGCCCGGGTGTCGCTTCGCTCACCCGGAGTGAGTGACTTCCCATCAACACTGAAGAAGGGGCGCCGCCCTATCTCCGCCCCTTCACCGCCGTCGCGCCGCGATTGGCCGCCACCCAGACGACATGGCGAGCGCCGCTGCCCTTGGTGCTGGCACGGACCTTGACCTCGTCGGTGACGAAGCCGCTTTCATGCAAGCGCCGCGAAAACGACTTGTCGGGGCCTTGCGACCAGACGATCAGCACGCCGCCCGGCTTCAGCGCGGTCTTCGCCGCATAGAGCCCGGTATAGTTGTAAAGACTGTCATTGGCGTCGCGCGACAGGCCCTCGGGACCGTTGTCGACGTCGAGCAGAATGGCGTCATAGTCGCCCATGCCATCGCGGATGAGCTTGCCGACATCGCCCTCCACTATTTCGACGCGCGGGTCGTCGAGGCAGCCGGCGAAGAGTTCGGCCATCGGCCCGCGCGCCCAGGCGATGACCTCTGATACCAGTTCGGCGACGACGATGCGGGCATCCCGGCCGAACAAGGCAAGGGCTGCGCGCAAGGTGAAACCCATGCCGAGGCCGCCGATCAGGATGTTGGGCTTGGAACGGCCACCGATGCGCTCATGGGCGAGTTTGGCCAGCGCTTCCTCGGAGCCGCTCAGCCGGCTGTTCATCAGCTCGTTGCTGCCGAGCATGATCGAGAACTCGGTGCCGCGCTGCTTGAGCCGCAGTTCGCCGCCGCCGGGAATCTTCGCCGTGTCGAGCACTACCCAGGGAATCATCGCCGCGCGCCTTCATTGTCCGACTTCATGCGGCGCTCCCTAGCACAGCATGGCGCAAACGACAGCCTTCGCCCGGCCGATGGTGGGCAGGCTCGAAAGCCCGGAGGCCCAATGGCCTAGATGTCGTTTCCAAGAAGGTTGTTCAGTCTTTGGAACGGGCTGATGCCTCCAAGGGCCGAGTGTGGGCGTGCCAGGTTGTAGTTGGCTGCCCATTGGTGAATGGCCTTGGCGCGTTCGTTCGATGAGGCGTATGGCCTGGCATAGGCGCATTCGCGCAGCGAAGTCTGGATGAAGCGCTCGGCCTTGCCGTTGGTGCGCGGGGTGTAGGGCCTTGTGCGGATGTGTCGGGCACCGGCACCTTGGAGTGCCTGGGCGAACAGTTTGGAGCGATACGCCGAGCCGTTGTCGGTCATCACCCGCTCAACCCTGGCGCCCAGCCTGGCGTACCAGGCCAGTGCCCGGTTGAGGAACCCGGTGGCATCATCCCGGCCCAGGCTGGGCAGCAGTTCGACATAGGCGAGGCGCGAGGCATCGTCGATGGCGACATGCAGGTGTTCGTAGCCGATGCCTCGGGCGCGATGATGGCCTTGGTGCTGACCCGTGATCCGATGGCCAACGCCGTCGATACGGCCCAGGGTCTTGATGTCGATATGGATCAGTTCGCCCGGCCGCTGCCGCTCGTAGCGCAACACCGGGGGCCGGGGATCGAGCCAGGCCAGCCGGTTCAGTCCTAGCCGGCGCAGCACAAGGCCCACCGTCGAGCGCGCCAGGCCCAAGGACCGGGCAATTGCCGGCCCGGTCATGCGCTGGCGCCGCAACTGCTCGATCCGCGACACCTGCATGGCTGCCAGCCGATGCCGGCAGCGGTGCGGCGCCGAACTGCGATCGTGCAGAACCCGGTCGCCGGCCCGGTAGCGGTCGAGCCAGCGATAAGCCGTTCGTTCCGAAACCCCGGCCGAACCGGCAGCACGCCGCACGCTCCAGCCCTGTTCAATTCGTTGCACCAAAAGCACTCGACCTGACGGCGTCAGACGCGCATTCTTATGGACGTTCATTCGGGGAGCTCCACTGAAGGTTGGTTGGCTTCGCAACCCCAGCTTCTCAGTCCCTCCTCGAATGAACAACCTTCATAGCTTCGACACCTAGACCTCCTCCCAGCCGTCACGGTCGCCGGCGCGGAAGATGGCATCGATGACCTTCTGGTTGAGCACCGACTGCTCGAGCGAGAAGACGTGGTCTCCACCCCCTTGCGCTGCGCGGACAAAGGTCTCGACCTGCAGCCGGTACTGCTGAGCGCCGGGGAAGCGGAACACCGTCGCCTCGTTGTGGCCGGCATTGTGCAGCTCGACGCGGTGATGGTCGTAGAGCCCGGCATTGAACGGCGCATGGATCTCGATGAAGCCCTTGTCGCCGTGGAAGACCATCAGCTGGCGGTTGGCGAGCTGGGTCGAGAGATAAAAGGAAAGTTCGAAATCGCCGAAATCGGCGCGGACACTGGAGTAGATGTCGGTACCGAATTTCGGGTCGCGTTCGATGCTCGCCTGTACCCGCACCGGCTCCTTGCCGGTCGAAAAGCGCGTCGTGACCGTCGGGTAGACGCCTATATCGGGCAGGGCGCCGCCGCCAAGATCGAGCTGGTTGCGCATGTTGTTGGGGTCGACGTTGAAATAGGAAAACGCGCCCTGGACGTGCTTGAGCTTGCCGATGGCCCCGGCTGCGATCAGGTCGCGCACCTTCAGCCATTGCGGATGATAGGTGACCATGAAGGCTTCAGAGACGATCACCTTGTTGCGGTCGCGGATGGCGATCAGCGGCACGATGTCCTCGGCCTTCAGCGCCAACGGCTTTTCGACCAGCACGTGCTTCCCGGCCTCGGCCGCCTTTGCCGCCCATTCGAGATGTTGCGAGGTCGGCAGCGGAATGTAGACGCCGTCGACGGTGTCGGAGGCAAGCAGCGCGTCATAGGAGCCGAAGGCATGTGCTGCGCCGAAGCGGTCGGCCAGGGCGCGCGCCTTGCCGACGTCGCGGCTGGCGACCGCGGCCAGCACGCCATTGTCGGAATCGGCGATCGCCGGCAACAGCTGGTCACGGCCGATCTTGGCTGTCGAAAGTACGCCCCAACGAAACATCTGGCCTCCGGAAACAAGGAAAAAGCTGGCCCACTTGCCCGCTTCGGGAGATTGGCGGAAGCCGCCGCCAAATGCCAGAGCCTATCTGGTTTAGCCGCGGCGGCCACTGAACTCCATGTCGAAGGCAACGATGTTGGAATAGATCGGCGTGCCGACATCCATCTGGTAACGCGAGCGGAACACCTGGCCGCTGACCCGGAAACGGATCTGTCCGCCCTTCAGGCCCTGCAGCTCGGCGGTGAACTTTTCGGTGTTGGTGTGGCCGCGCGCCGTCAGCTGGCCGGTGATGACAGCCGAATTGTCGCCGGTGCGCCGGACACTGGTCGAGCGGAAGGTGATCTCACGTGAATTGGCGACGTCGAAGACGGCGTCCGACTTCAGGAAGGCGTCGATACGGCCCTGACCGGTGCCGACGCTTTCGGGAAAGATGGTGATGTCGACCTTCGAACGGGCAATGTCGCCGCCGTCGATGCGGATCGTGCCCTTGAACTGGCCGAAAGCGCCGGAGAGCCCTCCGCCGCCGATCTTGCCGATGGCAAAGCGGATGCTCGAACCATTGTTGGAAACGGCATAACGCCCGGCCGCATCGGACAACGCCACCGCCGAGGCAGTGTCGCCGAGAAGACTGACCGCAATGAGGGCTGCAGCGCCCAAGACACGCAAGGACATCTCATCATGCTCCCTGATGGCAAGGCCCATCCGGGCCATGCACCGAGACAAACGAACGGATTGCAGCTGCTATTCCGGCTTTCGTGGGGACCTCGCGAAAAATGGCGAGATCATCCGTACCAGCACGACATCACGCAGCCAGAAATGGTGCCGGAGCGCCGCCAGAATGTGCAGCACAACCAGCGCGATGCCGGCATAGGCCAGCCATTTGTGGCCGAAGACCCAGAATGTCTCGGCCGCATCGGAAACCTGCAACGGCAGATGCGGCATGACGAAAAGATTGAACGGCACCGACGGGATTTCGAGTACCGAAACCGACACCAGCGCCCAGCCGGACAACGGCACGGCCAGCTGCGCGGCATAAAGCAGCAGATGCACCATGGGTGCTGCCTTGCGTTCCAGCGGATCGACCTCCTCGGGCAGCTCGGGATTCATGTTGCCCAGCCGCCAGCCGACGCGGACCAGCACCAGCCCGAGCAGCAGGAAGCCGAAGGACTTGTGCAGCTGGATCAGCTCGAAGGAGGTGCGCTGGCTGGCAATGCGGACCATGACGAGCCCAAGCGCGAACTGGCCAATGAACAAAGCCGCGATCAGCCAGTGCAGGACAATCGCGGCCCAGCCATAACGGGTAGTGGTGTTGCGCAGCATCGACGGCACCTCCGTCGCACAACAAATCTGGGGCGGAATTCGTCCCGGAACAGGGGCCTACCAGTCCAAGACGGTGACCTCCGGCCACATCGCCCTGGCGCGCCGGCCCTTGGCTTCGTGGGTGGCGCGGTTGTCGTTGCGATGATTGGGCGTGATCCGGAAGGCAAAAACATCGTCGAGGCCGAACGGCGCCCAGACCCGCGCAGCGCCGTCGACAAGGGCGAGGCCGACTGCATGGGTGCGCGAAGCGAAATGCTCGAGCGACTCGGCGCTCGACCCGAGCGGAGCGCGCGGCGAGCCGAAATGATCCTCGAACCAGAGATGCACGCGGGCCTGGTTTCGGATCTCGACCGGCAGCGGCAGATGCGCAAAGGCCTCGTTGCCCCGGCGGATATGCACGTCTTCGGCCTCCCAGGAGAGGTCGGCGCCGTCGAAATAGAACAGGTCGAGATCCTTGATGCCGTGCCCGGCCGGGCGGCCGGTCAGATGGTTCCAGACGCTGTTGTAGAGCGCACCCGAAACCAGCATCCACTGTGGCAGAGCGAGTTTCTCGGCCACGGCGAGTGCCGGACGGACGATCGGGTCGGCAAGGAGGATATCGAGCAGGACCTGCCGCTGGTCTTCAAACGGCAGGCCCTTGTATCGCAGATGCTCCATCCTGCACCCCGAGAACGATCAGCTCCTGAGCGCGCCGCCGGTCTGCTTCTTGACGTTCTCGACGATGCGCGCCGCGAGCGCCTCGAAATCCTGGTCGGTCAGCGTCTTCTCGACCGGCTGGATCGACACCTCGATGGCGATCGACTTCTTGCCTTCGCCGAGCGATGCGCCTTCGAAGACGTCGAAGACCGAGACGCCCGTGATCAGCTTCTTGTCGGCGGAGAGGGCGGCACGCGTCAATGTGCCGGCCTCGACCGCCTTGTCGACGACGAAGGCGAAGTCGCGCTTTACGGCCTGGAAGGCCGACAGTTCGAGCTTCGGCTTGGTCTTGGTCGGCTTGGCCTTGGGTTCGGGGATGGCATCGACATAGACCTCGAAGCCGCAGAGCGGGCCCGACACGTCGAGGCCTTCGAGCGTCCTCGGATGGAATTCGCCGAAGGCGCCGAGCACGACCTTGGGGCCGAGCTTGATCACGCCCGAGCGGCCCGGGTGATACCATGCCGGCGCGCCGGTCTCGATCTGCAGCCGGTCGACGGGTGCGCCGCAGGCTTCGAGTGCGGCGATGGCATCGGCCTTGGCGTCGAATACGCCGACATTGCCGGCATTGCCCGACCAGTTGCGGCCCGAGCCCTCAAGCTTGGCGGTGCCGCGGCGGACACCAGAGGCGACGCGACGCTGGCCTTCGGCCGTGTCGTTCTCATAGGTGCCGGAGACCTCGAACAGGGCGACGTCGCCGAGGCCGCGGTCGGCATTGCGCTGGGCAGCGGCGATCAGGCCGGGCAGCAGCGACGGCCGCATGTCGGACATGTCCGCTGCGATCGGGTTCGACAGCTTGAGGCTGTCCTGGCCGCCGCCGAACAGCTCGGCGTGCCTGGCCGGGATGAACGACCAGGTGACGGCCTCCATCATGCCGCGCACGGCGAGCGCGCGCCGCGCCGAGCGGGTGCGAATCTGCAGCGTGGTCAGGATCTTGCCGTTGACGGCGTCATGCGCGCCCAGCGGCTGCGGCGCGATGTTGTCGACGCCGTGGATGCGCATGACCTCCTCGACCAGGTCGGCCTTGCCGTCGACGTCGGGACGCCAGGACGGCACGGAAACCTCGACGACGTCGCCATCGCCGCTCACGCCAAAGCCGAGGCGGGTGAGGATGTCGAGGCTCTCGGCCTTCGGCACCTCGATACCGGTCAGGCGCTTGACCTCGGACAATGGCAAGGAGACGACCTTGGCCGTGTGACCGGCATAACCTGTCACGTCGGTCCTGGTCGGCTGGCCACCGCAGAGTTCCAGCACCAGCTTCGTTGCCAGCTCGACACCCGGAACCATGAATTCGGGGTCGACACCACGCTCGAAGCGGTAGCGCGCATCGGTGATGATGCCGAGCGTGCGGCCGGTACGGGCGACGTTGAGCGGGGCCCACAGCGCCGACTCGATCAGCACGTCCGTCGTGTTCTCGTCGCAGCCCGAATGCTCGCCGCCCATGACGCCGGCGATGGATTCGACGCCATTGTCATCCGCGATGACGCACATCTCCGATGTCAGCGCGTATTCGCGGCCGTCGAGCGCCAGCACCTTGTCGCCTTCGCGGCCACGGCGGACGACGAGATTGCCGGCAACCTTGCTGGCGTCGAAGACGTGCAGCGGACGGCCATGGTCGAAGGTGACGTAATTGGTGATGTCGACCAGCGCGTTGATGGGCCTGAGGCCGATGGCCAGCAGGCGCTGCTGCATCCATTTGGGCGAGGGACCGTTCTTGACGCCGCGCACAAGGCGCAGCGCGAAACCCGGGCAGAGCTCCGGCGCCTCGATCGACACCTTGACCGGGCATTCGCCATCACCGGCGACCGGCTCGACCTTACCGCCCTTGAGCGTGCCGAGGCCGGACGCCGCGAGATCGCGGGCGATGCCATGGACGCTGGTGGCGTCGGGACGGTTCGGCGTCAGGTTGATCTCGATGACCGGGTCGTCGAGATGCGCGTAGGCCGCGAAGGACGTGCCGACCGGCGCATCAGCCGGCAGGTCGATGATGCCATTATGCTCATCCGACAGCTGAAGCTCGCGCTCGGAGCACATCATGCCGTGGCTTTCAACGCCGCGGATCTTGCCGACCGACAGCGTCACGTCGATGCCGGGCACATAGGCGCCGGGAGCGGCGAAGGCGCCGATCAGCCCGGCCCGTGCATTGGGCGCGCCGCAGACGACCTGGACGGGCTTGCCGTCACCGGTGTCGACGGTGAGAACCTGCAGCTTGTCGGCGTCGGGATGCCTGTTTGCCGTCAGCACCTTGGCAATGACGAAAGGCTTGAGGGCCGCCTTGTCGTCGACGGACTCAACTTCGAGGCCGATCGACGTCAGGCGCTCGACGATCTGGTCGAGCGAGGCGTCGGTGTCGAGATGATCCTTGAGCCAGGAGAGGGTGAATTTCATGGGTTCACTCGTTTCGTGTCGTTGCGGTCGAGCACTTCCACCACCCGGAACCGCTCACAAACCAAAATCATGTCAGGCGAAAAGCCGCCATTGCGGGCGAAATAGGCCTCGTGGGCCTGACGCCAATATTCATAGGACAGGTCACCCTCGCCTTCCGCGGCGGCAAACTCCGCATCAACCTCGTCGAAGCGGCGCTGGATCGCCTCGACGGTTTCGATGACAGCGGCACGGCGGCCCTGGCCGTCGAGCACGACATCCCTGCGGCCGACCTCGGGCACCGGCTCAGCGCCGCCGTAGTCGCGCAAGGCGCCGCAGGTCGCGGTCTTACGCCCTGACAGCACCAGCGCCAGCAGCTCGTCGGCGAGCTCCGGGCTGTCGCCGAAGGCGAAGGTCACCGCACCGGCATATCGGTCGGCAGCGTCACTCATGCGCTCAGGCCACCGAACAGGGTCGGCATGTCGAGCGGGCGGAAGCCATAGTGCTGGAGCCAGCGGACATCGGCGTCGAAGAAAGCGCGCAGATCGGGCATGCCGTATTTCAGCATGGCGATGCGGTCGATACCCATGCCCCAGGCGAAGCCCTGATACTCGTCGGGATCGAGGCCGCCATGGCGCAGCACGTTCGGGTGCACCATGCCGCAGCCGAGGATCTCCATCCAGTCGTTGCCTTCGCCGAAACGTACTTCGCCGGGACGCGAACGGTCGCATTGGATGTCGACCTCGAGGCTCGGCTCGGTGAACGGGAAGAAGGACGGACGGAAGCGCATCTTGACCGAGGGGACCTCGAAGAACGCCTTGCAGAACTCCTCCAGCACCCACTTCATGTTGGCGATGTTGGCGGTCTTGTCGATCACCAGGCCCTCGACCTGATGGAACATCGGCGAGTGCGTGGCGTCCGAATCCTGGCGATAGGTCTTGCCGGGAATGACGATGCGGATCGGCGGCTTCTGCGTCTCCATGGTGCGGATCTGCACCGGCGAGGTGTGGGTGCGCAAAAGCTTGCGCTCGCCATTCTGGTCGGGCGGGAAGAAGAAAGTGTCGTGCATCTCGCGCGCCGGGTGGCCGACGGGGAAGTTGAGCGCGGTGAAATTGTAGTGGTCGGTCTCGACATCGGGACCTTCGGCGATGGCAAAGCCGAGGTCGCCGAAAATCGCCGCGATCTCGTCGATGACCTGGCTGATCGGATGGATGCGGCCGCGCTCGGCCGGCGACTGCCGCACCGGCAGGGTCACGTCGACCTTTTCGGCGACGAGGCGGGCGGCGATGGCGACATCGCGCAGCTCGGTCTTGCGGGCCGAGAGCGCGTCGGTGACGCGGTTCTTCAGGCCGTTGATCGCCGGCCCCTTGGTCTGGCGCTCTTCGGCGCTCATCGCGCCAAGGGTCTTCAGCATCTCCGAGACCGAGCCCTTCTTGCCGAGGGCGGCGACGCGCACCGCCTCGATCGCCTGCTCGTCGGAGGCGGAAGCGATGTCGCTCAGCAGCGATTGTTCGAGAGTTTCAAGATCGCTCATGGTCCAGTTCCGTTGCGGCCCTACGGCCCTTCGTTGCGGCAAAAGAAAAACCCGCGCCAGCCGTGCCAGCGCGGGTTCCCCAAATCAAGTCTGCGATGCTTGGGAAGGCGCTGGTTAAGCTACAGCGCTTTCAAAAGCATTCGGGGTGGTGTTCTTGAGGTACTCAAGAGCAACCTTGGCCTTGGCCACGAGTGCGGCGAATGCCTGCGGCTCATGGATAGCCATGTCGGAGAGAATCTTGCGATCGATCTCGATGTTGGCCTTGTTCAGGCCGTCGATGAAGCGGCCATATGTCAGGCCGTGCTCGCGGACCGCGGCGTTGATGCGCTGGACCCACAGGGCGCGGAAGTTGCGCTTGCGGTTCTTGCGGTCGCGGTAAGCGTACTGCTTCGACTTTTCCACCGCCTGCTTGGCAATGCGGATGGTGTTCTTGCGGCGGCCGTAGAAACCCTTGGCCTGCTCGAGAACCTTCTTGTGCTTGGCGTGGGCGGTTACGCCCCTTTTTACGCGTGCCATGTCATGATCTCCTTAAACGTTGTCCAGGCCGGGCTCAGAGGCCGTTCGGCAGAAAATTCTTGATGACCTTCTTGGCATCCGGTTCAGCCAGAACCATCGTGCCGCGAGCATCGCGAATGAACTTGTTGGAACGCTTGATCATGCCATGGCGCTTGCCAGCGGCAGCCGCCAGGACCTTGCCAGTCGCGGTAACCTTGAACCGCTTCTTGGCAGCCGATTTGGTCTTCATCTTGGGCATTTTGCTACTCCGTTCTTCAGGATCCCGCGGCACCCGAAAGTGCTTCGAAATCCCTTCATGTTGTTGTTTTCAGGCCGACCAAAGCCCGAAAAGCAAATGAAACCGCCACGGCATGCCCTGCCGGGCGGTTCTGGGACGCGGCTATATACGCGGAAGTTTGGCGCAGTGCAACACCCTGAAACGGCCGCAACCGCAATGTTTCCGCGGCCTCAGGGGAGGCGGAACAGCACCGGCAGCGCGCCGGTGACCTGGGCGTGGTCGATCAGCTCGAAAACGGGCAGGGCGACGAGAAACACCAGGCCGTCGAGCAAGGTGTTGAGCAAAAGCTTGGGCCGGAAACTGCCAGTGTCGCCTTCCTGGTAGAGCGAGAGCTTCGGGAAGAAGCGCGGCACCCTTTCGACATAGGCCTTGTAGGCGGCGCCGAAAAGCGCTTCGAGATGCCGCTCCTCACGCAGAATGACCACATGGAAGGCCAGCGCGCACAGTACGGCAAAGCCGATCGTGGCGACGATCGAACCCATCTGCGCGCCGACGCCGGCGGCCGCCAGCGTCGAAAAGACGTAGAGCGGGTTGCGGGTCATCGAATAGGGCCCGCCGGTGACGACCTCACCCGATTTGCGCCCGCCGATATAGAGCGTGCACCACAGGCGGCCGACGATGCCGAGGAAGATCAAAAGGATGCCGACCATCTCGACGACTTCGTGGACGGTGGTGTCGGGCGGAAAGGTCGACTGGCCGAACAGCAAGGCCGCGAACATCGCAACGATCAGCACGGCCAACACGAGGCGGCGCATGCTCTGGTACCGGCCCAGGCCTGATGTGTCGTTGTTGCTCATGCGGCCAAACACTCCAGCCGCCCTGCGCGGGCAGGTCAGCCTTTCGGCACCACTGTCGGGGAAAATAGCCCCGGCGGATCCCGGGGCATCGGTGCATTGCGCGCCCGTCTGGGCGCGCAACATGGCATCAGCGTGGCGCCAGCACCATCATCATCTGACGGCCTTCGAGCTTGGGCTCGGCTTCGACCTTGGCGATGGTGGCGACTTCCTCGCGCACCTTGTTGAGAAGCTGCATGCCGAGTTCCATGTGCGCCATTTCGCGGCCACGGAAACGCAACGTCAGCTTGACCTTGTCGCCTTCCTCGAAGAAGCGGCGCACCGCCTTCATCTTGGTCTCGTAGTCATGGCTATCGATGTTCGGGCGCATCTTGATCTCCTTGATCTCGATGACCTTCTGGTTCTTGCGCGCCTCGGCCGCCTTCTTCTGGTTGGCGTATTTCAGCTTGCCGAGGTCAAGGATCTTGACGACGGGCGGCGTGGCGTTGGGGGAAATTTCTACGAGATCGAGGCCTGCCTCTTCGGCGGCCAGGAGTGCGTCGTTGATGGAAACATCGCCACGGTTCTGTCCGTCGGCGTCGATCAGCTGGACCCGGGGAACCCGGATGTCACGGTTGGAGCGCGGGCCGTCCTTGGTGGGCGCGGCTGCTTTGAAAGGTCTGCGAATTGTCGTGGTCTCCTCGAGCCATTGACGTTGTTGAATGTCTGACGCGCCAATGTGGGTAGCGCGCGGGCGAAGTCAATAACACAGCACTCACAACAAATCACCTGCTTCTGCGCATGCGAACTGCCCCAAAAGAACGATTCTTGGGGCACTTTCCGCATCAGGCCGGCTGTGCCACAAGTCCCAGCCAAGGGGATTTGACATGACTGCAAGCGCACCGGACTTCATCGAGGTCGAAGGCAACCGTATCGCCTTGAGGTACCAGCCGGGCCAGGCGCCAGGCGTGGTCTGGCTCGGCGGCTACAAGTCCGACATGCTCGGCACCAAGGCCGAAACGCTGGCCGCTTGGGCAGCGGGCGAGGGGCGCGCCTTCCTGCGCCACGACTATTCCGGCCACGGCGAGAGCGGCGGCGCCTTTGCCGACGGCACGATCTCCAGGTGGCTGGCCGAAAGCCTTGCGGTGTTCCGCGCGTTCACGACAGGGCCGCAGGTGCTCGTCGGCTCGTCGATGGGCGCCTGGATCGCGCTCAGGATGAACGCCGAGCTCAACAAAGCGGGCGAGGGTGACCGCGTCGCCGGACTGGTGCTGCTGGCGCCGGCGCCGGACTTCACCGCCGAGCTGATCGAGCCCGAACTGACCGAGGCCCAGCGCAGGGACCTGGCCGAGAAGGGCTATTTCGAGGAACCGTCGGACTATTCGCCGGAGCCCTATATCTACACCCGCGCGCTGATCGAGGACGGCCGCAACAACCTTGTCATGACCGGGCCGATCCACACCCATTGCCCCGTCCACATCATCCAGGGCCTTGCCGACCCCGACGTGCCGCACAGCCATGCGCTGAAGCTGATGAGCCTTCTGCCCGCCGACGACGCAACGCTGTCGCTGGTGCCGAACGGCGATCATCGCCTGTCACGGCCGGAGGATCTCGAGCTGCTGACCCGCGCAGTCGGCGAAACCATCGCGCGGGCCGGCTGAGCCGATGCGCATCTCGATCCCGATCTCGGCCTTCGTCGCAGCCATCGTCGGCTTCGGCAGTACACTCGCCATCATCGTCGCCGCCGCCGATGCGGTCGGCGCGACGCAGGTGCAGACGGCGAGTTGGGTCACCGCCATCTGCCTCGCCATGGCCTTCGAGACGGCCTGGCTGTCTTGGCGGACCCGGATGCCGGTCATCTCGGCCTGGTCGACGCCGGGTGCGGCGCTGATCGCCGCGAGCAGCGGCTTCACCATCAACGAGACTGTCGGCGCCTTCCTGGTGGCAGGCGTGCTCCTGGTGCTGACCGGGCTGATCAAGCCGCTGACGCAGCTGATCTCGCGCATCCCGGCCTCCGTCGCCTCGGGCATGCTGGCCGGCATCGTCGTCACCTTCGCCATCAATGCCGCCAAGGCCGTGCCCACTGACCCGTGGCTGATCCTGCCGCTGATCGGCGCGTTCTTCCTGGTCCGGCTCTACAATCCGGCATTGTCGGTGCTGGTGGTGCTGGTTGGCGGCGGGCTTGCTGCATTCCTCACCGGCCGCGTCGGCACTCTGCCCGTGCCGGAACTGTCGACACTGACGCTGATCGCGCCCGAATTCACGCTGACCGCGACGATCGGCCTGGCGCTGCCGCTCTATCTCGTCACCATGGCCTCGCAGAACCTGTCCGGCCTCGCCGTGCTGCGCGCCGCCGGCTACAACCCCGAGCCCGGCCCGCTGATCGGGGTGACCGGGCTGTTTTCGGTGCTGTCGGCGCCATTCGGCGCCTCGACCACCAACCTCGCCGCGATCTCGGCTGCGATCTGCACCGGTCCAGACGTGCACCCCGACATGAAGGAGCGCTGGAAGACCGGGCCATTCTATGCGCTCGCCTATCTTGTCTTCGCCGCGTTCGGCGCGTCTCTGGTGGCGGTGTTTGCCGTGCTGCCGCCGAGCTTGATCGTGCTTGTTGCCGGGCTCGGGTTGGTGTCGTCGCTGGCCAATGCACTCGCCATTGCGCTCAAGGACGACCATCACCGTATGGCGGCGACGATCGCTTTCGTCGTCACCGCATCGGGGCTGACTTTGCTCGGCGTCGGCTCGGCCTTCTGGGGACTGGTCGCAGGGCTTGTCGTGCTGGTGCTCGAGAACTTCAAAAAAGGCTAGCTTTCCCAAAGCCTTGTCCGGTTTTGGCCGGCGTCGTCTTGAATCGCCATTTTTGCTTTCCCATGTCGATGTGAGCAGCATTTTTCCCCTGCTGCCTCGAACAAAGGAACGGCAATCTACTATGAACACGACTGCACTGATCCGTCCGGCTTGGACGCCGGCAACCATCGCGTTGATGGTGATCGGCTTCATGGTGTTCTGGCCGCTCGGCCTCGCCATGCTTGCCTACATCATCTGGGGCGACCGACTTGACGGTTTCAAGCGCGACGTCAACCGTGCGACCGACGGCATCTTCGCCGGCTGCCGCAAGGCTTCCTACCGCGCCAACACCCAGACCGGCAACGTCGCCTTCGACGACTGGCGTGAGAAGGAACTCGAGCGCCTGAACGAAGAGCGTCGCAAGCTCGACGAGATGCGCGACGAATTCGACGCCTATGCCCGCGAACTGCGCCGGGCCAAGGACCAGGACGACTTCGACCGCTTCATGGCCAACCGCAACAAGCCGACGGCTCCGACCGTCACGCCTAAGAAGGGCGGCAAGTCGGGCCTGCTTGACGACTGAGGCCACCCCAAGCCGCTGAATGCCAACGGCGCCGTGATCGCGGCGCCGTTTCTATTGCGCCGATGTCACTCGAATCATCTAGTCTCGCACCATGTCCTTTGGCTTCTTCCGCAAGCTGACCAAGCCGGCGCCGACACCCGTCCTGGAACGGGACCATGTCGTGGCCGGCCGCACGCTGCCGCTCAGGATCGTCGAGAACGACCGGGCGCGGCGGCTGACTTTGCGCATCGACGCCGGCGGCCGCGGCCTGCGCATCACCGTGCCGCCCGGCCTGCGCCAGGGCGAGGTCGACCGCTTTCTCGACCGTCATCAGGGTTGGCTGGAACAGCGCCTCGCCAAGGTGCCCGACCGGCCGCAGGTGCGTCCCGGCATCAAGATTCCGATCCGCGGTGTACCGCATCTCATCGTCCATGAGGGCGGGACGCGCGGCACCGTGCGCCAGTCGCAGGACGAAAGCGGGCCGACGCTGGTCGTCCACGGCGACCGGACGCATTTGCCGCGACGCATCGCCGATTTCCTCAAGCGCGAGGCCAAGCGCGACATAGAGGCGATGGTGGCCAGGCACTGCGAGGCCGCCGGCCGCCGCGCCAAGGCGATCCGCTTCCGCGACACGACCAGCCGCTGGGGCTCCTGCACCTCTGATGGGGTTCTGTCGTTCTCGTGGCGCATCATGATGGCGCCGACGCCTGTCATCAACTACCTCGTCGCCCACGAGGTCGCACATCTCCGCGAGATGAACCACGGCCCGAAATTCTGGAAGCTGTGCGAAGAACTCTGCCCCGACACCGAGCGCTGCAAGGCCTGGCTCAAGCGCAATGGCGGAGCACTGCAGGCGATCGTGTTTGAGTGAGTAGGGCTTACCCTCCCGCTTGTGGGGAAGGTCGACGCGAAGCGGCGGGGCGGGGGTCGGAAGCGCCAACCATCCGACGAAGCGCTCGCTGATCGCTACCCCTGCGGTCCGACCCTCCCCACAAGGGGTGACTACGCCTCCAACCACTCTCCCATGAAATCCAGAAACGCCTGAACCCGTGGCGCGCGGAAACGACCCTTGGGCATGACGGCCCAGAGCGAGATCGGGTCCGAGCGGTTGATGTCGGCGAGGATTTCGATCAACCGGCCTTCGCGAACCGCCTGGCCAACGACAAAATCCGCCAGCCGCACGATGCCATGGCCCTGGACGGCGAGGTCGAACAGCATGCCGACATTGTCGCAACCGAAGTTGCCGGAGGGCTGGAAGCGCACGAGATCGTCGCCACTCGCCAGCGGCCATGTCGTCATCGACGACTGACCCGAAAGCGGAATGCAGTTGTGACCGGTAAGTTCGGTTGCCGAACATGGCGTACCGGCACGCGCCAGATAGGACGGTGCTGCGCAGATCACCCGGCGGCTTTCGGCCAGCTGGCGAGCCACCATGTCGGACCCTGATGTCGGGCTGCCGCGCAGGACGACATCGACTTGCTCGGCGACCGGATCGATAAGCTTGTCAGTGAGGCTGAGATCGACAGTCACTTCGGGGTAGCGCCTGAGAAACTCCGGAATGGCGTGCAGCAGTGTCTGGCGCGCGAAGCCGGTGCTGGAATTGACGCGCAGGAGCCCCTTGGGCCTGGCGCGCGCCGACGCGACGTCGGCTTCAGCGAGATCGATGAGTTCGAGCACCTCGCGCGCCCGCTCGAGGAACAGCGTGCCCTCCGAGGTCAGCGCCAGCCGGCGTGTCGTGCGCGTCAGCAATCGGACACCGAGCCGGTCCTCGAGCCGCGACACCAGTTTCGACAGGGCCGACGGCGTGATGCGCAGGTCGTCGGCGGCTTTGGCGAAGGAGCCGAGATCGACGATCCGCACAAAGGCCTTCATGTCTTCGGATGACGCCATATTGCTGATCTCAGTTCATGAATGTACCAATAGGATAGCTGATTATGTACAGAACAGGAAATGATACGTCTCGGGCATGGTTTCACCGAGGACCCAGCCATGACGTCCCGTCAGCACCACCCCGCATCAGTTCCGTCAGCGCACGACACAATCGACTACAACCGCTTCCGGGCGATCGCCGCACATCAGCGTCGCCTGGCGATCGCCCATTTTTCCCGTGCCGCGCGTCGCTGGCTGACGCTTGCATTTCGCAAGCTGTTCTCGACTTCGCCGCCTTTTCGTGCCAATTCCGGCGCATGGCACTCGACATCAAGATCTGCGGCCTCAGCACCGCTGAAACCTTCGACGCCGCTCTAGGCAATGGCGCGAGCCATGTCGGGTTCATCTTCTTTGCCAAAAGCCCGCGCAACGTCTCGCCCGCTCTCGCCGGGCAGCTGCGCCAGGCCGCTACAGGCCGCGCCGAGGCGGTAGCCGTCACGGTCGACGCCGACGACGCCTTTCTCGACGCGATCGTGGCTGCCGTTAAGCCCGACATGCTGCAGCTCCACGGCAAGGAGGCGCCCGAGCGCGTGGCTGACGTAAAGGCCCGTTACGGCCTGCCTGTGATGAAGGCCTTCTCCATTCGCGAAGCCCAGGACTTCGACGCGATCGTGCCTTATGGCGAGGTCGCCGATCGTCTGCTGTTCGACGCCAAACCGCCCGCGGGGTCCGAATTGCCCGGCGGCAACGGCGTTTCCTTCGACTGGCGGTTGCTTGCGGGCCTTGACGCCTCCGTCGATTACATGCTTTCCGGTGGTTTGAACGCCGCCAATATCGGCGACGCCCTCAGGCTCGCAAACCCGCCCGGCATCGACATTTCCTCGGGCGTGGAAAGCGCACCCGGCGTCAAGGATGCGGCGCTGATCGACAATTTCTTCAGGGCCGTCCGGGCCGCGCGCGAAGACAGCGCCGCCTGAGTGAGCCTCCAGCCGCAAGGAGATCGGCCTTGAACCAGCCGGCAGAGCCCAATTCCTTCCGCACCGGACCCGACGAGCAGGGGATGTTCGGCATCTTCGGCGGCCGTTTCGTCGCCGAGACGCTGATGCCGCTGATCCTCGACCTGCAGCGCCACTGGGACGAGGCCAAGAACGACCCGGCCTTCAAGGCGGAACTCAACGAGCTGTCGACCTTTTATGCCGGCCGGCCGTCCAAGCTCTATTACGCCGAAGGCCTGACCCGGCATCTTCGTGACGTTTCCTCGGCGAAGGGCCTCGGGGGCGGCGCCAAGATCTATTTCAAGCGCGAGGACCTGAACCACACCGGCTCGCACAAGATCAACAATTGCCTGGGCCAGATCCTGCTCGCCAAGCGCATGGGCAAGACCCGTATCATCGCCGAAACCGGCGCCGGCCAGCATGGTGTTGCTTCCGCAACCGTCGCCGCCCGCTTCGGCTTCCCCTGCTTCGTCTATATGGGCGCCACCGACGTCGAACGGCAGAAGCCAAACGTCTTCCGCATGAAGCTCTTGGGTGCCGAAGTGCGCCCGGTCAGCGCCGGCCACGGCACGCTGAAGGACGCCATGAACGAAGCGTTGCGTGACTGGGTCACCAACGTGCACGACACCTATTACCTGATCGGCACCGCCGCCGGCCCGCACCCCTATCCCGAGCTCGTCCGCGACTTCCAGTCGGTGATCGGCACCGAGGCGCGGGCCCAGATCCTCGAGCAGGAGGGGCGCCTGCCCGACATGATCGTTGCTGCCGTCGGCGGCGGCTCGAACGCCATTGGCCTGTTCCACCCTTTCCTCGACGACCGCAGCGTCAAGATCGTCGGCATCGAAGCCGGCGGACGTGGCCTCGACGGCATCGAGCACTGCGCCTCGATGAGCGCTGGTCGCCCCGGCGTGCTGCACGGCAACCGCACCTACCTGTTGCAGAACAATGACGGCCAGATCCTCGACGGCCACTCGATCTCCGCCGGTCTCGACTATCCCGGCGTTGGCCCCGAACATAGCTGGCTCCGCGACAGCGGCCGCGTCGACTATGTGCCGATCCTCGACGACGAAGCGCTGGAGGCGTTCCAGCTGACCACCAAGGTGGAAGGCATCATCCCGGCGCTCGAATCCGCCCATGCCATCGCGCATGCGGTCAAGGTTGCGCCTACGATGGGCAAGGACAAGGTGATGATCGTCAACCTCTCCGGCCGTGGCGACAAGGACGTGCATACGGTGGCCAAGATGCTGGGCATGGAGATCTGATCATGACGACCACCCGCATCGACCGCCGCATGGCAAAGCTGAAGGCCGAGGGACGCCCGGCGCTCGTGACCTATTTCATGGGCGGCGACCCTGACTACGAAACCTCGCTGTCGATCATGAAGGCACTGCCCAAGGCGGGCAGCGACGTCATCGAGCTCGGCATGCCGTTTTCCGATCCGATGGCCGATGGCCCGGCGATCCAGGCCGCCGGCCTGCGCGCGCTGAAGGCCGGCCAGACGCTGGCCAAGACGCTCAAATTGGCGCGCGAGTTCCGCCAGGGCGACAACGACACGCCGATCGTCATGATGGGCTATTACAACCCGATCTACATCTACGGCGTCGACCGCTTCCTGACCGACGCTGTCGCCTCGGGTATAGATGGGCTGATCATCGTCGACCTGCCGCCGGAGATGGACGCCGAACTGTGTATCCCTGCACTCAAGGCCGGCATCAACTTCATCCGCCTGGCAACGCCGACGACCGACGACAAGCGCCTGCCGAAGGTGCTCGAAAACACGTCGGGCTTTGTCTACTACGTCTCGATGACCGGCATCACCGGTTCGGCGCTGGCTGACACGACCAAGGTGGCGGAGGCGGTGAACCGCATCAAGGCGCACACCGATCTCCCCGTCTGTGTCGGCTTCGGCGTCAAGACCGCCGAGCAGGCACGCACCATCGGCGCATCGGCCGACGGCGTGGTCGTCGGCACAGCGATCGTCAATGCCGTGGCCAACGTCCTGGGCCCGAAGGGTGAAAAGACCGCCGACCCGGCCGAAGCCGTGGCGACGCTGGTTACCGGCTTGTCCCAAGGCGTTCGCGCCGCACGCCTTGCTCCCGCCCAATAAATACCCCATGTCCTGGGCTCGAAGAGGACCACTGCCATGAACTGGATTACCAATTACGTCCGCCCCAAGATCAACTCGATGCTTGGCCGCCGGGAAATGCCCGACAATCTCTGGATCAAGGATCCCGAGAGCGGCGAGATGGTGTTCCACAAGGACCTCGAGGAAAACCAGTACGTCATCCCGTCTTCGGGCCATCACATGAAGATTTCGGCGAAGGAGCGGCTGCGCTTCTTCTTCGACGATGGCCGCTACGAGATCATCGAGAACCCCAAGGTCGTGACCGACCCGCTGAAGTTCCGCGATGAGAAGCGCTATGTCGACCGCCTCAAGGACGCCAAGACCAAGACCGGTCTCGAAGACGCGATCCTGTCGGGCACCGGCAAGATCGAGGGCCTGCCCGTCGTCGTCACCGTGCAGGACTTCGCCTTCATGGGCGGTTCGCTCGGCATGGCCGCAGGCGACGCCATCATCCGCGCCTTCGAGGTTGCGCTGGAGAAGAAGCGTCCGCTGATCCTGTTCGCTGCCTCGGGCGGCGCGCGCATGCAGGAAGGCATCTTGTCGCTGATGCAGCTGCCACGCACGACTGTCGCAGTCGACCGGCTCAAGGAAGCCGGCCTGCCCTATATCGTGGTGCTGACCAATCCGACGACCGGCGGCGTCACCGCCTCCTACGCGATGCTGGGCGACGTCCATATTGCCGAGCCCGGTGCGCTGATCGGCTTCGCCGGCCCGCGCGTCATCGAGCAGACCATCCGCGAGAAGCTGCCTGAGGGCTTCCAGCGCTCGGAGTACCTGATGGACCACGGCATGGTCGACATGGTGGTGTCGCGGCTCGAGATGAAATCGACGGTTGCCAACCTGCTCAAGATCCTGACCAAGGCACCGGTGGCGGCCAAGGCTGTCGAAGCCGAGATTCTGCCACCCGTCGTGCCGGTGCCGGAACGCCGCCCGCAGGCCTGATACGACCGCAGCAGCGTAGCGCCCGAGGAAATGCCATGACCACGCTCGAAGCCGATCTCGAAATCGAGCGCCTGTTGGCGCTCCATCCGAAGGGCTTCGACCTTTCGCTCGACCGCATCACCCGGCTGCTCGAAAGGCTGGGCAATCCGCAGGACCACATGCCGCCGGTGATCCACATCGCCGGCACCAATGGCAAGGGCTCGTGCGCGGCGTTCTCGCGTGCGCTGCTCGAAGCCCAGGGTCTGCTGGTCCATGTCCACACCTCGCCGCATCTGGTGAACTGGCACGAACGCTACCGCCTGGCAGCGCCGGGCGGCGGCAAGCTTGTCGCCGACGACGTGCTGGCGGATGCCGTACGCCGCGTCGGCGAAGCCAATCGGGGCGAGAAGATCACCGTCTTCGAGATCCTCACGGCCGTCACGTTCGTTCTGTTCTCGGAGCATCCGGCCGACGCCTGCATCATAGAGGTCGGGCTTGGCGGGCGCTTCGACGCTACCAATGTCATCAAACGCTCGGCGGTGTCGGTGATCATGCCGGTGTCGATGGACCACGAGGCCTATCTTGGCGACAAGGTCGAGCTGATCGCCGCCGAGAAAGCCGGCATCATCAAGCGCGGTTGCCCGGTCGTCGTCGGCGCGCAGGAGACCGAGGCGGCACAGCAGGTGCTGATCGACACTGCCGAGCGGCTCAATTGCCCACTTGAGGTTTATGGCCAGGATTTCGTCGCCTTCGAGGAAAACGGCCGCATGATCTACCAGGACCAGACCGGCCTGCTGGACCTGTCACCGCCACGCCTGCCCGGACGTCACCAGTTCGCCAATGCAGCCGCCGCGATCGCCGCGGTGAAGGCCGCCGGCTTCCCGGTCGACGAACGCACCGCCGACAAGGCGATGGCGTCGGTGGCCTGGCCCGGTCGCATGCAGCGCCTGCCGCAGGGCGCACTCAGCGAGCTGGCGCCGAAGGGGGCCGAGGTCTGGGTCGACGGCGGCCACAATCCCGGCGCCGGGACCGTCATTGCCGAGGCCCTGACCGAGCAGGAGGAGAAGTTCCCGCGCCCGCTGTTCCTGATCTCCGGCATGATCAACACCAAAGACCAGACCGGCTATTTCAAGCCGTTCCACGGCATGGCGCGCCATGTCTACACCGTGCCGGTGACGATGAGCGACGCCGGCGTTCCCAACGAGGAACTGGCTGTGCGCGCCACCGAGGCCGGGCTGTCGGCCGAGCCGGTGAGCTCGGTTGCCAATGCACTGATGCTTTTGCGCGATACCTGGGACGAGAAAGAGCCGGCGCCGCGCATCCTGATCGGCGGCTCGCTCTATCTGGTGGGCGAGGTGCTGGCGGCCAACGGCACGCCGCCGACCTGAGGGCCTGTCCAGCGGCCATTCGAGATACAAAAAAGCCCGACCAAAGCCGGGCTTTTCATTTGCTTGATACGGGCGATCAAACGTTGCCGCTGATCCAGTGCGACAGCGCGGTCTTGGGCAGCGCGCCGACCTTGATGTCGGCAACTTCGCCGTCCTTGAAGATCATCAGCGTCGGAATCGAACGCACGCCGAACTGGGCGGCAATCTCGGGGTTCTCGTCGATGTTGACCTTGGTGATCTTGACCTTGCCGGCGAGCTCGTTGGAAATCTCTTCGAGCGACGGGCCGATCATCTTGCAGGGGCCGCACCATTCAGCCCAGAAATCGACGACGACGGGCTCTTTGGCCTCGAGCACGCCGGACTTGAAATTGCTGTTGTCGATCTTGACGGTGGCCATGATACGATCCTCTTGGAGTTGTCTGTCGCGCCATATGTGGTAGTGCGCGGACCCTTGGTCAAGCATCCGTTGTGTCACGCTTGGGTGAGTCGAACAAGGGCGGCATCCATCGCCTCGGCCGGTACGGCGATCAGCCGCGGCGCCTCTGTGAACAGCAGGGCCGCGGCAACCGTCTTGCCGGGATAGAGCGGCCGGAGCAGCGCGCGGTAGAGCGCAAGCTGCACGACATAGGCGTTTGGCACCTGCTCGAACGAGGCGGGTGGCGGCCGGTTGGTCTTGTAGTCGACGATCAACACCTCGCTGTCGGTGACCGCCAGGCGGTCGATCTTGCCCGACACCGAGCGCGGCTTTCCCCTGACCACGAGGCTGCCCATAACAGACACTTCGGCGCGCGAGGAGGGCGAAAACAGCGGCGAAAACCTGGGGTCGTCGAGGACTGCAAGCACGGATGCGAGCGCGCTGGCACGCTCCGCATCCGGCCAGTCCTGGCCGACACGGACGAGGTAGCGCTCGGCGGCGGACTGGCGTATCTCGGCGTCGAGCCGCGGCAGCATCTGTAACAGCCGGTGCAGGGCCGAGCCGCGGGCGATGGCAAAGCCCGGCTCGCCCTCGGCGTCGAGCACCGGCGAGCGGCCCGAGATCACGGCCTCCTGCGTCTCCTCGATCAGCGCCGAAGCGCCCGACGGGGACAGCGGCCGCGGCAAATCCTCGAAGGCCGGCGGCGCGCCAAAAAGGCTTTCCGGCAAGGGCTCGATGCGGGCTCTCTCGCTGGCCGCCGGTTCCGGCGCCGACAAAGGCGTTGCGGGCAATGGCGTGACGCGGAAGCGGTGGACAGGCCTGTCCGTGATGACGGGATGGCCGCGCTCCGCGCTTTCGGGCGCCACCGACAACGCACGGCTGACAATCGAATGCCAGGTGTTGAGGCCGGGCTGGCGCTTGCCGTGATAACCGCAGATGATCAGCCGGTCCTCGGCGCGGGTCATGCCGACATAAAGCAGGCGCCGGTATTCGTCGTCGGCGAGATCGCGGGCCAACGCGCTGGCACCCTTCGAGAAGGCGTTGGCGACATCGGCGCCAGCGCGCCAGAGATAACCCTTGCCCTGCCAGTGTCGGCCTTGCGGGACGAACGGCATCAGGCGCGGCAAATGCTGATCGCTGAACGGGGCCGAGCCGCTGTCGACGAGGAACACCACCGGCGCCTCCAGACCCTTGGCGGCGTGTACGGTCATGATGCGGACCTCGTCACGCGTCTGATCCATCTCGCGCTTGATCTCGGGGCCGGCACTTTCGAGCGTCGACAGGAACGATTCGAGACCGGGCAGGCCGGTGCGCTCCTCGGCCAGGCAGAAATTCAGGAACTCGTCGAGAATGTCGCCGGCCTCCTGGCCAAGGCGCGAGATCATCTTCTTGCGCACGCCGTCGCGGCTGGGTCCGCCCGACAGCACGCCCGAATAGAACTCGAAGATCGGCCGGAAGGCAGCCTCCGTCGCCCAGGCCTCAAGGACGGCGGCCGCCTCGGCGAAAACAGCATCTCTCGCCGCATGATCGCGCAGCGAGGCGATCAGCGACCTTCCTTTGCCCCGATTGGCCGAGAGCACAAACAGCGCATCTTCCGACATGCCGAAGATCGGGCTACGCAGCACGGCGGCCAGCGACAGGTCGTCCTCCGGCTGGATCAGGAAACGCCCAAGCGCGATCAGGTCCTTGACCGCGATATGGCCGGGCAGGCTCAGCCGGTCGGCGCCGGCTACCGGGATGTCGCGGCGCTTCAGCGCCCGCGACAGCGCATGAACGAAGCGGTCGCGCTTGCGCACCAGCACCATGACGTCGCCCGCGCGCAGGCGCTTGCCGGTGCCTTCGATGACCTCACGCTCGTCGAGCCATTTGCGGATGGTGGCGGCGACCTGTTCAGCAACCACCACTGCAGGCGCATGAGCATGGTCGATAGGGTTGCGCCAGTCGTCGGGCTCGTCGACGGCATCGGCGCCGACCGAGGGCCAGACCTCGACGTAACCTGCCGCCCCGGCGCGGATCGCCTTATGGCTCGGCGGCTCGGGCGCGCGGGTGACGCCGCGACGAACGCTGGTGTCCTCGAAGACACGGTCGACGGCCGACAGCACGTCGTCTGTCGAGCGGAACGACCAGGTCAGTGTGACGTCCTCGAAACGGGCATCGGCATCACGGATGCGGCCGGCGAATTCGTGCTTGGAGTTGTCGAAGGATTCGGGCGCGGCACCCTGGAACGAATAGATCGACTGCTTCTCGTCGCCGACGGCGAAGACCGTGCGGTGAACGTTGTCGCGGGCGCTGAAGCCGGAGAAGAACTCTTCCGCCAGCCGCTTCACCACTTCCCATTGGTCGGGGCTGGTGTCCTGGGCTTCGTCGAGCAGTATGTGGTCGATGCCCTTGTCGAGCTTGTACTGCACCCACGGCCCGGCGTCGGGACGCGCGAGCAGGTTGACGGTGCGGGTGATCAGGTCGTTGAAATCGAGGAAGCCGCGGCCGGTCTTCAGCCGCTCGTAGCGGGCAATCAGCCAGTCGGCGATCGTCAGTGCCGCCTGCGTTGCCTCCAGCATGCGAAAATGGGCGAGCCGGTCGGCTGCCTCGATGATGGCCGCTGCCGTCGCCGCATAACGCTCGGGCAAATCTGGCAGCCGGTCGAGCAAAGCCTTCTTGAACGCGCTGGACGGATTGTACGGATCGCCGTCGGCCTTGAGGAAGGCATTGCACAGAAGCGACAGCCGGCGCATGGGGTCGGCCTCGGCATAGGCGAGCCGGGCGTAAGGCAGGATATTGTTCAGCACGCTGCGCGCGTCTGTGGCTTCGGCTGCTATGGCGAATTCGGTGAAGAAGGTCGGCTCGAGGCCCGGCAGCGGCCAGATCGAAGCGGCGATGGCCTCGGCACTGTCCCTGGGCGAAAAACCGAACTCCTCGTAGAGCGCTTCGAAATTGAAGTCTTGAACCTGGGCGATGAAGGCGCGCAGCCCATCGCGCTTGCGCACGATCTCGGTGAGCAGCGCATCGAGCCCGGCCTCGCCGCCACGCTCCAGCACCTTGGCGAAGGCCTCGGCGAGTTCGGGATTGTGCTCGCCGGCGCCGGTGACCATGTCGCGCCTCGCGGTGGCGAACAAAGTCGCCTCCATCTGGCTGTCGAGCATCTCGAAATGGGCGGCGATGTTGGCCTCGAGCGGGAACTGGTGGAGCACCGACTCGCAGAAGGCGTGGATGGTCTGGATCTTCAGCCCGCCCGGCGTTTCCAGCGCCTCGGCGAACAATCGGCGCGCGCGGCGCAGCTTGGCAGCGTCAGGGCGGACACCGTCGAGTGCCGTGATGCGTGCGGCCAACTCGGCGTCGGCCAACATCGTCCATTCCGACAGGTTGGCGAAGACGCGATTCGACATGTTGGCGGCGGCGGCGCGGGTATAAGTCAGGCACAGGATCTTCGATGGATCGGTGCCACGCAGCAAAAGCCGCATCACGCGCTGCGACAGCACGTGCGTCTTGCCGGAGCCGGCATTGGCCGACACCCAGACCGAATTGCCCGGATCGGAGGCGCGCGCCTGGCGCTCTGCCGTCTCGGTGGGGACGAAGAACGCCTTCTTCATTCATCGCCCTCCGCACTGCCATCACCGCCGGCCGACCATTCGAGCACGCGGGCGAGATGGTCGTAGTCGCCGTCGGTCTCGCCTTCGCGGAAGGGCAAGGCGCGCGAGAGATAACCCGTGGTCGGATCGTTGTAGTGCAGCAAAAGCTGCTCCAAGCGCTCCCAGGCCTCTTCGGACAGTTCGACGGCTGATTTTGGCTTACGGTTGTGCTCGAGGATCGATTCTTCGAACACTTCGCCATTCGGCTTCAGGCGGACGAACGCCAGCTGCGAGGGCTCGCGCTTACCAAGCTCGCGGAAGGCGCCACGCCGCAGAAGCGCGCCTTCGAGCGCCAGCTGGGGCGAGATCAGCGTGTGCGCCTGCGCCTTGGATGGCGACGAGCCGGTCTTGTAGTCGAGGATGTCTGCCATGCCGCCGGCAAGCACGTCGACACGGTCGGCGCGACCGGACAGCGTCGCGCCGCTGAGCCCGACTTCGACAGCCGAGGCGCCTTCCTCGGCGTGGCGGGAAACCACGGCGTCGGCGCGGCTGCGCTCCCACTCCAGGATGTTGACCGCCAGTCGCTCGAAGCGTGGCCACCAGACGGCCTCGACGTCGGCGGGCAGGGCCGCCTCGGCGAAGCAATGGCGGCCGGCGGCGATCAGTGCGCCGAATGCGGTGGGATCACGCGGATCGACGATGGTCGCCGAAAACAGGTGCAGGATATCGTGGAACAACGTGCCCCGCTCGGCGGCACCGGGATCGCGCACCAGCGGGTCGAGCGCCGACAGGCCGAGGATACGCCTGGCATAGACGGCATAGGGATCGCGGCGCAGCGTCTCGATCTCGGTGATGCTGAAGCGGCGCGGCCTGACCTCCACCGGCGGCCTGGGCTCCGGACGGGTAGCGAAATCGGTCTTTTGGCCGGCATCGAGCTGGCGCGCCCAGTGAAGCAGGTTTTCGCCGCGCTTGCGCAAGACGGCCGCGTGGTCGGGGCCGAGATAGGTGAGCAGGCGCTGCAGCCAGCGCGACGGCACGGCGGGCGCATCGCCCGAGCGGGCGGAACGCGACAGGACGACGTTTTTCGCCCCCATCGCCATCTGGAAATCATGGGCGGCGAGGCCGATGCGGCGTTCCGGCGGTTCGAGGTCGATGCCCGTCTTCATGACGCGCGACATGAAGCGGTCGGCCTCTGCCTTGCGCGGCCAGGTGCCCTCGTTCAGCGCGCCGATGACCAGCGTATCGACCGTCTGCAGGCGGGCTTCGAGCGCACCCCAAATGGCGATGGCGCGGTCGGCACCTTGCGCCGGCTTGACCGCCTCGGGCGCCACCAGCGCGTCCATGACGTCGGGCCACTCGTCGGCGGCGAAACTGAACGAGGCCTGTGCTGCGACCAGCGAGCGCAGCGCCTCGGCGAGCTTGGCACCGGCATCGCCGTCATAGAGTGTGCCCAGGCCGCCATGCTCGTCGCGTCCGAGATTTTCCAGCGCCTCGACGGTGGCACGGACGATCGCCGCGAGGTCGACTTCCGGATCGCCACGGAAAACGAACAACGGTGCCAGGCGGGAGACGAGCCTGCCTGCGATGTCGCGAGCTTCCTCGATGCGGCGTACGCTGATGCGGTCGAACCAGAAGGGTTTGCGCGAAGCATCGCCGATACCGGTGAGGCGCGCTTCAAAATCCTCGGCGAGCCCGGCAATGTCAGGCCGGCCGACGCCGCCACGCAGGACGACCAGTTCGATGGTCTCGGCCGCACGCCGGACGGCCGAACGCTCGCGGCCAAGGCGCAGCAGCGGATGCTTGAGCAGCGACAGCACCGCCACCGGATCGCCCGGACGGAAGGCGGCGGCGAGCATGGTGCGCAGAAGGGCTGCCGGCGGCGTGTTGGCCAGCGGCACGCCACCGGAATCGTCGGCCTGGATGCCGAAGCGGCGAAGCTCCGAGGCGACGCGGCGGGCAAGGTTGCGGTCGCTGGTGACCAGAGCAGCGCGATGGCCTGGCTGGGCCACCGCCTGGCGAAGCGCGATGGCGATCGCCGCCGCCTCATCGCGCTCATGGGCGGCTTCGAGCAGTGTCACGCCGGCGAAGGCATCGGCGATCTCGGCATCGCCGACTGTGCTGCGCTTCTCGGCCCAGGCGTCGGTGGTCTCGGCCGGCCGCAGCGCTTCGCCGACGATGGCGGCGCGGCGGGCCATGGCGCGGGTCGGGGCGCCCAATTCGTCGACGTCGTCGCGCAGGATGCCTATCTTGCCGATGAGCTTGGCGAGACCATATTGCGGATGGCCGAGCACCGAGGCCCTGGCGCCGATCTCGGTGATCGTCTCGTAGGCGCGCTGGTCGAGCGTGGCGTCCAGTCCGGGAAGCACGACGGCACCACGCGGCAGGCGCGATATGGCGGCGAGAAGCTCGGCGGTAGCGGGAATGGAGCCGGTGGAGCCGGCCGCGATGACCGGCCCGGAAGGCGGGTAACGCTTCAGCCGCTCGGCTTCGAGACGGATCAGGGCGCTGCGGTGGGCGGCGGGGTTGGACTGTCCGCGCTCCTTCAGCATCTCAGGCCAGGCGCCGGTGACGATGGACAGGAAGTCGAGCGTCACCTGCCACCAGCCTGACAGCTCACCGGTCACCAGCCCGGCAAGCCGCGACCAGTCGGAGCCTTCGGTCTCAATCTCGTCCATCAAACCGGCGAGATCGCGCGCCAGCCAGATGGCGTCCGCCGCCGAGGCCGGCACGACGATCTCCTCCTCGAAAAGCGCCGCGACATGGGCGGGAAGACGGCGCTTCCAGGCACGCACCAGGGGTGCGAGCAGGAGCAGGCGGTCGGTGGCCGAAACTGGCGGGGCAAGGTCGAGCGCCCCAGCGCCCTCATCCTCGAAGGCCGCCTCGTCCTCGTCGAACTCGCCGAGCGGCTTGATGACAGGCAGGATCGCCGAGCTGCCGCCGGCAGCGTCGACGAAGACCCCGCGCAGCGCGCGCGCAGCGCGGCGCGTCGGCACATAGATGGTGACGTCGGCCAGCGCCAGCGGATCGCCGTCGAAGCGGAAGTCGGGGATCAGGCTGCCGTCGAGCAGCGATGCCGCCAGCGTCGGCAGGAAGGGGGTGCCGGGCGGGATGGAAAAGACGCGTGGCGACGCGCGGCCGCTCATTGCGCCTCCGCCAATGCCCTCTTCACCGCGGCCTCGGCAGGTGCGATGGCATCGGGGGTGCCGACGGTGATCCAGCTGCCCGACATGCGCATGCCGTGAAGCCGACCGCTGGCAATCGCCTCGTCGAAGTAGCGGTTGAGCGAATGGGAGGTCTCGGCGGCTGCAGCGAACAGGCGTGGGTGGACGATCGCAGCACCGGCATAGATCAGTCCGTCGGGCGCGCCCCTGGTGCGGCTCAACGTCCCGTCCGACGCGACGAGAAAATCGGTGCTGCCCGAGTGTCCGGTCGCCTGTTCGAGGTCCGCCAGCATCAGCAGAATATCCATGCGCCCGGCATCCCAGGCAAGGGCAAGGCGGGTCAGGTTCGGCACACCCTCGTCGATCCAGAAGGTGTCGGCGTTGACGATGTAGAAGGGTGCGGCGCCAAGTCGAGGCAGCGCCTTGACGATGCCGCCGGCGGAATCGAGCAGCCCGTCGCGCTCGTCGGAAATCTCGATGCGCGGTGTATGGCGAGAGGCGATGTGCTCGACGATCTGGTCGGGCAAATAGTGGACATTGATCACGGCCCGTTCGACGCCAGCCGCAGCGAGGCTGTCGAGGCCCCAGTCGAGCAGGGTCTTGCCCGATATCCGCACCAGCGGTTTGGGGATCGTCTCGGTGATCGGCCGCATGCGCTTGCCGAGGCCGGCGGCGAGAACCATGGCCACGGCGGGATTTTGGACAGGCCCACTCACCGTCAGAACTCCTCGAGCAGGCGGTTTTCGCGGTAGAAGTCGCGTAGTTCGGCGAGTGCCGGGTGAGAGAGCGCGCGCTGCAGATAGTCCCTGATGCGCGGCAGGTGCCTGAGATATTGCGGCTTTCCATCGCGCCGGTCGAGGCGAACGAAAATGCCGAGGATCTTCGAATTCCGCTGCGCCGCCATGATGGCGTAGGCTTCGCGGAAGGAAGCCTCGTCGAAATCGCCTGTCTTATTGCGAGCGGCGACATAGGCATCGACGGTGCTGCGCTCGATGTCAGGCGACACGGTGACCCGCGCATCCATGGCGAGCGAGGCGACGTCGTAAGCAACGGGGCCGATCAGCGCGTCCTGGAAATCGACGATGCCGAGGCGGTCGTGGCCATGGCGATCGCTCCGCCAGATGATGTTGGGCGAATGGTAGTCGCGCAGGACAAGGCCATGTTGCTTGTCGGCGAGGCGGTCGAAGACGGCGTTCCAGGCTGTGCGGTAGCCGTCGCACAGCTCCGCCGAAGCGGGCGCACCTGTGACCGCCTTCACATACCATTCGACCAGCAGCTCGACCTCGATCATCAAAGCGTCGCGGTCGAAGGGCGGCACCTGGTGGACGACACCGGGCGCGGCCTCCAGCCGGTCGTCCCAATGTTTCCCGTGGATCATTGCCAGCAGTTCTGCCGCAGCTGCGTAGCGCTCGGTGACCGGCCTGCCCTCGGGATCGAGGAAAGCGCCTGAGCCGAGATGCTCGAGCAGCACGAAACCCTGGTCGAGGTCCTGGGCGACGATGCCCGGCACGGTGACGCCACCGGCGGCAAGCGCGCGATCGATGGCGGCGAAGGCGGCGACGGTCTGGGCGGTGTGCGCGATCTCGGCGTAGGGCTTGCCGTCACGCACGGGCGGACCGAGCGTCAGTCTCGGCGAGTTCATCAGCACCAGCGGTGCATGGCCTTCCCTGGTCACCGTCTCATAAGACCGCGCCGAGGCGTCGCCGATGAAACGGGCGCGATGAGCATCGCTGCACGCCGAGGCTACGAGGAAGTCGCGCATGGCGAGTGAGCGGGCGACACGGTCGAAGGCCGGTCCATCGCCTGTAATCGTGATGCGGCGGCCATCGCCCTCATGCTGGAACGCGATGCGCAGGCTGGTTGCCGGCATGGCATCAGTGGCGCGCTCAGGCCATTCGACCAGCGCCACGCCCGAGCTAACCGCCTCGTCGAAACCAAGCTCTTCCAGCTCCTCTGGCGAGGACAGGCGATAGAGGTCGAAATGATGGACGGCGACAGGCGTGTCGTAGCTCTGGACCAGCGTGAATGTCGGGCTCGGCACCTCATGGGCGGGATCGGCGGCCAGGGCGCGGATCAGGCCGCGCGCCAAAGTGGACTTGCCGGCGCCGAGATCGCCGTCCAGCAGGAACACGTCGCCAGGCCGCACGGCCATGGCGAGGTCCTCGCCCAGCTGCGTCGTGGCGGCCTCGTCGGGCAGGTGCCGTTCCAGCGATCTGGCCGTCGTCAAACCTGCTACTCCGCCGCGACCCGGACGCCGGCGGGCATGTCTGGGAACAGGCAGATGACGGTCGTGCCAAGATCCTTGCCGCTGTCGATCCGGACGGTGCCGCCATGCAGCTCAACGAAGCTCTTGACGATCGACAGGCCAAGGCCGGCGCCGCGCTTGCGGCCGCCGTTGACGCGGGATTCGAAGCGCTGGAACATGGTGTCGAGCACCTCGGGCGGCACACCCGGGCCGTCGTCATGGACCGAAAATTCGACGCCTTCGGCGCGCTGGCGGCAAGCGAGCGTGATGGTGCTGGCAGCCGGCGCGTAGTTCACCGCGTTGCTGAGCAGATTGTAGAGGATCTGGCGGACGCGGGTCTCGTCGCCGTTGAAGCTCTTCGGCGCGCCCTTGATCTCGATGGCAAGCTTGATCGAGTGCTCTTCCAGCCGGTCGGCGACGAGCTCGGCAGCAGCCTCGATGGCGCGATGGACATGCACTTCGGAGATATCGAGCTGCATGATGCCGGCGTCGACGGTAGCGAGGTCGAGGATGTCGTTTACGATGGTCAACAGCACGCCCGACGACGAGCCGATATGCTCGACATATTCGCGCTGGCGCGGCGACAGCGGTCCGGTGCCGGGCAGCGACAACAGCTCGGTGAAGCCGATGATGTTGGTCAGCGGCGAACGCAGCTCGTAGGAGACGTGCTGGACGAACTCGTTCTTGATCTGGTCGGCGCGCTGCAGCGCCTCGTTCTTGTCCTTCAGCGCGCGCTCGACATTGACGCTGTCGGTGACGTCGACGAAGGTCAGCATCACCTGGCCGTTGGGCAGGTGGATGACGGCATGCTGCAGCACCGAGCCGTTCTTGAGCTCGGTCTGGCCATGGCGGTCGCTGCGTTCGTCAAAGCCGGTGACGGCGGAGACGAAATCGCCCCACGGGCTGTTGTCGGCACGCGTGTCGCATTCGGCGCGGATGGCCGAGATGTGCGTGTTCTGCCGCAGCACCTCGTGCGAGACGCCCCAGAGCTGGCCGAAGGCCGGATTGAACAGGCGGATACGGCCATCTGGGCCAAAGACGACGACGCCTTCGGCAAGATTGTCGAGGGTTTCGCCCTGCACACGCACGGCTGTGGTGTAGCGGCTTTCGAGATCGATCCGCTCCGTCAGGTTCTCGAACACCCAGGTGACGCCGCCCTTGGGCTGCGGATTGGCGACGACGCGGATGGTGCGGCCGTCGGGCAGGTGCCAGAGGTGCTCCTGCGGATCGACGGCGCGATAGGCCGACAGCAGGTTCTCCTTCCAGCGGCGCCATTCCTGCTGCTCGGGCAGCTTGCGTTCGCTGCGCAGGCGGTCGAGCAGCAGCGCATTGTCGGGCGCGCTCGAAATGTAGCCGGCGTCGAGATCCCAGAGCTTCTGGAAGGCGTTGTTGTAGAAGCGCAGCTTCTGCCCGGCGTCGAAGGTGGCGACGGCGGTGGCAACCTGGTCGAGCGTATCGGCATGGCTGCGCACGACCTGGCTGTATTCCTCGCGGATGGCGTCGGCAGCGCTCATGTCGGCGGCGATGCCGGCCGAGCCTTCCTTGCCGACCAGATCGGTGACGGCAAACATCTTGCGGTCGCCATCGATGACGGTCGACAGTGTCTGCTGGAACAGCGGCTGCGTCTGGTGCTGCTGGACGATCGCCTCGCGCGATTGGGTGCCGAGAAATTCCTTGCCGTCGCGAATGGCGGCGGACGAATCCACCGCCTCGACGGCCTTGGCGAAGGCCTTGTTGACCCATTTCAGGCGGCCGTCGGCATCGCGCATCCAGAACGGCATGTCGATTGCGTCCAGCAGGCCGATCAGCGTCTCGTATTCGGCGCTCAGGCGCTGGTTTTCGAGCTTCAACCGCGCCTGCCCGCGCTGCGCTTCGGAAATCGAGACAAAGCGAACGATGACATGGGCACCGCTCTTGCGGCCATGGACCTCGAGCGCAGCATTGGCGTGGGTTTCGGCAATCAGTTCGAAGGCCGTGCCCTTGTCGCGCAAGGCAGCGATGGCGTTTTCGAGCGCTGCGGCCGAACGCGGCATCAGCCAGCGGCCAAAGCCAAGGAAGGCGGCACGATCATCCGGGGCCCCTGTCTCGATCGGCAGCGAACCGACGAGTTCGGGCTTCTTGTTCTCGTTGGCCCAGACGATGACGCGCTGGTCGCGCAAATTGAGCAGGGCCTCGGAGCGCTGCAGCGAGGCATTGAGATCGGCAACGCGGCCGCGCAGCTCGACATTCTCGGCGCTGATGCGGCCCTTCTCGCGGATCAGCGCGATTGCCGAGATCAAGGCAGCGCCCATCACGCCGACGAACATCGCAAGCTGGATGACTTCGACGGTGCTCACGGGCAGGCCGGCAATCGATGCCTGCTGGGCGTGGGCGAAGCCGAGAGGCGTGCAAATCGCAGTCGTGGCAAGGGCCGCGCTCGCCGCCCAACCGCCCACACGCCGCAAGGCATGCCAGGAGCGGCCTGCGGTCGCGTTCTGCGAATCCTCGTGGCCGCCGGAGACGGCCTGTCCCGCTGGAAGCGGGTATTCCCCCGGCATGTCTTGTTTCCTCTGTGCCGCCCGACTGCAAGACCGCCCCGTAGCGCCCGAAATTCCCGCCAAGAATGGGCGCGTGACGAATCATGTCACCATACCGCTTAGGCGAATCGACGTGAAGCAGGCGAGCCCCCAAAAAAGAAACCGGGCGAAAGTCAATCGCCCGGCTTCAATATCTAGTAGGTATTTTCGCTATGGTTAATAGCGGTAGTGTTCCGGCTTGAACGGACCCTTTGGCGTGACGCCGATATAGGTAGCCTGCTCATCGCTCAGCGTGGTCAGCTTGGCGCCGAGCTTGTCGAGATGCAGGCGCGCGACCTTCTCGTCGAGATGCTTGGGCAGGACATAGACTTCGTTCTTGTACTGGCCGGGCTTGGTCCAGAGCTCGATCTGGGCCAGCGTCTGGTTGGTGAACGAGGCCGACATGACGAAGCTCGGATGGCCGGTGGCGTTGCCGAGGTTGAGCAGACGGCCTTCCGACAAAAGGATCATGCGCTTGCCCCCCGGGAAGGTGATCATGTCGACCTGCGGCTTGACGTTGGTCCACTTCAGATTGCGCAGCGCGGCAACCTGGATCTCGTTGTCGAAGTGGCCGATGTTGCCGACGATGACCATGTCCTTCATCAGGCGCATGTGATCGAGGGTGATGACGTCCTTGTTGCCGGTCGTGGTGATGACGATGTCGGCGGTCGGAGCGGCATCCTCGAGGGTTACGACTTCAAAGCCGTCCATCGCCGCCTGCAGCGCGCAGATCGGATCGACTTCCGTGACCTTGACGCGGGCGCCGGCGCCCTGGAGCGAGGCGGCCGAACCCTTGCCGACGTCGCCGTAGCCGCAGACGACGGCGACCTTGCCGGCCATCATGACGTCGGTGCCGCGGCGGATGCCGTCGACCAGCGATTCCTTGCAGCCATACTTGTTGTCGAACTTCGACTTGGTGACCGAGTCGTTGACGTTGATCGCCGGGAAGGGCAGCAGGCCCTTCTTCTGCAGCTGGTAGAGACGATTGACGCCGGTCGTGGTCTCTTCGGTGACGCCGCGGATCGCAGCCTTGTGCTTGGCGAAGAAGCCCGGCGTCTCGGCCATGCGCTTCTTGATTTGGGCGAAAAGGATTTCTTCCTCTTCGCTGCCCGGATTGGACAGCACGTTTTCGCCTGCTTCAGCGCGAGCGCCGATCAGGATGTACATGGTGGCGTCGCCGCCATCATCGAGGATCATGTTGGTGGCGCCACCATCGGTCCACTGGAAGATCTGGTCGGTGTACTGCCAGTATTCCTCGAGCGTCTCGCCCTTGACTGCGAAGACCGGGATACCAGATTCGGCGATCGCCGCAGCGGCGTGGTCCTGCGTCGAAAAGATGTTGCACGAGGCCCAGCGGATGTCGGCGCCGAGAGCCTTCAGCGTCTCGATCAGCACCGCGGTCTGGATGGTCATGTGCAGCGAGCCGGAAATGCGTGCGCCCTTGAGCGGCTGTGCTTCACCGAACTCCTCGCGGCAGGCCATCAGGCCCGGCATTTCGGTTTCGGCGATCTCGATTTCCTTGCGACCCCAGCCGGCGAGCGAAATGTCGGCGACCAGATAATCCTTGCTACCCGTCATGGCTTGCTCCGATTCCTGTTTGCTGCGCGCCGAAGCGGGAGGCTTGAGAGGGCGCGCGAAAGATCGGCCTGACTACCAGATCAGGCCGTCATCGACAATGGGACATAAAGAAATCTTTATTCGTGCATGTCACTGGGCAGATAACCCGGCGATCAGCACTCCTCGCCAAAACGCGCGGCAACGAGTGTCGCAAGCGCTTCCATCGCCTGGTCGGCCTCGGGGCCGCTTGCGGTCACCCGGATCGTGCAGCCGGGACTGGCGGCCAGCATCATCAGGCCCATGATCGAGGTGCCGCCAACGGAAATGCCGTCCTTCTCGACGCTGATCGAGGCTTCGAACTCGCCGGCGATCTGCACGAACTTCGCCGAAGCGCGCGCATGCAGGCCCCTCTGGTTGACGATGGCGAGGTCGCGGACGACGTGGCCCTTCTCGGGCGAGTAGGGCATGCCGCTCATTTGCCGCTCAGCACCTGGCTTGCAACGTTGATGTATTTGCGTCCTGCCGCCTGCGCTTCGTCGAGCGCGCCGGACATGTTGTCGGCCTTGCGAACGCTGGTCAGCTTGATCAGCATTGGCAGGTTCATGCCGGCGATGACCTCGACACGGCCGGCCTCCATCACCGAGATGGCGAGATTCGACGGCGTGCCCCCGAACATGTCGGTCAGGACGACGACGCCGGCACCGGTGTCGGCGCGGGCGACGGCGTTGATGATGTCGCTGCGGCGCTGCGCCATATCATCGTCGGCGCCGATTGAGACGGTCTCGAAATTCTCCTGCGGTCCGACGACGTGTTCCACGGCATGGCGGAACTCCTCAGCCAGTTGACCGTGCGTCACAAGCACGAGTCCGATCATTCTGTCATGGCTCCCGTCATGGCCCTTTCACAGCCGCGCAGTATTTTTGCCGCCTTGCGGGCGGGAGCGCTATCTTGTCGACGGCGAGGGCGTTTACAAGCCCCAATTTACGGCAAGACATGCCATTTTGACGCAATGCAGCAAAAATGTTGGGCAGCCTCAGGCTGGAAACCGGGCGCCGAGCAGCGCCAGCAGCGCGGGTGTGGCCACTGCGATTTCGCGCTCCGCGAGCATCAGTTTTGGCACTTTGCAACCCAAGAGAAGCTCACTTGCGTCCTCGGGCAGCCGCTCCACCGCGCCGGCCGGAACCAGCCTGACAAGCAGGTCGACCGTTGTCGCGGCCTCATGTTCGACGGGGATTGGGCCGCCGCCTCTGACTTCAACGAGACCGGCGATCGTTGACGGCGCATGGCAGACGAGCCGACCCTGATGGGCCGACAGGAAAACCTGATCGTCGGATACCAGCCGGGCAAAACGGTTGCCGGCGCGAAATTTTTCGACAAGCGCAAGAGCCAGTGACGATTTGCCTGAGCCCGACGGTCCGGCAATCAGCACGCCGCGATCGCCGAGTACTATCGCCGTCGCATGCATGTTGGTCGGCGCCACGGATCAGCTTTCGGCCGGGAAGGCGACAATGAAACGCGCACCCTTGAGTTCGCCCGGCTTGGTGCCGGTGATGTTCTCGGCCGTCAGCGTGCCGCCATGGGCTTCGACGATCTGGCGGCTGATCGAGAGGCCGAGGCCGGAGTTCTGGCCGAAGGCTTCGCTGGCGGGCCGGTCGGTGTAGAAGCGCTCGAAGATGCGGTCGATGTTTTCGGCGCGGATGCCGGGACCGTTGTCCTCGACAGTGATGACGTTGAACTTGCCGACGCGTGCAAGCGAAATGGCGATGTGGCCATGCTCGTCGGGCACGAAGGAGCGGGCATTCTCGATCAGGTTGGTGATGACCTGGCCGATGCGCAGATCGTGGCCGGCGACATTGTAGTTCTTCACGCCGGCCGGCAACTTGGCAGGGGTGAATTCGATCTCGACCGGCTTCTTGTGGCGGCCGCTCTCCCGCGACACCGAGACTAGGTCGCCGATGAACTTCTTGAGATCGACCCTGCTGGCGTCCTCGCGGGCCAGTTCGGCATCGAGGCGCGAAGCGTCGGAAATGTCGGTGATCAGCCGGTCAAGCCGGCGCACGTCGTGCTGGATGACCTCCATCAGGCGCGCCCGCGAACTTTCATTCTTGGCCAGCGGCAAGGTCTCGACGGCGCTGCGCAGCGAGGTCAGCGGGTTCTTGAGCTCGTGGCTGACGTCGGCAGCAAAGCTCTCGATCGCTTCGATACGGTTGTAGAGCGCGTTGGTCATGTCGCGCACGGCGACCGACAGGTTGCCGATCTCGTCCTGGCGATCCGAGAAATCGGGAATCTCGTCGCGGTTCTTGCTACCGCGCCGGACGCGATTGGCTGCAGCCGAGAGGCGGCGCAGGGGCGTGGCGATCGTCGAGGCCAGAACCATCGAAAGGATGGCGGTGACCAGTGCCGCGACACCGAAGACGCGCAGAATGGCCTTTTGCTCGGCCGCCACGATCTTGTCGATGTCGCCGCCTTCGGTCGACAGCATCAACACGCCGAGAACAGCGCGGAAACGCTGGATCGGAACGGCGACGGAGACGATCTGCTCGCCCTGCTCGCTGACGCGCACGATGGTCGCGGGACCGCCGGTCAGAGCCTGGACGACTTCCGGGAAGGCAGCGCCATTGCCGCCCGGCTGCTCCTTGTAGACCGGCAGGGAGCTGTCGACGAAGAAGTCGAAGATGAATTTCTGCGCCCGCTCGATCAGCGTCGGCTCTTCTTCCTCCACCGGCGGCAGGTCGTAGCGCAGGATCTGGTGGCGCGAGTCGAGCAAAAGGTTGGCGTCGCGGTCGTAGATGCGGGCGCGGGTGCGGGTCGGCGAGATGACCCGCCGCAGCAGCGGCGCGACACGCTCCGGATTGATCGGGAAATCGAGGCTGTCGAGCTGGTCGGTGCCGGGGCCAAGGCTTTCGCCGGCCTGCAGCTCGAGCAGCTTTTCCGGATCGATCCTGATGGCATCGGTTTCGACCGTTGCCGACGAGGCGATGGCGCCGGCAATGATGCCGCCCTGCGTCATCAGGCTTTCGACGCGTGCCTCGATCAACGCGCCGCGGAACGCGTTGAGATAGAAGATGCCCGCCACCAGCACCGCCAGTCCGGCGAGGTTGAGGAACAGGATGCGGCGGGTCAGGCTCGAGAAGAAATAATGGCCGAGCAGGCGGCTCAGGCGAATCCGGGTCCGGTCGAGAAACAGCAGACGCCCGCGCGGCCGCTTGGAGGCGGCCGCCGGCTTCCTGATCTCTGCGTCCATCGCCATGTGATCTCAGCCCTCGCCGATATCACGCTTCGCGGAATCTGTAGCCGACACCGTAGAGGGTTTCGATCATCTCGAAGTCGTCGTCGACAGCCTTGAACTTCTTGCGCAGGCGCTTGATGTGGCTGTCGATGGTGCGGTCGTCGACATAGACCTGCTCATCATAAGCCGAATCCATCAGAGCGTCGCGGCTCTTGACCACGCCCGGGCGCTGCGCCAGCGAGTGCAGGATCAGGAATTCGGTGACGGTGAGCACGACCGGCTCGCCCTTCCAGGTACAGGTGTGGCGCTCCTGGTCCATCACCAGTTGGCCGCGCTCGAGCGAGCGAGCCTGCTGCGCCGGCGCCTTGGTCGCCGCCTCGCGGGCGCTTGCCCGGCGCAGCACCGCGCGGACGCGCTCGACCAGCAGGCGCTGCGAGAACGGCTTGCGGATGAAATCGTCGGCGCCCATCTTGAGGCCGAAGAGTTCGTCGATTTCGTCATCCTTGGAGGTCAGGAAGATGACCGGCAGGTCAGTCTTCTGGCGCAGCCGGCGCAACAGTTCCATACCATCCATGCGCGGCATCTTGATGTCGAGGATGGCGAGGTTCGGCGGACGCGCGGCCAGCCCTTCGAGCGCAGACGCACCATCCGTATAGGTCTCGACGCGATAGCCCTCGGACTCGAGTGCGATCGAAACCGACGTCAAAATGTTGCGGTCGTCGTCGACAAGCGCGATCGTTGCCATTTCCAGCGGCTCCCTCATGAGCGGGTGTCCCTTCCTGCTTAGAGCAGGGCTTGTGCAGGACAAATTAGGTACAAAATGTGGCATAGCCTCCGTTCGAGGGGAGCGCAACCGCCATGCCTTGTGCTCGCCTTATATGGGGCGGCGGCGCCAAAGCTCGAACAAAAAACTGCCGATCTTGTGTGGACCGGCGGGCGCTTGCACACCTTTTAAACGATTTAGACAAATTTCAAAATTTTTAAATCGATTAATGATTTGATATCGCTGATCTTTTCTGTTTCAGCCTGCCTCAGTCCCGTTGGGACAGCGGCGTCCGGCCCGATGACCGGACACAGCGTCAAAGCTACGAGGCTTCACTAAATGACCGAAACCGGTAAGCGAAATCCCGCCTGCGGGATCGAAACGGCAGGGCTCAAAACGTCGGGCACCGTCCGTTACAACTTTGGCGCTGCATTTCTCACCGAAGAAGCCATTCGCCGCGGCGAGGCGAAGCTGACCGCCCATGGCGCGCTGGTCGCCGAGACTGGCCAGCACACCGGCCGTTCGCCCAAGGACAAGTTCGTCGTGCGCGACGAAAACACCGAAGCCCATGTCTGGTGGGACAACAACAAGCCGATCAGCCGCGCCCAATTCGACGCGCTGCACGCCGATTTCCTGGCCCAGGCGGCCGACAAGGACCTCTATGTCCAGGACCTGATCGGCGGCGCCGACCGCTCGCTCTGCCTGCCGACGCGCGTCGTCACCGAATTCGCCTGGCACTCGATGTTCATCCGCAACCTGCTGATCCGTCCGACGGCGGCAGAGCTTGCGACCTTCGTACCCGAAATGACGATCATCGACCTGCCGTCCTTCCGCGCCGACCCGGCCCGCCACGGCACCCGCACCGAGACGGTGATCGCCGTCGACCTGACCCGCATGATCGTGCTGATCGGCGGCACGGCCTATGCCGGCGAGATGAAGAAGTCGGTGTTCACCGCGCTCAACTACCTCTTGCCGACCAAGGGCGTGATGCCGATGCACTGCTCGGCCAATGAAGGCCCCGACGGCGACGCCGCCGTGTTCTTCGGCCTGTCGGGCACCGGCAAGACGACGCTGTCGGCCGACCCCAAGCGCACGCTGATCGGCGACGACGAGCATGGCTGGGGCCCGGACGGTATCTTCAACTTCGAGGGCGGCTGCTACGCCAAGACCATCCGCCTGTCGGCAGAGGCCGAACCGGAAATCTTCGCCACCACCCAGCGTTTCGGCACCGTGCTCGAGAACGTGGTTCTGGACGAGAATCGCGTTCCCGACTTCGACGACGGCTCGCGCACCGAAAACACCCGCTGCGCCTATCCGCTCGACTTCATCCCGAATGCCAGCGCCACCGGCCAGGCCAGCCACCCGAAGAACATCATCATGCTGACGGCCGATGCCTTCGGCGTGATGCCGCCCATCGCCAAGCTGACCCCGGCGCAGGCGATGTATCACTTCCTGTCGGGCTACACGGCCAAGGTCGCCGGCACCGAGCGTGGCGTGACCGAGCCGGAAGCGACCTTCTCGACCTGCTTTGGCGCGCCCTTCATGCCGCGCCACCCCTCGGAATACGGCAACCTGCTGCGCCAGCTGATCGCCGAGCACAATGTCGACTGCTGGCTCGTCAACACCGGCTGGACCGGCGGCGCTTATGGCACCGGCTCGCGCATGCCGATCAAGGCAACGCGCGCGCTGCTGTCGGCAGCACTCGACGGCTCTCTGAACGCGGTCGAGTTCCGCACCGATGCGAATTTCGGCTTCGCCGTTCCGGTCTCGGTGCCGGGCGTCGACAGCAAGATCCTCGACCCGCGTTCGACCTGGGCCGACGGCGCTGCCTATGACCGCCAGGCCAAGAAGCTGGTGTCGATGTTCGTCGACAATTTCGGCAAGTTCGAAAGCCATGTCGACGCTTCCGTTCTGGGTGCAGCACCGCAGGTGCGCGAAGCCGCCGAGTAACGCTGGCATCGACCGAACAAACATCGAAAGGCCCGGCCAAGCGCCGGGCCTTTTCTTTTGCGCAAAGGCACGGCATGACTTCACGCATGAGCGCCGACGACAAGATTTTCATCGCCAATGACGTGGTCATCCATCCCGATGACCTCGAGGAGAACTTCATCCGCTCCTCGGGGCCGGGTGGCCAGAACGTCAACAAGGTGGCGACAGCCGTGCAGCTGCGCTTCGACGCCGCCAACGCACCGGGGCTGCCCGAGCGCGTGCGCGAACGCACAATCAAGCTCGCCGGGCAGAAGGCGACCAAGGACGGCGTCATCGTCATCGAAGCCGGGCGCTACCGGACGCAGGAGCAGAACCGCGCCGATGCGCGCGCCCGGCTCACCGCGCTTGTCGCCAAGGCGGCCGAGCCGCCACCGCCGCCACGCAAGAAGACCAAACCGACCAAGGGTTCGGTCGAACGCAGGCTGAAAACCAAGTCCGGCCGCTCGACGGTCAAGAAGCTGCGCGGGCGGGTCGACGGCGACTAGGGCCTGCGTCTGACCGCGGAAACACAGCCTTCGGTTGCCGCTTCCAATTTGGTCCCGCAGATGCCAAGTTTCGGCGACTGCCATAGCAAGGGAGACCACGAATGGGCATGTTCGATTTCGTCAAGAATGTCGGCAAGAAGCTTGGCTTCGGGGACGACGAGGCACCATCAGCGGAGACGCTGAAGAAGGAGCTCGATTCGCACAAGCTCGGTACCGACAACGTGCAGGTCGTGGTCAAGGGCGACACTGCCGTGCTGACCGGCGTGGTCAAGGATCAGTCGATCTTCGAAAAAGCGGTCATCGCCGTCGGCAACACGCTTGGCGTGTCCAAGGTGCAGGCCGACGAGCTCAAGGTCGTGGCGCCGGACTCCGGCCTCAAGCTCGACGGCAATGTCGACATGACCGAGCTGGTCAAGGCTTCGACGCCAGCCAAGGCGCCGGTGTTCTACACCGTCAAGAAGGGCGACAATCTGTCGAAGATCGCCGAAGCTCAGTACGGCAAGGGCAAGGCGTCGAAATACACCGTCATCTTCGAGGCCAACAAACCGATGCTGACGCACCCCGACAAGATCTATCCCGGCCAGGTGCTGCGTATCCCCGATATCGCGACGGCCTGAGCCGAAGACACTCGGTTCATGCGAACGGCGGCTTTCGGGTCGCCGTTTTGCGTTTCAGCTGGCATTCTGGACGGCCAGATCGAACAAGGCAGCTTAGACGTGCTCGTATTGCCCAAAGGCGTCCGCCACATGCCAGGCTTTCTCACCCGCGAGGTGCAGGAAGGATTGGTCGAAAGCATCCGTGAGGTGGTGAAGGCAGCGCCGCTCTACACGCCCGCCATGCCCAGGACCGGCAAGGAAATGAGCGTGCGCATGACCAATTGCGGTTCGCTCGGCTGGGTCACCGACAAGGAGCGTGGCTATCGCTACCAGCCTGAGCATCCGGTAATGGGCGATCCATGGCCGCCGATCCCCGAGACCTTGCTTGCGCTGTGGCGCGAGGTTTCGGGCTACCCGCATCCGCCGGAAGCCTGTCTCGTCAATTTCTACACCGACGCGGCCAAGATGGGCCTGCACCAGGATCGCGACGAAAAAGAATTCGACGCGCCTGTCGTCTCGGTGTCGCTGGGAGATGCCTGCCTGTTTCGGGTCGGCGGTAGCAGGCGCGACGACAGGACGGTATCGTTCCGACTGGAAAGCGGCGACGTGGTGGTGCTTGGCGGGGAGGGGCGGTTGGCCTTCCACGGCGTCGACCGCATCTATCCGATGACCTCGGCGCTGCTGAAGCAGGGTGGTCGTATCAACCTGACGCTAAGACGCGTGACCAAGCCGGCTGCGGCGTAAGCGGCCGAACTCTCAAAGCTTGCGGATCGCCACTTCCTCGACCAGGTGGCCGGCGCCCTTCTTCAGGATCAGGTCGGCGCGCGGACGCGTCGGCAGGATGTTCTCGCGCAGGTTCTTCAGGTTGATGTTGGCCCAGAGCCCCTCGGCGATGGCACGTGCGGCATCTTCCGACAGCTGCGAATAACGATGGAAGAAGGATTGTGGATTGCGAAAGGCGGTTTCGCGCAGCCGCATGAAGCGGTCGATGTACCACTCGTGGATGATCTGTTCGTCGGCGTCGATATAGATCGAGAAATCGAAGAAATCGGAGACGAAGGGCACGAACTTGCCATCCTTGGGCAGTTCGCGCGGCTGCAGCACGTTGATGCCCTCGAAGATCAGGATGTCCGGCCGGTCGACGGTGACGAATTCGCCGGGCATCACGTCATAGGTCAGGTGCGAGTAGACAGGAGCGCGGACATTGGGCTGGCCCGACTTGATCGCCGAGAGGAAACGCAGCAGGGCGCCGACATCGTAGCTGTCGGGAAAACCCTTGCGCTCCATCAGATTGTCGCGGCGCAGCACCTCGTTGGGATGCAGGAAGCCGTCCGTCGTCACGAGGTCGACCTTCGGGCTCGACGGCCAGCGGGTCAGCAGCTCTTTCAGGATACGTGCCGTCGTCGACTTGCCGACTGCAACCGAGCCGGCCATGCCGATGATGAAGGGCGTCTTAGTGCCCTTCTTCTCCGAGTTGAAGAAGCGCTGGCGTTGGCGGAACAGCTGCTGGCTGGTCTCGACATGGGCCGAGAGCAGTCGCGATAGCGACAGATAGATGCGCCTGACCTCGTCGAGGTCGATCGGCTCGTACATCGAACTCAGCCGCTGGACCTCGTCGGCGGTCAGCGTCATCGACATGTCGGCGCCAAAGCCCGCCCAATGCTCGGCGGAGAAGAACCAGTAGGGGGAGTATTTGTCCGTCGGTGCGAGCTGATCCATCGACTGTTCCCTGCGGCGGCCGACCAAAGTCAGCCTTGGTTCTTGCGCGAGGCCTTTTCGGCAATTCCGGACTGCGAGGTGCGCCGCTCCAGTTCGGCCATCACCTCCGCCATCGGAATGCCGGCGACGGCCAGCACGACGAGCCAATGATAGAGGAGATCGGCACTTTCCGAAACGAGCCCGGCGTCATCGCCCTTGACCGCGGCGATGACCGTTTCGACCGCCTCTTCGCCAAGCTTCTTGGCCGCACGTTCCATGCCCGACTGGTAGAGCTTGGCGGTCCATGAATTGGCATCGCCCGAGCGGGCACGCTCGGCGACGATCTTTTCCAGGTCGGAAAGGGAGAATGCGCTCATCTTCGCCTCGGCAAAAAGGTCAGCCATTGGGGTCCAGCCGCATCGGCAAGCCCGCTTTTGCCATGTGCGCCTTGGCCTCGGCAATGGTGTAGGTGCCGAAGTGGAAGATCGAGGCGGCGAGCACGGCCGTGGCGTGGCCGTCGCGGATGCCCGCGACCATGTGGTCGAGGTTGCCGACGCCGCCCGAGGCGATGACCGGCGCACGCACCGCATCCGCCACCGCGCGTGTCAGCGCAATGTCATAGCCGATCTTGGTGCCGTCGCGGTCCATCGAGGTGAGCAGGATCTCGCCGGCGCCGAGGTCGACGACCTTGCGGGCAAACTCGACGGCGTCGATGCCGGTGCGCTCGCGTCCGCCATGGGTGAAGATCTCCCAGCGATCAGTCTCGTTGGCCTGCGATACCTTCTTGGCGTCGATGGCGACGACGATGCACTGGTTGCCGAACTTGTCGGCGGCCTCGGCGACAAAGGACGGGTTCTTCACAGCCGCCGTGTTGATCGACACCTTGTCGGCGCCGGCGAGCAGCAGCTTGCGGATGTCGGCAACCTGGCGCACGCCGCCGCCGACGGTCAGCGGCATGAAGCACTGCTCGGCAGTGCGGGCGATGACGTCGAAGATGGTCTCGCGGTTGTCGGATGAGGCGGTAATATCGAGGAAACAGAGTTCGTCGGCGCCGGCGGCGTCATAAGCCTTGGCAGCCTCGACCGGATCACCGGCATCGATCAGGTCGACGAAGTTGACGCCCTTGACGACGCGGCCGTCTTTCACGTCCAGACACGGAATAACGCGAGCTTTAAGGGTCATTTCCGTTCCTCGAAAAGGCCCGGCTCGGGCTTGAGCGTGCCGCGCAGAATGGCCAGCGCCTGGGCCGGGTCGATTCGGCCGTCATACAGCGCGCGGCCGGAGATGGCACCTTCGAGCTTCCTGGCGTCGGGCATGGTCATGCGGACGATATCGGCCAGCGAGGCGAGACCGCCCGAGGCGATGACCGGGATCGAGACGGCCTCGGCGAGGTCGATGGTCGAATCCCAGTTGATGCCGGCCAAAACGCCGTCGCGGTCGATGTCGGTGTAGATGATGGCGGCGACGCCGGCACCTTCGAACTTCTTCGCCAGTTCGACGACACCCAGGCTGGACGCCTCGGCCCAGCCCTCTACGGCAACCTTGCCGCCCTTGGCGTCAATGCCGACGGCAACCTTGCCGGGGAACTTTTTGCAGGCTTCCTTGACCAGCTCGGGATCGCGCACGGCGACAGTGCCGAGGATGACGCGGGCAAGGCCCTTGGAGAGCCAGCTCTCGATATGGGCGAGCGAACGGATGCCGCCGCCGAGCTGGACCGGGTTCTTCGTCGCCTTGAGGATCGCCTCGACGGCCGAACCATTGACGCTCTCACCGGCGAAGGCGCCGTTGAGGTCGACCACGTGCAGCCAATCGAAACCTTGGTCCTCGAAGGCTTTGGCCTGGGCGCCGGGGTCGTCGTTGTAGACGGTTGCCTGGTCCATGTCGCCGAGCTTGAGGCGCACGCACTGGCCGTCCTTGAGGTCGATGGCGGGGAAAAGGATCATGCTCAGACGCCTTCGACGATGACGAACTTGCCGACGGAGGCGGCGTGGCGAAGCTTCACCACCTCCTGGTAAGCGGGGGAGTGGTAGCAGGCGATCGCCTGCTCGTAGGATTCGAACTCGACCAGGACGTGGCGGTTGCCGGTCGGGCCTTCGGGCTGGTCGTACTGGCCGCCGCGCACCAGAAGCTTGGCGCCATAGGGCGCGATCGCGGCAAGGTTGGCGGCGACGTAGGCCGGATAGGCCTCAGGATCGGTAATCTCGATCATCGCCATCCAGTAGGCCTTCTTGGTCGTCATGGCTTCCACCTCAGGAAATTGGCAATAAGCCCAAGGCCAAGCGCCTGGCTCTTTTCGGGATGAAACTGAGTGCCGACAAGATTGTCGCGCGCGACCGCCGCAGTGACCCGGCCGCCATAGTCGGTCGTGGCCAGCACTTCTTTTTCGCGGCTGGCATCGAGATGGTAGGAGTGCACGAAATAGGCGTGCAGCCCTTGCGGCCCGGTGGCGATATCCTTGAACACCGGATGGTCGTGTTTCACGTGAATCGTGTTCCAGCCGATCTGCGGGATCTTGAGCGTCGGGTCGGTTGGCGTGATCTCCTTGACGTCACCCGCGATCCAGCCGAAGCCTTCGGTGACGGTCTTTTCCAACCCGCGCTCGGACATCAGCTGCATGCCGACGCAGATACCGAGGAAGGGATGCGCCTTGCGGATGGCGACCTCCTCGACCGCTTCCCACATGCCGTCGACGGCGCGCAGGCCACGAGCGCAATCGGCATAGGCACCAACGCCGGGAAGCACGATGCGGTCTGCCGAACGCACGCGGTCGGCATCGGCGGTCAGCTCTATCTCGGCCGCGATGCCGGCTTCGCGAGCGGCACGTTCGAAGGCCTTGGTTGCCGAGCGCAGATTGCCCGAACCGTAGTCGATGATGGCGACGCGCATGTCAGTTTCTTCCGGGATAGTGCAGGAGGCCGAGTGCTGCACCCGAGGTTTGCGGGCGCGGCGATGCGGTTGGGGAGATGGCGACGGCAGCCGGCTGTGGCTCTTCTGTCACGTCGTCGGCGGCATAGAGGTAGCGCATTTCGGCGTCCTCGATGGTGTCGGCCTCGATCACGCCCCATTGGCGCCAGCCGGCGCGACGCAGGGCGGCGACCCTGAGCGCACCGCCTTCGAGGCCGACATAAAGCGAGATGAGCAGCGACAGCAGCGGCACGGCTGCGATCAGCTCGGTCCACTCGCCGACAGCGCCGAGGGCAAGCGTGACCGCGAAGGTCAGTGCCGCAAGCACCCAGAGCCGATGCCACAGCATCCACAAAAGCGGAGCGATGAAGCCGAAGAAATAGAAGCCGTCGCGGACGAAGACGGCGCCTTCCGAGGCGTTTTTTCCTGCCGAGGCAGGCGGCTCCATGACGACATGGATGGCCATGGCTATCCCTTCAGGCTGCCCTTGGTCGAGGGTACTGCGTCAGGCTGGCGCGGATCGCTTTCAAGGGCCATGCGCAGCGCGCGCGCCACGGCCTTGAAGCAGGTTTCGGCGATGTGATGGTTGTTGGCGCCGTAATGGTTGGTGACGTGCAGCGTGATGCCGGCGTTCTGCGCCAGCGCCTGGAAGAATTCGCGCACCAGCTCGGTGTCGAAGGTGCCGATCTTGGGCGCCGAGAAATTGACGTTCCAGACCAGGAACGGGCGGCCCGACACGTCGATGGCGGCGCGCGTCAGCGTCTCGTCCATGGCGAGGTCGATCGAGGCATAACGCATGATGCCGCGGCGGTCGCCGAGCGCTTTGGAAAGGGCCTGGCCGATGGCGATGCCGCAATCCTCGACGGTGTGGTGATCGTCGATATGCAGATCACCCTTGGCCGAAACCTTCATGTCGATCAGCGAATGCCTGGAGAGCTGGTCGAGCATATGGTCGAAGAAACCGACGCCGGTGGCCATTTCCGAACGGCCGGTGCCGTCGACATGGACCGAAACCGAAATCTCGGTTTCCTTGGTCTTGCGGCTGACTTCGGCGGAACGGGGGGCCATTGGCGGATCCTTGTCCTCAAAAACGAGATGCTAATAACAGCATGTTCGGCCGGTTGCCAATCGCCGCGAAAGGGCATTTCGTGATGCGGCGTGACGATTTGCAATCCTTGCGCCGCGTCATACATAAGACGCCAACTTCCACTCGTAACGCGCAAGCCGCCATTGAGGGGCCGCGCGCCATCGGAGCAACATATGTCCAATGAACAGAGCATGCACGCCACGACCATCGTGACCGTGCGCAAGGGCAACAAGGTGGTCATCGCCGGCGACGGCCAGGTCAGCCTCGGCCAGACCATCATGAAGGGCAATGCCCGCAAGGTCCGCCGTCTCGGCAAGGGCAATGTAATCGCCGGTTTTGCCGGCGCCACCGCCGACGCCTTCACGCTTCTCGAAAGGCTCGAAGCCAAGCTCGAGCAGTATCCCGACCAACTGACTCGCGCCTGTGTCGAGCTCGCCAAGGACTGGCGCACCGACCGCTATCTGCGCCGCCTCGAGGCGATGATGCTGGTGGCCGACAAGAACGTGTCGCTGGCGCTGACCGGCACCGGTGACGTGCTGGAGCCGGAATTCGGCGTCATGGCCATCGGCTCGGGCGGCAATTACGCGCTCGCTGCGGCGCGTGCACTGATGGACACCGACAAGGACGCCGAGGAAATCGCCCGCAAGGCGATGCAGATCGCCGCCGACATCTGCGTCTACACCAACCACAGCTTCGTGGTTGAGACGCTCGATGTGGCATGAGCATGAGCGGCGTAACCTGTTCCGCGGGCGCAGCCCTGCCTCCGCGGCGCAGGGCGCTGCGACTGCCTGGCCGGTTAGATCTTGCGCCGGTCGACGACCGTAACTTCGCGGCATGCGAGCGGGTTGGGCAAGCGATCGATGCGATGGTCGCCGGGTGGCTCGCCAGCCGCGGCTACGACAGGCTGTTCGTAACGCTCGCCACGCCGGACTTCGCAAAGGGCCTGTCCGCGCTCGTTCGTTCGCTGCGGACGGTCAGCGACGTCCCCGTTCTTATCCTCACGCAGGGCAATTTCGTGCCCGATGTCGAGGCCGACGACGTGGCATTCCTCGAGGTGCCCCCATTGCTGCGCCTCGGCCACACCTTCCCCGCCGATGCGCAGCATCTCGCGGTAACGCTCAGCAAGTTATGGGTCTTTTCGCTGACCCGACCGGCGCGCGTCGTCTTCATCGACGCAGACTGCCTCGTGCTCCAGCCCATCGACGATCTCTTCGACGGTGAGGACTTCGCAGCGGTGCCCGATCTCTTCATCAACTACGAGACACCCGCCTTTAACGCGGGTGTCTTCGCCTTCACGCCATCCGCCGAAATCAGTCGCGGGCTCTTCCAGCGGCTGCCGGAGCTTTCGGTAGGGGACGGCGATCAGGGCATCCTTAACGCCTTCTTTCCCAACTGGCGGCAGTTGCCGCAGGGGTTCAACTTCCTGCGCGCCCATGCGCTCGTGCGCGCGCAGGCCCGGGACCAGGCGCTCAGGATCGTGCACTACACGCCCGCGAAGCCCTGGCTGCCCGCTCCCGTTTCGCCGCGCGACCCGGTGCTCGCCCCACTCGACGAGCTCTGGACAGAGCGGCTGACGCCCGTCGAGCATGTCGCGCTGGTGCGTGATTGGCGCGCACGCCTGGCCACGGCCGAAACCAACATCGCCTCGTGGATGGGGCCGGATGCCGCAAAATTGCGTCAGGACGACATGGGTTTTGCTGACGGAAGGAAGCGTCGCAGACACGAGCGGCGCTTGAAATGCTGGCTCGGCGCGCTTGTCGTCCTGCAGGTCGTGCAGGCGAGTTTTCTTGCCTGGCTGCTTCTCCACCAGGCGAATGCATGGAAGTGAGGAGATTGAATGCCGTCCTACACATTCCGATCCGTCGAGCTGGACGACCTGCCTATGCTTGCCAAGTGGCTGGCCGAGCCGCATGTCGCCGAATGGTGGGACGATCCGGAGACCGAGATCGCTGAGATCAAGGAACACATCGACAGCATCTCGGTCGAGCCGCTGATCATCGAACTGGACGGAAAGCCGATCGGCTACCTCCAGAGCTACGACCCGCACATGGAGGACGACCATCCTTACCAGGACCAGCCTTTCGGCACGCTCGGCGTCGACTTGACGATCGGCGTGCCTGAATTGGTCGGCAAGGGCCATGGCTCGGCGATCCTCGCCCAGTTCGTCGAGGAGCTGTTCGAGGAGGGCGTGCCACGCGTGATCATTGACCCGCACCCCGACAACAAGCGGGCGATCCGGGCCTATGAGAAGGCCGGCTTTGTGGCGTTCGACACGCGGACCTCCGAATATGGTCCGGCGCTGATGATGGCGCGCGATGCCGACGAGGAGGATTTCGACGCATGAGCAGTGCGCAGGAAATGCTCGCCATATCGCCGGATGTGCTGCGAACAGCGGTCGAGAGCGGATTGGTGACGGCCGAACAGGCGCAAGGCCTGCGCGAGCTGGAACAGGCCAGGGCACAGCTGAGGGAGGCGGAACCGCATGACGACGAAAAGTTCCGCTTCATCAGCGGCTTCTCCGACATCTTCGTGACCATTGGCCTCGGGCTTTTCCTCGGCGCCCTCGGCTACTTCTCCGGCGACGCACTCGGCAATGCCGGCATGTTCGCCGTCATCGCCGTGGCAAGCTGGCTTCTGGCCGAATACTTCACCCGCCGGCAGCGCATGGCGCTGCCCAGCATCGTGTTGCTTCTTGTCTATGCCGGGGCGCTGTTTTTCACGGTCGCGGAAGCCTTCAACCCCAGCCTCAGCTTTGGGATAGGGCTCGGCAACCATGGCGGCCTGCCGATCGTCATCGCCGGACTTGTGACCGCTGCAGCCACCGCATTGCACTACAGGCGTTTCCGGGTGCCGGTCACGATCGCGGCCGGCGTAGCCGCCCTCGTCGCCTCTGCCGTCGGCCTGCTGTTCATGCTGGCGCCCGACTTCGCCGAGCAGGCGGCCAAGCCATTGCTGCTGGCCTGCGGCCTGGCCGTTTTCACGCTCGCGATGCGCTTCGACCTGAGCGATCCGCAGCGCCAAACACGTCGTACCGACATAGCCTTCTGGCTGCACATGTTGGCGGCGCCGCTGATCGTGCATCCGCTGATCAGCGGGCTCGTCGGAGAGTCCGGTTCTGACGTCCTATCGGCCTGGAGCATCCTTGCTATCTTCGTCGGGCTGGCGTTTGTCGCGCTCGTCGTCGACAGGCGCGCCATCCTCGTTTCCGGCTTGTCTTATGCCGGCTTCGCCTTTGGCGCACTGGCCGTGAAGGCAGGGCTGTCGGACAGCGTCGTGCCGCTGACCATGCTGGTGCTTGGTGCGCTGGTGCTGCTGCTCAGCGCCGGCTGGCATACGCTGCGGCGTGCCCTTCTGTCACTGCTGCCCGGTGCCCTTGCGCGCCGGCTTCCAGCCCATACATAAGCCCCAACTGAGTATTCGAGAGTATCGACATGTCCACATTCTCCCCCCGTGAGATCGTTTCCGAACTCGACCGCTTCATCATCGGCCAGAAGGACGCCAAGCGCGCCGTGGCGATTGCCCTGCGCAACCGCTGGCGCCGGCAGCAGCTGGAAGGCCAGATGCGCGAAGAGGTCATGCCCAAGAATATCCTGATGATCGGACCGACCGGCGTCGGCAAGACCGAAATCTCGCGCCGCCTCGCCAAGCTGGCCGGCGCGCCCTTCGTCAAGGTCGAAGCCACCAAGTTCACCGAGGTCGGTTATGTCGGCCGCGACGTCGAGCAGATCATCCGCGACCTCGTCGAAATCGCCATCGGCCTGGTGCGCGAAAAGATGCGCGAGGACGTCAAGGCACGCGCCCACGTCAACGCCGAAGAACGCGTGCTTGAGGCCCTCGTCGGCAAGACCGCCAGCCCGGCCACCCGCGACTCGTTCCGCAAGAAGCTGCGCGACGGCGAACTCGACGACAAGGAAATCGAGGTCCAGGTCGCCGACGCCGGCAATGGCGGCATGCCCGGCTTCGACATTCCCGGCATGCCCGGCGGCAACATCGGCGTGCTCAACATCAACGACATGCTGCAGAAGGCGATGGGCGGCCAGCGCACCAAGTCGCGCAAGACCACCGTCAAGGAATCCTACGCGCTGCTGATCGGCGATGAGTCCGACAAGCTTCTCGACCAGGACGAGGTGGTTCGCCGGGCGCTGGAAGTGACAGAGAACGAAGGCATCGTCTTCCTCGACGAGATCGACAAGATCGCGCGCGGCGACGTCCATGGCGGCCCGTCGCGCGAAGGCGTGCAGCGTGACCTGCTGCCGCTCGTCGAAGGCACGACGGTGGCGACCAAGTATGGCCAGGTGAAGACCGACCACATCCTGTTCATCGCCTCGGGTGCCTTCCACGTCTCCAAGCCCTCGGACCTTCTGCCGGAACTGCAGGGCCGCCTGCCGATCCGTGTCGAGCTCCGTGCGCTGGAGAAGGACGACTTCCGCCGCATCCTGACGGAGACGGAAGCCAGCCTGATCAAGCAGTACATCGCGTTGATGGAGACCGAAGGCGTCAACCTCGAGTTCACCGACGACGCCATCGATGCGCTCGCCGGCATCGCCGTCGACCTCAACGCCAGCGTCGAGAACATCGGCGCGCGGCGCCTGCAGACGGTGATGGAGCGCGTGCTCGACGAGATCTCCTACGACGCGCCGGATCGCAACGGCACGACGGTGAAGATCGACGCCGCCTATGTGCAGAAGCATGTCGGCGACCTCTCGAGGAACACCGACCTGTCGCGCTTCATCCTCTAGGCCTGGTTCGGCCGGCTCGGGATACGGGCCGGCCATTCCTTGCGGCAGCTGCGGAAGATGTGGCCGAATGGTTCCATCCGGCCAGCTTTCGCCTGACACCGGAGACAATATCCTCGACTAAGCCGAGGGCATTTCCTAGTTTGCCCTGACAAAGCTTGGGCAAACAGCAGCACATGAAACGCGTATTTTTCTCGGCATTTCTTCTGGCGGCGGCTTTCGCCGCTCCTCAAGCATCGGCGACAACAGTCGTGGCGGCCGGCAACGTGAACGCCGAACAGCCCGACGTGCCGGGTGCCTCGTCCAAGCGCACCAAGGCCGGCAAGACCACCTTCGATGCCAAATACCGCAAGGTCTATGCGCTGCTGCAGAACGACGCCGAACTGCGCGGCAAGATCAAGACCGTGGCGCGGGCCTACGGCATCGACCCGATGCATATCGTCGGCGCCATCGTCGGCGAGCATACCTACAATGTCGACGCCTATGACCGGCTGCAGACCTATTACGTCAAGGCAGTCTCCTATCTCTCCAGCAAGCTGCGCTTCGCCTATGAAGGCGAGGACATCTCCGACTTCATCAAACGGCCGGAATTCGCCGATTGCGCCAGCAAGTCGGGCAGCTACGATCTGTGGGAATGCCGCGAGCGCGTCTGGAACCAGAATTTCCGCGGCAAGACCGTCGGCGGCACCAGCTTTCCCAATGACCGCTTCAGCGCCACCTTCTTCCAGCCCTTTTACGCTGGCCAGACCTTCGGCATCGGCCAGCTTAACCCGCTGACCGCACTGCAGATGAGCGACGAGGTCCACAAGGTCTCCGGCCTGCCCAGGCTCGACGAGAAAGATCCGAACGCCGTCTACAAGACGATCATGGATCCCGACCTGACGCTGCCTTACGTCGCCGCGACGCTGAAGACGTCGATCGACGCCTACAGAAACATCGCCGGCTTCGACATTTCGCAGAATCCGGGGCTGACGGCGACGCTCTACAATGTCGGCAGTCCTGAGGCCCGCGCCTACGCGCTGAAGGCCGAGAACGAGCGGCGCCAGGCGGCTGGTGAACCTGCCAAGGTTCCGGAAGAAAACTACTACGGCTGGCTGGTCAACGACCGCCTCACCGAACTCCAGGCGCTGTTTTAGGAAAAGCTTACCTGCGCTTCTTGCGCGCGATCGCTTCGCGGACCTGGGCGTTCAGCGCGGCGAGCTCGACATCGTTCAGCTCGTCGATCGCCGCGGCCATCAGGTTGGCAAGCTCTGTCGCTGCTGCCGACAATCCCGCGGTATCGACGACGACCCGCGGATGCGAGCCCTCGGCCAGCTTCTGCAGCTCCTCGGCATCGTCCCAGATGACGTTGAAGTAGCCGATGATTTTCTGGATCATCGCCCAGGTCGGCACGCCGCGATGGCCATGCTCGAGCGCCGAGAGATAGGCGGCGCTGACGCCAATGCTGGCTGCCATATCCTTCTGACTGACGCCGCGCTCGCGCCTGAGTTCGCGGATGCGTTCGCCCAGCGGCGTCATGCGCCAAGCCTCCGCCTGATCCTGATGTAGAGCGCGCCGGAGCCGCCATGGTGGCGCTCGGCATGATCCTGGCTCGAAACCAGCATGCGGAAAGGCGCGGTATCGAGCCAGGCCGGCACCATGCGCTTGAGAACGCCGTCGCCGCCCTTCGAATTGCCCTTGCCCGTAATGACCAGCACATAGCGCAGCCCACCGGCATGCGCGCGGCTCAGGAAGGCATAGAGCAGCGAATAGGCCTCATCCTGGGTCATGCCGTGGAGATCGACCCGACCCTCGATCGGCAGGCGGCCCTTGGAAAGCTTGTCGCGTGTCGGAACGTCGAGCGAGTGCGCGACATACTGCCGTTTCGGCGCCTTGGCTGGCGCCGGCGCAGGCAGCTCGGCGGCGATTTTTGCCGGCATGGCCTCGGCCTTCGGTGCCTCGACCTTGGCAACCTCGGGGATTTCAACCGCTCTCTTGCCCTTGAGCGGCGAGGTGGTGCGGGCGATGACGTTCCACAGCACACGTTCTTCATCGCTGAGCTTGCGGTCGCGGCGCGTGCTCATGGCTGGCCCCCGGCGAGCAGGGTTTTCGGCAGAAGTGCAAAGAAATCGGCGTCGTTGCGGACGACGCCGGCGATCTCGCCCGCCTCGAAGCCGGAACCGGCAAACAGGTCGCCACGCGCCGGGCCGGTGATCGCCGAACCGGTGTCTTGCGCGATCATCAGCCTTGCAAACGGCTTGCCGTCAAACGCAGTCAGGCCGGGGGCGGCGATGTAGAAAGGCGTGCCGAAGGTGTGCAGCAGACGATCGACGGCGACCGACCGGCCCGGCGTCAGCGGGACTTTCGCCGCGGCGATGGGACCAAGTGCCGGATCCTCGACTTCGGCGTGCCGGAAGAAGATGTAGGACCGGTTCTGCCACAGGATCTCGTCGACACGATCGGGATTGGCTTTGAACCAGGCCCGGATCGACTGCATCGTCACCTTTTCGAGCGGAATTTCGCCGATCCTGGCGAGAATTCCGCCTGGGCCGGTGAAACGCTGGCCGGATTTGGCGGCATAGGTCACGCGCCGCAGCGACCCGTCGGTCATATTCAGCCGCGCGGCGCCCTGGACATGGACGAAGAAGGCATCAACCGGATCGGCGACCCAGGCGATCTCCAGGCCCTGGCCGTCTAGGGCGCCCTGTTCGATCGCGGGGCGGTCGAAATACTCGACGAGGCCGTCGACGGTCTGCCTGGCAAAGGCGAGGTAAGGGTCCATGCCGGCAGGGCGATTGCTGTCGTCGACATCGACAAGATCGGCCGGGCGCGACAAAAGCGGCACGGCAAACGCGTCGGTGCGAACAAGGGACGCCTCGACGTCTGGTTCGTAAAAGCCGGTAACCAGGCCATGGTCGCTTCCTTTGGGTGCGACGAGGGCAGGCTGGAAGTGACGTTCGAAGAACGCACGGGCGTCAGCGGGATTGACGGCCGGTCTTTCGCGGGCCTCCGCATAAGCGGGGCCAAAAGCGTCAAACGCGACGCCGAGCGCGCCGCTGCGGTAGGGTTTGGTCAGTGCATGGAAGGCAGAACGGCGAAAGGCCTCGAAGGCGGCCAGCTGGTCATCGTCATGCCAGCCGGGCAGCTCGCCAAAGCCGACCTGGGTGAATGCGGGCGAGAGCAACACGGGCTTCGCCCGCCACGCGCGATCAGTCTTCTTCCTCGGTCGCGACGAGCTTCCAGTTCGGGTCACGCGAGCGGGTGTCGCGGGCAAACGTCCAGACGTCCTTGACCTCGGCCACCGTTTCCGGATCGCCGTCGATGACCTCGCCGGCCTTGTCGCGGGTCGCCGAAATCAGCTCCGAGACGATGCGCAGCGTAACATGAGCCTCGCCACCCTTCATCTCGGCCGAGACGATGTCTGCCTTGTCGATGCCGACGAAGGAGGATTGGATCTTCTCCGAGCGGCCCTCGCGGTCGGCGATAGCTGCGACGAAGCCGTCGAAGACTTCACGCGACAGCAGGTTCTTCAGCGTTTTGCGGTCGCCGTCGGCATAAGCCATGACGATCATCTCATAGGCCATCTTGGCGCCGTCGACGAAGCCCTTGGGCTCGAACGAGGCATCTGCGTCCTTGATGGCGCGCAGCCCCTTGTTCAGCTCGGTGCCCGGCTTGGCGAAAGCGTCGATGGCGACATAGGCTTCGTCGGCTGCCTCGCCCGGAGCGCGTTTGCGCTGCGGCAGCGACACGACGTTCTCCGGCTTGCCATTGGCGTCCTGCGGCTTGCTGCGGGCCGCGGTGTAGGGATCGAAGGGTGGACGTTCATTGCCCGTACGGCGTCCAAGCACGTTGCGCAGCTGGAAAAAGATCACCACCGCTGCGATCAGAAAGAAAATCGTGCCGAAATCGAAGAATTCCATATCTTCCGCCGATCCGTCCCTTGTTCGCGGCCGAAGCCAGCTTATGTGCCATTCGCCGGCGCCGCATCGGTGCCGCGCCCGTAGCCTTTGCATATAGAACGCATGCGCCGATCATTCAAATTAAAGGCGCAGCACCCTATCTAAAGATGTATGCACTATGCCTGTGACTGCATCTGGCTGTCACGTCAACTCTAACCGGAACGGAACGACGCCCTTCATGCTGCCCCTCCTGCTCCTTGCCCTGCCTTTGCTCGAGATTGCCGGCTTTGTGGTGGTCGGCAGCGAAATCGGCGTGCTTGCGACCATTGGTCTTATCCTGCTCAGCGGCATCGTCGGCTCGATCCTGCTCCGCGTCCAGGGTTTCGGCGTCATGACCCGGATCCGCAAGGAAATGGACGCCGGCCGCGATCCGTCCAAGGAACTGGCCAATGGCGCGATGATCGTGCTTGCCGGCATCCTTCTGCTGATCCCCGGCTTCATCAGCGACATCATCGGCATCCTGCTGTTCCTGCCGCCGGTGCGGGCGCTGGCCTGGCGCTTCCTCAGCAAGCGGGTGCGCTTCAGCACCGATTTCGGCGGCTTTGCTCGCCGTGGCGGCCCGGCCGGCGGCAAGACCATCGACCTCGACAAGGACGACTTCACGCGCCAGCCGAACCCGAATTCGCCGTGGCGCTCGATCCGCGACGAGTAGTCGAGCGGCTTCCAACGCCGGCAAAACCTTGTCTTGGCATGCCGAGCGTGCTAGCGAACCGCGGATTCCAATCCGGGCCGCGTCGCGGCCAAGCCAAGAGGACATGGGCTAATGGCCACGAATGAAGCGCCCGAAGGCGCCAACGGCAACGGTAATGCACAGCAGCCCACGCTCAACGTGCTGGCGCAGTATGTGAAGGATCTCTCCTTCGAAAGCCCCGGCGCTCCGAATTCGCTGCGCGGCCGCGACAAGGCTCCCGGCATCAACATCAACGTCAACGTCAACGCCAACCCGATGACGGACAAGCAGTTCGACGTCAACCTGACGTTGAGTGCGAAGGCTGCCTTCGACAAGGACGTGCTGTTCAATGTCGAGCTGGTCTATGGCGGTGTGTTCCGCATCGACGGCTTTCCGCAGGAGCACATGCTGCCGCTGCTCTTCATCGAGTGCCCGCGCCTGCTGTTCCCGTTCGCTCGCCAGATCATCGCCGAAGCGACCCGCAACGGCGGCTTCCCGCCGCTGATGCTCGACCCGATCGATTTCGCCCAGATGTTCCAGCAGAAGATCGCCGAGGAACAGGCCGCTTCCAAGGTCAAGGTCAGCTAAGACCGCGCCTTCAAGCGTTATCAATCGAAAGCCCGGCCTCAGCGCCGGGCTTTTTCGTTGTGGGGGATCAGTTCGGTTCAGCCGGTGAAAGCAGCTTGGCCCAGAGGGCCTTTTCGCCAAGGCCGCCGACAAGCTTGTCGTGGGCAGCGAGCTCGGCCTCGGTCAGACGCGGCGGCAACGGCTCGGGGCGCGTGGCGACGACGATCTCGATCTGCCTGGTGTTGCCGCCGCCATTGGCCGACGAAAAACTCTCGAGCACCAGCGCCGACTGCTTGCCGCCGATCAGCTCGATATAGACTTCGGCCAGAAGCTCGGAGTCGAGCAGGGCGCCGTGCTTGGTGCGGCGGCTGTTGTCGATGCCATAACGCCGGCACAATGCGTCGAGCGAATTCGGGCCCATCGGGTGCTTGCGGCGGGCCAACGCCAGCGTGTCGATCAGGCGATCGGCTTCGATCGCCTGTTGGTCGAGCCGGGCGAATTCGGCATTGATGAAACCAAGATCGAAGGTGCCGTTATGGGCGACAAGCTTGGCGCCATCGATGAATTCGAGGAATTCGTCGATGATCTCGGGGAAGGTCGGTTTGCCTTCGAGGTCGGCGTTGGAAATGCCGTGCACGTCCTGCGCGTCGGGGTGGACCTGGCGCCCCTGCGGGTTGATGTATTTGTGGAAGGTGTTGCCGGTCGGGAAGCGATTGATCATCTCGATCGCGCCGATTTCGATCACGCGGTCCTCGCGGTTGTCGAGGCCGGTGGTTTCGGTATCGAAAATGATCTCGCGCAACAGCTGATTCTCCTTGGCCGACAGCATGCCCTCCCGGGCCGCCGGCGAACAAGTGCGGCGATTCGCCTGTCTAGGGCTTTCCCACCATCAATTCGGCGATGATGGCCTGAACCGCGGCCCGCGCCGGCTCCAGGCCGTTGCCGGTGTCGACGATGAAGTCGGCAAGCTTGCGCTTTTCGGCGTCCGGGATCTGCTTGGCGAGGATCGCTTCGAATTTTTGCTCGGTCATCCCAGGGCGCGCCAGAACGCGCTTTCGCTGCACATCGGCAGGTGCGGTGACGACCACCACCTTGTCGACGCGGCCCCGGCCGTTGGTCTCGAACAGAAGCGGGATGTCGAGGACGGCAAGCGGCGCACCGGCAGCGCGGTTGCGCTCGAGGAAGGCGTTGGCATCAGTGCGGACCAACGGATGGATGATGCCTTCGAGCTTCTTCAGCGCCACCGCGTCGCCCAGCACTTGACGGGACAGCTCGGCGCGATCGACGACACCACCCGTCACAGTACCAGGGAAGGCGGCCTCGATCAAAGGAGCGGCCTCACCGGCATAGAGCCGATGCACCGCCTCGTCGGAATCGTGAACCGGAACGCCTGCGTCCGCGAACATTTTCGCCGTCGTCGACTTGCCCATGCCGATGGAGCCGGTCAGGCCGAGAACGATCATGTCTTGGCGTCCAGATCGGCGACGACAAGGGCACGCAAATCAGCAGTAACGTCAGGCCGGCGGCCGAACCAGCGTTCGAAACCCGGTACCGCCTGGTGCAGCAGCATGCCGAGCCCGTCGACGGTCTTCAGTCCGCGTGCCCTGGCCGCCGCAAGCAGCGGGGTTTCGAGCGGCACATAGACGATGTCGGTGACGATGGCGTGGCCGGGCAGGGTGGATGGGTCGGCGGGCAGGCCCTCATTGCCGTGCATGCCAAGTGCCGTCGTGTTGACCAGCAGCGACGCATCGCCAAGCAGCTCCGCGGTTGCCGCCTGCGGATGCGCGCTGACGCCGTCGCCGAACTGGTCGGCAAGTTCCACCGCACGCGCCACGGTGCGGTTGACGATATGGATGTCTTTGAAACCGCGCTGCTTGAGCGCGTGGATGATCGCCCGCGAAGCGCCGCCGGCGCCCAGGACCACGGCGACGTCGCCATTGGAAGCCCAGCCCGGCGCGAGATGGTCGAGATTGGCAGCAAATCCATAGGCGTCGGTGTTGCCGCCCCAGAGCACGCCGTCTTCGAGCCACACGGTATTGACTGCGCCGATCTGATCGGCGGCTTCATCGCGGCGCTGGACAGCAGCGAAGGCAGCTTCCTTGTGCGGGATGGTGACATTGCCACCACGCAATCCGGCCGCGGAAAGCCCAGCGAGGAAAGCTGCAAAATCCCCAGGCGCGACATCGATCGCGGTGTAGCTGCCGTCGATGCCGTAACTTTTCAGCCAATGGCCGTGGATTTTCGGCGAGCGCGAATGCGCGATCGGATGGCCGCAGACGAACGCCTTCAACTCAGCCATCGATGGTCCCGAGCTGGCGTAGTTCCTTGAGCACCGGCAACAGCGGCAGGCCGACAATGGTGAAATGGTCGCCCTCGACCTTGTCGAACAGTTGGATGCCTTCGCCTTCGATCTGGTAGGCGCCGACGCTTGACAGCACCTTCTTGCCGACGCGGGCGAGGTGGCGGCCGATGAAAGCCGGATCGAGAGCACGCATGGTCAGCGAGGCGATCGCCACATGGCGCCACACGGTTTCACCGTCGCGCACCAAGACCACGGCGCTGTTTAGCCGGTGGGTCTTGCCGGACAGCTTGAGCAGATGGCGGCGGGCACCTTCCATATCGTCAGGCTTGTGGAACACTTCGTCGCCGAGCGACAGCGTCTGGTCACAACCAAGGACCAGCCGACCGGGATGCTCCTCGCTGACCGCCACTGCCTTGGCTTCGGCCAGGACCAGGGCTACCTCCTCGGGAGTAGCCCCACTTTCGGCCAACGGCGCTTCCAACGCCCTTTCGTCGAGATCAGCCGGGATCGCATCGACTGGGACACCGGCATTTTCGAGCATGGCTTTGCGGAAGGGGCTTCCGGAAGCAAGGATGAGTTTTTCGGTCACGGGCTTTGCCTGAAAACGAACCGCGCAAGCGGCGTTGCTGGGTGCTTTTGGTCCTAGCGGCTCTTGTTGCGCAGGGCAACGATCGCGGCGGCCGTTTCCTCGATCGAGCGGCGGCTGACGTCGATCATCGGCCAATTGTGCTTGGTGCAGATCTTGCGCGCGTAGGCCAGCTCTTCTGTGATCGAGGCGCGATCGATGTACTCCTGGGCGTCGAAAGCCATCGTCGTGCCGAGGATGCGGTTCTGGCGCACATGCGAGATACGTTCGGCGGTAGCGATCAGGCCGACGACAAGCGGCTTCTCCGCCTTGACCAGGCTGTCGGGCACGGGCACGCCGAGCACGATCGGGATGTTGGCGGTCTTGATGCCGCGGTTGGCGAGATAGATGCTCGTCGGGGTCTTCGACGTCCTGGATATGCCGATCAGCACGACATCAGCCTGTTCCATGTCGGCAGGCAACTGGCCGTCATCATGCTCCATGGTGAAGTTGAGCGCGTCGATGCGGCGGAAATATTCGGCGTCGAGAACATGCTGGGCACCCACCCGGCGGCCCGCCGGCGCACCGAGATAGGACTGGAACACCGACAGCACGGGCTCGAGCACCGAGACGCAAGGCAGGCCCATCGAGGCACAGCGGCTGTCGATGATGCCGGCGAGGTGCTGGTCGACCACTGTGTAGAGCACGATGCCCGGCTCTTCCTCGATGTCGTCGAATACCTTCATCAGCTGCTTTTCGGTGCGGATCAGCGGGTAGATGTGCTCGATCGCGCGCGCATCCTTGTACTGCGCCGAAGCCGCGCGCCCCGCCGCCAGGAGAGTCTCGCCGGTGGCGTCGGAAATCAGGTGCAGATGGAAGAAGCTCTGGGGTTTGTTCACAGCGGGCGCCTGGGTCTGTGGTCAAATGTGGATAAACGGGCAGTTCGGCCCGAAGCGGTCGGCGCGACTGTATCAGATGCCGACTTGTCCACAATTCGCCCCGCTGTCTGTTTCGATTCAGCGACGGGGAGTATTGTGGGGATAGTTTTTTAGTCCCCGGCTGTCCACAGAATCAGCACTCGTGACGCGTTCAGCTAGATTCCTGATTCAAATCGACGAATCCGCTTGCTGCCCGGAGTTTTCCCCGCTGGCGAAAACGGCCGCGCGTCACTATGACAAGTGGATATCTGGAGCTGCCTATGGACAGGTCGGAATTCTCGATTCCAACAGACTCTAAGAATTAGAAGAATCCTTCAGAATAAATTTTTGTTTATAGAAGGCTCAAGGAAAGGCAGATCGGATGGCCGTGAAACGCGCCCTGCTCCAAGTCCTGAAAGGCGAGAGCCTGGAGGTTCCGCCGCTCTGGATGATGCGTCAGGCAGGCCGCTATCTCCCGGAATATCGCGAGAGCCGGAAGAAGGCGGGGAGCTTCCTGGACCTCTGCTACAATCCCGACTTTGCCGTCGAGGTGACGCTGCAGCCGATCCGGCGCTTCGACTTTGACGCCTCGATCCTGTTTTCCGACATTCTCGTCGTTCCGCACGCGCTCGGGCGCGACCTGCGTTTCGAAGAGGGTCGTGGGCCGCTGATGACGCCGATCACCGCCGACGGTGTCGCAGCACTCGATGGCGAAAAGTTTCACGTGAATCTCGAACCGGTCTACGAAACCGTGCACCGTCTGCGCCGCGAGTTGCCGGAGAAGACGACGCTTATCGGCTTCTGTGGAGCGCCGTGGACGGTCGCCACCTATATGATCGCCGGACACGGCACGCCGGACCAGGCGCCGGCGCGGCTGTTCGCCTATCGCGAACCGAAAGCCATGGCGCAACTGCTGCAGGTCCTCGCCGACCATTCGGCCGCCTATCTCATTCGCCAGATCGAAGCCGGTGCCGATGTCGTTCAGATATTCGATTCCTGGTCGGGCGTGCTCGACGAGGCGACTTTCGAGGCCTGCTGCGTCAAGCCGGTGGCCGAGATCGTGCGCAAGGTGCGCGCCGTCTATCCGGATGTGCCGATCATCGGCTTTCCGAAAGGCGCAGGCGCCCAGCTCGACAGCTACAGGCAGCGCACCGGCGTCACCGGTCTTGGCCTCGACTGGACGGTACCGCTGAGCCAGGCGCAGCGCCTGCAGACCGGGGGAGCCGTACAGGGCAATCTCGACCCGCTCAGGCTGGTTGTCGGCGGCAAGGCTTTGGAGGAGGGCGTGGATGCCATCCTGGAGGCGCTGGGCAATGGTCCGCTGATCTTCAATCTCGGTCACGGCATCACGCCCGAGACGCCGGTGGCGCATGTCGAGGCGATGGTGCGGCAGGTGCGAAAGGCGTCAAGGCAATGAGCAGCCAGAACGCAGAACAATCGAGCGGTACGACGGCGGCTAAACGAGCAGTGATCGCTATCGTCGTCCTGGTCGCGCTGACGGCCGCACTTTTTCTCGCCGCGCCTGACGGCTTTTATCCCTGGGCCAAGGCGATCCACGTCATTGCCGTGATCTCATGGATGGCCGGCATGCTCTATCTGCCGCGGCTGTTCGTCTATCATGTCGACGCCGAGAAGGGCTCGGTGCAATCCGAGACCTTCAAGGTGATGGAACGCCGGCTGCTGCGCGCCATCATCAATCCGGCGATGATCGTCACCTGGGTGTTCGGCCTGTGGCTTGCCTGGAAGGGTTTTGACTTCGCCGGCGGCTGGCTGCATGCCAAACTGGCGGCGGTGCTGCTGCTTTCAGGCGTGCACGGCTATCTCTCGGCGTCGGTCCGGCGCTTTGCCGAGGACCGTAACGAAAAGCCGTCGCGCCACTGGCGCATCGTCAATGAAATCCCGACGTTGCTGATGATCGTCATTGTCATACTGGTGGTTGTAAAGCCGTTTTGAGTTCCTAAATTTGCTGGACTGCGCCTTGCTCTTTCGTTTCGGGAGGGCTAAAAGGCTGTTCTTCCTTCCCGCCATGCGCCGCCCCATTTTCATTCCCTGGCCGCGCCCGGCGCTTATCGCAAAATGCCGATAGCCAACCTCCCCACGCTCAGAGTCCGTCCATGCAGGAAATGAAACTACAGGATTTCAAGAACAAGAAGCCGACCGACCTGATCGCGTTCGCTGAGTCGCTTGAAGTTGAAAATGCCAGCGTCATGCGCAAGCAGGAGCTGATGTTCGCGATCCTCAAGAAACTGGCGGCGCAGGACATCGAGATCATCGGCGACGGCGTCGTCGAGGTGCTCCAGGACGGCTTCGGCTTCCTGCGTTCGGCCAATGCCAACTACCTTCCGGGTCCGGACGATATCTACATCTCGCCCTCGCAGATCCGCCGCTTCTCGCTGAAGACTGGCGACACGGTCGAAGGCCCGATCCGCAGCCCCAAGGAAGGTGAGCGCTACTTCGCGCTGCTCAAGGTCAACACCATCAATTTCGACGATCCCGAAAAGATCCGTCACAAGATCCATTTCGACAATCTGACGCCGCTGTACCCGACCTCGCGGCTCAAGATGGAAGTGGAAAACCCGACTACCAAGGACATTTCGCCCCGCGTCATCGACCTGGTGGCGCCGCTCGGCAAGGGTCAGCGCGCCCTGATCGTGGCGCAGCCGCGTACCGGTAAGACCGTGTTGCTGCAGAACATTGCACACTCGATCACCACCAATCATCCCGAATGTTACCTGATCGTGCTGCTGATCGACGAGCGTCCGGAAGAAGTGACCGACATGCAGCGCTCGGTGAAGGGCGAGGTCGTGTCCTCGACCTTCGACGAACCGGCCGTCCGCCACGTCCAGGTCGCTGAAATGGTCATCGAAAAGGCCAAGCGTCTTGTCGAGCATGGCCGCGACGTCGTCATCCTGCTCGATTCGATCACCCGTCTCGGCCGCGCCTACAACACCGTCGTGCCGTCATCCGGCAAGGTTCTGACCGGTGGTGTCGACGCCAACGCGCTGCAGCGCCCGAAGCGCTTCTTCGGTGCCGCCCGTAACATCGAAGAGGGTGGTTCGCTGACCATCATCGCCACCGCGCTGATCGATACCGGCAGCCGCATGGACGAAGTCATCTTCGAAGAGTTCAAGGGTACCGGCAACTCGGAAATCGTGCTCGACCGGAAGGTCGCCGACAAGCGCATCTACCCGGCGATGGACATCCTCAAGTCGGGTACGCGCAAGGAGGACCTGTTGGTCCAGCGTCAGGATCTGCAGAAGATTTTCGTGCTGCGTCGCATCCTGGCGCCGATGGGAACAACCGACGCGATCGAGTTCCTCATCGACAAGCTCAAGCAGACCAAGACCAACGCAGATTTCTTCGATTCGATGAACACCTGACGCGTCAGCCCGAAAATCGTAAGCGATCTTCGGGACAGATGCGGAAACTCAGGTTTGGAGCGCCTCTTGGGCGGCGACGCACGGCGCTCCGATCGGTCAGCGACGACGAAGCGCGTCTTCAAGCTTCGCCGGATCGCTGATCACGGGCAGACAGATGAGGCCGGTGCAGAGATATGCGCCGGCCTTTTTCGTATCGGGAAGGATGTCGCCCGGCAGTTTCGCCCGCGCCGTGTCCTCACCGAGAGCCAGGAAGATGTCGACGCGGCGCGGATCCGGATTCCGATTCGCTACCGAAACAAGTGCTGGCCGCTCTGGATCCTCGACGACAATCAGCTTTGATGGTTCAATTGCCAGGATACAGGCGTTCACGATTCCGGCCTGGCCATATTGCTGGTTCTGGATGCGGCCGGCGGCGTGTTCGGCGATTGTCCAGGCGCGTCGCTGCAGTTCAATGTCGCCCGTGATGTTGGCCAGGCGCACAACAGCCTCGATGATCTGGCTGGTTGCCGAAGGAATGGCTTCGTCGATGTCGCCGCGAATGCGCATCGGCACGTCGGCGCTGTCGGATGCGGTGAGATAGTGCCCGGTTCTGTCGGCATCCGCGTGCCAGTTATCGAGCATATTCACGAAACGAGCACCGTGCTCGAGATATCGCGCATCCCTTGTTGCCTCGAACAGGGAGATGGCCGCGTTGACCATCGCCGCGTAGTCGCTCGACAGCGCGGGATAGAGCCGCTTTTCGCCCAGACTTGAATGCGGCAGTCGGCCTTCAGCTGTTGCTGACGCCAGAATCGCGCCGAAAGCACCTGCCGCGACAGCCACCCAGTCGCTTCTTCCAAGGCTTCGCCCGGCTTCTGCCAGCGCGACGATGGCCAAGCCGTTCCAATCCGTGAGCGCCTTGTCATCGCGGGCGGGGCGAATGCGCTGTTCTCGTTTAGTCAGCAGGCGTTTCGTCAGGCCTGAAACCAGCGCACGATCTTCGATGGCCTGGGCACTCTGGGCCGCGTTCTGGTGGATGATCGGGTCGCCTTCCCAGGCGTCTGGCTTACTGATCGTGAAGTATTTGAAAAATATAGATGAATCATCGCCAAGCACGTCGGCTATGTGTTGCCCCGCCCAGGTGTAGAACAGCCCTTCTTCACCCTCGCTGTCGGCATCGAGGCTGGAAGCGAAGGTTCCGTCGGGCAGTTGCATCTCGCGCAACAGCCAGTCGACCGTGTCTTCGATTCGTATCCGAAACAGTTCATTTCCTGTGGCGGCATAAGCCCAGTTCGCTTGGCGTATCAGCTGGGCGTTGTCGTAGAGCATCTTTTCGAAATGCGGCACCAGCCATTGCGTGTCGGTCGAATAGCGCGCCAGCCCGCCGCCGACATGGTCGTAGATGCCGCCAGCGAGCATATGCGCCATGCTTTCCGTCATTGCATCACGATGCTGCTCATTGCCGGAGCGCAGCCAGGACAGCCACAAGGTCTGCATGAAAGGCGCATTCGGGAACTTTGGGGCGCCGCGAAGCCCGCCCAGATCGCGGTCAAGCATATCGTAGATGCCGGACGCCAACGTCCTGGCCGTATCGGTCGAGATCGCGGAGCGCGGGCTGCTGCCGCCGAGGCGCTTGCCGACATGTTGGGCAAGCTCACCCGCGCTCTGCAGGATGCTGGCGCGCTTGCCGCGCCAGGCGGCGTCGACAGCACTGAGCACCTGGATGAACCCCGGCCGTCCATACCTCGCCTCGCGCGGAAAATAGGTCCCGCCCCAGAAGGGCTTGGCATCGGGGGTCAAGAACATCGTCAGTGGCCAGCCACCTTGTTCGCCCATGCTGGCGAGCGCCGCCATGTAGATCTGGTCGATATCCGGCCGTTCCTGGCGGTCGACCTTGATGTTGACGAAGAGCCTGTTCATGACTTCGGCGACTTCGGCGTTCTCGAAGCTTTCATGCGCCATGACGTGGCACCAGTGGCAGGCGGCATAACCGACCGAAAGCAGGATCGGCCGGTCGAGCCGCACCGCTTCTGCCAACGCCGCGGGCGACCACGGGCGCCAATGCACCGGGTTGTCGCCATGCTGGCGAAGGTACGGGCTACCTTCGTCTCGAAGCAGGTTTTCGTGCGGAAGCATGTGGCAAGCCCAAAACAGTGATATGAGGCGTCAACCTAGGGCGCTTCCAAGAGACCGGCAAATGCAATTCACCGATTCGATCGCCGCTTTGTCCAGCGGTCACCTGCCATCCGGCGTCGCGATCGTCAGGATTTCAGGTCCACATGTTCGATTCGCTCTCGAAACGATTGCAGGTAGCCTGCCGCAACCACGTCGCGCGCATTTCGGACCACTGAATGCAGTGGACGGGCGGAAACTCGACCAGGCGCTGACCTTGTTTTTTCCCGAGCCGCATAGCTTCACGGGGGAGGATTGTGGTGAATTCCATGTGCACGGCGGCCGGGCTGTGGTCACGGCACTGCTCGCGGAGCTCGGAAAGCTGCCGGGTTTCAGGCAGGCCGAGGCGGGAGAATTCACCCGGCGGGCATTCCTCAACGGCAAGATGGACCTTCTGGAAGCTGAAGCGCTTGCCGATCTCATCAACTCCGAAACTGAGGCGCAGCGTCAGTTTGCCATGATGAACTCCGGCGGTGCGCAAAGCGAGCTATATCTCACTTGGCGCAAGCGGCTCATTCACGCTCGGGCGATGATTGAGGCCGAGATGGATTTTGCCGACGAATCGGACGTACCAGGCTCGGTTTCCGCTCAGGTGTGGGACGACGTTCACCAGCTGATCGCCGACATCGGGCGACATGTCGATGGCTACAGCAAGGCTGAGATGATCCGTGACGGTTTCGACGTCGTGATCCTCGGTGCGCCGAATGCGGGCAAGTCGAGCCTGCTCAATGCGCTGGTCCGACGTGAGGCGGCAATTGTCACCGACGAACCCGGCACGACGCGCGACCTCGTTGAGGCAACACTCGATATCGGCGGCCTCAAGGTGCGCATTACCGATACAGCCGGGCTGCGCGAGCCTGCCGGCAAGGTTGAAGCCATCGGTATCGAACGCGCGAAGGAACGAGCGAAGGCCGCCGACCTGGTGTTGTTCCTGCAGGATATGTCGGCGCCAACCGAGCTGCCGCCGCCAGGCGATGCATCCGCAGTCATGATTGGCACCAAGCTGGACCGCATCAAAGGTGGTGATGCCGGGTCGAGCTTTGCCCTCGCCATTTCCACGGTGAATGGCGAAGGTATCGACGGGTTGATCGAATTGATTGGCGCGCGCGCCACGGCGGCGATCGGCCAGCGTGGCGATGTGCTGCCGTCGCGGTTGCGCCATGTGGAACTGCTGAACGACGCCAGCGAGTATCTGCGTGCCGCGTTAGCTGCGCCGGAGACTTTGCTGGAACTGAAGGCGGAGAACCTGCGCCTGGCGAGCGACCGAATCGGCAAGCTGTCTGGAGCCGTCGATGTCGAGGACCTGCTCGACGTGATCTTCTCGCAGTTCTGCATCGGCAAGTGATTCACGTGAAACATTAAGCGGTGGAATCAAAGGATTCACGTGAAACATCGGCATTGACTCGCTGCCGCGCGGCCAAGTTGTTTCACGTGAAACCACCACCGCGGCGATTCTCTTGACATGAGGCGGAGATGAGGACATCTGTCTCGCCAAATGTTTCCTGGAGACTGTGATGAGTGAGAGCTACGACGTCGTCGTGGTGGGCGGAGGCCATGCGGGCTGCGAAGCGGCCTCGGCAGCCGCACGGGCCGGTGCAAAAACCGCACTCGTCACCCTTCGTCGCGATACGATCGGCGTGATGTCGTGCAACCCCGCCATTGGCGGTCTGGGCAAAGGCCATCTCGTCCGCGAGATCGACGCACTTGACGGCCTCATGGGTCGGGTCGCCGATGCCGCTGGCATTCAGTTCCGCCTTCTCAACCGCCGCAAGGGCCCAGCGGTGCGCGGGCCGCGCACCCAGGCCGATCGCAAGCTCTATCGCCTGGCCATGCAGCAGGCGATCGCTGAACGGCCGAACCTCACCGTCGTTGAGGCAGAAGTATATGATTTTATTATAGATAACGACCGCCTGACCGGTGTTGTGCTGGGCGATGGACAAACGCTTTCCTGTGCCGCCGTGGTTCTCACGACAGGCACCTTCCTGCGTGGGCTGATCCACATCGGCGAACGCAAGTTCCCGGCCGGCCGGATGAACGAACAGGCTTCGATGGGATTGTCCGAGACGCTGAAGCGGGCGGGCTTGCGCCTTGGCCGATTGAAGACCGGGACCCCGCCGCGGCTCGATGGCCGCACCATTAACTGGACTTCGCTCGAGACGCAGGCGGCCGACGAGGAACCGGTTCCTTTTTCGCTGCTCACCGATAGGATCCGCAATCCGCAGATCGAATGCGGCATCACGCGGACGACCGACGCCACTCACAGCATCATTCGCGAGAATCTTGGGCGATCGGCGATGTATTCCGGGTCGATTGAGGGCATCGGGCCGCGCTATTGCCCGTCGATCGAGGACAAGATCGTCAAGTTTGGCGACCGGGAAGGCCATCAGATCTTCCTCGAGCCGGAAGGGCTCGACGATCACACAGTCTACCCGAACGGTATCTCGACCTCGTTGCCGGAGGACGTGCAGCTCGACATTCTGAAGTCGATTCCCGGACTGGAACGGGCAGTGATGCTGCAGCCGGGATATGCGATCGAGTATGACCACATCGATCCGCGCGAGCTGGAGCCGACGCTCGAGACCAGGCGTATTCGCGGTCTTTTCCTTGCCGGACAGATCAATGGCACGACGGGTTATGAAGAGGCCGGTGCACAGGGCCTGCTTGCCGGGCTTAACGCCGCGCGGTTTGCCGGCGGCAGCGAGCAGCTGATCTTGAGCAGGACACAGGCGTATATCGGCGTCATGGTCGACGATCTGACCAGCCGTGGGATCAGCGAGCCATATCGCATGTTCACGTCGCGTGCGGAATTCCGGCTTTCGCTGCGGGCCGACAATTCGGACGAGCGTTTGACGCCCCTGGCCATGGAACTGGGCATTGCTTCGGCCGAGCGGGAAAAGCGTTTTGGCGAGATGACGGGCCGCGTAACAGCCGCGCGCGAACTGACGAAATCGCTGAAGCTATCACCCAACGAGGCGCGCCGTTATGGCATCGAGGTCAATCTCGACGGTGTGAAACGGTCGCTTTACGAACTACTCGCTTACCCCAATATCCAGTTCATGCAACTTGTTAAGATCTTGCCGGAGCTGGCGTCGGTTGACGCCAAGACGGCGGAAGCCATTGAAACCGAAGCCAAATATGCCGTCTACCTTGACCGCCAGAAGGCTGACGCGGCGTTGATGCTGAAGGAAGAGGAGAGGGTGATCCCGGAAGCGCTTGATTTTGAGTCGGTTCCTGGCCTTTCCAACGAGCTTCGGCAGAAGATGCGCGTCCGTCGGCCGCGTTCATTGGCCGAGGCGCAGCGTATCGATGGCATGACGCCGGCGGCGCTGGCCATCATTCTGGCCCATGTCCGCAACTCAGAAGCTCAGTCACGTAGGGGCGCCGCTTGAACAATGACGCCTATGCCCGGTTGCAGGAAGTGGCCGGTCCCGTTTCACGTGAAACATTCGCGAAGCTGAAAGCCTTCGAGGCTGTATTCCGAAAGTGGGCACAGCGCATCAATCTGGTGGCGCCGTCGACGCTCAATGACGTTTGGGAGCGCCATATCCTTGACAGCGCCCAGATCGTGAAGCTTGGGGGCGCCGCAATGAAATGGCTCGACATTGGGTCGGGCGGCGGGTTCCCAGGCCTGATCATCGGTTCGATGCTCGCCGAACGGCCAGGCGCGACCATCGATCTGGTGGAAAGCAATCGCAAGAAATCCGGCTTCCTGCAGGCCGTGGTCGGTGAGCTCAGCTTGCCGGCTAAAGTGCACTCGAAGCGCATCGAAGATGTCCATGCGCTCATCAAGTCGCCCGAGATATTGAGTGCACGAGCCTTGGCACCACTACCGCTGCTCCTGGAGCTGTCGTGGCCATGGTTGGAGGCGGGCACCACAGCGCTTTTCCACAAAGGCCGGGATTACCGTCAGGAAATCGAAGATAGCGCTCACCAGTGGAGATTCGATCTGGTAGAACACCAGAGCCTGACCGACGCCCAGGGAGTCATTCTCGAGATTCGGAATCTGCGCCGCGCCTAGCTGCCGCGCTGTGACGAGACGGAAAACAGCAGTCGAGCCATGAAAACCACACCTAGAATCATCACAGTCGCCAATCAGAAAGGCGGCGTCGGCAAGACGACTACCGCCATCAATCTGGCGACCGCCCTTGCCGCCATCGGCGAGCGCGTGCTCATTATCGACCTCGATCCGCAAGGCAATGCCAGCACGGGCCTCGGCATCGATCGCAAGGACCGCAGCGTGTCGTCCTATGACGTGCTGACCGGCGAGCTGGAGATAGAACAGGCGGCGATGGAAACGGCAGTGCCGGGTCTGTCGATCATTCCGTCGACGCTCGATCTGCTTGGAATCGAAATGGAAATCGCCTCGGCGCCCGATCGCGTCTTGAAGCTGCGCAATGCCTTGCGGGCATCGGCTGAGCGGGCGGCCGGCTACAGTTACGTACTCATCGATTGCCCACCTTCGCTCAACCTCTTGACGCTGAATTCGATGGCCGCGGCTGATTCCGTCCTGGTGCCGCTGCAGTGCGAGTTCTTTGCGCTCGAAGGCTTGAGCCAGTTGCTTGAGACGGTGGATCAGGTACGCCGCTCGATCAATCCGGAGCTGACGATCCAGGGCATCGTGCTGACCATGTTCGATGGTCGCAACAATCTGGCCAACCAGGTGGTCGAGGATGTGCGCGCCCATATGGGAGAAAAGGTCTACGACACGGTGATCCCACGCAACGTGCGCATTTCGGAAGCGCCGTCCTATGGCAAGCCGGCGATCCTCTACGACCTGAAATGCTCGGGCAGCCAAGCCTATCTGCAGCTCGCCTCGGAAGTCATCAGGCGCGAACGTAAACTCCGGGCCGCATAAATCGATTCGGACTCGAAACAAGCTGGACTAGACATGAACGAAGACCTTTCCAGAAAGCGCCTTGGCCGGGGACTTGCTGCTCTCATCGGCGAGATGGACAAGCCGGCGGTCCCGGAAAAGCCGGCGGCGCCGGCCGACGGCCGGGTGCCGATCGAGTTCGTCAGCCCCAATCCGCGCAACCCTCGTCGCCATTTTGGCGAAGCCGAACTTGCCGACCTGGCGCAGTCTATCCGCGAGCACGGCCTGGTCCAGCCAGTCGTCGTCAGGCCAGCTGCGCAGGCCGGGCACTATGAAATCATCGCCGGCGAGCGCCGCTGGCGTGCAGCACAGCGGGCCGGCGTCAACGAGATTCCGGTCATCGTTCGCGACGTCAACGATCGCACGGCGCTTGAGCTCGCCATTATCGAGAACGTCCAGCGCTCCGATCTTAATGCCATTGAAGAGGCAATGGGCTACCAGCAGCTGATCGACGATCACAACTATACCCAGGCCGATCTCGGCCAGGTCATCGGCAAGAGCCGCAGCCATGTCGCCAACACGCTGCGGTTGCTGAAGCTGCCTGACGTTGTGCGCGACATGCTGGTCAATGGCGAGCTGTCGGCCGGTCATGCCCGGGCACTGATCACGGCTGCCGACCCGGCGGGCCTGGCCAAGCGGATCGTCGAAGAGGGCCTGTCGGTACGCCAGGCCGAGGCGCTGGCGCAACTTCCGGCCGATGCGCTGCTGGAAAAGCAGCCGTCGCGTCCTGTCGAGAAGGATCCGGACACGATCGCGCTGGAGAAGCTTCTCACCGATGTCGTCGGCATGAAGATCTCGATCGCGCACAAGGAAAAAGGCGGCGAGCTGCGCATCAGCTACCGCTCGCTGGAACAGCTTGACGATTTGTGCCGTCGCCTGAAGAGCGAACATATCTGATTGATTCTATTGACTCTTGCCTGAAAACGCCGGCCTCGCGCCGGCGTTTTTGCGCTTGCAGCAAATCCGGGAAAGGCATGCAGCCGATTTCGTTCGGACTGTATCAGAACGAGACGTGCGACGGCGTTCTTTAGCGTCGACCGGACGACAGGCGGGCGCCTTCGACGGCAATGCCGAGCATCGCCTGGCGCGCCAGCGCAACCGCAAGGTCGGGGCGGCGACGGGTCTGCAGCGTTGTCGATTGCAGCCGTGTCAATGCGCGGGTCAGCGCTGCCGCGCTCCAGCTCGATAAGGTTTTTTCCACGGCCCGGCGGCGGGAGAAGAACACCGGGGGGCGTGCCGCGGCGACGACCGCCGAGGCGTTGCGGCCGCCATTTTCCATCTCGCCGCGCATCAGATGAATGTTCTGGAGGTGGCGGGTTGCGGTCGCGAGAAGCTGTGCCGCCTGGCTTCCGGTCTGGCACTGCTTGGTGAAAGCGGCGTCGAACTCGGCGATGTTGCCGCCAAGGGCTGCGTCGATGGCGTCGTCCAGCGACAATGCCGAGACATCGCCAGTCATGTCCTTGACGTCTTCGAGCGAGATCTCGCCCTTGCCCATGGCATAGAGTGTCAGCTTCTGGATCTCGCCGCGTGTCGCAAGGCGGTCGCCGCCGAGGCTGCGGCGCAGTGCGTTGCGGGCGTCCATGGCCATGTTCAGGCCGGCGGTGCGCAGTTCCTCGTCGATGACGCTTTCGATATCGCGCGCCTCGTCGGCGTAGCAGGGCAGGGCCATGCCGGCAAAGGCGCCTTCGACGATCGTGCGCAACGGCGCGCCTTTCTTGAGATCCTGCGCCTCGATCAGGATGACGGCGTCGCGCGGCGGGTCGGCGGCCAGCGCCTTGACGTCGTCGGCAAGGCTCTTCTGGGCAGCGGCGTTGCGCACCCAGATCAGCCGGCGCGGCGAAAACATCGGCACGGTGCGGGCCTCATCGACGAGACGGCCGCTGTCGCGCTCGACATCGGCGGCGTCAATCTTGACGACGGAGAAGGGATCATCGAGCGGCAGGCCGGTCTTGGCGGCAAAGGCTGAAGCGCGCTCAGAAACGAGGCCCCGGTCGGGGCCGTAGATCAACACGATGACGGCTTCGGCAGCGGGCCGAGCCAGCCAGGAATCGACTTCGTGAGCTTTCTTCTGCGCCATGCCGTCCTGTTAGCACAGGCCCGGGTCCGGTCGCAGCCATTTTGTCGTCAGGCTAGTCGTCGTCGACCAGGATGCGTTCGGCGGCGCCGTCCATATCTTCATACTGGCCACTGCGCAGCGACCACAGGAAGGCAGCGAGGCCAAGGGCGCCGAGAAACAGCGCGATGGGCAGGAGGACGAGGAGACCGCTCATGATGCCATGACCTCCTTGGCTGGGAAGGGTTTTGTCGGTCTGATGGCAGCCTCTGCCGCGCTGTGTTTGCCGGCGCTGAGCCGCAGTCCGTTGGCGATCACGATGACCGAGGAGCCGGACATCGCCAGGGCCGCCACCAGTGGGGTGACGTAGCCCAACAGTGCGATCGGCACAGCGACGGCATTGTAGATGACGGCAAGCACCAGGTTCTGCCGGATCAACTTGTTGGCCTCACAGGAGGCGGCCAAGGCCAGTGGAATGGCAGAAAGGCCCTCGCGCAGGAAGACGAAGTCGGCGGCGCTGCGGCCAATGTCGGCGGCACCGGCAGGGGCGATCGAGACATGGGCGGCGGCCAGCGCCGGCGCGTCGTTGAGCCCGTCGCCGACCATCAGCACCTTGCGGCCTTCTGCCTTGAGTGCCTCGAGACGCTCCACCTTGCCGTTTGGCAGCACGCCGGCGGAGAAGGTTTCGACACCGAGAGCCTTGGCCACGGCAGTCACGGCTTCCGAGCGGTCGCCGGAGAGGATTTCGACGGAGAGGCCCTTGGCGCGCAAATCTGCAACTGCCGTTACGGCGCCGGTCCGCAATCTGTCCTCGAAGGCGAAGGCGGCGAGTTCGGCGCCGTTCTTTGAGAGGACGGTGCCAACGGCCGAGGCGGCATCATCCAGCGCCCAGGCTGAGCGGCCCAGACGGTAGGTGTCCGCGCCCAGCCGCGCCTCCAGGCCGAAGCCCGGAATTTCCTCGACGCTGTCGAAGTGCCAATCCTTGGCAGGCATAGCGGCCTGGGTCTCGGAGAGGGCGCGTGAGATCGGATGGCGCGAACGGAGTGCGATCGCGGCTGCCAAAGTGAGCGTCTCGGCTGATATTTCGTGGGCGTTCACCAGCCTCGGTCTACCAAGCGTCAGCGTGCCGGTCTTGTCGAAGACGACGGTATCGATCTCGGCCAGACGTTCCATGGCGGCGCCGTCCTTGACCATGATGCCGTTCTCGAACAGGCGTCGCGCGGCGGCAACCTGCACGATCGGCACGGCGAGACCGAGCGCACAGGGGCAGGTGATGATGAGGACGGCGATGGCGATTGTGATAGCTTGGTGCCAGTTTCCGTCGGCGACCATCCAGGCGACGAAGGTCAGGAAGGCGGTCAGGTGGAGAACGGGCGCGTAGAGTGCGGCGGCGCGATCGGCAATGCGGCGATAGCCGCCGCGGCTACTTTCGGCGGCTTCCATCAACCGCGCCATCTCGGCGAGGAAGGAATCCCGCGCCTTGGCCGTTGCCTCGATTGTCAGTACTCCAGTCAGGTTGAGTGTACCGGCACGCAAGGCGGCACCTGACTCGACCGCAACAGGCACGCTTTCGCCCGAGACGATGGAGCAGTCGAGCTCCGAGCGGCCATTGATCACCTTGCTGTCGACAGGCACGCGCTCGCCGGCGGCGAGAAGGATCCGCATGCCCGGCTCGATCTCCTGGACCGGAAGGTAGGCGTTGGCGCCGCCGGCCTGCAGCACGGTCGCGCCACGGGCCGCAAGTCGGGCGAGACCCTTGACGGCGACGCGGGCGCGCTCGCGCATGACGTGGTCGAGCGTACGGCCGATCAATAGAAAGAACAGCAGCGAAGCCGAGGCGTCGAAATAGGCATGCGGGCCGCTGTTGGCTGTATCGTAGAGGCTCATGCCGAAGGCGAGCAGGATGCCGATGGAGATCGGCACATCCATGTTGGTGCGGCCGTTGCGCAATGCGTCCCAGGCCGAGCGGAAGAAGATGCGACCGGAAAAGGCGAGCGCGGGCAGGGCGATCAGCGCGGAGATCCAATGGAACAGGTCGCGCGTGGCATCCGTCGCGCCGGACCAGACGGACACGGACAGCAGCATGATGTTGCCGGCGGCGAAGCCGGCAATGCCGAGCCCGCGGATGAGTTCGGCCAGCGTCTCGTCCTTGTCATCGGCCCCTTGCTCGAACAGATGGCTTTCGTAGCCGAGTCGCGCCAGGGCTTCCGAGATGGCGGGAACGCCTGCGTCCTCGCGCCAGCGCACGGAAACACGCTTCGTCGACAGGTTGACGCGTGCGTGCTCGACGCCGTCGAGCTTGCCGAGCGTGGCCTCGATATTGGCGATGCAGGCGCCGCAATGCACGCCTGGCACGGAAAGTTCGACCTGCCTGGCGCTGCCTGGCAGAGCGCGACTGGCAAGCAGCAGTTCTTCGCGCGGCGGTCCGCTTGCGGCAACCGGCTTGAAGCTGAGGGCAAATTCGGCTTCTGGACCGCAGCAATTCATCTTTCCGCTCCATCGAAAACGACGATCCGGCGCGCTTCGCGATAGGGCTCGCGGTTCGCAACCGAGGCTTCGGTGCTGACGATCCAGATGCCGTCGCGCAGCGGTGTGGCGATGGAAAACGTGCCGTCCGCTTCGCGCTGCAAGGACACCTGCCAGTCTTCGGCTTCATAGGCCGGACGGCGGAAGGAAGCGGTCACGCTGTCGATCGCGACCGGGGCGCCGGCGGCATCGGTCAAGCTGTAGTGGATCTCGCCATTGACGATGGTGAGCTTGCCCTTCCAGCCCAGCGCTGCCTGAGCACGCTGCTCGGCCACGCGCTCGTTGAACTGTTGGCTGGCGACATAGGTGTTCTGGACGACGAGCCCGGTCCAGCTCGTCCTGGCAAAGGTCGCCATGAGCAGATTGACTGCTATGATGACACCGAAAAAGGCAACCATGATGGCCAGCATATGCCGTCCGGTGAATGCTCTCGGCTGAAGGGCGCGCGTGCTCATCTCAAGGTCTCCGGAACGTTGAACTTTGCGGCGTAGACATCTCGTTCGGCGCCCGCCCTGTCGGCGACGACGAACGAGAAGCCCTGTCCCTGGCTGAGTTGGTCGCGCGGCTGGCGGACATAGACCCTGACGGTCTTGAGCTTGTCCGGCTCGGCCTCGATGGTGATCGAGCGCGTCTCCTGCTGGTCGATGCCGACCACGCTCATGACCGCACCGGGGAGGCCCTCGATGCTGAGCTCGAAGCTGCGCGGCTCGGGCACCATGTTGAGCAGCTTGACGGTGTAGCCGTTGCGGATCGAGCCGTCGGACAGGACGACATACTGCGGATTGCGGTCCTGCAGCACGTTGATGTCGAGCCGGTCGCGGCTAAGCAGCGCGATCAACAGGCCAAGGCCGACGAGGCCCCACGCGCCGGCATAGACGAAGGTGCGCGGCCGGAAGAGCCGGCGGATGTGGAAATGCGAAATGCCCTTGTCGAGCTTGCCGTCGGCATCGCGCACACGAGCGGGATCGATGGCTCTCGTGGCGGGGTCAATAGCGATTGTCATGTTGGACTGGTAGTCGGCAAGCGTGGCGTAGGAAATGAGGCCGCGCTCCTTGCCGATCTTGTCCATGACACCGTCGCAGGCATCGATGCAGAGTGCGCAAGTGATGCATTCGAGCTGCTGGCCGTCGCGAATGTCGATGCCCATCGGGCAGACCGCGACACAGGCATTGCAATCGACGCAGTCGCCGACCGAAAACCCCTCGGCGGCCGCCTTCTTGGCGTGGCGCGAGCGCGGCTCGCCGCGCCAGTCATTGTAGGTGACGGTCAGCGAGTTCTCGTCGAGCATCGCCGCCTGGATGCGTGGCCACGGGCACATATAGGTGCAGACCTGCTCGCGCATCAGGCCGCCGAAGGCATAGGTCGTGGCGGTCAGGATGCCGACAGTAATGTAGGCGACGGCTTCGGCCTCGCCGGTGATGAACTGGCCGAGCAGGGTCGGGGCGTCGGCGAAGTAGAAGATCCAGGCGCCGCCGGTGGCCACCGCGATGACCAGCCAGATCGCATGCTTGGTCATGCGCTTCCAGATCTTGGCAAACGACCATGGCGCGCTGTCGAGCTTGATGCGGGCATTGCGGTCGCCCTCGATGCCGCGCTCGACGACGAGGAACAGGTCGACCCAGACGGTCTGCGGGCAGGTGTAGCCGCACCAGGCGCGGCCGACGGTAGAGGTGACGAGGAACAGCCCGATTCCGGCCATGACCAGCAGGCCGGCGACATAGAAGAATTCCTGCGGCCAGATCTCGATGAAGAAGAAGTAGAAGCGTCGGTTGGCGATGTCGAGCAGCACGGCCTGGTCAGGCGCGAAGGGACCACGGTCCCAACGCAACCATGGCGTCAGATAATAGATGCCGAGCGTGACCAGCATGACCAGCCACTTGAACTGGCGGAACCGGCCCGAGGCCCGCTTGGGAAACACCTTCTGGCGTGCGGTGTAGAGCGGTTGGCGGGTCTTGGCAGAGTTGACCGCCGTGACCTCGAGCCTCTCCACCTGCCTCTCGTCGAGCATTCTCGTCTCCTGCTGGGCGCCAAGCCATTGCTTCGGCAGCGTCTCATCTCGCTTTTGCCGTGACCGTGCCCGGCGAACCTTGATTCAGGTCAAGCGAATGCAAAAAGAGGCCCGGCAGCGATGCCGGGCCTCTCCCCCACCCTTCGTCCATCGACCGTCGGCGATGGAGGGTTATTCGCCGCCGCCGAGCGAATGGACGAAGATTGCAAGTTCCTTGACGTTGACGTCGCCGAGCCGGGCGCTCCAGGCTGGCATCACGCCATGCTTGGGATGGCGCACCTGGCTGGCAATGGCGGCCTGGCCGGAGGCATAGAGCGCGATGGCGTCGGACAGGTCGGGAGCGCCAAGCTCCTTGTTGCCCTTGGCGTTGTCGCCGTGGCAGGCGGCACAATTGTCGGCGAACACCTTGGCACCGCCCGGAACAAGCTCCGGCGTGTCGGCCGTGCCCGACAGGCTCGCGACATAGGCTGCGACCTCGGTGATCTGTTTCGGTTCGAGAATGTCGGCGAAGGCCGGCATTTCGGACGCATGGGTGTTCTCGTCGCCGTCGAAGCGGACGCCATGGCCGATGGTCTTGTAGATCTGGTCGATGCTGCCGCCCCACAGCCACTCATCGTCATTGAGGTTGGGGAAGCCGGGCGAGCCTTGCGCTCCGGAGGCGTGGCACTGGATACAATTGACCTTGAAGGCGGCAGAGCCGGCGGCGGTGGCGAACTGGCGCAGCTTGTCGTCGGCCAGAATCTCGCCGACGCTCTTCGCCTTGACCGCCTGGACATAGGCGCTCTTGGCCTGTTCGGCTGCGGCCAGCTCGTTCTTGACGTCGGCGCGGCTGGAATAGCCGAGCACGCCTGTCGTCGCCGAGCTGATCATCGGCCAGGCCGGGTAGGCGATGGTGTAGGCCAGCGCCCAGACGACGGTGGCATAGAAGGTCCAGAGCCACCAGCGCGGCATCGGGTTGTTGAGCTCGGTGATACCGTCCCATTCGTGTCCGGTCGTCTCGACGCCGGACAGTTCGTCGATGTGCTTGTCGCCCACAGATCAGTCCTCCTTGAGCGGGATTTGGGCGGCGCGCTCGGCGGCCTGCTTGCCGCCGGGGCGAAGGGCGAAGAGAACCGCGCCGATGAAGAAGACAGTCATCGCCAGCAGCCCCCAACTGTCGGCGAAATGCCGCAACGTCGTGTAGTCCATCGCATATCTCCTAGCGGTAGCCGGTGGCCGGGTCGTAGGTCGAGAAGTCGACCAGCGTCCCGAGCATCTGCAGATAGGCGACCAGCGCATCCATCTCGGTCAGCGCTGCCGGATCGCCGTCGAAGTCGCCAAGCTTGGCCTTGGGATAGCGCGCCAGTACGCCCGACGTGTCGGCATTCGGATCGGCCTGCGCCTTGATGTCGGCATCGGCGCTGGCGATCATCTCGTCGCTGTAGGGTACGCCGACACGACGGTTGGCGATCAGGTCGTAGCTGATGGTCTTCACCGCCAAGGGCGTTTCCTTGAGGAAGGCGTAACTCGGCATGACCGATTCCGGCACCACCGAGCGCGGCTCGACCAGATGCTGGACATGCCATTCGTTGGAGTAGCGATTGCCGACGCGGGCGAGGTCGGGGCCGGTGCGCTTCGATCCCCACTGGAACGGATGGTCGTACATCGACTCCGCTGCCAGACTGTAGTGGCCATAGCGCTCGACCTCGTCGCGGAATGGCCGGATCATCTGGCTGTGGCAGGTGTAGCAGCCCTCGCGGATGTAGATGTTGCGGCCAGCGAGCTCCAGCGGCGAATAGGGCCGCATGCCCTCGACCTTCTCGATCGTGTTCTCGAGGTAGAACAGCGGCGTGATCTGGACCAGGCCGCCGATGCTGACGACCAGAAGCGTGCCGACCAGAAGCAGCGTCGCGTTCTTCTCGATTGTCTTGTGTTTGTCGAGCAGTGCCATTTCGGGCTCCTTACTGCGCAGGCTGGAGGGCGGGGGCTGAGGTGGGCATCGGCTCTTCCTGGCGCTGGTGGCCGCGGATCGTCATGTAGACGTTCCAGGCCATGACCAGCGCGCCGGCGAGATACATCAGGCCGCCAATGGTGCGGACGACGTAATAGGGCGCCATGGCCGCGACGCTTTCGGCGAAGGAGTAGACCAGGAAGCCCTGCTCGTCATACTCGCGCCACATCAGGCCCTGGCTGATGCCGGCAACCCACATGACCGCGGCGTAGACGACGATGCCGAGGGTCGCTAGCCAGAAGTGCCAGGTCACCAAACGCAGCGAATAGAGCCGCTCACGACCCCACAGGCGCGGCACCAGGAAGTAGATGGCGCCGAAAGTGATCATGCCGTTCCAGCCAAGCGCGCCGGAGTGGACATGGCCGATGGTCCATTCGGTGTAGTGGCTGAGCGAGTTGACCGCCTTGATCGACATCATGGGGCCCTCGAAGGTCGACATGCCGTAGAAGGCGATGGCCAACACCATCATGCGGACGATCGGATCGGTGCGGATCTTGTCCCAGGCGCCCGACAGCGTCATCAGGCCGTTGATCATGCCGCCCCAGGACGGCATCCAGAGCATGATCGAAAACACCATGCCGAGCGTCTGCGCCCAGTCTGGCAGGGCGGTGTAGTGCAGGTGGTGCGGGCCGGCCCAGATGTAGAGGAAGATCAGCGACCAGAAATGGATGATCGACAGCCGGTAGGAATAGACAGGGCGTTCGACCTGCTTGGGCACGAAATAATACATCATGCCGAGGAAGCCGGCGGTGAGGAAGAAGCCGACGGCGTTGTGGCCGTACCACCACTGGGTCAGCGCATCCTGCACGCCCGAGAACAGCGAATAGCTCTTCGAGCCGAGGAAGGATGCCGGCACCGCCAGGTTGTTGACCACGTGCAGCATGGCGATGGTGATGATGAAGGCGAGGTAGAACCAGTTGGCCACATAGATATGCGGCTCCTTGCGGTTCAGGATGGTGCCGAGGAAGACGGCGAGATAGGCGACCCAAACAATGGTCAGGAAGATGTCGACATACCATTCGGGCTCGGCATATTCGCGGCTCTGGGTGATGCCGAGCAGATAGCCGGTCGCCGCCATGACGATGAACAACTGATAGCCCCAGAACACGTACCAGGCGAGGTTGCCGCCGAAGAGCCGCGCCCGCGAGGTGCGCTGGACGACGTAGAACGAGGTCGCGATCAGCGCGTTGCCGCCGAAGGCGAAGACCACTGCCGAGGTGTGCAGCGGGCGCAGGCGGCCGAAGTTCAGCCAGGGCTCGATGTTGAGATCGGGGAATGCCAACTGGGCCGCCACGACGACGCCGACCAGGAAGCCGGTGACGCCCCAGAACACGGTGGCGATAACGCCGTAGCGTATTGGCCCGTCCATGTAGGGCGAGCTGTCCGCGGGCGCGGCAGCGGCCGGTGCGTAGTTGCCGGTGCGCAGCAGGACGGTGGCGCCACCGGCAAGGGCGAAGAACAGCACCCACATATGAGCGCCGAACTGGCTATCCTGCGCGAAGGCGGCGCCCAGCAAGGCGGCGAACGCCGCCAGTGCCAGCAGGACGATTTCGTTTCCATATTTCATGAGCGATCCCCGACTATGGTCGCGCGCCGACGGTTTCTGCCGACGCCAGACCGGACACATCCATGACATTGGCGGCTCGCGCCTTGATCTGGATCAAGGTCAAGCCGGCCGTGTCGGCCCAGCCTTGGCCTCAAAAAGGGAACCTCTGGGTAATGATCGCGCTCAATGACAGGCAAGCCGGATCGCAGGATGGTGCTGAGCGCGAGGCCGTCGAGGTGATGCGGCGCGCCCATACCGCCGAACTTGCGCTGTGCGACCGGCTTGAGGAGATTGCCGATTCACTGCCCAACGGGCTTGACCGGAGAAAATGCATCCTGGCGGCGCGGGCGCTTGGGCCGACAATGGCAAAAATCCACCGCTTCGAGGAGCAGCGGATCTTTCCGTGCTTTTGCCAGCGTCTGGGCCACAGCGTCGAGTCGGGCAAGACCATCGAGCGACTGAGGAACGAACATCTCGAGGATGAGGGCTACGCCGCCGAGTTGCGGGACGCCTTGCGCTTTGCCGCGCGGCAGGGCGAGGCCGACAGTCCGGAAACCCTGGGATTCATGTTGCGAGGCTATTTCGGCGCGGTGCGCCGGCACGTCGCTTTCGAGCGCGACCATGTCATGGCACTTCTGGCGCCCGCCGGTTGACGGCCTGCTCAGATATTGGCGCGTCGCTCCAGCCTGTCCAAGTCGAAGACCGTGATATGGCGGTTGTTTTCGACCGTGATCAGACCGTCCTTGCGCAGCTTGGTCAGCTGGCGGCTGACGGTTTCGATGGTCAGGCCAAGGAAATCGGCGATGTCGGCGCGGGTAAGCGGCAGGTCGAAGCTGATTTCGCCCGCGCTCTCGGCCTCTGGGTCGCCATGCCTGGCGATGAGGTGAAGGAACGAGGCGACACGCTCGGCGGCGGTCTTGCGTCCCAGCGTCAGCATCCAGTCGCGTGCCTCATCGAGCTCGTCGAGCGCCTGGAGATGCAGCCGGTGGCCGAGCTCCGGCGCCTGGTCGATCATACGGTCGAGCGAGGTCTTGGGAAAGGCGCAGACGCGGACGGCGGTTGCGGCTTCTGCCGTGATTGAGCTCTCCTGCTTGAACGGACGGCCGATGAAGTCGGGCGCGAACTGCAGGCCGACGATCTGCTGGCGGCCGTCGGGCAACGTCTTGACCAGCTTGACCACGCCGGCCAGCACGTTGGCGTAGCTGTCGATCGTGTCCGAGTCCGACACCAGCACGGTGCCCGGCTCGACCTTGCGTTTGGTGGTGTGTCGGCTGAGCTCGACAAGCTGTTCCGGCGTCAGCGCACCGCAAACGCCGCGATGCCGCGCCTCGCAGGAGCGGCACAACGCCGGTATTTCAGAATTGTGAATGTCCTGGCGAATGGCCATTTCTTCGTCCAGCACCCCGATTTGCCCAATCTAGGCATCGCGGCCGCCAAAAGGAACCGTGTCATTGTGTCCATCGCCCTGTGTTGCTTTTGATCCAGCTCGTTGCTTGATCCAGGTCTTCGCTTGATCCAGGTCAAGGCGATACCGGCGTCTCCGCAGCATGCTTCAGCAATTGATGGAGACGATCATGGACAGGACCCTCGTCGAGAAATACGCAGCGCCGGTGCCGCGCTACACCAGCTATCCGACCGCGCCGCACTTCAATGCGGCGGTGTCTTCGACGACCTATGGTGGCTGGTTGCGCGCGTTGCCAAAGGGGGCGAGTGCGTCGCTCTACATCCATGTTCCCTATTGCGACCGGCTGTGCTGGTTCTGCGCCTGCCATACCAAGCAGACCCGACGCTACGATCCCGTCGAACGTTATCTCAGGGCGCTGGAGTGCGAGATCGATACGATCTCCGCGCTGTGCGGAAGCCGGCTAAATGTCCGCAACTTGCATCTCGGTGGGGGCTCGCCGACGATGCTGACACCGAAGGACATGATGGCGCTCGGCAGCCGCCTGCGCGAAAAGTTCAGCTTTGCCGATGATGCCGAAATCAGTGTCGAGATCGATCCCAACGATATGGACGAGGCGCGTTTTGATGCGCTGGCGGCCGTAGGTCTGACACGGGCGAGCCTGGGCGTGCAGGATTTCGACGAGCGGGTTCAAAAGGCCATAAACCGAGAGCAAAGTTTCGAACAGACGAAGGCAGTGGTCAACGCCGTTCGCGCGCGCGGCGTGCGCTCGGTCAATCTCGACATGCTCTACGGCTTGCCGCACCAGACGCTCAACAGCATCGCCGCAACAACGGAAAAGCTGCTGTCGCTGCGACCCGACCGCATCGCGCTGTTCGGCTACGCCCATGTGCCGTGGCTGAAGAAGCACCAGACGATGATCGACGATGCGTTGTTGCCCGACGCTGTGGCGCGGTTGGCGCAGTCGGAAGTGGCCGCGCGGCTGATCCTGGACGCCGGCTACGAAGCCGTCGGCATGGATCATTTCTCCTTGCCTGGGGATAGCCTGGCCGTGGCGGCGCATGCGGGCACGCTGCGGCGCAATTTCCAGGGCTATACGACCGACCAGGCCGACGCGCTGATCGGCCTCGGTGCCTCGTCGATCGGCCTTCTGCCACATGGCTATGTCCAGAACATGCCGGCAACGGGAGAATATGAACGCCGCGTGCTGGCCGGTGGCCTGGCCGCGGTGCGCGGCTTCGCCCTGTCGAATGCCGACCGCATGCGTGCCTGGGTGATCGAGCGGCTGATGTGCGATTTTTCCTTCTCGCGCTGCGAGATGCTCAGCCGTTTCGGCGATGGCGCCCGCGGCGTCATTGCCGAGGCCGAGCTGCTTGCCGCCAACGACAGGGACGGCGTCTTCGTGCGCGCCGGCAACCGCTTCGTCGTCAGCGAACGCGGCAAGCCGTTCGTTCGATCGATCGCGGCTGTCTTCGACGCCTATCTCGGCCAGGGCACCGCGCGCCATTCCGTAGCCGTCTGAACTTCTGCGCGCTGTCAAATTCCTGTATCAAGCGCGTGCGAGACGCACGGCGCGAACGGGATCTGGATTCATGAATCTGACAGTATTTGGGATTGGCTATGTCGGTCTTGTTCAGGCGGCTGTTCTGGCCGAGGTCGGTCACGATGTCGTCTGCGTCGACGTCGATGCGGCCAAGGTCGAGCGGCTGAACCAGGGTTTCATCCCGATCTTCGAGCCGGGGCTGGAGGCGCTGGTGCGCGAGAACCACGCGGCGGGGCGTATCGTCTTCACGACCGATGCTTCGATGGCCGTGCGCCATGGCGCGATCCAGATGATCGCGGTCGGCACGCCGCAGGGCGAGGACGGCTCGGCCGACCTCAAATATGTGCTGTCGGTGGCCGATGCCATCGGCCGCGAAATGGCGGGACCGAAGATCGTGGTGACCAAGTCGACGGTGCCGGTCGGCACCGCCGACAAGGTGCGCGAGACGATTGCGGCTGCGCTGAAGACCAGAGGCCGCGAGGAGCTTGGCTTCGACGTCGTCTCCAATCCGGAGTTCCTGAAGGAAGGGTCAGCGGTCGCCGACTGCATGAAGCCCGACCGCATCATCGTCGGTACCGACAGCGAAGCGGCCGAGACGGTGATGCGTGAGCTCTATGCACCGTTCAACCGCAACCACGAGAAGATGATCGTGATGGACGTGCGTTCGGCCGAGTTCACCAAATACGCCGCCAACTGCATGCTGGCGACCAAGATCAGCTTCATGAACGAGATGGCGAACCTGGCCGAGCTGCTCGGCGCCGATATCGAGGAGGTGCGCAAGGGCATCGGCTCGGACCCGCGTATCGGCTACCACTTCATCTATCCCGGGCTGGGTTATGGCGGCTCGTGTTTCCCCAAGGATGTGCGGGCACTGATCCGCACCGCCGGCGATGTCGGTTTCGAGCCGGTGCTGCTGCACTCGGTCGAGGCGCGCAACAATGCCCAGAAGGTGGTGCTGTTCGACAAGCTGAAGGCGCATTTCAACGGCGACCTTGCCGGCAAGACCTTTGCGCTCTGGGGTCTGGCCTTCAAGCCCAACACCGACGACATGCGCGAGGCACCATCGAGGGTGCTGATGGAGGCGCTGTGGCAAGCCGGCGCCAGGGTGCAGGCCTATGATCCCGAGGCGATGAACGAGGCGCAGCAGATCTATGGCCAGCGCGACGACCTCACCTTGTGCGGTACCAAGGAGGCGGCGTTGCGCGGCGCCGATGCACTCTTGATCGCCACCGAGTGGAAGAATTTTAGGGCGCCGTCCTTCGAGCTGATCCGCGACCAGCTCAAGACCGCCGTCATCTTCGACGGCCGCAACCTCTACGACCCGGCAGTCGTCGCCCGCCACGGCATCCAATACGTCTCCATCGGCCGCAAGGCGTCATAACACCGGCAAAGAAAGGGCCCGCGCGAGCGGGCTCTTTTGTCTGATGCGGCGCTCACTGGTTGCGGCGCTTGCCTTCCATCAGGTCGAGCACCGCGCGGGCGGCGTCGAGCACATTGGTGCCGGGTCCGAAGACCGCCGACACGCCATGGTCAAGCAGGTACTGATAATCCTGCCGCGGAATGACGCCGCCGACCACCACGATGATATCCGCAGCGCCCTTGGCCTTGAGAGCCTGGACAAGCTGTGGGGCAAGCGTCTTGTGGCCGGCCGCCAGCGACGACATGCCGACGACGTGGACCCTGGAGGCGATCGCCGTGTCTGCGGCTTCGCCCGGCGTCTGAAACAGCGGCCCGGCAATGACCTCGAAACCGATGTCGCCAAAGGCCGAGGCGATAATCTTGGCACCGCGATCGTGGCCATCCTGGCCGAGCTTGGCCACCATGACACGCGGCTTTTCACCCAGTGAGCCGGCAAACTGTTCGAGCCGCGACACCAACGTCTGGAATTCCGGCTCGTCGTCATAGGCCTTGCCATAGACGTTTTCGACCACTTCCGGCACCGCCGCATGGTCGCCAAAGGCGCGGCGCATGGCATCGGAAATCTCGCCGACCGTGGCACGGGCGCGGGACGCGTCGACGGCCGCGGCAAGGATGTTGCCTTCACCTGAGCGAGCGACCTGTTCCAGCGCGGCAATCGTTTCGGCGACGCGCTTCGGGTCGCGCTGGCGGCGGGTGCGCTCGATACGGGCGATCTGCGACAGGCGCACGGCGGAATTGTCGATCTCAAGGATATCGAGATGATCTTCCTGCTCGAGGCGGTACTTGTTGACGCCAACGATGACCTCGTCACCTTTGTCGACGGCGGCCTGGCGCCGGGTCGCCGCCTCCTCGATCATCCGCTTGGGCAATCCGCTCGCGACAGCCTTGGTCATGCCGCCCATCGCCTCGACCTCCTCGATCAGCGCCCAGGCCTTCTCGGCGAGGTCGTTGGTCAGGGCCTCGACATAATAGGAGCCGGCGAGTGGGTCGACGACCTTGGTCACGCCGGTCTCATGCTGCAGGATCAACTGGGTGTTGCGGGCGATACGGGCCGAAAACTCGGTTGGAAGTGCTATCGCCTCGTCGAAGGAGTTGGTGTGCAGCGACTGCGTGCCGCCGAGGGCCGCCGACATCGCCTCGAAGGCGGTGCGGACGATGTTGTTGTAGGGATCCTGTTCCTGCAGCGACACGCCGGAGGTCTGGCAGTGCGTGCGCAGCATCAGCGACGAGGCCTTCTTCGGCTCGAACTCGGTCATGATGCGCGACCACAGCAAGCGCGCCGCCCGCAGCTTTGCCGCCTCCATGAAGAAGCTCATGCCGATGGCGAAGAAGAAGGACAGCCGGCCGGCGAAGTCGTCGACATTGAGCCCCTTCTTCAGCGCCGCACGAACATATTCGCGCCCATCGGCCAGGGTGAAGGCAAGTTCCTGCACCAGCGTCGAACCGGCCTCCTGCATGTGGTAGCCGGAGATCGAGATAGAGTTGAACTTCGGCATCTCTCTGGCCGTGTACTCGATGATGTCGGCAACGATGCGCATCGAGGGTTCCGGCGGGTAGATGTAGGTGTTGCGGACCATGAACTCCTTGAGGATGTCGTTCTGGATGGTCCCCGACAGCTTGTCGCGCGACACGCCCTGTTCTTCGCCCGCGACGATGAAATTGGCGAGGATCGGGATGACAGCGCCGTTCATGGTCATCGACACCGAGATCTGCTCGAGCGGGATCCCGTCGAACAGGATCTTCATGTCCTCGACGGAATCGATTGCCACGCCGGCCTTGCCGACGTCACCTTCGACGCGCGGATGGTCCGAGTCATAACCGCGATGGGTGGCGAGGTCGAAGGCGACCGACACGCCCTGCTGGCCGGCGGCGAGCGCCTTGCGGTAGAAGTTGTTGGAAGCCTCCGCCGTGGAGAAGCCGGCATATTGCCGGATCGTCCAGGGGCGGCCGGTGTACATGGTGGCGCGTGGACCGCGCAGGAACGGCGCGATGCCCGGCAGCGTGCCGAGATGGCCGATGCCTTGGAGATCATCCGCCGTGTAGAGCGGCTTGACCTCGATGCCCTCAGGCGTGTTCCAGGTCAGCGTGTCGGGCGATGCCTTGATCTCGCGCTCGGCGAGTTTTTTCCAGGAATCGATTGTTGGTTTGTCGGTCATTTGCTGCTTCCATTCGGCAACTCGGCGAGCGCCATCTTGTTGCGCGAGCCAGCGGCCGAGTCCCGCACAACCAGAAAGCCCGCCAGCAGATAGATCAGGAGAATCGTATTGGTGAGTGCGTTGAAGGAGAGTGTCCCCGTATCGACGAGCCAACCGCCGGTCGCAATGAATATCTCGCCGGCGAGGTAGAGCAGAGCGATCCTGCGGATACTGACGTAGCCATAGACAAGTTTCGTGACAATCGAGAAACCGGCAGCCGCCCAGATACCCCATACCATCGCATTGAAAAGATGGATGACATATGGCGCGCCGCCAGGTGTTTGCACACCGACCAGCAATTGGAGGCCGGGCGTATGGAGACCCCAGCTCGCAACGTAGGCTGTCTGAGACAGGATTGCGCCAAAGAGGCCGCCGAAAAGGCAGGCGGCGGTCTTCGCTTCTTCCCGGATCCTCTCTCTGGTCACTCGAACTCCATGATCAGCTCGTCGACTGCGAGGCTTTCGCCCGCTGTCGCCGCCACGCGCTTGACCGTGCCCTTGCGCTCGGCGCGCAGCACGTTTTCCATTTTCATCGCCTCGACGGTTGCCAGCGACTGGCCGGCCTCGACGGTGTCGCCTTGCTTGACGAGGATCGACGTCACCACGCCCGGCATCGGGCAGAGCAGCATCTTCGAGGTATCCGGCGGCAGCTTGACCGGCATCAGCCTGGCCAACTGGGCGACGCGCGGGCTGCGCACATGGGTCACCACGTCCATGCCGCGCCAGCGCAGGCGCCAGCCTGTGCCCGACCGCGACACCTTCACGCCGATGGACGTGCCATCGACGGCAAAGTTGGCGTGCGGGTGGCCTGGCAGCCAGTCGCTCGACACCGCAAGTGTGGTGCCGTCGTCGAATTCGACCATCATGCCGTCGGCTCCGTCCCTGACATGGAGCGGCAGGGTGAAGCCGGCAAGGGTGACCACCCAGTCGGCGCCGACGGGACGCTGGTGGTTGGCGAGCGAGCCCGAGATCTGGGTGCCGCGACGCTGGACGGACTGGTTGATAAGTGCCGCCACCGCGGCAAGCTTGCGGGCATCGGACTCGGAGGGTGCCACGCCGGCAAAGCCGTCGGGGAACTCCTCGGCGATGTAGGCGGTAGTCAGCGCGCCGGAGCGGAACCGCTCCTGGTCCATGACCGCCGAGAGGAACGGCAGATTGTGGCCGATGCCTTCGACCTCGAAATCGTCCAGCGCCCGGCTCATCGCCTCGACCGCCATCAGGCGATCCGGCGCCCAGGTGCAGAGCTTGGCGATCATCGGATCGTAATACATCGAGATTTCGCCGCCCTCGAAGACGCCGGTATCGTTGCGGACGATGGTGCCGTCGTCGCGCTTGCCCTCGACCGGCGGGCGGTAGCGGGTCAGCCGGCCGATCGACGGCAGGAAGTTGCGGTAGGGATCCTCGGCATAGAGGCGGCTTTCGACGGCCCAGCCGTTAAGCTTCACGTCGGCTTGCGCAAAGCGAAGCTTCTCGCCGGCGGCGACGCGGATCATCTCCTCGACCAGGTCGATGCCGGTGATCAATTCCGTCACCGGGTGCTCGACCTGCAAGCGGGTGTTCATCTCGAGGAAGTAGAAGTTCCTGTTGCCGTCGACGATGAACTCGACCGTGCCGGCCGAGAAGTAGCCGACGGCCTTGCCGAGCGCCACGGCCTGTTCGCCCATTGCCTTGCGGGTGGCGGCGTCGAGGAAGGGCGACGGCGCCTCCTCGATGACCTTCTGGTTGCGGCGCTGGATCGAACATTCGCGCTCACCGAGATAGACGAGGTTGCCGTGCTGGTCGCCCAGCACCTGGATCTCGATGTGACGCGGCTGGGTAACGAATTTTTCGATGAAGATGCGGTCGTCGCCGAAGGAGGACTTGGCCTCGTTCCTGGACGACTGGAAACCCTCGCGCGCCTCGGCGTCGTTCCAGGCAATGCGCATGCCCTTGCCGCCGCCGCCGGCGGAGGCCTTGATCATGACGGGATAACCGATCGAATTGGCGATCTTGACCGCCTCCTCGGCATCCTCGATCAGGCCCATATGGCCGGGCACGGTGTTGACGCCGGCGGAGGCCGCGATCTTCTTCGAGGTGATCTTGTCGCCCATCGCTTCGATGGCAACCGGCGGCGGACCGATGAAGGCGACGCCCTCGCCCTTCAGCGCCTCGGCGAAATTCGGGTTCTCCGACAGGAAGCCGTAGCCGGGATGCACCGCATCGGCGCCGGTTTGCCTGATCGCGTCGATGATCTTCTGGATGACGATGTAGGACTGGTTCGATGGTGCCGGTCCGATATGGACGGCCTCGTCGGCCATCTTCACATGCAAGGCCTCGCGGTCGGCGTCGGAATAGACCGCGACCGTTGCGATACCAAGCTTCTGGGCCGTCTTGATGACCCGGCAGGCGATCTCGCCACGATTGGCGATGAGGATTTTCTTGAACATGTTTGTCCTGCTCACAGCGGTATCGTGTCGTGCTTCTTCCACGGCGCATCGAGCTTCTTGCCGCGCAGGGCGGCGAAAGCGCGGGCGATGCGGCGGCGCGACGAGTGCGGCATGATCACCTCGTCGATGAAGCCGCGCTCGGCTGCCTTGAACGGGTTGGCGAAGTTGGTCTCGTACTCCTTGGTGCGCTCGGCGATCTTGCCGGCGTCGCCCAGTTCGGAGCGATAGAGGATCTCGGTCGCGCCCTTGGCACCCATCACGGCGATCTCGGCCGTCGGCCAGGCATAGTTGATGTCGGCGCCGATATGCTTGGAGGCCATGACGTCATAGGCGCCGCCATAGGCTTTTCGGGTGATCAGCGTCACCATCGGCACGGTGGCCTGGCTGTAGGCGAAGAGTAGCTTGGCGCCATGCTTGATGACGCCGCCATATTCCTGGGCGGTACCAGGCAGGAAGCCCGGCACGTCGACCAAGGTCAGGATCGGGATCGAGAAGGCATCGCAGAAACGGACGAAACGCGCAGCCTTGCGCGATGAATCGATGTCGAGACAGCCGGCCAGCACCATCGGCTGGTTGGCGACCACGCCGACGCTCTGGCCCTCGATGCGCATGAAGCCGGTGATGATGTTCTTGGCGAAGGCTTCCTGGATTTCGAAGAAATCGCCCTCGTCGGCGATCGCCAGGATCAGCTCCTTCATGTCGTAGGGTTTGGTCGCGCTGTCGGGGATCAGCGTGTCGAGCCGCATCTCCAGCCGGCTCGGGTCGTCGTGGAACGGCCGCACCGGCGGCTTCTCGCGGTTATTGAGCGGCAGGAAGTCGAACAGCAGGCGGACCTGCTCCAGCGCCTCGATGTCGTTTTCGTAGGCGCCGTCGGCAACCGAGGACTTCGCGGTGTGCGTGCGGGCGCCGCCGAGCTCTTCGGCGGTGACGATCTCGTTGGTGACCGTCTTCACCACGTCCGGGCCGGTAACGAACATGTAGGACGAGTCACGCACCATGAAGATGAAGTCGGTCATGGCCGGCGAATAGACTGCGCCGCCGGCGCAGGGCCCCATGATGACCGAGATCTGCGGCACGACGCCGGAGGCATCGACATTGCGCTTGAATACGTCGGCATAGCCGGCGAGCGAAGCGACGCCTTCCTGGATGCGGGCGCCGCCGGAGTCGTTCAGGCCGATGACGGGCGCGCCGTTGCGCATCGCCATGTCCATGATCTTGCAGATTTTCTGCGCGTGCGTCTCCGACAGCGAGCCGCCGAGCACGGTGAAGTCCTGGCTGAAGACATAGACCAGGCGACCGTTGATGGTGCCCCAGCCGGTAACGACGCCGTCACCCGCCACCTTCTGCTCGGCCATGCCGAAATCGGTGGTGCGGTGGGTGACATACATGTCGAACTCTTCGAAGGAGCCTTCATCGAGCAGCACGTCGATGCGTTCGCGCGCCGTCAGCTTGCCCTTGGCATGCTGGGCATCGATGCGCTTCTGGCCGCCGCCGAGGCGGGCCTCGGCGCGGCGGGCTTCCAGTTGTTCGAGTACGGCGCGCATCAGTTTATGCCCTTGTGAGAAAGCCATTTCCAGGCGGCGGGGAAGGCGATCGCGGCAAGCACGGCCTTCATGACGTCGCCTGATATGAAGGGGTAGAGGCCGAAGGCCAGCACAGGCTTGTCCCAGCCGACGACATTGCCGAGCCAGAGCAGGCCGGGCACATAGATGACGGCACCGGCAAGCAGTGCGGCCAGCATGGCGGTGGCAGCGTTGCGGTCCCAGCCGCGCTCGGCGAGCCAGCCGGCGAGTACTGCGGCAGGCAGGTAGCCGGCGAGATAACCGCCGGTCGGGCCCGTCATGTAGGCGAGGCCGATGCCCTTTTCGGGCGTGCCGGCAAAGACCGGCAGGCCAAGAGCGCCCTGCGCGAGATAGAGAGCAACGGCAGCAGTGCCACGTACCGGGCCGAGCGCCAGGCCGAGGCCGATGACGACAAGCGTCTGCATGGTCATGGGAACGGGGTAGAACGGCACCTGGATCTTGGCGGAGGCGGTCAGAAGCAACGAGCCCGCGACGACGGCCACGATGTCCATTGTGCTGAGCCGGCTGGTCCGCCTGTCGGCAACGGTCTGGTAGAGCGTCATGGGGCTTTCTCCCGCGCTACGAGGTTGAAAAACAATGGCCTCTCGCCGCGTCAGCGGCAAGCAGCGAAGTTGGCGCAATAGCCCCATGGCGCGCGCAGGAAAACAGTTGAAAGTGTGCAAAAGCGTAATATACAAATTCGAGAAATGTAAATTGCGAATTTGCAAACATGGCGACCCGTAAACTCTATATCGGCCGCAAGGTGCGCGAGCTGCGCGAGGCCAACAAGGCGACGCAGGCGAGCTTCGCCGAGCGCATCGGCATCTCGACCAGCTATCTCAACCAGATCGAGAACAACCAGCGTCCGGTTTCCGCCTCGGTGCTGCTCGCGCTCGCCGAAAAATTCCAGATCGACATCTCGGAGATTTCGCAGGGCGACAATGACCGGCTGCTGTCGGCGCTGACGGAGGCACTGTCCGATCCGATATTCGAGAACTACGCGCCCAACCTGCAGGAACTGAAGCTGGTGACGCAGAACGCGCCGGGCTTCGCCCGGGCGCTGATCTCGGCCCATCAAGCCTATCGCCGCAATTCCGAGCAGCTGGCGAGCCTTGACGACACACTGGGGCGCGGCACATCGGCCTCCGAGCCGACGCCCTATGAGGAAGTGCGCGACTTCTTCCATTTCGTCGACAATTACATCCACGCGCTCGACGTGGCGGCCGAGCGGCTGGCCGGGGAGCTCGGCATCGGCGAGCGCGACAGTTATGCGGCGATGGCGGGGCATCTGGACAGCCGGCACGGCGTCCGCATCGCCCGCGCCGATGCCGACGACGATGCGCTGAGGCGCTTCGACGCCAAGTCGGGGGTGCTGTTCCTCAACCCCTACTCGCCTCTGGCCACCCGCAGCTTCCAGATCGCCTTCCAGATCGCCGAGATGGAGATGGAGGCCGAGGTGGCACAGATCGCTCGTTCGGCCGAATTCCGTACCAGCGAGGCGCAGGAAATCTGCAAGATGGGGCTGCGCAATTATTTCGCCGGCGCGCTGACCCTCCCCTATCAGGCCTTCATGCGCGCGGCGGCGGAGCTGCGCCACGACCTCGAGCTGATGGCCGCGCATTTCGGCGCCTCGATCGAGCAGGTGGCCCACCGCCTCAGTACGCTGCAGCGGCCGGGGCACAAGGGCGTGCCGATCTTCTTTGCCCGCATCGACCGCGCCGGCAACATCACCAAGCGCCACAGTGCCGCCAAGCTGCAGTTCGCTCGTTTCGGCGCGGCCTGTCCGCTGTGGAACGTGCACCAGGCCTTCGAGACGCCGGGCCGGATCATCCGCCAGCTGGCCGAGACGCCCGACGGCGCGCGATATCTCTGCATCGCCACGGAAATCTCCAAGGGCGGCGGCGGCTTCAACGCGCCGCACCGGCGCTATTCCATCGCGCTTGGCTGCGAGGTCACTTACGCGCAGGATTTTGTCTATGCCGACGGGTTGGAGCTGGGTAGCAGAACCGCCTTCGATCCGATCGGCATTTCATGCCGCATCTGCGAGCGCACCAACTGCCTCCAGCGCGCCGTGCCGCCGCTCAAGCGCCGGCTGGTAATCGACAAGGACGTCCGTCACCCCCTTCCCTATCGAATCGGCTGAGGATCAGCCGTCTTGGCGGACCGTCAGCCCGCCAACCGCCAGCGTCAGCCAGCCCAGGATCATGCCGGTGCCGCCCAAGGGGGCGGCGAAGGGAAACAGGCGTTGGCCCAGGTAGTCGCGCGCCAGGAGATCGCCTGAGAACAGCAACACTGACAGGAGTAGAATGGCTGCTCCGACGTGCAGGGTGCGGCTGTGGGCTGCCATCAGCGACAGAGCGATCAGTACAGGCGCATGAAACAGCAGAAAATTAGCCGCAGTGGCGACATTTGCGCTGCCGCCATGGCTGGCCGCCGCCGACAGCGCCACGCCGGCTGCGCCGCACAGCGCCGCTGCGACAAACAGAAACCGGTCGAATTTCATTGATTTGCTCCTGAGGGCGCTTTCCCGGGAAGATACGCGGAAGCTGCGAAGATGCCTGCCAAAATTCCATCCGTTTGCCGCGCCGATTGCCGCAGCCCTGCCGCTTTTCTGTGGAGCTTGAGACGGCTCGGGAAAATGGTCGTTTGGCGTTCCGCCCGGCAGTCACTATGTTCGCGCACCCGTACAACAGGCACCAGGATTCCATGGCTGGCGACATCAGGAAAATTGCTGCGATCATTGCAGCCGAGATCAATGCGAAGGCCGAGCAGGTCATAGCTGCCGTCGGGCTGCTCGACGAGGGTGCGACCGTTCCCTTCGTCGCCCGCTACCGCAAGGAAGTCACCGGCGGCCTCGACGACACCCAGCTGCGCGATCTCTCCGAACGCCTCGCCTATCTGCGCGAACTCGAGGCGCGCCGCACTGCCATCGTCGAATCCATCACCAGCCAGGGCAAGATGACCGACGAGCTGGCGATCCGCATCGCCACCGTCACCACCAAGGCCGAGCTCGAAGACATCTACCTGCCTTACAAGCCCAAGCGCCGAACCAAAGCGGAAATCGCCAGGGAGCGCGGGCTTGGACCGCTGGCAGAAGCGATCCTCGCCGACCGTTCGAAAGTGCCCGCTGAGATCGCCGTGCCTTACGTCGTCGGCGAAGTGGCCGATGTGAAGGCGGCGCTGGAAGGCGCGCGCGACATCGTCGCCGAGGGCATTTCGGAAAACGCCGATCTCCTCGGCCGCCTGCGCACCCACATGAAGGAACGCGCCGTCATGCGTGCCCGCGTCGTCGACGGCAAGCAGGATGCCGGCGCCAAGTTCTCCGATTATTTCGACCATTCCGAGCGCTGGGCCTCCGTGCCGAGTCACCGGGCGCTCGCCATGCTGCGCGGCCGCAACGAGGACGTGCTGTCGCTCGACCTCGAGATCGATGCCGACGACACCTCGCCGGTCAAGCCGGTCGAGCGCATGATCGCCGCCGCCTACCAGATTGGATCGACCCTGCCCGGCGACCAGTGGCTGATGCAGGTCGCCGGCTGGACCTGGCGCGTGAAGCTGTCGCTTTCGCTGTCGCTCGACCTGATGCGCGACCTGCGCGAGGCGGCCGAGGAAGAGGCGATCCGCGTCTTCTCGCGCAACCTCAAGGACCTGTTGCTCGCCGCCCCTGCCGGCTCGCGCGCCACCATGGGCCTCGATCCGGGCATCCGCACCGGGGTCAAGGTTGCGGTCATCGACGCCACCGGCAAGGTGCTCGACACCACCACGGTCTACCCCTTCCCGCCGAAGAACGACGTGCGCGGAACCCAGGCTGAACTGGCCCGGCTTATCATCCGCCACAAGGTCGAGCTGATCGCCATCGGCAACGGCACCGGCAGCCGCGAAACCGAGCGCCTCGTCGCCGACATGCTGACTGACATGCCGGCACCCAAGCCGACAAAGGTCATTGTCAGCGAGGCCGGCGCCTCGGTCTATTCGGCCTCCGCCACGGCCGCGGCCGAGTTCCCCAATCTCGACGTGTCGCTGCGTGGTGCCGTATCGATTGCGCGCCGCCTGCAGGATCCGCTCGCCGAGCTGGTCAAGATCGAGCCCAAGTCGATCGGCGTCGGTCAGTACCAGCACGACGTCGACCAGTATCGCCTCGGACGTTCGCTCGAAGCGGTGGTCGAGGACGCGGTGAACGCCGTCGGTGTCGACCTCAACACCGCCTCTGCCCCCCTGCTCGCTCGTGTCTCCGGTCTCGGGCCGTCGCTGGCCGAGTCGATCGTCGCCTACCGTGACGCCTCGGGCGCCTTCGCCACACGTCGCGACCTGTTGTCGGTCCCCCGACTTGGCCAGCGCGCCTTCGAACAATGCGCCGGCTTCCTGCGCATCCGTGACGGCAAGGAGCCGCTCGATGCTTCGTCCGTCCATCCTGAAGCCTATGGCGTCGCCAAGAAGATCGTGGCGTCCTGCGGCCGTGACCTGCGCCAGCTGATGGGTGACAGTGCAGCGCTTAAGGCGATCGATCCGCGCGCCTTCGTCGACGAACGTTTCGGCCTGCCGACGGTGCGCGACATCATCGCCGAGCTGGAAAAACCGGGTCGCGACCCGCGTCCGGGCTTCAAGACCGCGACCTTCGCCGACGGCGTCGACGACATCAAGGATCTCAAGCCCGGCATGCTGCTCGAAGGTACCGTCACCAACGTCGCCGCTTTCGGCGCCTTCGTTGACATTGGCGTGCATCAGGACGGCCTCGTCCATGTCTCGCAGCTGGCCGACAAGTTCGTGAAGGACCCACATGAGGTGGTGAAGGCCGGCGACGTGGTGAAAGTCCGCGTCGTCGAGGTCGACATTGCGCGCAAGCGCATCGGGCTTACCATGCGCAAGGATGTCGGCGAGCCGGCGCCCCGCTCGGCCGCTCCCGCCAAGAGCCGCGACATGAAGTTCGCGTCATCGAAGCCGCAGCCAAACAAGGCGGACCAGCAAGGTGCGTTCGGCGCGGCCCTGCTCGAGGCGATGAAGCGCAAGTGAGCAAGCCTGGGCGATCACGCTGCTATCGCAGCGGCATGATCGCCCTTGCCCGCTTGCCCGTTCCTGCTTAGAAAGCCCGGGAAACGCGGCCCCAGCCGGCCGCTTGCAAAAGGTGCCGTGCTCAAATGTCCAAGTGGAAAGACGTCAAGAAGGTTGTGCTCGCCTATTCCGGCGGTCTCGACACCTCCATCATCCTGAAGTGGCTGCAGACCGAGCTCAACGCCGAGGTCGTCACCTTCACTGCCGATCTCGGCCAGGGCGAGGAGCTCGAGCCGGCGCGCAAGAAGGCCGAGATGCTGGGCATCAAGGAGATCTTCATCGAGGACGTGCGCGAAGAATTCGTCCGCGACTTTGTTTTCCCGATGTTCCGCGCCAATGCCGTCTATGAAGGCGTTTACCTGCTCGGCACTTCGATTGCTCGTCCGCTGATCTCCAAGCACCTCGTCGATATCGCCAGGAAGACCGGTGCAGACGCAATCGCCCACGGCGCCACTGGCAAGGGCAACGATCAGGTCCGCTTCGAGCTGTCGGCCTATGCGCTCAATCCCGACATCAAGATCATCGCACCGTGGCGCGACTGGTCGTTCAAGAGCCGCACCGACCTGCTCGACTTCGCCGAAAAGCACCAGATCCCGGTCGCCAAAGACAAGAAGGGTGAGGCCCCCTTCTCCGTGGATGCCAACCTTTTGCACTCGTCCTCCGAGGGCAAAGTACTGGAAGATCCGGCCGTCGAGGCACCCGAGTATGTGCACATGCGCACCATTTCGCCCGAGGCTGCGCCTGACAAGGCAACCATCATCAAGATCGGCTTCGAAAAGGGTGATGCCGTCTCGATCAATGGCGAGCGCCTGTCACCGGCGGCGCTGCTGGCCAAGCTCAACGACTACGGCCGCGACAACGGCATCGGCCGTCTCGACCTGGTCGAGAACCGCTTCGTCGGCATGAAGAGCCGCGGCGTCTACGAGACCCCGGGCGGCACGATCCTGCTTCAGGCGCACCGCGCCATCGAATCGATCACGCTCGACCGTGGTGCCGCGCATCTCAAGGATGAGCTGATGCCGCGTTACGCCGAGCTGATCTATTACGGCTTCTGGTTCTCGCCCGAGCGCCAGATGCTGCAGGCAGCGATCGACCTCAGCCAGAAGGACGTCGAGGGCGAAGTCACCCTCAAGCTCTACAAGGGCAATGTCATGGTCATCGGCCGAGAGAGCGCGAAGTCGCTCTACTCCGACAAGCTGGTCACCTTCGAGGACGACCAGGGCGCCTACGACCAGAAGGACGCCGCCGGCTTCATCAAGCTCAACGCCTTGCGCCTGCGCACGCTCGCCGCGCGTAACCGGCAATGACGAGCTTTTTCTTCTCCCCGTTCTACGGGGAGAAGATGCCGGCAGGCAGACAAGCCTCTCAGAATTACGCGCTGCCCCTTATTCAGCCTTTTGGGCCACATTCTCCCCGCAAGCGGGGAGAATGAAAGACTCACGCCCCACCTTCGCAATAATCCTCAAGATACGCCCGCTTGGCCGCCTCGTCGCGCGCTGAATAGAGGTACCGGCTGAAGGCCAGCCGCTCGTGGTTCACCGCGGCCAGCTCCCAGACACAGAAGGTGGCGCGGTGCGGGCCGGGCAGCGGAAACAGCGAGAAATCGGGGGCGTCCGATGTCTTGGCGTAGACCGTTTCCCACATCTCGTTGGCATTGCGCCACGAACTCACCAGCAGAAAATGAAAATCGCCGCCGCAGCGGTGCAGGATGACAAAGCCGAGCTCGCCCTTGAGCTTGAGTCGCCCGGTTGCCGTCTCCGCCGCCAGGAAACGCTGTGCCAGCGCACTGGTGTCGCGTGTCACCGGCGTCGCGGCTTCCGCGATGTCGTACCACTTCAGCAGGCCGCCGCCGGCGGGTGCCGGCAACCCCGGTGTCACGGTCTTTGGGTAATGGCTGTAGCCTTCGACATTGCCGAAGCGCGAGAGATCGGCGGGCAGGCCGCTCTGGCTGTTCATGACAAGATCCTCGTCCGCATTGAAAAAGCCCGGCGTCGCCACCGGGCTCTTGTCATTTTGCGTCCGAGGCCCTGGCTTTGCCAGTGCCTCGGAAATGTCTCCTGACAGGGTTGTATCAGGTCGTCAGGCGTCAGTTGCCGTCGATCTCGGCGCCGATGATGGCGATCGCCTGCTGGTAGACGCTGGCTGCGTTCCAGCCCTGCAGTGCGCCGAAATTGGCCTGGCCGGGCTGGTAGCCGCCGCCTGCGCTCCAGCCGTGGCCGCGCAGGAAGTTGGCGGTCGAGGCCAGCGCGTCGGCCTTGGAGCGGACCATGTCGATCTTGCCGTTGCCGTCGCCGTCAGCACCGTATTTCAGCACGTTGACCGGCAGGAACTGCGTCTGGCCGATTTCGCCATGAGCAGCGCCGATGGCGTTGGGCGCCAGCGTGCCGCTCTGGACGAGCTTGAGCGCTGCGTAGAGCTGGTCGGTGAAATATTCCGAACGGCGGCAGTCATAAGCGAGCGTGGCGACCGCCGACAGCGTGTGTTGGTTGCCCATGAAGCCGCCGAAGCCGGTCTCCATGCCCCAGATCGCGATCAGCGGGCCGGCCGGCACGCCATAGCGCGCCTCGATGCTCTGGAACAGCGCCGCGTTCTGCTTCTTGATCGTCTTGCCCTTGGAGGCAATCGCCTTGCCGCCGCGCTTGGCCATGAACTGGTCAAGCGAGAGCTTGAAGCTCTTCTGGTTGCGGTCGGCGTAGATCGTCTTGGTGGCATAGGTCGTCTTGGCGAGAGCGCTCAGCGCGTTGCCCTTGATGCCGTTCGCCGCCGCCTGGTCGGCAAATGCCGCCTTCCATGCTTCGAAGCCGCCCGCGTTGTTGCCGCATTCCGCCGCAATTGAGCTGCCTGCCGAAACCGCCAGCATGGCGGAGGCCGCAGCAAAAGTCTTCACCTTGGCAGTCAATGCCATGCCGTTCTCCTGATGCCTGAATCAAATGTCCCTGGGAGGGGTGTTGCCAGCCCAACGCTCGCTTTTTAGCATTAAGAAGGCGTTTACGTCCCCGTCTGCCTGCAATGGCAGGTGGCAAAATTGTCGCATAGGATCAAGCGGTGAATATGGCGAGAGCGGGGAAAAAACATGGATGATGTCGATGTTGTGATCGTCGGCGCCGGTTCCGCCGGCCTTTCGGCGGCAAAAGTCCTGCGTGCCGCAGGACTTAGCTTCAAAGTGCTGGAAGCCATGGATCGTATAGGGGGGCGCGCCTGGACCAGCAGCAAACACTTCGGTGCGCCCTTCGACATCGGTTGCGCCTGGTTGCACGCCGCCGATCGCAACCCCTATTTCCCGGAGGCCGAGGCCGCCGGCTGGACCATGCATCATCACGACATGAACATTGATCACCTCTACTATCGCAACCGTAAGGCGAGTGAGGCCGAGGAAGCGGAGGTCAAACAGGCGGATGCCGCCATGGCGGCCTTACTTGAAAGTCACGCCGACCCCGACGACCGGCTTGGCGCGCTCTTGGCCAAGGGACGCTCGTCGCGTGCCGCCGCCACCTTCTGCGGACCGATGGATTTCGGCGCCGACGAAGACGAGATTTCGATCGCCGACTTCAGGAATGCCGCCGATCTCGATCCCAATTACTTCACCCGGGAAGGGTATGGCGCACTGGTCGCGCGTTTCGGCGCGGATGTTCCGGTCGAGCTTGCCACGCCGGTGCGACGGATCGACTGGGATGGTGCAGGCGTCAGCTGCCACACCGATCGCGGCGTGCTGCGTGCCGGGGCTGCGATCGTGACGGCATCGCCGGCGGTGCTGGCCTTCGAGGAGATCGCCTTTTCGCCCGCGCTGCCGGAACACTATATGACGGCGTTTTTCGACCTGCCGATGGGCATGTTGACCAAGCTGCCCGTCGAAATCAAAGGCAGCCGCCTTGGTCTCAAACCCTTCGATGACCTGCTCATCGAGCGGTCCGCGCGTCACGACATCTACTTCCTCAGCTTTCCCTTCGATCTCGACCTGATGGTCGGCTTCGTCGGCGGCGATTTCGCCTGGGAGCTGTCGGCAGCCGGCGAGGCAGCCGGCGTCGATTTCGCCACCGACCGGCTGTGCGAGATCTTCGGCAACGACACGCGCAAGCATGTCGGCCGGGCGATGATGACGAATTGGGGCGGCGAACGCTATGTCAGGGGCGCCTATGCCGCAGCGCGTCCCGGTCGTTCCGAGGCGCGGTCGGTCCTGATGCAGCCGCTCGGCGAGCGCATCTTCTTTGCCGGCGAGCATCTTGCGGGGCCGCTGATCCAGACCTGCGGTGGGGCCCGGCTGTCGGGCGAAGCGGTGGCAGGACAGGTCGCTTCGCAACTGGCGACACATTGGAGGACATCAGCTTAGCGAACGTCAATCTGCTACAATTCGTGAGCGTTCCGGGCCATTTCGTCAGGAACCGATGACTGTCGGCTCCGTTTCGGCACCTTGAGGGACCAGGAAAACGGAGCGAAAAGATGAAAACGAAACTGTTGTTGCCCGCCATCGCGGGGGCGCTTCTCGCCTTCTCCGGCCCGTCATTTGCCGACGTTGCCGTGCAGGCTGCGACCGATCTCAACGTCCGCGCCGGCCCTGGGCCGCAATATCCGGTCATCGGCGTCATCGGTGCCGGACAGGGCACTACGCTTCGCGGCTGCCTTGAAGGCAGCAAATGGTGCAGCGTCGCCGATTCCGGCGGCGACGGCTGGGTTTACTCCGATTATCTCGTCGGCGATTTCGGCGGCCAGCAGATCGTGCTTTCGGCGCGTCCGGTCGATTCCGGCGTGATTGTCGTTGATCCGCCGGCTGCCGGTGGCGCCGGTGACGTTGTCATCGACGGCACGACAGGGGCGATCGTCGCTGGTGAAGTGATGCCGGCCATCGAGCCGCCCGGGGCGGTTCGTACCTATGTGACCGACCATCGGGTCGAGCCGGTCTATCTCGACGGCGAGGTCGTGGTGGGTGCCGGCCTGCCTGATACGGTCGAACTGACCGAGATACCCGACTACGAGTATCGTTATGTCAATGTGAACGGCCAGCCGGTGCTGGTTGAACCGTCGACTCGGCGCGTGGTCTACGTGGTCCGATAGCCTTGGAGGCCGCCGGGCAAGCTGTCCGGCGGCCGGTCCTAGAGCGGCGTGATCGACGTCTCGGAAGCATGTTCCGCCCGCTTCAGCATTTGCTCGAACTCTGCAGCCGGCAGCGCCTTGGAATAGAGATAGCCTTGGCCGACGCGACAGCCCATGGCGTAGAGTGCCGCCTCCTGTGCCCGCGTCTCGATGCCTTCGGCGATAACCGACAGCCCCATGTCACCGGCCATGCCGAGCACCGCGCGCACGATTGCCGCGTCCTGCGGATCGCGCAGCATGTCGCGGATGAAACTGCGGTCGACCTTGAGCACCGTGAGGGGAAAACGCTTGATAGTGCTGAGTGCTGCGTGGCCGGTGCCGAAATCGTCGAAGGCGAGGCCGACGCCCGCCTTGCCGAGTTTGCGGAACGGCTCCAGAGTACGCTCTTCATAATCGAGCGCGATGGTTTCGGTGACCTCGAGTTCGAGCGCGTCGGCAAGCAGACCGTGACGCGACAGCGTCGACGTCACGGTTTCGGCCAGGTTACCGGCGTTGACCTGAACGGCAAACAGATTGACGGCCATCGTGATGGGGGCAAAGCCTGAAGCCCGCCACGCGGCCGACTGTCGGCAGGCCTCATCAAGGATCCAGTTGCCCACCGTCAGCGCGCCGGAATGCGTTTCGAGCACGGCAAGGAAATCGGCGGGCGCGAGCAGCCCGCGTAACGGGTGGTTCCAGCGCAGCAGCGCCTCGGCGCCCATCACCCTGCCGCTCTCCAGACAGACCTGCGGCTGATAGTGCAGCACGAATTCCCGGGCCCTGATGGCGCGCAGCAACTCGTCCTGCAGCGCGCGCCGTACGGCCACGGCGTTGCGCATGCCAGGCTCGAATATGCGATAGCTGCCGCCTTGCTGCCGTGCGCGGTAAAGCGCCAGATCGGCGCTGGCCATCAGCTCTTCCGAGTCACCGCCATCGCGGGGCGCAACCGCGCCGCCAATGCTGACGCCGAGCTTGAGAAAGTGGTCGCCGATCTCGAAGGGCTGTTCGAACGAATGCAGCAGGCTGTTGGCGGCGGCAGCGACCGCCGCCGGCCTGTCGATACCGCGCAACAGCACCGCAAACTCGTCGCTGCCTAACCGCGCCACTATGGCATTGGCGTCGAGCGCTGCGGGCAGGCGCACGGCAAGCGCCTGCAAAAGCGTGTCGCCGGTGGCGTGGCCGAGCGTGTCGTTGACCTTCTTGAAGCCGTCGAGGTCGACAAGCAAAAGTCCGGTCGCCTCGCCTCTCTCAAGTGCATCCTCAAGCTGCATGTCGAACTGCAAGCGGTTGGGCAGGCCAGTCAGCGTGTCCTGATGCGCCAGACGATACAGGCGCATGTCGCGCTGCCTGCGCTCGGAAATGTCGCGGATGATGCCGCCCATGGAAACGCCGTTGGGCCCATCCCAGACCGACAGCGACAGTTCGATGGGGAATTCGCTGCCGTCGCGACGCAGTGCCGAGACCTCGACGGTCTTGCCGCTCAGCTTGGATGGAGTGCCGGCGGCGACGCGCGCGATGCCGGCATTGTGGGCGCCGCGTAGTCTCGCGGGAATGATCAGATCGAGGGTTTCGCCGACGAGTTCGGCCTTGTCGTAGCCGAACATGCGCTCGGCCGACTTGTTGACGAAGGAAATGTTGCGGCTGGCATCGATGACCACCAAGGCGAATTCGATATTCTCGACAAAGCCGGCAAGCGGCGAGGCATCTGCGGTCGGGGTCATGAAGTCACCACCGTCCATACATTTATGCGGATCAACCCGATGATCACACATGGTGGTAGAAGACTCTAAAATAGTACATGTATCCCCCCGGATGGCGCATATGGTAGCAGGGAAGTATTAACAGCCACTGATTTTCGTCCGAGAATCCGCCAACAATCGCCGTTCTCGGGCCCTTGCCTTGACTCGCCCGGCATTTTCCTGTCTACAGCCGTCAAATTCCGCGACGAGTTCCACTCCGAGCGGCCGACCGGGACACCCTTAGAGGTACAAAACGATCCCGGAGGCCAACACCCGGCAGCGCAATGCGCCCCCGGGTGCTTTTTGGTTTGGTTCAGGCGCGCAGAGGCATTACCTCTCGGTTCGACACCGGTTGGCTGAGAGAAGGGAAGTCGAATGTTTGAATCGCTGCAAGAGCGGCTTGGATCGATCCTTAACGGCCTGACCGGCCGTGGCGCACTGTCGGAGGCCGATGTCTCGGCAGCCCTGCGCGAGGTTCGCCGTGCCCTGCTCGAAGCCGACGTGGCGCTGGAAGTCGTCCGCTCGTTCACCGACAAGGTGCGCGAGAAGGCCGTCGGCGCCGCCGTCCTGAAGTCGATCAAACCCGGGCAGATGGTCGTCAAGATCGTCCATGACGAACTTGTCGAAATGCTTGGCGCCGAAGGCGTAGCCGTCGACCTCAACGCGCCCGCTCCGGTCGTCATCATGATGGTCGGCCTGCAGGGTTCGGGCAAGACCACCACCTCGGCCAAGATCGCCAAGCGCCTCACCGAGCGCCAGGGCAAGAAGGTCCTGATGGCCTCGCTCGACACGCGCCGCCCGGCCGCGCAGGAGCAGCTGCGCCAGCTCGGCGAGCAGACCAAGGTCGCGACCCTTCCCGTCATCGCCGGCCAGTCGCCGGTCGACATCGCCAAGCGCGCCGTTCAGGCGGCCAAGCTCGGCGGCCACGACGTCGTCATCCTCGACACGGCCGGCCGCACCCATATCGACGAGCCGCTGATGGTCGAGATGGCCGACATCCGCAAGGTGTCGGACCCGCACGAAATCCTGCTCGTCGCCGACTCGCTGACCGGCCAGGATGCCGTCAACCTCGCCAAGAATTTCGACGACCGCGTCGGCATCACCGGCCTGGTGCTGACCCGTATGGACGGCGACGGCCGCGGCGGTGCTGCGCTGTCGATGCGCGCTGTCACCGGCAAGCCGATCAAGCTGATCGGCGTCGGCGAAAAGATGGATGCGCTGGAGGAGTTCTATCCCAAGCGCATCGCCGACCGCATCCTCGGCATGGGCGACATCGTTTCGCTGGTCGAGAAGGCTGCCGAAACCATCGACGCGGAAAAAGCCGCGGCGATGGCCAAGAAGATGCAGTCGGGCAAGTTCGACCTGAACGACCTCGCCGACCAGCTTGGCCAGATGCAGAAGATGGGCGGCATGGGTGGCATCATGGGCATGATGCCGGGCATGGGCAAGATGAAGGACCAGATGGCCGCGGCGGGCCTGGACGACAAGATGTTCGGCCGCCAGCTTGCCATCATCTCGTCGATGACCAAGGCCGAGCGTGCGAACCCCGACGTTCTCAAGCACTCGCGCAAGAAGCGCATTGCTGCCGGTTCCGGCACCGACGCCGCCGAGATCAACAAGCTGCTCAAGATGCATCGCCAGATGGCCGACATGATGAAGGCCATGGGCGGCAAGGGCAAAGGCGGCGGCCTCATGCGCGGCATGATGGGCGGCCTGGCTTCCAAGATGGGCCTCGGCGGCATGATGCCTGGCGGCGGCATGCCCGACCTGTCCAAGATGGATCCCAAGCAGCTCGAAGCCCTGCAGAAGCAGGCCGAAGCCGCAGGCCTCGGTGGCGGGCTCAAGGGTCTTCCGGGCGGCATGCCTGGTCTCGGCGGCGGTGGCCTTCCCGGCCTGCCCGGCGGCATGAAGCTTCCCGGTCTCGGTGGTGGCCTGCCTGGCCTTGGCAAGAAGAAGTGAGGAGCGCGATGACCGACATCACCCCGCAGGCACAGCTTCAGGAATTGCGCGCTTCGATCGACAACATCGACGCAGCCTTGATCCACATGCTGGCCGAGCGCTTCCGCTGCACCAAGTCAGTCGGCGTGCTCAAGGCCACCCACGGCCTGCCGCCGGCCGATCCGGCGCGTGAGCAGACCCAGATCGCGCGCCTGCGCCGCCTGGCCGACGACGCCCATCTCGATCCCGATTTCGCGGAGAAGTTTCTCAACTTCATCATCCGCGAGGTGATCCGTCACCACGAAATGCTGGCTGCCGAACACAACGGCGCGTCAGACAAGACTACCTCCGCCTGACGGCGGAACAGACAGCAGACCAAGAACAACCCAAGACAGAACTATTCAGGAGTAAGACAATGTCCCTTAAGATCCGCCTGGCCCGCGCCGGCTCGAAGAAGCGCCCCTACTACCACATCGTCGTTGCCGACGCCCGCAGCCCGCGCGATGGCCGCTTCATCGAGGCAATCGGTGCCTGGAACCCGCTGCTGCCCAAGGACGGCGACCGCGTGAAGCTCGACGCCGACCGCGCCAAGCATTGGCTGTCGAACGGCGCCACGGCGACCGACCGCGTTGCCCGCTTCCTCGACGAGGCAGGCATCGTGAAGCGCGACGCTCGTTCGAACCCGACCAAGGGTGAGCCGGGCAAGAAGGCCCAGGAGCGTCTGGCTGCCCTGAAGAAGGCCCAGGACGACGCCGCTGCCGCCATCGCGGCTGCAGCTGCTGCCCCGGCTGAAGCTTCGGCCGAGTAATTTTTCGCCTTATCGGCGAAACAAGCAACGGCGGGCCGAAAGGTCCGCCGTTTTGCTTTTTCGGGGCGTGTTTCAGCCGTTTCGGCGACAGGGACCTGGCCCCGCCCGCGCCACCGCTGCTGCCCCTAAGTACATGACACTTATGTGACATTCGGCTTAAGCAGGCGGTAAGGCGGCAGCGGATAGCTTGCCCCTGACAGCGCGCGGCACGCCGCGCAGGCATGAGGCCGTGCTGTCGGCCGAGGGGGGCTTCGGCATGCCGACAATCGATGCGACGTGCCTGCGACCGGGCTGATCTGGTCCGGGCGGTCTCAGGCTGACAGGTGACCGGATGCTTTTGGCAATGCGAGCTTGGGACAGGGATCGGGCGCTTCCGTCGGAAATGCCGGGTGGTGCGGCGGAGCAGCCGGTCGCAAGGTGCGCCGCGGACCTGTCAGCTGGCGTCGACACCGAGTTCGACGACGTCAGGTTGGTTCTGCGGCGCTGGCAGGCGGCCTGCATCGACGGCGCCTTGCCGCCCTATGAAGAGCTGGCGCTCGGCAGCGTCGGCCGCTTCGCCGACGAGATGGCGGTTGTTCGTCTCCAGCCCGCCACGGACAGCTTCATCCTGCGCGCCGGCCCGCGCTTCGGCGCGATTGCCGGCCTCAGCGTGCCCGCGGCGGTGCTGTCGGTGCTGCCTTTCGCTTTCCAGCGCGCCATATCGGGCGCGATCGAATTGGCCCGCCTGGCGGCGCGTCCGCAATTGGCGCTGTGCCGCTCGATCGTCGACGGCATGGTCTCTACCGTCGAGGTTTTGGCGCTGCCGCTGTCGTGCCGCTGGCCGGGCGAGTATTTCCTGATCTTCGCGCGGCCGCGCAGGAGCCAGATCGACCTGGCTCGGCTGCTCATCAACTCGACCGACGAAGGTATATTAGCGCTCAGCGCGCTCGAATCCGCCGGTGGCGAGGCACGGGACTATCAGGTCCTCAGCATCAACAACGCCGCAGCGCGCCTTCTCGGGGTCTCGGCCGAAGACATGCGATTCAGGCTGCTGTCGCAGGCGAATGCCGCTTGCGGGCTGTCGCGCCTGCTCGACGAATGCGGCGTCGCCCGTGCGCATGGTGTCGCTGCGCCGTCGCTCGAACTGGAATACCAGCTTGGCGGCGAAACCGTCTCGCTGCAGGTCGGCGTCGCTGAAACCGACGGCCTGCTGGCGGTGACGCTGACCGACATACGCGAGATCCGCAACCGCGAAACGCTGTTTCGCTCGCTGTTCGACGACAACCCGGTCCCGATGTATGTGCGCCAGGCCGATGGCGGCGCGTTCCTGAACGTCAACACCGCAGCGCTCAATCTCTATGGCCGAGGCCGGGGCGAGTTCCTGGCGCTCGGCATCGCCGATCTGGAGCCCGGTGTCGCCGACCTGCCGGCGACGGGCGAGCGCTTCGTGCGTCACCGCACGGCGGCGGGCAGCGAGCTCGATGTCATCGAATATGCCAGGAACATTCAGGTCGGCACCGCACCGGCGACGTTGTCGACAATCGTCGACATCACCGAGCGCAAGCGCGCCGAGGATCGCATTTCCTACCTCGCCCACCACGATCCGCTGACAGGCGTCGGCAACCGCACCACCTTCTCGCAGGAGATCGAGGAGGCCGTCGGCGCTGCCGTCGCCGGCCACCAGCCTTTCGCGCTGTTGCTTGTCGACCTCGACGACTTCAAGGCGGTCAACGACACGCTCGGCCATGCCGCCGGCGATTCCCTGCTGGTCGAGACGGCATCCCGCATCCGCACGCTTCTGCGCCGCAGCGACCTCGTCGCCCGGCTCGGTGGCGACGAGTTCGCCATCCTGCTGCGCGGCGCGCTCAGCCGCGCCGATGTCCAGGCGCTTGCCAAACGCATCATCCAGGCGATCAGCGAGCCGCACGCCTATGAGGGCCACAAGCTGTCGATCGGCGCCAGCCTGGGTGCTGCGATCGCGCCGGCCGATGCGCGCGACGCCGGCACGCTGCTCAAATGCGCCGACCTGGCGCTCTATCGCTCGAAGCGCGACGGCAAAGGCGCGTTCCATTTTTTCGAACCGGAGATGGACGCCGAAATGCGCGATCGCCGCGAGCTTGAACTGGAGCTGCGCTGCGCCGACCTCGATCTCGAACTCGAGCTGCACTACCAGCCGATCATTTCGGTGAAGACGGGTGCGCTGCGCGGCTTCGAAGCACTTGTACGTTGGCGCAATCCCAGGCGCGGCATGGTCTCGCCTGCGGAATTCATTCCACTCGCCGAAGAGACCGGCATGATCGAGGCGATCGGGCGTTGGGTGCTCGACGAGGCCTGCCGGCGTGCCGCCACCTGGCCGGACGACCTCGTCATCGCTGTCAACGCGTCGGCTGTGCAGTTCCGGCAGGGTCAATTCGCGCAGACCATCGGCCAGGCGATTGCGCGGTCGGGGCTCGACCCGTCGCGGCTCGAGATCGAAATCACCGAGTCCGTTCTTCTGGCCGACACAGGCGCCAATCTCGCCGTCCTGCAGCAGCTCAAGCAGATCGGCGTGCGCATCGCGCTCGATGATTTCGGCACCGGGTACTCATCGATGAGCTACCTCCGGAGCTTTCCATTCAGCCGGCTGAAGATCGACCGTTCCTTCGTCCGCGATATCGGCTCGAGCCGTGAATCGATGGCGATCGTACGCGCCATCATCGGCCTTGGCGCCAATCTCGGCATCGACACGACGGCCGAAGGCGTTGAAACAGGCGCCCAGCTCGAGCTGCTCCGGCGGGAGCGCTGCGGCGAGATCCAGGGATTCCTGTTCAGTCCGCCGGTCGACGGGGCAGGAGCGGCCGACATCATCGCGAGCTATCGTGGCAACAAGGTTCAGGTGGCTTAGGGCGACTGCTTGACCGAACCGGATGACCGGCCACCTAAGCTGCAGCAAGGTTGCCGGAGGAAATGCCATGCCCGAGAAGATATCCGCACTCAACGCTGACGGTATCTCCGAGCTCTTTGCCGCCGAAGCGGCGCCACTCGAGGTCTTCTCGCATGGCGAGCGCTTCGGATCGAGCTTCCGCCATTTGTCCAGCTTTGGCGGCGGCGACCATGTCGGCGTCGCGCTGGAGGAACTCGCGCCGGGCAAGGAGACGAACCCGTCGCACTCACATGCTCGAGGAGGAGCACGCCTACATCCTCGAGGGCGCGCTGACACTGAAGCTCGGTGCGCGCAACTATGTCATGAAGGCAGGCGACTATGTCTGCTTTCCCGCCGGCCAGAAGGTCGGGCACTCGTTGTTCAACCACACCGATGCGCCGTGCCGTTATCTCATCATCGGCGAGCGCAATCCAAACGATGTCATCGTCTACCCGGAATCAGGCCGCGTCAGCGTCCGCCTGACCGGCGAAGGCTACAGCAAGGCGGCGACGATGGACTATTGGGAGGGCATCGATGCGAGCGCCTCCGATGCCAAGGCCCGGACCGGGCTAGCTCAGGAATAATAAAAATTCTCCGCCGGCAGCATCGGTGGCGGTGTTTCGCCCAGCGCCTCGAACACCGAGATCTCGCAGACCCGGCACAAGCCATCGAGGGCAAGGTCGTTGGCTTCCATGCCGAAGGGGTCTTCGAGTTCTTCGGAGAGCGCATCGAGGCCGAAGAATGTGTAGGCGATCAGCGCCGTGAACAGCGGCGTCACCCAGCCGGCCGAACCCGCCAGCCCGAAGGGCAGCAGCAGGCAGAAGATGTAGGCGGTGCGCTGCAGCAGCAACGTGTAGGCGAAGGGCAGGGGCGTGCCCATGATGCGCTCGCAGCCGGCCTGCAGCGCCGAGATCGCCGCCAGACGCTCGTCGAGGATGCGATAGTCCATCGCCTCCAGCACTTTCGCGCGCTTGAGCGCACCGATCTTCTCGCCCATCCGCCGCATCGCTGCGTCAGGCCTGTTGGTCGCGGCATGGATTTCGTCGACGGCATCGCCGATGAATGGGCGAGCCGCTTCCCTGGTGTCGACGCGGCGCAGTTCGCCGCGCAGGAAATGGCAGAAGGCGAGCGAATCCATCAGGAGCGGCCTGAGTTCGTCGCGGTCGGAGATCATCGCTGTTGCAGCGCGCGACAGGTTACGGATTTCGAAGACGAGCTGGCCCCATAACTTGCGGGCTTCCCACCAGCGGTCATAGGCGGCGTTGTTGCGGAAGCCGAGATAGACGGAGAGCGCGACGCCCAGCAGCGCGAAGGGTGCGACGCCGGCGTCGCCGAGATCGAGCTTGAGCAGCTTGATGGCGGCGACCACCGCGGCGCCATAGAGCGCGAAGCCGAGAATCTGCGGCAGGATGCGGGGCACCACGGAGCCGCGCATGACGAAGAACAGCTTCAAAAGGTTTGTGCGCGGGCGAACGATCATGCGGCGTGGTACCTGTTTCCAAAAGATAGTGCGCCGCCGGGCCTGCCGGTGTCATCTCCAATCACGAGATGAATAGCGATTGCGTTGATTTGTCCGATAAGGCAGCCGGCCCCGCCGCCCAATGGGGAGGCGCAAAACTTGGGTCAGTTCTCGTAGGTTCGCCCGGTCAGCTTGTCGACCAGCCTGCGGAGAATGCCGCCCCGCCTCAGCCGGCGGACCTCGTCCGCAAGCTCGGCTGTCTTGCTCGACAGCTCGCCGAGCTGGAACTGCAGTTCCTCGCTTGGGCCAAGACCCTCGCGCATTCTGACGAAGCTGCGGTCGTAGATCTGCTTCTGCTGCAGAAATCGTTCGATGATCGCGGCCATGGCGCGTTCGTCCTCGTTCGGCTCCCGCCTCGGCCAGGGCTTTTCCGCCAGCACATCGCGGTAGATCGCCTCGATCTGCTCGGCGCCCTTTTCGCTGGCGAAGTCACGCCGCACGCGTTGGGTGACCGCAATGGCATCTTCCGCCCTGTAGGCGGCAATTTCGCGGTCGAGCAGTTCGGGCGATGCTGCGTCGGACAATGCGCCATAGGCGAAGTTCACGGCGGCAAAACCGTCAAACCTGTCCGTCGTCACCAAGCCGCCAACGCCGAAGCGGTCGACATTGATCACGGTGCAGCCCCGCGCCATGGCTTCGAGCGCCATTCGGCCGCTGGCGAATGCCAGATCCGTGCCGCCCAGCCGCTTGACCACGTCGTCCGCTGCCTTGCCGACCAGCTCGCCGCGAAAGGCAATGCCATGGCGCTGGCAGGCTTCGGCGATCATACCGGTAAAGCGAATGGTCCCGGGGTGGGCGAAGATTGCAGCGGTTGCCAGCCTCGCGGGAGCCGGGGCAGCAGGTCCGACGCGCTGCAGGTCGATGGTGTTCGGCCAGAACCTTACCTTCGACGCAGCGATCCCGCATTCGTCCACCAGCCTGCCGCGCAATGCGGCCCGCACATGGAGATAGCGGCTGATCCTGGGATGAATGGGGGGCGCGTCGATCTCGCTGCTGAAGTCGTGGCAGACGTAGATTGCGGGCGTCCCGGGAAAGCGCGTTAGGGCGGCGATGGTTGGTCCGGTGTGATGGCCGTGAATGATGTCGGGCGCTTCGAGCGCCGCCAGCGATGTTGCCACCGGCGAACCCGTGGCACGGATTTCCGCTACTACAGGGCCTGTGATCGGCGCAAACGCGGTTACCGAATGGCCACGCCGCCGCAGTGCCAGCACCGTGTCGCGGACGAGCGTTTCGGTGCCGCTGCGCCCGGTCAGCACGGCATTTGTCATCAGGATCCGCAGCGGCCGGTGCACGCCGTCCTGACGGCTGCTGTCGCTGGCTAGACTATCGCGCGCTATCGTCCTGCCTCCGGTACCTCAGCCCCGCTGCCTCCCTGCGACGGACCCAGTCTACCGTAGCAATGTCCGGAATCAACCTTGAGGGGATTGTGGCCGAGCCGCCGGCATGCCGCGGCGGACGTAGAGAATGTCGGGCAAGCCTTCTTCGTTGGACGAGCCGTCGCCGAAGGCGTCGGCAACAAAGCCGTGGCGCTCGTAGAAACGGCACGCGCCTGCGTTGGCTTCGAAGCAGAAAAGTTTCACGTGAGTCATTGCGGCCGTCACATGGTTCAAAAGCCGGGCGCCAATGCCGCGAGCGGTCCAGTCGGGATCGAGATAGAGCTGTTCGATCCACTCATTCTTGGTGGCGGCAAAGCCGACAATCCTGTCCTCGATCGTAGCGACGGTGACGGTCTGCTCGGCGAGGAGGACGTGCCTGACAAAATACAGGTCTTCGTCGGGTGTATGCAGCTGGGGCATCCAGTTGAAGGCGGCGAGTGCCGCCCTCAGGATGCGGGCGATGTCGTGTGCGTCTTCGGCCTCGGCCGGACGCAGCACGACATCGGGCATTGGTGTCAGGCCGCCTTCTTCTTCGGCGAGATCAGGCCACGCTCGACAAGAAGCTCGGCGATCTGGACGGCGTTGAGGGCAGCACCCTTGCGCAGATTGTCGGAGACGATCCACATCGACAGGCCGTTGTCGACGGTCTGGTCCTCACGGATGCGCGAGATGTAGGTCGCGTCTTCGCCGGCCGAGTCGAGCGGGGTGGCGTAGCCGCCGTCCTCGCGCTTGTCGATGACCAGGCAGCCTGGCGCCTCGCGCAGGATATCGCGTGCCTCATCGGCGGTGATCGGCTTGTCGAACTCGATGTTGACGGCTTCCGAGTGGCCGATGAACACCGGCACGCGCACGCAGGTGGCGCTCAGCTTGATCTTGGGATCGAGCATCTTCTTGGTCTCGGCGACCATCTTCCACTCTTCCTTGGTCGAGCCGTCTTCCATGAAGACGTCGATGTGCGGAATGACGTTGAAGGCGATGCGCTTGGTGAACTTCTTGGCTTCGACCGGGTCGGCGACGAAGACGGCGCGCGTCTGGGTGAACAGCTCGTCCATGCCTTCCTTGCCGGCGCCGGAAACGGACTGGTAGGTGGCAACGACAATGCGCTTGATGGTCGCGGCGTCATGCAGTGGCTTCAGCGCCACAACCAGCTGGGCAGTCGAGCAGTTCGGGTTGGCGATGATGTTCTTCTTGGTGAAGCCGGAGATCGCGTCGGGGTTCACTTCCGGAACGATCAGCGGCACGTCCTGGTCGTAACGGAAGGCCGACGAGTTATCGATGACGACACAGCCCTGCTTGCCGATCTTCGGAGACCACTCCTTGGAGATGTTGCCGCCGGCCGACATGATGCAGATGTCGGTGTCGGAAAAGTCGTAGGTGTCGAGAACCTTGACCTTCAGCGTCTTGTCGCCGAACGAAACCTCGGTGCCGAGCGAACGGCGCGAGGCAAGCGCCACGACCTCATCGACCGGAAAGCCGCGTTCCTCGAGGATGTTGAGCATTTCCCGGCCGACATTGCCCGTGGCGCCGACGACTGCAACCTTGAATCCCATATCGAAAATCTCCTGTCCCTCTCCGCTCGCTTTTTGGAGAAAACCCGCTGGCCGTTGCGGGCTTCATCCCCCGGGCCGGACCCGGGAGAGGGTGAGCAGGCCAAGGGAAATCACACCATTTTGGTGGTGGTGGTTTTGGCCATGGTTTTGGTCGAAAGCAGGGAAACGGCTCCGCGCCCGGCACGATCTCTGTCGTGGCCGGGAAAGTCGAATGCGAAAAGCGCCATCAAGAGGCCGCGCATCGGAGGGATCCCTGTTCGCCGCCGCTTTTATCCGGTTTGTATGGAGAGTCAATCGGGGACCGGTGGGCTCCGGCTGATGTGATTTGACCTTTGTCGCTTGCCACCTAGGCTTCTGCGCGGATCGATTGACGGAGGAACCCCAGATGGAAGTCCTGCCGAAAAGCATCTCCCTCGCCGCGACCCTTGCCGTGGCTGCGTTGTTTGCGCTGCCGGCACTTGCTCATCACGGCTGGTCCTGGACCCAGGACGGCTTCTTCGAGCTCAAGGGCGTGATCGCCGACATCTACATCGGCAACCCGCATGCGACGCTCGACGTAGACGTCGAAGGCGAGCTGTGGCGCGTGGAGCTGGCGCCGCCGGCGCGGACCATTGCCGCCGGTTTCACCGATGAGGTCGCCAAGAAGGGTGACGAGGTCGTCGCCATCGGCAACCGCTCGCGCGACGAAACCGAAAAGCGCATGAAAGCCGTCCGGATCATCATCAACGGCAAGACCTATGACGTCTATGCGGACCGCGTGCCGCCGAGCTGACCGGGATTGTACGGTGGAGCCCCTGCAGGCAGTCGAACAATGGGATTTGGTCAGGCAACTGAAGACCTCGTTTGTCGCCTATCCGGTCGTCAACGCAGTGCACATTGCCGCGATAGGCGCTTTGCTGACGTCGGTCGCGCTTCTCGATCTGCGCATCCTCGGCGCCTTCGGCAGCCTGCCGGAACGCCCCTTTGTCATGTTGCTGCGGCGGCTGGCATTGATGGCCTTCTGCCTCGCCGTGCTGAGCGGCCTCGCCCTGTTTTCCGTGCGGGCGTCGTATTATGCCGGAATGCCGGTCTTCCTCGGCAAGATGGGGCTTATCGCCTTGGCAGGTGCAACCTTTGCCCTGTTCGCTGCGATCGAAAGCGACAAGCAGCGTCGATGGTCTTCGTTGCGGCGCCCGCTTGCTGTGATGTCGGTGGTGATCTGGTGCACGGTCCTGTTGTGCGGCCGCTTCATCGGATTCCTGTAACGCGAGCGCGTTCTACTTCTCCTTCAGCTTGACGCGCGGGAACCTGAGCGGCGGCCATTCTTCCTCCGGCTGCTGCGGCTGGGCCAAAAGCGTGGTGAGTTCGGCCGGCAGGCTGGCCAGTGCCTTCTTCGATCCGATGCCGTCTGAAATGCTGAGGATGCTGTCGTAGAACTCGACGCCTTGCGCCGATTTTGGCGGCACGGCCTCATGCATGACGCTGATGACGGTGACATCGGGGCAATTGTCCTTGATCACCTGATGAAAGGCGATCTTGGCCTCGAGATCGAGGGCAGCGGTCGCCTCGTCGAGGAACAAAAGCCCCGGCTGCAACAGCAGGATGCGGGCCGCGACCAGTTTCTGCTTCTGGCCGCCCGACAGCAGCTGATCCCAGCTCTTGCCCTGGCGGGTTTCGTCGTCGAGATGATCGATCAGGTCGCCAAGGCCGGCCTTGTGCATGGCCACCGCCACCTTCGCCTCGGAATGGTTGCCTGGGTGGTCGGGCAGGCAGACCAGCTGCTTGAGCGAAACCTGTGGCAGCTTGACGTCCTGGGTGGCATAGAACGACCTGATGCCGTCGGGAAAGTCGATGGAGCCGCGGCCATATGGCCACAGTCCGTTGATCGCCTTGACCAAAGAGGTCTTGCCGCAGCCGGACTGGCCCGACACGAAGGTCCATTCGCCGCGGCGGAAGCGCAGGTTGGTGACGGTCAGGAAGGGGCTGGCTTCAACACCCTGGTGCATCAGTTCGAGATTGCGGACGGTCAGGCCGAACAGCGCGTTCTGGCTGCCATAGCTGAACTCGGACTTTCCAGTCGCGGCATAGAATGACGGCGGCCGCTGCACGTTCTCAATCGCCTTGGCGAGATCGGTGACACGTTCGCTGTTGGCTCTGAGCGTGGCGATCGCCGGCATCACCTGGATGAACCACGAGCACTGGCTGATCAGCGAGTTCACCAGTTCGGCGCCTGTTATGTAGCCCTTCAGGTTGATGTGGCCGTGCATGTAGGGCACCAGCCCCGGCCCATAGGCGACGATGCGCGCGGCGATGAAGCCATAGATCGACTCGAACGACATGTAGCCGGCATTGACGATGTTGAGGCGCGACCAGGTCTTGTCGATGTCGACGTAGAGGCGGTCATGCATCGAGCGCTGCACGTTTTCGCCGTGCGATGCCGCGACATGGAAGCTGCGCCGCAAAAGCACCGTCAGCTCGCCGCGATAGCTGCCCTCGGCCTGCTGCATGCGGATGCTGAGACGCTCCATCATGCCGCCGAGCTTCATGGCAATATAGGTGTTGAGCGGCACGTAGGCGGCAACGGCGGCAAAGGCCAGGATGACGCTGCCATAGGGGCCGAGAAATTCAAGGCCAGGAACGATGGTCGAGGTTTCGAGCAGCTTCTGCCCGACGAAGAACAATGAGGTGGTGACGCCCATCACACCCATGGCGAGGCCGATGGCACCGCCGGTCATGCCCTTGATCGAATCCTGGACGCGTTGGTCGATGTTGTCGGGCGCCGTGCCCGGGCCGTCGCCGGCGCTTGCGTTGTGCTGCACGTGGAAATGGGTGTGGTTGGCGTCGAGCAAGGCGGCGTTGAAGCGGTTGTTCAGCCAGCCGCGCCATTTGCGATGCAAAGTGGTGGAGAAAAGGTGCCGGATGCCGATGAAGCCTGCATCCTTGATGACGACGAGAAGAAGCAATGTGCCGGCACTGGTCAGCAGCGACGCCAGGGGCGCCATGTTGGCCGGGTCATGGAAGAAGGCGATCGAATTGACCAATTCGCCTGAAGCCTCGGCCATCCAGACGCTGGCCTTGCTGGAAAGTGCGGTGAGGAGCGCGATCACCAGCGTCAGCCCCCAGGCTTCCTTCCAGCGATCCGAGAACCAGTAGGCCCGCATCAGGCCCCAGAAGCTTCGCATCGTGGAAACCGGCGTCAGGGGAGGCGGCCTGGCGGCGCCGCGACGCCATCTGTTCGACGATGGATCTCGAGGTCTATCGACCCGAATCACAGTTCCTTACCCCATGCCCTTTGCCTATCGAAAGGGTAACACGAGTTGAACATTTCACAGTCAACATATGGTTACCGGCTAATCAACGCGCCGCGAGCGTTGCGTGAGGGCAACGTTTGGCGGCGAGCTCGATGACCTGCGCCGGCTACCCCTGGAGCTTGCGGCCCAGGGCAAGTTGGAACACTGTCTGGTTGGCAATTCACGAGGCGACAGATGCGCGGCGAAGTACTGCATTACGATCAGGCTCAGGGTTTCGGCTTCGCCGCCGCGGTCGACGGCAACCGCTACACCTTTGCCCGCGAGGATTTGAGGGGCACGGCGATTCCGGGCAAGGGCACCGAGATCGAGTTTCAACCGAGCGGCAGTCAGGCCCGTGACGTGTTTGTAATCCACGCCCAGGTCGGCGCTGCGCAAATGGCTGCTGCGGCGCCCGCTGCCGCAACATCGGTACCCCAGTTCGGCCGCCGCGGATCCGATCAGGAGGGAGCCGCCTACAGCGGCGTGGTCGCAACGACCGGGCTGTGGTCGTATTTCCGGCGTGCGCTGACCACCGACTATGTGAACTTCCGCGCCCGCGCCCGGCGTAAGGAATATTGGGGCTACTATCTGTTCTGGACGCTTTCCGCTGTCGCGCTGGCAGCGATCGGCTTCGGTATCGATGGCGCACTTGGCAATCTCGATGCGGAACCGATTGTCGGTTTCGTGCTGCCAGGCTTGTTCATCCTGGCAACGCTGTTGCCCAGCATCGCCGTCACCATCCGCCGTATTCATGACCTCGGTCTGTCGGGATGGTTCTATCTGCTGATCCTGCTGCCTTATGTCGGCAGCCTGATCATCTTCGTGTTCACTTTGATTCCGTCCCAGAAGCACGACAACAAATGGGGCCCGGTGCCGGTTGGGGTGAACGTTCCGCCGCCTTACGTCCCTGTCGGATAGGGCAACTTCAGAAGCGCAAAAGAAAACGGCGCCGCGTGGGCGCCGTTTTGGTTTCTTCGACCTGGTATCAGGCGAAGAACTTCGTGATGATGGCGTCGCCCATCTGGGTCGTGCCGACCTCGGTCTTGCCTTCGGACATGATGTCCTTGGTGCGCAGGCCGTCTTCCAGCACGGCGGCGATCGCCGCCTCGAGGCGGTCGGCCTCGGCCACCATGTTGAACGAGTAGCGCAGGCACATGGCAAACGACGCGATCATGGCGATCGGGTTGGCGATGCCCTTGCCGGCGATGTCGGGGGCCGAGCCGTGCACGGGCTCGTAGAGGGCCTTGCGCTTGCCGGTCAGTGCGTCCGGCGCGCCGAGCGAGGCGGAAGGCAGCATGCCGAGCGAGCCGGTCAGCATGGCTGCGACGTCCGACAGCATGTCGCCGAACAGATTGTCGGTGACGATGACGTCGAACTGCTTGGGCCAGCGCACAAGCTGCATGCCGCCGGCATCGGCCAGCATGTGGTCGAGCTTGACGTCGGAATACTTGGCCTTGTGGGTGGCGGTCACCACCTCGTTCCACAAGACGCCCGACTTCATGACGTTGCGCTTTTCCATCGACGTCACGCGGTTCTGGCGCGTGCGGGCGAGTTCGAATGCGACGCCCGAGATGCGCTCGATCTCGAAGGTGTCGTAGACCTGGGTATCGATGCCGCGCTTCTGGCCGTTGCCGAGGTCGATGATCTGCTTGGGTTCGCCGAAATAGACGCCGCCGGTCAGCTCGCGCACGATCAGGATGTCGAGGCCCTCGACAACTTCCTGGCGCAGCGAAGACGACGAGGCGAGCGCCGGGTAGCAGATCGCCGGACGCAGGTTGGCGAACAGCTCCATGTCCTTGCGCAGGCGCAGCAGGCCGGCCTCGGGGCGCACCTCGTAAGGCACGGCATCCCACTTCGGGCCGCCGACTGCGCCGAACAGCACCGCGTCCGCCGCCATCGCCTTGGCCATGTCGGCATCCGAGATCGCCTGGCCATGCGCGTCATAGGCCGAGCCGCCGACGAGACCCTCCTCGGTGGTGAAGCCGCTGCCGAGTTTCTCGTTCATTGCGGTGATCAGCTTGCGGACCTCGGCCATGGCCTCGGGGCCGATGCCGTCGCCGGGCAGGAGAAGAAGATTGCGCGTCGCCATGGAAAGCCTTTCCGAAAGATGCGTGAACCGCGGTCTTGCTAGCCTTGGAGGGGCGCCGGTGCAAGCAGGAAAGGACGCTCCAGAGCGCGCAAATGGCTCCGCCGGCGCCTGTTTGACCGGATTCCTATCCGGATCATCTAGCCGATCTCCAGAAGCAGGGCGCGGTGGTCGGAGACTTCGGGCTGGCCCACGACCTCGAAGTTGCGCACATCGACGTTGTCGCTGACCAGCATGTAGTCGGCGAAGCGTGGCGCTTTCAGGTAGTGCGAGGTGCGGGTGTCGGTGAAGCCGCCCTGTGTCACCAGATCCGTCAGCCCGATGCTGCGTAGTTCGGTGAGCATCCGGCTCTCCGGCAGCACGTTGAAGTCGCCGCAGACGACGAGGCGGTCGCCCTTGCGGCGGATCCTGCCGATCAGCTCGACAAGCCTTGCAGTCTGCGCGTCGCGGGCCGGGGTGTCGCCCTTGCCGTCGAGTTCGCGCAGGCCGTGGAGATGGGCGACGAGAACAGCGTTGCCGGTCACATAGTCATGCAGTCTTACCGCGTGGGCGTTGCGCGAGCGCGGGTGCTCGCCGAAGTCGTCGGCCGAGAAGGCGCCGTGGATGAAGTCCTGTAACTGCCCGATGATCGGCAGCGAGCGCCTGACGAAGGTTGCCAGTCCCCATTCCGACCGCAGCGTCCGGTCGCTGTCATAGAGCGGGCCGCGCGCGGCTGGGCAGAAAAAGGCCTGGTGGCCGGGCAGGGCGTCGGCGACCTCGCCAAAAAGGTTGGCCCGTTGCAACAGCTCGCCGCCGCCGTCGCGATAGACCAGCCACGGCGACGTCGCCGCGGGCGTTCTGGTCGCCTCCTGGAGGCAGAAAAGGTCGGGATCCGTGCTGCTGACATAGGCGACGAGCTCCTCGCCGAGCCTGCCGCCCCAGCCGTTCAGCGATAGGATGCGCAAGCGGCCCCCCTTCGCGGTCACGGACGCTTCAGTGCAGTGACTTCGATCTCGATCTTCATCTCCGGCTTGTTGAGCTGGCAGACGATCATCGTCGCCGCCGGGCGGATGTCGCCGAAGGTCTCGCCGAGGATCGGGAACACTGCATCCACATAGGACTGGTCGGTGATGTAGTAATGCGCGCGCACCACGTCGGCCATTTCGAAGCCGCCGTCGTCAAGCGCCTTGGCGATGGTCGCCAGGCAATTGCGCGTCTGTGCTTCCACGCTGTCGGGCATGGTCATGGTGGCGTAGTCGTAACCCGTCGTACCCGAGACGAAGCACCAGTCGCCCTGGACCACGGCGCGCGAGTAGCCCGCGGTCTTCTCGAAGGGCGATCCTGTCGAAATCAGCTTGCGCATTGTCACCTCTCCCTCATTCGTTTGCCAGCGCCTTGGTCAGGGCGTCCCTAAACTCGGCCGGCCATGTCGCCAGTGCCGGCCAGGCCTTGGGCTCAGCCTCCGTCTGCTGTGCCAGATAAAGCTTCCTGGCCTTGGCATCGATCGCTATGAAACCGTCGCTGACACCGCAGGCATGCGGGACACAGCCGCTGGCGTAGAAGGCCCCTGACGGCAACGGTTCCGTGCCGCCATTGATCAGCAGGCTGGTGGCGAAGCCAGGCAAGTCGTCGCCGAGCAGTTGCTGAGCAGCATTGTAGACCGCCTCGTTCTTGAAGGCCGCGACGATGCCGTCCTCGTATGTCTTCGGCGTCAGATCGGACCAGTCGGTGCCCGGCTGCGGCGCGTAAGCGAGATTGCCGTGCATTGTCAGGCCGCTTTCCGGATCCCATGTCGTGACCGGCAGAGTCTCGCCGGGGAGCGGATAGGGGATGAAGAAGATGTTGTACGCCGTCACCGCCGGCGACGGCGTATCGCATTTGCCGGCGCCGATGGTCGTCGACTGGATGCCCGCCTCGGTCTTCCAGGCAAGTACAGTTTCGGGACTGCAGGCGTTGCCGCCGTCGCCGACCGCGAAAATGGCGACGTTGGTATCGCTCACCTCGACCGTACGGTCGTGGAAGGCGACATAGTTCCTGGCCAGTTCCTTGCCCTCATAGGCAAGCACCTTCTCGCCCTCGGCGTTTTCGACGATGGTGAAATTGCCGCCTTCGAACGGAATGGTCTGCGGCTCGCTGTCCTGGGCGATGGCAAGGTTCGGCAAAAGCGCGATCGATGCGGTGGCGAAGAGGGTGGATGGTTTCATGCGGCGCTCCATTGTCCGGGCGTGAGCGATGTGCCGAGGCCCTGTCGTGCGCATGCCCCGAATCCCGAGGCGGGACAATGGCATGCCCCAGTTGGCCTGTCAGCTTCAGGTGGCTGGGCCAGCATTTGCGCAGCCGCTAATGCATTCCGGCCGGAGATGAAAAAAGGCCCCGAACCTTGCGGAACGGGGCTTTCGAAACTCTGAGATATGAAGCCGAGCGATCAGGCCCAGGGGCGGCTCTCGGCGACCTTCTTTTCGTAGCTGTCGATCGACGCGGCCTTCTCCATTGTGAGGCCGATGTCGTCGAGGCCGTTGAGCAGGCAGTGACGACGGAAGTCGTCGAGGTCGAAGGTGACCACGCCGCCGTCGGGGCCGCGGATCTCCTTGGCTTCAAGATCGACCGAAACGGTGGCGTTGGCGCCACGTGAGGCGTCGTCCATCAGCTTGTCGAGGTCTTCCTGGCTGACGGTGATCGGCAGGATGCCGTTCTTGAAGCAGTTGTTGTAGAAGATGTCGGCGAACGACGTCGAAATCACGCAGCGGATGCCGAAGTCGAGCAGCGCCCATGGCGCATGCTCGCGGCTCGAGCCGCAGCCGAAATTGTCGCCGGCGACGAGGATCTCGGCCTTGCGATAGGCCGGCTTGTTGAGCACGAAGTCGGGGTTCTCCGAACCGTCCTCATTGTAGCGCATCTCGGCGAAAAGCCCGGTGCCAAGGCCAGTGCGCTTGATCGTCTTGAGATAATCCTTGGGGATGATCATGTCGGTGTCGACATTGACGATTGGCAGGGGGGCGGCGACGCCCGTGAGCTTGGTGAATTTTTCCATGGCTTTTGCCCGTCTGGCTGTTGCGGGGATTTTGGCTTGCCCCGCTTTACACAAGCTTGGCCGGGAATCAAAGCGTTTCGACGTTGGGGAAGAAGCCGTGGGCATCATGCGCGGCGGCGCGAAGCCCGGTGCCGGTTACTTCGTCGGCGTCACGCCGTAGACGCGGGCGATGTCGTCGAGCAGGAGATTGGCGGCGATCACGCCGCCTGCGGTGTTCCACACCGCATCGTCCACCGCGATGGCCTTGCCGGCCTTGACCACCGGCAGGTTCTGCCACAGCGGCTCGGACAGCCACTCTTCCGACTGTTTGCTCGCCTTGCCGTTGCCGGTCTCGTAGACGAAGTAGAACAGGTGGTCGCCGTCGAATTCGGGGATGCGTTCCTTGGTGACGTCGTCGGCGAAGCCCGGCTTGTCCTGCACGGCGGGACGCTGGATGCCGATCTGGCTGAAGATCATGCCGGGAAAGGTGTCCTTGTAGTAGATGCGGGTCAGGCCCGGCATGAAGCGGATCAACGACACCTTCTCGGCCTTTTTGTCGCCGAGTGCCTCGCCGAGCTTGGTCGCCTTGTCGTCGAAGGCCTTGAGTTGTTCCTCGCCTTCGGCCTTCTTGCCGAGCGCGTCGGCATAAAGGGCGAAGTTTACCTTCCAGTCGCCGCGCAGGCGTTCGGACATGACGGTGGGCGCGATCGCCGATAGCTGATCGTAGATCTTTTCCTGGCGCGTCTTGTTGCCGAGGATCAGGTCCGGCTGAAGGCCGGCGATGAGCTCGAGATTGACGGCTGATTCCTCGCCGACAACCTCGACGCCGTCCATCTTTTCGACGATGTGCCTGTACCAGGGCGAGCCGGTCCAGGAGCGCACGGCGCCGACAGGCTTGAAGCCCAGCGACAGCACGGCTTCGGTGCCTTCGTTGGTCAGCACCACGATGCGCTGTGGATTCTCGGGCACGTCGGTCACGCCCATGGCGTGTTTCACTTCGTGGGCGAAGGCGGAACTGGCGGCGAAAGCGGCCAGTGCGAGGCCGAGTGCGGCTTTGGCGATGAGCTTCATGGTCATGGCTCCAAACTTGACGGGGGCAAGAAGGTTTGGCAAAGGGTCAGAACAAACCCTGACTGTCAAGCTCATATTAAGGCTGCCGCGTGCCCCTCGCTTCGTCGAACACGAGCATCCGAGTGCATCAGCGCATCGGTCGGCGCGCGCTGTTCTCAGGGCTTGCGGCGATGCTGCTGATCCTGATGTATCTCAGCCTGGCGATCGGCTATCGCCTCTATTCGCCCGGCGAGATCTGGCGCGCAGTGACCGCCTTCGACGGCAGCGAGGCGCATGTCGTGATCCGCGATCTCCGTCTGCCGCGTGCGCTGATGGCGCCGCTTGTCGGCGCAGCCCTCGGCATATCAGGCGTGCTGGTCCAGACCCTGTCGCGCAACCGCATCGCTTCGCCCGACACGCTCGGTCTCAATGCCGGTGCCGCTTTCGCCGTGGTCATGGCAAGCGGGCTGTTCGGCGTCGCATCCTTGCCTGGCTTGTCGATGGCCGCCGCCGCGGGTGCGCTGGCCACCAGCCTGCTGGTCTTTGGTCTCGCTGCCGCCGCCGGCGGCATCTCGCCGCTCAGGATCGTGCTCGTCGGCGTCACCTTCGCCGGCCTGTTCGACAGCTTCGTCAACGTCGTGCTGACGGTCAACGAGACGATGCTCGACCAGCTCTTGTTCTGGCTCGCCGGCTCATTTGCCGACCGCAAGCTCAGCCTGGGGCTCAACGGCCTGCCCTTCGTGCTGATCGGCGGCGGCATCGCCTTCTACCTCACCCGTTCGCTCGACATCCTGCAGACCGACGATTCCACGGCGCGCGGACTCGGCGTGCCGCTCGGCGCCGTGCGCGGACTGAGCTTCGTTGCGGTTGCCTTGCTCAGTGGCGCCTCGGTGGCCATGGCCGGTCCGGTCCTGTTTGTCGGCCTCGTCGTGCCGCATGCGGCGCGCGCGCTTGTCGGCCTCGAGCATCGTCTTCAAATCGTGGCAGCAGCTCTTGTCGGCGCGGTCTACACGACGCTTGCCGACATCGTCGCCCGTTTCGTCATCTTTCCGCGCGAGGCACCCGTTGGCGCGGTCACCGCGATCGTCGGCGGCTGCCTGCTTCTTGTCCTGCTCAGAAGGCGCGCGGCATGAGTGTTGTCGCTCCACGCCTGTCGCCGGCATTGGCCCGCGTCAATCGCCGCGCCTGGATATTCGTCGCAATCATTGCGGTCGTCACAGTCGTGCTTGCGTTGTGCGGCATCGGCTTCGGTTCGACCTGGATCGATCCGCGTCGCATCGTCGAGATCCTGATGGGCGAGGGCACGCGCGGCGAGCGTGTCGTGGTGTTGCAGTTGCGCGCGCCGCGCGTCGCCATTGCCGCGCTCGCCGGCGGCGCCATGGCGGTATCCGGCTATCTGCTGCAGAAGGTGACGCGCAACGAACTGGCTTCACCAGGCGTGCTCGGCGTCATCGGCGGTGCCGGACTGGGCGTGGTCATCTTCCTCGCGCTGCTCTCGGACGAGAGCAATTCGCTCGTCACCTCGATCGTCTGGCAGCCGGTGGCGGCGATGATCGGCGCAAGCCTGGCTATCGCGGCGGTGTTCCTGCTCTCCGGCCAGCAGGCCTCGTCGGCGGTGCGGCTGCTCCTGTTCGGTATCGCCGTAGGCGCTGTCTGCAAAGCCGCGACTTTGATCCTGATGATCGTCGGGCCGATCTACCGCACCACCCAGGCCAGCCGCTGGCTTGCCGGTGCGGTCAACGAGATCAACTGGGGCGAGGTCCAGGTCGTGGCCATCGGGCTCGCCATCGCCATGGTCGGCGTCGTCGCGGTGGCGCGGCGGCTGCCGCCGACCGACCTCGACGAGGTCTCGGCGCGCGGACTCGGCCTCAACCTGCCGGTGTTCCGTATCCTGATCTTCGCACTGGCCTCCGCCTTGACCGCGCTTGCCGTCGCCTTCGCCGGCGGCGTCGGCTTCATAGGCCTGATGGCGCCGCACCTGGCGCGGCTGATCGTCGGACGCCCGGTGCTTGCCGGCATCGCCGCCAGCTTCCTGTTGGGCGCCATCATGCTGATCGGCGCCGATCTCATCGTACGCGTGCTGTTCGCGCCGACCGAGGTGCCCGCCGGCACCGTGACGGCGGTGATCGGCACGCCCTATTTCCTCTACCTCGTGCTGCGCAGGGGAAGCACCAATGGATAAGGCCATCAGCGTCCAGGCGCTCACCATCGCTTATGGGGCGGCGACAGCGGTCAGCGCCGTCGACCTCGACATTGCCAGGGGCAAGGTCACCGTGCTCGCCGGGCCCAACGGCTGCGGCAAGTCGACCTTGCTGCGCGCCATCCGTCGGCTCCACCAGCCGAAATCGGGTGAGATCCGGCTCGGTGACCTGCCAATATCAGGCCTCAAGGAAAAGGAGCTGGCGCGCCATATCGGCCTTCTGGCGCAGAGCCCGTCGGCCCCCGACGACATGAGTGTCGAGGAACTCGTCCGGCTCGGCCGCTATCCGCACCAGACCATGCTGCAGCCGTGGAGTGCTGCCGATTCCGACGCCATCCAGGCGGCGATGTTCGGCACCGGCGTTTCGCATCTTGCCGAGCGGCGGCTGGGCTCGCTGTCGGGCGGTCAGTTGCAGCGTGTCTGGATCGCCATGGTGCTGGCGCAGGAAACCGACATCATCTGCCTCGACGAGCCGGTCAACCATCTCGACATGGCCCATCAGATCGACTGCCTCGATCTCGTCAGCCGCCTCAACCGCGAGCATGGCCGCACCGTGGTCCTGGTGCTGCACGACCTCAATCTCGCAGCGCGCTACGCCGACCGTCTGGTGTTCATGAAAGAAGGCGGTCTGGTCGCCGATGGTGCGCCGGCAGAGTTGATGCAGGAAGCGCTGATCGAGAATGTGTTCGGTATCAGCTGCCGCGTCATCGAGGATCCGGTGCATCAGCGTCCGCTGTGCATCCCGATCCGTAATTCGTCGCCGCGCTTCGGGACGGCTCCGCAAGTCTGAGCCGATACTCCGCACCCATCCGGGTAACAGTCTTCGCCTTGTGACGAATCCCGTTTGCGCGGCTTGTCATCGGGTGCATGCGCGCGCTTTAACTGGCGGGGATGTCTGTGTGATGCGCGCATGATCCTGCTACCAGGCGAGGGACTGGCCGAATGAGAATGATCAAGGCAGTCCTTGTCCTGCTCCTGGCTGCAGCCGTAGCCATCCTTGTTGCCCGTATGATCTTCCCGTTGCCGTCGATCAAGGACAGGCCCGTCGAGACGGCCCTGCCGCCGGTCACCGAGGGCGCACTTGCCACGATGGTCGCGCAAGGCAGCGCCGAAAATCCCGGCAAGAGCGGCGTCGTGCCGATCGCCGCCGGTCACGACGCCATTGCCAGCCGGCTGTTCCTCGCCGGCATCGCTCAGCGTTCGATCGACGTGCAGTACTATATCTGGCACGACGACACCTCCGGCCGGCTGCTGCTCCGGGCGCTCTACGAGGCGTCAAAGCGCGGCGTCCGCATCAGGTTGCTGCTCGACGACAACGGCATTCCTGGCCTCGACCCGACAGTGGCAGCCCTCGACGCGCAGCCCAATTTCGACATCCGCCTGTTCAATCCCTCGATGATCCGCTCGCCCAAGCTGCTTGGCTATTCCTTCGACTTCTTCCGCATGAACCGGCGCATGCACAACAAGTCGTTCATCGTCGACGGCCTCGCCGCCATCGTCGGTGGGCGCAACATCGGCGACGAGTATTTCAAGGTCGGCGACGGCACCTATTATCTCGACCTTGACGTGCTGGGCGCCGGTGCCGTGGTCCAGGACACGTCGACGGCTTTCGACCTCTACTGGAACAGCGCGTCTGTGTTTGCCGCCGACAAGATCGTCGATCCGTCCGCCGGCACGCTGGAGGCGTTCGTCCAGGGCACCGACGAGGCTGCGAAGCGCCCTGCCGCAGCCGATTTCGTCCGGCCGGATGCGCCGGCCTACAACAGGTTGCGCAGCGGTGGGCTTGGCCTCGAATGGGTCGACGTCAAGCTGGTGGTCGACGACCCGATCAAGGGAGAAGGCAAGGCAAGCAAGGACCAGCTGATGATCAGCCGGCTTGCCCAGGTGGTCGGGCCGGTGCGGCAGGGCCTCGACCTGGTTTCCGCCTATTTCGTGCCGGGCAAACCTGGCGTCGACTACTTCGCCGATCTGGTGAAGGGCGGTGCCAAGGTGCGGATCCTGACCAATGCGCTCGAGACCACGGATGTTGCGATGGTCCATGCCGGCTATTCGAAATATCGCCGTGAGATGCTGGAAGACGGCATCGAGCTGTTCGAGCTCAAGCCGATGGCCGATGCCGTCCGGGGCGAAGAGGAACTCAACCTCACAGGTTCCTCCGGCTCCAGCCTGCACGCCAAGACCTTCGCCGCCGATGGCGACCGGGTCTTCATCGGCTCGTTCAATTTCGACCCGCGCTCGGCCCTGCTCAATTGCGAGATGGGCTTCCTGATCGGCAGCCCGACCATCGCCAAGGCGATGTCGCAAGGTTTTGATACCAAAGTCGCCGAGGGATCCTACAGGGTCTCGCTTGGCCCGGATGACGGCATGCAATGGTCGAAGAACGAACCCGGCAAGCCCGTTGTCACCGTCCACGACGAACCGAACGCCTCGGCGCTCAAACGGCTTATGGTGACGGTGTTCGGCTGGCTGCCGATCGAATGGCTTCTTTAGCAAGGACCGCATATGACGGAGAGGGGCCAGGCATGAGCAATCGGCAGGTGATCAGGTTGGTGCTGCTGGCCGCCGGTGTCGGCCTGCTCGCCGGCATATCAGCGGCGCTGACGCTGTGGCTGATGCAGCAGGTCAGCCATGCGGTCTGGTCGATCAGCGATGCCATCTGGTACATTCCGCTGGTGACTGTCGCCGGTGGTGCGCTGATCGGCCTGACCCGGCTGCACGGCCCCAGCCCCGACCTCGACCAGCAGATCGCCGAAGCGCAGGATCCGGTCCATCTGCACAGGCGCAAGGCACTGTTCATCGCGCTTGCGGCAATCGTCGCGGTCGGCTTCGGTGGCGCCATCGGGCCGGAGGCCGGGCTGCTGGCCGTGGTTGCCGAAATGACCGCGGCAATTGCCATCGTGCTTGGCCGCAGCCATGCCGACCAGCGTGTGATCGGCGAGGCAGGTGTCTCCGGCGCGCTCTCTGGCCTGTTCGGCTCGCCTCTTGGCGGAGCTGCCTACGCCGACGACAAGCCACAGGCACCGCGCGCCCTGCTCCTGCTCGCCGCCCTTTGCGGCCTGCTCGGCTTCCTGCTTGCCGGCCGTCTGCTGTTCGACGGCGGTCTGCACCGCCTCGCGCTGCCGGCCTATGCGCCTGCAGGCGACGGTACCGACCTGTTGATGGCAATCGTTCCGGCGATCCTCGGCGCCGCCGTCGGCATGGCCTTCCTGTTCCTGCATCCGATGCTCAAGCGCGCGGTCGAGATCCGCGCGCCCTGGCCCTTCTGGCAGCCGGTCATCGGCGGAGCCATGTTCGGCCTGCTCGCCATGGCGTTCCCGATCCTCAGGTTTTCAGGACACCATGAAATCGAGCCGATGCTGGCCTGGGCGGGCGGCGTCGGCATGGCCGCGTTGCTCCTACTTGGTGTGCTCAAGGTGCTGGCACTGAGCATCTGCCTGTCGACCGGCTGGCTCGGCGGGGCAATGTTCCCGCTCATTTTCGCCGGTGCCGCCGCAGGGGCGGCAGCGCTTGCCGTGATACCCGGCATGGAGGTGTCGGTGGCGATCGCGGCGGGCATGGGAGCCGCCACCGCGGCGGGCCTCGGCCGACCGATCGCGGCGGTGCTGATCATGCTGTTCATCGTCGACCCGGCGCTGTTCGGGCCGCTCTGCGTCGGCGCGCTGTTCGGCTATGCCGGCGGCATGCTGGCGCCGAAACCGGTGGCTCACTGACGCTGTCGCGTTCTATTCGTTTTCGTCGTCCGTGACGCGAAAGATGATCTGCTTGGCGACGGATGAGCACAGCACGACAAACAGGCCGATGCCGACCAGAGCGAAGAAGATGGTGAAGAGCTTGCCGAGTGCCGTGTGCGGCGCAAGATCGCCATAACCGACGGTAGCCAGCGTCATGACCGAGAAGTAGATCGCGTCCAGATAGCTCCAGCCTTCGATCCAGACGTAGACGACGGACGCAACGGCGACGAGTGTCGAGGTGACGACCAGCAGGGTGCGGACCTGCGGATCGGCGAACGCATCGCGCATGCCACGTGCAAGCGAGGTCAGATGCCATCCGGCGTGGTGCTTCTTGGGGTGTTGGTCCACCGCTTGCCTCCGCCCAAGCGGGCATCAAAGCAAGCCGGCCGGCTCCCGTCCAGTGCGTCGGCCGACTACAACAGCGCGTCCAGCCCGGCGAACAGCCGCGCGATACCAGCTTCCGTCGTGACGGTGCCGGGCGACAGGCGCAGGATGCGGCCACGGCAATCGGTGAAAACACCATTTTCGCGCAGGCCGTTGACGATCGTCGCCGTGTCGGTTTGCTCGGGCAGGCGCAGCATGATGCTGCCGCCGCGCCGCGTTTCGTCGCGCGGGCTGGCAAGCGTCAGGCCCATCTCGTCGGCCTTGGCGATGATCGCGGCGCCGAGCTTGCGGTTGTGCGCGAGCAGTGCTGTCTTGTCCTGCGCCGCGTGCCATTCCAGCGCCGGCACCGAGCCGATGCAGGCCAGTGCCGACGGCGTACCGTGGTCGAAGCGACGGGCATCCGGCGCATAGGCGAAGGCGTCGAGATCCCAGGAGAAGATGTTGTCCTGGCTGAACCAGCCGCGCAGTTCGGGCCGGCATTCCCTGAGCAAGGGCTCTGCGACATGGATGATGCCGGCGCCTGGCGTGCCGCAGAGCCATTTGAGGCTCGTCGACAGGGTAAAATCGACCGCCGGTGCGTCGACGTTGAACGGGATCAGCCCGACGCCCTGGGTGATGTCGACGCCGACGAGGCTGCCCATCTCTCGGCCATGGGCCACCAACCGGTCGAGGTCGCAGCGGTGCGAAGAAGTCGAGGTCACCTGCGTCAGGAGCGCCAGGCCGACGTCCGCGCCCCATGACGCGATGACGTCGTCGTCCTGCACCCAGCTTTCGCCGTCCCGCATTGGCACGGTATCGAGCGTGAAGCCGAAGCGCGGCGCAAGACCGGCGAGCAAGAAATGCAGGCTCGGAAAGCAGTCTGCCGTCACCAGCACGCGGCGACCGGCAAGATGAGGGGCTGAAAGCGCTCCGATCAGGCTGTAGAGCGCGGTGGTGACGTTCTCAGCCGAGGTCAGCGTTCCCTTCGGCGCTCCGATCAGATCGCTCCAGAGGTCGATGAAGCGCTGGCGCTTGCCGAGCGCCCGCATCCACTGACCGTCGTCGAAGGCGCCCCAGCTGGCGGCGAATTCGGACAACCCAGCCGTCATGGCTTCGGCCTTGCCGGGATACATGCCGATCGAATGGTAGAGGAAGTAGGCGGAGCCGTCTGGCGTTGTCATGGTGCGGATTTCCGTATTGCTTTCGCGGGCTCAGCGCGCCGTCATCTGGCGCTTGCCGCGTTCCTCGAGGAAGCTCACCAGCCTGACCAGCGGCAGCAGGAAGACGAGATAGAGTGCGGCAGCACCGATCAGCGGGGTCGGGTTGGCCATCAGCGCCTGTGCGTCCGTCGCCTGCTTCAACAGGTCGGGCATGGCGACGACCGAGGCGAGCGCCGTGTCCTTGAAGATCGAGACGCAGTTGCTGGTCAGCGGCGGGATGATGACACGCAGCGCCTGCGGCAGGATCACCGTGCGCATCGTCGTCCAGAAGCCGATGCCCAGCGCAGAGGCCGCCTCAAACTGGCCCTTCGGCACGTTTTCGATGCCGGCGCGGCAGACCTCCGCGGTAAACGCCGAGAGCACCAGCGACAGTGCCAGCGTCGCTGCGGTGAAAGACGAGAAGCGGATGCCGACGAAGGGCAGCGCGTAATAGATCAGGATCAGCAGCACCAGGATGGGCATCGCCCTGAGGAAATCGACATAAGCGATGGCGACGTAGCGCACCGGCTTCGGCCCGTAGAGCCGCATCAGGCAGACGAGCAGCCCGGCCGCGCCGCCGAAGACGATGCTGGCGACGCCGAGAAGAATGGTGTTGCCGACACCCCGCATGAGCATCGGAAAACTGCGGACCAGTATGTCCCAGTTGAAGAAGGTGGTGATCAGGTCCATGGCGAGGTCCGGGCGCGGGACGCCGCGGCCTTGGGGGGCCGCAGCGTCGTTTCAACGGTTTGCGGGTCGAGCCGTCGGCTCACTCGGCCTTGGGCAGCGGCATCGAGGTTGTCGTGCTGGTGCCCGCGTCCGGTTCGACGCCGAACCACTTCTTGTGGATCGCGGCCATCGTGCCGTCGGCCTTCATCGCCGAGACGGCGTCGTTGGCGGCGACGATGGCAGGATGGTCCTTGCGCGCCATCATGGCGAAGCGCTCGCCGGTCGGAATGCGCACCAGCACCTTGAAGCCCGGCGTCTTGGTCATGGCATACTGGAAGCCGGCGAGTTCACCGGCACCGCCATCGACGCGCTGGGCCTGGATGTCGAGCAGAAGGTCCTGCTGGGCGTTGTAGCTGCGTACTTCGGCGAGGCCGAGTTTCTCGGTGTTTTCCTTGGCCCAGGCTTCGCCCGTCGTGCCGGCGACGACGCCGATGACCTTGCCCTTCAGCCCGTCTAGGCCGGTGATGTCGGACGCTTCGCGGCCGATGACCGTGCCGTCGCCGTCATAATAGGGCTGGGTGAAGGACTGGTTCTGCAGGCGCTCGTTATTGACCGAGATCGATGACACGGCGAAGTCGATGCGGCCCGAGCTGGAGGCGGCGAAGAGCGCCTGGAAGCCCATGTCCTGGAATTCGACCGGACGCCCCAGGCGCTTGGCGACCTCTGTCGCGACATCGATCTCGAAACCCTCGAAGCTGCCGCTTTCGGTCTTGAACTCCCATGGCGGATTGGCCGGATAGGCGCCGACGACGAGCTTTTCCTGGGCGCTGGCCGGTGCCGAGAGCGCGAGGGCAAATGCCATGGCCATGCCGGCCGCTAGTTTAGAGAATGCCAATTTTCTTCCTCCCTTTGATCGATCGACGCTGACAGGCGATCCAGTCGCCAGTCACATGTCGCTGCTTCAAGCCTGTAAGTATGCATGGGCATATGGCGAGCGACGGGTTCTGTCCGCCGCCGGCACCACCGCACTTTCCGTGGCTGGCCATGTTGGCTGCCTCTGAATCTGGCGATCCGTGCTTTGCTTCGTTCGCGTACGAGGGTTTCGGGCAAGTGTTCCGTGTACGCCATCGTTGCCGATGCGCGAGCGCGAAATCTCGATCCTACCCTTGTGCCTCCTCCGTCCTCCACAGCAAGATATTTGCATTTGCATTTAAATTTGTCCAGATAGTTGTTCTCAGGGTGCCCGAGGTGACTCAGCGTTGATCCTGGTCGGCGATCGACGCGCCGACGCAAACGAAAACGGCCGCGGATCGTGTCGACGATCCACGGCCGCTTGAGTGCGGAGAGGGTAATGAGGTCAGGCGCGGCTGAGCGCCATCACGCCTGTTTCGGTGCCGGTCAACCGACGCGAACGACCGTCGGCGCCGACGACCATCTGGATGCGGCGTCGCTCCGACGAAAACAGCTTCGACGTCGACACGTCCACCGGCGGATTGAAGGCGACGGTGACACGCCAGAGATCCGGCTTGATCGTCTCCTCTAGGCCGATGACGCGTCCCTTCGCCGGGTTGCCGTTAAAGGTGCCCGACACCGTCTCGCCGACGGCGAAGGGGACGCCGCCCGGGGTCTCTTCGGCCCTGGTGTCCTTGGGACGCGCGGCCAGTGTGTTCCAGTCGCGCACGCCTTCCTGACGGGCGACGAGTTCAAGCGCCTTGGCGTGGCTGATGGCGATGCCTTCGCTGGCCAGCGCGTCGCGCAGCCTGCGGGCATTGGTTTTGTAGTCGGGACCTGTGGTCATGGTTTCGCTCCTTCGCGATGCGCGAACGGCGTGGTGAAAGTCGGGAGCCCGCATTGCCGCTTCGGCCGTCGCATCGACAGGGAAACGAAATTTATGAAGGGAAGCTTCACCGGGGCCTTGCGGCTGCGGGCGGCAGGGGCTCCCCGCCCTTGACCGCCCTCAGATAGGAAGTACAAGGCGCGCCGTCAATGAGGGCGCGGCCGGAGGCCGGAGGTCAGGCGGCCCCTGTTCAGGCGGCCCCTGTTCAGGCGGCTTTGTCCCACACTGGGGCCAGCCCGCCGGGACTGACGATGCGCCCGCCAGGTGTGGCCAGGGCATGGATCGCCGCCATCTCGTCCGCCGACAGGTCGAAATCGAAGATGGCGAAATTCTGGGGCAGGCGCGACAGCGTCGACGTCTTGGTCAGTGTCACGACGCTGTCCTGCTGCACCAGCCAGCGCAGCACCACCTGAGCTGCAGTCTTGCCGTGGCTGGCGCCGATCGCTTTCAGCACGGGATCGGAGATCACCTTGCCGTCGGCCATGGCGTAGTAGGCGGTGACCGACATGCCGGCCTTGCGCGCGGCTTGGAGCACCGCGGTCTGGTCAAGATAGGGGTGGTATTCGACCTGGTTGGTCACCAGCTTGGCGTCACTCAGCTTCACTGCCTCGGCCATCAGTGTGGTGTTGAAGTTGCTGACGCCGATATGGCGTACCTTGCCGGCCTTTTTCACCTCGTTCAGCACGCCGATCTGCTCGGCCAGCGGCACCGCGTCGTTCGGCCAATGCAGCAGCAGCAGGTCGACATTGTCGGTGCGGAGCTTCTTCAGGCTGTCGTCGACCGATCTGACGAAGGCATCGCGCTGGTACTTGTCGACCCAGACCTTGGTGGTCAGGAAGATGTCCGAACGTGCCACGCCCGAGGCGGCGATAGCCTGGCCGACTTCGGCCTCGTTGCCATAGATCTGGGCGGTGTCGATGTGGCGAAAGCCCTTGCGGATCGCTTCAGGCACCACTTCGAGGACTTCTGCGCCGGGCATGCGGAAGGTGCCGAAGCCCAGGGCAGGGATTGTCGCGCCATTGGCGGTAACGAATTTCATGATGTTCTCCTTGAGAGGAAATTGGGGGCGGTGGGAAATTCGGACGGATGGCTCCGCCCCTTAGGTAGGTCGGCACTGAAACCGGTCAATCAACTTAAGCCGGTTGGCACAGCGGTTCCTGGCGCCGGTCGAGCGCGCCACTCCATACCGTCAGCACGAAGGCACCGGCCACCAGCACAGCACCCACCCATGGCGTGGCGCCAAGGCCGAGCGGCGAGGCGACAACCAAGCCGCCGATCCAGGCGCCCAGTGCGATGCCGAGATTGAAAGAGGCGATGTTGAGCGCCGAGGCGACGTCGACGGCGCCCGGGCGATGCTCCTTGGCCAGTTGCACGACGTAGAGCTGCAGGCCCGGCACATTGGCAAAAGACAGGAAGCCGAGTGCTGCCAGCGTTGCCAGCGTCCACACGGGCGAAAGCGCGGTGAAGGAAAACAGCACCAGCACCATAGCCTGCAATGCAAACAGCACCGTCAGCGCCTTGACCGGGTTGCGGTCGGCGATGCGTCCACCGGCAATGTTGCCGATGGCGATGGCGAGACCGTAGAGCACCAGGATCAGGCTGACGCTCGAAGCCTGGAAGCCGGTGATCTGTTCGAGGATCGAGGCGAGATAGGTGAAGGTGACGAAGGTGCCGCCATAACCGAGCGCGGTCATCGCAAACACCAGCAGCAGCCGGCCGGAACCGAGCACGCGGACCTGGTCGAGCAGGCTGGACGGTGCGGCCTTGTTGAGGGTCGAGGGCAGCAGGGCAGCGATGGAGACGAAGGCGATGACGCCGAGCAGCGAGACGCCCCAGAAGGTGGCGCGCCAGCCGAAGGTCTGGCCGATGAAAGTGCCGAGCGGCACACCGGTGACGATCGCCACCGTCAGGCCCATGAACATCATGGCGATCGCCGAGGCGCGGCGGTTTTCCGGCACCAGATCGGCGGCAATGGTGGCGCCCACCGAGAAGAACACGCCATGGGCAAAGGCCGACAGCACGCGCGCGACAAGCAACAGCTCGTAGCTGGGGCTCAGCGCCGCTGCCGTGTTGCCGACGACGAACAGCGCCATCAGCCCGAGCAGCAGGGGCTTGCGTTCGATCCGGCCGGTAAGCGCCGTCAGCACTGGCGCGCCGAAAGTGACGCCCAGCGCGTAGACGCTGACGATCAGGCCGGCGAGCGGCAGAGTGATGTGAAGATCCTGGGCCACCGTCGGCAACAGCCCGACGATGACGAATTCGGTCGTGCCGATCGCATAGGCGGCGATGGTGAGCGCGAAGATGGCTAGGGGCATGTCGTGCACCGTTCCCGAGTTGAATGGGCGGCCTGCGCCGCGGTTGATCCGTGGGCTGCATATGGGGCAAGGGCACTTGCGCAATAATGCGCGATGATGGACGAATACTTGTGAATTTGATTCACAAGAGGCCAGTCATGGACAATCGCGCCGGTGAGATGGAGGTCTTCGTCCGGGCCGTCTCGCTGAAGAGCTTCTCCGCCGCCGGCCGGCAGCTCGGCCTGTCGCCTTCGGCGGTCAGCAAGCTGATCACGCGCATCGAGGACAGGCTGGGCACCCGCCTGGTCGTGCGTTCGACGCGGAGCCTGCAGCTCACCCCGGAAGGTGAAGTCTATCTCGAGCGCGCCGCCCGCATCCTCGGCGAGATCGAGGAGGCCGAACGTATCGTCGCCGGAGGCGCCAACGCGGTGCCGCGCGGCCTGCTCAGGGTCAGCGCCTCGGTCGCTTTCGGCGCCAGCCACGTCGTGCCCCACATCGCCGCGTTTCTGGCGCTTTATCCCGAGGTCGAACTCGACCTGTCGCTGACCGACAGCGTCATCGACCTCTACGAAGAGCGCGCCGACGTCGCGATCCGGTCCGGCAAGCTGCGCGATTCATCGCTGAAGGCGCGCAAGATTCTGGAAATCCGCCGCGTCGTCGTTGCCTCGCCTGCCTATCTGGAAAGGCATGGCGTGCCGGAAAGACCGGCCGATCTGGTTGGCCACAACTGCCTGCGCTTCAACTTCCTGCGCAACCGCGACGAATGGATGTTTCGCGACCCGGCAACCGGTGAGACCTTCGCACAGCGCATCGGCGGCAACCTGCTTGCCAATAACGGCCCAAGCCTGCGCCGGCTCTGCCTCGACGGCGTCGGCCTGATCCGCAGCGGCCGCTTCCAGGTCCAGGCCGACATCGACGCCGGCACGCTAGTGCCGGTGCTCGAAGCTTACAACCCCGAGGACATAGAGATGATCCACGCCGTCTTCGCCGGCCATGGTCACCTTGCCGCGCGCATCCGCGCTTTCATCGATTTCCTCGCCGATAAGTCGCGCACAGGCTAACGCCATTGTTTCGGCGGATAGGCGCACTACCTTCGTGAGGCGCGGTTGTTTCGCGCGGAAAATGTGCTGGTGGCGAAGATGGCGAGATCGAAACGGGCTCTGATGGTGGCGGGCATTCTGCTTGCCGGCGCAATGCAGGCGCATGCCATCGACCTGCCCGGCCAGCCCGACCAAAACCAGCTTGCCCGCGAAGGCCGCATCAACGAGCTGCAGATCCTGCAAAGCCGGCAGGGCCGCGCCGATTTCCAGGCCGAGCAGCAGCGGCTGCGTGAGCAGGACCGCCAGATCGTGATACCGCAGATGCAGCGGCCCGAGGTGCGCGTGATGAAGTCGAACTGCCAGATCGAGCTCTACGGCAACATCTATCGCCGCGTCTGCCGTTGAGCGACCGTCGCCCGTCAGCCCCCGAGCTACCGCGCTGCCACTTGCTCGGCCAGCACCCCGTCGAGCCTGTCGTATCCGGCCTCGACGCCCCTGGCCATGCCGATGGCGATCGCGCCGTCCCTGGCCTCGCGGGAGCTGTAGAGCACGGTGTTGACCGAAATGGTGCGGCCGTCCCTTTCGGTCAGCACCAGGGTCGAGCGCGCCTCGCCGTCGGTCCAGTCCATGTCGAACAGCTCGACGCTGACGATTCTTTCCGGCCGGGCGATCTCGCGATAGGTCCCGGTCATGCCCATGTCGCGGCCGTCGTCATGGCGCCAGACGAAGCGATACGTGCCGCCGACGCTGAGGTCGATCTCGCAGACGGCAAACGACCAGCCGTCGGGCCCGGTCATCCAGCGTTTCAGCAATGCGGGAATCGTCCAGCAGTCGAACACCAGCTCGCGCGGCGCGTCGAACACACGCGTCATGGCGATCTCACGGTCGCTCGGCGTCGTCACTTCCAGTCTGTGGCTCATCGTCGTTTCTTCTCCTCGCTTCCGCTTCAGGCTTTGCCCTGGTTCGCTTGCAGATCAGCGAGCAGCGCGTCGAGACGCTTGTAGTTGCCCTCCCAGACCTTTCGGTACTCGTCGAGCCAGCCGGTCACTTCTGCCAGCGCCTCGCCCTCGATGCGGCAAGGCCTGCGCTGGGCGTCGCGGCCGCGCGAGATCAGCCCGGCGCGCTCCAGCACCTTGAGATGTTTTGAAATCGCCGGCTGGCTCATGGCAAAGGGTTCGGCCAGCTCCATCACCGAAACCTCGCCCGTCATCAGTCGCGCCAGGATCGCCCGCCGTGTCGGATCGGCCAGTGCGGTAAAGGTCGCGTCAAGGCGTTCGGACGGGGTCATGGCGCTGCTCTCTCATTCTATAACTGAAAGGTTATATAGAATGAGAGAGCCCGTCAAGCTTGGCCGAGAAAAGGCAGGCGCAACGCTGACCTATCCCTCCCCTTTTTTGGGGAGGGATCCAGCGTGGGGGCCTCGTCGAGCACGTCCGTGCCGTGGGCTCTCAGCACAGGCGGCAGAAACGCGTCACGCCGCCTTGCGCGTCTTCTTGGCGTGAACGTTCTGGTTCATGCGGAACATGTTGTCGGGGTCGTATTTGCGCTTCACTTCGAGCAGCCTGGTGTAGTTGGCGCCATAAGCCGCCTCGACACGATCGGCCTCATCAGCCGGCATGAAGTTGATGTAGGCGGTGCCGACAGCCTGCGGCCGCGTCGCTTCATAGATGTTGCGGGCCCAGCCGATGCAGGCCTTGTCCATCGACGCTTCGCGCCAGCGCGCATGCACGTTCATGACGAAGTGCGAATTGCGCTGCGGAAATGCCGTCGCATCGGTCGCCACCCGCCCGGCAGCGCCGCCGACATGGCCGACGAAGATTTCGCATTCCGGCCCCGGCAAGGCACGGATCGCGCTGTCGAGCATGTCGATGGTGGTATCTTCCAGATCGATGAAGTCGTGGCTCTTCCAGTAGTTGCGCGCGCCGGGCGCAAGCAGCGGATCGAACGCCATCTGCCATCCGGCGAACGGGTTCGGCCCGACGACGTCGACGATTGGCTGGCCGATGCCGCGCAAGGCAGCGGTCGCCTTCTCGCCGGCCTCGAGCTCGCCGCACCAGCACATCGCCAGCACCAGCACCTCCTTGCCGTGCCATTGCGCCGGCAGGAACGGCAGCGGCGGCGCCTGCCGCATCACCGTCCAGCAGGTCAGCTCGTCGGGCGCGTCCTCGAGCGCTTCGCGATATTGCCGTAGCACCGACTTGGCCTCGTCGAACGGGTGCACGACCAGCCCCGACAGCACCTGCGGGCCGAGCTTATGCAGCTTGAACTCGAAGGCGGTGACGACGCCGAAATTGCCGCCGCCGCCGCGTATCGCCCAGAACAGGTCGGGATGCTCGGCCGTGCTTGCCCGCACCAGTTCGCCATCCGCAGTCACCACGTCGGCCGACAGCAGATTGTCGATGGTCAGGCCGAGCTTGCGTGTCGTCCAGCCGAAGCCGCCGCCCAGCGTCAGTCCTGAAATGCCCGTCGTCGAGTTGATGCCGGTCGGAACCGCAAGGCCGAACGCCTGCGTTTCCTTGTCGACGTCGGCGAGGATGGCACCCGGCTCGACCCAGGCTCGCCGTGCCACCCTGTCGACGCGAACCGACCTCATCTGCGACAGGTCGATCATCATGCCGCCGTCGCACACGGCGCTGCCGGCGATGTTGTGGCCGCCGCCGCGTACCGAGACGAGCAGCTTGTTGTCGCGCGCGAACTTGACTGCGGCGATAACGTCGCTGGCGCCGGCGCAGCGCACGACAAGGCCGGGGCGACGGTCGATCATGGCGTTCCAGACGGTACGCGCCTCGTCATAGCCGGCATCGCCGGCATTCAGCACTTGGCCGCGCAGGCTTGCTGCGAAAGCATCGAGGACAGGCGCGCTCACCGTCGCCAGCCCACCGTCAAGGGTCGTGAGGTTCAGGTCGTTCATGGAGCTTTCCTCCGCTCAGAGAAAAGGCCTCCTCATCCGCCGTGCCAGGCAATTCTGCGCCTGCGATCCGGCGGCAGCAAGGCAAGAGTGCCTATGTTGCGGGAATGTGATGGGCTTTGCCGGACGGCCGGCATCGGCCGCGCGCCTTGTGGCACGCGCGGCCCACCGATCTTTGGAAGGCAGGGTTCTACCGACTAGTCGAGCAAAGCCAGATCCAGCTTTGCCAGCCGGTCCGGATCGGCGACGGCGTCGATGCCGACGATCCTGTCGCCGTTGAGCCTGAGCATCAGCACGACACGGAGCTTGCCCATCGGGGCGACCAGCAGGCCGATCGCGCCGTCGACAAGCGCCGGCAGCGCGCCCTGCGCCCGGCCCTTGAAGCTTTGCGCCACGGCCTGCGCGCCGCGCAGTTCGGCAACGGCACCGAGATGTGCGGCGACGGCATCGGCGCGGAACACGACGTCGGGATCGAGCACGGCAAGCAAGCCGGCGAAATCGCCGCCGCGCGATGCCGCGAGAAACGCGTCGACAACCTGCCGCTGACGCGTCCGGTCGGGCGCGCGCGCCTCGTCGCTGCCCTGGACCCGGCGCCGGGCCCGGCTCGCCAGCTGCCGCGCCGCGACCGGCGTCCGCTCGACGACGGGGGCGATGTCATCGAAGGACAGGTCGAACATGTCGTGCAGCACAAAGGCGATGCGCTCGGCCGGTGCCAATTTCTCCAGCACCACCAGCAGTGCCAGGCCGACGGCGTCGGCCATCGCCAGCTCGCGTTCGGGATCGACGGCAGGGGCATCGTCGGCAATTTCGTCGGGCCCTTCGGTGTCGAGCTGCTCCTCGCGCCGCGACTTGCGCCGGCGCAGCATGTCGAGGCAGACGCGCGCCACCACCGTCGTCAGCCATCCCGAGAGATTGTCGATGTCGTCGGTGTCGGTGCGCGCCAGGCGCAGCCAGGTCTCCTGGACCGCGTCCTCGGCCTCGCTGGCCGAGCCTAGCATGCGGTAGGCGACGGCGCGCAGATGCCCGCGCTTCTCGGCGAATTTTTCGGCCAGAAAAATTTCTTCGTTCATAGGTCACATTCCCTGCTGCTGTTCCGTCAAGGCCATGACGAACGAATCCCGGCCGATGTGACAGAGACTGTCGCGGGGCCGGCGCCGTCAAGATCGAATGGACCCGAACCCGACAAGGAAGACTCACATGCAAGCTCGTATGACCAACCCCGCCATCCTGCTTCCCGATGCCATGCAGGCGCTGTTTGCGCTCAACAAGGCGACCGAGAGGGACGGCCTGCCCGAGGTGACGCGCAAGCTGGTCCATTTGCGCGCCAGCCAGATCAACGGCTGCAGCGTCTGTGTTCACATGCATTCGCTCGAACTCAGGAAGCTCGGCGAGAAGGACGACCGCATCTTCGCCGCCGCCGCCTGGCGCGACACGCCCTGGTTCACGCCGGCCGAGCGCGCAGCCCTTGCGCTGACGGAAGCCGTGACCCGCATCGCCGACAAGTCCGACCCGGTGACGGACGACGTCTGGGAAGAGGCGACGCGCTACTACGACGAGAAGGCGATTTCGGCGCTGCTGCTATGCATTGCGGCGATCAATGTCTGGAACCGCCTCAACGCCGCGGTCCGCCAGGTCGCGGGTGCTGCCTGGAACTGACGATCCACGTCGTGCGCTCCCTCATCCTGCGCCTGTCGAAGGATGAGGGACAAGTACGCTAAACTACCGCGCGGCGATAAAGATGCCAGGTAGCATGGCCCAGCACCGGCAGCACCACCAGGAGGCCGAGAAAAAAGGGCAAGCAGGCTGCCAGCACCGCAACCGTCACCACCAGGCCCCAGCCGAGCATGACAAGCGGGCTCGCCAGCACCGCGCGGATCGATGTCAGCATGGCGGTGACGAAGTCGATTTCGCGGTCGAGCAGTATCGGGATTGAGATGACCGTGATGGAATACAGTACCAGCGCCAGTGCCGCGCCCTCGATATGGCCGATACCGAGGAAGATCCAGCCCTGGTTGGTGGTCAACACAAGATCGGCGAAGCGGTCGAGCGTGGCGTAGGACATGCGGCCGAGAATCAACGCCATCAGCAGCCTGATCTGGTACATCCAGACCCAGAACACGAACAGCATGACGAAAGCCATCCACGACACTTCGCGTCGGCGCTGGGCCCAGATCAAGTTGAGGACCTGTCCAAGCGTTGGCTTATGCCCGGCCTCCATTTGGCGGCTTACCTCATAGAATCCGACGGCGGCGAAGGGCCCGACCAGCGGGAAGCCGATCGCGAACGGATAGATCAGCCATGGGGCGTGCAGCACCAGCAGGGACGTTGTAATTGCCAAGCCGATCACCACGAAGACCAGCGCAATAGCGAGCCCGATGCGCGGGCTCCGGGCGAAGTCGGCGGCGCCCTCCGCCAGGCTCTGCCTGATGTCGGCTACGGTCAGTGCGCGCACTTCCGGCGGCCTAGCCGGTCGCCTCGCGTAGGTGTCCATATCCGCCATTCGTCCTCCCTCGCCCCGCGCTGCATCCGACCGCAGCGCTCTATCTGCGCGGCAACGCGACTTCCCGCATTGATCGAGATCAAGCGGGAGTGTTTCCGCATTAGACGTCTCGTTCACGCGTCGAACACGCTGGACTCACGCCTGCATGGCAAGCTCGCCGGGTCATGTCAGGAGACGGGAGGCCGAGATGGCTTACTCAGTGCATTCCAGCCACGGACATCAGACGGCGGATCTGACGATCCGGCTCCTCCAGGCCACTGCACGCCGTATCGCGGCAGCCGAGATGTGGTATCGCCGTGCCCAGAGCAGGCGGATCATCGCGGCACTCAGCCCGGAGCAGATGAAGGACATCGGCTACCCTGCCGTTGATGCCATTCCCAGCCTCGACGTCGAGGCTGGTCTCATGTCCAGATTGCAATCGATGCGATAACGAACCGTCGCGGGCAACACGCCGCGGGGTGGCGGTCGCCGGGGCATGCCGCGACGGCGATGGCCGTTGCGTTACGTCCCTGGCGCCTGCGTCAGGGCGATGGCCGTGCCGACGATCAGCATGGCTGCCACGCCTTGCAGCACGCTGACAACGACGCTGAGCAGCGCGCGGCCGAGACCAAGGTCGAGATTGCGGGCAAACCAGCGCGTTTCCACCGCCACGTACCAGACGATGGCAACGACCAACAGCAGCAGTGCCGCGACGCTCGCGGTGCTGTTGTGGACGCGCCACACCACGCCCGCCAGGCTGACGCCGAGGGCGAAGGGTGCCGCGACATAACACTGGCTGTAGAACGGCGGCTTCAAGGTTGCCCTGTCGATCCGGGCGCCGCGAAAGCGCAACAGCTTCACCGCCATCAGCAGCGGGAAGACGCTGAAGACGACGGCCCGAAAGATCAGAAGGTTGGAGTCGCTGGCGAGCATCGACGGCGCCACCCAGGAACGATCGCTGATGAAGCCGAGCTCCAGGCCATGCACGATCAGCAGCGTCAGCAGCAGGAACATCGGCGGGCTCATCGTGTCCTGGTACTGCTCGTCCACGTCGTCGGACAGCTCGACATTGGCATAGCGCATCATCTTGTCGGGGTCGCGCAATGCTCGCCACATCGTCAGCGGGTAAAACAGCAGCCACGACACGACCTCGTAGAGCAGTTCCTCGATCGATTTCAGCAGTCGCATGAAGTCCATGCGTCGCTCCTTCGCAGAGTGGTCCGCGCGGCATGATGACGGCGGGAATGGGTGAAGGGAAGGGCCGGGTGGCCGCTACAACCGCTTCAGGCGAAACCGCTGCCGGTATTGCGCCGGCGTAATGCCGGTATGGCGCCGGAACAGCCGGCGGAAGAACGCCGGATCCTCGTAGCCGACTGTCTCGGCGATTTCGTCCGTCGCGTCAGCGGTGGCCTCCAGCATCTGCTTGGCCTCCTCGATACGCAGGCTTTGCACATAATCGACAGGCGTGTAGCCGGTCGCCGCCTTGAAGCGGCGCTTGAAGGTGCGCTCGGGCAGACCGCTTTCGGCGACCATGCGCGTCACCGGATTGGCGCAGGCGTAATTGTCGGCGATCCAGAGCTGGCAGTTGCCGATCGCCGCATCCTCGTGGCGCCTGGGCTTGGCCATCGCGGCGAAAGGCAACTGGCCGTCGCTGCGGTCGCCGAGCAGGAACACTTTTGCGATGCGCGCTGCTTCCTCCCTGCCGCTGTAGCGCGCGATCAGGTGCAGTGCGAGGTCTTCCCAGGACGACGCGCCGCCTGTGGTGATCAGCTGTCCCTCAGGGTCCATGTCGCAGACGATGCGCTCGGGCCGGAATCGCACCAAGGGATAGTTGTCGCGGAAGATGTCGGCGGCGATCCAATGCGAGGCTGCGTCCTTGCCGTCGAGCAGCCCCGCCTCGGCGAGGAAGATCGAGCCTGTGCACACCGAGCAGATGGTGGCGCCGGCGGACAGCTGCGCCCGGACCCATTCCATCTCATCGCCCCATCCGAGCGCCGCGCCACCCTCGAGCGGCAGCGCCAGGTCGGTGACGATCACCACGTCGGTATTCTCTGTGTCGGCGAATGTCGCATGCGGCTGGATCGGTGTGCCGATGGCGCAGGTGAACGTCTCCTTGCTTCGTGCCACGATCTCGGCTGAGATGCGCCGTGCCCTGGTCTGCTGCCCGGTCAGCCGGTCCCAGATCGAGCCCACCGCCGACAGCACCTCGAACAGCCCGTATACCGCCGCCGGTGTCGTCTGCGGCAAGGCAAGCAGGCTGATGCGGAGGGGGTCGGCCTGGGTTTTCATGTGCCATCAGTGGCACGTATGCCTCGTTTTTGTCCAGTATCGCTCTCGCGATCCGACTTCGACGTCCCTAGTGTCCGTCCAAGCCGCCCAGCGGGCGCGAGGAGATCGAAATGCCAGATCACATCAACACGACCAGCCGGCGCCGCTTCCTGCTCTCCGCAGCAGTGCTCGCCGTTTTCGGCGCAACCCCGGGGAGTAAGGCGATGGCCAGCGAAACCACCACAAAGACCGTCCGTGCCAATGGCGTCGAGATTGTCACCGAAGCCTTCGGCGATCCTTCGGCGCCGCCCGTGCTGCTGATCATGGGCGCCATGGCCTCGATGCTGTGGTGGCCGGAGGATTTCTGCCGCCAGATCGCTGTCAGCGGCCGCTATGTCATCCGCTACGACAACCGCGATACCGGGTTGTCGACCAGGTTCGCGCCGGGCAAGCCACCCTATTCGATGGACGACATGGCCCAAGACGCCATCGCCGTGCTCGACGCCTACGGCATCGAAAAGGCTCATGTCGTCGGCATGTCGCTCGGTGGCATGATCGCCCAGATCCTGGCGCTCTCGGTGCCTGGCCGCGTCGCCTCGCTGACCCTGATATCGACCACGCCCGTCGGCCTCGATCTCGACCTGCCGCCGCCGAGCCCTGCTTACATGGAGCATGCCGCGACGGGCGAAAGCGTCGACTGGTCGGACCGCGCCCAGGCGACCGGCTTCATTGCCGGCGAGGCCCGGGTGATCGCAAGCACTACCCATCCGCATGACGCGGTGAAGACTCTTTCCTTCATCGAACGTGACTACGATCGCTCCGGTGGCTACCTCTCGGCGACCAACCACTTCATGCTCGCCGGCGGCGAAGCGGTGAAGGGCAAGCTTCCCGGCCTGAACGTGCCGCTTACCGTTATCCATGGCACTGCCGACCCGATCTTCCAGATCGTCCATGGCAAGGCGATCGCCGACGCGGTCAAGGGCTCGACATATGTCGTCGTCGAAGGCGGCGGCCATGAGCTTCATGAGGACGACTGGGGCATCGTCATCCTGGCCATCGCCAAGAACAGTGCTGCGCCGCGCTGAGGTGCAGGCACATCGCCCGGAAGCATCCGGTGAAGCGCCCGGTTCCGCCGGGCGCGCCTTGGGCCAGACCACGCCGATCGCGCGGACAGCGGCCACAACAGGCGCGAAACCCGTTCACGGCATCCGCCCGGGCGGCTATAGCAGTGCATCGCCGATGCATTGGAGCCTGACATGACCGCCACCACCGACACCGTGCTCGACCGCTTCCTCCGCTACGTCGTCATCGACACTCAGTCCGATGCGAGCTCGCCGACCCAGCCCTCGACCGAGAAGCAGAAGAACCTCGGCCGCCTGCTCGTCGAAGAGCTTCTGGCGATCGGCCTCAGCGACGCCCATCTCGATGAGCATGGTTATGTTTACGCCACGGTGCCGGCCAACACCCAAAAGCAGGTTCCGGTCATCTGCTTCTGCTCGCATATGGACACCGCGCCCGATTTCACCGGCACCAACGTCAAGCCGCAGATCCTCCGCAACTATGCCGGCGGCGACATCCGGCTCACAGGCGACCCGCAGCAGGTCATCCGCGTGACCGAGCATCCCGAGCTGAAGAACCAGATCGGCAATGACATCGTCACCACAGACGGCACCACCCTGCTCGGCGCCGACGACAAGGCCGGCATCGCCGAGATCATGACGGCAGCACAGTTCCTCATCGCCAATCCCGATATCAAGCACGGCGCGGTCAAGCTTTTGTTCACCGCCGACGAGGAGATCGGCCGCGGTGTCGACAAGGTCGACTTCGCCAAGCTCGGCGCCACATTCGCCTACACGATGGACGGCGAGACCGCCGGCCATATCGAGGACGAGACCTTCTCCGCCGACGGCGTCGAGATCGCCATTTCAGGCGTCGCCATCCATCCCGGTTTCGCCAAGGGCCGCATGGAAAACGCCATCAAGATCGTTGGCGCCATCGTCGACCGGCTGCCGAAGGAGCTTTCGCCCGAAACCACCGAGGGCCGCGAAGGCTTCCTCCACCCCACCGCTTTGTCGGGCTCGATGGAAAAGGCCGCGCTCAGCCTGATCGTGCGCGACTTCACCGAAGCGGGCCTCGCCGCCAAGGAAAAACTGCTCGAAGACATCGTCAAGGACGTGCTGAAAGCCTATCCCGGCTCTTCCTACAGCTTCACCGTCAAGGAGCAGTACCGCAACATGAAGGTGGTGCTCGACCGCCATCCCGAGATCGTCGAAAACGCGCTCGAAGCCGTCCGCCGCGCCGGCATGGAGCCGGTGCGCGGCAGCATCCGCGGCGGCACCGACGGCTCGCGCCTGTCCTTCATGGGCCTGCCCTGCCCCAACATCTTCGCCGGCGGCCACGCCTTCCACTCCCCGCTGGAATGGGTCAGCCGCCAAGACATGGAAAAGGCGGTGACGACGATCGTGGAGCTGGCGAAGGTGTGGGAGGAAAGGGCGTAAGGGGGCGCCAGGTTGGTTTTGCGCCAATATCTGCAATCGCCTGCTTATACGTCGCAGTTTGGGCAGATTGCGGATTAGCCCTCAAGACGGTGAAACGAAAAGGCCCGCCGAGCGGCGGGCCGGGCATTTGCGGTCTTGAAACCTAGAACGCCGTGTTGAAGCCAACCGTACCTTTGAAGCCGTTGCTGCCCTCGAAACTGGTCGAAGCCAGCGCTTCGCCGTACAGGGCGTACTTGCCTCCGGCCCAGCGGTAGGTGCCGCCAATGCCAAGTTCCGCGCCGAAGGAATCGGGCTCGAACGCGACCTTGGTACCCGCCACGTCGACCGCCGTTCCGTCCAGGAATTCGTAGGTAAGATTGGCGATGCCATAGACATGGCTGCGGCTCGCGCCGCCGCCTGCGTCATAGTCCAGCGCCAGGCCGATCCGGCCTTTCAGGCTGTCGCCGGCCACCAGCGACACCTTGGCGCCGAACGGATCGGCGAAATCGTCGAAATCGACGGAGGTGTAGGCAAGCTGGGCCTGCGGGGTCACCGACCAGGTGCCGCCGACCGACAGCTTGCGGCCGGCTTCGATGCTGAAGGCATAGCCAAGGCCTTGATTGCCGTCGACGAGCTTGCCGACGGTGTCGGCGGCAACGTCGCTCGACAGGCGGCTAACAGAGGCCTGTCCGTCGACATAGATGCCGTTGCTGCCATACCAGGTCAGCGTCGCGCCGCCGCCATAGGCAACTGTCGCATTGGTGCCGTTGCCGAGGCTGGAGCCGATGTCGGCGTTGACCCGGCCATATTGCGCATTGATGCCGCCGATCAGCCTGCCTGAGCCGGTTTCGGCGAACAAGCCATCAATGCCTGCCTGTACGAGATAGCGGTTGCTGTCATAGGAGGTGCCAGTGGTCGAAACGCCCTCGACATGGCCATGCGCGCCTTCGATCCGCGTCCAGAAATTGCGCGGGCCGGCCTCACCTCCGGCGCTATCCGTCGCTTCACTCGCCCCGGGCCAGTAGCGGTCGCCGACGCGCTGCTGCAGCGTCGGCAGCTCGGCCAAGCCAAGCAAGACGATCGGATAGTTCTCATAGACCGGCACCGTCGGCGCCAGCGTATCGGTCATGCGCAGGTACCAGTCGCCGTCTGTGGGATCGGCGATGCCGTTCTGGAACAGGCCGTAGAGATAGGCCCCGCCGATCGCCGGACCAGCCAGCACGAAGGCATCGGCGGCGGATGTGCCCGCCACGTCGACAATCTTGATACCGTCGCCGGTCGTTTCCGCTCCGGCGCCGCCGAGATTGGTGACGAAGATTCTGGTCGCACCGGTTCCGAGGATCGAGTTGCCTGTTATGGCGAGAAGATCGGTGGGCGAGGCATCGTTGCCGAGGACGGCCTCGATCAGCAGGGTGCCGCCATTGCTCGTGTAGTTGCCGGCGACAGTCAGCGTGCCGATGCTGTTTCCGGGCGCAATGGTGCCGCCGGCATAGTTAGCGGTGTTTCCGACCGAGCCCACGCCTGCCAGGACGCCGCCGCGCACATCCATGATGCCGCCGAGGACGCCGTTGACGACGAGCATGCCGCCATGGACACTGGTCAGCCCGTTGAAGCCGGTCTGGTTGGCGTTGAAGATGGTGCGGCCGGCGAGCTGGTTGATGGCGCCGCTGCCGTTGATCGGCAGGTCGAAAACGTAGCCGGTTTCGGTGTGGTTGAAGTTGATCTCGGCACTGGCCGCGAGGGTTATCGCCGACGCCTGGAGCGTTCCGGCACCGGTCGCCGCCTGGCCAACCGCGCCGCCGATGTTCAGCGCTGCGTGGCTGCTGGCATGCACGCTACCGACGACAAGGGCCGAGTTGCCGTTGTTCACTACCACCCTGCCGTCATCGGCAAGGGTCAGGGCACCCTTGCCCCTGGTTCCGAGAGTGACCGCGGTCCCGTTGAGCACCGACCCGTCCCCGGAAACAAGGACACTGAAATTTGGGAGGACGCCGCCTGGGCTGGTGGAGATGTTCACGGCCGTCCCGGTCATGACGCCGCCGTCCAGGATCGAGAGCGAACCCTGGTACATTGCTATCGTCGAGCCCGAGTTCCATCGGGATCCTCCGCCGGACACCTCAGCTGTGACCAGTGCGGTGTTGAAGCTGAGGTTTCCAACGCCGCCGAAGGAGGTGTTGCCGGTGATGTCGACCACGCCGCCGTCGCGAACGTAGATGTAGCTGGTGCCGTTAGTGGACGTGAAGCCGCCGGCTTCCAGCGTCGAGCCTTCGCCCATGACGTTGATGGTGGCCGTGCCTTGCGAGCCTGGCGTGTGAACCCTTATGCCCCCCGTCGTCGTGTAAACGGCGCCATTCTCGATGGTCAGGGTCGATTGGCTTCCCGCGCCGCCGCTCAAGTCATTCGGGTCGGTGCCTGTCGCGACCAGCCGGGTGCCCTGACCTGACAACGTCAGGCTCGCCACTTGGCCGTCCCCGCCGGCAATATCCAATTGCGACACGGTTCCACCGGCGGAAGAGCCGAATGTGACGTCGCTGCCGCCAGAGATGAGCGTGTGTCCATCGTTGATGCTGATTGTCGTAATGCCGGAGCCAGCGGCCTCGTTGATGATGAGTTCGCCCCCGCCGACCTTCGAAAGCAAACCCGTGTTCAGGCTGCCAGTGCCCTGGATCTGGCCTGAGAGCGTCAGGCTCGCGCCGCTCGCGACGTTGAAGACCGCAGCCGAACTGTAGGAGAGCGTATTGGCTCCGGTGGCGATCGTGATCGCCTTTCCGGCGATCGCGGGAGGCGGGCTGGTGATCTGGAAACTGGATGTCAGCATGATTGTCGATGCTGCATCAGGGCTCGCCTGGGCGTCCGCTATCGCCTGGTAGAGTTCCGTCTGGTTCGAGGCGACGAAGTTCGCTGCCCTTGCCGCGGGAAGTGTTCCCCCCATTGCCAAAGCGGCAATGCAGACGCCTGAAAGAAGTTTGTATTTGCTGGTTGATTGGGTATCCGGTGCGCCCCCGTTCGCGCAAGACTGCTTCATTCCAATTCCCTGTATGCACTGCCTGAGATTCGTTACATTGACGCCAATTGCAGTTTCTTGACAAGGAAAAGTGGTCTCGTATCTGAGAAAGACTTAATGAAATCTGACCCGCTCGGTACGCAGGCACTGCGATATTTTCAAATTAGCTCTCGATAATATTATGAATCTCCGATAAATCCGGACGTTCGTTCGCTGTCTCGTAGGTGAAGCTGCTTGAGGATCCTACCTAGATCACGTTCAGCTCGCGGAACGCTCGCCCTTCCGCGATGCGCTGGTAGCCGAAGGCCGAACAGTCGATGGTACGGTAGGTGCCATGGACAAGGAGCTCGGCGAGCGCCTTGCCGACCGCCGGCGCCTGCTGCAGGCCGTGGCCGGAGAAGCCATTGGCGAAAATGAAGTTCTGAACCTCGGGATGCGGGCCGATGACGGCGTTCTGGTCGAGCGCGTTGTAGTCGTAGTGCCCGACCCAGGCTTGCGTCGCCTTGATCGCCTCGAAGGCCGGCACGCGGGTGGCCAGCACCGGCCAGATCACCTCCTCGAACAGCCCCCAGTCGGGGTTGAAATCCGTGGGGTCGGCAGCCAACTCGCCATCCTCACTTTCGGCCCCGCCCGTGATGAAGACCGAACCTTCGGGGCGGACATAGACGCCGGAGGGGTCGACCATCAGCGGCATGTCGGCGAATTTTTCGCGCGCCTCGAAGACGAAGACGTTGCGTTTGCGCGGCTCGACCGGCAGAGCGAGACCGGCCATGGCGGCGACCTTGCCGGCGTTCGGCCCGGCGGCGTTGAACAGCGTGCCGGTTTCCAGCCGCTCGCCGGTGGCAAGCGTCACTGCCGTAACGCGGTTGCCTGAGCGCTCGATGCCCGTGACCTCCGACGTGATCATGTCGATGTTCTTGGTCTTCAGCGCCTTGCGGAACAGGCCGAGCATGGCATGCGCATCGAACCAGCCTTCGCCTGTGCGGCCATAGGCGCCGGCGGAAATACCCTCGGTCGAGATCCAGGAGAAGCGCTTCGCCAGCTGCTCGGCATCCTCGAGCACGATGTCGGCGCCCTCGGCCATCTGGGCCTCGTGGTTGGCCTTGAGAATCGGCAGGCCGTTGTCGCCGGCGAGGATGAGGTAGCCGCCCTCGCGGAAGCCGATATCGGCGTCAGGGCCGAACTCCTCCTTGAGCCGTCGGAACAGGCCAAGCGTGAACTGCGACAGGCGGATGTTCTCGGGGATCGAGAATTGCTGGCGGATCGAGGCGCAGGACAAAGTGGTCGCGGCATGGGCGAATTGCGGGTCGCGCTCGACAAGCGCGATCGAGCCGGTGAAACCCTCCTCGCGCAGATAATAGGCGATCGAGCTGCCGACGATCGCGCCGCCTGTGATGACCACGTCGTAGCGTGCCATGGAGTGTTCCCGTCTGTCTGTGATGGAGGACAAAAGCAGTTACGCCGTCGTCCGGCAAGGACTTGCAAGGGCCAGCATTGCCGGGCAAGAAGACCAGATGCAACATTCCCTGCCCCGCCCGCGCCGCTCGGTGCTGTTCGTGCCCGCCACCAACGAAAAGGCGATCGCCAAGCTTGCGCAGCTTGCCTGCGACACCGTCATCTTCGACCTGGAAGATGCCGTGCTGCCCGAGCAGAAAGCCGCGGCGCGCGACAGGCTGGCAAAATTCTTCGCCGAACGGCCGGCAGGCGCGCGTGAATATGTCGTGCGCATCAACGGGCTGAAAAGTCCGTGGGGCGCGGACGATCTTGCTGCCGCCAGCGGCTGGGCCACCGATGGCGTTGTGCTGCCCAAGATCGAGACGCCGCGCGACCTGCTCGAAGCCAATGACGTGCTCGACGAGGCCGACGCCCTCGACACGCTCAAGCTCTGGGCGATGATCGAGACGCCGCGGGCGCTGGTCAACCTCGCGGCCATCGCCGAGCTCGGCCGCGATCCTTCGGCACGGCTGTCATGCCTGATCGCCGGGCTCAACGACCTTGCCAAGGACACCGGCGTCAGGCTCACGCCGGACCGCCGCTATATCCAGCCCTGGCTGATGCAGATGGTGCTTTGCGCGCGAGCCGGCGGGATCGACATGCTCGACAGCGTGTCCAACGATTTCCGCGATCTCGACGCCTTCGCCGCCGAATGCGGCGAGGCCGCCGCCATGGGATTCTCGGGCAAGACCGTCATCCACCCGGCCCAGATCGGCCCGGCCAATGCGGCGTTCTCGCCGTCGGTCGAGGCACTTGCCGAAGCGCGCGCCGTCGTCGATGCCTTCGCGCTTCCTGAGAATACGTCCTCAGGTGTAATCTCGCTCGGCGGCAAGATGGTCGAAAGACTGCACCTTGCGGAGGCCGAGCGGCTTCTGGCGCGGGCAGCGCAGCTCGAAAGCCTCAGGCACTGAAAGGGACACCGCCATGAAACTCTATCGCTTCCTGACCGGCCCTGACGACGCCACCTTCTGCCACAAGGTCACGGCTGCGGTGAACAAGGGCTGGCACCTGTTCGGCTCGCCGACCTATTCCTTCGACGCCGAAACCAGGACGATGCGCTGCGGGCAGGCGGTGGTGAAGGATGTCGAGGGCGCCGAATACACACCTGACATCAAGCTCGGCGACTACTGATCTCAGGTTCTGCCGCTATTCGGCGGCTTCCTCCAACCGCTCCATATCCTCGTCGGACAGGCCGAAATGGTGGCCGATCTCGTGGATCAGCACATGGGTGACGATGTCGCCCAGCGTCTCTTCGTTTTCGGCCCAGTAGTCGAGAATGGCGCGGCGGTAGAGTGTGACGCGGTTGGGGCCTTCGCCGGTCTGCGGGTTCCAGCGCTCGGCGATGCCGCGGCCCTCGAACAGGCCGAGCAGGTCGAACGGCGTTTCCAGCGACAGGTCGTCCATGATCTCGTCGGTCGGGAATTCGGCCAACTGAATGACGACCTCGCCGGTCAGCTGGCGAAACTCTTCCGGCAGATGCGCATAGGCTTCGAGCGCCAGAAGCTCCATCTCCTCGATCGAGGGCGAAAGCTGGTCGTGCCAGGCGCGGGTCTTGTAAATGCGGGCCATTCTTTGTCCTTTTGGGGGCATATAGCCCTTTGCCGCCGCGCTTACGAGGCCTTTGCCGCTCGGGCGCCAAATTAGCGGCGACAGCAGAAGGAGAGGAGAGGAATAAATTCTCCTTGAATCGGCTTGACTCTCCAGGGCGCCTCTGGAATCTATAGGAACATAACAGGAACAACAGGGAAAGCAGATCGACATGGCGACCAGCGCCGTGGCGCGGGATGTCGTTTTTGCCTTGCGTCAGAAGATAGCCAAGATCGAGGGAACACTGGCTGAGAGGCTGGTCTCGCCTGCCGACGGCCAGCCGGTCGCGGGGCTGCTGGTCCGCCGCAACGGCCACGCCTCGGCGCGTGACTTCTTCCTGCCGACCGGTGTCGAGCGGCTCGACGAGGTGCTTGGCGGCGGCCTGCCGAAGGCGGCGCTGACCGAGATCCATGGCACCGAAACCCGCAATGCGGGGGCTGCCGCGGGGCTGGCGCTGGCGCTCGTCAGCGGCATGCTGAAGGAGCGGTCGCGGCCCAGCGACCTGGTGCTGTGGGTCGGTACCACAGAGATGTTCCGCGAGGCAGGGTTGCCCTACGCACCGGGCCTCGCCAGCTTCTTCGGCATACCGGCCGAAAGCCTGCTGCTTGCCGAGGCGCCGAAGGCCGCCGACGTGCTGTGGATCGCCGAAGAAGCAGCCCGCATCGAGGAGATAGCAGCCGTCGTCGTCGAATTGCGCGGCAACCCGCGCATTGTCGACCTCACGGCGACGCGGCGCCTGCACCGCCGGGCACAGGACAGTGGCCGGCCCGTCCTCCTGCTGCGCCAGTCGGCCGAGCCGGAACCAACGGCAGCCCCCGTCCGGCTGGTCGTCTCGCCGGCGCCGGCCACCTTGCGGCAAACGCTTCTCGGGCCGCTGGCCGGTTCGATCGCAGCTCCCGCCTTCGCTGTCGAGATTGGCAAGAGCCGCACGGCTCTTCCCGGCAGCTTCATTCTGGAATGGAACCTCGATGCACGCACCCTCGCAGAACGAAGCCCAGAGAATCGTATCGCTGTGGTTTCCCCATCTCGCGGCCGAACGCATCCTCCGGCGCAGGCTGGGGCGGTCCTGGCGTTCAAGCCCGCAGCCGTTGAAGCCGCTGGTAACAAGCCACCGCGAGAACAACACCCAGCGCATCGCCGGCCTCGACGCACGGGCTGAGGCGCTTCGCTTGAAGCCGGGCATGGGCATCGCCGAGGCGCGCGCCATGCACCCCGACATCGATGTCGTCGAAGCCGATCCCGAGGCCGACCGCCGGTTGCTCGAAGGACTTGCCGACTGGTGCGACCGCTACACGCCGCTTGTCGCGATCGACGGTGAAAACGGACTGTTCCTGGACATTTCAGGCTGCGCTCACCTCTTCGGCGGCGAAAAGGCGTTGCTTGCCGATCTGATGGCGCGGTTTTTCCACCAGGGTTTCGACGTGCGCGCCGGTCTTGCCTCGACGCCTGGTGCTGCATGGGCAACGGCACGTTTTGCCACGGGTCAAATCCTGGCCCCGGGCAACGAACGCAAATTTCTCGCGCGCCTGCCGCTGTCGGCGCTGAGGATCGATGCCAGGACGAAGGCGAGCCTCGAAAGCGTCGGGCTGCGCAGCGTCGGCGCGATCATGGACGGGCCGCGCGCGCCACTTGTCCGTCGCTTCGGGGCAGAGCTCATCGAGCGCCTCGACCAGGCGTTGGGTCGGCTCGAGGAGGCGATCTCACCGCGTCTTCCTGTCGCCCCGCTTTCGGTTGAGCGCCATCTCGCCGACCCGCTGTCGCTCATCGACGACATCGAGCGGCTGATCGGCCTGCTTGCCGCCACCCTCAAGGTCGATCTCGAGCGCCGGGAAGAGGGCGTACGCGCGCTCGAACTGCTGCTGTTTAGGGTCGACGGCATGGTCAGCCGCATAACTGTCGGGGCCTCACGCCCCATCCGCGAGCCGGTACTGGTGCGCCGGCTGTTTCATGAGCGGCTGGCGGCACTCGGCGAGACAATCGATGCCGGCTACGGCTTCGACCTCGTGCGTCTCTCTGCCCTGTCGACGGCCCGCTTAGAGGCGCGCCAGGCCGATCTTGCCGGCGAGGTGGTGGAGGATGGCGGCGAAGAACTGGCGATCTTTGCCGATCGCATCAGTGCACGCCTTGGCGAAGCTGCGGTGCTCGAAGCGATCCCGGTCGAGAGCCATTTGCCGGAACGTGCCGCCCCCGCCCGGCCCTATGCCCAGGAAGAGGCCCGCAAGGACGGAGCCGAGCGTCCTGCCAGAGCGGCGCAGCAAGCTACCAGGCGGTTCCGGTTGCCCGACCGCCCCATTCGCCTGTTTCGGCAGCCCGAACCAATCGATGTTCCGGCGACCGAGATTCCCGATGGTCCGCCGCTCAATTTCCGCTGGCGCCGGGCGTTGCATCGCGTGGCGCGGGCGGAAGGGCCCGAGCGCATCGCGCCCGAATGGTGGCGCCAGGCGGCCGATGCGCCGACGCGCGACTATTACCGCATCGAGGACGCCGAGGGCCGCCGCTACTGGCTCTACCGGCAGGGCCTCTACAATGCGCAGGCGGTGCCGCGCTGGTTCCTGCACGGGGTCTTCGCATGAACATGGTCGTCGCTGCCAGCTATGCCGAATTCGGCATCCAGTCGAACTTCTCCTTTCTGCGCGGGGCTTCCGCTCCGGAAGAGCTGGTGATCGCGGCGAAATTCCTGGGGCTTTCGGCCATCGGCCTTGCAGATTGCAATACGGTGGCTGGTGTCGTCCGCGCGTGGAAGATGGCGGAGACGGAAGGGCTGGCCTACCACCCGGGATGCCGCCTGGTTTTCGCCGACGGTACGCCCGACATGCTCGCCTACCCCAGGGATCGCAAAGGTTGGGGACATCTGTGCCGCATGCTTACCCAGGCCAATGCCCGGGATGAGAGCGAAAAGGGTGCGCCGCTTCTCTATCGGGAAGATCTTTTCGAGTGGGGCGACCTGCTGTCGCTTGCCATCCTGCCCGACGTCGCGGTCGCCAGGGAAGATGACGTTGCGCTTCTGCGCAGTCTCAAGGAGCGCTTCGGCACTTCCTTGTGGCTCGCGGTCGCTCCGAATTTCGGTGGGGACGACCGCTTCAGGATCGAGCAGGCCGCTACCATGGCCGCCATGGCAGGCATACCGCTGATGGCGACCAATGATGCGCTCTACCATGCACCGGACCAGCGCCCGCTGCAGGATGTGCTGACGGCAATCCGCCTCAGCGTGCCTGTTGCCGAGGTCGGTTTCGAGCTCAAGGCGAATGCCGAACGCCACCTCAAGCCGCCTGTCGATATGGCAAGGTTTTTCCGCAACCACCCGGAGGCCCTGGCCGAGACGTTGCGCTTTGCCGAAAGCCTGCATTTCTCGCTGAGCGAGCTCAAATACAATTACCCCGACGAACCGACGGAATCCGGCCTCGAACCGCAGGCGGAATTGGAACGGCTGGCCTGGGAGGGTGCCAAAAAGCGCTACCCGGACGGCGTTTCGGAAAAGGTTCAGGGCATCATCCGGCATGAGCTCGACATCGTCGAAAAGCTCAATTACGCCCGCTATTTCCTCACCGTCCACGAGATTGTGAAGTTCGCCCGTTCGAGGGGCATCCTCTGCCAGGGGCGCGGCTCCGCTGCCAATTCTGTCATCTGCTTCTGCATCGGCATCACCGATGTCGGACCCGATATCGTCGATGTGCTGTTCGAGCGCTTCATTTCGGAGGAACGTGGCGAGCCGCCGGATATCGACGTCGACTTCGAGCACGAGCGGCGCAACGAGGTGATCGAATTCATCTACGAAAGATACAGCGCCAAGCGCACCGCGCTCGCGGCTTCCGTCGTCACCTATCGCGGTCGCTCGGCGCTGCGCGAAGTCGCCAAGGCGATGGGTCTGTCGGATGACGTCAGGGGCGCCATGTCCGGCTCGATCTGGGGTTGGTATTCGTCGGAACTGGGCGAGAAGGAAGCGACGGCCGGCGGCCTCGACAAGGCCGACCCGGTGACCCGGCATGTCATCGACCGCGCCAATGAGATCATGGGCTTTCCGCGCCATCTGTCCCAGCATGTCGGCGGTTTCGTCATCACCAGAGACCGGCTCGACGAGATCGTGCCGATCGTCAAGACGGCGATGGACGAGCGCAAGATGGTGGAATGGGACAAGGACGACCTCGACGCCGTCGGCATCTTGAAGGTCGATGTTCTGGCGCTGGGCATGCTGACCTGCCTGCGCAAGGCCTTCAACCTGCTTGAGGCGCATTACGACGAGCGTGACCGACATGGCCGTCCGTTCGAGCTGGCGACGCTGCCGCCGGAGGACCCCAAGGTCTATGACATGATCTGCCGGGCCGACACGCTCGGCGTCTTCCAGATCGAGAGCCGGGCGCAGATGTCGATGCTGCCGCGGCTGAGGCCACGCAAATTCTACGATCTTGTCATCGAAGTGGCGATCGTCCGTCCCGGCCCGATCCAGGGCGACATGGTGCATCCCTATCTCAGGCGCCGACAGGGCAAGGAAGCGCACGGCTTTCCCAAACCGGAGCTTGAGGACATCCTGGGCAAGACCCTGGGCGTGCCGTTGTTCCAGGAGCAGGCAATGAAGATCGCTATCGTCGCCGGCGGCTTCACGCCCGGCGAGGCCGACCAGCTCAGGCGCGCGATGGCGACTTTCAAGCGCACCGGCACGATCGGCAATTACCGCGACCGCATGATCCAGGGAATGGTCGACAGGGGCTACCAGCGCGACTTCGCCGAGCGTTGCTTCAAGCAGATCGAGGGTTTTGGCGAGTACGGTTTTCCCGAGAGCCATGCCGCGGCCTTCGCATTGCTCGTTTACGCCTCATGCTGGTTCAAGGCCTATTATCCAGACGTGTTCTGCGCGGCGATCCTGAATGCGCAGCCGATGGGCTTCTACCGGCCGGCACAGCTGGTGCGCGATGCACAGGATCACGGCGTCGAAATTCGCCAGATCGACGTCAACCATTCCGTCTGGGACTGTACGCTCGAGCGTTCGGGCTTCGACCCAAAACGCATCCAGCAACGCCACGCCGAAATGCGGGATGTCATCAGGACCAGCCATGCCGTCCGGCTCGGCTTCCGCCAGATCAAGGGGCTGAGCAAAGCCAGGATGGAGCAGTTTGCTGCGCGGCGTGGCAAGGGCTACGTCTCGGTGCGCGATGTCTGGCTGCGCTCTGGGCTCGATGTCGGCGAGATCGAGCTTCTCGCCCAGGCGGACGCCTTCCGCTCCATCGGCGTCGACAGGCGGGCGGGGCTGTGGGCGGTGCGGGCACTCGATGGCAAGAGTGCCGCCGAGATGCTGCCGCTGTTCGACCGTCCCGAAGTGCAACTGGGCGACAACGAACCAGAAACACACTTGCCGTCAATGCCGCTCGGCGAACATGTCATTCACGACTACCGCTCGCTCGGCCTGTCGCTGAAGGCGCATCCGGTGGCCTTCCTCAGGCACCATCTCGACCGTGCCGGCATTACACCCAATGCCTGGCTCGGTGATGTACCCGACGGGCGGCGGGTCTCCGTCGCCGGGCTGGTGCTGGTTCGCCAGCGACCGGGCAAAGGCAATGCCATCTTCCTCACGCTGGAAGACGAGCATTCGATCGCCAACATCGTCGTCTGGGCACGTGTCTTCGAGCGCTTCCGGCCTGTCATCATGGGATCGAAGTTCATCCGCGTCACCGGCAAGCTGCAGAAGGAATCCGGTGTCATCCATATCGTTGCCGACAATATGGAGGACTGGACGCATTGGCTGGCGACGATGTCGGAGGAACTGCAGGCAACTGCCGACCAAAGCAACCGGCCGATTGCGGAGGGACGGGCCAGTTCCGCCGACAAGGCCGCACGTGACCCGCGCATGCTGCAGAGCTACGAAACGCTGGCCCGCAAGGCGAGCAACGTCATGCCCAAGGGCCGCAACTTTCAATAGCGGATGGAGGGGTGGAAGAGCGCAGGCAAATGGCGAACCGTGCCGGGCGGCAAGGCGTATCCGTCGATCATTCACTTGCGATGTATCGGCCGGCGGCGTGCCGACGGGAAGCACGTCCGCGCGTGGTAAAGCTGGCGGGCAAATCTCTCTCGAGGTGCCGGGCGAAGCGTTCATTGTGTGATGTGGAATCGGCCGCAGCAGGGCGCGCAATCTTGTCCCGGGTTCGAAGGGCAAGGAAGGTCGCGTATCAGGTGCTCGGGCCGGGTTCCCGGTCGCCGATCTGCCGTGCCTCGGAGGGCAGCATGACGGGAATGCCGTCGCGCACGGGGTAAGCCAGCTTTGCCAGCCTGGAGACCAGTTCACCGCGTTCGGCATCCCACTTCAGCGGCCCCTTGGTCAGCGGGCAAGCCAAAAGTTCAAGCAGCTTGACGTCGATGTCGCGTTTGTTGGTCTCGACCATTTCCGGCTCTCCGGCAGCGTTGCCTATTGCAGGATCGATCCGAAATCCTCGTTTTCGCGAGCCAGCGCCATTTCGGTGATCGCGATCAGCGTCTCGGCGCGGGTCTTGAGATCGGGAGCTTCGAGAAGTGCCTGCTTTTCGGCAGCGCCATAGGGCGCCATCATCGACAGCGCGTTGACCAGTATGGCGTTGTCGGCGCGGCTGACGCTCTCCCAGTCGGCCTCGAGTTCGTTGGCCTGGAGGTAAGTGCGGAAGGCTTTGAGCAGTGCCGGCCGGTCGACTTCCGCGCCGGCCTTGTCCTCGCCGAGATCCGCCGCAAACGAGGTGATCCTGCACTGCCGGAACGGCGTCTTGACCACCAGCTCCTGGACGATACGGAAGCGGCAGACGCCTTGCAGCGAAATCAGGTAGCGGCCATCACCCGTCTCGGCGAGCGACGTGATGCGGCCAATGCAGCCGACCGGGCAGAGCGCCGGTTCGCCGTCCGGTCGCAGATTGCCGTCGAGCGAGGGCTGGATCATGCCGATCAGCCGCGAGCCGGCCATCGCGTCGTCGATCATCTGGAGGTAGCGCGGTTCGAAGATGTTGAGCGGCATGCGCCCACCCGGCAACAGCAAGGCCGCCGTCAGCGGGAACACCGCCAGTGTTGTCGGCAGATCGCTGTCGAGCCGGTAATGCGCGTTTCCTGCCTGCATCTTGTCCTCAGCTGCTACTCATCTGGGGTTGTTGCAACCAAACGCAAGGCCGCGGCGCTGCTCGATTACGAAAACAGCAGCGACGACAGCTTGCGACGCGTCGAAAGCGTCACCTCGTCGGTGAAGCCCCAGGCTTCGAAGAGCTTGAGCAATTGTGCCCGGGCGCCGTCGTCGTTCCAGGTCCGGTCCGCCTTGACGATGGCCAGCAGGTTGTCGGCAGCCTCGGTGCGCTGGCCCTTGGCGTTCTGGATCATGGCGAGATCGAAACGCGCCTGGTGATCGCCGGGATCCAGCGCCAGCCGGCGCTCGAGCTCGGCGGAATCGCCAAGCGCTGCCGCTTCTTCGGCAAGCGCCATCTTGGTGCGGACGGAAACCAGTGCCGCAGCGGATTTCTTGTCGTCGGGCGCGCGTGCCAGCACCTCGTTCGCGCCTTCTGCATCGCCTGCCTCGAACAGGATGTCGGCAAGCGCTGCGATGGCGTCGATATTGTCGGGCACCTGTTCGAGCACGGCATCATAGATCTGTACCGCAGTCTGCAGGTCGCCAGCTTCGCGCGCTTCGGCTGCTGCCGCAAGCGCCTCGGCGATCTGCGGCTGGCCGCCATCCTTGCCGGCGATCTTGTCGATGAAATCGCGGATCTGGCTTTCGGGCACTGCACCCATGAAGCCGTCCACCGGCTGGCCGTTCTTGAAGGCGATAACCGCGGGAATCGACTGGATGCCGAGCTGGCCGGCAATCGCCGGATGGTCGTCGATGTTCATCTTGACCAGCTTGACCCGCCCGCCGGCAGCCTGGACGACGCGCTCGATGACCGGAGTCAGCTGCTTGCACGGGCCGCACCAGGGTGCCCAGAAGTCGACCAGCACCGGCTGCTTGCGCGATTCCTGGATCACGTCGGCGCTGAAGGCCGCCGTCGTCGTGTCCTTGATGAGCTCGGCCACGGGGGCGGCAGGTGCGGTGCCAAACTGGACGTTGGTGGCGTACTGGCTGCCCATGCCGCCGAAGGGATTGCTTTCGTTGCTCATCTTCACTCTTCCGGTATTCGCTATCTTCTGCCGGCGACCTGGCCTGGCCGTCAGCCCACCATGTGGCGATCAGCCCGAGACTTTCAAGATAACAGCATCATGGCCGGTTGCCTCGACGAATCGCAGCAGGTCGGCATTGGCAATCGAGGTCGTCGCTTCGTTGGTCAGCGGGTGGGCGTTGATGACGGCGTTTTCCATCAGCGCGCTGTCGAGCACCAGCTTCACCCTGGCTGAGGTGTCGTTGATCAGCCCGAAGACCGTGACAGCACCGGGCACGACGCCGAGCAGCTCCATGAGCGCCTCGGGCTTGCCGAAGGAGACGCGGCTCGAGGCACCGATCAACTGGTGGATCTGCTTGAGGTCGACGCTTGCTTCCTCATCGACAGTGACCAGAAAGAAGTTGTCCTTCTTGTCCTTGAGGAAAAGGTTCTTGGTGTGCCCGCCTGATATGGTGCCGCGCAGCGCCTGCGAATCGGCGACGGTGTAGAGCGGGGGATGGTCGTGGGTGGTCACTGAAATGCCGAGCCCAGCCAGATAGGCGAGCAGTTCGGCGCGGGTCTTGGGTGTCATCGAGGCGGTCATCGCAGCTTCCGGGAATTGCCGTTGCGCGAGGTTTATGGGCAAAGCCGGCTTGCTGCACAAGTCCGGCATAGCGCTGACGCAGAGCTTCCCGAGGGGAATCATGGGATTTTCAGCCGCCGCGAAAAAAGTTCAAGACAGAGCGGTTTTTCCCTGTTGCATTCGCCGCGAGCTTCGGCCATATAGCAGCCGTTGCGGCGACGAGCCGCGGCGAGCGGGTGTAGCTCAGGGGTAGAGCACAACCTTGCCAAGGTTGGGGTCGAGCGTTCGAATCGCTTCACCCGCTCCAAATATCCCACGAAAAGGCCGCGGTTTCACCGCGGCCTTCGTCGTTTCTGGAAGGCGGTAAGACCGCGACGCTTCAATGCAGCTTGTCCTCGAAGCACGGTCGAATGGCTTGGTCCACGGCAAATGTCCGTATCGTCACCGCGGCCGCTGGATTCGCGTCAGGCGCTCGAAGCGCGACAGAATCATTAGCGCGGTTGCCGCGCGGCCGACCCAGAACCCAGCACAGCCTCTACAGGGCCCAACGTACAAGATAGCGTGCTGGCATGAGCCCTCGACAGACGCCAAGGCCAGTGGCGCCGAACGCCTTGCGGTCTGCTTGGCGAGGTTACGATCCCAGCTAGACGGCCGATGCCTTGGCGGCGCGCAACAGCATGCCGAACAGGTCTCGCGGCTCATCGGGGTCGGCCAAAAGGTCGAGTTCCTCGAACAGGCCGGTGTCGATCAGCTTGTCCCTGACGTAACGCAAAGCGGAAAAATCTTCGATGGCAAAGCCGACACTGTCGAACAGCGTGACCTGCGCGCTGGAGTTGCGGCCCTGCGCCTTGCCTGCCATGACCTGCCACAGCTCGATGACGGGGTGATCGGCAGCCAATTGCTGGATCTCGCCCTCGATGCGGGTCTGCGGCGGGAACTCGACGAAGATGTCGGAGCGCAGCAAGATATCCTTGTGCAGCTCGGTCTTGCCGGGGCAGTCGCCGCCGACCGCGTTGATGTGAACGCCTGATCCGACCATGTTGTCGGTCAGGATGGTCGCAAGCTGCTTGTCGGCGGTGACGGTGGTGATGATCTGGGCACCTTCCACCGCGTCCTGCGCATTGTCCGCAATGACGATGTCGAAGCCCATGCCGGCGAGGTTGGCCTGGCATTTCCGCGAGGCGGAGGCGTCGATGTCGTAGAGCCTGAGCTTGTTGACGCCAAGCAGCGCCTTGAACGCCACGGCCTGGAATTCCGACTGGGCGCCATTTCCGATGATGGCCATGGTGTCGGCGCCCTTGGGCGCGAGATATTTGGCTGCCACCGCCGAGGTGGCCGCGGTGCGCAGCGCCGTCAGGATGGTCATCTCGGTCAACAGCATCGGATAGCCGTTGCCGACATCGGCGAGCACGCCGAATGCGGTTACCGTCTGGCGGCCGTCGCGGGTGTTCTTGGGGTGGCCGTTGACGTATTTGAAGCCGTAGAGGTGGCCGTCACTCGTCGGCATCAGCTCGATGACGCCGTCATGACTGTGCGAGGCGATGCGCGGGGTCTTGTCGAATTGCTCCCAGCGCAGGAAGTCCTCTTCGATGTAGGCCGACATCTCGGTCAGGAAACGCTCGACGCCGACCGCCAGCACAAGCTTCATCATGTGGTCGACGCTGACGAAGGGAACGACATTCAGTTTTTCGGTCATGGTCAGTAACTCCTGGTCGGACGGTCCATGATGCGGCGGCCCATCAGGCTCGCCGTCAGGTCGACCATCAGCGTTGCGGTGCGGCCGCGTTCGTCGAGGAAGGGGTTCAGTTCGACAAGGTCGAGGCTGGTGACCAGGCCGCTGTCATGCAGCATTTCCATCACCAGATGTGCCTCGCGGAAGGTCGCGCCACCGGGCACCGTGGTGCCGACGGCGGGCGCGATCGCCGGATCGAGGAAGTCGACGTCGAAGCTGACATGCAGCATGCCGCCTTCGGCCGCCACACGCTCCAGGAAGGCGCGCAGCAGTGGCGCGATGCCATGCTCGTCGATGGCGCGCATGTCGTGGACGGTGACGCCCGCCTCGGCAAGCGCGACACGCTCGGCCGGGTCGACGCTGCGAATGCCCAGCGCGCAGATGCGCTCGGGGCTGACATTGGCCTGAAGCTTGGGAAAATAGCCCTGGAAACCGGACAGGCCGCTGGCATAGGCAAGCGGCACGCCGTGCAAATTGCCGCTGGTGGTGGTGTCGAGCGTGTGGAAATCCGGATGGGCGTCGAGCCAGAGCACGAACAGCGGCTTGCCGAGTTCGCCCGCGCGCCGGGCAATGCCGCTGACGGTGCCTGCCGACATGCTGTGATCGCCGCCGAGGAAGATCGGCATGGCGTCGGCGCTGATCTGGTAGGCCGCCTCGGCCAGGGCCGCCGTCCAGGCCGCGATCGCGGGCAGGGCTTTCAGCGCCTTGTTCGGGTGCTCCAGCGCCGGCCCCGGCACTGGCACGACTTGCCCCATGTCGGCAACGGAATGGCCAAGTTCGACAAGCGCCTCGACAAGGCCTGCGGTCCGGAGCGAGCTTGGTCCCATGTCGCAGCCCCTACGGTCGGTGCCTTCCTGAATGGGTGCGCCAATGATCCGGCAATGCATCTCGATGTCTCCTCGCCGGGCATGGCCCGGTATTGTTTTCTGTTTTCGCGCCAGCGGCCGTTTCATCCTGCGTTTTCGAACTGGCTCTTGCCAGGCAAGGACGGCGTCGACGCTCGAGCGCGCATGCACCACGGCATAATATGCCCCGAGCGTGGCGTCCACCGACGAGTACCGATGTCTGATTGGTGTCGGCGGGCCTCGATCGCGGCCTCGTCGATGCCGAAGCCAACCTGTCGCCATCGTCCGCGAACGTGATGCTGACCGCAGCCGCGCGATGGAAATGCAGGTGCTTCGGCAACTTTCGGTGCCGTCGTCATCCCGCGACCAGGATGTCGCTCAATTCTGCTCGCGCAGGGCGGCGGAGATGGCTTCGAGCCCGCCCCTGAGTTGCGCTTCGGTCGGCCAGCCGAAACCGACGCGGAAATAGGTTTTGGGCATTTCGAACCAGTGGCCGGGGCCGACATAGGCACCGTGCTTTTCGAGCAGGCCGTCGTAGAATCGGTCGAGGTCGAAATCGGGACCGACATTGATCCGGGGGAAGCCGACGACGCCGCCTTGCGGCCGGACCCAGTCGACGAGCGGCTCACGGTCGATCCATTGCTGGACGATGTCGCGCCGCGCCTGCATCTCGGGCATCAGCGCGCCGAGGAACTCGTCGCGGCGTTCCAGCATGGCACGTGCGATCGCCTCGTCGATGACGCTGCCGCAAATGCCGATCTGCTCCTTGGCGGCGAGAAACCGTTCGTAGAGCCCGGCGTCCTGGGTAACCAGCCAGCCGATGCGGATGCCGGGGATGCCATAGGCCTTGGACAGCGACGAGACGCTGATGGCGCGCGGGCTGAGCGAGGCGGCTGCAGGCAGGCGCTGGCCGTAGCTCAGGTCGCGATAGGTTTCGTCGACCAGCAGGTAACAGACGTGGCGCTCGGCAAGGGCGATCAGCCCGTCGAGATCGGCGCGGCTCATGATGGTGCCGGTCGGGTTATGCGGGCAGGTGACGCTGATGTAGCGCGTGTTGGGCCGCAGGGCAGCCGCCACTTCGGCAAGATCGACGGCGAAGCCGTTGTCGAAGTCGAGGTCGATGTAGCTGATGGCGCAGCCGATGGCGCGAGGCGTCTCGATATTGGTGGCGTAGTTGGGCCGCACCACCACGAGGTGATCCTTGTCCGACAGCAGGCTGGTGGCGATGATGAACAGCGCGCCGGCGGCGCCGGCGGTAACCAGCACATGGTCGGGAGAAAGCCCGGCATCCTGGCCGGCGATCAACTCGCGCAAGGCCTTGTCGCCGCGATGTTCACCGTAGAACAGCGTCAGGTCGGGCAGAGACAGGCCGATCTCGGACAGCTTCTGGTCGGCAATCGAGCTCTCCGAGAGATTGTAGCGAATACGGTCGTAGCCATATTCCTCCGGCGCTTCCTTTTCGATTACCATCCTGGCGTAGTTCATCTTCGCGCTCTCCCGTGCCACGGCATGCCACTGTGTCGGTGAGCAGTGTTAGTCAGGATCGCCACGGCAAGCCATCCTCCCAGGGGAGGAGGTTGCCGGCACATAAGGGGACGCAGCAAGCGTATGCCGCAGGACGACTATCGCGATGTGGCGGAACTGGTCGGCGCCATCGGCGCTCCGCGGTTTCCGTCGGTCCTGGCCGCCTGGATCCGCAGCCACGTCGCCTTCGACATGATCGCCATCGTCGTCTATCGCGGCAGCCGCCCGCCGCTGCATATCCATGACGACTTCAAGGGCGAGCGGGCGCGCAACGGGCTGAAGCAATATCTGGCGCAGACCTATATCCTCAATCCGTTCTACCAGAGCCATCTCAAGGGAATCGCTTCGGGCGTCTACCGCGTCCGCGATCTCGCGCCCGACCACTATCTGCAGAGCGAGGTCTACCGCTCCTATGAAATCATCATCGCGGAGACGGAGGAGATCGGCTACGTCACCCGCGACTGGCCGCGCGGGCTCGAGGAGATCGACATCGCAGTGACCCTCGACGATGGCGAGACGACGGAGATCGGCATCTACAGCGCCCGGCCCGGGAGCTTCGACGACGCGGCTGTCGAGAGGCTCAACGGCCTGTTGCCGCTGATCGAGACGAGCTTTCGCCAGCACTGGCAACGCATCAAGGCGCGGCATGCGGCCAAGCGGCATTCCATCGGTGCCGGTTGGGCGGAGGCGGCCTATAAAAGCTTCGGCGCCGAGCTGTTGACCAACCGCGAGCGCGAGGTGGTGGTGCTCGTGCTGCGCGGGCATTCTTCGGATTCGATCGCGGCTCACCTCGACATCTCGCGCGCCACGGTCAAGACCCATCGCAAGCATGCTTATGAGAGGCTTGCCATCTCCACCCAGGCCGAACTTCTGTCGTTGTTCCTCCGGCATGTACGCGACCGCATGCCGGCAGGCTGAAGACTACAGTTCCTCAAGCGCGTCGCCGATGGTCTCGATGCCCCTGAGGCGGGTCCGGCCCGCAGCGCCCGACCGTTCGATGGCGCGGGTGGCGAGCAGGTGGCAGATCGCCATCGCCGAGACGTGGTTGAACAGCGGGCCCGGGGCGAGTGTCTGGCAGCGGAAATGCCAGGCCGCACCCGGGCGGTGGGGCAACCCCTCGTCGGTGATGTAGAGCAGTTTCGCGCCGCTTTTCTCGATCGCCGACAGCACCATTTCCATGCGCGCGATGCGGCGGCGCAACCCGAATACCACTGCAACGTCGTCCTTGCCGACGCTGACGAGATGTTCGCCCAGCGTCTGCCCGCCACCCGGTATGGCGACGATGTTTTCCACCACCTGCGTTATCTGCCACTGGAAGTAGTCGGCGAAAGGGTGGCTGCTGCGGAAGCCGAGCACCCAGATCTTGCGGCTGGCCAGCATCGCTTCGACGGCGGCGTCGATCTGGCTGTCGGTGATGGTGGCGAAGGTGCCTTCGATGTTGGCGATGCCTTGAGCGATATGGGCGCCCAGCGATTGCACCCCGGCAGTATCCGTCGAGGTCGTCAGGAACAGGCGCGAGCCGGTCTGCTTTTCCTCGCGCGCATGGCGCCGGGCTTCTTCGTAGTTGTCATAACCCAGCCGTTTGACGAAGCGCGAGTGCCTTCTGCATCCAGATGGGCCCCGAAACCTATGGCATGTCGATGGAAGACCTGACCCAGCCGGCCGAGGTCGAGACACCCGAAGTGTCGACCCGGCAGGCGCAAGCAAGAGCGTAACGATGAGCATGACGTCACATATCCTGTTGATCAATCCCAACAGCTCGCAGGCAACCAGCGACATGATGCATGCGCGCAAGACTGCAGCAGGACGGGTAGCCGTGGCGATTGCCACGGCTACCCGCAACCCGCCGATGATTGTCAACGGCCCGCAGCTTGAAGCTGCGGCCGACCAGGTCATCGAGATCGGGTCCAGCCATGGCCAGGACTGCCGGGGCATCATCGTCAGCGCCTTTGGCGATCCTGGACTGGCGGCACTGAGGGAACGGGTCGACGTGCCAGTCGTCGGCATCTGCGAGGCCTCGATGATCGAGGCCGCGCGCGACGGGCGGCGGTTCGGCGTCGCGACGACGACGCCGGATCTTGTCGAGGCGATTGCGGGTCGTGCCCGTGACCTTGGCCTCGACCATCTCTATGCCGGCATCCGCTGCACGGCGGGTGATCCGATCGCGCTTGCCGGCGACGAAAAGCTTCTCGGGCAGTCGCTGGCCGAGGCTGTACGCGAATGCATCGAGCTGGATGGAGCGGAGGCCGTCATCATCGGCGGCGGCCCGCTCGGCCAGGCGGCCGAACAACTGCAGCCGATGTTCGACACGCCGATCATCGCGCCGATCCCTTGCGCCATGGAACGCGTGCTTGGACTGTTGCCGACAGGTTCCGGGGTCTTGTCTCCGGTGCCCGCTTGAGATTGGCCGCCACCCTTTCGCGGGACGGCGTCCTTACGGTCTTGGATTCCGCCGCGCAGCTTTTGCGCGACGCTTGCGCCTCAGCCTGGCTTCGAGCATCGACAGCTCGATGCCGACCATGCGCGGTGCATAGGCAGCGGGGCTCAGGCCGGCGGCGCGGAGAATAGCCTTCAATGCGCTTCTCGACATCAGCTGCCGCAGCTTGCGCAAGGTGTCCCACTTGCCGAAGGTCGCGAACAGCGCAGGCAGGTTCTCAACGATGATGGCCTGGGCTTCGGGCGCTTCGAAGACCTGAACCGAAGTGACGCCGTCGCTGTCGAGAACCTGGGCAATCGCGGACCAGAAGCGCCATGCCCCCATGCTCGCCGAAAGCGACGCCGCGTCTTCGACGAGAACACGCATCGCTTCGCGGCGGCGCGCGGGGAAAAATCTCCTGGCGGGGCCGGAGACGTTCACGGCCCCGTCCAGGGTCGGATTGCCGGCAAAGAAGTTGTTACCGTGCAGCCGATAGGCCGACAGCGGCATGGCGATCGTGGCCGATCCGGCAAATACATGGGCGAGCCGGCAGAAATGGCCGTCGACCGAAAGCCCGAACATGACGTCTGATTTGGCGCGCGGGCGGATGGTTTCGAGCAGGAAACGGCGGAACATGTTTGATGTGCCCGGCGACCACAGCCAGCCGTTTTCGGTGGGTGGATGGGCAACGACGCTGTCGTCGAGCTGGTCGAACTGCGGACCGGAAACCTCAGACAAACGGACGACCAGGAAGGAGCGCCGCAGACTGCCCTTACGCGTGTCGGGCTGCGATCCCCTCAGACCGGTTCCCAATGCTGCGCCAGTCGCATCGATCTCGATCACCGCGCTCGATGTGAAGGCGACGCTCCGTGGCAGCGCCAGATGCGTCTGGACATGCATGGCGGTAAAGTCGGCAAGCAGATAATCGTCGGAATCGACGAAGGTGACGAAATCGCCGCGTGCGACATCCAGGCCTTTCAATGCCCCTGCGAGTGCGCCGAGGTTTTCGTCGAGCCAGATCGTGCGAAACCGCGGGTCGTCCCCGATCGCCGCTTCTATCTCGCGTCGACTGTCATCGGTCGAGCCATTGTCGACGACGATGGCTTCGAAATTGGGATAGGTCTGATGGCGAACCGAGCGGATCGCCGATCCGACGAAGCGGGCGTAGTTCCAGTTTCGGATGATGAAGGAGACGAGCGGGTAGGTCACCGGCTCGGGTGCAAGCTCGCTGAGCGAAAGCCCGCGCAGCGTCAAATCAGACGCTGACGTCTCGACCGACAGCCCGTCCACCTTCTTGTGCACTGACAACTCCCCCGGGCATTTGGCTGAGCGGGGCAGGCGCTCTTGGCATTGCACATTGCACGGCATGAGTGCCTTGGCAACAAATTGCCTGCCGGCGTGTCCGGGCCTTCCGTCGCTCTCCCCGAGAGCAAGGGTTATGGCTCCCGCATCGAATTATCTGTTATCGGTTGAACCTACTGTCTGGAGGGCCACCCCAAACATGAGCGCTTCCGCCTATCTAGGTTGGGCCCTGGTCAACCTGACCATCTGCCTGCAGATCATCTATCTCGTGCGGGCGCTGCTGCGCCCGCATCGCGAGCCGGCCTCGCGGCTGGCCTGGATCGTGGTCATCGTCGTTGCGCCGGTGGTCGGCGTTGTCGCGTACATCCTGTTCGGTGATACCAATGTCGGCAGCCGCCGTATCGCCCGGCTGCGCGACGCGCTCCAGAGCTTGCCCTCGCTTGCCACGATCAACACGACCGATCTCGACGGGCGCGAGCAGCCAAGCGTCCCGGAGCCCTACGCGCCGCTGTTTCGTGTCGGCGAATCGATCAGCAATTATGCGCCGGTCGGTGCAAACCGGGCTCACCTCATGCCTGGTTCCGATGCTGCCATCGATGCGATCATCGCCGACATCGATGCGGCCACCGATCATGTGCACCTGCTATTCTACATCTGGTTGCCCGATAGCAACGGCGTGAAGATGGTCGAGGCGGTCAAGCGCGCGGCGATGCGCGGCGTGACGTGCCGGGTGATGGTCGACGACATCGGCTCGCGCCGGTTGATCCGGTCGCCGCACTGGCGCGAGATGGCTTCAGCCAAGGTCAGGCTGGCGCGCGCCCTGCCGGTAGGGATCGCGCTGCTGCGCCCGCTCAAGGGGCGGGTCGACATGCGCAACCACCGCAAGATCGTCGTTATCGACAACAAGACCACCTATTGCGGCAGCCAGAACTGCGCCGATCCGGCCTTTGCCATCAAGGCGAAGTACGCGCCCTGGGTTGACGTGATGATGCGTTTCGAGGGCCCGGTCGTGCTTCAGAACCAGCATCTGTTTGCCAGCGACTGGATGGCGCAGGTCAAGGAGGACCTGAGCCCGCTGATGCGCCAGCCGCTGCCGTCGGCGCAACCCGGCTTTACGGCGCAGGTCATCGGCACGGGTGCTGCCGTGCGCTATTCGGCGATGCCCGAAATGTTCATCGCGCTGATGAACGCCGCACGGCGCGAGCTCGTCATTTCGACACCCTATTACGTGCCGGACGAGCCGCTGCAGGCGGCGCTGTGCGCTTGCGGCCACCGCGGCGTCGAAACGACCATCGTCCTTCCCCGGCGCAACGATTCCTGGATCGTCGCGGCGGCAAGCCGCAGCTACTATCGCGAACTGCTCGATGCCGGCGTGAACATCCACGAATATGAAGGCGGCCTACTGCACGCGAAAACGCTGACGGTCGATGGCGAGGTGACGCTGATCGGTTCGGCCAATCTCGACCGGCGCAGCTTCGAGCTGAATTTCGAGAACAATATCCTGCTGCACGACGCACGCGTTACCGGCGAGGTGCGGAAGCGGCAGCAGAGCTATATCGAGTCGTCCATCCCCATCAGCGACCGCATGGTCGCCAAGTGGAGCCGGCCGCGCCAGATCTGGAACAACGCCATCGCCATGCTCGGGCCGGTGCTTTAGCCGCGTTCAGTCCAGTGCGCGGTCGAGATGGGTATAGCCGCCGTCGACGAACAGCCACTGGCCGGTGGTGTGGCTGGCCTTGTCGGAGAGCAGGAAGATGATGGTGTCGGCGATCTCTTCCGACGTCGTCATGCGCTGCCCGAGCGGGATGCGTCGGGTGATTTCTTCCAGCCGTGCTTCCGGATCGTCGAATGTCTTCAGCCACTTTTCGTAGAGCGGCGTCATCACCTCGGCCGGGATGACCGCGTTGACGCGGATGCCATCGCCGCGCAGGGCGGCGGCCCATTCACGGGTGAGTGACAGCTGGGCGCCCTTGGCGGCGGTGTAGCCGCTGGTGCTGCCCTGGCCGGTGAGTGCGGTCTTGGACGAGACGTTGACGATCGCGCCGCGCGATTTTCTCAGCCACGGCAGGCAGTGATGGGCGGTGGTGTAGTAGTGGATCAGGTTGCGTTCGAGCGACTCGCGGAAAGCATCCGAACCGGCCTCGAGATCGATGCCGTCATTGATGCCGGCATTGTTGACCAGCCCGTCGATGCGGCCGAAGGTTCTTGCCACCTGCTCGACAGCTGCGCCGATCTCGGGATCGTGCATCAGCTCGACCTGGACGAACAGCGAGCGCGGCGAAACGGCCTTGAGCTTCGCGGCGAAATCCTCGGCCAGTGGGCTGCGGCCGAAGATGACCGGAATGGCGCCTTCGGCAGCGAGACCGAGTGTGACCGCGCCGCCGATGCCGGCACCGCCGCCGGTGACGATGACGATCTTGTCCTTCAGCCCGAGGTCCATTGTCGTTTCCCTCAACCGCGGAACTGGAAGTCTTCGAGCGTCGCGGGCTTCATCTCGATGGAGAAGCCGGGCGCGGACGGGGGCATGTAAGCGGCGTGCTGCACCACGCAGGGTTCCTTGAAGTGCTCATGCAGGTGGTCGACATATTCGACGACACGGCCCTCGCGGGTTCCGGCGATTGAGACGTAGTCGATCATCGACAGGTGCTGGACATATTCGCACAGGCCGACACCGCCGGCGTGTGGGCAGACGAGCAGATTGTATTTCGCCGCCATCAACAGCACGGCGAGGATTTCGTTGACGCCGCCGAGGCGGCAGGAGTCGATCTGCACCACGTCGATGGCGCCGCGCATGATGAACTGCTTGAACATGATGCGGTTCTGGCACATCTCGCCGGTGGCGACCTGGACCGGGGCGACGCCCTCGCGGATCTTGCGATGGCCCTCGACGTCGTCGGGATTGGTCGGCTCTTCGATGAACCACGGCTTGGCAAAGGCGAGGTCGTGTACCCAGTCGATGGCCTGGCCGACTTCCCAGACCTGGTTGGCGTCGATCATCAGCTGGCGGTCTGGGCCGAGCACCTCACGCGCGATGCGCAGGCGCCTGATATCGTCGGCCTTGTCGCGGCCGACCTTGAGCTTGACGTGGTTGAAGCCGGCGTCGACCGCTTCCTGGCACAGCCGGCGCAGCTTCTCGTCGCCATAACCGAGCCAGCCGGCCGAGGTGGTGTAGCAGGGATATCCCTCGCGCTCGAGGGTCGCGATCCGCTCGGCCTTGCCCGGCTCTTTTTCGCGCAGCATGGCGAGCGCTTCCTCGGGCGTGATGCAGTCGGTGATGTAGCGGAAGTCGATGCAGCGCACGAGTTCTTCCGGCGACATGTCGGCGACCAGCTTCCACACCGGCTTGCCAACCATCTTCGCCCAGATATCCCAGACGGCGTTGACGACGGCGCCGGTGGCCAGGTGGATCGCGCCCTTGTCCGGGCCGATCCAGCGCAACTGGCTGTCCGACGTCACGTGCCGCCAGAAGGCGCCCATGTCAGCGGCCACCTTGTCCATCTCCAGGCCGACGACCAGATGGCGCATCGCCTCGATCGCCGCGCAGCAGATCTCGTTGCCGCGGCCGATGGTGAAGGTCAGACCATGACCCTCGATCCCTGCCGTGTCGGTCTTCAGGATGACATAGGCCGCCGAATAGTCGGGGTCCGGGTTCATCGCGTCGGAACCGTCGAGATGCTGCGACGTCGGGAAACGCAGGTCGAGCACCCGCATGTCGATGATTCTGGTCATGGTGTGGGTCCTCTGGGCACGATCCCGAAAGGCTGGGAGCCTCGAGGGCAAGTTCGTGCGGCTGAAACGAGAGCGGAAGGATTGCCTGGGAGACGCCTCCCGCTCCAAAGGGGTCAGGCAGCGATAACGCGCTGCCTCTGGCTGCCCAGGCCTTCGATGCCAAGAGTCATCGTCTGGCCTGCTTTGAGATAGACAGGAGGTTTCTGGCCAAGGCCGACGCCGGGCGGGGTGCCGGTCGAGATGACGTCGCCGGACTGCAGGCTCATGAAGCGGCTGAGGTAGGATACGACCTGCTGCACCGAGAAGATCATCGTTTTGGTCGAGCCGTCCTGGAAGCGCTTGTCATCGACATCGAGCCACATCTTGAGGTTCTGCGGGTCGGCGATCTCGTCAGCGGTCACCATCCAGGGGCCGGTCGGGCCGAAGGTGTCGCAACCCTTGCCCTTGTCCCAGGTGCCGCCGCGCTCGGTCTGGAATTCGCGTTCGGAAACGTCGTTGATGACGCAATAGCCGGCAACGTGGGACATGGCGTCGGCCTCGTCGATGTAGCGGCCGGGCTTGCCGATGACGACGCCAAGCTCGACCTCCCAATCGGTCTTGACCGAATTGCGCGGGATTTCGACGTCGTCGTCGGGACCGACGATAGCCGAGGTCCACTTGTTGAAGACGATCGGTTCGGGGGGGATGGCTGCACCGGTTTCGGCGGCATGGTCGGCATAGTTGAGGCCGATGCAGATGAACTTGCCGATGCGGCCGACGCAGGCGCCGAGGCGCAGATCCTGCTGAGGCGTGCCGGCTACCAGCGGCAGCGTCTCGATATCGAGGGTGCGCAGGCGGGCGAGGCCTTCGGGCGTCAGAACGTCGCCGGCGATGTCGTCGACGTGGCGCGAGAGATCGCGGACGCGGCCTGATCTGTCGAGGATGCCGGGCTTCTCGTTGCCCTTGGGGCCGTAGCGGAGCAGTTTCATCTGATGTCACCTTGATTGGAAAAAGCCGGAGGCGGCGGACCGCCTCCGGTAGAGTTGCCCAGGATCAGTCGTACAGCACCGCTGCGATTTCGGGCTGATCGATGTTCGACTTGTCGTAGTAGTAGAAGCCGGTGTCGATGTTCTTTTCGACGGCTTCGCCCTTTGCCGCCTTCACGGCTGCCTCGACAGTCTTGTAGCCGATGCCGACCGGGTTCTGGGTGATGGCGCCGGCCATCTGGCCGTCGCGGATCGCCGCCTTCTGCTGGGCGCCCGAGTCGTAGCCGATGATCACCAGCTGGCGGCCGAGCTCCTTGGCGCCGTTGACGACGCCGATGGCCGAGCCTTCATTGGCACCGAACATGCCCTTGAGGTCGGGGTTGGCCTGCAGGATCGCCTTGGTGATTTCGGTCGACTTGAGATGATCGCCCTCGCCATATTCGATGGCGACGATCTCGACCTTCGGGTGGGCTTCCTTCATGCGGTTGACGAAGCCGTCGCGGCGGTCGACGCCGGTGCGGCTGGTCTGGTCATGGACGACAAGTGCCACCTTGCCTTCGTCGCCGATCAGCTCGGCCATCTTGTCGGCGGCGAGGGCCGCCGCCGCAATATTGTTGGTCGAGGCTGTGGCCACCGGGATGTCGCTGTCGACGCCGGAGTCGAAGGCGACGACCGGGATCTTGGCGTCCTTGGCCTGCTGCAGCAGCGGGATAGCCGCCTGGCTGTCGAGGGCGGCGAAGCCGATCGCCGCCGGTTTTTTGGCAAGCGCTGCGGCCAGCATGTCGATCTGACGGTCGACCTGGGTTTCCGAGTCAGGGCCTTCGAAGGTGACTTCGACGCCGAGATCGGCGGCAGCCTTGTCGGCGCCGGCTTTCACCGCTTGCCAGAACTGGTGCTGAAAGCCCTTGGAGATCAGCGGGATGTACATCTTGTCCTGGGCCATTGCCATGGTCGAGCCGTAGCCGAGGATCGTCATGGCGCTGAGAGCGCCAATCACTGTGCGTCTGGTGAACATGTTTCCTCCGATTGAACCTTGGTTGTTGAACTCTGCTGGTGGGGCGCTTTCGCTCTCTTCTTGATGTTGGCGCAGCACCCCGGCGCTGCGCGAAGCAAGCTTGCTCAAAGCCTGCGCCGCCGCAGAATGTCGGTGTAGACGGCGAGAATGATGATCGAGCCGGTGACCACGGTCTGCCATTCCTGGGCGACCGAGAGGATGCGCAGGCCGTTGGCGAGCACGGAGATGATGAGGGCGCCGATCAGCGTGCCGATGATGGTGCCGCGGCCGCCCGACAGCGAGGTGCCGCCGATGACAACCGCCGCAATCGCATCGAGCTCGTAGCCCTGGCCGAGCGCGGGCTGGGCCGAGTTGAGCCGCGAGGCGATCAGCAGGCCGGCGATGCCACAGATCGAGCCGGCCAGCGCATAGACCGCGATCTTCCAGCGGTCGGTGTTGACGCCGGAAAGCCTGACCGCCTCTTCGTTGGAGCCGAGCGCAAAGGTGAAGCGGCCCAAAATGGTGCGCTCGAGGATGAAGCTGGTGGCGATGGCGACCAGGAACAGGATCAGCACGCCGTTGGGGATCGGAAGGCTCGGGATGACCGAGCCGATCAATGAGCCTTGCGAGATCTGGGTGAAGCCAGGCGTGCCGTTGAAGTAGATCGGGCGCGTGCCCGAGATCACCAGCGACAGGCCCTTGAGGATCAGCATCATGCCAAGCGTGGCGATGAAGGGCGGGATCTTGAGCTTGGCGACGAACGTTCCGGACAGCGTGCCACTGGCAGCCCCCGCCAGGATCGCGGCCAGCACGCCGAGGCCGAGCGGCATGCCCCAGAAGGTCAGCACCACGCCGGCAATCACCGCACAGAAGGTCATCAGCGTGCCGACCGACAGGTCGATGCCGCCTGTGATGATGACCAGCGTTGCTGCGATCGCCAACACGCCGTTGACCGATGTCGCCTGCAGGATGGCGATGATGTTGGACGTCTGCATGAAATTGGGCGAGGCAAAGCTGAACACCGCGACAAGGATGATCAGGCTGGCGAAGGCGAGCAGCCGGTGTTGCGCGCCGGAAAATCGCGAAACGGCAGAGGTGCTCGCCGTGGATGCTGCAGCACTCATTTGGCCTCTCCCTTTGCCGTCTTTTGCTTGTTCTGGTTGGCGGCATCGCCGCGAAGCGTCGCCAAATGCATGATCTCCTCCTGGCTGGCGCCGCCGGGCAAGATGCCGGTCAGCCGCCCCTCGCACATCACCGCGATGCGATGGCTGAGCCGGAGCACCTCCGGCAGTTCGGAGGAGATGACGATGATGGCGCGGCCCTGCTGGGCCAGCGCATTCAAGAGCTTGTAGATTTCGTTCTTGGCGCCGACGTCGATGCCACGCGTCGGCTCGTCGAAGATCAGCACCTCGCAGTCGCGCAGCAGCCATTTGGCGATGACGATCTTCTGCTGGTTGCCGCCCGACAGCAGGCGCACTTCCTGCCGGTCCGACGGGGTCTTGATCGCCAACTGGTCGATGTAGCGGGTGGCGACATCGTGCATGGCGCCTTCCCTGAGCAACCCGGCCGGGCCGGCGAAGCGCGCAAGGCTGGCCAGCACAACGTTGTTGCGCACGTCCATGCCGGTGGCGAGGCCGAAATGCTTGCGGTCCTCGGAGAGGTAGCCGATGCCGGCACGCACGGCGTCTTGCGGGATGCGGATGTCGACCTTTTTGCCATGCATGAAGATGTCGCCGCTGTCACGGCGATCGGCGCCGAAGATGGCGCGCGCCACTTCGGTGCGGCCGGCGCCCATCAAGCCGGCGAAACCGAGGATTTCGCCCTTGCGGACAGAAAGGCTGACGTCGCGGATGACCGTACCGCGATTGAGGTTCCTGACCTCGAGCACTATTTCGGAGCCCGAGTGGTCGGGAATGTCTGGCCGTTCGTCGGTCAGCGCGCGGCCGACCATCATCGAGATGATCTTCTCGACTGGCGTCTCGGCAGCCGGCACCGTGCCGATATATTCGCTGTCGCGCATGACGGTGACGCGGTCGGCGATGCGCTTCAGCTCGTCCATCTTGTGCGAGATGTAGACGATGCCGACACCCTCGGCCTTCAGCCTGGCGATGATGGCGAAGAGCTCCGCGATCTCGGCGTCGTTGAGGGCCGCCGTCGGCTCGTCCATAATCAGCACGCGCGAGCGATAGGACAGCGCCTTGGCGATCTCGACCATCTGCTGGCGTGCGATGGTCAGCCCGCCGACCGGGGTGCGCGGGTCGAGCTTCAGATGCATCGCGGCAAAGATCTCGGCGGTATCAGCGTTGAGTTTCGCCTCGTCGAGCAGCAGGCCGCCGGCCTTGCGTGGCTCGCGGCCGATGAAGATGTTCTGCGCCGCTGTCAGATGCGGCATCAGATTGAGCTCCTGATGGATGATGCCGATGCCGAGATTCTGGGCCTGGCGCGGCGAGTTGATCTCGACCGGCTTGCCGTCGAGCAGGATCTCACCCGCATCGCGGCGGTAGATGCCGGCGAGGATCTTCATCAGCGTCGACTTGCCGGCGCCGTTCTCCCCCATCAGGGCATGCACTTCGCCTGACAGCAGCTCGAGTTGGGCATTGTGCAGGGCGCGCACGCCGGGGAACGACTTGCCGATGTCCTTCATGACGACGAGAGCGGTCATGCGCGACCTCCCGCGATGCCGTAGAAGCGGGCGGCGGTGCCGCCCAGGATCGCCATGCGCTCGCGTTGGCCAAGGCCGTCAAGCAGGCGGCCCGTGACCTCGTCCCAGAAGGCGAAGGGGTTGGCCAGTGTCAGCACCGGCCAGTCCGACCCCCAGATCAGGCGATCCGGCCCAAACCAGTCGAGCAGGCTGCAGATCGCCGGGTGCAGCGCTTCAGCCGCGGCCTTGGACGTCGCGCGGCGCTCCGCGGGCAATTCGGTGAGCAGGCCAGACAGCTTGCAATAGACCTGCGTGCGCCCCGACAGTTCGGCCATGCCGAACCGCCACATGCCATGGCGCGGATCGTCGGCAGAAGCGGCGAAGGCGGGCTTGGCAGCATGGTCGATGACGACGGGGAGCTCGGGATGTGCCTCGACGAAACGCCCGAGCGCCTGAAGATGCTGCGGCATCACGAGCGCGTCGAAACGCAGGCCGAGCCGCTTGAGCGCTGCGATAGCGTCCAGGTGCGGGCGGGTGGCGATCCAGTCGGGATCGTCGAGATCCTGCAACATCGGCCGGACGCCCTTGAACAGGGGATCGGCAGCGAAGCGATCGAGCGTGGCAACGCTGTCGGTGGAGGACAGGTCGACCCAGCCGACGACGCCGGCAACAGCCTTGTCGTCGCGGCCCTGGTCGAGCAGGAACTGCGTCTCGGCTTCCGTCGGGGCTGCCTGGACCAGGATGCGTTTGGCGATGCCGGCGGCTTCCGCCAGCGGGCGCATCTCGGCCGCGCCGAAGTCGCGGTAGATCGGCTGGAGATCGGCGGCGTCTGATGTCAGCCAGCCATAGTCGCCGCGCTGGAGCATCCAGTAGTGGCAGTGGCCGTCGATCCTTTCGATCATGGCCGCCGCTCCGCCTATATGGTGACGCCGCCGTCGACCAGGAACGCCTGGCCGGTGACGAAGCGCGACTCGTCGGACAAGAGATAGACGACCAGTGGTGCTATGTCGTCGACCGTGGCGAGCCGGCCGATCGGCTGGCGGGCGATGAAGTCCTTTTCGGCCTGCACCGGGTCGGCGGCAGCAGCGATGCGGCCGCGCAGCGACGGCGTGTCGACTGTGCCCGGGCAGAGCGCGTTGCAGCGCACGCCGCGGCGCACATAGTCGGCGGCCATGCCCTTGGTGAAGCCGATGACCGCCGCCTTGGTGGCGCCGTAGAGCAGCCGGTTGGGGAAGCCTTTGATCGACGAAGCCATGGAGGCCATGTTGAGGATCGACACGGCGCCGGTCTTTTCGGCGCGTTCGAGCATGCCGGGCAGGAACGCCTTGGTCGTGCGGTACATGCTCTTGACGTTCAGGTCGAAGCTGAAGTCCCAGTCTTCGTCGCTGCAGTCCATGATGGTGCCGTTGTGGACGAAGCCGGCGCAGTTGAAGAGCCCGTCGAGCGGCGCCTGGCCGGCGGCGAAGCTTGCCACGGCCTTGCCGTCGCGGACGTCGAGACGATGGGTCTCGATGTTCTTATGCTCGGTCGAAAGCGCTTTGAGCGCGTCGTCATTGATGTCGGTGGCGATGACATGGGCGCCCTCATTGGCGCAGGCCAGCGCGCTGGCGCGGCCGATGCCCTGAGCGGCGGCGGAAATGAAAATGCGTTTCCCGCTTAGTCGCATAACCGTCGCTCCTCCCAGCAAACTGCTTGCGCTTCTGTCTATATACGAACATACTATTCATAAATGAACCGACCTTGCAATGGGGAATCGTGGGGCCGGTCGACAGGGAGGATCTCGCGTCATGCCAAAAGGGCCGGCAAAGACCGCCAATAGCGTCGACAAGGACGAACGCTACCGCGCACCGGCACTGGACAAGGGCCTGGACATTCTCGAGCTGCTTTCGGAGCAACCGGGTGGCCTGACCCGGGCCGAGATCGGTGAGGCGATGGGACGTGGGCCGAGCGAGGTCTACCGCATGCTCGAACGTCTGGTGGCGCGCGACTTTGTCAGCCGCTCACCAGAGGGCGACCGCTACGCGCTGACCATGAAGCTTTTCATCCTCGCCCATCGGCATCCGCCGATAAGGCGGTTGGTGGCGCGGGCTCAGCCTTTGATGGATGCATTTTCGGTGGCTGCCGGCCAGTCATGTCATCTGGTAGCGCCCGACCGCGACGCGGCGATCGTGGTGGCGCATGCCAGCCCGCCCGGCAACTGGGAATTCGGCATCCGCATCGGCGCCCATATCGATCTCCTGACCACCAGCTCGGGTCATATCCTGCTCGCCTTCCAGGACCCGCATTCGCAATCCGAGGCAGCTGCGCGCTGGGAAGGCACCAGGCAGGCAAGTGCACGTGAAAAGCTGGAGTCGATCCTGACCAGCTATCGCGATCTCGGCCACCGCGTCGGCCCGAGCCAGCAAATGCGCGCCATCGACGACATCTCGGTGCCGATCCTGTCGCCGGACGGGTATGCCATCGCCGTGCTGACCTGTCCCTACATCCTGCGGATCGACGACAGGCAGGCCGACATCGACCAGACGCTGGCATTGCTCAAGGACGTCGCGGCCAAGCTGTCGCTGTCGTAGGCGCGGGTTGGACGTTGCTTTGGCGCTGCGTAGCGCAGAGCTCGATGCTACGTACCGGCAGGCGGTTGAGGGGGCGGCTGCGCCCCTTTCAGGGAAAGTTCTGGCTCTCCTAGACCTGCGCCGAAGACGCGGTTCATCCCCCCGGCGGTACCACGCCCTTGCGCACGGCGAAGTCGGCATAGAAGCGGCGTTCCTGGGTCTGGATGACGGCATAGGCCTTCTTGGCACGCTCGTAGAAGGCGAAGCGTTCGATGCCGACCATCTTGGTGGCCGTGCCCTCGATCAGCTTGCCGACCTCACGCTGCACCTCGGGGATCTCGTCCGGCTTGCCGACCACTTCCATGCGGCCGAAGGCGTCGTCGACGAAAGTGTCGACCGGCATCACCGACAGCACCGCCTTCATGACGCTGACGATGTCGCCGTCGATGCGCAGTGGCCGGCCGAAGACGGTCTGCCTCGCCATCGCATCGGCCGGGAAATTGGCATCGGCGATAACAAGGTCGTCGCCATGGCCCATGGCGCGGAGCACGTAGAGCACGTCGGGGCCAAGCAGCGGATCGATGCCAAGGAGCATTTTTGTCACCTGAGATGCGGGTTGCGGATGCGGGGCGGCCGCACCTGAACGCCATAGTTTCCAGTCCAGAATTGCAGGCAAGTGCTTGCGCGCGCAAGCTGTCCATCTGACATTTTCGCCTTTCGCGGAAATGCGGAAAACGGACTTCCGCATTTCCGTAACACCCTAGGCGTCGCGGACGAAACCTTCGCTCGCAACGAGAAGGTTGCGCGTGTAGTCCTGCGCCACGTTTCGCGTGGCGAGGTCGCCGGCCTGCAGCCGTTCGACCTCCTGTCCGCCCTGCATCACCATCAGCCGCTCGCACATGTGGGTGATGACGCCGAGGTCGTGGCTGACCATGACGAAGGTCAGCTTGCGGTCGCGGCGCACTTGTTCGAGCAGGTTGAGCACTTCGGCCTGCACCGAAGCATCGAGGGCCGATGTCGGCTCGTCGAGCAGCAGGATCGACGGTTCGAGGACCAGCGCACGGGCGATCGCCACGCGCTGGCGCTGGCCGCCCGAGAGCTGGTGCGAGTAGCGGAAGCGGAAGCCGGAGCCGAGGCCGACCTCGTCGAGCGCGCGCTGGATGCGTTTCTCGGTGTCGCCGAAACCGTGAATGTCGAGCGGTTCGAGCAGCAACCTGTCGACGGTCTGGCGCGGGTGCAGCGAACCGTACGGGTCCTGGAACACCATCTGCACCTGACGATAGAATTCCTTGTCCCTGAGCTTGCCCAACCGCTTGCCGCTGACGTCGATGGTGCCGCTGGAAACGGGCGCGATACCGGCGACGGCGCGCAGCAGCGTCGATTTGCCCGAGCCGGATTCGCCGACGAGGCCGAAGGATTCGCCTTGCGCCACGGTCACGCTGACGTCCTTCAGCGCGACGAAATCGTCGTAGACCACACGCAGTTTGTCGATCGAGAGAGCAGGGGTCACAGCAGCCACTCCGGCTTTCGGTCGAGCACGGGCAGCGGGTGCCGGTCGGCGCCGATCTTGGGCATGCAGTTGAGCAGGCCTTGCGTGTAGGGATGCTTCGCCTGCGACAGTTCCGAGGCCTTGAGTTCCTCGACGATCTTGCCGGCATACATGACGATGACGCGGTCGCAGAAGGTCGAGACTAGGCGCAGGTCGTGGGAAATGAAGATCAGGCCCATGCCGCGGTCGATCACCAGCCGGTCTAGAATGCGCAAGATGTCGAGCTGGACAGTGACGTCGAGCGCCGAGGTCGGTTCGTCGGCGATCAGAAGTTCCGGCCCGGCAATCAGCATCATGGCGATCATGGCGCGCTGGCCCATGCCGCCCGAGACCTCGTGCGGGTAGAGGTCGTAGACCCGCTTCGGGTCGCGAATCTGGACGGCGGCGAGCATGTCGAGAGCGCGCTCGCGGGCCGCCGACTTGCTGACCTTTTCATGCGTCCGCAGCGTCTCCACGATCTGGCGGCCGATGGTCATGACCGGATCGAGCGAATATTTCGGATCCTGCAGGATCATGGCGATGCGGTTGCCACGCAGCGCCCGGCGCTCGGCGACGGAGGCCTTGAGCAGGTCGATGCCGCTGAATTCAAGCCTTCCGGCCCTGATCTCTGCCTGCTGTGGCGTCAACCCCATGATCGCGCGGCCGGTCTGCGACTTGCCCGAACCGCTTTCGCCGACGATGCCGAGCCGTTCCTGGCCGAGCGCGAAGGATACGCCGCGCACCGCTTCGACCACGCCGGTGCGGGTGGGGAAGGAGACACGGAGATTTTCGACATGCAGCAACGTGCTCATTGGCCACCGCTGCGTGTGTCGAGTGCGTCGCGCAGGCCGTCACCGAGCAGGTTGAAGCCAAGGCTGACGATGAGGATCGCAGCACCCGGTGCTGCCGCCACCCACCATTGGTCGAGGATGAAGCGGCGCCCCGAGGCGATCATCGCGCCCCATTCAGGTAGCGGCGGCTGGGCGCCGAGGCCGAGGAAGCCGAGGCCGGCGGCGGTCAGGATGATGCCGGCCATGTCGAGCGTGACGCGGACGATCAGTGAAGAGATGCATAGCGGCATGATGTGGCGGAGCACGATGCGCATCGGCGAGGCACCCATCAATTTCACCGCTGCGATGTAGTCGGAATTGCGCACGGTCAGCGTTTCGGCGCGGGCGATGCGGGCATAGGGCGGCCACGAGGTCAGCGCGATGGCGATGATGGCGTTTTCGATGCCGGGCCCGAGAGCGGCGACGAAGGCCAGTGCCAGGACCAGCTTGGGGAAGGCGAGGAAGATGTCGGTGATGCGCATCAGCACCGCATCGACCCATCCGCCGGCATAGCCGGCGGCCGTGCCGACCAGGAGGCCGATCGGAGCGGCGATGATCGCCACCAGCACGATGACCTGCAAGGTCAGGCGCGAGCCGTAGATCAGGCGCGAGAGGATGTCGCGGCCCTGGTCGTCTGTGCCGAGCCAGTAGGTGGAGCTCGCCGGCAGCAGGCGGGCGTTCTTGAGGTCGCCGATATAGGGCGAATGCGGCGCCAGGAGCGGGGCGAAGGCGGCGATAAACAGCAGCAGAAGGATAATGCCGAGGCCGATGACGGCCAGTCTGTTTGCGGTGAAGCGGCGCCAGGTCAGGTAGGTGCGGCCGAGCCGCGCCTGCAGGCGCGATTGCGGCCGATCGGTGAGCAGCCATTCGCGGCGGGTCATGGCGGTCTCGCTCATCGGATGCGCGTCCTTGGGTCGAGCAGGCGATAGAGCAGGTCCGAGAGCAGGTTGAGCGCGATGAACACCGAACCGATGACGATCGTACCGCCCAGCACCGCGTTCATGTCGGCGTTCTGCAGCGAGTTGGTGATGTAGAGGCCGAGGCCCGGCCAGGCGAAGACGGTTTCGGTCAGCACCGAGCCTTCGAGCAGACCGGCATAAGAAAGGGCAATGACGGTGACCAGCGGCACGGCGGCGTTGCGCAGTGCGTGGCCCCAGATGATGCGGGTTTCCGACAGGCCCTTGGCGCGGGCGGCGACGATGTATTCCTGGCTCAGCTCGTTCAGCATGAAGGAGCGCGTCATGCGGCTGATATAGGCGAGCGAGAAATAGCCGAGCAACGACGCCGGCAGGATGATGTGGGCGAAGATGTCCTTGAAGGCTGCCCAGTCGCGGTTGAGCACCGCGTCGAGCAGGTAGAAGCCGGTGATCGGCGTGAAGGTGTATTCGAACACGACGTCGATGCGGCCGGGGCCGGCAGTCCAGCCCAGGCGGGCGTAGAACACCAGAAGGGCCAGGAGCCCGAGCCAGAAGATCGGCACCGAATAGCCGATCAGGCCGATGATGCGGACGATCTGGTCGGCGAGGCTGCCACGCTTGACGGCAGCGAGTACGCCGAGTGGGATGCCTAGCGCGGCACCGATGACGGTACCGACTGTGGCCAATTCCATGGTCGCGGGGAAGACGCGGCGAATGTCGGCCATGACAGGGTTGGTGGTCAGCACCGAGGTGCCGAAGTCACCTGACAGCACGCCTTTCACGTAGAGATAGAACTGCTGGTAATAGGGCAGGTTGAAGCCCATCTGCTCGCGCGTCCGCTCGACGACGTGAGCCGGCGCCCGGTCGCCGACGATGGCGAGCACGGGGTCGATCGGCACGACCCGGCCGATGAAGAAGGTGACGGCCAGAAGGCCGAGATAGGTGGTCCCCACGATCACCGCGAAACTGGCGACCGCCTTGAGAATGGTGGAGGCGCGCCTGTTGGCGCGCCTCGCGGGCATTTGTGTATCAGCAGTGCTCAATGGTCCGATCCTTTTGCGCACGGCCCCTTGCGGATGTCATGCGCAGACTCGAATGGCTACAGCGTCGCTTTGCGTGTTCCGGAGAACGCGCGGCGCCGTACAGGATCATTCCTTGGTCACGGGGGCGACGAAATTCGAATCGAAGTTCGGTCCAAGCTTGTAGTTCTTGACGTTGCCGCGCAGGCCGGCGACCTCGGTCTGCTGGAAGATCAGCACGAACGGGCTGGTGTCGAGGGCTGCCTGCTGCAGTTCCTTGTACATCGTCGCACGCTTGTCGTTGTCGCGTTCCAGCAAGGCCGCCTTGGTCTTTTCGGTCAGCTCCGGCACATCCCATGCATTGCGCCAGGCCAGCGTCTTCACCGTGCCGTCGTCGGCATTGTTCGGGTTGGAGGTGAAGGTCTCGGCGTTGGAGTTCGGATCCCAGTAATCCATGCCCCACTGGCCGATATACATGTCGTGGTTGCGGGCACGGTACTTGGTCAGGGTCTGTTTGCCGTCGCCGGGGATGATCTCGACCTTCACGCCGGCCTGGCCGACCGTCTGCTGGAAGGATTCGGCAATGCCCGTCACCGGCTGGGTGTTGCGCACGTCCATGGTGACCGAGAAGCCGTCCTTCAGGCCTGCCTTTTCCAGCAGTTCCTTGGCCTTGGCGACGTCGAAGGTGAACGGGTTGGAATCGAGTGCGCCGAGCACGCCCTTGGCCTGGTAAGTCTGGCGGATTTCGCCGATGCCCTTGATCAGCGTCGAGCCGATGGCATCATAGTCGACCAGATATTTGAGCGCCTGGCGCACTTCAGGCTTGGCCAGGTTCGGGTTTTTCTGGTTGAGGCTGATGTAGTAGACGGTGCCCTTCGGCGCGCTCGTGGTGGCCAGCTCGGCATTCTTCGAAATGGCTTCCAGATCGCCCGGCTCGAGGTTGCGGGCAACATCGATGTCACCGGCTTCGAGCATCAGGCGCTGGGTCGCGCTTTCCTTGACGTGGCGGTAGATGACGCGGGCAAGCGCCGGCTTGTCGCCATAATAGTTGTCGTTGCGTTCGAGCACGAGGATCTCGTTGGCGCGCCAGTCGCGGATCTTGAACGGACCCGAGCCGGCGTAGCCGGTCTTCAGCCAGCCATTGCCGAAGTCGTTGTCGAACTTGTACTCGTCGGTCGGTGTAACAGGAGCGACATGCTCGAGCACCAGCTTGCTGTCCATCACGGCACCGACCGTGGCGGTCAGGCAGTTGAGCACGAAGGACGGCGCATAGGACTTGTCGACGGTGAAGACGAAGGTACTGTCATCGGCGGCCTTGGCCTTCTCGGTGACGTTGTCCTTGGTCAAGCCGAACTGGGTGAGGATGAAGGCCGGGCTCTTGTCGAGCTTGACCACGCGCTCGAACGACCAGGCGACGTCCTTGGCGGTGATCGGATTGCCCGATGCGAACTTCAGGCCCGACTTGAGCTTGAAGGTGTAGGTCAGGCCGTCGTCGGAGACGGTCCAGCTTTCGGCGACGCCGGGACGCACCTTCGTGGTGTCGTTGATGTCGAGACGTACCAGCATGTCATAGGCGTTGCCGAGGAATTCGGCCGGGCTGAGCTCGAAGGACTCTGCCGGGTCAAGCGTGATGGTGTCGTCGATGGCCCATGCCTGGACCAGCGTGTCGGCCGGCGTCGCCGCAAGTGCCGGCGCCGCGAAGACCATCGCCGACAGAGCGGCGCCGGCAAGCATCAGACGGAAGTGTCCGTTCATTTTACCAAGCATCATTTTTCAGTTCCCCAAGTTGACGATTATTTGTTGTTAGGCTGCCGTTTCGTGCCAGGCCGAGCGCAAGACCCTCAGCCAGTTGTCGCGGCAGATTTTCGCCAGATCGTCGTCACCGTAGCCCGCGCCGCTGAGGGCGGCAACGAGGTTCTGCAGGCCGGCGGCATCGCCGATCTCGGCCGGCACGGTGGCGCCGTCGAAGTCCGAACCCAGCGCCACGCCATCGATGCCGACATGTTCGACGAGATAGTCGATATGGCGAATCATGTCCGAGAGCGGCGTGTCGACGCTCTTCAGCCCGTCCTCGCGCAGCATGGTGACGGCGAAGTTCAGGCCGACAAGGCCGTTGCTCTCACGCACCGCTGCAAGCTGCTTGTCGGTCAGGTTGCGGCTGATCGGCGTAATCGCATGAACGTTGGAGTGGCTGACGACCAGCGGCTGGTCGCTGAGCTTGGCCACGTCCCAGAAGCCTTTCTCGGTGATGTGGGCAAGGTCGATGGCGATGCCGATGCGATTGCATTCCTTGACCAGCCTCTTGCCGGCTTCGGTCAGGCCGGGGCCGGTGTCGGGGCTCGACGGGAAGGCGAAGGGCACGCCATGGCCGAAGACGGTGTTGCGGCTCCAGACAGGGCCGAGCGAGCGCAGGCCGGCGGCATAGAACACGTCGAGTGCGGCGAGATCGGCGTCGATCGCCTCGCAGCCTTCCATGTGCAGCACGGCTGCAAACTTGCCTTCGGCACGCGCAGCGTCGATGTCGGCGCCTGTGCGGCAGATCTTCCAGCCGCCGGCGCGCTCGATCCTGAAGGCGATCGAAGCCATGTCGAGGGCGATGTCGAGCGACGGCGCGCGTTCGAGCGGCTTGCACAGCGGAATGGCGTAGTGGCCGTTCTCGTCGCGCTGCTCGTCGGGCATGCTGGCCGATGTGATGTAGATGGCGCAGAGGCCGCCGACGAGGCCGCCCTTTGCGGCGCGCGGCATGTCGATGTGGCCCTGGCGGGTGCCCTCGATGAACTCGGCCACCGGATCGGCGCCCTTGGCGGCGTTCTGCCACAACCGGAAAAGGACGTCGTTGTGACCGTCGAATACTGCCTGCATTACCCACTCCTGTAAGTGGAAGGCAGTTGAAGGATGCCGGGCGGGGGGAGTCAACATGTGCCAACGGGCGCCCGACGGGTCGAAGCCGCGGTTCCGCTGGGGAAGCCCTATCCAGGACCAACACTAAGCCATGCCTGGACCACTCGCGCCTGAAACGGCCGCCACGGTCCTCAACCCGGCTCGATATGAGGGGTTGACCGCCCTTGGCTGCCCCCGGGGCTGACGCAGCGGCAGTGATTGGCTCTGGCTGGACGTTGTGCGCTGGCGCTTTTTTGTGCAGGCGGGTCGGGTGCGGTCGATGAGCCGTGCATCACATCGCCAATCCAATCACAGGACATACTCATTATGACAGAAGGCAGTCTTCTTGATCACGCACTCGTGCGCCTCGACGAGGCGGCAAAACACCTGAACGTCGACGCCGACGTGATCGAGAAACTGAAGTTCGCCCGCGAGACGACCAAGGCACGGCTGATGATCCGCATGGACGACGGCTCGCGAAAATCGTTCCTCTCGTGGCGCTGCCGTTATGACGACACCCGCGGCCCGACCAAGGGCGGCATCCGTTTCCATCCGGAATCGACCGCCGACGAGGTCGAGATGCTGGCGTTCTGGATGACCTTCAAATGCGCCGTGATGAACCTGCCCTATGGCGGCGGCAAGGGTGCTGTGCAGGTCGACCCGCGCAAGCTGTCCAAAGCCGAGTTGGAGCGCCTGTCGCGTGCCTACATGCAGGCCTTCGCCCGCATCATCGGGCCCGACCGCGACATCCCGGCACCAGACGTCTACACCAACTCGATGATCATGGGCTGGATGGCCGACGAGTACGCCCAGATCGTCGGTCAGGCTTCGCCCGCCGTCATCACCGGCAAGCCGCTGGCGCTGGGCGGCTCGCTCGGCCGCGGCGACGCCACCGCGCGAGGCGGCTTCTATCTCGTGCGGCACCTCGCCGACGAACTCGGGCTCAAGGGCAGCCTGCGCATTGCCGTGCAAGGCTTTGGCAATGCCGGCCAGCATATCGCCCGCCTGCTTGCCTCGGACGGCCACAAGATCATTGCCGTGTCGGATTCGGAAGGTGCCGTGCATGCATCCGACGGCCTCGACCTCGACCGCCTGTTTGCGGCCAAGAACAGCGCCCGTTCGGTGACCTCGACCGCCGGTCAACACGGTCATGAGCTGCTTGCCGGCGACGCGCTCGTCGGCATCGACTGCGATATCCTGGTGCCGTCGGCGCTGGAAAACATGATCCGCGTCGACAACGCCGACAGCGTCAAGGCGCGCATCGTGCTCGAGCTCGCCAACGGTCCGGTGACCTCGGAAGCCGACGCCATCCTGGAAAAGAAGGGCATCGTCGTGCTGCCCGACATCCTGGCGAACGCCGGCGGCGTCACCGTCTCCTATTTCGAATGGGTGCAGAACCGCCAGGGCTTCTACTGGCAGATCGAGGAGATTCACGACCGGCTGCGCGCCATCATGGAACGCGAGGGCCGCGCCATCTGGGACGTCGCCAGCAAGAAGGAGATCTCGGTGCGGACAGCCGCCTATGTGCATGCGCTTGGCCGTCTCGCTGAGGCGATCGAGGCGCACGGCACGCAGAGCTACTTCGACAGCTGAGCCACGCCGGAGGTGTAGCGCCGGGCCATTCGGCCCGGCGGTCCGTCTTTCATCTTCATTTGTCAGGCCGGTGCCCTGCTCTGGCCTGCTATTTTCCGGTTGAAGCGCCGAATTGGTGCGATTAGGGCTATTGCCGGAAAATCCCCACAACCCTTGCCTTCCAGGCAGATCCGGCGGCCCGATTATGTCCTTCATTCCCGATTGGTCGACCATCATCCAGTTCGCGATCGCAACCTTCATCATCGCGATCACGCCCGGACCCGACATGACCCTGTTCGTCGGCCGCGCGTTGTCGGAAGGCCGCAAGGCCGGCTTTGCCTGCATGGCAGGCGCGATGACCGGCATCGTCATCCACACCACGCTGGTGGCGCTTGGCCTCTCGGCCCTGATCGTCGCTTCGCCGCAAGCCTTCATGGCGCTCAAGGTCGTCGGTGCCGGCTACCTGGTCTGGCTCGCCTTCCAGGCGATCACCAAGGGTTCGGCGTTTTCGCCCGACACCACCAAGCGTGCGCCGCGCTCTGTGTTCCAGAACTGGGCCACCGGCCTCGGCATCAATCTGCTCAACCCGAAGATCATCCTGTTCTTCATGACGTTCCTGCCGCAGTTCGTTTCGGCCCACGACACCAACGCGCCGGGCAAGCTGTTCTTCCTCGGTGCGATGTTCATCGTCCTGTCGCTGCCGGTGACGGCGCCGATGGTGATTGCCGCCGACAAATTCGCCGGGCTGCTCAAGAAGAGTCCGCGCGTGACGCGCATCGTCGACTATCTGTTTGCAGGGGTGTTCTCGGCCTTCGCGCTGAAGATTCTCACGGCGCAGGCGAAGTAGGGGTATTCCTGAGCGCGCCGGCGAAGCGGCCGGTGACGAACCAGTAGGCGATGCCGCCGACCAAACCGCTGCCGATGATCGACACCGGCCAGAGCGGATCGCGATAGGCGAAGCCGCCGTCGCCGCTCTGGTAGGCGACGCCTATGAAGACCAGCGCCACGAAGCCGCCGGCAAGGGCGTAGAACAGCCAGTCGCGCTTGCCGAGCAATTCGGCGAGCAGCATGACGACGACTGCCGGCACGAAGCCGAAATAGGCGACGAACAGCGCGATGAACGGAATGGTGAAGACCATCGAGCCGCTGGCTACCTCGGGCGGTATGTCGGTGGCTATCAGGCCCGCAACGCCAAGGAACACAACGTTGAGGAAGGCGCTGGCGGCAATGGACGCCGCGGCATAGCCCAGCACCATGTGGGCGAATTTGCCGAGATAGACGAGGACGCGGCTCACGCCTCGCCGTGTCCCGCGATCATCATCGCCTCGAGCGCCAGGCGCTCGCTCTTCTTCATGCGCTCGGATTCCGACTTGAGCTGGCCGCAGGCGGCGAGGATGTCACGGCCGCGCGGGGTGCGGATCGGCGAGGCATAGCCGGCATTGTTGATGTAGTCGGCGAACTTCTCGATCGTTTCCCAGTCCGAGCACTGATAGTTGGTGCCGGGCCATGGATTGAACGGGATCAGATTGATCTTGGCCGGCACGCCCTTGAGCAGCTTGACCAGCGCCTTGGCATCTTCGAGGCTGTCGTTGACGTCCTTCAGCATCACATATTCGAAGGTGATGCGGCGGGCGTTCGACAGGCCGGGATAGTTGCGGCAGGCGTCGACCAGATCCTTGAGCGGGTACTTCTTGTTGATCGGCACCAGCAGGTCGCGCAGGTCGTCATTGGTGGCGTGCAGCGAGATCGCCAGCATGACGCCGATTTCCTCGCCGGTGCGGAAGATTTCCGGCACGACACCCGAGGTCGACAGCGTGATGCGGCGCTTGGACAGCGCCAGCCCGTCGCCATCGGAGGCAATCAGCAGCGCCTTCTTGACCGCCTCGAAATTGTACAGCGGCTCGCCCATGCCCATCATGACGATGTTGGAGACCTTGCGGCCCTCGGCCGGAACAATGGCGCCGGCGGGCGTGTCGCGGTCGGGGAAATCGCCGAGCCGATCGCGTGCCGTCATCAGCTGCGCCAGGATCTCTTCCGCCGTCAGGTTGCGCACCAGCTTCTGGGTTCCGGTGTGGCAGAACGAGCAGGTCAGCGTGCAGCCGACCTGCGACGAGATGCACAGCGTGCCGCGGCCTTCCTCGGGGATGTAGACGGTCTCGATTTCAACCGGGCGACCGGCGCCTCGCGGCGGGAAACGGAACAGCCACTTGCGCGTGCCGTCCGAGGAAATCTGCTCCTCGACGATCTCCGGCCGCGCGATTGTGAAGTGCTTGGCGAGCTCGGCGCGCAGGTCCTTGGAGATGTTGAACATGTCGGCGAAGTCGGAGACGCCGCGGACATAAAGCCAGTGCCAGAGCTGCTGGACACGCATCTTGGCCTGGCGTTCGGGGACGACGCCTGACGTAACGAGCGCTTCGGCAAGCTCCTCGCGGGTGAGGCCGATCAGCTCGCCCTTGACGGGCGCGGCCGCACGGGCGCGCAACGCGTCACGGGTAGCATCGGTGGTAAGGTCGAGCGAAAGGGTCATTCGGGCTCAGCTAGCTGTAGATATCGGCAAATGTAGGATTTTGGCGCGACATATCACAGGTCTGGCGCTGCGTCACGTTTTGGCGGCCATGCATTTGTGCCGCAGCTTTGCAGTCTGTTAGGCAATGGCTGGGATGCTGGCCCGATGAGCAACATCTTTAACGTTGTCCTGGTGGCGCTCGTCGTCAATCTTGCGGCGTTCGCTGCCTTCTGGCGCGACAAGTATCTGGCCCGCGCCGGCGGCCGGCGCATCCCCGAGAAAACCCTGCTCTGGCTCGCCTTCGCCGGTGGCAGCCTGGGTGCCTTGTCGGCCCAGCACCTGTTCCGACACAAGACCCGCAAGGAGCCGTTCCGATCGCGGCTCTACACAATTGTCATCGCGCATGCGGTCGCCATTGCCGTACTGGCGATCTGGCTGATCGCGCCGCAATGGGCCTCGGGGTTGCTTGATGCGCTGAGCCGGCCGGCCGTGTCTTAGGCCGAAGATGTTTCAGGCGGTTGGGCGGAGCACCAGGCGGTAGCGCTGCTCTGGCCGGCCGCTGCGTTGGTGTGGCACCGGTTCGCCCAGGCGCCGCCAGCCGAGACGTTCGTAAAGCCGGACGGCGCGCTCATTGTCCGAATAGACCGCGAGTTCGGCCGCATCGAAGCCGCGCTCGCGCAGCAGCGCTGCGATGCCGGCCAGCAATTCGACTGCCGCGCCCTTGCCCCAATGGTCCGGGTCGACGCCGAAATAGTGCAGTTCCGCCACGTTGCCATCTCCCGGCATCGGCGCAATGGCACCGAAGGCAACAGCGGTCCCATTGGTGGCCTCGGCGATGGCGAGCAGAGCCCGCTCCGAGCTGGCGAGCACCCGCGAAATGATCGGCCGCGCCTCGTCGAGCGTCGCCACATCAGGATCGTTGTCGCGCACCGCCGTCGCCCGCGCCCAGATGATCGCGGCCCGGTCGAGCTGGCTACTGGTCCCGTCAATGATCCTGTGCATCTGCAGACCCCGGCTCCTGTCGCAAAAAAGCCGGGCGATCGGGCCGCCCGGCTTTCGAAAACCTGTCTTGCGTCTGCGCTTACTTGCAGGTGGTGATCGACGTCAGCGCCGCCGAAATGCCCTTGAGCGAGAAGACGTAATTGGTCGGGTTGCCACGGCCTGATTTGGCCGAGACCTTCATGTCCGAGCCGCCCTTCATGGCGCTGATCAGGGCAGGTTCCTCGGCTGCGTTCTCGACCCAGGCCGACTTTCCCTTGGTGAACATCGAGAACGACTTGTCGCCGATGGTGACGGTGACCTTGGAGTTTTCCTGGAAATTGTAGCCGGCGATGAACTGCGGCTCGAAGGAAACCTTCTGGCCGGGGCGCTGGCTGACGAAGAAGAACATGTCGCCATGGTCGAGCGTCGACGGCTGCTTGTCGGTCGGCACCGTCAGCACGTAGCAGACCTTGCCGTTCTGCGCCTGGTAGCTGTAGGTGCCCCAGGCGTTGTGCTGGCCGATCTTGGTCGCCGACTGGGCGAGCGCCGGCATTGCCGACACTGCAAGCACCAGACCCGAAATTGTAGCTATCAAACCGCGCATCGTTTTTCCTGTAGTTCAAATGGAGCGGGGCAGGCCGACTGCGCGCCCGCCCGTTCGCTTCATTTTGATTTAATCTGGGTTACCAAAGGGTGAATGCTTTTCAGAAAGGACATTCATCGCATGGAACCCCGCCGAACTGCCCATCGTGGACGGGCACCTTGTCCCTGACGTGGTTGAAAACCACGAAAACGGCAAGAGTTTGACTTTTCGTTTCAGGATGAAACAAGCGGGCAGCGCTGTCATTGGTCCTGTGACAGCGCTTCCTTCGCGGCAAGGCGGTGGGCCGGTGTCATGTGCGCCCGGACCGCCGTGATCGCAGCGGTCAGCACGGCGATGTCGTCGGTGAAGCCGAGGCCCAGTATGACATCGGGAATGGTGTCGACCGGCAGGATGAAATAGCCGAGCGCCGCCAACAGGATACCTTTGGCTCGCAGCGGCGTGTCCTTGTCCAGCGCGCAATAATAGGCCGCCACCACCTCTTCCATGAAAGGCACGTGGCGGGCAGCGCGCTTGGCGGTGCGCCAGAACTTCTCGCGCACCTCGGCTTCGCTTGCCGGAGCGCCGTTCACGCCGCCGCGAAAGCTGTCAAAGCCGGGAAACTTCACCATCCAGACAATCTCCTTTGCCCGAACTCTATCTTCTCACGCTTGCCGGAAACCGGTTCCGGTTTCGGTGCCAATGCGCGATCAAAGATGTGGGAAGGTTCGGTCCCCTCTGCAAGATGCCGGCCTCAGGAACCGAAATAGCCGTTCATGCGCTTGGCCAGCTTGAAATCCAGCTCGGTCAGCCCGCCGGCGTCGTGGGTGTTCAGCGTGACGTCGACCGTCTTGTAGACATTCGACCAATCGGGGTGGTGGTCGAGCTGTTCTGCCGCCATGGCGACGCGGGTCATGAAGGCGAAGGCCTCACTGAAGTTCTTGAACACGAAGCTGCGCGACATCGACAACCCGTCGGCGGCGAGTGTCCAGCCGCCGAGCGCGTCGAGCGCTGCCTTCAGCTCCTGCTGTCCAAGTTTCTCTCTGGCCATTTCATGCTCCCGTGATATGCGAAGTGTTCACCAGCATAGCGCGGGATCGATGAGCGAGAAGCCGGTAAAATCAATTCTGTTCGTTTGCCTCGGCAACATTTGCCGTTCGCCCCTTGCCGAAGGTGTGTTTCGGGCCGTGCTCACCGAGCGCGGGCTGGATGGCGAATACACAATCGACTCGGCTGGCACGGGCGGCTGGCACGCGGGTTCGGCCCCGGATCCGCGGTCGATCGCGGTTGCGGCCGAGCATGGCATCGACATCACCGCCCAGCAGGCCCGCAAGGTTGTGGCGCGCGATTTCGAGCGCTTCGACCTGATCCTCGGCATGGATCGCTCCAATGTCGACGATCTCCGGGCGCTTGCGCCGGCGAGCTTGGCCGAGCGTGTCGAGCTTTTCATCGGCCAGGCCGTGGGTGGACCACGCGACGTGCCCGATCCCTATTACGGCGGGGAAGACGGCTTCGCTGCGGTCTACCGCATGATCCGCGACGCTTCGGAGGCGCTTGCCGACCGGCTGGCAGCGCGGGCGTCGACGCCATTCAGCGGCCAGGCTTCCTCGACGATGTAGGGGCCGCCGCCGACCGAGTCGCGCGACGACATCAAGACGAAGCGGCCGACACGGAAGGGCACGGTGGCGAAGTTGCCGCGCGCTGACAGATAGTGTGCGACATCGAGCGGGCTGGTGTTCCTGAGCCGCGCCAGCGTGACATGCGGGGTGAACTTGCGCGGATCCGACGGCAGGCCGAGGCGCTTGCTGATGCGCTCGATTTCGGCCTGCAGCGCGTTCATCTCCGGCGAGGGTGTGACGCCGGCCCAGACCGCGTGCGGCTTTTTCTGCCCGAAGGCGCCGACACCCGAAAGCGTGAGCTGGAAGCTCGGACGGTCGACACGGTCGAGTGCTTCGACGATCTCGTCGGCGACGTGGCCTTCGATGTCGCCGAAGAAACGCAAGGTGAGGTGGTAGTTTTCGACATCGATCCAGCGGGCGCCTGACAGGCCGCCCCTGAGCAGCGACAGCGATAAGGCGGCATCACGCGGAATTTCGAGGGCGGTGAAAAGTCGCGGCATGGCCAGGCTCCCTTCCTCGAATCGCAGTTCGTAGGGCTCAGCGAATCATCGATCGCTGCGCCGGGCAAGCGCTTTGTTCAGCGCCTGCTGTTTCGACCACGCAACGAAATCGGATGTGTTGCAACGATGCATGACGACGTTCATTTGCCGGCAATTGTCTTTTCGACAGTCGGCAGCGCCTTTGCGACCATGCGGTCGATACCTTCTGCTGTCGGGTGCATGCCGTCCTCCAAAAGCAGTTTCGGATCACCGGCGACGCCATCGAGAAAGAACGGATAAAGCGTCACGCCGTACTTCTCGGCCAGCCTCGGATAGATCGTGCCGAATTGTTCGCCATAAGCGTGACCGAGATTTGGCGCCGCAACCATGCCGGCCAGCAGCACCTCGATCTTTCGCTCCCGGAGCCGGGCAAGCATCTTGTCGAGGTTCTGCTCGACGAGCGCCGGGTCGATGCCGCGCAGCATGTCGTTGGCGCCGAGCTCCAGTATGACCAGCTGCGTTCCGTCGGGGACGGACCAGTCGAGCCGCGACAGGCCGCCGCTTGTGGTGTCGCCAGAGACGCCGGCATTGGTAATCACGACATCGTGACCATTGTTGCGTAGCGCCTTTTCGAGCTTTTCGGGAAAGCTCTCGCCGGGATTGAGGCCATATCCGGCCATCAGGCTGTCGCCAAAGCCGACGATCTTGAATGGTTCGGCCCAAACCGGGGCAATGGTCGTGAAAAAGGCAAGAGAGACGGCAAGGAATGCGAAGGTCAGATGTTTCAATGCCATGTTTCAAAACCCATATGACGGAAAAATTCACGCCTCTTCGATTTTCATATAGGACAGATTTGCCGTGACAGAAGCAGTCATCGAACTGAGAGACGTGTCGTTGACGCTTGGGACGGGGGCTTCTTCAGTGCATGTGCTGAAGGGCGTGAGCCTCGATGTCGCCGCCGGCGAGGCCACCGGCATCGTCGGCCCTTCCGGTTCCGGCAAATCGACGCTGCTGATGGTTCTGGCCGGACTCGAACGTGTCGATGGCGGCACGGTCAAGATCGCCGGCGAGCTGCTCAACGGCCGCAGCGAGGACCAGATCGCGGCGTTTCGCGGCCGCAACATCGGCATCGTCTTCCAGTCGTTCCATCTGATCCCCAACATGACCGCGCTGGAAAACGTCGCCGTGCCGCTCGAACTGGCCGGCAAGCGCGACGCCTTTGCCATCGCTGAACGCGAGCTCGCGGCCGTCGGCCTCGCCGACCGCGTCACGCACTATCCGGGCGAGCTTTCGGGCGGCGAACAGCAGCGCGTGGCGATTGCGCGTGCGCTGGCGCCGGAGCCTGCCATCCTCATCGCCGACGAGCCGACAGGCAATCTCGACCAGGCGACAGGGCGGCAGATCGCCGACCTCCTGTTCGCCAAGGCCGCCGAACGCGCCATGACGCTGGTGTTGGTGACGCACGATCCAGCACTCGCCGCGCGCTGCGACCGGCAGGTGGCGATGCGCTCCGGGCGGATCGAGACGGCGACAATTGCGCCTCTGGCCGAGAAAGTCCGGGCATGATTTTCGCTTCTGAGCACCCCCCTCTGGCCTGCCGGCCATCTCCCCCGCAAGGGGGGAGATCAGCCTTCGCCGTCGTCTCAGCCAATATTCGAGGCCGCAAGAACGGCGGCAAGGACGCCGCCTCCAATCTCCCCCCCTGTGGGGGAGATGCCCGGCAGGGCAGAGGGGGGCAACGTAGAGCGCCAGCGTTGCGGAATGAGGCATTCGGATCGCAGGTGCTCCCATGCTGAAGGACCTGCCTCTCGCCTTCCGCTTTGCCGCGCGTGAAATGCGTGGCGGCCTGCGCGGCTTCCTGATCTTCCTGACCTGCATCGCGCTCGGCGTGGCGGCAATCGGCGGCGTCAATTCGGTGGCGCGGGCGATTACCGCCGGCGTTGCCAGCGAGGGTCAGGCGCTGCTCGGCGGCGACATCCGTTTCCAGCTGATCCAGCGCGAGGCGACCGACAAGGAAAAGACCTTCCTCGAAAGCCTCGGCACCGTCTCGCACAATGCCGGCATGCGCTCGATGGCACGGCTGGAAGACGGTTCCGACCAGTCGCTTGTCGAAGCCAAGGCGGTCGACGACGCCTATCCGCTTTACGGCCAACTGGTGACGGAGCCGGCGCTGCCCCGCGCCGAACTCTTTGCCGAGCGCTCGGGCATCTTCGGCGCGGTGGCCCCCGATCTGTTGTTCGAACGGCTCAACCTCAAGCTTGGCGACCGCATCAAGCTCGGCAGCGCGACCTTCGAACTCCGGGCAAAGCTTGTCACCGAGCCTGACGCGGTCTCCGACGGCTTCGGCTTTGCGCCACGCCTGCTGGTGTCGATGGAAGGGTTGAGCACTTCCGGACTGATCCAGCCCGGCAGTCTCGTCGAACACGCCTACAAGCTGCGCATGCCTGTCGGTACCAGCGAAGCCGAAGTGGCTGATGTGCGCGAGCGGGCGAATGCCGAATTCCCCGAGGCTGGCTGGAGCGTGCGGACAAGGACCAATGCCGCGCCGGCATTGTCGGCCAACATCGAACGCTTCACCCAGTTCCTGACGCTGGTCGGCTTGACCTCACTGGTCGTTGGCGGTGTTGGCGTAGCGAATGCCGTGCGCGCCTATCTCGACGGCAAGCGTGGCGTCATTGCCACCTTCAAGAGCCTGGGCGCCTCGGGCGGCTTCGTACTGACAGTTTATCTCATCCAGATCCTGCTTATTGCAGGTCTCGGCATCGCCATCGGCCTGGCGCTCGGCGCGCTGATGCCGTTTGCGGCGAGCGCAGCACTCCAGTCGGTCATCCCGGTGCCGGCCGAAGCCGGCGTCTACCCGGCGGCACTTGCCATGGCCGCTCTGTTCGGCGTCCTGGTGACGCTTGCTTTCGCCATCCTGCCGCTCGGCCGTGCCCGCGACGTGCCGGCCACCGCGCTGTTCCGCGAGATGGGTTTTGAAGGTCGGGGCCTGCCGCGGCTGGTCTACATCGCAACCGCTTTGGGCATCGCCGCCATACTCGCGGCGCTCGCGATCTGGTTCGCCGGCGACCGCCGCATCGCCACCATTTTTGTCGGCGCGACGATCTTTTCGTTTCTGGTGCTGCGCGCCGTAGCCGTTGCGGTGCAGTGGCTGGCGCGGAAAAGCCCGCGTGTGCGCTCGACCGCGCTCAGGCTCGCCGTCGGCAACATCCACCGCCCCGGCGCTTTGACGCCGTCCGTGGTGCTGTCGCTCGGCCTCGGGCTGACGCTTCTCGTCACGCTGGCGCTGATCGACGGCAATCTGCGCCGCCAGATATCAGGCAGCCTGCCGGAGCGGGCGCCGAACTTCTTCTTCGTCGACATCCAGCCTGACCAGGTCGACGACTTTGCCAGGCTGGTTGCGACAGAGGCGCCCGGCGGCAAGCTGGTGCGGGTGCCGATGCTGCGCGGCCGTGTCATGGCGCTCAACGGCACCGACGTGCAGAAACTCAACGTACCGCCGGAAGGCGCCTGGGTGCTGCGCGGCGACCGTGGCCTGACCTATGCCAAGAACCTGCCGGAGAATTCGACGCTGTCGCAAGGCACGTGGTGGCCGGCCGACTATTCGGGCGAGCCGCTGGTGTCATTCTCGGCACAAGAGGCGGGCGAACTCGGCCTCAAGATTGGCGACATGGTCACCGTCAACGTGCTGGGCCGCAACGTCACGGCCAAGATCGCCAATTTCCGCGAAGTGCAGTGGGAATCGATGGGCATCAACTTCGTCATGGTGTTTTCACCCAACACCTTCGCCGGTGCGCCGCACAGCTGGCTGGCGACGCTGACCGAAGACAAGGCTGTCCCTGCCGACGAGGTCAAGATCCTGAACGCGGTGACGCGCAGCTATCCGGCAATCACCACCGTGCGGGTGAAGGACGCGCTCGACGTCGTCAACCGGCTGGTCGCCCAGCTCGGTACTGCGATCCGTGCCGCTGCCGGCGTGGCGCTGATCGCCTCGGTGCTGGTGCTGGCCGGCGCACTTGCCGCCGGCAACCGTGCCCGGGTCCATGACGCGGTCATCCTGAAGACGCTCGGTGCGACGCGGCGGACGTTGATATCGGCGTTTTCGCTGGAATACATGCTGATCGGCCTCGCCACCGCCATCTTCGCGCTCGCCGCCGGCGGGGTCGCGGCCTGGTTCGTCGTCGCGCGAATCATGACGCTGCCATCGTCCTTCCTGCCGGAGGTGGCGGTTGCGACGATCGTCTTTGCCCTGGTGCTGACCGTCGGCTTCGGTCTGGTCGGCACCTGGCGGGTGCTCGGCCACAAGGCGGCGCCGGTGCTGCGCAGCGAATGACGAAATGCCGTTGCGCGGGCTGGACTTCAACGACATTTGTATGAGATTGTGCGCTCACAGCCGGTTTCAAGGCGTTACAGGCCTTGTTTAGGTCTGAAAGAAACATCATATTTCGGCGGAGGCATGCTGGAGTCCCGCCAGCGGCGCCTGGGTCTCGGCCTGACACCCGACGGGGCAGAAGCAACAGAGGAAACCATGTCCGACTTTAGAAACTACCAGACGCGCATGGCGACGGCAGGCAGCCGCACCGACGCGTCGATCGACGAAGGCCTGCGCGCCTACATGCTCAAGGTTTACAACCTTATGGCGCTCGGCCTGGTCATCACCGGTCTTGCAGCGCTGGGCACCATGACGCTGGCGACCACCAACGATCCGGCCACCGCCGTCGCCACGATGGGCAACGGCAAGATGCTGACCAGCCTCGGCGTTGCGCTCTATGGTTCGCCGCTGAAGTGGGTCGTCATGCTGGCTCCGCTCGGCATGGTGTTCTTCCTGAGCGCCCGCATCCAGTCGATGAGCGTTTCCGGCGCGCAGACCGCGTTCTGGGTGTTCGCCGGCCTGATGGGCCTGTCGCTGTCGTCGATCTTCCTGGTCTACACCAGCGCCAGCATCGTCCAGACCTTCTTCATCACCGCGACCGCCTTCGGTGCGCTCTCGCTTGTCGGCTACACGACCAAGCGTGACCTGACCGCCATGGGCACGTTCCTGACCATGGGCGTGATCGGCCTGCTGATCGCGATGGTGGTCAACATCTTCCTGCAGTCGCCGGCCCTGCAGTTCGCCATCTCGGCGATCGGCGTGCTGGTGTTCGCTGGCCTGACCGCCTACGACACGCAGAAGATCAAGGAGATGTATTTCGACGGCGACGACGTGCTCGTCTCCGGCCGCAAGGCGATCATGGGCGCGCTCACGCTCTATCTCGACTTCATCAACCTGTTCTCGTTCCTGCTGTCGTTCCTGGGCAACCGCGAATAATCAGCTGGACCATCAGACTTTCGAAGGGCGGCCAATGGCCGCCCTTTTCATTTGTTCGGAGCTTTGCTCTAATGGAGGCAGAAGAATGGACTGCCTAAAAAATGAGCATGAAGATTCGGCACGCGCTGCCTGACGACCTCGACCGGATCACCGAAATCTATGCCGACGCGGTGCTCAACGGCACGGCGAGCTACGAGCTCGATCCGCCCTCGCGCGCCGAGATGGGTGAGCGCTACGACAGCCTGACGGATGCCGGTTATCCCTACCTCGTCGCCGAGCGCGACGCTGTCATCCTTGGTTATGCCTATGCCGGCCCGTTCCGTGCGCGCCCTGCCTATCGCTTCATCGTCGAGGATTCGATCTATGTTGCGCCGGAAGCCAAGGGCGCCGGCATCGGCAAGGCGCTGATGCAGGCGCTGATCGACGAATCAACTGTTCTCGGCTTTCGACAGATCATCGCCGTCATCGGCGATGGCCATGCCGACAGCGCTTCGGTGCGGCTGCATGAAAGGCTCGGTTTCCATCACACCGGCCGCATGGAAGGCTCCGGCTACAAGCATGGCCGCTGGCTCGACACCGTGTTCATGCAACTGGCGCTGAATGGCGGCGCGACGCTTCCGCCGGATCCGGGCTCGATGCCGGAACGGCGCTTCGTCGCCAAAGGCGGCAAGGGCTGAGCCGTCAGCCGGTGCCGCCGAGAAGCGGCACGAAACGCACGGCCACGAGCGTCTTCCGCGCATAGTCGTTCTCGCCGTTGCGCACGATCTTGACCAATTGCTGGTCGCCGAACGGGCCCAAGGGCATGATCAGCCGTCCGCCTATCGCAAGCTGTTCCTTCCACGCCGACGGCACGGTGCGTGAACCCGCTGCCGAGAGAATGGCGTCGAACGGCGCCTCGGCCTCGCAGCCGGCCGAGCCGTCTCCCGTGATGACTTGCACATTCGCATGGCCGAGCTTGTTCAGCCGAGCCCTGGCGCTGTCGGCCAGCGAAGCAATGCGCTCGATGGTGACGACGCGGCCGGCTAGCCTAGCCATGACGGCCGCCGCATAGCCCGAGCCGGTGCCGATCTCCAGAACCTTGTCGGCACGCTCGAGTTCCGCCGCCCAGGCCATCAGCGCGACGATGTAAGGTTGCGATATCGTCTGGTCGTGGGCGATGGGCAGGGCGGTATCGTCGTAGGCGCGGTCGCGCAGGGCCGTGGGTACGAATTTCTCGCGCGGCACCGCGGCCATGGCCTCCAGCACCGCCGGCTCGGTCAATCCACGCCGGGCGATCTGGTACTCCACCATGTTGAGGCGCGCTGCCCGATAGTCGACCATGGCCTTCCTGCCGTCGCCCCTTTAACCGTCGCGGTTGCGCAAGGTTCCCCTATCAGGGCTGCTTACGCAGCGTCCGCAAGATGGTGCAGCGCGGCGCCTCTTGCTGCATTGCACAAAACGCAAAGCTCCTATGCAATATCAACACTTTAAATCGATACGCAGCGGAGCTAGATATCAGTCATCGAATTTGTCGGGCCTACCTCCTCCCAGGTTTCCGACGAATAGGTCAGCGCCTACCTCCTCCCAGACGCTGGCCACAAATACGACACCCGCCGGACCTCCTCCCCCGGCGGGTGTTGTTTTTTTCAGCCTCCCTCACATCGATGTCAGCTTCGCCGCGCGTACCGCGTGGCGGTGGATCATGTCTGGCCAATTCGCCGGACAGCACGCTCACAGCGATCGCCGATGTGGCGCTGAGGTGGTCGATCAGGCTATAGCCATTGCCAAGCGTCTTGCGGCAAAGGCCGTCGAGAAACGAAGCGATAATGCCCCGCCCGACGACGCGAACACACGCGCAAACGGCCCCGGGGCGGGTGAGGAACGAGGAAAGGAATTCAGCATGAACATGACCAGCGAAACCGCCGCTCTTCTGGAGCGGCTTGGCGTTGCGGCAGCTGCCTTCACCGGCGGCGACCTGATCGTGCGCAGCCCGGTGACGGGCGACCAGATCGGCGCGCTCAAGTCGATCTCATCAGCCGAGGCGGAAGCCGTAATTGCCCGCGCCGATGCCGCCTTCAAAGCCTGGCGCAACGTGCCGGCGCCGAAACGCGGCGAGCTTGTCCGCCTGCTCGGCGAGGAGCTGCGCGCTTCAAAGGCCGATCTCGGCCGCCTGGTCTCGATCGAGGTCGGAAAGATCACCTCCGAGGGCCTCGGCGAAGTCCAGGAGATGATCGACATCTGCGACTTCGCCGTCGGCCTGTCGCGCCAGCTTTATGGCCTGACCATTGCCACCGAGCGTCCCGGCCATCGCATGATGGAAACCTGGCATCCGCTCGGCGTCACAGGCGTCATCTCGGCCTTCAACTTCCCCGTTGCGGTGTGGTCGTGGAATGCAGCCCTGGCCTTCGTCTGCGGCAATTCGGTGGTCTGGAAGCCGTCGGAAAAGACGCCGCTGACCGCCCTTGCCTGCCAGGCGATCTTCGAACGTGCGGCAAAGCGTTTTGGCGCTGATGCGCCCGCAGGCCTGTCGCAGCTTTTGATCGGCGACCGCGCCATCGGCGAGGTGCTTGTCGACCACCCCAAGGTGCCGCTGGTCTCGGCCACCGGCTCGACCCGCATGGGCCGCGACGTCGGCCCGCGTCTGGCCAAACGTTTCGCCCGCGCCATCCTCGAGCTCGGCGGCAACAATGCCGGCATCGTCTGCCCCTCGGCCAATCTCGACATGGCGCTGCGCGCCATCGCCTTCGGCGCCATGGGCACCGCCGGCCAGCGCTGCACCACCATGCGCCGCCTGTTCGTCCATGACAGCGTCTATGACCAGCTCGTGCCGCGGCTGAAGAAGGCCTATCAGAGCGTCTCGGTCGGCAGCCCGCTGGAAAGCTCGGCCCTCGTCGGCCCGCTGATCGACAAGGCCGCCTTCGACGGCATGCAGAAGGCGCTGAAGCACGCGGCCGAGGCCGGCGGCGAGATCACCGGCGGTGCGCGCGTCGACCAGGGCCATGACGGCGCCTATTACGTCAAGCCGGCACTGGTCGAGATGCCTGATCAGACAGGTCCGGTGCTGGAAGAGACCTTCGCACCGATCCTTTATGTGATGAAATATTCCGACTTCGATGCTGTGCTCGACCTGCACAATGCGGTCGGCGCCGGCCTGTCGTCGTCGATCTTCACGCTCGACCTGCAGGAAGCCGAGCGCTTCCTGTCGGTCGAGGGTTCGGACTGCGGCATCGCCAATGTCAACATCGGCACCTCGGGTGCGGAGATCGGCGGCGCGTTCGGCGGCGAGAAGGAGACCGGCGGCGGCCGCGAAAGCGGCTCGGACGCCTGGAAGGCCTATATGCGCCGCGCCACCAACACGGTGAACTACTCCAAGGCGCTGCCGCTGGCCCAGGGCGTCAGCTTCGACATCGACTGAGCAAGCCGACACCGGTTGCGGCGCTGGCATCGGCCACGCCACAGCCGCCGCATGACTTCAGGCGCCGTCCGCAGAAGCGGGCGGCGTCTCCGCTTGCGGTTCAGAGTGTGAGGTCGGGGATTGTCCATCCCGCCAACTCCGCTTGTGCTGCCGGCGCGATGGGCAGAAGCTTGCGCGTTTCCAGGTCGAAGCAGATGGCCACAACCTCCATCGAGCCGAACGGCCTTCCGGAGAACGGGTCGAGCATCCAGTTGACGATGTTCATGGTCCGCCCGTCGACGCGGGCGAGGCCGGAGCGCACCTCCCAGCAGTCGCCGCTTGCGGGCAGGCCGTCCACGCCGATCAGGAACTCGAGTGCTGCGGCACCGAAATGTGGTCCAGTCCTGTCGCTGTGGCGGGCGCAGGCCTCGCGCAGCGGCGTGATGATGTTGCGGACGCTGTCGGCCATGGCGCCGACGAAGGCGTAAGGCAGCATCCTGCCCCAGGGGTCACAGGCCTGATGCGGCACAGCGCCTTGGCCGAGCCGATGCAGGCCGAGTTGTTCGGCCCGCACGCCCGATGCGGATATCATCGTGGGAAGATCGCCTGTGCCACGCGGCATTGCCAGCCTCGGCGTCTCGGTGAGCTCGGTCGCAATATGATTGGCGAAGGTCTCAGGCCATGGCCGCCCGCTGCCGTCCGTCGATGCGACATGATGAAGGCGGATGCGAAAGGTCGCGGCGCAATCATTCGAGGCTGTGTCGAACATCATGGCAACGATGTCGGCCGTGCCGTTGCCTATAGCGGCGAACCCCGCCGAGATGTGCATCGAGCTTCCGGCCCGCGCCTCGCGCAGGAAGCGGATATGCATGGTCCTGACGGCCAATGTCGTCTCCGAGCCGACCGCCAACAGGCGGGGCAGGCCAGACCGGCCGAACAGCATGGTGATGGCCTCCATGCAGCGCGCCACGTAGAAGCGCGTGTTCATATGGCCCATTTCGTCGCATTCCCAGGTGGCGACGCCGCCGCGCCAGACGTCGCGCAACCCCGATATGCCAGCCTTCATGCGTATTCTCCCGCGCTCGACTGCAAGTCGTACCGGTGATGGCAATGAAGGCCATCGTCCGATGCGACGATGGCCGACGGGAGAGACGGGCGTTCGCTCGAACAAAGAATTTGTCGCAGCGTGGTCCATTTTCGCTTTCGTGCCATCGATGCTATCAGTGGCCCCGAAAAGAAAAGGTCGCGACGCTTGGTCGGATTTCGCCGCAAGGGATTTGGGTTCGGGGTCGCGCTTGTCGCGGCGCTGATGCTCGTCCTGCAGACGGTGGCGGGTGCCGTGGCGCTCGGCCAGGGCACGCCGCCGCTCGACATTTTCGGCAACCCGCTCTGCATCACCTCGGCAAGCGGCCACACCGCACCGGCCAAGAGCGAACATCCTGCCTTGACCGCGTGTTGCACGCTTGGCTGCAACATGGTCTCGCCGCTCGCGGTGATGCCGCCCGATGGCGCTGGTCTTCTGCTCGGGCGCCAGATCGAGACAAAGACCGTCTTTCTGGCGCTCAGACCCGATGCGGCGACAGCGCCGGAGCACGACCCCGGAAATCCGCGCGCGCCGCCACCACTGGTCTGAGACGGCTGCCGCATAGCTGCAGCCGGACGAATTCGCATATCTCGACAGACCCTGCGCCGCATGTGCCGGCGCCTTAGACATCCGGAGTTTTCCATGACCCGTTCCGCTCGCGCCTTTTCGCGCCCGCTTTTCCGCAGCTTCGAGGAGCGTATCGGCATCGCCGTCTTTGCGCTGCTGCTGCTCTTCGCTTCGACCCAGCAGATGCTCGCCCATGGCTTCAAGGCGGGCGATCTCGAGATCGGCCACCCCTGGTCGCGCGCTACGCCGGCCGGCGCCAAGGTCGCTGCCGGTTATTTGACCATCACGAACAACGGCAGCCAGGCCGACCGCCTGGTTTCGATCCAGTCCGACGTTTCCGAAAAGGCCGAGATTCACGAGATGGCGGTCGACGCCAAAGGCGTGATGAAGATGCGCCAGATTACCGACGGCCTCGAAATCCCGGCCGGCGGCGAGGTCGCGCTCAAGCCGGGCGCCTACCACATCATGTTCATCGGCCTGAAGGCGCCGGTCAAGGAAGGCGACAAGTTCTCCGGCACGTTGATCTTCGAAAAGGCCGGTACGGTGACCGTCGAGTTCCAGGCCGACAAGATCGGCGGCCAGAGCCAGGACCATTCGGGCCACTGACATCATGGGCGCGCGCTTTCCTTGCCTGACCGGGGGCGGCATTGTTGGCGACAGCGCGCGCCTGCTCGTTTTCCTGTGCGGCCTGATCATGGCCGCCAGTGCCTTTCTGGGCACGACGTCGGTCGCACGTGCTCATGCCTCGTTGCTGCGCTCGACGCCTGTCGAAGGTGCGGTGGTGCAGGCAGCCCCCGCCGAGCTCTTGCTCGGTTTCAGCGAGACTGTGGCGCCGCTGGTCACCGAGCTGATTGGCCCCGACGGCACCAAAACGCGCCTGACAGCCAAGGCAAATGGCGCCGACCTGGCGATTGCCTGGCCGGGCTGGAAGGCCGAAGGCACCTACCTTTTGTCCTGGCGCGTCGTCTCTTCCGACGGGCACCCTGTGGCGGGCGTGTTGTCCTTTTCGGTCGGCAATCCGAGTGTCACGCCTCCCGCTGCACCTGAGCTGAACGACACGTCGATGCGACTTGCCATCTGGAGCGCCAAGCTGGTGCTCTATCTCGGCCTGTTCCTTGGCGTCGGTGGCGCATTCGCGCTGGCCTGGCTCATGCCCGGCAAGCACTCCGGTGTCGGTGTCATCGGCGCGCTGCTCGTTGCGGGCCTTGTCGCAGCACCCGTCTCGTTCGGGCTGCAAGGGCTCGATGCGCTCGGCGCGCCGCTCGCATTGTTCGGTCAGGGCATGGGCTGGCGGGCGGCGGCTGCGACCAGCTATGCCGTCACCGCGGCTATCGCCTTCATCGCCCTGTCGCTGGCGCTGCTGGCACTCGCCAGCGATGCCAGCCTGGCCCGTTAGCTGTCGCTTGCCGGCCTCGTCGGCGTCGGCACCGCCTTGGCCGCGAGCGGCCATGCCAGTGCCGCAACCCCGCAATGGCTGACGCGTCCGATGGTGTTTGTCCATGGGACCGGCATCGCCTTCTGGGCCGGGGCGTTGCTGCCGCTGGCCTTTTGCTGGCGCGAAGGTGGAGAAAGCGCCGAGCTGGCGCTGCGACGGTTTTCGGTGGCCATTCCCTATGTGGTTGCGGCGTTGGTCGCCGCCGGTCTCGTGCTGACAGTCATCCAGGTCGAGGCAGTTCCCGCGCTCTGGCATACCGGATACGGGCTGCTGCTGTCGGCGAAGCTGGTGCTGGCTTTCGCCCTGCTTGCGCTCGCCGGTTTCAACCGTTGGCAGCTGACGAAACCGGCCTTGGCCGAGCAGCGTGGGGCACAGCGCCTGCTGGTGCGCAGCATCCTGGTCGAGACGCTGCTGATGGTCGCGATCCTCGGTCTCGTTGCCGGCTTCCGCTTCACGCCGCCACCGCGCGTTCTGGCCATCGAGGCGGCGGAGCCTGCAGCAATTCACATCCATACGCCGGTGGCCATGGCCGACTTTGCCCTCAGCCCCGGCCATGCCGGCGCCGTCAGCGCCTCGATCATGGTGGTGACTGGCGATTTCGGCCCGCTCGATGCGCGCGGCGTCGCGCTGCGGCTGAGCCAGTCCGGCTCGACCGAAATCAAGGCCGACGCCTACAAGCCCGGCGACGGCACCTGGCGAATCGACAGCCTCGACCTGCCGGCGCCGGGCATATGGGCCGTCGCCATCGACATCGACATGGCGGAAGAGCAGGTGGTCACTCTGGACGGCGAGGTCGCCATTCGTCCTGCTACCGGTTGGTAGTCGATACGGACGATGCCGCACCCGTGACGCTGCCTATCGTCCGGGCTTCTTTTTTGCAGATGCCCGGGAGCGCGCGCATGAAAATCCTCATCATTGGCGGAACGGGCATGATCGGCGGCCACACCGCCGCCTACCTCAAGGCTCAAGGCAATGAAGTGGTACTGGCGGCACGCAAGCCGGCACCCGAGACGACCCCGATGGCGGCCTATCCGACCATCTATGGCGACTACACCAAGGGTGATTTCTCGGCTGCCGACCTCGCGCCATTCGACGGCATCCTGTTTGCCGCCGGCAACGACATCCGCCACCTGCCCAAGGGCGTCGACGAGAACGAGTTCTGGACCAAGATGCAGATCGAGGGCGTGCCGACCTTCGTCGAGCTGGCGCGCAAGGCCGGCGTCCGTCGCGTCGTCCACATCGGCAGCTACTATCACCAGGTCATGCCGAACCTGGTGGAGACAAACGCCTATGTGCGTGGGCGCAGCCTTGCCGACGAAGGCGTGCGTGCGCTTGCGACCGCCGACTTCAACGTCTCGACGCTCAACCCGCCGTCGATCGTCGGCTATGTCCAGGGTCTGCCGACCAAGCGCTACGAGACGCTGATGGCTTATGCGCGCGGCGAGACGCAGATGCCGATCTTCGCGCCGCCCGGCGGCACCAACTACATGTCGGTGCAGTCGCTGGCGGAAGCCATCTGGGGAGCTTTCCAGCGCGCCGAGAGCGGCAAGGCCTATCTGGTCGGCGACGAGAACCTGACGTTCCAGCAATATTTCCAGTCGCTGTTCGACGCCGTCGGCAATCCGCACCGGGTCGAGGAGCGCAATGAGGAGCACCCGCTTTTGCCCGACATGTTCATCGTTCCGGGCCGTGGCAACATCCTCGCTTACGAGCCTGAGGCCGAGGAGACCAAGCTGCTCGGCTATCGCCGCAACGACGTGCAGCGGGCGCTGCGCGAGGTCTTCGCGCAGGTCTCGGGCCGGTAGCGCTTCTCCGGGGAGGACGTCATGGCCGACAATCAGGCGGATCTGCTGATGGAAGTGGCGCTGCGGCGGGTGTCGGAGCGCTATGCCTATGCCGTCGACACTGGCGATGGCGACCTGCTCGCCGCGCAGTTCACCGCTGATGGCGCGGTCATCGCGCCGCGTGGGACCTTCGAGGGTCTCGCCCAACTGCGCGGCATTCCAGCGATGGTCGCCGGCCGCTATCTCAAGACTTTCCATGCCGTGCTCAATCAGGCGGTCAGGCCGGTCGAGGGCGGTGCCGAAGGCGAGACATACTGCATCGCACGGCACTATTTCCGCGATCCGGCCGGCCGCTACCTCTGCTACGAGATGACCATCCGCTACCAGGATCGCTTCGTCCGCACCCCTGACGGATGGCGCCTTGCGCGCCGCGAGCTGGTGGTGGTCGGCACCCACACATATGAGGCGCAGGACGCGGCGAGCTGAGCCGCCTGTGCTTGAACCGTCGATTGCGGAGGACAAGATGACCGACGAAATCTCCATCCTTGGCCTCGCCGGCAAAGTCGCGCTGGTAACCGGCGGCGGCGCTGGCATCGGCCGCGCAACGGCCGAACTCTTTGCGCGCGCCGGCATGAAGGTTGCTGTCGCCGAGATCGACCCCGTTCGGGTGACATCGATGCGCGAGACGCTGGGCCACGATCACCTCGTCGTCGAAGCCGACGTACGCAAGGCGGATGACGTGGCGCGCCTTGTCGAAGCGGTGCGCGGCAGCTTCGGCCGGCTCGATGTGGTGGTCAACAATGTCGGCGACTATCTCGGCTTCAAGACGCCGTTCGAGCAGTCGACCGAGGCCGAATGGAACGCGCTCTACCACGTCAACTTGCTGCACATGTTCCATGTCAGCAAGGCGGCGATCCCGCTGATGCGGGCAAGTGGGCAAGGCGGCAGCATCATCAACGTTTCGACCATCGAGGCCTTCCGCGGCATCCCGATGACGGTTGTCTATTCGGCCTTCAAGGCAGCGGTCACCGGCTTCACCCAGAGCCTCGCCGTCGAGCTTGGCCAGCATGGCATCCGCGTCAACGCCATTGCGCCCGAGACCACCAATTCGGCGCAGATCGTGGCGACGCCGCGCGTGCCCAAGGAAAATCTCGAGCACCTCAAGCGCTGGTTCCCCATTGGCCGCTTTGGCGAGGGTTCGGACTCGGCGGGTGCCGCACTGTTCCTGGCGTCGGACACGCTGTCAGGCTGGGTGTCGGGCACGACGATCCTTGTCGATGGCGGCGCGCTTGCCGCCGGTGCCTGGATGCGCATGGCCAACGACGCCTGGACGCACCTGCCTGTCATCCAGTCCGACGGCTACACGCCACGGCCGGGAGCGCGCTGAGGCCTGACAGGCTTCAGGCAGCGCTCGACCGCTGGAGTTCCGAGCGCATGTTGCCGGGAGCTTCGTTGCGACCGACGAGGCTTGCAATCTCAGACAGCGGCAACGGCCGGCCGAACAGGAAGCCCTGCATCTCGGTGCAGCCTTCGGCGCGCAGGAACTCGAAGCTTTCCCGCTTTTCCACGCCTTCGGCCAGAACCGGGATGCGCAGGTCGTTGGCGAGCAGGATCGTTGCCCTCACGATCGCCGCGGCTGCGCTGTCATTGCTGACGTCCTCGACGAAGGAGCGGTCGATCTTGACCCTGTCGAAGGGGAAGATCTGCAGCGTCGACAGCGAGGAATAGCCGACGCCGTAATCATCCATGGCGATGGTCACGCCGAGCGCCTTGAGCTGGCGCACCACGTGCAGGGCGCGGTCGCGGTCCTCGATGATGCTGGCCTCGGTGATCTCGAGCTCCAGCCGCGAGGCCGCAAGGCCGGTCGAAAGCAGCGTCTCATGCACAACCTTGGTCAGGTCGGCCTGCACCAGCTGGGCGGCGGCGATGTTGACGGCGATCTTGTAGGGCTTGCGCCAGCCGGCAACCTCGGCGCAGGCGGTCTTCAGCACCCACTCGCCGATTGGGATGATCAACCCATTCTCCTCGGCGATGGGGATGAATTCTTCCGGCGCAACGATGCCGCGTTCGCGATGATGCCAGCGCAGCAGCGCCTCATAGGCGGTGACCTCGCCAGTCTTCATGTCGAGCTGCGGCTGGTAATAGAGTTCGAACTCGTCGCGCTCCAGTGCGTGCCGCAGTTCCATGGCGAGCGCGCTGCGCTCGCGCCGGCCCTCGTCCATCGAGCGGTCGTAGTAGCAGACCTTGTCTGTTACGGCGCGTTTGGCGCGGTACATGGCAAGGTCGGCCGCGCCGATCAGCTCGTCGGCGTCGCTGGCGTGGTGCGGGAACAGGCTGATGCCGATGCTGGCGCCGACGGACAACGTCTTGGACTTGTTCTGGATCGGGTCGAGCACACCGGAAATCAGCCTGATGACGAAGCGATCGACTTCTTCCTTGCTCGAAATGTCCTGCTTGACGGCGATGAACTCGTCGCCGCCGACGCGCGCCACCAGTTCACCGGGGCCGGTCAGGATCTTCAGCCGGTTGGCCACCGTCTGCAACAGCAGGTCGCCGGCGTGGTGGCCGTGGACGTCGTTGATCTCCTTGAAGCGGTCGAGGTCGACCACGATGACAGCGGCTTCCTTGCCGGCGGCAGCACTGCGCTTGAGCATGCCGGGCAGGTTGTCGGACAGGAAGGCGCGATTGGGCAGGCCGGTCAGCGGGTCGTGCTGGGCGGCATGGCGGAAGCTGTCGACCAGTTCGCGCTGCGACTTGGCGTCCATCACGTAAAGCGTCAGCCCAGCGATGATCGCCATGGTGGCGAGCACCAGAACGGCGAGGAATTCGCTCGACAACACCTTTGTCGGCACCGGAACCGACGGATCGGGCACAATGGTGGCAGCGCCCATGGCAGTGAAATGCATGGCGCAGATGGCAAGCACGAGAGCCAGCACCGAGAGCGGCTTGGCGTAGCGAATGCGCTGCCGCGCCGCCAGATGCATGGCGAGTGCGCCGAAGGCTACGGCAAACAGGATCGAGGCCTCGACGAGACCGGCATCCCACTCGATGCGGCCGGCGATCTCGAAGCCGCGCATGCCGGTGAAATGCATGGCAACCACACCCGCGCCGATCACCGCGCCGCCCGTCTCGACCGGCAGTCCATTGGGCGGGCTCGCTGAAAGATGCAGTCCGGCGGCGGTGAAGGCGATGGCGATGAGCAGCGAGGCGATGGTCAGAAGCGGGTCGAAGGCTGCCTCGAACGGCAGTTGGAAGCCAAGCATGGCAACGAAATGTGTGGTCCAGATCGCGGCACCGCAGGCGATGCCGGAAAGCATGATCCAAGAGGAGCGGGCACTGGCCGAGAGACGAGAGGCACGCTCGAAAAGCCGAATAGTCATGGCCGCGCCGGCAATACAGACGATCGCGGCGACCACGACGAACGAATAGTCATGCTCGTAAGCAAGACAGGAAATGACCTTGAACATTGCCACGCCCCCATGCCCGCCAAGACTGTCTGGTCAGGCCGTGGCTAAGTCTCCTCCCGAAAGATGAAAGAAATTCCTAATCTAAGCAGGCTTTTATTCACGCGGTACGCGCATCTGGTCGCGGTGTACGCGCTGCCCGCGAGCTGTCCGCCGCGGGAAGGCTATCACAGCATCACGGTTGCGAACCGCGCGCATTTCTTCGACAAATGGTTGTCTCAGTCTAAGCAGGAGCAGGGCATGGCCGACGGCAAGACCAAGCGGTTCGACGCGACGCTGACGGCGTTGCGGGGAGTTCTGATCGCGGCGGCGGCATTGGTCGCCTTCTTCTATCCGTCCCAGGCGGTGCAATTGCTGGTGCTGGTCGGCGGCGGGCTGTTGCTCGTCGACGGCATTTTGGGCCTGGTGACGCTCGACCGCTCGCCGCCACGCACGACCGGCCAGACGCTCGGGCTGGTCCGCAACCTGTTGTCGATCGCCGCGGGCGCGATCGTCGTCGCCAGCGGCCTGTTGACCAGCGTGTTCACCTTGTCGGCGCTGACATGGATCGTCGGCCTGCTGGCGCTGCTCGTCGGCCTGATCGAGATGGCGTCGAGCTTTCTCGATAGCGAGCGGCAGACGCGGCTGTGGCCGACACTTGTCGGCGGCGCGGTCTATGCCGCCTTTGGCCTGGCGCTGATGTTCGTGCCGCTTTCAAGCGCTGAAACGCTGCTGCGCATCGCCATGATCCTGATGCTCGCCTATGCGCTGCTGTTGTTCTACCGCGCCTGGAGCATTCGCGCGGCGCGCTAACTAGTTCGCGCCGGAAAAACCGGTGAGGAAGGCGGTCAGGTTGTCGCCGAGCGCGTCACAGAGATAGCCGCCCTCCTGGACGATGACAGTCGGCAACCTTAGCTGGGCAATCGCCTCGGCAATGCGCGCAAAGCCCGATGTCGTCACCGACAGGCCGCCGAACGGGTCGCCTTCGAAGGCATCGAGCCCGAGTGCCACGACAAGCGCGTCGGGCGCAAAGGCCCGGATGCGGCTGACGGCGTGGCTGAGCGCCTCCAGGAACTCGGTATCGCCCGACTTGCGCGCCAAGGGCAGGTTGAGGTTGTAGCCGAGACCGGTAGCCTCGCCGCGCTCGTCGGCATGGCCCCAGAAGAACGGGTAGAAGCGGCTCGGATCGGCGTGCAGCGACACTGTCAGCACGTCCGGTCTCGCGTAAAAGATGCCTTGCGTGCCGTTGCCGTGATGAAGGTCGACATCGAGGATGGCGACGCGCGAGGCGGTCGCCCGCAGCCGCTGCGCGGCGATGGCCGAATTGTTGATCAAGCAGAAGCCGCCGGCGACGTCGGCAAAGGCATGATGGCCGGGCGGGCGGCACAGCGAGTAGGCCGCCGGTTCACCCGACATCACAGCCTCTGTGGCGGCGACGGCACTCCATGCGCTCCAGCAGGCGCTGTCGAAGGTCTCTGCCGAGATCGGGCAGGCGGTGTCGGCCATGTGGTAACCGGCCTGGCCGGCCGCACCCACTGGGTAGCTGCCGTTGCGGGCAAAAGGATGGACGTTGGGAATGACCTCGGCGGAAGCGCCCTCCATGCGCTGCCAGCGCTCGAAGATGTGGGTGAGGAACTCGATGTATTCGGGCGTGTGGACCGCAGCGATCGGGGTGAGGCCGTAGCTGGCCGGGCGATGGATCGTCGAGCCGGCCGCCCGGGAGCCCGCCAGCAGGCGCTCGACGCGTTCGGGCTGTTCCGGATTGGGCTTTTGCATTCCCATCGACAGGAACGCCTTGGGGTCGTGCCGCTTCTGCTCCTCGGCATAGAAGGTTTTCATTCCGGCTCCCCCGTCGTTTGGCTCAGCGCCTGGAATGTCGGTCCGCCGGCAATGTAGGACCTCTGGTCCTTCGTCCAGGCAAGGCCGAGCCTGGTGTAGAAGGGATGCGCCCGCGCATTGTCCTCATCGACCGCGAGCCTGATGTAGACGCCGCCTCTGTCCCGGCAAAGCCGGGCGACATGGCGCAATAGCCGCTCGCCGATGCCGAAGCTGCGGAATTGCTGGTCGACGAACAGGTCCTGCACGAAGACGCCCGGACGACCATACCAGGTCGAGAAGATCGGAAAGAACAGGCACATGCCGGCGAAAGCGCCGTCGATCTCGGCGATGACCGCTTCAAAGGCCGGCTTTTCGCCAAAGCCGAAACGCCGGATGTCGTCTTCCGTGCAGGCGATGCCGTCAGCCTCACCGACATGCGCGGCAAGGCCGATGATCGCCTTCATCAGCAACGGCGAATCGTCAGTGGTTGCCGGCCGGATGAGAATGGCGGCCGGTTCTGTCTTCTTGGCGCCCATTGGCTTGTTCCGCATTCAGTCGCGGAATTGATAGCATCGAGGAAAGGGCTGGGGAGCGGGATTCGGTCTCTGGCGCAAGCATCGCGGCATCATGGCCCGATGCGCTCCAACTCGCGCTTGGCGCACCGGTCGAGACGACTTTAGGCTTCCACCACCTTCAGGCGCTTGTCGAAGACGCCGAGCACACGGGCCAATTCGTGGCCGCGCTTGAGGATCAGGCCGCCGGCGGCGATGACCGAGAAGGCGCCCTGCTTGCGGGCGAGCCTGGGATCCTTGACGATCTGGAATAGCGGCGTTTCGCTGGTGCGGCGAAATACCGAAAAGACGGCGCGGTCGCTGAGATGGTCGATGGCGTAGTCGCGCCACTCATTGGCGGCAACCATGCGCCCATAGAGCCTGAGAATCTGGTCGAGTTCCCGTCTCTCGAATGCCACCGGGAGTTCTTGTCGCTCCCGACGGGCCTCATGGAGCGGGATCAAAACCGCGGATGGCTCGCCATCCTCCGCCCCAGCGCCGCGATCAGTCATCAATCGTTCCCTTGCAGAACATGACCTCGGCTAAAGAATCGCGCATTCGCACCCGAAATGCAACAAGTAACACCTGTATGAAGAGTGTAAGGTAGCTTGCCGCAGCGGTAACGTTTGCGAAACAGACTGTCGGAATTGGTGATGACTCGCCACATTCCTGCCGTTTTTTATCCGCGCTGACGCCCCATTGTCCGACGAATTTACCCGTGTTGCCTGAGACGGTTCGGTCCGGCACCGGCTCGTAAACCCCAAGCCCCCCGCCCACGGGCTAGAGTCGGATCGAACCAACCTCGGCTCCTTTTCAGGACGAGGGCGACGATCCCAAAATCTGAAGCCGACGTCTGGCCACAAGCCTGCGTCGGCTTTTTTGCGTCTACAGCGCCATCTTCGACGGCTTGCGCACGACAGCCGCGCCGAGAATCGGGCCCGGTACGCCATCCTTGCCGACAGCCTGCAACAGCACGGCGCAGCCGCCCTTCTTTTCCACTTCGCTCTTCGGCAGCTCGAACCGTTGCGTCTGACCGTGCCACATGCCAGCGGTGTGCAGGTCGGTGACGGCATTCCAGTAGGTGACGCTGCGGCCCTTGTTTTCGCCCTTCTGGAGGTCGACGACCTGCGGCGGCTGATAATGCACGATCACCACATGGGCCGGGCTGGCCGGGCCGGTGGCGGCGCCGACCTCGATGGTGAAGGTGTCGCCATTGTCGGTCACCTTCAGGTCGACATTCATGCCCTGGCCGGTCTCGGCCAGGTTGGCGAGTGCGCCGTTCACATCGTCGCTCTTGGCGCCATTTACATGGGTGCGGCCATTGATGACGGCCTGGGGTGTGTAGACCGAGCGCGCGCCGAAGGCACGCATATAGGCATATTGGCGTTCGGTGTTGTCCTTGCTGCCGAGTTCGTCCTGCCAGCCGAGGTAATCCCAGTAGGTGACGTGATAGGCGAGCGCGACCATGTCGTCCTGGGCGGCGAATTTGGCAAACAGTTCGTCGGCCGGCGGGCAGGAGTTGCAGCCCTGGCTGGTGAAGAGTTCGATGACGCCGAGCGGGCGCACGGGTGCCTTGGTTGTCGAGTCGGCATGCGTTGCGCCGGTAAACCCGGCAAAGACCAGCGCCACGGCCGCCAGCCGAAAATATCTGCGAAACTCCATGACCGATCCAGATCCTCAGCCAGCGAAACCGGCCTTTCTTGTAGTTGCTGAAATATGTGGCAGAAGCGCCATTCAACGGGAAGTCACGTTGCGGTGAAATTTCCAACAAGTGAAGTTTCCGCTGCGTCAGGCTGTCGGGACAAATTACCGTTATGAAAATTGGCTGGCGGCGGTAGAATTGGGCTGTGGTGAGGCAAGGTGATGCTGGAACAGTTCAGCCAACATCTCGATCTCTATTGCGAACGGACTGACATCGGTCTGTGGGCCGAGCCGTTCAATGCCGCAAGCAATCTCGCCTTTTTCCTCGCCGGCCTGTGGGGCGTCTACGAGGCACGGCGGCGCGATGCCGGCACTTTCGCCGAGGTGCTGGGCTGGTGGGTGGTGGCGATCGGCATCGGCTCGACGCTGTTCCATACGTTTGCCAACGAGGCGACCAAATGGGGCGACATCGTCCCGATCGCCGGTTTCACGCTGGTCTATTCGCTGTTCAACCTGCGCCGCTTCGCCGGCATGGGATGGCCCAAAGCGCTGGTGATCTTCTTTGCTTTCTATGTCGCTGTCGGGTTCGTCACCTACATGGTGCCGGACTGGCTGCGTACAGCTTCAAACGGCACTACCGGCTACCTGCCGCCGTTCCTGGCGCTGATCTTCTTCGGTTTGGTGGTCATCGCCAGCGGCAGCCGTGCTGGCTGGTACAACATCGCCGCCGCCGTCATCTTCCTCGGCGCCGTCACCTGCCGGGTCATGGACCCGCTGGTCTGCGACGCCATGCCGATCGGCACGCATTTCATGTGGCATATGCTGGACGGGCTGATGCTCGGCGTGCTGCTTGCCGCGACGACACGCTACGGCAGGCGACGTACAGCGCGGGCAGTTCATGAAAATCCAGCACGTTTGACGGCGGACGGTGCCTTACCCGGCCAGTGAAGCTGCAGGCTCGGCGTGCCGTTCGGCCCAGCCGTCGAGCCATTCGGCGCCTTGCATCTCGATAAGCCGCGACGACGTCCGGTCGAACTCAAAGGCCTCGTGTCCACGTTTTCCGACATAAAGCTTGTCGGGCGTGGCGGCGGCGCTGATCACCAGCCTGATCTGCTGGTCATAGAGCGTGTCGACCAAGAGGATGAAGCGCTTGGCCTCGTTGCGATTGGCTTCTGCCAGAACCGGCACATGGTCGACGAAAATGGTCTTGTAGTGTGCGGTGATCGCCAGATAGTCGCGCGCCGCAAGCGGCTTTTCGCAGAGATCGGCGAAGCCGAAGCGCGCACAGCCGGGAACGGCCGCCGGCACGGCGACCTTGCGGCCCTTGACCGCGACGGTGGCCGCCTCAGTTGCGGCACCATGGGTCATCTTGGCCCAGGCCTTGTCCATCGCCTTGTCGGCAGCCTCGCCGAGCGGGCTGATATAGACAGGCACGCGATCGAGCTTCTCCAGCCGGTAATCGGTGTCGGCATCGAGGTTGAGCACGTTGGTGTTCTGCTCGAGCATACCGATGAAGGGCAGGAACAGTTGGCGATTGAGCCCGTCGCGATAAAGATCGCGCGGCGCGACGTTGGAGGTGGCGACCAGCACCACGCCTTGGGCAAACAGCGCCGAAAACAGCCTCGACAGGATCATCGCGTCGGCGATGTCGGTGACCGAGAACTCGTCGAAGCACAGCACCCAGGCCTCCTCGGCCAGTGCCGCCGCCACCGGGGGGATCGGGTCGTCATCGCGCGAGGTGCCGTTCTTGCGCGCCGCCCGCTGCCTCTGGATGCGGTCGTGCACGTCGGCCATGAAGTCGTTGAAATGGACGCGACGCTTGTGTTTGACCGGCACCAGCTCGAAGAACATGTCCATCAGCATGGTCTTGCCGCGGCCGACGCCGCCATGGACGTAGAGGCCCTTGACGTGTTCGTGCTGCGGCTTGCGCCGGGCAAACAGCCAACCCAGGGCGCTCGACTTGCGCGCCAGCCTCTTCTCGGAAATCTCGTCGATCAGCCGGTCCAGTGCGGCCACGATCGAAAGCTGGGCCTGGTCGCTGCGGATGCTGCCGCTCTCGACCAGGTGGTCATAACGCTGCCTGACGGTCACATGAGTCTGCAGGCCGTCACGAACGTGCATGATGTACTCTGGCTGCCGAGATGTCAGCGGTTCAGCGAAATCGGCAGGCCGTTCGAGGTCTGGCCGTCGAAGCGGCCTTCGCCCGATTGATAGAGCCTGGCCAGCGGCGAGCCGCTTTCATCGAACAGCGTCAGCTGCTTGCCAGCGACGTTCCACGACTTGACGCCGTCGATCGGAGCCGGGCAGCGCAGCGGGCCGGCGCGGAAGCCCTGGCCGAACTTGGTCTGCGGCGTCGCCACCTTGCAGCTCTGGCCGGAAACCGACGCGCTCCACACCCCAGCCACGCTGGTTGCGGTGATGTCGGGTGCGTTGGCGGCGGCAGCGCCACCGTCGGCGGGCAGGGCCGCGACCTGGGTCTGTGCCGGCGCGGCCGGAAATTGCGAAGCACCTGCGGCGGCGCCTGGTGCCGAGGGCGGCGGCAGCTGGCCGCTGGTGACAGTGCCGGCGGGCGCCGCGGGCAGCGGGGCCGGCTGGGTGTCCATCGAGGAAAGGCGCGTGCTGTTGCAGCCAGCTGCAGCCAGAAGCGCCACCAGCGATGCGGCCAGCAGGCCGGTTTTCGAAAAAGCCATTGCATTCCCTCCGTGGGGCAGTTCTGGGGGCGCCCCCGCGCGATCGACAATTCGCCTCTAAAGCGGCGAAGTTGGCAGAATTTCAACCTGATATGGTTAAAATAGGGTTTGCGTATGAAATTGTTGCAAAATTGTCTCAATAGGCCAACGTGCCGCGAGACTGGTAATTCGGTGATGTTTCCGCCATATAGGCCCCAAACAGCCGCGAGACTTACCTACCATGGCCATTGAGGCCCCTTTCGCCAAGATGAACGGGCTCGGCAACGACATTATCGTTGCCGACATGCGCGGTCGCGCGGACCGCGTTACGCCTGCCGCGGCGATTGCGCTTGCCGCCGATCCGGCGACCAAGTTCGACCAGATCATGGCGATCCACGACCCGCGCACCCCGGGCACCGTGAACTACATCGAGATCATCAACTCCGACGGCACCCATGCCCAGGCCTGCGGCAATGGCACGCGCTGCGTCGTCCAGGCGCTGGCCGCCGAGACCGGACAGAAGGTGTTCACCTTCGAGACTGTTGCCGGCATCCTCAATGCCGAAGAGCATGAGGACGGCTCGATCTCGGTCGACATGGGCATTCCCCGCTTCGGCTGGCAGGACATCCCGCTGGCGGAAGAATTCCGCGACACCCGCGCCATCGAGTTGCAGATCGGGCCGATTGACCAGCCTGTGCTGCATTCGCCCTCGGTCGCCTCGATGGGCAACCCGCACGCCATTTTCTGGGTCGACAACGACGTCTGGTCCTACGATCTCGACCGTTTCGGCCCGCTGCTCGAAAACCATCCGATCTTTCCCGAGCGTGCCAACATCTCGATCGCCCAGGTGACCTCGCCCGGGACGCTCAACCTGCGCACCTGGGAGCGTGGCGCCGGCCTGACCTTGGCTTGCGGTTCGGCCACCTGTGCTGCTGCCGTCTCAGCCGCGCGCACCGGCCGTACCGGCCGTAGCGTGACCGTCACCGTGCCGAGCGGCGGTACGCTTCAGATCGACTGGCGCAACGACGACCATGTCGTCATGACCGGTCCCGCCGAGTGGGAATTCTCCGGCAGCTTCAATCCGGCGACCGGCGCCTGGCGTCGCGATCAGCAGGACGTCGCCTGATGGCGGTCGACGTCGTAACTTTCGGCTGCCGCCTCAACACCTACGAATCCGAGGTGATGAAGCGCGAGGCCAAGGCCGCAGGCCTTGAAGAACTCAAGGGCGGCGCGGTCATATTCAACACCTGCGCAGTGACGAGCGAAGCGGTGCGCCAGGCCAAGCAGTCGATCCGCAAGGCGCGCCGCGAGAAACCTGACGCGCGGATCATCGTCACCGGCTGTGCCGCCCAGACCGACCCGGCGGCTTTTGCCGACATGGCCGAGGTCGACCTCGTGCTTGGCAACGAGGAAAAGCTCAAGGCGCACAATTACCGGGCGCTGCCGGACTTCGGCGTCAACGATTTCGAGAAGGCCCGCGTCAACGACATCTTTTCCGTGCGCGAGACGGCTGGCCACATGGTCGATGCCATCGAAGGCCGCGCACGCGCCTTCGTCCAGGTGCAGAACGGCTGCGACCATCGCTGCACCTTCTGCATCATTCCCTATGGCCGCGGCAATTCGCGCTCGGTGCCGATGGGCGCGGTGGTCGAGCAGATCAAGCGCCTGGCCGGCAACGGTTATGCCGAGGTGGTGCTGTCGGGCGTCGACATGACCAGCTATGGCGCCGACCTGCCGGGCGCGCCGCGACTGGGCAAGCTGGTCAAGACCATTCTGCGCCAGGTTCCCGACGTTTGCCGCCTGCGTCTCTCCTCGATCGATTCGATCGAGGCCGACGAGGACCTGCTCGAAGCGGTCGCTACCGAGAGCCGGCTGATGCCGCATCTGCATCTGTCGCTGCAGTCGGGCGACGACATGATCCTGAAGCGCATGAAGCGCCGCCACTTGCGCGACCAGTCGATCCAGTTCTGCGCCGATGTGCGCAAGCTTCGCCCCGACATTGTCTTCGGCGCCGACATCATTGCCGGTTTTCCGACCGAGACCGACGAGATGTTCGAGAATTCGATCCGCATCGTCGAGGAGTGTGGGTTGACCCATCTCCACGTTTTCCCGTTCAGCCCGCGCGAGGGCACGCCCGCCGCGCGCATGCCGCAGGTTCGTCGCGACGTCGTCAAGCAGCGCGCTGCCCGCCTGCGCGCTGCCGGAGACGTCGCCTATACGAACCATCTCGAAAGCCTCAAGGGCTCGCGCCAGAAGGTGCTAGTCGAGCGCGAGGGGCTCGGCCGGACGGAAGGTTTTACGCTCGTTGCGATCGACAGGGGCACGGCGGGTGAAATCATGGAAGTCGACATCGCCGGACATGACGGCGAGCGGCTGACAGCGGCACCGGCCGCCGCGCGCGCGGCCTGACGAAAGCGACCGCATGGCATTCGGGTTCATCAAGAAAGTTTTCTCCTTCGGCAAGAAGGAGACGGTCGAGCAGCCGGCCGAGAACGAGGTTCTGCCGCCGCTGAATTTTGACGCTCTGGAAGCGTTGAAGCCGGCGGAAGAGGTGCCGGCCGCAGCGGAAACGCCTGTTGCCGGGGAGACACCGGCCGTTCCGATCGAAGAACCGACGCCGGAGCCGGCTCCAGAAACGCCGCCGCCGCCAGTGGTGCCGGAGCCAAAGCCGGCCGAACAGCCGGTACCGGTCGAGCCCGGGCCGCAGCCCGTTCCGCAGGAAGAACCTGCCGTCGAGCCGGAAAAGCCAGCCGAGCCGCCCGTGCCTGCGCCGAGCCCGGTCGAGCCGGAGCCAACGCCGGCGGAGGTTCCGCTGCCGCCGGTTGAGCCGTCCGCGCCGGAGTTGCCCGAAGAAGTTCCGGCCCAGCCGGTGCCCTCTGCGCCCGAGACGACAATGCGTGCCCCTGAAACGGAGCCGGTTGTCGAAGAGCCCGTCATCGAGGCGCCTGCTCCTGTACCGCCGGAACCTGTGGCTGAACCACGTCCCGTCGAGCCAGTCGACGAGGAGCCTGCGCCGATCGCAGCCGAAGCGCCTGTGCCTGTGGCGATGGCGGCCGAGGAAGCGCAGCCGGTAGCCGCGCTGCGCGATGCCGTTTCCAAGCCTGCACCTGTTGTCGTTCCCGCTCCCGCTGAACCGGTACAGGCTTCCTCTGCGCCTGAGCCGAAACCCTCGGCCGGCAAGGTCACCGTCCAGAAGAAGGTCGAGCAGAAGGCCGAAATCGTCGAAGTGGCGGCGCCCGCGCCGCGCCAGAGCTGGTTCCAGCGCCTGCGCCAGGGCCTGTCGCGCTCATCCAAGGAACTGTCGGGCAACATTGCCGGCATCTTCACCAAGCGCAAGCTGGACGAAGACACGCTGCAGGACCTCGAAGACGTGCTGATCCGCGCCGATCTCGGCGTCGAGACCGCGCTTCGGGTCACCGACGCGCTGGCGGCGAGCCGCTATGGCAAGGACGTTTCCGACCACGAGGTCCGCTCGATCATGGCGGTCGAGGTCGAGAAGGTGCTGAAGCCGGTGGCGCTTCCGCTGGAGCTCGACCTGTCGCACAAGCCGCATGTCATCCTGGTCGTCGGCGTCAACGGCACCGGCAAGACCACCACCATCGGCAAGCTGGCCGCCAAGCTCACCGAAGGCGGGCTGTCTGTCATGCTCGCCGCCGGCGACACGTTCCGTGCCGCGGCCATCGAGCAGCTGAAGATCTGGGGTGAACGCACCAAGTCGCCCGTCATCGCCACCAAGCTCGGCGCTGATGCCGCCGGTCTCGCCTACGATGCCTTCGAGCAGGCCAAGGCCGCCGGATCCGACGTGCTGATCATCGATACCGCCGGCCGCCTGCAGAACAAGGCCGAGCTGATGGCCGAGCTCGAAAAGATCGTGCGTGTTCTCGGCAAGCTCGATCCCGAAGCCCCGCACACGGTGCTGCAGACTGTCGATGCCACCACCGGCCAGAACGCGCTCAATCAGGTCGAGATCTTCCGCAATGTCGCAGGTGTGAACGGGCTGGTGATGACAAAGCTCGACGGTACGGCGCGCGGCGGTATTTTGGTCGCAATCGCCGCCAAACATAAGCTGCCGGTCTATTTCATCGGCGTCGGCGAGCAGGTCGACGATCTCGAACCCTTTTCGGCAAGCGATTTCGCCAAGGCGATCGCAGGAGTCGCCTGATCCATGAATGCACCTATCCTCGAACGCGATCCGTCGGACCCGAAAACCAAGAAGGAAGAAGTCAGCCCGCTGCTCAAGCTGGCGCTGGAGCTCGGGCCGCTGGTCGTGTTCTTCTTCGCCAACGCGCGCGGCGAGTGGCTGGCGTCGCACTTCCCGATACTGGCAGAGCTTGGCAAGCCGATCTTCGTCGCCACAGGCCTCTTCATGGTTGCCACGGCGGTTGCGCTGGCGGCTTCCTGGCTGCTGACCCGCTCGCTGCCGATCATGCCACTGGTCTCGGGCGTCGTTGTCTTCATATTCGGCGCGCTGACGCTCTATCTGCAGAACGACATCTTCATCAAGATGAAGCCAACGATCATCAATTCGCTTTTCGGTGTCGTGCTACTGGGTGGCCTTGTCTTCGGCAAGTCGTTGCTTGGCTATGTCTTTGCATCGGCCTTTCGCCTCGATGCCGAAGGCTGGCGCAAGCTGACCTTCCGCTGGGGCCTGTTCTTCCTGTTTCTTGCTCTGGTCAACGAGGTTGTTTGGCGGTCCTTTACGACCGACACCTGGGTGGCTTTCAAGGTCTGGGGCATCATGCCGATAACCTTGCTCTTCACTTTCAGCCAGATGCCGCTCATCATGCGCCATTCGTTGGAAGACCATAAGTAAGAGGGCATCATGGAGTTCATCACCGACCGCGAGGCGTTGCGTCAACATTATCGCGCGCCGGGTGATGGCGCCGTGCGCAAGGAGCTCCGCCGCCTCGACCATCACGCCAAGGGCTTCCTGGCGCGCAGCCCGTTCGTGCTGATCGGTTCGTCCGACGACAAGGGCAACGCCGACGTCACGCCCAAGGGCGACAAGCCGGGTTTCGTCGCCATCCTCGACGATGCCACCATCGCCATTCCCGACCGGCCCGGCAACAACAGGCTCGACACGCTGGAAAACGTCATCGTCAATCCCGCTGTCGGCCTGCTGTTCCTGATACCGGGCATGAACGAGACACTGCGTATCAATGGCGATGCGCGCCTGACCGCCGATCCGGCGTTGTGCGAACGGCTCGCCGCCGAAGGCAAGCTGCCGGTCACCGTCATGGTGGTTGCGATCAAGGCTGTCTACATGCATTGCGCCAAGGCGTTCATGCGTTCCGAGCTGTGGGTATCAGGCACATGGCCCGACCGCACCAGCCTGCCTACGCTCGGCCAGATCCTCCGCGACCAGCTGGTGCTCGCCGACAATGCCGAGACGCTCGACCGCTCGCTGGACGAGTCCTATCGCAAGAGCATGTGGTAGCTTTCGCCGGACACGAATCGTCCGACGCTGGCGGCCTTGCCTTGATCAATATTCTCGCCCTTTCCGGCAGCCAGCGGGCTGCCTCTACCAACACTGCGCTTGTTGTCGCCCTGGCGCGCAATGCGCCACCGGGATGCCATGTCAGCGTCTATGACGGGCTTGGCCACCTGCCGATTTTCAATCCCGATGACGAGGGTGAACGCACACCGCAGGAGGTGACGGCGCTCATCGCTGCCGTTACGCGAGCCGACGGAGTGATCGTCTCTTGTCCTGAATACGCCCATGGGGTGCCGGGCGGACTGAAGAATGCGCTGGACTGGCTGGTTTCACGTGACGCCGTCGTCGGCAAGCCGGCGATGCAGGTTCATGCCTCGCCGCGGTCGCAATTTGCCCGCGCTGCCCTTGCCGAGATCATGAAAACAATGTCCTTCGACTTTTTTGACGGGCAAGACCTGACCATTACGCTGCTCGGCAAGAGACCGCAGGAGATGGACGAGATCCTTGCTGACGCGACTAGCATTGCATTGATGCGGGACAGGTTGGCGGCGTTTTCCAGTTTTGTTTGCACTCGTTAACTCGTTATGCGCGCCGTGCATTGCTGCGTTGCAGCATCTTATTTTGCAGCGCAACGGTTCCTATGTCATGTTCGGATCGATCAGGGAGGTCGGTTCAAGCCGCATCGGGCGGCAGACGAAAGGAACGCAAGATGTTGTTCGACAACCTTCTGACCCGCGCGCGCCAGAGCGCCGCCAAGCGCAAGCAGTACAAGCGCCTCGTTGCCGAAATCGACGGCTTCTCGAGCCGCGACCTGGCCGATATGCGCGCCGACCGCAGCGAGATGCTGTTCCAGGCCTACAAGCAGGTCTACGGCTGATTCCTAGCCAGAAATGTCCGGCCGGCTTTTGACCGGCCGTTGCGACAAGGCGCCAGGGGCTCCCTCAAGGGATGCCGCAAGCGCCTTTTTCGTTTCCAGCATCGTGGGCCCCGCGGTGGCCTCAGTGCACCGGCATCGTCGCAGTCGCGCGGCCATGCGACCGCTTCAGCCAGTAGCCGAAGATCGCTGCGGTGATGAAGGCGATCAGCCCGTAGATCGCTGCCGGAACCGCCATTGTCGCGTTGTTGAGCAGCAGCGGGCTCAGCGCGATGGCGATTGCCAGCGTGCCGTTGTGGATGCCGATCTCCATGCCGATCGCGGTGGCCTGCCGTTTTTCGACGCCGGCGGCGCGGGGCACGAAATAGCCGACGCCAAGGCTGACGAGGTTGAAGGCAAGGGCCGCCAGGCCGACGATCGGTCCCCAGGCCTTGAGTGTTTCCCATTCCTGCACGAGCGCCACGGCAACCACGGCGAACAGGAACAGCATCGAGAAGATCTTCACCGGCCGCGCCATGCGTTCGGCGAAATCAGGGAAGCGGCTGCGCAGCCACATGCCGATCAGCACGGGGCCGAGCACGATGACGAACACCTGCATCACCTTGGCGAATTGCAGCGGGATGGCCTGGTCGCCCGACATGAAATGCATCAGCGACCAGTTGACGATCAGCGGCAGCGTCACGATCGACAGCGCCGAATTGATCGCCGTCAGCGTGATGTTGAGCGCCACGTCGCCGTCGGCCAGGTGGCTGTAGAGATTGGCAGATGTGCCGCCTGGGCTTGCCGCCAGGAGCATCATGCCGACAGCCAGCGCCGGTTCGAGGCCGAAGACGTAGACCAGCCCGAGACATGCCAGCGGCAGGATCACGGTCTGGCAGAGCAGCGCCACGATCACCGCCTTGGGCTTTTGCAGGACGTTTCGGAAGTCTTCGACCGTTAGCGACAGGCCGAGGCCGAGCATGATGACGCCGAGCGCCAGCGGCAGAAAAATGATGAGCGCGGAACTGTCTTGCATTGACGTCTCCCACAACAGCCGCCTGTCGCGCCGTCACGACGCGCCTCTCCCCAGCGGTTGTATGAAAACGTAGTGCAAAACCAGATGATTCGCACGTGGTGCGCGAAGCTGCCCCTGTCAGGCCTAGTGCTGACCTGTCGAGCCTATTGCGCCGCCAGCGCTTTCTCGATCTCGGGCATCAGCGTCGCATTCACCGCCTCCGGCGACAGCGGTCCGACATGCTTGAATGCAACCTTGCCGTCCTTGCCCAGAAGGAAGGTCTCCGGCACGCCATAGACACCCCAGTCGATCGCCGTGCGGCCGTTCTGGTCGACGCCGATCGCCTTGTAGGGGCTGCCGAGGTCGCCGAGAAAACGACGGGCATTCTCGGGCTTGTCCTTGTAGTTCAAGCCGGCGATGGAAAAGCGCTGGTCCTTCGACAGTTCGAGCAGCACCGGGTGTTCCTCGCGGCATGGCGCGCACCACGACGCCCAGACATTGACCAGCGTGACCTTGCCGGCGAAGTCGGCTGAGTTCAGCCCGGGAACCTGCATGCCTTCGAGCGGCGGCAGGTCTGTCTCTGGCGCCATCTGGCCGATCAGCGCCGAGGGCACCGCGGTGAGGTCGCGGCCGGACAGCAGCTGCGCCAGAAACAGGCCGGCGAGGCCCATGAAAATCAGCAGCGGCAGCAGAACCATAAGCCTGCGAGGCCGCGCCGTCGGCTTCTGGCTGTCGGTGCTCATGCCTTGGCCTTGTCCGAGCGACGGCGATGGCCGGCGGCCTCAAGTTCGGCCATCTCGCGCTTGCGCGCGCGCTGGTCGGCAAGAATCCACAGCACCAGTCCGGCGATGGCAATCGCCGAAACGGCATATGCCGCGGTGACATAGAGGGCATGCGCGCTCATCGGGCACCCTGGCAAGACGTGGTCATGTCGCTGTTTCCGAGCATGTCATTCACTTAGCGGCGAGGCTGCCGCTGCGCAATCGGACGCCGCGCCGCACCGTTGCGGTTGAAGGAAACGTGATCAGTCGGTGCCCGAGCGAAGCGCAACCGCCGCCGCCAGCGGACCGATGACCGCCAGAAACAAGGTGAGCGCGCAGAGAATCAGGAATGGCGGCCTGAACGGGTCGGGGTCGTTGACCGCACCATAACTTGCTGTCACGCCGAAGATCAGCACCGGGATGACCAGCGGCAGCACCAGCACCGAGATCAGCAGCCCGCCCCGCGGCAGGGCGACGGTGACGGCGGCACCCGTCGCGCCGATGAAGACGATGGCCGGCGTGCCGACGAGCAAGGTGAGTGCCGCGGCCCCGATGCCGATGAGCTCCATGTTCATGAACAGGCCAAGCAGGGGGGCTGCGATGACCAGAGGCAACACGCTTGCCGTCCAGTGCGCCAGGCATTTGACCAGCACCGTCAGCGCCAGCATGTGGCGGTCGGCATTGAGCACCAGAAGATCGAGCGAGCCGTCCTCGCGGTCGGCCTGGAACAGCCGGTCGAGGCCGAGCAGGCTGGCCAGCAGCGCGCCGATCCAGAGAATTGCCGGGCCGATGCGGGCAAGCAGGTTGAGATCGGGCCCGACGCCGAAGGGGATGGTGACGATGACGGCGAGGAAAAACAGCACGCCCGTCAAGGCGCCACCGCCGGCGCGGACGCCCATGCGTAGGTCGCGAAGGTAGAGGGCTAGCATGGGAGCTGCCTTCCGTCGATCACCTCGGAGAGGTGGCGTTCTTTGCCACCCCCCTCTGTCCTGCCGGACATCTCCCCCGCAAGGGGGGAGATCACGCAGTGGGCTGGCCATTGCCAATCGCCGATGTTGCAGAAGGGGCGTCGGGGTCGAAGCCGCCAATCTCCCCCCTTGCGGGGGGGATGGCCGGCAGGCCAGAGGAGGGTGGGAAGAAGAGCAGCGTTTTCAGACATGCACCCGCCCCATCTCCAGCGCCTTCACCCCCTCCAGCCCAAGCGGCAGATGGGTCGCGGCGACGACGATTCCGCCCGCCGCGCAATGATCCCGCATCAGCCCTGCCAAGCGCGCGTCGGACGCCTTGTCGAGACCTGCAGTCGGCTCGTCGAGCAGCCAAACCGGGCGGTGGCTAATGAGCAGCTTGGCGATCGCGGCACGGCGCTTCTGGCCGGTGGAGAGGTAACCGAAGGGCAGGTGGCCGAGGCCGCCGAGGCCGACATCGTCCAGGGCGTCAGCAATGCCCAGCTTTCCACCGCCCGCAAAGCTCTGCCAGAATTCGAGATTCTCGCGAACCGTCAATGCGGCCTTCATTGCGTTCTGATGACCGAGATAGTGGCAGGCTGCGGCAACGGTCGGAAACTCCTCGCCGCCGCCCTCGATGCCGATTCGTCCCGATGCATGCGGCAAAAGCCCGGCGATGACGCGCAGCAGGGTCGACTTGCCCGAACCGTTGGGGCCGGTGACGATCAGCGCCTCGCCGTTCTCCAGCGTGAAGCCGATGTCTTCGAAAACCGGCTCGCCACCCCGTTCACCGCTGAGATTTTCGGCGATCAGCCGCATTCTTCCCCCGTCGCCGAAACCATCTCGCTGCCGCTTTGCGTCGCAGCAAAATAGGCGAATCTCCGTCTAGAACTATTCCAATAAATTCTCTATATGCCACTCGACCATGCCAGCGGTCGGCATGGAAACAGAATTTGCGCCGAACCAGCGCACGCGCCGCCTTGAACGGCTCGGGTTGCTTGGGACCGGACAGCGGAAATGGCCGTACCCGCACCTTTGCGCGTGATTGCATGCCCATCGGAGTCCGTTCCCTTTCAGGCTGAACAGACAAGGATGGATCGCACGTGTCCAAATCACTCGACAGTTTCAATTGCCGCCGCACGCTCACTGCTGCAGGCACGGACTATGTCTATTACAGCCTCATCGAGGCCGAAAAGAACGGCCTGACCGGCATCTCGCAGCTGCCCTATTCGATGAAGGTGCTGCTGGAAAACCTGCTGCGCAACGAAGACGGCCGCACCGTCACCAAGGACGCCATCCAGGCGGTTGCCGGCTGGCTTGTCGACAAGGGCACCGCCGGCGTCGAGATCGCCTACCGCCCGGCCCGCGTGCTGATGCAGGACTTCACCGGCGTTCCGGCCGTCGTCGACCTTGCCGCCATGCGTGACGGTATCAAGACCCTGGGCGGCGACCCTGAGAAGATCAACCCGCTGGTTCCGGTCGACCTCGTCATCGACCACTCGGTCATCGTCGACGAATTCGGCACCCCGCTGGCCTTTGCCCGCAATGTCGAGCTCGAATATGAGCGCAATGAAGAGCGCTACAAGTTCCTGAAGTGGGGCCAGCAGGCGTTCCGCAACTTCCGCGTCGTGCCGCCCGGCACCGGCATCTGCCACCAGGTCAACCTCGAATATCTCGCCCAGACGGTCTGGACCAACACCGAGGATGGCGTGACAACCGCCTATCCCGACACCTGCGTCGGCACCGATTCGCACACCACCATGGTCAACGGCCTGGGCGTGCTGGGCTGGGGCGTCGGCGGCATCGAGGCTGAGGCCGCGATGCTCGGCCAGCCGGTCTCGATGCTTCTGCCCGAGGTCATCGGCTTCCGCCTGACCGGCAAGCTCAAGGAAGGCGTCACCGCCACCGACCTGGTGCTGACCGTCACCCAGATGCTGCGCAAGAAGGGCGTCGTCGGCAAGTTCGTGGAGTTCTTCGGCCCCGGTCTCAGCAACATGACGCTGGCCGACCGTGCCACCATCGGCAACATGGCGCCGGAATATGGCGCGACCTGCGGCTTCTTCCCGGTCGATTCCGAGACCATTCGCTATCTCAACATGTCGGGCCGCGCCGAAAACCGCATTGCGCTGGTCGAGGAGTTCTCCAAGGCGCAGGGCATGTGGCGCGACGCTTCGTCGGCCGATCCTGTCTTCACCGACCTGCTCGAGCTCGACATGGCGTCAGTCGTTCCATCGATGGCCGGCCCGAAGCGTCCCGAAGGCCGCATCCCGCTCGAAGGCATCGCCTCGGGCTTCGCGACCGCGCTCGAAGCCGAGTACAAGAAGACCGTCGACACCGCCAAGCGTTATGCGGTCGAGGGTGAAAAGTTCGACCTCGGCCATGGCGACGTGGTGATCGCTGCGATCACCTCCTGCACCAACACCTCGAACCCGAGCGTGCTGATCGGCGCCGGCCTTCTGGCCCGCAATGCCAACCGCATCGGCCTCAAGCAGAAGCCGTGGGTGAAGACCTCGCTGGCTCCCGGTTCGCAGGTGGTTGCCGAGTATCTCGAGAAGTCGGGCCTGCAGAAGGAGCTCGACCAGATCGGCTTCAACCTCGTCGGCTTCGGCTGCACGACCTGCATCGGCAACTCCGGCCCGCTGCCGGCGCCGATCTCCAAGACCATCAACGACAAGGGCCTGATCGGTGCGGCCGTGCTCTCGGGCAACCGCAACTTCGAAGGCCGCGTGTCGCCCGACGTGCAGGCCAACTATCTGGCCTCGCCGCCGTTGGTGGTCGCTTACGCGCTCGCCGGCACTGTGACCCTGGACCTGACCTCCGAGCCGATCGGCGAGGACCGTGACGGTAAGCCGGTGTTCCTGAAGGACATCTGGCCGACCAATGTCGAGATCGAGCAGTTCATCGCCGAGAACGTCACCCGCGAGCTGTTTGCCCGCAAATATGCCGACGTCTTCAAGGGCGACGAGAACTGGCAGAACGTCAAGGCGCCGGAAGGCCAGACCTACGCCTGGGACGACAAGTCGACTTATGTGCAGAACCCGCCCTACTTCGTCGGCATGGGGTCGAAGCCCGGTCAGATCGGCAAGATCGAGGGCGCACGTGTGCTCGGCCTGTTCGGTGACAAGATCACCACCGACCACATCTCGCCGGCCGGTTCGATCAAGGCGGCTTCGCCCGCCGGCAAGTACCTGACCGACAACGGCGTCGGCGTTGCCGACTTCAACCAGTACGGCACGCGTCGTGGCAACCACGAAGTGATGATGCGCGGCACGTTTGCCAACATCCGCATCCGCAACCACATGCTGGGCGAGAACGGTCGCGAGGGTGGCTACACCTTCCACTATCCGTCCAAAGAAGAGATGCCGATCTACGATGCCGCCATGCAGTATCGTAGCGAAGGTACGCCGCTGGTGATTTTCGCCGGCGTCGAGTACGGCAACGGCTCATCGCGTGACTGGGCTGCCAAGGGCACCAACCTGCTCGGCGTTCGCGCCGTCATCGCCCAGTCGTTCGAGCGTATCCACCGCTCGAACCTAGTCGGCATGGGCGTGATCCCGTTCACCTTCGAGGAAGGCACATCGTGGAAGACACTTGGCCTCAAGGGTGACGAGCAGGTGACGATCGACGGCCTCGAGACGATCAAGCCGCGCCAGAAGATGGTGGCCAAGATCACCTTCGCCGACGGTTCGGTGAAGGACGTTCCGATCCTCTGCCGCATCGATACCCTTGATGAACTCGACTACTTCAAGAACGGCGGCATCCTGCAGTACGTTCTGCGCGACCTCGCCGCGTAAGTTTTCGCAGCGATTCATGTGAAACACACCGCCGGGGCGAAAGCTCCGGCGGTTTTGTTTTGGGCGGCGATAGCTTGTCCCTTACGGGAAAAGGGGCGCGCGTTTGTCATCCCGGCTCTTGCGATCGTACTTTGGGAAGCCAACCTTGAGTGTCGTGATCCGTCGCCCCCCCCCTGGCCTGCCGGCCATCTCCCCCACAAGGAGGGAGATCACGCCTTCATCGGCGCCTCGCCCAAACGGTCGACATAGCAAGGCTTACTCTTGCTACGTTGCAGGGTGAGCGCCGCCGGTGACGAGACCAACCTCCCTCCTTGCGGGGGAGATGGCCGGCAGGCCAGAGGGGGGTGCGAAGGAATGAGACGCTGGGGGGAAGCGCCAACAAGCGGCCACAGTGACGCGCTATCGATGCGTCAGTCCTTATCCATTTTTCATGACGTTGATCACCCCGACCCCCGCCGAAATACGCCATCTGCCGTATTGTCCCGACTGCTGCCGCCGGGGCATCTCCTTGGCCTGAAGGACCGCGCCAGCCGGGGTCCGCGATTGCAGGGGAGCAGGTTTGATGAGGTTGACGATGCTTGGGGCGGCCTGGCTGCTTGCCTTGTATAGCGGTGCGGCGGTGGCCGCGGATGCGTCGGCGCAGCCTGCCGGCGGCTTTGTCTGGACTGGCGGTTATGTCGGCGTGCAGGCCGGTCATCTCTGGGGCACCGGGCGGACGACGTCTGAATCCGGCTGGAGTTCCGAGCCCGATATCGATGGCTGGCTCGGCGGCATCTATGCCGGCTACAATCATCAGCTGGCGAACCAGATCGTCATCGGTGTCGAAGCCGACCTCGCCGTCAGCAAGGCCGATGGTTTCGGGGATGCCTATCTCTGGGGCGTCCCGTTTCCGCCGCCCGCGATCGGCGACGTGTATGAGCTCAACTGGTCTGGCGCGGCGCGCTTGAAGGTCGGTTATGCGATTGACCGGTTGCTGCCTTATGTTGCAGGCGGCGTCGCCTTCGCGGATGTCAAAGTCCATGCCACCGACGACGGCTTCCGGATCAGCCCGATCGTTGGCGACAGGATGGTCGGCTGGACTGTCGGTGCCGGCGTCGAATACGCCTTCACCGACGATCTCATCGGTCGCGTGGAGTATCGCTATACGGACTTCGGCAGTTTCGAGCTGTCGCCGATCGCGACGGCCGAAGTTAAGACGCACGATGTGCGGATCGGTGTCGCTTACAAGTTCTGACGCGGTTGTATATCCAAGCCCCGGTTGCGCGCCGGGGCTTTTTTGTTTGCGGATTGATTGGAATGCCGCGCCGTTGAGAAGTTCTTCACGCCAGGAAGCAGGCGTCGCGCGTGTTGACGGGCTTTGTTGCAACTTTCGGATCTCGCGATCCTTCGCACCCCCCTCTGGCCTGCCGGCCATCTCCCCCGAGATCACGCCGTCATTTGCCCCGCAGCCAGTCGCCAAAGTCGCAAGCACGATCCTTGCTACACCACAGGACTAGGGCCGCGGGCGGAGCGACTAATCTCCCTCCTTGTGGGGGAGATGGCCGGCAGGCCAGAGGGGGCTGGGAAGAAATGAGACGATGCCGAAAGTGGGAATAACCCGCAAAACGAGCCGGAATGGTGAGATTGCTGCGCCTGAGCTGTATCGACGATCCAGCCTACCTTGGACCCTCCCCAAGATCGTAGAGATACATGACAAAGTTCTCCACCGGCTCGGCCGGTTCCTTGCGCCCATCGTAGAGGGCGCGGGCGGGGAGGTTGTCGGGCTCGGTGCCGAGCCAGGCTTCGGCGCAGCCCGCCTCGCGACCGGCGGCGAAGAGGGCGTCCATCAAAAGGTTGGCAATGCCGCGGCGTTGCCAGGCCGGCGAGACGCCGACTTCGTCGACATAGAGTTCCGACGGCTTGTCGACGTGGTGGTGGATCATGCCGGCTGCCTGCGCCACAACCTGGCCATCATCGAGGGCGACGAAGAGCAGATGGCCGGGGGAGGCGAGACAGGCCTTCAGGCGGAGCGGGTCGACCGGCTCGTCGAAGACGTCTGCGGCGACGGTGTCGAGCAGGCGTTCGTCGCCGGGACCCAGTCTGCGGATCTCGATGGGAGGCATCGTTCTCTTCACCATTTCTTCGTAAAGTCGTCACAAAACTTTGACGTTTACGTAAATCCCGTTGTTTCTAACCGATTGAAAAAGTTGAGGTCAAAATAATCGGTTGAATTTTTTTGGCCATGGAGCTATTGCGAGCCGCTATTTCTGGCTGCATTTCCGCGGCCTCTCTGGCCCAAACCTACTCCACCCCGCCGCCACGGCGTCGTTACAGGCAAAGGGAAATTCCTTCATGGCACGCAACAAGATAGCCCTCATCGGCTCCGGCATGATTGGCGGCACGCTCGCCCATATGGTTGGCCTCAAGGACCTCGGCGACGTGGTCATGTTCGATATTGCCGAAGGCATCCCGCAGGGTAAAGGTCTCGATATCGCGCAATCCTCGACGGTCGACGGCTTCGACTCGCGCTACACCGGCGTCAACGACTATGCCGGCATCGAGGGTGCCGACGTCTGCATCGTCACCGCCGGCGTGCCGCGCAAGCCCGGCATGAGCCGCGACGACCTGCTCGGCATCAACCTCAAGGTCATGGAACAGGTCGGCGCCGGCATCAAGAAGTATGCCCCGAAGGCCTTCGTCATCTGCATCACCAACCCGCTCGACGCCATGGTGTGGGCGTTGCAGAAGTTCTCGGGCCTGCCGAAGAGCCATGTCGTCGGCATGGCCGGCGTGCTCGACTCGGCGCGTTTCCGCTACTTCCTGTCGGAAGAGTTCAAGGTTTCGGTCGAAGACGTCTCGGCGATGACGCTGGGCGGCCACGGCGACGACATGGTGCCGATGGTGCGCTATTCGACCGTTGCCGGCATTCCGCTGCCGGACCTGGTCAAGATGGGCTGGACCAGCCAGGACAAGCTCGACGCCATCGTCGAGCGCACCCGCAAGGGCGGCGGCGAGATCGTCGGCCTGCTCAAGACCGGCTCGGCCTATTATGCGCCGGCCTCGTCGGCGATCCAGATGGCCGAAGCCTATCTCAAGGACAAGAAGCGCGTGCTGCCCTGCGCGACGCACCTGTCGGGCCAGTATGGCGTCAAGGACATGTATGTCGGCGTTCCCGTGGTGATCGGCGCCGGTGGCGTCGAGCGCATCATCGAGCTCGACTTCAACAAGGCCGAGCAGAAGATGTTCGAGAAGTCGGTCGAAGCGGTGAAGGGTCTGTGCGAGGCCTGCGTCGCCATCGCGCCGAACCTCGCCAAGAAGTAAGGGACAACGGGCATGAACATCCACGAGTATCAGGGCAAGCAATTGCTCAAGGGTTTCGGTGCTCCCGTCGCTGACGGCGTGCCGGTGTTCAAGATCGAGGAAGCCGAAGCTGCCGCCAAGGCGCTGCCGGGCCCGCTCTATGTGGTGAAGAGCCAGATCCACGCCGGCGGCCGCGGCAAGGGCAAGTTCAAGGAACTGCCGGCTGATGCCAAGGGCGGCGTGCGCCTCGCCAAGTCGGTCGAGGAAGTCGTCGCGTTTGCCAAGGAAATGCTCGGCAACACGCTGGTGACCAAGCAGACCGGCCCGGCCGGCAAGCAGGTCAACCGCCTCTACATCGAGGACGGCGCCGACATCGACCGCGAGTTGTATCTGTCGATCCTCGTCGACCGTTCGGTCGGCCGCATCGCCTTCGTCGTTTCGACCGAGGGCGGCATGGACATCGAGGCCGTCGCCCATGACACGCCGGAGAAGATCATCACCGTTGCGATCGACCCGGAAAAGGGCGTGACCGCTGACGACCTCAAGGCGCTGAATTCGGCGCTGAAGCTTTCGGGCGAGGCCGCCAAGGACGGCGAGAGCCTGTTCCCGATCCTCTACAAGGCGTTTGTCGAGAAGGACATGAGCCTGCTCGAGGTCAATCCGCTGATCGTCATGAAGAACGGCCGCCTGCGCGTGCTCGACGCCAAGGTGTCGTTCGACAACAATGCGCTGTTCCGCCATGCCGACGTGCTCGAGCTCCGCGACACCACCGAAGAGGACGCCAAGGAGATCGAGGCGTCGAAATACGACCTCGCTTATGTCGCGCTCGACGGCAACATCGGCTGCATGGTCAACGGCGCCGGCCTGGCCATGGCGACGATGGACATCATCAAGCTCTATGGCGCGGAGCCCGCCAACTTCCTCGACGTCGGCGGCGGCGCCTCCAAGGAGAAGGTGACGGCGGCGTTCAAGATCATCACCGCCGACCCGGCTGTCGAAGGCATCCTGGTCAACATCTTCGGCGGCATCATGAAGTGCGACGTCATTGCCGAGGGCGTCATCGCCGCGGTCAAGGAAGTCGGCCTCAAGGTTCCGCTGGTGGTGCGCCTCGAAGGCACCAATGTCGATCTGGGCAAGAAGATCATCAACGAGAGCGGGCTGAACGTCATCTCGGCCGACGACCTCGACGACGCGGCGAAGAAGATCGTCGCTGCGGTGAAGGGAAACTGAGCCAATGTCCATTCTCATCGACAAGAACACCAAGATCCTGGTGCAGGGCCTGACCGGCAACACCGGTTCGTTCCACACCGAGCAGGCGCTGGCCTATCATGGCACCAAGATGGTCGGCGGCATCCACCCCAAGAAGGGCGGCGAGAAGTGGGACGGCTCCGTGCCGCTGCCGATCTTCTCGACGGTTGCCGAAGGCAAGGAAAAGACCGGCGCCAATGCGTCCGTGGTCTATGTCCCGCCGGCAGGTGCTGCGGCTGCGATCATCGAGGCGATCGACGCCGAGATCCCGCTGATCGTCTGCATCACCGAAGGCATCCCGGTTACCGACATGATCAAGGTCAAGGCGCGCCTCGACCGCTCCAAGTCGCGCCTGATCGGCCCGAACTGCCCCGGCATCGTGACGCCGGACGAATGCAAGATCGGCATCATGCCGGGCAACATCTTCCGCAAGGGTTCGGTCGGCGTTGTCTCGCGCTCGGGAACGCTTACCTATGAAGCTGTGTTCCAGACCACCAATGCCGGTCTCGGCCAGTCGACGGCAGTCGGCATCGGCGGCGACCCGGTCAAGGGCACGGAATTCATCGACATGCTCGAGATGTTCCTGGCCGATGACGAGACCAAGTCGATCATCATGATCGGCGAAATCGGCGGCTCGGCCGAAGAGGACGCAGCGCAGTTCCTCATCGATGAAGCCAAGCGCGGCCGCAAGAAGCCGATGGCCGGCTTCATCGCCGGACGCACCGCACCGGAAGGCCGCACCATGGGCCATGCGGGTGCTGTGATCTCCGGCGGCAAGGGCGGCGCGGAAGACAAGATCGCGGCAATGGAGGCAGCGGGCATCCGCGTGTCGCCGTCGCCGGCACGTCTCGGCACCACACTGGTCGAGGCGATCAAGGGCTAAGGCCAAGTGAATAGGGGAGTAGGGCAGTAAGGCAGTAGGGAATTCCAGATCATTGACCTACTGCCTACTGCCCTACTCCCTTCAAAACAGGAGAGGAGCCAGAGGCTCCGCAGGACAAAGATGGCACGATCCGATCAGGCCAACGACCAATTTTCCCTCACTTCGTTCCTCTATGGCGGCAATGCCGATTACATCGAGGCGCTGCACGCCGCCTATCTCGACGACCCTGAAGCGGTCGACCAGGAGTGGCGCGACTTCTTCGGCGCGCTGAAGGACGACGCCGGCGACATCCGCAAGAACGCCAAGGGCGCTTCGTGGTCGACGCCGAGCTGGCCGCTGCAGGCCAATGGCGAACTGGTGTCCGCGCTCGACGGCAATTGGGGCATGGTCGAGAAGCTGATCGAGAAGAAGGTCAAGGACAAGGCGGTCGCTACAACCGGCGCCGAGCCGTCCAAGGCCGACGTGCTGCAGGCGACGCGCGATTCCGTCCGCGCCATCATGATGATCCGCGCCTACCGCATGCGCGGCCATTTGCATGCCAATCTCGACCCGCTCGGCATCGCCAAGCCGCTTGAGGACTACAACGAGCTGTCGCCTGAGGCCTATGGCTTCACCGCCGCCGACTACGACCGGCCGATCTTCATCGACCATGTGCTGGGCCTCGAATACGCGACCATCCGCGAGATGCTCGAGATCCTGAAGCGCACCTATTGCTCGACGCTCGGCGTCGAGTTCATGCATATCTCCGACCCCGAGGAAAAGGCCTGGATCCAGGCCCGTATCGAAGGTCCGGACAAGGCGATCGAGTTCACGCCCGAGGGCAAGAAGGCGATCCTGTCGAAGCTGATCGAGGCCGAGGGCTTCGAGCAGTTCATCGACGTCAAGTACAAGGGCACCAAGCGCTTCGGCCTCGACGGCGGCGAGTCGCTGATCCCGGCGCTGGAGCAGATCGTCAAGCGCGGCGGTTCGCTCGGCCTGAAGGAAGTCGTGCTCGGCATGGCCCATCGCGGACGCCTCAACGTTCTGACCAACGTCATGGCCAAGCCGCATCGCGCGGTGTTCCACGAGTTCAAGGGCGGCTCCTACGCGCCTGACGACGTCGAGGGTTCGGGCGACGTGAAGTACCACCTTGGTGCCTCGTCGGACCGCGAGTTCGACGGCAACAAGGTCCACCTGTCCTTGACCGCCAACCCCTCGCATCTCGAGATCGTCGATCCGGTCGTGATGGGCAAGGCACGCGCCAAGCAGGACCAGCTTTTTGGCCGCGCCCGCGGCGAGATCGTGCCGCAGGAAGAGCGCGCCAAGGTGATGCCGCTCTTGCTGCACGGCGATGCTGCGTTCGCCGGCCAGGGCGTGATCGCCGAAATCCTCGGCCTGTCGGGCCTGCGCGGCCATCGCGTTGCCGGCACGCTGCATTTCATCATCAACAACCAGATCGGCTTCACGACGAACCCGCGCTTCTCGCGCTCGTCGCCCTATCCGTCCGACGTTGCCAAGATGATCGAAGCGCCGATCTTCCACGTCAATGGCGACGATCCGGAAGCGGTGGTGTTCGCGGCCAAGGTCGCGACCGAATTCCGCATGAAGTTCCACAAGCCGGTCGTCGTGGACATGTTCTGCTACCGCCGCTTCGGCCACAACGAAGGCGACGAGCCTGCCTTCACGCAGCCGATCATGTACCGCAACATTCGCACCCATAAGACCACGGTGCAGACCTATGCCGACAAGCTGATGGCCGAAGGCCTGATGAACCAGGCCGAGGTCGACAAGATGCGCGCCGACTGGCGCGGCTTCCTCGAAGCCGAGTTCGAGGCGGGCCAGGCCTACAAGCCGAACAAGGCCGACTGGCTTGATGGCGCGTGGTCGGGCATGCGCACGGCCGACAACCAGGACGAACAGCGCCGCGGCAAGACCGCGGTGCCGGTCAAGACGCTGAAGGAAATCGGCAAGAAGCTGACCGAGGTGCCGAAGGACTTCGAAGTCCACCGCACCATCGGCCGCTTCCTCGAAAACCGCCGCCAGGCGATCGAATCGGGCGAAGGCATCGACTGGGCAACGGCGGAATCGCTGGCGTTCGGCTCGATCCTGCTCGACGGCAATCCGATCCGCCTGTCGGGCCAGGATTCCGAGCGCGGCACGTTCTCGCAGCGCCACACCGTGCTCTACGATCAGCGTGACGAAAACCGCTACATCCCGCTCAACAATTTGTCGGCGGCGCAGGCCGGTTACGAGGTCATCAACTCGATGCTCTCGGAAGAAGCCGTGCTTGGCTTCGAATATGGCTACTCGCTCGCCGAGCCCAAGGCGCTGACGCTGTGGGAAGCACAGTTCGGCGACTTCGCCAACGGCGCCCAGGTGGTGTTCGACCAGTTCATCTCGTCTGGCGAACGCAAGTGGCTGCGCATGTCGGGTCTCGTCTGCCTCTTGCCGCACGGCTATGAAGGCCAGGGCCCCGAGCACTCGTCGGCGCGCCTCGAGCGCTTCCTGCAGCTCTGCGCCGAAGACAACATGCAGGTGGCCAATGTCACCACGCCGGCCAACTACTTCCACATCCTGCGCCGGCAGCTGAAGCGCGACTTCCGCAAGCCGCTGATCCTGATGACGCCGAAGTCGCTGCTGCGCCACAAGCGTGCCGTGTCGTCGCTGTCGGAGATCTCGGGCGAGAGCTCGTTCCACCGTCTCTTGTGGGACGACGCCCAGTATCTCGGCGATCAGCCGATCAAGCTGGTCAAGGACTCGAAGATCCGCCGCGTCGTGCTGTGCACCGGCAAGGTCTATTACGACCTCTACGAGGAGCGCGAGAAGCGCGGCATCGACGACATCTATTTGTTGCGCGTCGAGCAGCTCTATCCGTTCCCGGCCAAGGCGCTGATCACCGAGCTCAGCCGCTTCCGCAACGCCGAAATGGTGTGGTGCCAGGAAGAGCCCAAGAACATGGGCGCGTGGTCGTTCATCGACCCGTATCTGGAATGGGTGCTCGCCCATATCGACGCCAAGCACCAGCGCGTGCGCTACACCGGCCGTCCGGCTGCCGCCTCCCCGGCGACGGGCCTGATGTCCAAGCACCTGGCGCAGCTCCAGGCATTCCTCGACGACGCCCTCGGCGAATAAACAAAGAACGGACAGGCAAAAAAATGGCTACCGAAATCCGTGTCCCTACCCTCGGTGAATCCGTTTCCGAGGCAACCATCGGCAAGTGGTTCAAGAAGGCCGGCGACGTGATCGCCGCCGATGAGCCTTTGGTCGAGCTCGAGACCGACAAGGTCACCATCGAAGTGCCGGCGCCGGCCGCCGGCGTGCTGGTCGAGCTGACCGTCAAGGAAGGCGAAACCGTCGGCGTCGGCGCGCTGCTCGGCACCATCGGTGCCGGCGATGGCGCCGTGGCAGCAGCCAAGCCCGCAGCTGTCGCCCAGGCGTCGGCGCCGAACGCGGCATCGACTGTCAAGGAAGCCGTCGCGCAGACCGCATCGGTTGCCGGCTCGCCGCCGATCGAAGAGCGCAAGATGCCGCCGGCACCGGCTGCTGCCAAGATTCTGGCCGAGACCAACCTGTCGGTCGACCAGGTCGCCGGCTCCGGCAAGCGCGGCCAGGTGCTGAAGGGTGACGTGCTTGAAGCCATTGCCAAGGGCGTTTCGGCGCCCGCCGCGGCACCGGCCGCTGCCGCCGCACCGGTTGCGGCACGCGTTCCCTCGTCAACCGAAGACGCTCCGCGCGAAGAGCGCGTGCGCATGACCAAGCTGCGCCAGACGATCGCGCGCCGCCTCAAGGAAGCGCAGTCGACGGCTGCCATGCTGACCACCTTCAACGAGGTCGACATGAGCGCGGTGATGGCGCTGCGCACCAAGTACAAGGACATCTTCGAGAAGAAGCATGGCGTGAAGCTCGGCTTCATGGGCTTCTTCACCAAGGCGGTGACCCATGCGCTGAAGGAAATCCCGGCCGTCAACGCCGAGATCGACGGCACCGATATCATTTACAAGAACTTCGCCCATGTCGGCGTTGCCGTCGGCACCGAAAAGGGCCTGGTGGTTCCGGTGGTGCGCGATGCCGACCAGATGTCGATCGCCGAGATCGAGAAGGAAATCGGTCGCCTCGGTCTCGCCGCGCGCGATGGCAAGCTGTCGGTCGCCGACATGCAGGGCGGCACCTTCACCATCTCCAACGGCGGCGTCTACGGCTCGCTGATGTCGACGCCGATCCTGAACGCACCGCAGTCGGGCATCCTCGGCATGCACAAGATCCAGGACCGTCCGGTCGTTGTCGGCGGCCAGATCGTCATCCGCCCGATGATGTATCTTGCACTGTCCTACGATCACCGCATCGTCGACGGCAAGGAAGCCGTGACCTTCCTGGTCCGCGTCAAGGACAGTCTGGAAGATCCGGAGCGTCTGGTTCTCGACCTCTGATCGAAAAAGGCTTCAAGGGGCTCGGCTGACCGGGCCCCTTTGCTTTCCTGAGCTAATGCCGGACTTGCCAGCGGCCGGAGACGCCGTACTGATCAGCTATCTTGCGCTTCGAGGGCGGTAGTGGTGATGGAAGCCGCAGCAGCATCGACTGAAATCTGGGTTCTGGGCTGGAGTGTCGTGCTGCTGATCGCGCACATACTGGTGCAGGCGCTTTCGCTCGACCTGTCGGGCGATTTCAGCATCAAGTATCTGCTCAGTTCGCGTGACGACGGCCGCGCGCCGAAGAGCATCGTTTCGGGGCGTCTGATCCGGTCGCTCAACAACATGCTGGAGACCTATCCCGCCTTCATCGCGCTGGCGTTGGCGCTGGCGGTGACAGGCAAGACGGGCGAATTGGGTGCCGTCGGCGCCGTGATGTGGATCGTCGCCCGCCTTGTCTATGCCTTGCTGTACGTGGGCGGAATTCCGGTGCTGCGTACGCTCGTCTGGTTCGTTTCGATCGCCGGGCTGGTCCTGATGGTCGTGCGCCTGATGACGTAACATTGCCGCCTGAAGAAACCGAAACGAGACGGTCGCATGGCTTTCGAACCAGACATTCCCGCAATCCAGGTGCATCTGTGCGTCAAGGACGGCAAGGAGGCGATCGCCTTCTACGAAAAGGCGTTCGATGCCGTCGAGACCTTCGAGCAGATGGCCGATGACGGCGTGCGCGTACTGCATGCCAACCTCGCCATGTTCGGCAGCGAGGTGATGCTGCATGACGAGTTTCCCGAATTCGGCGGCGATGTGTTGTCGCCGCTCTCCCGCGGCGGCGCCAGCATGACCGTCAACATCAATTTGAAGCTGCCCGGCCAGGTCGACCAGGCGGTCGAGCGGGCGGTGGCGGCTGGTGCGAAGACTGTGATGGAGCCAGACGACATGTTCTGGGGCGCACGCTACGCCAAGATCCAGGATCCGTTCGGTCATGTCTGGGCGTTCAATGCGCCCTTGGGCAATGCATCACTGGGCGCGCAGTCGGGGAGTGACAAGGCATGACGCAATATGCGTTCGAATTTGCCGGCCTGCTGGCCGTGTTCTCGGTGCTGATGGTGGTGCCGGGTGCCGATTTCGTCATGGTGGTGCGCCAGAGTATCGTGCATGGCCGCCGCGCCGCCATCATCACCAGCTTCGGCATCGGCGTGTCGCTGCTGTTTCATGTCAGCTACACCATCCTCGGCATCGGGCTGATCGTGTCGAAGTCATTGCTGCTGTTTTCGCTGATCAAGTGGGCCGGTGCCGCATACCTGCTCTATCTCGGCATCAAGGCGCTGCGTGCCGGGCCGATGGAGATGGCGTCGGTCGAGGTGCAGGCGGGCGCAAGTGAGACCCGGGAGATTTCTGCTGTGCGCTGCTTCCTGACGGGCTTCGTCACCAATGCGCTCAACCCCAAGGCGGTGCTGTTCTTCCTGCCGCTGTTCACGGCGATGGTCAGCCACGAGACGCCCGCCGCGGTGAAGGGCGTCTACGGGCTGCTGATGGCCGTGGTGCTGATTACATGGTTTGTTGGCGTGTCGATGTTCTTCACCATGGCCTCGGTGCGCGAGCGCTTCGTCGCCTGGGGCCGCTGGTTCAACAAGGTGACCGGCATGATCTTCATCGGGCTTGGCGTGAAGCTCGCGACCGTGCAGGCCGGCTGATGCGGCTTCAGGCACTGATCACGGCTGTTGCAGTGCTGTCGGCGACGGTGGCGCAAGCGGCATGCCCGATCGAGCTTGCCGTCTATGGCGACCGCGACGGTGCCGCCGAGATCGACTTCCGGCCGACGCTGGAATCGGCAACCGTGACCAACAGCTTCAAGATGGTGATGGACAATTCCATCGTGCTCGACGGCGTGGTGATGTGGTCGCAGGACGTGGCGCGGCCGAACGGCATGCTGATGCATCAGTGCCCGGAAGGCGACGTGACCGGCGAGGAGATCGAAGCCTGCACGGTGTGGCAGGGCGTGATCTACAGCGTCGACGAGCAGGGCAATGTCGGGCTTCTGCCGCGCGAGCGCATCGCGGCGGCCGCGCCGAAGAAACTTATCTTCTCCGACCTGGGCCACGGGCTCAGGACATCTGCAGCCTATGGTCCCCAAGGCTTTTCCAAAGTGCCGTGGGACGTGTTCGAGCTGAAGGGATGCCAGGAATGAGCGCTCAGGGAAAAGTCCTGCTGGTCACAGGCGGCAGCCGCGGTATCGGGGCCGCCATCTGCAGGCTGGCGGCCAAGGCCGGCTATCGCGTGGCGTTCAGCTACGTGTCCAACGCTGCCGCGGCCACAGCACTGGTGGCCGAGCTGAAGTCGGCAGGCGGCGATGCCATCGCCATCAAGGGCGATGTCGGTAACGAGGCCGACGTGCTCGCCATGTTCGCCGAGGTTGACCGCGCCTATGGCCGGCTCGACGCCTTCGTCAACAATGCCGGCGTGGTCGACATGAAGGCGCGCGTCGACGAGATGAGCGCCTTCAGACTCGAGCGCATGATGCGCATCAACGTCGTCGGCTCGATCCTGTGCGCCCGCGAGGCGGTGAAGCGCATGTCGAGCCTGCATGGTGGCGCGGGTGGCGCCATCGTCAACATCTCGTCGGCGGCCGCCTCGCTCGGCTCGCCCGGCGAATATGTCGACTATGCCGCCTCCAAGGGCGCGATCGACACCTTGACCATCGGGCTTGCCAAGGAAGTGGCGACCGAGGGCGTGCGCGTCAACGCGGTGCGTCCCGGCATCATCGACACTGAAATCCACGCGTCGGGCGGTCAGCCCGACCGGATCGCCGCCATTCGCGGGCTCGTGCCGATGAAACGCGAAGGCAAGGCGGAAGAAGTTGCCCGTGCCGTCATCTGGCTTTTGTCGGATGAGGCATCATATACGACGGGCTCGATTTTGAATGTGAGCGGCGGTCGCTGACCGCCCCAGGCAAGAAGGAAAGAACAATGGCATATGACGTCGTCGTAATCGGCTCGGGCCCAGGCGGCTATGTGTGCGCCATCAAGGCGGCGCAGCTCGGATTGAAGGTCGCCGTGGTCGAGAAGAACGCGACCTTCGGCGGCACCTGCCTCAACATCGGCTGCATTCCCTCCAAGGCGCTGTTGCATGCGTCGGAAATGCTGGCCGAGGCGCAGCATTCCTTCGACGCGCTCGGCGTCGAGGTCGGCACGCCGAAGATGAACCTGAAGAAGATGATGGCGCACAAGGATGCGACCGTCGCTGCCAACGTCAACGGCGTGTCGTTCCTGTTCAAGAAGAACAAGATCGAAAGCTTCCAGGGCATCGGCAAGGTGTTGGGCGCCGGCAAGGTCGGCGTGACCGGGGCCGACGGCAAGACCCAGGAACTGGAGACCAAGAACATCGTCATCGCCACCGGCTCCGACGTCGCCGGCATTCCGGGCGTCAATGTCGAGTTCGACGAGAAGGTGATCATCTCGTCCACCGGCGGCCTGTCGCTGGAGAAGGTGCCTGCTCATCTGGTGGTTGTCGGCGGCGGCGTCATCGGCCTCGAGCTCGGCTCGGTCTGGGCGCGCCTCGGTGCCAAGGTGACTGTTGTCGAGTATCTCGACACCATCCTGGGCGGCATGGACGGCGACGTCGCCAAGCAGTTCCAGCGCATGCTGGCCAAGCAGGGCTTCGAGTTCAAACTCGGCTCCAAGGTGACGGGTGTCGCCAAGGCCAAGAAGGGCGCGACGGTGACCTTCGAGCCGGTAAAGGGAGGAGACACTGAGACCATCGAGGCCGATGTCGTGCTCGTTGCCACCGGCCGTCGGCCCTACACTGACGGTCTGGGGCTCAAGGAAGCCGGCGTCGAGATGGACGAGCGTGGTCGGGTCAAGACCGACGGCCATCTGCGCACCAACGTTGCCGGCATCTATGCCATCGGCGACGTCGTCGTCGGCCCGATGCTGGCACACAAGGCCGAGGACGAGGGCGTGGCGGTTGCCGAGATCATCGCCGGCCAGGCCGGCCATGTGAACTACGACGTCATCCCCGGTGTGGTCTACACCAGCCCCGAAGTGGCTTCGGTCGGCAAGACCGAAGACGAGCTCAAGAAGGCCGGCGTTGCCTACAAGGTCGGCAAGTTCCCGTTTACCGCCAACGGCCGGGCGCGCGCCATGCTGCACACCGACGGCTTCGTGAAGGTGCTGGCCGACAAGGACAGCGACAGGGTGCTGGGCGTGCACATCGTCGGCTTCGGCGCCGGCGAGATGATCCACGAAGCGGCGGTGCTGATGGAATTCGGCGGCTCGTCGGAAGATCTCGGCCGCACTTGCCATGCGCACCCGACGATGTCGGAAGCGGTGAAGGAAGCGGCACTCGCCACCTTCTTCAAGCCGATCCACATGTAAGAACCGCTGGATCGCTTCGGTCCGCAGTTCGTTTCGAACCAAATTGAAACGGCCCGCTCGATGAGCGGGCCGTTTGCATTTGAGCTGGTGCCTTAGCCGCCGGAAGGTGCCGGGGCCGGAGCCGTTGTGCCGCCGCCCGAAGGCGCTGGCTCGGCCGGAGCCGGAGTGGCCGGTGCGGGTGCAGGTTCGGCAGGTGCCGGCGCGGGGGCCGGTTCAGCAGGCGCGGGCGCCATCGTGCCCGACGGTGCCGGAGCAGCAGGTTCGGCCGGAGCTGGTGCCGGGGCCGTCGCTGCCGGTGGCTCGGCGGGTGCCGGAGCTTCGGCGGTCTTGGGACCGAAGATGTAATAGGCCACCGCGGCGAGCAGCACGACGATGATGGCTATCAGCCACGTGCTGCCCATGCTCGACTGGCCGGCCGGGCGTCCTGGATCTGGATTGTTCACCATTGAGATCTCCCTCAGCTGCGCTCCGCAATCGTTGCGTGAACATCGCAATCAACGCGCGAAGGCCGTTTCGGTTTCACTTTGACGTGAAAATTTCGAAACGAACGTTCCGGCGGCGTCGTTTCGCCACGCTCCAAGGCGATCAAACAGGAATAGGCTCGGTCAGGTTGCAATGAGCAGAGGCCAAGAACATGCCAGTGGTGCCTGTCTTTCCCGATGCCGCGCAAATATTGCCCGGCGCGAGTTTCGCCGACAAATTTACCGTTGTGGTGCATGGCCAGCGTCTTGACGTCGGGACTGCGGCCGAGCGGGTGTTCCGCCATCGGCCGAGTTGGATCGGGGCACTGATGACGCTGCGCAACGTGATGGTCAGGCCGTTCGGCTTGAAGACTCGCGACGAAGACCTTGCGCCGGAGCTGGAACGGAAGGGGATGTTCCCTGTGCTGAGCCAGTCCGGGCAGCGGATGGTGCTTGGCTTGGACGACCACCATCTCGATTTCAGGCTGGTTGTCGAATTGACAGAGCTTGGTGGGGGCCGGCAGGAGGTCAGCGCAACAACGTTGGTCAAGCCGCACAACTGGCTCGGCCGAACCTATCTCACCATTGTCCTGCCGTTCCACAGGATCATCGTTCCGGCCATGCTGGCGCGGGCTGCCAAGCCTTAGAAGCAGTTGTCAGCGGTCGGCCACCGTCACGGTGTAACCGGCCTTGCGGAACAACTCGACCAGCCCGTCCGGGCCGGGCAGGTGCAGCGCGCCGACGGCCATGAAGGCGTCGCCCGGACCGACGAGGGGCCCGGCGCGCTCGACCATGGTTTTGTTGCGCGTCGTCACCATCGCTTCCTCGAAGGCGGCATAGCTGGTCTCGTCGCCGGCTGAGCTCGGCAGCGCATTGCGGAACAGCGGCCAGAACATGCCGGTGTCGCCGCGCTGGTAGAGCACGACCATCGTTTCGATGACATCGTTCATGCGGTTGCCGAGCTTGAGGGTTTCGACGAGGCCCTTGATATGGAATTCGATCGGCAGCGACGCCATCGCCGAGAGCTGGTCGGCCGCACTTTCGAGGCCATTGACCTGTTTGCCGGCCGCCTTGGCCTGCTGGGCCAAGAGGATGTCGAGCACCGGCGCGCCGCCGGACTTGCGGGCGAGCTCGCAGGCTGGAAGGGCGACCATCGCCGACAGCATCCACGGCTTCATCTTGGTCACGCTTGCCGGCGGGATGCCGCGCGCTTCCAGCGCCGTATTGACGATCTTTGCTTCCTCTGCCGACAGCAACGACGGCAATGTCGTCGCATCGGTGAACATCATCAATTCGGGCTGTTTCATCAGGCCGGCGACCATCGCCTGCTGGTCGAGCACATCGGTGGTTTCGATGACCAGCGTGTGCGATCCGTCGAAGGCCTTTTGCGCCGCCGGCTCAAGCACGGTGACGCGCGGATCGGTGACATGCATGGTGCCGTAGAGCCAGGACGGCTTCTGGCCGGGCTTTTCCAGCTTCCACAACAGGCCCTGGCCGTTGAGCGTGTCCCTGGCCTCGGTTTCGATCCTGGCGAGCGCTGCCGGGTCGCTCTTCTGCAACTCGGTCAGCATGTCGGAGCCAGTGCAAACAGGCGCCTCGGCATGTGCCTTGCCGGCGAGCAGGAAGGCGATGGCGAAGAACAGGATGAAGAACAGCATGTTGAGTGCTGCAAGCAGCTTCAACGACAACAGCGAGGTGCGATCGGCAATGGCAGCGAGACGTGTCATGCTGCTGGTGTAACGGTCAAAAACGGCAAAACGGTTAATGCGGTGGTGACAATTGTCGAGCCGCAAGAGCTGTTGCAGGCGAAATATGCTCCGGAAATCGGGGGCGACTTTCGGACGAGGCGTCAGGCACGCGGGTGGGCGGCTTCGTAGATTTCCAGCAGCCGCGCCGTGTCGACGCCGGTGTAAATCTGGGTCGTCGACAGGCTGGCGTGGCCGAGCAGTTCCTGGATGGTGCGCAAGTCGCCGCCTCGGCCGAGCAGGTGGGTGGCAAAGGAATGGCGCAAAGCATGCGGGGTTGCCGTATCGGGCAGGTTGAGTGCTGCGCGCATCTTGCGCATCTCGCGCTGGATGATTGCCGGATCGAGCTGGCCGCCGCGCGCGCCGCGAAACAGGGCGCCGCCAGCGCAGAGATGGTAGGGGCAGAGCTTGCGGTATTCGGCGACGGCCTGGAGTGCAACTGATAGAACCGGCACGAGACGGGTCTTGCCGCCCTTGCCCGAAACGCGCAGCACGGTGTCGGCAGGCGAGGCCAGTTCCGCGCCGGACAGGTTGAGTGCTTCGGAAATACGCAGGCCTGAGCCATAGAGCAGGGTCAGCACGGCGGCATTGCGCGCGGCGATCCATGGTTCTTCGGCGAGCTGTTCGCCCACCGAGACGACACGCCTGGCATCGACCGCGGTCAGCGGTTTGGGCAGCGATTTCGGTTGCTTCGGCGCCCTGAGGGCCGACGAACCGGCTGCATTGACCAGGCCCTGGCGTTCGAGGAAGCGCAGCAGCGAGCGAACGCCGGCAAGGCCGCGCCCGAGCGTGCGGGCACCGGCGCCGTCGGCGCGGCGCGAGGCAAGGAAGCCGCGCAGGTCGGCCGGGCGCAGGTCGCTGATGTCGGAAATGCCGGGTGGGCCGCCATTATGGCCGGTCAGGAACTGCAGGAACTGGCGTGTGTCGCGCTCATAGGCATCGACCGTTGCTGCCGAGAGGCGACGTTCGCCGGCAAGCGCCTTCAGCCAGCCTTCGCGGGCTGATTGCAGGTCGGGTTTTGCGGCGATGAGGAATTCCTGCATTGGCAGCGGGCGTCCGATTGGAATATGGCAGTGTTGAACGCGTGAAGTTGACAAGCAGTGAAGCAGGCGATGGCCAAACCCCAAAATCCTATCCAGATGGCCGTGATCGGCGCCGCCCATGGCATCAAGGGCGAGTTGCGGGTCAAGACCTTCACCGGCGACCCGCTGGCTTTGGCCAACTACGGCCCGCTCTATGCCAAGGACGGGCGCGCTTTCGAGATCGCTGCGATCCGGCCTGCCAACGAGGTGGTGGTGGTGCGTTTCAAGGGCGTGGCCGACCGCAACGCGGCCGAGGCGCTGACGGGCACGGAGCTGTTCGTCGACCGTTCGGCGCTGCCCGACGATGGTGACGAGGGCGAGTTCTATCACGCCGACCTGGTCGGCCTTCAGGTTCGCGATGAAACCGGCGCACCGGTGGGCAAGGTGTTTGCCGTGCAGAATTATGGCGGCGGCGACATTTTGGAAATCCAGTACCAGGGCCGCAAGGGCGTGCTGATCCCGTTCACCCAGGCCGCGGTGCCGGTCGTCGATGTATCAGGCGGCTTCGTGGCCATCGACACTGTGGCGGCCGGACTTGTCGATGACGAGGACGACGAAGACGCACCCTCCGATGGCGAGTTCGACAAACGGCCGCGCGGCCCGAAGGACGCCGGGGGCAATCGCTGATGTTCCGAGCAACCGTGCTCACGCTTTATCCGGAAATGTTTCCGGGCGCGCTGGGGCTGTCCCTGGCCGGGAGGGCGATGGAGCGCGGCGACTGGGCGCTGGAGGCGGTGCAGATCCGCGACTTCGCCACCGACAAGCACCGGACCGTGGACGATTCTCCGGCCGGTGGCGGCGCCGGCATGGTGCTGCGTGCCGACATCATCGCCAAGGCCATCGACGACGCTTCGCCCGAGGGTGACGAACGTCCGCGCATCCTGATGAGCCCGCGCGGCAAGCCGCTGACGCAGGAGCGGGTGCGTGAACTGGCCGCGGGGCCGGGTGCAGTGATCCTGTGCGGGCGCTTCGAAGGCGTCGACCAGCGCGTGATCGACGCACGCGAGCTGGAAGAGATTTCAGTCGGCGACTTCATTCTCTCGGGTGGCGAGCCGGCGGCACTGGTGTTGCTCGACGCGGTCGTGCGGCTCCTGCCCGGCGTGATGGGCAACGACGTGTCGGGCGAGGAAGAGAGTTTCGAGGGCGGGCTGCTGGAGCATCCGCACTATACGAGGCCGCAGGAATTCGAGGGCCGAGCCATTCCGGAGGTGTTGACCTCGGGCAACCACGGCAAGATCGCCAAATGGCGCCGCGCCGAGGCAGAGAAGCTGACCAAAGAGCGGCGGCCGGATCTGCTGCGTAGCATGGGCACTAAGGAAAGCTACGTCGGTGAAATCCGCTCTCAGGTTAGTTTGAACCTGACAGGCGAAGGCCTTGATCCCAATGAAATAACCGCCCTGTTGGGGTGCGAGCCGAGAACTTCCTGGAAGAAGGGGGACCTCGTCAAGATTTCGGAGAAGGCAAAGCCGACCAAAAAAAGGGTTGGCTATTGGAAAATCTCCGAGGCGGGATCGGACGATATCGACGGGGCGATAGCGTCGCTTTTTGACAAACTGCTTCCCAACGTTGATTGGTCAGCGCTCGCTGACAGGTTCGCTGTCGAAGTCTCGTGCTGCCTTTGGCTGTCTGGTTACAACCAAGGTTTCAATCTCGATAAAGAAACGCTGAACTTTCTGTCCCAGCGCAGGATTTCAATCGACTTCGATATCTATCACGACGAGCTGCTAAGATAGTCAGCCTGATTTAGCCTTTGCTAAAGTAATAAAACGCAAGGAACAGCCCGACCGCGACGACGAAGGTGCGTACGAGCGCTTGGGGGACGCGGCGGGCGGTCCAGACGCCGGCGTAGCCGCCGAGCGCGACGCCCGGCACCATGATCGCGGCATGGGTCCAGGCGACGACACCGCCCGAGGCGAAGATGATGATGGCAACCGCGGCGATGACGATTGAGAGCATGTTCTTCAGCGCGTTGAGGCGGTGGTAGTCGCCGCCTTCAGTGAGGCCGAGGGTGGCCAGCATCATCACGCCCATGCCGGCGCCGAAGAAGCCGCCATAGATCGAGGTGAAGAACTGAACGATGCGGCCGGCGAGCGAGGCCGGTGCATCAGCGGCGCGCGCGGCGAGCTTCTTCGGGCGCAGCCACGGGCCGGCGGCAAAGAGGGCGGTGGCGGCGAGCAGAAGCCACGGCACGAGCGCACCGAAGGCGACATTGTCGAGCGAGAGCAGGATGAGCGCTCCGGCCAGCGCGCCAACGGCCGAAATGATGGCAAAGGCGACGGCGCCGCGCCACATCTGCCTGATGTCGGCCATGTAGGCCCAGGTCGACGTGATGTAGCCGGGGAACTGGGCGATCGACGAGGTGGCGTTGGCCGAGATCGGCGGGACGCCGAGCATGGTCATGGCGCCGAAAGTGAGGAAGGTGCCGCCGCCGGCGATGGCATTGACGACTCCCGATAGGAAGCCGGCGAGGAAGAGGATGCCAATTGTGACGAGGGACACGGGCTGCCTGAGAGGTGGTTTGCGTTCGTTGCTCTCTAGGAAGCTGACGCAGGGAAGGCAAGGCACGTTGTCCAGTGCCTCGGTGAAACTGGCTTTGTGGCCGCCGGCCGCCATCCTTCGCTGGACCGCTGCACGCAAGGCGCGTAAAAAAGAAGCGGCAAAGGCGTGACAAATGGCCGAAATAGCGCTATGTGCCCGCCCGAACCGGACGAATAATCGACCGGACCCGTCAACAGTGACGGTGTAGTCGCCCCTGCCAGAAGGCCCGCAAGGGAAGAAGGCATACCCAAGCGGTCATTTGGAACTGCAAGGCGAGCGTTGGGCGCTCTGGCTGTCGGAAGAACAAGAAGTGGATTTTTGAGATGGATATCATCCGCCAGCTCGAGGCCGAACAGGCCGCCAAGATCGAAGCCAAGCGCACCTTGCCGGAATTCCAGCCGGGCGACACCGTGCGCGTCCAGGTGCGCGTCACCGAAGGCTCGCGTACCCGCGTCCAGGCCTATGAAGGCGTCGTCATCGCTCGCGCCGGCTCGGGCTTCCAGGAAAACTTCACCGTCCGCAAGATCTCCTATGGCGAAGGCGTGGAACGCGTGTTCCCGGTCTATTCGCCGATGATCGAGGGCGTCGAGATCGTCCGTCGCGGCAAGGTGCGTCGCGCCAAGCTTTACTACCTGCGCGATCGTCGCGGTAAGTCGGCTCGTATCACCGAGAACACCGGCGTCCGCGCCCGCAAGCTGAACGACGCCGAGCGTGCCGCACTGGTCGCCGAGAAGGCCCGTATCGAAGCCGAGAAGGTTGCCGCAGCCCAGGCGCTGGCCGCCGAGAAGGCCGCTCAGGAAGCCGCCGAGAAGAAGGCAGCAGCCGAGGCCGCCAAGGCAGCTGAAGCCGCCGCCGAGACCGCAGCCGAGTAATTTCCGGACTTGATTTCGAAAGGGCGGCTTCGGCCGCCCTTTTGCGTTTGAGGAGGATTTGTTGGTGGTGAGTTCGCGGGATTTCGTCGTGCGTCGGCTTATACCGGGCGAGGGCGCTGCCTATCGCAAGCTGCGGTTTGCTGCGCTTGAAAACGCGCCGCTGGCTTTCAGCTCGAGCCCGGAAGACGAGGCGCACCTGACCGACGCCGATTTCGAGGCGCGGATCAGCCTTGCCGAACCCGATGCGGTGTATGGCGTGTTTGGCGATGGCGAGCTCGTCGGCGTCGCGACCTTCATCGGCGACAAGCGGCGCAAGACACGGCACAAGGGCGCGATGTTCGGCGTTTATGTCGATCCGGTCTGGCGCGGCACGGGTTCCGCCCGGGCGCTGGTGCGGCAGGTGATCGACCATGCGACCGAACGCGGCCTTGCACTGCATGCCCATGTGATCGCCGACAATCTGCCGGCACTCAGGCTCTATCTCGGTCTTGGATTCGTCAGCTACGGCGTCGAGCCGAGGGCGCTTCTCGTCGACGGCGTGTTTCATGACGAGCATCTGCTGATTTACCAGCCGGGTGGCTGAGGCCGGGGGTTGTTTCGCAAACGGGCCAAAAGCGAAACAGATACAGTGCATTCGGCTGTGCCAGCGCATCGTCCATGCTTGCAAGCACGCTTGGGACGGCTAAAGTCTGGCGCAAATCGACCGGCGCCGCCGGTCTTCTCGTTTCGGGGAACGCATCATGTCTAATTTCAAACTGTCGCTGGCCGGCGCGCTGGCTGTCGTGCTTCTGCCCTTGGCCGCCATGGCCCAGAGCCTGCCGGATCTTGGCGGCAAGTCGGTCGTCGTGGTGACCGAAAATGCCTATCCGCCGCTGCAGTTCATCGACCCCAAGACCGGCAAGCAGATCGGCTGGGAGTACGACGCCATGGACGAGATCGCCAAGCGTCTGAACGTCAAGATCGAGTACCAGAACACCTCGTGGGACGCCATGATCCAGGCGGTCTCGGACGGCCAGTACCAGATCGGCATGACCGGCATCACCATCAAGGACGAGCGCAAGGAGAAGGTCGACTTCTCCGACCCCTATATGCGGTCACAGCAGTTCATGCTGGTGCGATCAGACGAGAGCCGCTTCACCGACGCCAAGAGCTTCGGTGCGCTCAAGGACGGCCTGATCGCGGCGCAGCCGGGCACCTCGCCTTTCTACACCGCCGTCTACGAGATCCTCGACGGCAACGAGCAGAACCCGCGCATCAAGCTGTTCGAGACCTTCGGCGCTACCGTGCAGGCGCTCAAGGCCGGCGACGTCGACCTCGTGCTGACCGACAGCGTCGCCGCCCAGGGTTATGTCGACGCCTCGGAAGGCAAGCTCAAGGTGGTGGGCGAGCCGCTGGGCAGCGAGGATTTCGGCTTCATCTTCAAGAAGGGCTCGGACCTCGTCGCTCCGATCAACCAGGCGATCGCGGCGCTGAAGGCTGACGGCACCTTCGACAAGCTGAACAAGAAGTGGTTCCTCGACTACAAGATGGGGCAGTGATTGCGCTGCCGTCTCCTCCATCTGGCGGAGACGGCAAACTGTTGGTCGAGCCTAGGCTCGGTAGCGGCTGGCGCCGGCGTGGTCGACGACATAGAGCCACGTGCCGTCGGCCTGCCTGCGCACGATCTCGGCAGTGAAGCCGAAATAGAGGGGGCGGCCTTCGTCATCGACGATCGCGAAATCGGCGCGCAGCAGCGCCAGGTCGCCATGCTCGACGCAGAAGGTGTTTTGCGACCTCATCGTGCCGGGCATGCGCACGAGCCGCTCAAGTTCTTCGGCGATGGCGGCCTTGCCGGCAAAGCCCTCGCCGCCGGCATCGACCAGCAGGCGGGCATCTTCCTCGTAGAGCCCAAGCAGAGCCTCGACATCGCCGCTGTTGCGGATGGCGGCAAAAGTTTCGTTCATGTCGGCCGGCCGGTAGACTTTTGATGACATTGGCTTTCTCCTGTTTCGGCGACCAGAACACGCCCTTGCAGAGCTATCCAAACGGGTACCCCGAATGAGTGCAGAGATGACCGCGACCAGCGAGCGCGAGGTGCCGATGCCGCGACGGCCGGAGCTATGTCCGGTAGAAGACTGGCTCTCTTTTCTCGGCCATCGCTGGAACGCGCTGGTGTTGTGGCAGCTGTCGGTGGGCGCGAAGCGGCATGGCGACCTGATGGCACGGCTGCCCGGGGTCACCGCCAAGGTGCTGTCGGAGCGGTTGGACGGCCTGTTGAGACGCGGCCTTGTCGAGCGCGACGCAGTTTCAGCTTTCCCGCGCGGCGTCGTCTATTCGTTGACGGCGGGCGGTCGCCGGGTGGTCGCCTTGCTCGACCAGTTCGAGACGCTGCCGCATTCTTTTGCCGGGCCGCGGCAGGACGCAGCATGAGCCAGTACCGGGTCAAGAAGGACGATTTCCCGTGGTGGCTGGTGGCTGCCGTGGCGATCGGTGTGGTTTCGGCGGTGACCATCGCGGCCAGCGACGTCTACGGCCAGATCCTGTCGACCCTCGTCAAAGGGCTTTGGGTAACACTTTTCGTCACCATCGTCGCCTTCGCCATGGCCTCGGCGCTCGGGCTGCTCATCGCCCTGCTCGGGCTGTCGAATTCCAAGCTGCTGCGTCAGGTTTCGCGTTTCTATGTCGAGATCATTCGCGGCCTGCCGATCCTGGTGCTGCTGTTCTGGATCGCTTTCGTCGGCGCGCCGGCCTTCGTCGTGGCGTGGAACTGGGTGACGCTACCGCTGCAATCGGCGGGGCTGGTCGAGCCGATGCAGGTGCGCGACTTCTCGCTGCTGTGGCGGGCGATCATTGCACTCACGATCGCCTATTCGTCCTTCATCGCCGAAATTTTCCGCGCCGGCATCCAGGCCGTCGATGTCGGCCAGATCGAGGCGGCGAAGGCGCTGGGATTGTCGCGCACCCAGCGCTTTCGGCTGATTGTCTGGCCGCAGGCATTCAGGACCATCCTGCCGCCCTATGGCAACGACTTTATCGCCATGGTGAAGGATTCCTCGCTGGTGTCGGTGCTTGGCGTCGCCGACATCACCCAGATGGCCAAGGTCTATGCCTCGGGGTCATTCCGCTTCTTCGAGACCTACTCTATCGTAGCCTATGTCTACCTGCTCCTGACCGTCGGGCTGTCGCTCAGCCTGCGGGCGCTGGAGCGGCGGATGCGCAGGGATTTCACGCCATGACCGGAGGTGCCGACAAGACTGCGCTCGACATGGTCTATGCGGCAGAGACAGAAATGCAGTTGGCGGCGGCCTATGCGGCCTGGGCGAACGGCTACGACACCGAGACAGCGGCGCTGGGATACTGCCTGCCCTTCGTGATCGCGGCGTGGGTGGCGCGGCACGTGCCCAAGGGCGAAGGACCGCTGCTCGATGCCGGTTGCGGCACCGGACTGTCGGGGCCGTATCTCCAGGCGCTTGGATATGACGACATCGAAGGGCTCGACTTCTCCGAGGAAATGCTCGAACTGGCGCGGGCACGCGGCGGCCACAGCGCGCTGACGCAGGCCGCACTCGGCGGTCCGTTGCCTTGGGCCGACCGGCATTTCGCCGCCGTCTTCTCGACCGGCGTGTTCACGGCGGGCCATGCGCCGGCATCGAGCCTGGACGAATTGGTCCGGATCACGCGGCCGGGTGGCTTCGTCATCTTCACCGTCCGCGACGTGGTCCTGGAAGCGGGCGGTTTCCAGGATAAGTTCACTGAACTTGTGGCGACCGGAAGATGGCAGGCGGTCGAGGAGAGCCCTGCTTTCCGGGCCTTTGCCGTGGCCGAACCGGATGTGCTGGTCAAGGCGTATATATTCAGGGTTGTCTGAAATGTCGCGCGTCATTCGGCCTCTGCGACCGGATGGACGATTGCGAGCGGCACGGCCGCGGACAAATCTCGCGGCATGGAAACCATTCGCAAGATCCTCTCCAATCCACTCTCCCGCCTGCGCTTCGCGGGCCTGTTCGAGGGAAGCACGCTGCTTTTCCTCGTGCTGTTTGCTGTCCCGATGAAACATCTGGCCGGCTATCCCGCAATCGTCAGCGCGGCCGGGCCGGTCCACGGCCTCGCCTTCGTCTTCTACGTCGTGTGCCTGGTCGACAATTTCTCCGGCGGTGGTTGGTCGCCCAGGGAGATGCTGCGCACCGGCCTCGCCTGCCTCGTGCTCTTCGGCACCTTCATCAATGATCGCTTCCTCGCCGCCAGGGCGGCCAACCAGACGGCAGGGCAATGAGCTATCTCGTCATCAAGTCTCTGCATGTCGTGGCGATGGTGGTCTGGCTGTCAGGCATGATATCAGTGCCGCTGGCATTGTCGCACATGGCCCGGAATGGCGGCATCGATTCGCGGCAGGCGGCGCAGTTGCGCGCCGGCTTCTCGATGCTGTCGACGCCGGCGATGATGATCGTCTGGGCGCTGGGGCTCTATCTCGCTTATGACCTCGGCTCTTTCGGCGACGCCTGGCTGCACGCCAAGCTGGCGCTTGTCGTGGCGATGTCGGGCCTGCATGGCGTGCTGTCGGGTCAGTTGCGGCAGCTCGCAGGCGCCAGGCTGGCGAAGCCTGCCGGCATCGTGCTGAAGCTGCATTGGCTGGTCGGCCTGCTGTTGCTCGGCATTGTCGGGCTGGTGATCATCAAGCCGTTCTGAGCGAAGCGGGCTGTTCCGGGCGAGGAACCACCCTTGCCATGGCGCGTTGGGAGCCGAACCAATCATGAGGCCCCCATGGAACAGCTCGTCGAAGAATTCGGCCATCCGACCTACACCTCGTTTCCCGTCATCGTCGCGCGCATGCTGCTGGCTGCCGTCTTCGGCGCGGCCATCGGCTTCGAGCGTGAATGGCGCAACCGGCCGGCGGGTCTGAGGACACATATCCTCGTCTGTGTGGCGGCGGCAACCTTCGCGCTGCTGACCATCGAGATCGTGCATGCGCCGATGTTCGGACCGGAGGTGCTGAAGGACGGCGCCAAGGTCGATCCGATCCGCGTCGTCGAGGCGGTGACCGCCGGCGTCGCCTTCCTTGCCGCGGGCGTGGTGTTTTTCAGCAGGGGCGAGGTGCAGGGGCTGACGACGGGTGCCGGTATGTGGCTGGCGGGCGCCATCGGCCTCGCCGCAGGCCTTGGGCTCTGGCAGATCGCGGCCTTCGTCACCCTGCTCGCACTGTGCGTTCTCGGCTTGCTGCACCGCTTCGAGGTCAAGTTCGACCTCAGCGAGGACAAACGCGACGAAAAGCCGGGTGCGCATAGCCCGGGCAAGGGCAAGGCCGGCTAGTCAGCCTTCGTCTCATCGCCTGGGCGGGTCGTCACGTCGTCGCGCACCTTTTCGAACAGCAGCCGCAGCGCCTGCCGCAACGCCTCCATCTCTTGCGGGCTGGTCAGTTCGGCCCAGCGCTCGTCAACCTTGCGCCCTGTGGCGGCGGCGATGGGGCGCACGGCCTTGCCGCGTTCCGTGAGGAAGACCAGCCGGCCGCGGCGGTCGTTGGGATCGGGTCGGCGCTCGACATAACCAAGCTTCTCCAGCTCCTCCACCGCCTGGGCCATCGTCTGCTTGCGGACATGGGCGAGCTTGGTCAGTTCGCTGACCTGGATGCCTTGCGATGGGGTGAAGGTGAAGACGTTGGCGTGCGGCGGACGAATGTCGCCGAATCCGGCAGCGTCGAGGGCGGTGTCGACGGCCTGGGTCCAATGCTGGTGGACCAGGCGCAGCAACAGGCCGAGCGGCGGATTTTCCGGGATCGTCTCTTTCAAGATGGACAGGTGCCTGACTAATTGATATTAGACAGGCACCTTACTACTTGAGCGACGGGAAGGAAAGCCAGATGCCTGCAATCAGCGTACTCGACTCGACAATCTCCTATGTGGATGTGGGGCACGGCGTGCCGTTCGTGTTCCTGCACGGCAACCCGACATCGTCCTATCTGTGGCGCAACGTGCTTCCCGGCATGGGCGACGGCGTGCGCCGGCTTGCGCCCGACCTGATCGGCATGGGCGGTTCAGGCAAACCTGACATTGCCTACAGCTTCGACGATCACGCCCGCTATCTCGACGCCTGGTTCGAGGCGATGGGGCTGGAGGAGGTGGTGCTTGTCGGTCACGACTGGGGCGGGGCGCTGGCCTTCGACTGGGCCGCGCGCCATCCCGGGCGGGTGCGCGGCATCGCCGTGATGGAGACGATCGTGCGTCCGATGAGCTGGGCCGACTTCGCCGAAAGCGCCCGGCCACGCTATGAGGCACTTCGCGGCGCGGGCACCGGCGAGGCCAAGGTGCTGGACGAGAACTTCTTCATAGAGTTCGCCCTGCGCGCCACCGTGCTCAATGGGCTGAGCGACGGGGATCTCGACGTCTATCGCAAGCCCTATCCGACCCGCGAAAGCCGGCGGCCACTGCTCGCCTGGCCACGCGCCATGCCGATCGACGGCGAGCCAGCCGATGTGATTGCCCGCATCGAGGCCTATGACCGCTGGCTGGCGGCGAGCGGCGGCGTGCCGAAGCTGCTCTTAACCTTCGAAGGTTCGATGGAGACGTTGATGATCGGGGAGGAGATGATCCGGTGGTGCGCCGACAACATTGCCAGCCTCGAGATCGAGAACTGCGGTCCAGCCCGGCATGCGGCGCCGGAAGACCAGCCGGAAGCGATTGCTGCCGCTGTTTCAGGCTGGGCCGACCGGCATGGGCTGCGCCGCGGCGAGGCTGCGCTGGCGCGCATCGTATAGCTGCTTGCGGGCATCCGTGGACGCTCCGCCATCTTGCCGCTTGGGCCAGGCGGAGCTTGCGATTGCCGGAACGTCAAAAGATTGGTATTGAGCCGCTTATGGAAGCACTCTTTGGAGATCCGGCCTACAAGGGTTTCGTGCTGCAGGACCACAAGCGCCTGCCGTCGCGATTCTTTGCCCGGATTTCAGGCGCGTTGACCAGCCGACTTATCTAGTCGCCTGCGCCGAGCCGACGGGCCTTTGGCGCGCCCTTTAGCCTTCCCAAGTTTCATATCGACGGATCCAAAGCCATGAGCGCACCGCGTACCCTCTACGACAAGATCTTTGACGACCACGTCGTCGACCGCCAGGAAGACGGCACCTGCCTGCTCTACATCGACCGTCACCTCGTGCACGAAGTGACGAGCCCGCAGGCCTTCGAAGGCCTGCGCATGACCGGCCGCAAGGTCCGTCATCCCGAGAAGACGCTCGCCGTGGTCGACCACAACGTGCCGACCTCGCCGGACCGCAAGAACGGCATCAAGAACGAGGAAAGCCGCATCCAGGTCGAGGCGCTGGCCAAGAACTCGGCCGATTTCGGCGTCGAGTATTACTCCGAGAACGACAAGCGCCAGGGTATCGTCCATATCGTCGGTCCCGAGCAGGGCTTCACCCTGCCGGGCATGACCATCGTCTGCGGCGACAGCCACACCTCGACGCATGGTGCTTTTGGTGCATTGGCGCACGGCATCGGCACCTCGGAAGTGGAACACGTCCTGGCGACCCAGACGCTGATCCAGAAGAAGGCCAAGAACATGCTGGTACGTGTCGACGGCCAACTGCCGGAAGGCGTGACCGCCAAGGACATCGTGCTTGCCATCATCGGCGAAATCGGCACCGCCGGCGGCACCGGCTACGTCATCGAATATGCTGGCGAGGCGATCCGTGCCCTGTCGATGGAAGGCCGCATGACGATCTGCAACATGTCGATCGAAGGCGGCGCCCGCGCCGGCCTGATCGCGCCTGACGAGAAGACCTACGCCTACGTCAAGGACAAGCCGCGCGCGCCGAAGGGCAAGGCCTTCGAGATGGCGCTCGACTACTGGAAGACGCTGCATTCGGACGAAGGTGCGCATTTCGACAAGGTCATCGTGCTCGACGCAGCCAAGCTGCCGCCGATCGTTACCTGGGGCTCGTCGCCCGAGGACGTGGTCGCCGTAACCGGCGTGGTGCCGGATGCCGAGGCGATCGAGGACGAGACCAAGCGCAACTCCAAGAAGCGCGCGCTCGACTATATGGGCCTGACCGCCGGCACCAAGATCACCGACATTTCGGTCGACCGCGTCTTCATCGGCTCGTGCACCAATGGCCGCATCGAGGACCTGCGCGCCGTCGCCAAGGTCGTCGAAGGCCGCAAGGTCGCCTCGACGGTGAGCGCGATGATCGTGCCGGGCTCGGGCCTGGTCAAGGAACAGGCGGAAGCCGAAGGCCTCGACAAGATCTTCGTGGCGGCTGGCTTCGACTGGCGCGAGCCGGGCTGCTCGATGTGCCTCGCCATGAATGACGACCGCCTCAAGCCGCATGAGCGCTGCGCCTCGACCTCGAACCGCAACTTCGAGGGCCGCCAGGGCTTCAAGGGCCGCACCCATCTGGTGTCGCCGGCCATGGCTGCGGCCGCTGCCATCGCCGGCCACTTCGTCGACATCCGCGACTGGCACTGACGACGGCGGCCTCAGGGCCGCAGCAGAAACAGACAAGGCGGCGGAGCACATGCTTCGCCGCTTTTTTGTCTCAAGCCTCTGGGATGACCGGTATTTCGGCCCTTGCGTTAACGTCTTTTTCGCCGGGCTGTGGTGTCATCCGCGCGAAGGAGATTGCAGTCGACGATGACCGGCGCCGAGTTCATACTTGCGATCAACGTGTTTGTTGCCGGCCTCCTGGCCGGCGCTTTCATGTCGATCGCCATCTATGACGGGCGTCGCAACTCGGCGCGCTGGTTCGCGCTCTGTTACCTCGCCGGCATCGTCTATATCGGGACCGAGTTCGCGATCCCTATGTTCGAAGACACGCGGTTCATCGTCACCGCCAACTTCGTCGCCTTCCTGGCCACGCTGATGGTCATGAATGTCGGGCTGGCGACCCGCTACGAGTCGCAGCCTGCATGGGGCCCGATGGCGGCGTTTCTCGTCGTGACGACCTTGGCGGTGTTTGCCACGCAGGGCTTCGCCCGCGATTCGCTGCTGCGGATGATGACCTACCAGACGCCTTATGCGATCGCTCAAGCCGTCGGTGCCGCTACAATACTGCGCTCGCGCCGGCAGCTCAGCCAGTTCGACTACGTGCTGGCGGGCGTGCTCTTCGCCAGCGCGCTGCAGTTCTTCTCCAAGCCTTATCTAGCGCTCGCCGTCGGCGGCCCGGGCGCCGATCCGCATCACTATCTGCAGAGCACCTATGCGATGATCTCGCAGGCGCTGGGCACGGTGTTCGCGCTGTCGATCGCGCTGATGCTGCTGGTGATTTTGGTGCGCGACATCCTGCTCGACGCGACGCAGAAGTCGGAGACCGACGCGTTGTCGGGCCTGCTCAACCGCGGCGGCTTCCAGCGCCGAGCGGCCAGCGCGATGCGCGACGCGGTGCGCCAGGGCCTGCCGATCACGCTTGTCATCTCCGACCTCGATCACTTCAAGTCGATCAACGACAGTTACGGCCACGCCTCGGGCGATCGTGTCATCGAAGCATTTGCCCAGTTCATCCGCGAATCGATGGCCGGTCATCACGTCGCCGGCCGGATCGGCGGCGAGGAATTCGCGATCATCCTGCCGGGCGCGCATCTGGCCTCGGCGCGGCTGTTCGCCGAAGGCGCGCGCTCGGCATTCTCCGGCATGCCGATCGATGGCCTGCCGGACGACTGCCGCTTTACCGCAAGCTTCGGTGTCGCCGAACTGGTGGCCGGCGAAAGCATCGACCAGTTGATGGTGCGGGCCGACTCAGCGCTTTACGAAGCCAAGAAGGACGGGCGCGACTGCGTTCGGGTGTGGGGCGCGGTGCAGCTGTTTTCGGACTCGACCGTGGTGCCGTTCGGCCTCAAACCGCCGAGCCGGTAGCCGCGCAGTTTCAGCGGCAGACCAGGCCGGGCTGCGGGATTTCACCTTCGGAGAAACCATACATGTAGCTGCGGCCCTTGAGCAGCATGGGCGGGCGGTAGCAGTGGCGCTGCGCGCTGGGGCCGTCGAGATAGACGACCTTCGGTCCGGTCGAACCGGTGTAGGCTGCGAGCTTGCGGGCCGAAGCGCCCTCGCCGACGATGATGCGCTTGTAGCCGGTGGTGCTCTCGACGATCAGGTTGCCGAACGAATCGGCATAGACGCGGTCGTGGCTGCCTCCTGCGGCGGCCGGAGAGGTCAGCGCGACGCCGGCGGCAAGCATGAAAGACGCAAATGTGGTCAAAGCCAGTGCGGGACGCATCGGGCAAATCTCCCTGTTCGATCGAACCGGAGATTAACCGTTTCTTAATCATTGTTAAGGCTTGGCGTCTGCTTGGACGGAAAAGATTAACAAACATGGTTAATTTTCTGTTGCGCTGATATGCCTGCAGCATGTCCAAGCCAACGAACGGGTAGCCTGATATCGTCCCGATGGGGGATGCCGTCATTGCCTGTTTCATCGGCACGTCTGGTGACGACTCACCCACTGGGGTAGTGGCGGCATTTGTTCAATCGATTGAAGCCGTGATGCGACTAAATAGGTGCGCCAGAACGGTTTTCTGACTTTGACGCGGTGCAAAAAGAGCTTTAGAAAGCGCGCAGTCCGACGTCGCAAAACGGTGCGACGGCGCCGTATTCAAACATAGCCACGCTCGGATGCAGACCGGGGGAGCCATGAGCAAATCACAAGCCACCCAAGCCACATCGCGTGCGCGGCCTTTGTCGCCGCACCTGAGCATCTATCGTCCGCCGGTGACGATGACGACCTCGATCCTGCACCGCATCACCGGCTGCGCGCTCTATTTCGGCACGCTGCTGGTCGCCTGGTGGCTGATCGCGGCGGCGACGTCGCAGGAGTATTTCGACTTCGTCAGTTGGGTCTATGGCAGCTGGATCGGCCAGCTGGTGCTGCTCGGCTACACCTGGGCCCTGATGCTGCACATGCTGGGCGGCATCCGCCACCTGGTCTGGGACACCGGTGCCGCGCTCGAAAAGGAAACCGCCTCCAGGTTCGCCTGGGCGACGCTCGTCGGTTCGGTGGTGCTGACGGCGGCGGTCTGGATCGTCGGCTACATGGTGCGGGGAGCGTAGGATGAGCGGCTCGAACAACGACATGCGCACCGCGCTTGGCAAGGTCCGCGGCCTGGGTTCGGCCCGCGAGGGTACCGAACATTTCTGGCGCCAGCGCCTGACGGCGGTCGCCAACATTCCGTTGATGCTGTTCTTCGTCGGCCTCTTGATCGCGCTCAACGGTGCCGATTTCGCCACCGTGCGCGCCTCGTTCGCCAATCCTCTGGTGTCGCTTGTGCTGGCGCTGGTGCTGGTCTCGGGCCTCTACCACATGCGCCTCGGCATGCAGGTGGTGATCGAGGACTACGTGCATGGCGAACTGCTCAAGGTGACGCTCATCATGCTCAACACTTTCTTTACCGTAGCTGTCGGCGTCGCTTCGCTCTTCGCCCTGCTCAAACTTGCATTTGGAGGCTGAAACGGTGGCCAAGGACGGCAAGACCAGCGGAGCTTCCGCCTATACCTATGTCGATCACAAGTTCGACGTCGTCGTCGTCGGTGCCGGCGGTGCCGGCCTGCGTGCCACGCTCGGCATGGCTGAGCAGGGGCTGAAGACCGCCTGCATCACCAAGGTGTTCCCGACCCGCTCGCACACGGTTGCGGCTCAGGGCGGTATCGCCGCCTCGCTGCAGAACATGGGCCCCGACTCCTGGCAGTGGCACATGTACGACACCGTCAAGGGTTCCGACTGGCTCGGCGATGTCGACGCGATGGAGTATCTGGTGCGCGAAGCGCCGGCTGCGGTCTATGAGCTCGAGCACTATGGCGTGCCGTTCTCGCGTACTGAAGAGGGCAAGATCTACCAGCGGCCGTTCGGCGGCCACATGATGAATTATGGCGACGGCCCGCCCGTGCAGCGCACCTGCGCTGCCGCCGACCGCACCGGCCACGCCATCCTGCACACGCTCTACGGCCAGTCGCTGAAGAACAACGCGCAGTTCTTCATCGAGTATTTCGCCCTTGACCTGATCATGGAGCCGGATGGCACCTGCACCGGTGTCGTGGCCTGGAATCTCGACGACGGCACAATCCACCGCTTCTCGGCCAAGATGGTGGTGCTGGCGACCGGAGGCTACGGCCGCGCCTATTTCTCGGCGACCTCGGCCCATACCTGCACCGGCGACGGCGGCGGCATGGCCGCGCGTGCCGGCCTGCCTTTGCAGGACATGGAGTTCGTTCAGTTCCACCCGACCGGCATTTACGGCTCGGGCTGCCTGATCACCGAAGGCGCGCGCGGCGAAGGCGGTTATCTCGTCAACTCCGAAGGCGAGCGCTTCATGGAGCGCTACGCCCCGTCGGCCAAGGACCTGGCATCGCGCGACGTGGTTTCGCGCTGCATGACGCTGGAGATCCGCGACGGTCGCGGCGTCGGCAAGAACAAGGACCACATCTTCCTGCATCTCGACCACCTCGATCCGGCGGTCCTGCATGAACGCCTGCCCGGCATTTCCGAGTCGGCGAAGATCTTCGCCGGTGTCGACGTGACCCGCGAGCCGATCCCGGTGCTGCCGACGGTGCACTACAACATGGGCGGCATCCCGACCAACTATTGGGGCGAGGTGCTGAATCCGACCAAGGCGAACCCGGACCGCGTGTCGCCCGGCCTGATGGCCGTCGGCGAGGCCGGTTGTGCTTCGGTGCATGGCGCCAACCGTCTCGGCTCCAACTCGCTGATCGACCTCGTGGTGTTCGGTCGCGCCGCCGCCATCCGCGCCGGCCAGGTCGTCGACCGCAACGCGCCGATCCCGTCGCCCAACGCCGCTTCGGTCGAGAAGATCATGGATCGTTTCGACCGCCTGCGCCACGCCAATGGCGGCACGCCGACGGCAGTGCTGCGCGAGAAGATGCAGAAGGCGATGCAGGAGGACGCTGCCGTGTTCCGCACCCAGGAATCGCTGGAGCAGGGCTGCAAGCGCATCTCCGAGATCTGGGGCGAGATGAAGGACATCAAGGTCTTCGACCGCTCGATGATCTGGAACTCGGACTTGGTGGAGACGCTGGAGCTCGAAAACCTGATGTCGAACGCCATCGCCACCGTCTATGGCGCGGAAGCACGCAAGGAAAGCCGTGGCGCGCATGCCCGCGAGGACTTCTCGGCCCGTGACGACGAGAACTGGCGTCAGCACACGCTGGCCCACGTCGCCGAGGACGGCAAGGTGACGCTGACCTACCGGCCGGTGCACACCGAGCCGCTGCTCAAGGAAGAAGACGGCGGCATCTCCCTGGCCAAGATCGCACCCAAGGCGCGGGTGTACTGAGCCATGGTCGAGACGCGGCGCTGCGCAAGACAAGCTGGAGGGCCTGAAACGGCCGTCCTCGCTTGCGCGCGCGCCGACAAGCGCTTGGAGAATTGGCGCTGGGAGAACTGGCGCTGGGAGAACTGGCGCCGGGAGTGCCGGCGATGAGCGAACTCGCTTTCTTCGCCATCAATCTCGACCGATCGCCGCATCGCTGGGCGGAAATCCAGCGGCTGTTCGGCGCGATGCCTTGGCCGCTCGAACGTGTCGCCGCAGTCGATGTGCGCAACCCCGACGAGGTGCTGGCGGTGCGCGGCCAGAAGCTTGATATGCCGCCCAACGGCATCGGCTGGAATCCGCTGCGCAACCGCATGTTTGCGCTGGTCGAGGAAGCATGTTTTGCCAGCCACATGCTGGCGCTGAAGGCGTTCTTGGAATCCGGCCACGACCACGCGGTGATCCTGGAAGACGACGCGGTACCGCTCGACGGTTTCGCCGAGACGATGCGCCGGCTCCTTGCCAGCGGCATCGCCTTCGACATCGTCAAGATGGAAGGCATCGTCCGCAGCGGCGGCAGGCTGTCCGTGCCGGTGTCCGACCTGGGGGCTGCGAAGCTGGTGCGTTCGCTGCGCCCGTCTTCGGGTGGCGCCGGTTATATGGTGACGCGCAAGGCTGCCGGGCAACTGCTTGCCAGGGCCGGCAAGCTGGCCGTGCCGGTCGACGATTTCATTTCCAATGCCGGGCTGCATGGCTGCGACGTGATGCACACTTCGCCTTGGCTGATCGCACAGGCCGGTGCCGACACGACGATGGGCGAGCTCAGGACGCCGCACCGCCACGTCAAACGGCGTGACCCGTTCCATTTCCTTCAGCAGGGGCTGGTGCGAGGGAGGCTCAGGATCCAGCTCTGGCTCAACGCCATGCATGGTTCGCCGCTGTCGCTGTTCGGGCTCTACATGGCGCCATGGTCGCCCGTCGATGTCGGCCAGCAGATGCGTCGGCTGGCGGTGCAGGCATGATGGCCGCGACCTTGCCCGATGCAGGTTATTCGGCTGTGCCGCTTGCGGCCAAGCTCGGCCTCAAGGACGGCCAGAGCGTGGTCTTCGTGAACCTGCCTGGCGATCTCCGGGGGCTGGCAACTGCCTGCGACTTCGCGGCTGTGGCGCAGACCGACTGGGCAGCCCTTGGCGCAACGGGCGAGCGGCACGACATCGTTCATGCCTTCACCGGCAAGCGCGCCGATCTCGAAGGTCATGTCGAGACATTCAAGAAGATGATCGCGCCCGACGGCGCTGTCTGGATCTCCTGGCCCAAGAAGGCAGCGAAGATCGCCACCGACATCACCGAGGATGTCATTCGCGACGTCGTGCTGCCGACTGGGCTGGTGGACGTAAAGGTCTGTGCCGTGGATGCCGTGTGGAGCGGGCTCAAGCTCGTCATCCGCAAGGAACTGCGTGCCAAGCTGTGAGGAACCGATCGTGGTCGAACTAACACTCCCCAAGAACTCGCAGATCAAGCAGGGCAAGACCTGGCCGAAGCCGGAGGGTGCGACCAATCTGCGCGAGTACCGGATCTACCGCTGGTCGCCCGACGACGGCGAGAACCCGAGCATCGATACCTATTTCGTCGATGTCGACGATTGCGGCCCGATGGTGCTGGACGCGCTGCTTTACATCAAGAACAAGATCGACCCGACGCTGACGCTGCGCCGTTCCTGCCGCGAAGGCATTTGCGGCTCCTGCGCGATGAACATCGACGGTTCGAACACGCTGGCCTGCACCAAGGGCTGCGACGACATTTCGGGCGCGGTGAAGATCTACCCGCTGCCGCACATGCCTGTGGTCAAGGATCTTGTGCCCGACCTCACCAATTTCTACGCCCAGCACCGCTCGATCGAGCCGTGGCTGAAGACGGTGTCGCCGGAGCCGGCCAAGGAATGGCTGCAGAGCCATGAGGATCGCCAGAAGCTCGACGGCCTCTATGAATGCATCCTGTGTGCCTGCTGCTCGACCTCGTGCCCGAGCTACTGGTGGAACGGCGACCGCTATCTCGGCCCGGCCGTGCTGCTGCAAGCCTATCGCTGGCTGATCGACTCCAGAGACGAAGCCAAGGGCGAGCGCCTCGACAATCTCGAGGATCCGTTCCGGCTCTATCGCTGCCACACGATCATGAACTGCGCCCAGACCTGCCCGAAAGGCTTGAATCCGGCAAAGGCGATCGCCGAAATCAAGAAGATGATGGTGGAGCGGCGGGTCTAAGTCGTGACGGATACGGAGCTTCCTCATCTCACGCCGGTCGAAGCACGCGTGCTCGGCTGCCTGATCGAGAAGAAGGAACTGACGCCTGACGTCTATCCAATGACGTCGAATGCGCTGGTTGCCGCTGCCAACCAGAAGACGTCGCGCGAGCCGGTCATGGCCCTGGAGATGGTCGACATCACCAGGGCGCTAGCGTCGCTGCAGGCGAAGGGGCTGGCGAAGCAGCAATTCGCCTCGCGCGTCGAGCGCTACGAACACCAAATGGCGCAGAAATTCTCGCTGACGCGCAACCAGAGCGCGCTGATCGGCCTGCTTCTGCTGCGCGGACCGCAGACCGTCTACGAATTGCAGGCCCGCGCCGAGCGCATGGCGAACTTCGCCGATGCCGACGCGGTGCGCAGCGAGCTCGACATGCTGATCGGCCGCCGACCGGCGCTGGTCAAGGAGATCGGCCGCGCCCCCGGTCAGCGCGAAGATCGTTTTGCGCATCTTCTGTCAGGCGATGTCGACATTGCCGCTGCCACGACAAGCAGGGCACCGAGCGCTGCCTCCTCGGCTGTTTCGGAGCTAGAGGAACGCGTCCGCCTGCTGGAAGAGGAAGTCGCTGCGCTGAAGGCGCGGCTCGACGCGGTCGGCGGATAGGTGATCGCAGAGCAACTGAAAACGGCCCGGTTGCAGACGCAGCCGGGCCGTTTTGTGTCAGGTGGTTACCCCCGGAGAACGCTGCGCTGCCTCCATCCGGCTGCTGGGCCTTACTTCCTTGCCGCCTCGATGATCTCGCGGGCCATGGTCTCGGCAACCGCATCGGTGGTGCGGCCTTCGTGGTCGGCGCGCTGGAAGATGGCGGCAAGCGTGTCGGCGATGCGGGCGACGCGCGGGGTGACGGCTGCGACGTCGTAGCCGCAGTCGGCCATCTCGGCGGCGACGTTGATGACGCCGCCGGCATTGATGACGTAGTCGGGGGCGTAGAGGATGCCGCGTTCGACGAGGCGCTGGCCGTCTTCGGCCGTCGCCAACTGGTTGTTGGCGGCGCCGGCAACGATTTTGGCCTTGAGCAGTGGAATGGTCTCTGTGGAGAGCATGCCGCCCAGCGCGCAGGGCGCGAAGATGTCGACATCGGCGGCGATGATCGCATCGCCTGACACGACGGTGGCGCCGAAGGTCTCGACGGCACGATCGGTGCGGGCAGCGTCGAGATCGCAGACGGTCAGCACGGCACCTTCGGCATGGAGCTTCTGGCACAGCGACCAGCCGACGGAGCCGAGGCCCTGGACGGCGACACGGACACCTTTGAGATCGTCGCTGCCGGTGCGGTGGCGCAGGGCTGCCTTGAGGCCGACGAAGGTGCCTTCGGCAGTGAAGGGCGAGGGATTGCCGCTGCCGCCCTTGGTGGTGCCGCTGACGTTCGAAGCGCGCTCGGCGAGGAAATCGGCGTCCGCCAGCGTCATGCCGACGTCTTCGGCGGTGATGTACTGGCCCTTGAGCGTGTTGAGCGTCTCGGCATAGGCCTCGAGCATGGCGGGCGTCTTTTCGGTCTTCGCGTCAGCGATGATGACCGCCTTGCCGCCGCCAAGCGGCAGGCCGGCGATGGCCGACTTGAAGGTCATGCCGCGCGACAGGCGCAGTGCGTCGATGACGCCGGCTTCGAAGCTTGTGTGCGGCCAGATGCGCGTGCCGCCGAGGGCGGGTCCGAGAACGGTGGTGTGCACCGAGACGATTGCGGTGAGCCCGCGCGCCGTGTCGCGGCCGAGCCAGACCTGCTCGTGATTGTCGAAGCCCTGGAGATGGCGGACGTCCGACGTGATGTCGGTGACTTCGAGCGTCGTCGCGGCCGAAACTTGCGGATGACGCGGTTCAAGGACGTTCAGCATGAGGGTTCCTCCCGGGTGCGCTGGTCCCCTCGAAAGCTAAACATTTCCGGCGATTTTTGGTTTCGAAGTCGGGGCGCAGCGCGACCACGCATTGCGCCCTGCTGCTTCGTTGCGCAACAAACGCAAAAATGGAGGGCGAGCCAGGGGTGGCCGGACGCGGGTCTGCCCCCACGCGCCCGGCCTGCCGGCTGGTCGGAATGCCACTGCCCTGGCACTCCTTGCAGCCAGACTCCGTCAGCCGCCGGCGTTGAGCGCCGGCGTTTCAGGACCTGTCCTTGCGGATCAGGCCTCCGGTTCGCTGTTCTCCTTCGGCTGCCGCTTGTCAGCCGCTTCGGGGAGCTTGCCGCCGAGCGCCATGGGGGCGAGGAAAGCGCGCGGGTTGAAGCCGGCCGCGGCAAGAGCCGCGAGCGTCTTCCAGACTTGCAGGCGGTACATGTCCGTTACCTCGTTCGCTGGACTGACCACTTCGATTCGCGAGCGCAAACTAGACGGGCGAGCAGTGCCGTTCTTGGACTGCGCGGCCCATTCTCAGGGTTTCGGCGGTACGGGCTTGACCTATTCATCCGCGCGAAATAGAAAGAGCATCTGCCCGCCTTGGTTGTGTATCGTTGAGTAGACCAATGACGAATCCTGACGGGCAGAATGCCTCCTTTCGCGTGCTGACAGACGACCTCCCCGCGCCGGAGCGGCTTGCCGTTCTGCGCGAGGTCTATGGCCGCACCATCCTCAATGCCGATCTCGAGCCGTTGGAAGGTGCGCCCGTCCACATGGACATGCGGGTGCGGCTGCTGCCGGGCGTCGGCATCGCCACCGGCTCGGCGTCGCCGATCAAGGTCGGCATCGGCAAGGAGATGATCGACAATGACGATGTGATCCTGCTCGCCGCTCTGTCGGGCGGCAGCCACATGCAGGTCGGCGGCCAGGACGAGAGCATCCGTCCGGGTTGCGCGATGTTCGTGCCCGGTGGGCGGGTCGGCGCCAATATCACGCGGCCGGGCTTTACCTATGTCAACCTGCGCTTCGACAGGAAGGCACTGCAGCCGCTGCTCGGCGACGTCTCCGCAATGATGATGCGGCCGATTCCGATCAGCCAAGGGCCGATGCAGTTGTTGATCACCTATGCCACGGCGCTGCAGAAGCTGGACGAGCCGCTGCCGGGCAACATGGCGCGCATGGTGGCGAGCCATCTGCTCGACCTGACCGCGCTGACGCTTGGAGCCGAGCGCGACGCCGAACAGGTGGCGCTGGGGCGTGGGCTGCGAGCCGCCAGGCTGGCGGCAATCAAGTCGGACATTTCGGCGCGCGGCGACCTGCGCGGACTGTCGGCCGAGGCGATCGCGGCCGAGCACAAGCTGTCGCCGCGCTATGTCAGGAAGCTGTTCGAGAGCGAGGGGCTGTCCTTCACCGAATTCGCGCTCGGCCAGAAGCTGAAGCGAGCGCACCGCATGCTGGCCGACCCGCTGTGGGCGCAGCGCAGCATCACCGACATCGCCTATGAGGCGGGCTTCAACGATTTGTCGTACTTCAACCGGGTGTTTCGCCGCCGCTTCGACGCGACGCCGTCCGAGGTGCGGGCGGATGGACTGGCCGCCTGAGGCGGCGAGGGCGCCGATGCCTGACCGGCGCCCAGAGTGCCGTTAGGCGAGGCTGGCGGTCAGCGAAACCTTGATCGCACCGAGCGCCTTGGAAACTGGGCAGTTCTCCTTGGCCTTGGTGGCAAGTTCCTGGAACTTGGCATTGTCGATGCCGGGCACGGTGCCGACAAGCGTCAGCGCGCTTTCGGTAATGCCGGTGCCGGGGATCAGTGTCACCACCGCCTTGGCGTCGAGCCTGTCGGCGGGCGTGCCGTTTTCGGCGAGGAAGTGCGACAGCTGCATGGCGAAGCAGCCGGCGTGGGCGGCGGCGATCAGCTCCTCGGGGTTGGTACCGGACTTGCCGGTTTCGTCCTCGAAGCGGGCCTTGAACGAATAGGGTTGGCCCTTGATCGCGCCGCTCTGGGTGTCGAGCGTTCCCGAGCCTTCCTTCAGATTGCCTTTCCAGACGGCGTTGGCGCTGTGGTTCATGACGTTCTCCATGATTTCTGACGGGGCCAGATGCGGCAACCAGGTGAGACTATAGCGCCGGCTGGCGCGCCCGCCAGCGTCCCATTGCCGGGAAAGCCGCACCTTGCGAAAAAAGTCTTGCGCTAAAATGTCTGCTTGTCGTCGGTAACCGCGTCCTTGTGGCGTAGGGTCAACCCAAGGAGATCATCCGTGAAATATGTCTGCCTGGTCTATCTCGAGGAAGGCCTGTTCGGCACGCTGTCGCCCGAACAGAAAGAGAAGCTCGACACAGACTCGCTGGCCTATGACCGGCAGTTGGAAGCCAAAGGCAAGCTGATCGCCGCCGAGGCGCTGCAGTCGGTGAGGGCGGCGAAGACGGTCACGCGACGCGCCGGCAAGCGGCTGGTGACCGACGGGCCGTTCGCAGAGACCAAGGAACAGCTGATCGGCTTCGTGATGATCGAGGCGACCGACCAGGACGAGGCCCTGGAGATCGCCTCGAACATCCCGCTGGCGGCGATGGGCAAGGTCGAGGTCAGGCCGATCTACGACATTCCCGGTGCTTGATGCTGTAGCTGGCTGGATGGCGAACTGCCGCCGTCAGATCGCCTCGCCCTTGAGCAGGCGCGGGGTTTCGCCTGTCAGGCCTGAGGCCTGGCGGATGAAATAGTCCTTGAGCCGGGGCACGCGGTCGACGAGGCCGAGGCCGATGTCGCGGATGGCACGGACGGGCGCGATGTCATTGGAGAACAGCCGGTTGAGCACGTCGGTGGTGATGCCCATGCGCACGGTGTCGAAGCGGCGCCATTGCTCGTAGCGCTCGAGCACGTCGATGGCGCCGATGTCCTGTCCCAGGCGATCGGCCTCGACGATGGTTTCGGCAAGCGCTGCGGCATCCTTGAAGCCGAGATTGAGGCCTTGGCCGGCGATCGGGTGGATTCCGTGGGCGGCGTCGCCGGCAAGCGCGAAGCGGGAAGCGACGAAGGCGCGCGCCAGGGTCAGGCCGAGCGGCCAGGCACGCGGCTTGCCCTCGACGCGGATCTCGCCGAGCTTCAGGCCGAAACGCTGTTCGAGCTCTATCTCGAAGACGAACGGGTCGCCCGCAACCAGCTTGTCGGCGTCCTCGGTGCGTTCGGTCCAGACGATGGAGGAGCGGTTGGTGCCGTCCTTGGTCGGCTTGAGCGGCAGCGTGGCGAAGGGGCCGGCCGGCAGGAAATGCTCCTCGGCGCGGCCGCCATGCGGGCGCTCGTGGATTACGGTGCAGACGATGCCGGACTGGCCGTATTCCCAGCGCACGGTCTTGATGCCGGCCATGTCGCGCAGCCTGGAGTTGACGCCGTCGGCAGCGATGAGAAGGCGCGTGTCGATGCTGATACCGTCGGCGAGATGGACCTTGGCCCCGGCGGTGCCGGCCTCGAAGGCCTGGACGGCGACGCCTTCGATGATGTCGATACCGAGCTCGGCGGCGCGGCGGCGCAGGGCGCCGTTGAGCAGCCGGTTCTCGATCATGTGGGCGAAGGGCTCGCCGGCGCCGATCTCGCCGTCGAAGGTGAGGAGCACCGGGCGGACCGGATCGGCACTCTTCGAATCGGTGATGATCATGTCGGTGATCGCCTGTGCCTCGGGTGCGATCTCTTCCCAGCAGCCGAGCTGGTCGAGCATGCGGCAGGCAGCAGCCGCGATGGCCGAGGCGCGGCCGTCCTTGCGCCAGACCTCGGCGGGAGCCGCGTCGACGATGGCGATGTGCAGATTGGGTCGTGCCTGCTTGATCGAGACGGCGGTGGCGAGGCCGACATAACCGGCGCCGGCGACGAGCACGTCGAGCTGTGTCGATTTCTTGTCGTCAGATTCGCGCGTGACCATGGCGGCATCCTTTACGGCTAGGCTTCCCGCCTTGACTCGACGGGGGCTTCCTGCTGGAAACCGGAAATACTTCGTCCCGAAAAGGGGAAAAGCATGCCGGCCGGAATACAAGAGCTTCTCAGCATTCTCAATCTCGAGAAGCTGGAACACAACCTGTTCCGTGGTCGCAGCCCGCAGGTTCAGTGGCAGCGCGTGTTTGGCGGCCAGACCATCGCCCAGGCGCTGGTGGCGGCACAGCGCACCGTCGAGCCGGACCGGCACGTGCATTCGCTGCACGGCTACTTCATGCGCCCCGGCGACATCACGGTGCCGATCATCTACGAGGTCGACCGCATCCGCGACGGCTCAAGCTTCACCACGCGGCGCGTGGTGGCGATCCAGCATGGCCACGCGATCTTTTCGCTCGAAGCGTCGTTCCAGGTCGAGGAGCAGGGCCTGGAGTACCAGATGCCGATGCCGCTCGACGTGCCGCCGCCGGAAGAGCTCAAGTCGCAGCGCGAGCTGCTGGCCGAGGCCACCCATGTGCCCGAGCAGATCAGGCTGTTCTGGGCCAAGGAACGGCCGCTGGAGCTGAGGCCGGTCTATGCCGAGCATTATTCCAGCCGTGACAAGCTGCCGCCGCTGCAGAAGGTGTGGATCCGCCTGACCGGCCCGGTGCCGAACGACCGGGCACTGCGCTGTGCGGTGCTTGCCTATCTTTCCGACATGACGCTGCTCGATACGGCAACCTTTGCCCATGGCCGTGGCATCTTCGATCCCGACATCCAGGCGGCGAGTATCGACCACGCGATGTGGTTCCATCGCGAGCATGCGCTCGACGGCTGGCTGCTTTACACCCAGGACAGCCCCTCGACCTCGGGTTCGCGCGGCTTCACGCGCGGCGCGCTCTATGCCCAGGACGGCACGCTGGTCGCTTCGGTGGCACAAGAGGGGCTGATCCGCCTGCGGACAAAGCCTACGAAATAGGCATTTTGGCTATTTTGCACATTTTGTGAGCAGGTGCTTTGCTGCACCTGCGAAGGATGTTGTCTGCGCGCAGCGCATTTTCATTAAATTTCAAATGGTTGGCTTGTGCTGGGGCAAACTGGCACGGAGCTTGAATAGCCTTGGTCACTCACCGGTGGTCTTCGGGTCCGCTGGCGACGTCTGCAACGCGGGGGACCCGCATCAGAAAGGGGTGAAACCTGATGAAAATCGTGATGGCCATCATCAAGCCGTTCAAGCTCGACGAGGTGCGCGAAGCGCTCACCAATGTCGGCATCCAGGGCCTGACCGTCACCGAAGTAAAAGGCTATGGGCGGCAAAAGGGACATACCGAGATCTACCGCGGCGCCGAATATGCCGTGAGCTTCCTGCCCAAGATCAAGATCGAAGTCGCCGTCTCGACCGACCTCGTCGACAAGGCCGTGGAGGCGATCACCGGGGCCGCCAAGACCGGCCAGATCGGCGACGGCAAGATTTTCGTCTTCGGCATCGACCAGGCCGTGCGCATCCGTACCGGCGAAACCGACACCGACGCGCTCTGAGCAGGCCAACCAATTCTCATGGAGACCTCAATGCAAATTCCAACCTCATTGAAGACGGGGGCGCGGACGGCCCTTGTCGGCACGCTCGCACTGACCGCCCTGGGAACGGTCGCAGCCTTCGCCCAGGAAGCCGCACCTGCGGCGGCAGATGCCGCGGCGGCCGCGCCGGCGCCCGCCGACGTCATGGAAAAGGGCGACGTCGCCTGGATGCTGACCTCGTCACTCTTGGTGCTGTTCATGGCACTGCCGGGCCTGGCGCTGTTCTATGGCGGCCTGGTGCGCGCCAAGAACATGCTGTCGGTGCTGATGCAGTGCACGATGATCGTGGCGCTGGTGATCGTGATCTGGACGTTCTGGGGCTACTCGATGGCCTTCGGCGACGCGCCGAGCCCGTATTGGGGCGGCCTCGGCAAGGCATTTTTGGCCGGCGTGACGCCCGAGAGCATGGCGGCGACCTTCACCAAGGGCATCGTCATCCCCGAATATGTCTTCATCGTCTTCCAGATGACCTTTGCCTGCATCACGCCGGCGCTGATCGTCGGCGCCTTTGCCGAACGCATCAAGTTCTCGGCGGTGCTGCTGTTCGTCGCGCTGTGGGTGACGGTCGTCTATTTCCCGATCGCCCACATGGTCTGGGATTCGGATGGCCTGATCTATGGCTGGGGCGCACTTGATTTCGCCGGCGGTACCGTCGTGCACATCAATGCGGGCATCGCGGCCCTGGTCGGCGCCCTGGTGATCGGCAAGCGCACCGGCTACGGCAAGGACAACATGGCGCCGCACTCGATGACGCTGACCATGGTCGGCGCCTCGATCCTGTGGGTCGGCTGGTTCGGCTTCAATGCCGGCTCCAACCTTGAAGCCAATGGCGGCGCAGCCCTTGCGATGATCAACACCTTCACCGCCACCGCCGGCGCCATCCTCGCCTGGGTGATCATCGAAGTCGTTGCCCGCGGCAAGGCGTCGATGCTGGGTGCGGCTTCCGGCATGGTCGCCGGCCTCGTCGCGGTGACGCCTGCCGCCGGCTTCGTCGGTCCGGTCGGCGCCATCGCACTCGGCGCCATCGCCTCGGTGATCTGCTACTTCTTCGTGGCGGTGGTGAAGATCAAGCTTGGCTATGACGACTCGCTCGACGTGTTCGGCATCCACGGCGTCGGCGGCATCGTTGGCGCCATCGGCACCGGCATCTTCAATGCCAAGGCGCTCGGCGGCATCGGCTACGGCGAAATGTCGATCAGCGGCCAGGTCTGGACGCAGTTCCTCGCCGTCTCGGTGACCGTCATCTGGTGCGGCATCGGCTCGCTGGTGCTCTACAAGCTGGTCGACCTGCTCGTCGGCCTGCGCCCAACCGTCGAAGCCGAACGCCAGGGCCTCGACCTGACCTCGCACGGCGAAGTGGCTTACCACTCGTAATCCCTGTTGGAGCGTGGTCCTTCCCCTAGGGATCGCGGTCCGGCGCCGCGCGGCCGCTGCCCTGGCCGCGCAACATCCTCCCAAATCCCGTCGTGGCCGCCCGCAAGGCAGCTGCGCTTTGAGGCCCGGAGCAATCCGGGCCTCCTTTTTGTCTGGAATAGCGTCAGTCCGTCTTGGGCAATGCCGGATCGAGCGGGCGTTTGCTCAGGAAGTTGCGCAGGTTGCGCGGCGTTCGCGGATAGCTGTCGCCCTCATATTTCGCTGGATCGCGATAGACGCTCAGTGTCGATGGATCGCGGCGCGTGCCGCGCGGAATGGCGCCCCAGCGGCCGGCGTCATAGAGGTCGACGAGGAAGGCGTAGTCGTAGCGGCAGAAGCGCAGTGCCTTGGCGAGTGCTGTCGGCGACAGGTCGGATGGGCTGGCCTGGCCGCTGGAGACGTGGATGTGCGGCATCGACACGTCCTGACCGACGATCTCGCTGATATAGGCCGCGACCTGGTCGACCTTCTCCAGCTTGAACACCCTGTCGAACAGGAAAAGGTTGCTGCCGAGAAAGTAGCGCGGCGAGGCAACATGAAAGCGGACGTCGGCGCAGATGCGGCAATAGTCCTCGACCCTGAGGATGAAGGTTTCAAGATCCGGTTCGAGCGACAGGCCGAGCTCGCGGGCCAACTCGCTGTCGGCTTCGTCTGACGTCAGCAGGCCGGCTTTGACGACGCGGTCGGAATAGGCCGACAGCAACCGCTCGACCGGGTCCCTGACGATGGTGAAGGGCTTGGCGTCGGCATTGTGCATCGGGCGAAATGGATCGACCAGATTGGTGCCGAGGTGGTGATGGACGTCGTCGTCGGGATTGTCGAGCGCCTGATCGGCGCCGGCCACCTGCATGAGCAGGTATTTGACGCTGCTGCTGCCGCTCTTGGGCACGGGATAGTAGGTCGCGTCGAAGAATCTCAATCCTGTCGGCATCTGGCTCCTGGCTCGATTCCGAGGGGGCAAAGCGACGCAGATGCGCCGCGCTATCCGGGCCTTGGCCCGGTCGGTCGATTATATGTGTGCATCCTAATGTGTCTACCCGGTGGCAGACCGGCACAGTGTCTGCCGGGGCCCGATCCAGCCGGGCCCTTGCCTGGATTCCGGCTGTACTCTCTGCGCCTTCAGGCGAAGAAGGCCCGGATGCGCGTCCACATGCTGATCGCTGCGCGGACACGGCGGGCAGCACTCGCACCCCTGACCGCGTCGCCGAAATGACAGTAGCAAACGATGTTGTGCAACTGCCGGTCGGACAGGTCGAAGAAGCGCTTGGCGGCGCCGTAGCTGTCGTCTTCGAGGCCGGCTGCCCGGAAGGCAGGATCCTCGAATGCCACTGTGATGGGCGAGCCCGCCACACGCATGGCGAGCCGTTCGGCGCGCGGGGCGTATTCGGTGCCGGACAGTGTGCCGAGGCGCCGTTCGGGCTGATCCTCGAGCAGTTGCGCCCAGCGTTCGAGACGCTCGGTGCGCGTCATCGGCAGATAGGGGCTGAGCGGCTGGATGTCTGCGAAGGCCTGCAGTTGCTCGATGCTATGGTGCTTCATCGCTGCCTCCATTAGATTTTCCTAATATGGAAAACTATGGCGCTGCGGTCTCTGCGGCAAGCCTGTTTTGGACCGGAAATGCAAAAACCCCGTCCTGTCGGGACGGGGTTTCTGCGAGCCAGGTCGGGGTCGTTACATCGCCGACGTCATGACGGCGGTCACCTTGGTGGCATCGTCATCGGCAACGGTAATCGACACCTTCATGCCTGCCGCCAGATCGGCGGGAAGTGCCACGTCAGCCGGGACGGTGTAAGTCTTGCCGTCCTCGAGCGTGATCACGCGGGTGTCCTTGTTGAACTCCTTGACCACGCCGTCGGCCGAAGCTGCCCAAGCGGCGCCAGCCATCAAGGCTGCCGCACCCAAAGCCAAAATGAGCTTTCTCATTTTCTTCTCCTCGTTTCTGGTCCCTTCCGGCAGACCCAACGCCACGGAGACAGGATGGTTGCATCAAAAATGCCTATGCCGGGGAGGAGTGACGCGTTGTTTGCCGCCGCTCGCGGAAGCGTCCAAGGGGCTGTTGCGTGAACAATGGCTTAACCTTAATGCCGCCTTAACCTTCGCCCCGATAGTCTGGCAAACGAATCTGCCCGCCATGCGTCCGCATGCGGGCCACGGCATCAATGGACGGGGACGAGGCATGCGTTCTGGGGTTTCCTCACCGCTCGCGCTGACCGAGACGGGGCACGGCATTCAGGCATTCGCGCGACGGCAGGCAGGCCGGGCGGCGGGTCTGGGCCTGTTTGCCTTCGTGGCCTTCGGGCTGGCGGCGCTCGGCACCTGGAATGTCGCCGACCCGAGCTTCAGCCATGCCACCGACAATCCCGTCACCAACGCCATGGGGTATGGGGGTGCGGTGTTCGCCGATCTCGCGATGCAGTTCTTCGGCCTTGCCTCGGTCGCTGCCCTGATGCCGGCGGTGATCTGGGGCGTGCTGTTCGTCACCGCGCGCGGCGTCGACCGCATGCCCAAGCGCGGCCTGGTCTGGTTCGGCTCGGCACTTCTTGGCGCGGCCATTGCCGGCTGTGTCGGCGCACCGCCGACCTGGCCGCTGCCGACCGGCCTCGGTGGCGTGTTCGGCGACATGGTGCTCAAGGTGCCGGGGCTGTTCATCGGCGGCTATCCAACCGGGCTGATCGCCACCGTCATTGGCGTGTTGCTGATTGCGCCGGCGATCTGGCTGTTTGCCTTCGGCGCCGGCCTGCTCAACCGCGAGAACGGCTTTGCAGTGGTCAATCCCAAGCCCAAGCCCGACATGCGCGAGCAGGACTTCGCCAGCTTCGACGACGAGGACGAGGACGAAAACGAGGGCGTGCTGGCGCTTGGCGCCATCGCCCACTGGTGGTTGTCGGCCAGGGCCTGGATGCGCCGCCGCGCCGCCAAGCGGCGCGAGCTGGAAGGCTACGACCTGCCGCCGGTCAAGCGCGAGAGCGCCTGGCGGCAGGCGGCCGAGCGCGTCGAATCGGCCGAGCGCGCCGAGCAGCGCGTTACGACAGGCGGCCGCGCCCGCGTCGAACCCGAATTCTTTGCCCAGATGGTGTCGGAACGCTCGGTTTCGATCGACCCCAACGACCAGGATGTCTTCGGTGACGACGACGACATGGACATGCCGCCGGTGTCATCCGAGCGCCGGGGCGCCAATGCCCAGGTGCAGAATTTCCGCTCGCCGGAGGCTGGATCTCCCGCCGCGCGTGTCGCCGCACCGGCCCCCCGGCCGGCACCAGGAGCCCGTGTCCAACGCGAGGCCCAGACCACGCTGATCGGCACCGAGACATTCGAGATGCCGTCGCTGCATTTCCTGGCCGAGCCCAAGAACGTCGTGCGTGACGCCTCGCTTTCCAAGGATGCGCTGGAACAGAATGCGCGGCTGCTGGAAGGCGTGCTCGAAGATTTCGGCGTCAAGGGCGAGATCATCCATGTCCGTCCCGGCCCCGTCGTCACGCTCTACGAACTGGAGCCGGCGCCCGGTATCAAGTCGAGTCGCGTCATCGGCCTCGCCGACGACATCGCCCGCTCGATGAGCGCGATTGCCGCCCGCGTCGCGGTGGTGCCGGGGCGCAATGCGATCGGCATCGAACTGCCGAACGCCAAGCGCGAAACCGTCTATCTCCGCGAGATTCTGGCGAGCCGCGACTTCGAGACGACCAAGTCGAAGCTGGCGCTGGCACTTGGCAAGACGATCAATGGCGAGGCCGTCATCGTCGACATCGCCAAGATGCCGCACGTGCTGGTCGCCGGTACCACCGGCTCGGGCAAGTCGGTCGCCATCAACACCATGATCCTGTCCTTGCTCTATCGGATGACGCCGCAGGAATGCCGCCTGATCATGATCGATCCGAAGATGCTGGAACTGTCCGTCTATGACGGCATCCCACATCTTCTGACCCCTGTCGTCACCGATCCAAAGAAGGCCGTGGTGGCGCTGAAATGGACGGTGCGGGAGATGGAAGACCGCTACCGCAAGATGTCCAAGGTCGGCGTGCGCAACATCGACGGCTTCAACGCGCGCGTCAGCCAGGCGGAAAAGAAGGGCGAGCAGATCTCGCGCACGGTGCAGACCGGCTTCGACCGTCAGACCGGCGAGGCGATCTACGAAACCGAAAATCTCGATCTGGCGCCGCTGCCCTACATCGTCGTCATCATCGACGAAATGGCCGACCTGATGATGGTCGCCGGCAAGGACATCGAAGGTGCGGTCCAGCGCCTGGCGCAGATGGCGCGCGCGGCCGGCATCCACGTGATCATGGCGACCCAGCGTCCGTCGGTCGACGTCATCACCGGCACCATCAAGGCCAACTTCCCGACCCGCATATCGTTCCAGGTGACGTCGAAGATCGACAGTCGCACCATTCTCGGCGAGCAGGGCGCCGAACAGCTGCTCGGCATGGGCGACATGCTCTATATGGCCGGCGGCGGCCGCATCCAGCGCGTCCATGGCCCTTTCGTCGCCGACGACGAGGTCGAGAAGGTCGTTGCCCATCTCAAGCTGCAGGGCGTGCCGGAATATCTCGACGCCATCACCGAGGATGACGGCGAGGACGAGGACGAGTCGTCGGGCAAGGGCGGCGGTAATGGCGGTGGCGGCAATTTCGAGGATTCGGACGATCCCTACGACCAGGCGGTATCGGTGGTGCTGCGTGACGGCAAGGCATCGACCAGCTACATCCAGCGCCGCCTCGGCATCGGCTACAACCGCGCGGCGTCGATCATCGAGCGGATGGAGCAGGAGGGCATCGTCGGTCCGGCAAATCATGCCGGCAAGCGCGAGATTCTGGTGCCGACGGAAGACGACAAGATGTAGGATCGGGGAACTGGCGATCACGTTTTCGCGTTCAGTGCGCGAGGCCGTGAACCATGTCAAACTTCAGCCCTACTAAGTGCCGATACAACCGTCGAACTTGAATGAGAGAGTAACCGGCATGAACCATATCCGCACTCCGACCCGCCGACGCCTGCTCGGCTTCGCGGCCGCGATCGCGCTGACCGCGACGCCGCTGGTGGCCTTCAACGGCCCGGTACAGGCACAAGGCTCCGATGCCGCCCAGCGCATCGCCGATCATTTCTCGAGCGTGCGCTCGATGTCGGGCGAGTTCGTGCAGTTTGGTCCGCGCGGCGAACAGACCGGCGGCAAGTTCTTCCTGCAGCGTCCGGGAAAGATCCGATTCAACTACGAGGCACCGTCGAACTTCAAGGTGATTTCCGACGGCCAGTCGGTGGTCATCCTCAACTCGAAGATGCGCACCTCCGACCTCTATCCGCTGTCGAAAACGCCGCTGAAGCTGTTGCTCGACGAGCGCATCGACCTCAGCGGCAACAAGGTCAAGAGCGTCACCGAAGAGGACGACCTGACCACCATCAAGCTGTCGGACAAGCAGGTCTTCGGCAATTCGACCATCACCATGATGTTCGACCCCAAGACCTACGAACTGCGCCAGTGGACGATTACCGACGCCCAGGGCAAGGACACCACCGTCATGGTGTTCAACGTCAAGCAGGGCGGTTCCTTCCCGGGCGATACGTTCAAGATCGACTACAAGCTCAATCGCGAGCTGAACGCGCAGAAGAAGGGCGACTAACAGGCTGCCCGCCAACTCTACCTTGCCGGCCATCTGGCGCGGCAAGCTAGGGGCGCGGCCTCATTCGCTGGACTGCCCGGCTTAGTTGTGGACATCGGCGGCACGGGCGCCGCATCGGGCATCGTGCCTTGTCATCGCAGGTCCGTGCTGGCAGGTTCCGCCGCAACCTGTTGCCGGAACCTGCCATGCCCTTTTCCATCGCCACCTGGAACATCAACTCCGTGCGCCTGCGCATGCCGCTGGTCGAGCGGCTGCTGAGCGAGCAGGCGCCCGACGTTTTGTGCCTTCAGGAAACCAAGTGTCCCGACGACCAGTTTCCGTCGGCGGCGTTCCGCAAGGCCGGCTACGAGCACATCGCCTTCCATGGCCAGAAGGGCTATCACGGCGTCGCCACCGTGGCGCGGCGGCCACTGGAGGTCGTGGAGAAGCGGCGCTTCTGCGAAATCGATGACAGCCGGCATCTGTCGGTGCGTTTCGAGGCCGGCGGCAAGAAGGTGACGCTGCACAATTTCTACGTTCCAGCTGGCGGCGACGAGCCCGATGTCGAGATCAACCCGAAGTTCCGTCACAAGCTCGGCTTCGTTTCGGAGATGAACGCGATCCGCGCCGACCATGACGAAGGTTCGGCTTCGGTGCTGGTCGGCGACCTCAACATCGCCCCACTGGAGCACGACGTCTGGTCGCACAAGCAACTGCTCAACGTCGTCAGCCACACGCCCGTCGAGACCGAAAGCTTCGAAGCGATGCGCAAGGCCGGCGAGTGGGTCGACCTGATGCGGCTCAACGTGCCCGACGACCAGAAGATCTACACTTGGTGGAGCTACCGGGCGAAGGACTGGGAAATCTCCAACCGCGGCCGACGGCTCGATCACGTCTGGTCCTCGGCCAACCTCGCGCCGAAGCTTGCCGGCATCGATATCCTGAGCGCCGCCCGCGGCTGGGAACGGCCGTCGGATCATGTGCCAGTCATAGCGCGCTTCGACCTCGACTGAGGGATTCTGGCGAGGCCGGCCTGCAAATGGCGGCTTTCTGCGCTTCCGGTGCTCACGGACCTGAATGTCCGCTCCGCTCCGGTACTCGGAATCCATCATTTTCGGCTCGGCCTGGCCCGATCCGGCCGTGCCCAGCTGGCCGAATTGAATTGACGGCTGGCCGACTACTTCCCGAATCTCGGTGCCATGCTCTCGATGCGGGCGATCATGTCCTGGAGGTCTTCGAGGATGTGCTGGTGCAGCCGCTCCGCGAGTTCGGGGTATTCCTCGAGGATGCGGTGGAACATCTTGCGATTCAGTCGGATGATTTCCGAATCAATGGCGGCGGCAGCACTGGTCAGGCGCCTGGTATCGGCGATGAGGGCGAGTTCGCCGAGCATCGAGCCGGGGCCGGCGGAGCCGAGATCGGCGCGCACGCCGTCGGTCTCGCGGTAAAGCGCAATACGTCCCGATATCACGACATAGGCCGAATCGGCCTCGTCGTCCTCGCGGTAGAGCTTGCGATCGGCGGGGAGGTTCACATTCTCCGCGCCGAAAGCCAGCAAACGCAGCTGTTCTTGTGTGAAGCCCTCAAACAGCCTCACGCCGGACAGGATGCGGATGTCGTCATCCAGCGCCATTATGTCCCCGACTTCTCAGACTGGCTCCCCTCCCGTTGTTAGCCGGTTCCCCGTTCCAAACTAACAACATATTCCGCTTATCCCCCCGAAAACCAAAGCTGATTTTGGGGCGATTCAGCAAACCAGTCAGGGGACCAGCTTGTATCCGCCGCTTTCTGTCACAAGAATTTCAGCATTGGAAGGATCGCGCTCGATCTTCTGGCGCAGCCGGTAGACATGGGTTTCCAGCGTGTGGGTCGTGACCCCCGAATTATAGCCCCAGACTTCCTCGAGAAGGACGTCGCGGGTGACCACTTTCTGGTCGGCGCGGTAGAGATACTTGATGATCGAGGCTTCCTTTTCGGTCAGCCTGACCTTGCCGCCGCGGGCGTCGATGAGAAGCTTCTGGCTCGGCTTGAACGTATAGGGCCCGACCGAGAAGGTGGCGTCCTCACTCTGCTCGTGCTGGCGCAGCTGGGCGCGGATGCGGGCGAGCAGGACGGCGAAGCGGAACGGCTTGGTGACATAGTCGTTGGCGCCGGCTTCGAGGCCGAGGATGGTGTCGGAATCGGTGTCGTGGCCGGTCAGCATGATGATCGGCGCCTTGTAGCCGCCCTTGCGCAGGATCTTGACCGCCTCGCGCCCATCCATGTCGGGCAGGCCGACATCCATGATCAGCAGGTCTATGAGGCCGGCGCGCGCCGCGTTGACGCCCTTGGCCGCCGTCGCTTCCTCAAGGACTTCGAACTCCTCGTAGAGCGCCAGCTGTTCGACCAATGTGCTGCGCAGATCGTCGTCATCGTCGACGATGAGGATAGTGCGTGAGGTCATGGATCAATCCGTTGTTTCAAAATCAGTATTCAGTTGACCGCGGCAATCGAATGCGGAAGCTGATCGCCACAACTTTCAGCGGTAGTGATTTGTTCCGCAAGGCGATCATACAAGAAAAATCAAAGGCGTAATTGGGGCGGGTGCATTTTTGCGCAATGGCATTTCGACAATCGTCGTGCGGGCCAAGCCCGGCGACCCGACCAAGGGGCTGATGCAGGTCGGCGGGCTGGTGTTTCCCTGCGCGCTGGGGCGCGGCGGCATCACCGCGAGCAAGCGCGAGGGCGACGGCGGCACGCCGCTGGCGTCGATGCGGCTGTTGTCGGGCTATTTCCGCCGCGACCAGTTCGTGGCGGGGCAGAGCCGCCTGCCTATGAGCCCGATCGGCGCCGATCTCGGCTGGTGCGAGGTGCCGGACGACCGCAACTACAACAGGCCGGTGAAGATACCTTACGGCGCCAGCCATGAGCGGATGAAGCGCGACGACAACCTCTACGATGCTTGCCTGGTGCTCGACTGGAACATCCGGCCCCGCCGGCGCGGGCGCGGGAGCGCTATCTTCTTCCACCTGGCGCGGCCGGGTTTCACGCCGACGCAAGGCTGCGTCGCGGTCACGGCGCAGGTGATGGCGCGGCTTCTGCCGCAACTGTCGCGCCGGACCGTGCTGAAGGTGGTGCGCTAGTCACTGCACAGAAAGCGGCCCGAAGATCGGGAGACATGATCCTCGGGCCGAGCGTGCTCCCAGAGTGAGCTTGGGAGATGGGAATCAGTGACGGTTCAGGCGACGGGGCTGCTGCCAGCCGATGTCGAGCAGGCCGAGACGGCCGAGATCCGCATCGACGGCCCTGGCGATATCCTTTTGGGCGATACCGGTGTCGCGGCGATAATGGTCCGACAGCTCGGCCGCATCCTGCGGCGCCGGCACGTTGAGTGCTGCCCGCATCTGGCGAAGCCAGTCGAAAACCGGCTGCAGCCGCGACGGCTGGACAAAGGTGGTTCTCAAGACAGCGGTGGACATGGTCATTTCCGTTTCGTCCGGACATCAAATCCGGTTTGACATTGGTTGAACTGGGCTCATGATGCAGTGCTGAAAGGCAAAAGAGAAACGAGTAGTTCTTTCTCGACCATCAAACCAAATTTGAAGATCCGGCAATGCGCTTCGTACCTGGGACACGTGCTTTGCGAACGCTGGCGGCCGCAGGCAAGCATCTGAATTTCACCCGCGCCGCCGACGAGCTCGGCCTGACGCCGGCTGCGGTCAGCCACCAGATCAAGGAAATCGAGGACCAGCTCGGCGTCACCCTGTTCACCCGCACCAGTCGGAGCATCAGGCTGACCGAGGCAGGATCGGCGCTGGTCGACGCTTCGGTCGATGCGCTCGACGTGCTCAACCGCGCGGTGTCGCGGGCGCGCAAGCTCAGCCGCGGCACGGCGCTGCTCAAGGTGACGCTCGATGCGCAATTCGCCTCGAAATGGCTGATGCGACGCATCGACGGGTTCCGCAAGCTGCATGCCGACATCGAGCTGCGTTTCGACATCAGCTACGAGGTGCGCGACTTCGACCTCGACGATGTCGATGTGGCGATCCGCTTCGGCATGGGCAAGTATCCCGGCCTGCGCGCCGACCGGCTGTTCGACAACATGATCATCCCGGTGTGCAGCCCGCGGCTCCTGGCATCCGGGCCGCCGCTCAAGGTGCCGCGCGACCTGTTCCACCACACACTGGTGCATATCGAGTGGTCGCAGCAGGGCGTGACCTGGCCGAACTGGCGGATGTGGATGGCAGCTGCCGGCGTCGACGATTTCGACGACAGCCGCGCCATCGTCTTCACCACCTCGTCGGACGCGGTACAGGCGGCGATCGACGGCAGCGTCGTGGCGCTTGCCGATTTCGCCATGGTCGCCAACGACCTGTCGGAGGGGCGGCTGGTCCGGCCATTCGACCTGGGCATCCGGGTGTCGCGTGAGTTCGCCTATTTCCTGGTCTATCCCAAGACGTCGGAGGGCGACCCGCGCATCGGGGCGTTCCGAGACTGGATCATCGAGGAGGCGGCGAAGACGGAGATTTGAGTGCGTCGATTCACGTCATCCCGGAAACCGGAGCGCAGCGTAGGGTTATCCGGACCCGATCGCCCGGGATGACGATCGCAGGGAGCTCGGTTCAGGCAAATCGCCAGACGATGGTGCGCTTGACCTCGGCGTCCTCGAGGGCGCGGGTGACCGGCACCTCGTAGGTGGCGAGCTTTTGCAGCCGGTCCTTGGGCAGGTAGGAGCGGCCGGGGTCGCCGACGAGCACGTCGGCGCCGCGGGACCGAAGCGCTTCGAACCACGGCACGAGCCGGTCGGCGAAAGGCTTTTCGTAAAAGACGTCGCCGGCGAGGACGACATCCCAGCCGTCGTCGCGCCCGACCTGGTCGGCGCCGAGGAAGCCGACCTCAACGGCATTGGCCTCGGCATTCAGCCGGATCGCCGTCTCGCAGAACGGGTCGATGTCGGCGCCTGTAAGGTTTGCAGCCCCCGCCTTCATCGCAGCGATGGCGACGAGACCCGAGCCGGAGGCAAAGTCGAGCACACGCTTGCCGGCCACGGTTTCGGGATGATCGAGTACGTAGCGCGCCAGACCCTGGCCGCCGGCCCAGGCGAAGGCCCAGAAGGGCGGCGGCAGGCCGATCTCGGACAGCTCTTCCTCGGTGCGATGCCAGAGGTCGTGCGCTTCGTCGGCGAGATGGAGTGCGACCTCGGGCACATGCGGCGGCCGCATCAGCGCCGTGTTGGCGCGGATGAAGCTTGCCGCCCCCTCTGATGTCAGCCGTGTCGGGGAAACCGTGGTCACGGCGCCCTGTCGAGGCCTGCCATGCGGCAGACCTCCTGCCATTCGTCAGGCGTCACCGGCTGGACGGACAGGCGCATCGAGGTGACGAGCGCCATCTTTTCGAGCTTCGGATTGGCCTTGACGTCGGCAAGGGTCACCGGCTTGGGGACCGGGCTGTGGTAGCGGATGTCGACGCACTCCCAACGCGGGTCTTCAGTCGTTGTGTCATGATGGGCGAGCGCGCAAACCTCGGCGATGCCGACGACTTCGAGCCCCTCATTGGAGTGGTAGAAAAAGCCGAGGTCACCGATCTGCATGGCGCGCATGTTGTTGCGGGCGAGGTAGTTGCGCACGCCGTCCCACTGCGTGCCTTCCTTGCCCTTGGCCTTCAACATCTCGAAGGAGAATTTGAACGGCTCGGATTTGAACAGCCAGTATTTCTTCTCGCTCATCTCGTCCCCTCTTGGCTTGTGGTCAGGCGCTGGCCGGGTTGTTGAAGACCCAGTTCCACGGCCGGATCTGGACGCTCTCGAACAGGCCGGCCTTGGCGTAGGGGTCGGTGCCGGCGACTGCCTGGGCAGCCTCCGCGTCAGCGGCATCGATGACGACGAGCGAACCATCCGGCTTGCCGTCGGCATCGAGGAAGGGGCCGGCGAATTTCAGCGCGCCCTTGGCGTTGAGGTCGTTGAGGAAGGCGACATGGTCGGGCCGTGCGTCGAGGCGGACCTGGAGATGGTTCGGCTTGTCCTTGCAGATCAGTGCGAAAAGCATGTTGTCCCTCTCGATTTGGACGTTCAGTCGGCTTCGGCGCGCAGCGGGCGGGTCATCAGCCCGGCGACGGCCTCGTTGATGGTAATGGCATTGTCGAGCAGGGCCGCGACTGCCTCGATGATCGGCGCGTCGAGGCCACGTTCACGGGCGATGCGGGCGGCGATGTGGGCAGTGGCGACACCTTCGGCGAGCGGGCGGCCGGCAAGCTCTTCGCCTTTGCCGAGTGCCACGCCATAAGCGAAATTGCGCGATTGCACCGACGAGCAGGTCAGCATCAGGTCGCCGAGGCCGGACAGGCCCATCAGCGTTTCGGGGCGGGCGCCGAAGGCGGCGCCGATGCGGCGCAGTTCGACGAAGCCACGGGTGACAAGCGCTGCCTGGGCCGAGGCGCCGAGACCGGCCCCGGTGACGGCACCGGCGGCGATGGCAAAGACGTTTTTCAGCGCACCGCCGATTTCGACACCGATCAGGTCGTCGCTGGAATAGCAGCGCAGGTTGGCTGCCGAGAAGCGCACCGCCAGAGCCGAGGCCAGCGCCTCGTCTTCGGCAGCGACGACGACGGCGGTGGGGAGTCCACGCGAGACGTCGGTGGCGAAACTCGGGCCGGACAGTGCCGCCACGGGATTGTCGGGCAAGATTGCGCTGGAGATGTCGGACAGCAGGCGGCCGGTGTCGCGCTCGATACCCTTGGCGCAGAGCACCAGCGGAACATCGTCGGCGATATGCGGCTTGACCTCGGTCAGCACGCTGCGCAGGGCCTGTGCCGGGGTGACGACCAGCACGCAATCGGTGCCGGCAAGCGCCTGGGCAAGGTCGGTTGTGGCGGCGATGCCTGTCTCGAAGACGATGCCGGCGAGATAGCGTGGGTTGGTGCCCTTGGCGATCGCCGTGACGCTGTCTGTGTCGCGGGCCCAGAGCGTGACGGCATGGCCGGCGCGCAGCATGGCGAGCGCAAGTGCCGTGCCCCAGGCGCCGCCGCCGAGAACCGTGACCTTGTATGCGCTCATGCCTTGGCTCCCCGCCTGCCGGAACCGACGACCGGGGCTGACACGCTGTCCAGCGGCCAGCGCGAGCGCGGTACAAAATCGAATGCGTTGGGTTCGACGAGATCGGCGCGCAGGCGCTCGATGCCGGCCCAGGCGATCATTGCGGCATTGTCGGTGCACAGCGCCATCGGTGGCGCGATGAAGTCAAAACCGTTTTTGGCGCAGAGCTTTTCCAGCATGGCGCGGATCTGTTTGTTGGCGGCGACCCCGCCGGCGACGACGAGGGCCGGGGCTGCGGTGTCGGGGAACTCGTCACGGAAGCGGGCCAGCGCGCGCTTGACGCGGTCGCCGAGCGTATCAGTGACGGCTGCCTGAAACGAGGCGCAGATGTCGGCGACGTCCTGGTCGCTGAGGGGTGCCACCGATGTTGCTGCCTGGCGCACCGAGGTCTTGAGGCCGGAGAAGGAGAAATCAGGCTGGGCCGAACCCTTCATCGGGCGCGGGAAGACAAAGCGCGAAGCGTCGCCCGACTGGGCTGCCTTTTCTACATTGGGGCCACCTGGATAAGGCAGGGCCAGCATCTTGGCGGTCTTGTCGAAGGCTTCGCCGAGCGCGTCGTCGATGGTGGTCGCCCAGCGCTGATAGTCGCCGACGCCCTTTACCAGGACGATCTGGGTGTGGCCGCCGGAGACGAGCAGCAAGAGGTAGGGAAATGCGAGGCCGTCGGTGAGCCGCGCCGTCAGCGCGTGGCCTTCGAGATGGTTGATGGCGATCAGCGGCTTGCCCACTGAAGCGGCAATCGCCTTGGCCGTCATCAGCCCGACGATCAGCCCGCCGACGAGGCCGGGACCGGCCGTGGCGGCAATGGCGTCGATGTCTTCAAGGGCAACGCCGGAATCCTCGAGCGCCGCCTCGACGATGCCGTCGAGAGCCTCGACATGGGCGCGCGCGGCGATCTCCGGCACGACGCCGCCAAAGGCCGCGTGCTCGTCGATCTGGCTGAATACCGTGTTCGACAGGATGCGCGGCGGCTGCCCGGATTCGAGCGCAACGACGCTGGCCGCGGTTTCGTCGCAGCTTGTCTCGATGCCAAGAACACGGATCAATTGGTCGCTACCCTGCATGATTGCCCGGTGGTAATTTCCTAGATAGGAGGTACGGGACCGCCCCGCCAGCGCGGGGTTATCACGGACCAAGCGCTATGCAAACTAGAGCCTTGAGAATCGGAACCCGCGGCAGCCTGCTGGCGCTCGCCCAGGCGCACGAGACGCGTGCGCGGCTGATGGCAGCGCACGGCCTGCCGGAAGAGGCATTCGAGATCGTGACGATTTCGACCAGCGGCGACCGCATCCAGGACCGGCCACTGTCGCTCGCCGGCGGCAAGGGGCTGTTCACCAAGGAACTGGAAGAGGCGATGTATGCCGGCGAGATCGACATCGCCGTGCATTCGTCCAAGGACATGCCGACGCAGCTGCCCGACGGGCTCGAATTGTCGGCGTTCCTGCCGCGCGAGGACCCAAGGGATGCGTTCATCGGCCGCGCGGCACCCAGCATCATGGAACTGCCGCAAGGTGCCGTCGTCGGCTCCTCGTCGCTCAGGCGGCAGGCGCTGATCCGACGCATGCGGCCCGACCTCGACGTGGTGATGTTCCGCGGCAACGTGCAGACCCGCCTGAGGAAGCTTGACGAGGGGGTGGCCGAGGGCACGATCCTCGCCAATGCCGGTCTGCGCCGGCTTGGGCTCGAGGAGGTCATCACCGATCTGATGGCGCTCGACGCCTTCCCGCCGGCCCCCGGGCAGGGTGCCATCTGCATCGAGAGCCGCATTGGCGATACTGCTGTCACCAACATGCTCGAGGCGATTGATCACAAGCCGACCGGGCAGGCTCTGGCCTGCGAAAGGGCGTTTCTGGCCGCACTCGACGGCTCTTGCCGCACGCCGATCGCCGGATATGCCGAGATCGACGGCGACAGGCTGTCTTTCGCCGGGCTTATCCTGACCCCGGATGGTACGCTGTGGCACGAGGCCAAGGCCGACGGCCGGGCGGCGGATGCCGCCGAGATCGGCCGGAATGCCGGCGACGAGGTGCGGGCACGGGCCGGCACCACATTCTTCGAGGGATGGAGCTAGATGGCACAGCGGGTGCTGGTGACGAGGCCGGAACCCGGCGCAACCCGCACCGCGCGGCGCCTCGATGCGCTCGGCTTCGAGCCTGTAATTTTGCCACTTTCCGAAACGCGACCGCTGCCGGTGGCGCGTGAAAGCGTCCCGTCCGGCGCGACGGCGATCGCGGTGACAAGCGCCAACGCATTGCGACACGCGCCGAGCGGGCTTGTCGAGCGACTGCGGGGCCTGCCCTGTCACGCCGTTGGCGCAAAGACCGCGGAAAGCGCGCGCAAAGCCGGCTTCTACTCCGTCAACGAAGGTCCTGGCGACGCTGCCGCGCTCGCCGACATGATAGCAATCGAACTCGGCAAGGCGACGGTTGCCTATCTGTGCGGCCGGGTACGGATGCCGGACTTCGAACGTCGCCTCGGCGTCAACGGGGTGCGGGTGGTGCCGATCGAAACTTATGACACTGTCGCGCTCACTCCGGCCCCTTCCTTCGTGCGCCAGCAGCTTGGCGGGCAACCAATCGACGCCGTGCTCGTTTACTCGGCGCGTGCCGCAGCCGCCTTCGGTTCGCTGATGGAAATGCACGCCGAGGCGGATTTCCTGATGCGCAACGCGCGTTGCCTTTGCCTGTCCGGCCGCATCGCTTCGGCGCTGGTCGGCGGTATCAGGGTCGAGGTCGCGCGCGATCCCAATGAGGATGCGCTGCTGGCGCTTCTCGGCGATCCCGACTGACGGAAAGGCTACTTGCCATCAACCGGCCTTTTTTCGCGGGACGGTGGGTGTTACTGGTTTTTGATCTTCGAACCCGCATCTGCCGCGGGATTTATGCCAACGAAATCGCGGAGCCCCCAGCATGGTCAAGACGCCGAAGACGCGCCATTCGAAGACGCATCGCGATCCGGTGACGATCGAACTGGAGTCGGGCGCGGTGTCGCGCGTCGAAGAGGCCGCCAAGCCTGACGCTGAGACGGAGGCGGTCGCGGCGACGGCCGGCGAAGAAGCCCTGACCTCGGCAGAGACGCCGCCAGAGGAGACGGCGGCGAAGGCAGACAGCGCCTATGCCTCCTATGACTACAGCTTCGAAAACGACAAGCCGGCCGAAACGCCCAAGGCCGAGGCGTTGTCGCGTGCTGCTTCGTCGAGTTCGGCTGGGTCGCGGGCAACAAGTGCTGCAGCCTCGGCTGCATCATCGAATCGTCAATCAGCATCCGGACTGCTGCCGGGCCTGGCCGGCGGCGTGATCGCGCTGTTGGTGGCCGGTGGGCTGCAATATGCCGGCGTGCTGGGTGCCCCCGGTACCGGAACCGGTGACAATGGACAGATGCAGGCCGAAATCGCCTCGTTGAAGTCGCAGCTGGCCGATCTCGGTGCTGCCGCCAATGGCGGTGCGGCGCTGAAGGGTGACGTCGACGGCCTCGCCGCTGCCGTCCAGCAGGTGAAGTCGGACATCGAGGCGCTGAAAGCGACGGCCGGCCAGGCCGGGTCGAATGAGGCCCTTGCCACGCTCGACGGCCGCATCGCGCAGGTTGAAACTGCCGTGGCCTCGCTCAGCCAGAACAACGGCGCTTCGAGCGAGATCGCAGCACTCACCGAGCGCGTCAGCGGCCTTGACGCGGCGCTGAAGTCGGCGGGCGAGGCGGCGACGGTCGATGACGGCAAGATCGCGACGCTGGAGCAGTCCATCTCCGCGCTCACTTCGAAGGTCGACGCACAGGCGTCGCAGCCCAAGATCGCGCTGGCGATCGCCGCTTCGGCGTTGAAGGCGGCTGTCGACCGGGGCGCGGGCTTCGGCGCCGAGCTCGAAACTTTCGCCGCGATTTCCCCGGAGGCGCCGGAACTGGCGGCCCTGAGGGCTCATGCCGAAAAGGGCGTGCCGACACGCGCCGATATCGTGACCGAAACCGATGCGGCGGCGAATGCGATGATCGCTGCAGCCAAGCCGGTCAACGAGGATGCCGGCATCCTCGAACGGCTGGTGTCGAGCGCCGAGCAACTGGTTCAGGTGCGGCCGATCGGGGCGGTCGAGGGCACCGGCGTGCCGGAGACGGTGGCGCGCATGGAGGTGGCGGTCAACCAGGGCGATTTCGCCAAGGCGCTGGCCGAATATGACACGCTGCCCGAGACGGCGAAGGCTGCGGGCGCCGACTTCGTTGCCAAGCTTAAGGCGCGGCTAGATGTCGAAACGCTGGTCGACAAGCTTGTCGCCGGCGCGATGAAGGCATGAGGGACGCCAGATGATCCGTATCCTGTTCTATCTGGCCATCGTTTTTGCGCTCGGGCTGGGCTTTGCCTGGCTGGCCGACCGTCCCGGCGACATGGTCGTGACCTTCAGCGGCTACCAGTACAAGGTCAGCCTGATGGTGGCAGCGGTGGCGATCACCGCGATCGTTGCGGCAACGATGTTGACCTGGTGGCTCACCAAGGCGGTTTGGAATAGCCCTTTCACCATCGCCCGGCATTTTCGCGCCCGCCGGCGCGACCGCGGCTATCAGGCGCTGTCGACCGGCATGATCGCCGCCGGAGCGGGCGACGCCGCACTTGCGCGCAAGAAGAACAAGGAAGCCGCCAAGCTGATCAACTCCGACCAGGAGCCGCTGATCCTGCTGCTTGATGCCCAGGCGTCGCTGCTGGAGGGCGACCACGACACGGCGCGGCAGAAGTTCGAGGCGATGCTGGACGATCCCGAGATGCGGCTGCTCGGCCTGCGCGGGCTCTATCTCGAAGCCGAACGGCTCGGCGACCGGGCCGCTGCACGCCACTATGCCGGCCGCGCCGCCGGCCTTGCGCCGCAGCTCGGCTGGGCGGCGGATTCGACGCTCGAGGAAAAGTGCGAACGCGGCGACTGGGACGGCGCGCTGGCGCTGATCGACGCGCAGAAGTCGACGCGCCAGATCGAGCGCGACGTTGCCAACAACAAGCGCGCGGTGCTTTTGACCGCCAAGGCGATGTCGCTGTTCGAAGGCGATTTCAATGCGGCGCGGACCGCAGCGCTTGAGGCCAATCGGCTGCGGCCCGGTTTCGGTCCGGCGGCTGCAATTGCCGCAAAGGCGCTGTTCCGCCAGAACGACGTGCGCAAGGGCTCGAAGGTGCTGGAGACGGCGTGGAAGGCGGAACCGCTGCCCGACATCGCCGAGCTCTACGTCCATGGTCGCCCAGGCGATGCCGTGCTCGACCGGCTGGCGCGGGCAAAGAAATTGCAATCGCTGAAGCAGAACCATCCGGAATCCTCGCTCGCCGTGGCGCGGGCGGCACTGGAAGCACAGGATTACAAGCTGGCGCGCTCCGAGGCCGAGGCCGCCGCACGGATGCAGCCGCGCGAGGGTGCCTATCTTTTGCTCGCCGACATCGAGGAAGCCCAAGGTGGCGATCAGGGCAAGGTGCGACAGTGGCTGTCGCGGGCCGTGCGCGCGCCGCGCGACCCGGCCTGGGTGGCGGACGGCGTGGTCTCCGAACGCTGGGCGCCGTTCTCACCCGTCACCGGCCGGCTCGATGCTTTCGAATGGAAGGCGCCGGAAGAGCGGCTCGGCCACCTGATCGAGCAGGACGACGAGCCGAACGAGCGGGTGTCGATCCCCAGCATTCCGGCAGCGCAGCCCGCCGGCGACGACATCGTCGACGTGATCGTCGAGGACGAGGTGGCGCAGGAGGCTGCGGCAGTGCAGCCCGTGCCCCCGCGCGCGGTGCCGCCGGCGACCGACGGCGCGATCCTGACCGACGAGGATGACATGGCCGAACCGATCCGCTTGCCCGACGACCCCGGCGTCGATCCGGAAGTGGAGCGGGAAAACGCCCAGAAGCGGTTCCGTTTGTTTTGATTTCAGCTCGACCCTAGATCTAGGCTTGGCCCAAACAGGAACCGACGATGTTCGAACGCATGATTTCGTTTCTGAAGGACCTGCCGGCGGCAGGGTCCAAGGCGAGCCGCGAGGACGATCCGCGCGTTGCCGCGGCGGCGCTGATGTACCATGTCATGGACGCCGACGGCGACCGGCAGGACGTCGAATGGGAGCGGGTCAAGCAGTTGCTGAGCCAGAGCTACGGCATTTCGGGCGCCGAGCTCGACCGGCTGGTCAAGGCCGGCGAACAGGCCGACAACGAAGCGATCGATCTCTATGCCTTCACCAGCGTGCTCAAGCGCAGCCTCGACGACCAGGCGCGCAAGGACTTCATCGGCATGATGTGGGAAATCGTCTATGCCGACGGCGAGCTGCATGAGATGGAGGACAACACCATCTGGCGCATCGCCGAACTGATCGGCGTGGAAAGCCGCGACCGCGTCGAGGCCAAGCGCAAGGAGGCTCAGAAGGCGCAGCGCCAGATCGGACCCGAAGCGGACGAGTAGCTGTAAATGCCGGGCAAGGCGCGACCCAAGATCCTGGTGGTGCTGCATCAGGAGCATTCGAGTGCCGGCCGCGTCGGCCATGTGCTGATCGAGAACGGCTTCGAACTCGACATCCGCCGGCCGCCGCTCGGCGATCCCTTGCCCGACACGCTCGACGGGCATGCCGGCGCCGTGGTCTTCGGCGGCCCGATGAGCGCCAACGACCAGGATGAGTTCGTTCGACGCGAGACCGACTGGCTGGCGGTGCCGCTCAAGGAAAACCGTCCGTTCCTCGGCATCTGCCTCGGCGCCCAGATGCTGGTCAATCACCTCGGCGGCAAGGTCGAAGGGCATGGCGAGGGGCTTGTCGAGATCGGCTGGTATCCGATCAAGGCGACCGAGGAAGGCCGCAAGCTGATGCACTGGCCCGAGATGGTCTACCAGTTCCACCGCGAGGGCTTTTCGCTGCCTGGGGATGCCGTGCTGCTGGCGTCGTCGGAGAGTTATCCCAATCAGGCCTTCCGTTATGGCGACAATGCCTGGGGCATCCAGTTCCATGCCGAACTGACGCGCGTGATGATGCAGCGCTGGGTCGTGCGCGGCGCCGAACGCTTCGTCTTGCCAGGCGCCCAGCCCGGCCGCGACCATCTCGGCGGCCGGCTGATCTGGGACATGCATCTCAAGCGCTGGCTCGACGAATTCCTGGTCAGGATCTTCGGCGAACCGGCCAAGGGCTGAGGCTTACTTCTTGCCCTCGCGGGCGTCGATTTCGCTCTGCTGGGTGTCGATTGCCGCTGCCTGCACCTTGGTGTTCTGTCCGGCGCCGACCATCCAGCGTCCGTTCTCCTTGACCAGCACATAGAGCGGCGAACCTTCGAGTTCGCCTTCGATAGGCGTGCCGTCCTTGTGGATCGGGCGCTGGCGGACATTCACCGCGGCCACGTCGGGGCTCAGCATCGTGACATGAGCGACGTCGTAGCGGGCATACTGGTCGCCCAGGTCAGGGGTCAACACCTTGCGGGCGAAGTCGGAGATCTCGGCCTTGTTGCTGAACCGCCGACCAAAGGCGGTGACCCAGACGGCGTCGGGACGGAACAGAGCGAGGAAATCGTCCGCCGAGCGTTCGTTCTGCGAGCGCTCGACTTCGGTGATCAGCTTGTTGATCAAGGCGAGGTCGTTGTCATTCACATTGGACATGGTCATTCCGAATTATTCTGAGGGCTCGCGCAGTGTTCTTCTTGCGGTGATCAGGCGGGGCAAGCATCGCGATCCCCTGACCGATGTAGAAGAATGTATGAATACGTTGCGACGTTTGCAACGCCGGCAAAGCAACCGGGCAATGGAAAGGTCAGACGTGCCGGTCGAGGTGCCTGACCTTGCGCAAGGCAGGGAACGTCCAGGCCCAGATGCCGGCAACGGCAATGGCGCCGATGCCGCCGAAGACGACGGCGGGCGCGGTGCCGATCAGAGCGGCCATGGTGCCGGCGCGGAATTCGCCGAGTTCGTTGGAGGCGCCGACGAAGACGCCGTTGACCGCGTTGACGCGACCACGGACATGGTCGGGCGTCCACAGCTGGATCAGCGTTTCCCTGATGTAGACGCTGACCATGTCGGTGGCGCCGAGCAGCGCAAGTGCCGATATGGAGACCCAGGGGATCGTCGAGATGCCGAAGACCGCCGTGGCGACGCCGAACAGCGCCACGAAGACGAACATGACCTTGCCGGCATGGTCGCGGATCGGGTGCCCGGCGAGCCAGACGGCGACGATGATGGCGCCGACGCCGGGGGCGGCGCGGAGCAGGCCGAGGCCCCACGGCCCGAGGTCGAGAATGTCGCGCGCATAGACCGGCAGCAACGCCACGGCGCCGGACAGGAGCACGGCGAAGAGGTCGAGCGAGATGGCGCCGAGCACGACCTTTTCGCCCCAGATATAGCGGAAGCCGGCGAACAGCGTCTCGACCGACGGCTTGTCGGTCTCGCTGCGCTGGACCGGCCTGGGGATGGAGAAGATCAGCGCCGTCGATGCCAGCATCAGGACGGCGGCGGCACCATAGGCGATGTCGGGCGACAGACCGTAGAGCAGGCCGCCGGCGACCGGGCCGACGATCGTCGCGGTCTGCCAGGCCGACGAGTTCCAGGCGACCGCGTTGGCGAAGTCCTCTGATGGCACGAGGTTGGCGACCAACGAAGCCGAGGCCGGACCGAAGAAGGCACGCGCAATGCCGAAAACGACGAGCACGGCGAAGATCGGCAACGGGCTTGCAAGGCCATGGTAGGTCAGCGCCAGCAGGGCCGCCGCACAGGCGGCCTCGACTAGGGCGGACAGGCCCATGATCAGCCTGCGGCCGAAACGGTCGGCCACGACGCCGGTGACAAGGACGAGCAGCAACGCTGGGGCAAACTGGATGATGCCGACGAGGCCGAGGTCGAAAGGGTCGCGTGTCAGGTCATAGACCTGCCAGCCGACGCCGACCGAGATGATCTGCGTCGAAAAGGTACCCAGGAAGCGTGCCACCCAGTAGCGCGAGAACGCGCCATGGCGGAAGGCGGCGAAACGCTGTTCAGGTGCCGTGGCGGTCTGGGATGTCATCGGGGCGGGCGAATGCACCTGTTGCGGCGGCGGTCCGGATCGCGCCAGCCGACACGCGCTGCATAGCGCAGTTTGCGGACGGGCGGGCGGACAAAATCAGCTGGATCAAGATTTTCCGGGTCGGCTGGCCAGCGTGGCCCGGCACATCACGCCACCGGGCCAACGCCGCATGGTCCCGGCCAGCTTTGCTACCTGACGAAGACCGTCACCACGCCATCTTCGGCGATTCTGGCGGCCAAGATGGCCGAGGTGTCGACCGTGTTGGCGTCGATCTGCTTTTTCAGCGCGCTGTTGGCCATGATCGCGGCCTGCACGCCGGTGATATCGGCCTCGTTGTCCGACACGGCCTTGTCCAGTGCCTGCTTGTCGCCGGGGCTGACGATGTCGGAAACCTTGACGACACGGACGCTGCCGACGGTCGTCATGGCCTGGATCGCGGTTGCAGTGCTCCGGCTGGCTTCGATGGCCGACATGACGGTTGCGAGATCGGCCATTGCGCCGGTACTGGCCGTCGTGGACCTATCCAGCTGCGCAGCCGGCTTGGCGGCGTCCTCGGCGGCGGCGGGTACCGCCAGCGTTGCCGACGCGATCAGGATCGCGATAGCGTGTGCATGTTTCATCTCTTTCCTCTCGAATTCCTGGCCTCTCAAATTTCTGGCCGCCGCCCAGGTGACAAACCGACCGGGCCGGTTTCGGTTCCGCGAAAATGCCGTTTCGGGTGACGTCGGACGGCAGGTGCGGGCAGAGAGTAAAGCCGAGTGTCGCCGATCAGGCGCCCATCATCCAAAGCACTGCGCTCGACGCCCCGAACACCACGGCAAGATAGAACCAGTCTGTCCAATCCATCGATGACTCCTGAGATCAGGGCGTGCCACGCAACGACCGCGTCCGCCGATACTGCCTGTTGGGCGGCAGTTGCATTGCAAGGCCGGTTCGGTGCCTGGACGCCGACAACTGGCGACGCTGGTCACTGCAACAGATGCAGCACCAGGACAAAAGCAGTGGCGTTGGTGTGGAGCATCGTTGTTGCCATCGCCAGCATCGTGGCCGCGACGAAATAAAGTTCTATGCGCTGTTCGCCTTTTTCGGGGCGTTGCGGTTGAAGTGGTGTCGGCATGATGTCGGCTCCAGCGATATCAGCTGATTCAATTCCCGAAACGACCGACAGTTCCATGACGTCGACCAGGATTTGACAGAAGGCTGGTGCGGGCAGGCTGCGTTACGCCTGGATGCCTGGACCGATGCCGTTCGACGGTATCGAAGGCGACGGCGGGCGCCAGTCCGCTGCCGAACCGGGCCGTCGCAGCGCCGCCGGTTCCTTGGCGCGGGCCCAGCAGTAGTAGAGCAGGAACGAGCCGATGACATAGGGCTGGAGGATATCCACCTCGAAGAACGAGCGAATGACCAAGAGCGCGAGCAGGCCGGTCTGCAGCAGGGCTTCGGTCCAGTCGCCGTCGGACAAAAAGCGCGCGATGCAGAGCCTGAGGATGGCGAGCAGCGGCAGCACGATCATGACCGCGCCAACATAGCCTGTTTCTACCAGCGCCTCGATATAGGTGTTGTGGAAGTGGAAGCCGGTGCGGGCGGGGATGTAGAACTCGTTCCACAGCCGCTCGGCCTCGGAAAAGCCCTGCACCCAGTAGGCGGCATAGCCGACGCCGAGCAGCGGCGTGTTGGCCGCCGCATCGATGCCCTGCTGCCAGAGATAGGTGCGGCCAGTCAGCGTCGAATCCTTGCCGAAGGCGCCGAGCACCATGTCGGCCGCGCCGAAATTGAGGGCGGCCAGCACTGCCGTGCCGGCAAGCGCGAGGCCGGCGGCGAAGAAGATCCGGCGATGTGTCGGCGAGAATGCCTCCAGTCCGGCGATGGCGACGACCATGGCAATGGCCGCGGGCGTGGCGAGCATCGATGTCGCCGATTGCGACAGCACCAGCGACGCGGCCGAAAGGGCGACGACGCCGAGCGCAAGGAGGCGAGCGATGCGGCTGCGTGTCAGGAACAGCGCGAAATAGCAGCCCAGCAGCACGCCCAGCGAGGCGTAGAAGCCGAGCTGGTTCTTGGAACCGAAGGCGCCGACGAAGCTGTAGCTGCCGTCGAGCGCGTCGTAGACATAGCCGCCCTGCAGCATCGAATAACCGAGAATGACGGCGATGCCTGCGATGGCGCCGATGCACAAGGTGCGCGCATCGATGACACGGGCGGCGATAACGGCGCAGACGACATGTGTGAGGTACTGGAGGGCTGCGCGCAAGGTGACGTCAGGCGCGTCTGACCAAAAATAGGACAGGCATGCCAAGAACGCGAAAGCCAGGAGTTGCGGCGACCGGGCAAGGCGGCCGAGCGTGCAACGGTAGTCGACCAGCACCAGCGGCAGCCACACCGCGTAGTACATCAGGATCGAGATCTGGCCGATGCGGAAGGAATAGGCGAAGACGAAGAACGAGACGGCGACCGCGAACGCGCCGTAGAGCGTGTTGCGGCCGGGTTCGACCAGTGACGACTTCCTGATCCGCATCGTGTCTGACCCGATCAGCTACTGGACGAGCGGGCTACCCGACCGCACGACCTTGATCACGTCGCCGGGCAGGATGGACGTGTCCTCGGCAGCCGTGATTTCCGTGCTCTTGCCATCGCTGCCCTTGCGGACGAGGACAAAGGACGTCGGCTGCTCGATGCCGGCTGCCGCGGACGCCGTGCCGCCGGCTTCGGCGATCAGTCCCTTCTGCATGCCGAGCTTGAGCGTCACCGCATTGAGCTCGCCGACAGTCTTCTGGCGCTCGACGGCGAGTTCGGATTCGGCGTTGTTCCTGAGATCGATCGCTTCCTGCTCGGCCTTGCTGACGTCCTGCTTGGCACGCAGCGTGGCGGTCTCGAGGTCGAGGATCTTGCCTTCCATCTCGGCGATCGAACGTTCGGTCGACAGCACGCGTGTGTTCACGACGAGCCCCTTCTGCGCCAGCGTGTCGATGCCACTGAGTTCCTTTCTGGCGAGTTCGACCTGGCGTTTCTGCGTCTCGGCCTTCTGGCCGAGCGAGACGATCTCGCTCTCGAGCAGGCCCTTGAGGTTGTCGAGCGCCTGCAGCCGGAGCGTGAGCTTCTTCTGGCGCGAGGCCATGATGGCGGTCTCGTTGGCGACCATGCCGTCCACCCCAGGCAAGGAGGCGATGTCCTTTGGGGCGGCGAATTCGGTCTTGCCGGTGAGTTCGGCGTCGATGCGCGCCTGCGTCACCATCAGGCGGAGCTGCTCGTCGGACAGCACGGCGTGGCTGCCTTCGGCGTTGATGAGGTCGCGCTCGGTGCGGGCGCCGTCGGCGCCGCGACGCATGCCGCCGGCGATGCTGACCGCCTTGAGCACGGTGAGGTCGGGCGCATAGGCATATTGACCGGGGCTCTGGATGTCGCCGGAGATGTAGAACGGGCGGAACTGCGCGACCTCGACCGAAGCCTCGGGGCGATCGGACAGGCCGAACTTGTCCTGCAGGGTCTTGCCGATGGTCTCGGCGATCTCGGCCGTCGTCTTGCCCGCGGCTTCGGTCTCACCGACGAACGGCAGCGACAGCTTGCCGGAGGGGCCGACCGTGTAGTCGCCGCTGACCGAGGACCAGTCGCGGAAGGCGCCTTCGACGGTCTGCCATTCGACGACGCGGATTGTCAGCTTGTCCTGGGTGCCGAGCTTGTAGTCCTCGGCTGCGGCCAGGGTTGTCGCGAAAGCGAGGGCAAGACAGAGCGCGGCGCCCATGCCGAGCAGGCGCTTTGCGCGCTTGGGAGTGCTGATGGTGTTCAACGGTATCGTCCATTCCTGTGCCGCGACATCTCCGGGGATGCGCGGCTGGGAGTGGCCGCGCGCGTCGGCGCAGCCCGATTGCGGCAGGATCAGTAGCTGCCGCGCGACATGCAGACGGCCGGAACCGTCTTCAGGATGATGCGGATATCTTCGACGAGCGACCAGTTCTCGACATAGTGACGATCGAAGGCCACGCGGCTGTCGTAAGAGACGTCGTTGCGGCCGCTGACCTGCCACAGTCCTGTGAGACCCGGCCGGGACTTGAGGTAGAAGACGACGGCCTTGCCGTAGTATTCGAGCTCGTCGCGGACCACCGGGCGCGGGCCGACGATGCTCATGTCGCCGAGCAGGATGTTGATGATCTGCGGCAGCTCGTCGAGGCTGAGCTTGCGCAGCACGGTGCCGACGCGGGTCACGCGCGGATCGTCCTTGAGTTTGCGCGTTGCCTCCCACTCGGCCCGCGCCTCAGGATCGTTGCGCAGATGAGCGGCCAGAACTGCATCGCCGTCTCGAACCATGGTGCGAAACTTGAGGCACTGGAAGATACGGCCGCCGCGGCCGATGCGGCGATGGCCGTAGAAGACCGAGCCGCCGTCGGAGACTTTCACCAGTAGTGCGATGAGCAGGAACAACGGGCTCAGCGCGACGATGCCGAGACCGGCACCGACGATGTCGAATCCGCGCTTGGCCACGCCACCGAGCGGAGGAAGGTCGGCGGCCATATGTGGAAACTCCAAGCTGCTCGACTTGGCTAGATCCCTCATGCTGCAACTCCAATTGGTCGATAGATCGCCCCAGAATCGCCCCGTGTCAGGATAGGATTGGTATGCTGCGCCGCAACACACGTTTTTTTGACGCGTGAAATATTTGCGCCAGTAGATGTCCAAGAACCGTGCATGGCCTGCACAAAAAGAGTCCATTGCGACAGTTTTGTGTCCTCAAGATTAATGCGTATGCAGAATCAATCCAGTCCATAAGGTGGAAATGCCTGAAATTATATCTTCGTCATGCTGCTGTTTAGTCGAACAAAGTGCGTCACGAGGTACGAGCATATTGTTGCAGGCGGCTGATATCGCAAAAATTTCTGAAATAACGCCATCAAAGGCAAAAATCGTTTCGACTTGGGGCATCGCCGGACGGTGCAATGCAGCATTCATCTTTGCCGTCTAGACTCGCTCTCCAAGAGGCTCCGCTTGCTGACAGTTGGGCGGGTCAATATAGTGGAATGACGTTCTTCGCGCCGACCGGCTGGGGCCGCGCAGGCATCAAGATAAAACGAAGGAACGGACACGGGCGGAAGCTTTCAGGGCAAGGGGAGTTGCAAGCAACATGGCGACGAAATCAGTGCCGATGCCTCCGGCCTGACGATCAGCTGACATGACTTTACCCAAATTCGTGTTCGGCATGGCGATGGTCATCGCTGTCGTGGCGTTGTGGTCCTACATGGATGCTGCCGGCTGGGGCACGATCTTGCTGCGCGCGGTGATATGCGCGGTTGTTCTTCAGGTCGGATACTTTCTCGTCGTGCTGGCAATGGTGGCGCGCGCCGGGCCGAAACCGGTGGAAACCGGCAAGTCGAAGACCGCGGCTGAAGGTACCGCCACTGTTCCAGCCGACGACCTGACCCCGAAAGGCAGCGCTCACTAGACCGACAAGATCGGCGTGAGCGGCCGCCTGTTCCGGCAGAATCGCTGCCGTCCTGCCCGTATATGTAAGCAAGACGCGACGCTGCCAATCCGAAGGCGGCCTTGGCGGCCTCGGTGTGATGAAACCGTCATATGTGATCGGACGAAGCTGCCTGCAGCCCTTGGAAAGCCGCGGCTTGCCGATGGCGGTTGCCGGTGCCCTTAGCGCCTCCCGTGAATCGCCGTAACAAAAGTTGGGGTTCCCTTGTTAGCAGGTGCAATATAGCTCTTGCGTCGGCGGGCTATGACGAAAGGCAACCGACGTGAGCGGAACCGACGTCTGTGTCATCATTGCTGCGCGCAACGCAGCCGAAACGATCACGACGGCCATTGCCTCCGCTCTGCTGGAGCCGGAGGTGGCCGAGGTGGTCGTCGTGGACGACGCTTCGACCGATGCGACCGAGGCGGTGGCGCGCGCCGCCGATGACGGCAGCGGCAGGCTTCTGGTGCTGCGGCTCGACGTCAATCGCGGCCCGTCCTTTGCCCGTAACATGGCAATACGCCACTCCAGGGCGCCGCTGATCAGCATTCTCGACGCCGACGACTTCTTCCTGCCGGGACGGTTCGCGAAGCTCGTGGACGGCGATGACTGGGATCTCGTCGCCGACAACATCGTCTTTGCCGAACACGCCTCGGTGCGCGACGTGCTGTCGGGCAGCATCGAGCAGTTCGCAGCCGATCCGACCGAGCTCGACCTTGTCGGCTTCGTCGCCGGCAACATTTCCCGGCGCGGCGCCCGGCGCGGCGAGCTGGGTTTTCTCAAGCCGGTGATGCGGCGCGCCATGCTCACAGAGCACGGCCTGCATTATGACGAGCAGCTGCGCCTCGGCGAGGATTATGCGCTCTATGCCCGGGCCCTGGCTTTCGGTGCCTGCTTCAAGCTGATCCACTCCTGCGGCTATTGCGCGGTGGTCCGGTCCAATTCGCTGAGCGGCCAGCATCGTACCGAGGACCTGAGGCGGCTGGCCGATGCCGATCTCGATCTTCTGGCGCTTGCCGGTCTGACAGCCGGACAGCGACGTGTCCTGCGCCGCCATGAGCGGCATGTGCGCGACAAATATCGGCTGCGACATTTCCTCGATCTCAAGGCCAGTGGCGGGCTTTCCGGTGCCATGGGCTTTGCCTTCGCCTCGCCGACGAACCTGTCGGCCGTGACCAAAGGGGCGGCATTCGACAAGCTCGAGCTGCTGCGCCGTCGCAATCCGTCGGCGATGGAAAGTGGCGCTGCACGTCCACGCTACCTGATGGCCGGCTCGGCCGCGAAGGCGGGGTAGGGCGCATGGCATCGATCTTTGCATTCCGCACCCGCAGCCCCGACCGCGACCGGCAGACCGACGAGGCGCGCTTCGGCCAGCTGTCGCGGGCGCTGGACGAACTCGCCGCCGGCATCGAGGCGGAACGAACCGGCATCCGCAACCGCTACGAGGCGGTCTCGGCCAATGCTGCTTTCCTTGTCGAAGCCATGGAAAATTCAGCGGTTTCCGTGCTGCGGGCGCGTGAGATGGACCAGATGACAGAATCGCTCAAGGCCTGTCTGAGACGGATCGAGGCGCTCGGACGGCAAAAGGATTTCGTCGCTGGGCTTCGTCATTCGCTGGACATTTTTGCCGATGAAGGTCGCGAGACCGACGAGGAATCATCGGCACGTTTGGCGCAAGCGGAGGCCCTGCGCCAGTTCTAGGCCCGAGGCGACAGGGCCTGACATCAGGGAGGATGGGAGGATTTCGTCCGGCTGGGGGCATCTCCGGCCGGTGTGGCAATGCGGTTTCCGGGCGGGAGGCGCGAAGACACAAGGATGACCTATGAATGCGAACGTTAGGGATTACAGCGCGTGCCGACCTCTCGGCAGTACCGCTGCGTTGGCAGTGTCGGTCACACTTGCCGGCCTGCTGGGTATGTCGGGTGGTGCCGTGGCTCAGGAGGCCACCGGCAAATCCTTCGTCGAGACCTTCGATACGCTGAGCGCTTCGCGCTGGTTCATCTCGGACGGCTGGGACAACGGCAAGCACCAGAACTGCACCTGGTCGAAGGAGCAGGTCAAGGTCGCCGACGGCAACCTCGTGCTCAGCTTCGAGAAGAAGCCGCTGAAGAACCGCGACTATTCCTGCGGCGAAGTGCAGACCAAGGAACGCTTCGGCTACGGCACCTACGAAGCGCGGATGAAGACCGGCACCGGCTCGGGTCTGAACGCCGCCTTCTTCACCTATATCGGCCCGGTGCACAAAAAGCCGCATGACGAAATCGACTTCGAGGTCCTGACCAAGGATCCCTCGAAGGTGCAGGTCAACGCCTATGTCGGCGGCAAGTCCAATGCCGAGAAGCTTGTCGACGTGCCCGGCGGCGCCGACCAGGGCTTCAACGACTATGCCTTCGTCTGGGAAAAGGAACGGCTGCGCTGGTTCGTCAACGGCCAGCTCGTGCATCAGGTGACCGACCCGGCGCAACTGCCAAGCCATCCGCAGAAGATCTTCTTCAGCCTGTGGGGCACGGGCACGCTGAGCGAATGGATGGGCCGATTTGTCGATCCCGGCAAGCCGGTGAGCATGGCGGTCGATCGCGTCGCCTTCACCGCCCCGGGCGAAGCTTGCCAGTTCGAGGGCTCGGTCGCGTGCACCCTGAAATGACGGGCAGATACCCAGGCGCGGTTCAGCCGCGCTTCGACATCATCAACAGACAGGAACGGACTGGATGAACCTCACGGTATTTGGGATTGGCTATGTCGGTCTTGTTCAGGCGGCTGTTCTGGCCGAGGTCGGGCATGACGTCGTCTGCGTCGACGTCGATGCGGCCAAGGTCGAGCGGCTGAACCAGGGTTTCATCCCGATCTTCGAGCCGGGGCTGGAGGCTTTGGTGCGCGAGAACCACGCGGCGGGGCGTATCGTCTTCACGACGGATGCTTCGATGGCGGTGAAGCATGGCGCGATCCAGATGATCGCTGTCGGCACGCCGCAGGGCGAGGACGGCTCGGCCGACCTCAAATATGTGCTGTCGGTGGCCGATGCCATCGGCCGCGAGATGGCGGGTGCCAAGATCGTGGTGACCAAGTCGACGGTGCCGGTCGGCACCGCCGACAAGGTGCGCGAGACGATTGCGGTGGCCTTGAAACAGAGAGGCCGGGAGGAGCTAAGCTTCGACGTCGTCTCCAACCCGGAGTTTTTGAAGGAAGGTTCGGCGGTCGCCGACTGCATGAAGCCCGACCGCATCATCGTCGGCACCGACAGCGAAGCGGCCGAGGAGGTGATGCGTGAGCTCTATGCACCGTTCAACCGCAACCACGAGAAGATGATCGTGATGGACGTGCGCTCGGCCGAGTTCACCAAATACGCCGCCAACTGCATGCTGGCGACCAAGATCAGCTTCATGAACGAGATGGCGAACCTGGCCGAACTGCTCGGCGCCGACATCGAGGAGGTGCGCAAGGGCATCGGTTCGGACCCGCGTATCGGCTACCACTTCATCTATCCCGGGCTGGGTTATGGCGGCTCGTGTTTCCCCAAGGACGTGCGCGCCCTGATCCGCACCGCCGGCGATGTCGGCTTCGAGCCGGTGCTGCTGCATTCGGTCGAGGCGCGCAACAATGCCCAGAAGGCGGTGCTGTTCGACAAGCTGAAAGACCACTTCAACGGCGATCTCACCGGCAAGACCTTTGCGCTCTGGGGTCTGGCCTTCAAGCCCAACACCGACGACATGCGCGAGGCACCATCGAGGGTGCTGATGGAGGCGCTGTGGCAAGCCGGCGCCAGGGTGCAGGCCTATGATCCCGAGGCGATGAACGAGGCGCAGCAGATCTATGGCCAGCGCGACGACCTCACCTTGTGCGGTACCAAGGAGGCGGCGTTGCGCGGTGCCGATGCACTCTTGATCGCCACCGAGTGGAAGAATTTTAGGGCGCCGTCCTTCGAGCTGATCCGCGAACAGCTCAAGACCGCCGTCATCTTCGACGGCCGCAACCTCTACGACCCGGCAGTCGTCGCCCGCCACGGCATCCAATACGTCTCCATCGGCCGCAAGGCCGGGTGAGGCGCGAGGCCGTCAACCATTCGATATCGGAGCAGGGACATGAAGGTTCTGTTTGCAGGCGGCAACGGCTACACGCCCGAGTTCAGCGGCGGCGTTCAGTCGTCGACGCATCACCTGGTCGAGCAATTGCGCGCCCATGGCCACGAGGCCTCGGTGCTGGCCGCGCTGTTCGGCGACGGCATGTTCGGCTTCAAGGCGAGAGCCAAGATGAAGCTGACCGGACAACGCGCCGTCATCGACAGCTTCCCTGGATATCCCGTAGTGCGGGCCTGGTTCCCATGGGAGGCCGCAGGCTTCGCAGTGGAGAAGCTGAAGCCCGACGTCGCCGTGGTCCAGTGCCACAAGTCGGTGCCGATCGGGAAAGCGCTGGAGGCCCAGGGCATTCCGCTGGTCGTCTATCTCCGGAATGTCGAATTCCACGAGCTTGGCGGCGATCTCAGCGAGTTGCGGCAGGCGCGCTACATCGCCAATTCGGAATTCACCGCGCGCACCTATGGCCAGCGCTTCGGCATCGAATCGACCGTCATCCCGCCGACGATCAATCCCGCGCTCTACGCCACGGAAACGTCAGGCGACTTCGTCACGCTGATCAATCCTTACGAGGAAAAGGGTTTTGAGCTTGCGGTGCGCATCGCCGGGCGCTGCCCCGACATTCCGTTCCTGTTCGTCGAAAGCTGGAAGCTGGCCGACGATCACCGCGCCCGTATCGAGCAGACGATTGCGCCGCTCGGCAATGTCCGGCTCGAAAGCCGAACCAGCAACATGAAGACGGTCTATGGTCGGACGAAGATCCTGCTCGCGCCGAGCAAATGGGAGGAGGCTTGGGGCCGTGTCGCCTCGGAGGCGCATTGCAGCGGCATTCCGGTCATCGGCTCGCGCCGCGGCGGCCTGCCGGAGGCGGTTGGCGAGGGCGGCGTGGTGCTCGACTACGACGCGCCGCTCGACGACTGGGTCGAAACCGTGCGTCGGCTCTGGCAGGACAAGGCCTGGTATGACCGGCAGTCGGCGGCCGCGCGCGCCTTTGCCGGGCGCGCGCAACTCGACCCCGACGCGCAGTTCGCCACCTTCATGGGCGTGCTCGAACAGGCCGTGGCGCAGGGCCTGAACAAGGCTGCCTGAGGTGGTGCCGTCAGGGTTCTGGAGAGCCGTTCGATGAAGGTTTGTTTCGTTGTCGACAAGTTCCCCTCGCTGTCCGAGACCTTCGTGCTCGACCAGATCGAAGGGTGCCTTGCGCGCGGCATCGAGGTCGGCGTCGTCTGCAACGAGACGACCTTCGGCAAGGAGCGCAACATCGACGATCCGCGCTGGCGCAATCTGCCCGGCGGCGTCGCGCAATGGTGGGGGGCGCTCGGGCCGCTGCGGCCCTCGCTGCGTCGCTGGTCGGGCAAGCTTTGGGACAAGGCATCGACGGCGCTCGACATCGCCTTTGCCGGCAAGCTCGAGAAGTACGACGTTATCGTCGCGCATTTCGGCAATAACGGCCTGCGGGTCGCCAGGGCGATGAAGCAGCGGCGGATATCGGTACCTCTGGTGACGATCTTCCACGGCCACGATGTCGGCGCGCCGATGCATGACGGTTCGCTGTCGCGTTACGAGGTCGTCTTCCGGCAGGGTGCGCTGCAACTGCCGGTCAACGGCTTCTTTCGTGACGCGCTGATCGAGGCCGGTGCGCGCGCCGACAGGGTTGCCGTGCACCATATGGGCGTCGATACCGAGGCGATCGGTTATCGCGCCGGCGAACGCCGGGACAGCAGGCTGGAGCTGATCTCGGTCTGCCGGCTGACCGAGAAGAAGGGCATCGAGTTCGCGCTTCGCGCGCTCGGCGACGTGCAAGCCGTCAGGCCCGACATCGACTGGTCCTACGTAGTCATCGGCGGCGGCGAATTGCTCGACGCGATGAAGCAGCTGGCGCAGACGCTCGGCATTGCCGAACGCGTGGCGTTTCTCGGGCCACGTCCGCACAGCGAGGTCAAGCAGCGGCTTGCCGACGCGCATGTCTTTGTGCTGCCCAGCGTCAAAGCGGGCGACGGCGACCTCGAAGGCATTCCGGTGGCGCTGATGGAGGCGATGGCAGCGGGGCTGACCGTGGTCAGCACCTATCATTCCGGTATTCCCGAACTGATCGAGGACGGCAGGACCGGCCTTCTGGCGCCGGAACGGGATGTCGGGGCGCTGGCGCAGAAGCTGATCTGGATCGCCGACAATCCCGCACCTTGCGAAGAACTGGCACGGGCGGCGCGGCGGAAGGTGGAGGAAGACTTCGATTCCGGCCGGCTCAACGATGCTTTCGCCGACACGCTGTTCCGTCTCGCCGCAACAAGGATTGCGGCATGACCGCCGATGCGCAACTCGGGCGCATCGCGCTGCGCGGCGGGGCGCTGACGGCAGCGGCGCAGGCGATCAAGATCGGCATCCAGTTCGTCTCAGTGGTGATCCTGGCCAGGATGCTGGCGCCGGAGGATTTCGGCCTCGTCGCCTCGGTCGGCCCGATCATCGCTTTTGTTGGACTGTTCCAGAATCTCGGCCTGCAACAGGCGGTCATCCAACGCCCTGAGATCAGCCGGCAGCAGCTCAACCAGGTGTTCTGGATCAGCGCCCTGGCCGGGCTGATCTGCACCATCGTGATCGCCGCGCTGTCGCCGGCGGTGTCGGCATTTTATGGCGACGGCAGGATGACCGGCATCACGCTTGCCGCCGCCATGCCTCTGTTGCTCGGTAGTCTTGCCGCGCTGCCGCTGGCCCTGATGAACCGCAACCTGCAGTTCGGCCAACTGGCCGTCAATGACGTCGCGACCGCCCTTGCCGGCCTGGGCGCGGCGATTGCCGCCGCCTATGCCGGGCTCGGCTACTGGTCGCTGGTAATCGGGCCTGCGGCGGGTGCCGTGGTGACGCTCGCCGGTGCATGGTTGGCGACGCGCTGGAAACCGGGCAGGCCAAGCATCAGGGTCGAGCGCGAGATCCTGTCCTTCGGCGCCAATCTCACCGGCTTCAACCTCGTCAATTTCTTCTCGCGCAACCTCGACAACATCCTGATCGGCAAGTTTTCCGGCCCGGTCGAGCTCGGCTATTACGACCGCGCCTATAAGCTGCTCCTGTTTCCACTGCAGAACATCAACCAGCCGCTGTCGCGGCTGATGGTGCCGCTGCTGAGCCGAATCCAGGACGACAAGCCACGCTTTCGCGAGCTCTATCTGCGCACCAACTGGTTGCTTGCGTTCATCACCGTTCCCGGCATCGCCGCCTTGACGATTGCTGCCGAGCCGGTCGTTTCCATCCTGTTCGGCGAACGTTGGCTGGGCGTGGCGCCGATCTTCGCCTGGCTCGGCATTGCCGGCCTGATGCAGCCAGTGTCGAGCACGACGGGTTGGATCTTCATCTGTCAGGGCAAGACCAGCACGATGTTCCGCTGGGGCGTCTATTCGGCGCTGACGACGGCGTTGTCATTCGCCGTCGGGCTGAAATGGGGCGCCGTCGGCGTTGCTGCCGCCTATGCCATCTCAGGCTACGCGCTCAGGCTGCCGGTGCTGGCGGTGATGATCGGGCGGACCGGCCCGGTCACGGCGCTCGACTTCATGATGGTGCAGGGGCTGTTGATCATCGCAGCGGCAGTGGCCTGGTTCGGCTACGGCTACCTGCCGCCAGCACTCATCGCCCAGTCCAACATCGTGGCGGCGATCACCGCGGCAACCCTAAGCTACGCGGTGGCGCTCGCCTTCATGGTCGCCGTTCCGCAGTCGCGTCGCGCCCTCGTCGCGACTTGGAAGACCATCGCCCGTAACATCCGCTGACGCACCGCCAAGCAGCGGCCGGACCAGATCGGCGGCCGACATGGCAGAGGCGTGTTCTTCCAGCACCGCGGCAAGCGTCGTTTTCCTGAGGTGGTCGAGATCGCCTGTGAAAGCCGCGAGCTTTTGGGTGGCTTCTTCAGAGGTCACGGAGTCTATGTCGAGCAGCAGCTCGGCCAGGCCGACGCGCTTGGCAAGTTCTCGGGTCTTGAATTCGTAGGCGATGGGCAGAACCGGCACGCCGACGCAGAGCGACATGATCATCATGTGCATGCGGGTGGCGACGACGAAGTCGAAGCCCTTGACCAGTTCCATCAACTGCTCGGGCGTGTGGAAGCCGGCGTCGACGTCGACATGGACAGCGACATTGGCATCGAGTTCGGCAACGATGGCACGGGCGGTTTTCGAATCGTCATGCGCGTATTCCGGCACGCCCTGGCAGGTCGAGACGAAGGTCACCTGCTTGCCGTGGTCGCGCACCAGGGTGGTGGTGATGTCGCGGATAGAGGTGATGTAGCGGTGCATGCCGTCGGCGCCGTCAGTCACGTAGTTCCAGTGGCGTACCGAAATGCCGACGCGGCCGGTCTGCGCCGGCGACGTGCCGGCAGAGAGCAGCGTTTCGATGCGCTTTTTATCGGCGAGCGCAAACACCGAATCGGCGACGACATGGCACTTGCCGGGATCGTCGACGAGGCCGTCGAGATGGCCGCGCGAGCACTCGTCACGCAGCAGCATCAGCGGGCTGCGGTCGAAGACTGGCTTCAGTTCGCGGCGATTGTAGTCCTTGTCGAACGGGCCGAGAGACTGGGTGAAAAACACCGGGTCCTTGCCGAAGATGGCGTCGATGCGGAACTGGTTGAGGCGGCGTTCGAGATTGTAGTTCTCGACCAGATAGGTGCCGCCCGTGGTGACGACGAGGTCGGCCTGCCTGTACATGTCGAGACTTCGGCGGTCCTCGGTGCCGAACATCGTTTCGTCCAGGGCGCGGCTCTTGCCATAGTGGCGCAGCGCGCTCAGGGCGAGCCGGTTGTAGATCGGTTTGGCCAGGTTCTTCAGTCGATTGTCGTCATAGGGGTATTTGAAGATCGATTCGGCCAGCAGCTTGCGGATCTCGATGTCGGGATAGGCTTGCCTGGGATAAAGCCGCGACGCCACCTCGGGCTGGCTATCGAACACCTGGAAGCGCAACTCGCCCGGATAGGCCGCCTTTAGGATGTGCCGGATGGCCAGCAGGATCGCCGCATCGCCGGTGTTCAGGCAGACGGTGTTTTCGACGATGACAGTCTTCATGGGCGCTGGCCTCCTCGGATTGGTCGCGTCGGGAAGATAAGTACAGGCTAACCGGGCCATTTTGCGGCGCAACAATAATTGAGGTGCGAGCAGTCAATAATTGTTGCGACGCAGCAATGAGTGCACTAGCTTCGTCGTCGGTGGGCCAAACTGCGAGCGTGAATTCATGCTGCATGTTCTGTACCTGGTGCACGATGTTTCCGACCCGGCAGTCCGTCGACGGATCATCATGCTCAAGGCTGGTGGCGCGCGCGTTACGCTCGCTGGTTTCCGCCGGACGCAAGAACGCGACGACGTCGAGGGCCTGACGCCGATCGACCTGGGTCACACCCGCGACGGGCGCTTTGCGCAGCGTCTGGGGGCGGTTGCGGTTGCTGCGACGCGCATCGGCGCTGCGCTGAAGGCGGTGGCTGCGCCCGACGTGATCGTTACCCGTAATCTCGAAATGCTGGCGTTGGCGCAACGTGCCCTACAGGCCTTCGGCGCCTCGACGCCAATCGTCTACGAATGCCTCGATATCCACCGGCTGGTGTTGCGCGAGGATGTGCTGGGCAAGGGCCTGCGCGGGGCCGAGCGGCTGTTCGGGCGCAATGTCGGCCTGCTGCTGACAAGCTCGCCGGCTTTCGTCAGGCATTATTTCGAACGGTACAGCCAGATCGATGCACCCATCGAACTGGTCGAGAACAAGCTCCTCGAGCTGGAGCCGCGTATTGATTCGATGCCGTCGGCGGCGCTGGCTGATGAGCCCTGGAAGATCGGCTGGTTCGGGGCGTTGCGCTGCCGCAAGTCGCTTGAGCTGCTCGCCGCCTTCACCCGCAAGATGGAGGGTCGGTTCGAGGTCGTCCTCCGCGGCCGGCCCGCTTTGTCGGAGTTTGCTGACTTCCACGGTTTCGTCGAATCGGAGCCCCATTTGGCGTTTAAGGGTGCCTACAGAAATCCCGAGGACATGGCTGATATCTATGCGCAGGTGCATTTTGCCTGGGCGATCGACTTCTTCGAGGAAGGCCAGAATTCGTCATGGCTGTTGCCCAACCGGCTCTATGAAGGCTGCCGATTCGGCACGGTGCCGATCGCCATGGCGGGTACAGAGACGGCGCGTTTCCTCGAGCGCCTCGATATCGGGCTGGTGCTGCCCGAGTCGTCAGCAACAGCGCTGATGGAAGAGCTCTCGGACATGACGCGCGAGCGTTTTGCCGCCTTGCGCGGCGGCGTGCTTGCCCATGATCCAGGAACCTGGATCTGCGACCTGGCCGATTGCCGGGCGCTGGTGGCGAGGCTCGAACGGGTCGCCGCCCAAAACGGCGAAAGCCTCGGCCATCGCCGCCTGACCTTCAACGCAACCAACACAAGCAGACGCATGACCGAAACGTCCTCCGCCATCATCATCATTCCGTGCCTCGACGAGGAGCGCCATATCGGCGGCCTTCTGGCCCAGCTGCGGCCCTCTGCCCGGCGGCTCGGCGCAATGATCATCGTCGCCGACGGCGGCAGCCGCGATGCGACCCGGACCATCGTTGCCGGCATTGCTGCCGAAGACGACAATGTCGTGCTGATCGACAATCCGGCGCGTATCCAGAGTGCGGCAGTGAACCTGGCCGTCGAACGCTTCGGTCGTGGCGTCGACTATCTGATCCGCATCGACGCTCATGGCGGCTATCCCGACGACTATTGCGACCGGCTGCTCGAGGAAGCGCCGGCGACGGGCGCCGATTCCATCGTCGTTTCGATGTTGACCGAAGGCAGCGGCACGGTGCAACAGGCGGCCGCGGCGGCGCAGAACTCGAAGCTCGGCACGGGTGGGGCGAAGCACAGGCTTGGTGCGGCGGGTGAGTGGGTCGATCACGGTCACCACGCGCTGATGCGCATCGCTGCGTTCCATGACGTCGGCGGCTATGACGAAAGCTTCAGTCACAATGAGGATGCCGAGCTCGACCATCGCCTGCGCGAGGCCGGCTACCGCATCTGGATGAGCGGGCGCACCCGCATGACCTATTTCCCGCGTGCTTCGCTCGGCGGCCTGTTTCGCCAGTATCTCGGCTATGGCAGGGGGCGGGCGAGGAATGTGCTGAAACACCGCGTCATCCCCAAGCTCCGGCAAATGATACCGCTGATGGTGGCGCCGACGGCACTTGTCGCAAGCCTCGCCATCATGCACTGGGCCTTCGCCGTGCCTGTCCTCGTCTGGGCGGCGATCTGCCTGGGCTATGGCGCTGCCCTTGCCTTGCGGGCCGGCAAGCCGGGGCTGGCGCTTGCCGGCGTGTCGGCGATGGTGATGCATTTTGCCTGGTCGCTCGGCTTCTGGCTGCAGCTTCTCGGCATGCCGGCAAGAGGGCGTGCGGCATGAGTGCAATGCCCAGCATCGACATCTGCGTCTGCACTTTCAGGCGGCGCGAACTGGCCGACACGCTGCGCTCGCTTGCGGCGATGGATTTGCCCGAGGGATACCGCATCGGTATCGTCGTCGCCGACAATGACGAGGTGCCCAGTGCTGCGGAGCTGGTCTCCGCTCTGGCGCAAGAGCTTTCGCTTGAGGTTCGCTACGTCCATTGCCCGGCGCGGAACATCTCGCTCGCCCGCAATGCTTGCCTGGATGCCAGCTCGGCCGATTTTGTCGCCTTCATTGACGATGACGAGAAGGCGACGGGCATGTGGCTGAAGCGGCTCGTCGAGACCGCGCAGGCGACAGGTGCCGAGGTGGTGCTTGGGCCGGTCAAAGCGCGTTACGGGGCAGGGGCGCCGGGCTGGATGCAGGTCGGCGATTTTCACTCGACCTATCCGGTGTTCGTCCGGGGCGAGATTCGCACCGGCTACACCTGCAATGCCTTGCTCCGGATCGCTTCGCCCAGCCTCGCCGGCCGTCGCTTCAGCCTGGCGCGCGGCCAGTCGGGCGGCGAGGACACCGAGTTCTTCGACCAGGTGTTCCGCGCCGGCGGACGGATCGCATATGCGCCCGAGGCCTGGGTGGAGGAGCCGGTTCCGGCGTCGCGCACCTCGTTCGGCTGGCTGACCAAGCGGCGCTTCCGTGTCGGGCAAACGCATGGCCGCCTGCTTGGAGCCAAGAGGGGTGGCGCTGGTCGCTTCGGTGAGCTGGTCAGGGCCTCGGCCAAGGCCGGTTACTGCTTTGCCGCGGCTGGGCTGACTGTGCTGCAGCCGGTCAGCCGCAACCGCAGCCTGTTGCGCGGCGTGATGCATCTGGGCGTGCTGAGCGGGCTGGCCGGCGCGCGCGAACTTCGCCTCTACGGCAATAAGGGAGGCGAGGATGCAGCCTGACGTCAGCTTCGTCATCGCCGCCCACAATGCCGAGGCAACGCTCGGCCGCGCCATCGACAGCGCGCTGGCTCAGCAAGGTGTGACCGTCGAGGTGATCGTCGTCGACGACTGCTCGTCCGATGCGACGGTTGGGTTTGCACGGGCCTATGCCGATCCGCGTGTGCGGGTCGTGGCGCTGGAGAACAATCGCGGTCCAGGCGGGGCGCGCAATGCCGGTCTCGACGCGGCGCGAGGGCGCTGGGTCGCGGTGCTCGATTCGGACGATGCCGTGCTGCCTGACAGGCTTTCAGCAATGATCGGCAGGGCTGAAGCTGGCTCCGCCGTGATGGCGGTCGACAACATCGTCGTGATTCACGAGGACGGCCGCCCGCAGGACATCATGTTTGCTGAAGGCTATCTCGAAAAACTCGGCCAATTGACGCTGGCAGACTTCATCGGCGGCAATGTCGTCTTCGAGACGACGTTCAATTTTGGTTACATGAAGCCGATATTCTTGCGTGAATATCTCGAGGCAAATGAGCTCCGTTACGACGAGAATCTGCGCATCGGCGAGGACTATATGCTGCTCGCAGACGCGCTCGCCCTGGGTGGCAATTGCGTCGTCGAACCTGCCGTAGGCTATGCCTATCACGTCCGAAACGGCTCGATTTCAAGGGTTCTGGAGCTTCATCACGTCGAGGCGATGCAGCGTGCCGATGCTGCGTTCGAGGCTCGCAACAGGCTCGGCGGAGAGGCGAAAAAAGCGTTCACGCGACGCGCCCGCAGCCTCTCCCAGGCTGCCTCATTCCTGTCACTGGTTATGCACATCAAGCAGCGGTCGCCGCTCAAGGCGGTACGAACCGCACTGAAGGACCCGGCGGCGGTTCGACATTTGCGGATGCCGATCGAGGTCCGGCTGCGCCGGTTCGCCAGGCAGTTCGCATACCGGTCCGGCACATGATGCGTGTGTCCGGAGCGGTCAAGAACAAGACGAGGAGAGTTACATGAGCGAGAGGATTGGCACGATGAAGAAAGTCAGGAAAGCGGTGATCCCGGTGGCGGGTCTCGGCACGCGGTTCCTTCCCGCGACCAAGTCGATGCCCAAGGAGATGCTGCCCGTGGTCGACAGGCCGGTGGTGCAGTATGCCGTCGACGAGGCACTGGAAGCCGGCATCGAGCACATCGTCTTCGTGACCGGCCGCAACAAGGCTGTCATCGAGGATTATTTCGACCTTCATCCCGAACTTGTCGGCACGCTCGAACAGGCCGGCAAGGTCGAGCAGATCAAGTCGCTGGAGAGCCTGCTGCCGGTTCCCGGCGCCACCAGCTTCACCCGCCAGCAGGCGCCGCACGGCCTCGGCCATGCCGTCTGGTGCGCCCGCGACATTATCGGCGACGAGCCCTTCGCGCTGCTGCTGCCCGACATGGTGTCGTTCGGCAAACGCGGCTGCCTGGCCGAGATCATGGACCTGCATGCCGAAACGGGCGGCAACGTCATTGCCGTCGAGCAGTGCGATCCGAGCGAGACCAACAAATATGGCATCGTCGGCAAGGGCCCCGACGTCGGTTCGGGCTTCGAAGTGACGGCCATGGTCGAAAAGCCGGCCCCGGCCAAGGCACCGTCGAATTTCTACATCAACGGCCGCTACATCCTGCAGCCGGAGATTTTCAACCTTTTGGGCACGCAGAAGCGTGGCGCCGGCGGTGAGATCCAACTGACCGACGCCATGGTGCGCCTTGCCGCGAGCCAAGCCTTCTTCGCCCGGCCGTTCAATGGCCGGATGTTCGACTGCGGCTCAAAGGAAGGTTTCATCCAGGCCAATGTCGCCTTCGCGCTGAAGCGGGCCGACATTCGCGATTCCGTGCTCGACGCCATCCGAGAGATGGTCGCCGAGCAGGATCACGTCGTCGCGGCCTGATGCCAACGGCCCGTCGGGGTGGCTGGAACGGCCGCCTCGACGGAGTTCGGAAAGAGCCGTGCCGGTCGGGCACGGCAAATTGCGTAGCTGAAATCGGCTTCGCCCAGAACCCAGCGAGCAGCCGCCGCTGCTCAGGCAAGAACTGGAACGCAGATGAACTACGCCAGCTTTCCCTTCAGCAACCGCCTTCCCGCGTCTCGCGAGGACGCGCGCGAGGGGAGCGACTTCATCGATCTCGAACGCCTGCTGGCGATGGCCAAGCGCCAAGCCAAGGTGGTCGGCGTCGGCGCCGTCATCGGCCTGCTGCTCGGGCTCGTCTATCTGCAGACGACGCCGCCGACCTATACCGCCTCGACCCGCGTGCTGATCGACGAGGGCATGAACAAGATGGTCGACGAGGTGTCGGCGACGCCTGTGAACATGCAGACCGATGCGGCGATCCTGTCGCAGATCGAAATCATCAAGTCGGCGCGGTTGGCCGCCGTGGTCGTCGACAAACAGAAGCTCGACCAGAACGCCAGCTTCATGCAGCCGCCGCAATCGCTGCTGTCGACGCTTGTCGGCTACGTCCGCGGCTTCCTCCAGGTCTTCCGCTCCACACCCGAGATCGCCGGCGGTGCTGCGCTCAGCGATGCGCAACGCAAGGCGATGGCCGATGCCGCCCGCAAGGAGCAGGCGGTGGCGATGTTGCAGAACAACATCATGGCCGAGCGCTCCGGCCGCAGTTACGTCATTTCCATGGCCTACCGCGCGCATGATCCGCAGCTGGCGGCCGCGATCACCAAAGCCTATGCCGACGCCTTCGTCGCCGACCAATTGGATGCCAGCTTCGACGCCACCGAAAAGGCGGCCGTCTGGCTGCAGGGCCGGCTGGAGGAGCTGCGCACGAGTTCGCAGAAGGCCGCGCTCGAGGTGGAAAAATTCCGCGCCGAAAATGGCCTTGCGGCGGCGCGCGGCGAAACCATCGCCGAGCAGCAGCTTTCCGATCTCAACGCCCAGCTGATCCTCGCCCAGGCCGATACCGCCAAGGCGCGGGCGCGCTACGAACAATACCGCACCATCGTCGAGAGCGGGCCGGAAGCGGCGGTCGGCAATTCGACCCTGTCGGCGGCCGAGGCAGGTAATCCATTGATCTCGGAGCTCAAGAAGCGCCATTCCGGCGTTTCGAAGCGCGAGCAGGAGATTTCGGCCGGCTTCGGTCCCAACCACCCTCAGGCAGTCGCGCTGCGCAAGGAGCAGGCCGACCTCGCCAATCAGATCTTCCGCGAGCTCAGCCAGCTTTCGGAGACCTATCGCAACGAGTTCGAGGTGGCGCAGTCGCGCGAGACGGCGTTGCGCAACAGCGTGTCGGAGGCGACCGGCCAGAACTCCAGCGCCAATCAGGCACAGGTGCGGCTGCGCGAACTGCAACAGCAGGCCACCGCACTCAGTACGCTCTACCAGACCTTCCTGTCGCGCTACGAGGAGGCGTCGCAGCAGCGCTCCTTCCCGATCGCCAAGGTCCGGGTGATTTCGGAGGCAACGATGCCGCGCGGCCCGTCGAGCCCGCGCACCTCGATGGTGTTCGGGCTGGCGCTGGTGCTCGGCGTCGTCCTGGGTACTGCCTTCGGCGCGCTCAACGAATTCAACGAGCGCTTCTTCCGCACCGCCGAGGACGTGCGCGAAAGGCTGGGCGTCAAGTTCCTCGGCTACCTGCCGCTGATCGCCTCGAATGACGACAGGAAGGACCTGGGCAAGACCGCCAATATGGGCACGCCGCCGCCATCGCGTCAGGCGGATCTGGCGAAGCGCCGCGCGAGGATGCGCATCGCCGTCGACCAGCCGGCGTCGATGTTCGCCGAGACGCTGCGCAGCACCAAAATTGCCGGCGACGTCGTGCTGCAGGACATTGGCAGCAAGGTGATCGGCGTCATCTCGATGCTGCCGGGCGAAGGCAAGTCGACTGTTGCCGCCAATCTCGCCGGCCTGATCGCCAGCAATGGCGCAAGGACGCTTTTGATCGACGCCGATTTGCGCAATCCGGGGCTCAGCCGCAGCCTCGGCATCGATGCCGAGCAGGGGCTGGTCGAGGCCGTTGTCAACGACCAGGGCTGGCAGTCGGTGGTCAAGGTCGACCGCCAGAGCAAGATGGCGATCGTGCCGGCGGTGGTGCGCGGCCGCTTCTCGCACACCAGCGAACTCTTGTCGTCGGCCGGCATGCGGCGCTTCATCGACGATGCCAAGGCGACGTTCGATTACATCATCGTCGACCTGCCGCCACTTGGGCCGGTCGTCGACGCCAAGGCCTTCGCGCCGCTGGCCGACGGGTTCGTGCTGGTGGCGGAATGGGGCGCGACGCCGCGTCCGCTGGTCCGCTCCGGGCTCGGCGCCGAACCGCAGATCGCCAGCAAGGTGCTCGGCTTGGTGCTCAACAAGGTCGACCTGAAGAAGCTGCCGCGTTATGGCGCCTATGGCGGTTCCGAACAGTTTCTGGAACGCTATTCCAGCTACTATATCGACAAGAGCGAAACCAAAGCCAAGGCCAAGGTGGCGAGCTAGGAGAAAAGCAGCCGGCCGCCCTTGCCCGATATGCGCACCGCGGTCAGCCGCCCGGTCCTGAAGGCGCCGGTGTCGATGTCGAGCCGGCGGCCATCGATGCGGGGATGGTCGACCGGCGTGTGGCCATGCACGACCCAGCGGTCGAGCCGGCGCGAGGCCTCGAAGAATTCCTCCCTGATGTAGAGCAGGTCGTCATCTTCCTGGTCGAGCAGCGGCACGCCGGGGCGGAGACCGGCATGGACGAAGACGAAGCGCTCGGAATAGGCCATGATCGGCAGGCCGCGCATGAAGGCGATGTGTTCCGGCGGGATGGTGGCGCGGATGTGGTCGTCGAGTTTGCCGCCGCTGCCGTAGAGCTCGCCGAGATGTTCGGCGTCGATGCCGTAGGAAAACAGGGTGCTGCGTGCACCCGTGGACAGCCACCGAGCCAGCGACAGCTTGCCGTCGAGATAGTCGAGCGTCTGGGCCTCGTGGTTGCCCATCAGGCAGATACGCCAGAAGCCTGGTGGCGGCGGGGCGATGAGGTGATCGATGACGCGCGCCGAATCGGGGCCGCGGTCGATGTAGTCGCCGAGCATGATGATCAGCTTGCGGCCGGGCAAGGTGGCGGCGTCTGCGACGACCTTGTCCTCGAGTGTGCGCAGCTCGCGATAGCAGCCATGGACGTCGCCGATGGCGTAGACGACGGTTTCGGACAGGTCGAGCTCGATGCGCCGACGCCCGGGTGACTGTCTTTGCGAACGGAAATTCAGAAAGCTGACCAGCCTGTCGCCTCGCTAAAATTGTCGGGTTGCGTCCCGACGCCGGGCACGTCAGTGCCTGAGATCACAGTGCGCGGCGGGCGTTTCCGTTTCCTGAACGTAGCCGTTGGCATGCTTGATTTGAACCAGGATGTCGTTGCAAACAACAGCGTGCCGGAACCCATGAGCTGCATCCGAGTTAGCGCTGATCCCGAGGGATCGCACCGATGCGGAAAGACACCGAGCAGTCCCGGCGCGTGCCGGACGAAAATGCCGAGGCCGCGCATGAAGCATCGCTGGCTTATGTCAGCGACGACGAGCCCGGCATATCAAGGAAAAGGGCAGGCAAGCGCCTTCTCTACGAAACGGCCAATGGCGGAAAGGTCGCCAGCAAGGCGGTTCTTGCGCGCATCGATGCGCTTGCCATTCCTCCGGCATGGACAGATGTGTGGATTTGCGCCGAAAGCAACGGTCATATCCAGGCGACGGGACGCGACCAGCGTGGCCGAAAGCAATATCGCTACCATCCCGACTGGTCGGAAAAGCGTGACGAGCTCAAATTCTCGAGCCTGGCCGAATTTGCACGCGCGCTGCCGCTGCTGCGCCGCCGGATCGACAAGGATTTGCGGCTGCGCGGAATGGTGCGCGAGCGGGTCGTCGCAGCGGTGGTATGGCTGCTGGACAATACAATGATCCGGGTGGGTGGCGCCGCCTATGCCAGGGAGAATGGCAGCTTCGGTCTGACGACGCTACGCAACCGCCATGTCGACATCGACGGTTCGACGCTCAGATTCGCCTTCAAGGGCAAATCGGGAAAAGAATGGCGTTTGCGGCTGGTCGACAGGCGTATGGCAAAGATCGTGCGCAGCATCCAGGAACTGCCCGGCCAGACCCTGTTTCAATATCTCGACGACAATGGTGCGCGGGTGCCGATATCGTCCCAGGACGTCAATGACTACATTCGAGCTGCGGCCGGCGCAGCTTTCAGCTCCAAACATTTCCGCACCTGGGGCGGAACCGTGCGCGCGACGGCGCTGTTTTCCAGAACGCCGGTGCCCGAGCGGGCGGAAGCGAGGGCGCAGGCATGCAACAAAGTCATTGACGACGTTGCCAGGCACCTCGGCAACACGCGGGCCGTCTGCCGAAAAGGTTACATTCATCCGGAAGTGATTTTGGCGTGGTCGGAAGGGCGGTTGTCTGACGAGCTGGCTGCGTCCCGCCCCAAGGCCGGCTCGCAGCTTGACGTCGACGAGCGCATCACTCTTGCCTGGCTTTCGCGGCAAGAGAAGCGAAGCCGACTGCAGAGGTGAAGCTACTGCCGTCAGGGAGCGGGCGTCCGGACCAGGTCAAGCGGTGCGTCGAGCGTCCAGGTGACGCCATCTGGTTGGAAGCTGAGATGGCCGACGCCGTTCAGCGCCAAAGGCGCGACGCGCTCGAGCACGATCCGGCCAAATCCTTTGCGCGAGGCCTTTCCAACGGTCGGTCCGTTGGTTTCCTTCCAGGTCAGGCGAAAGCGATCGGAAGCGGTCCAGCCGATTTCGACGGTGCCAAGATCGGATGACAGCGCGCCATGCTTGGCCGAATTGGTGGCAAGCTCATGAAAGGCCATGCCAAGATTCTGGACCGCCATCGTCGACAGCAGGACCGGCTCGCCCGATATGGTGATGCGGCGCTCGGCGGCAAACGGCCGGATCTGGTTGCTGACCAGATCGGCCAGGTCAGCGCCGCGCCAGTCACCGTCGACAAGCAGATCCTGGGACTGCGACAGCGCCATGATCCTGTTGCGGATCTGGGTGTCGAATTCGGCGATCGACGTTGCGTGCTTGCCCGTCTCGCGGATCATCGACAGGATGACGGCGAACTGGTTCTTCACCCGGTGGTTGACCTCGCGCATGAGCATGCGGATGCGGCTCTCGCTTTCCTTGCGCTCGGTAATGTCTCTGGCGATCTTCGAGGCGCCGATGACCTTGCCGGCGCCGTTGAGCACCGGCGATACGGTGAGCGAAATGAAGACAAGGCTGCCGTCCTTGCGTTTCCTGATCGTATCGAAGTGGTCGACGCGCTGACCGCTCCGCACCTTGCCGAGGATGACGTCCTCTTCGTCCTGCCTGTCATCTGGGATCAGCATGCGGACGTGCTTGCCGATGGCTTCATCGGCGCTGTAGCCGAAAAGCCTGGTGGCGCCGGCGTTCCAGCTCTGGATGACGCCGCACAGGTCCTTGCTGACGATGGCGTCGTCGGAAGATTCGACGATCGAGGCGAGGCGCTGGGTTTGTATCTCGGCCTGCTTCTGGGCCGAGATGTCGACCAGAAGGTTGATGGCACCCGTTATCTCGCCGGTTTCGTCGCGTATTGGCGCGGGGAAGGCGAGGAACGGCACAAGCGTGCCATCTGGCCGCTCGGCTATGGCCTCGGCGTTGCGGATCGCCCGACCCTCCTTCAGGGCCAGCGCCATCGGGCAGTCGCCATGTGCCAGCGGTTCGCCCTCCGCCGTCCGAAGCCGCCAGGAGCCGCACCACGAGTCCTTGCCGATTTCGGGCCGGTGACCCCAGAGTGCTGCTGCGGCTTCATTGAAAAAGGTGATCCGCCCGCTGGCATCGGTCGTATAGACCGCAGCCGGCAGCCCGCCGAGCAAAGTCTCGCGATTCGTCATGTGGCCGCCCTGGTTCCGTGGGGCATTAACGACCAATGCCCGCATGAGTTCCGTTCATCCAGAAATCGACACTCGAAGGCGCGGAAATGCACCCGTTTCTCCCGGGTAAGGTGTTCGGAAAGGCGGCTTTCATGTTGCATTGCAACATAGTTTGAATTGTGCCCGCGGGCATGGTCGCCCAACCTGCCGTCATGTCCAGCACGCACATCACAGCACACGTTGCAGCAAAGACATGACGGCACCTGTCACCACCTTCCGCCCCGACATCGAGGGCCTGCGTGCCATCGCCGTCGGCGGCGTGATCGCCTTTCACTTCGGCCTGTCCGACCTGCCGGGCGGTTTCATCGGCGTCGACATCTTCTTCGTCATCTCGGGCTATCTGATCACCCGCCACCTGATTCAGGAGATCGGCCGTAGCGGGACCGTCGATCTCTGGTGCTTCTATGGGCGCCGCGCCAGACGGCTGTTGCCGGCATCGCTTCTGGTGATCGCCACCACGCTTGCCGCCGGCTATTTCATCCTCGCGCCGTCCGAGCAGCAGCTTTACGCCAAGGGTGCGCTGTTTGCCTCGAGCTACGTCATCAATCTCTGGCTGCTGCGCTGGTCGTTCGATTATTTCGCCGCCGACACGGCCAGCAACCCGTTTCTGCATTTCTGGTCGTTGTCGGTCGAGGAGCAGTTCTATCTGCTTTGGCCGGCGTTCCTGCTGTTGGTCGCGTGGTTCCGGCCGGGGGCAAGGGGTATCGCGCTCATCCTCGGTGTGGTTGCACTGGTGTCGTTCGGAGTGAGCGCCTGGATGACCTCGGAGTCGCAGCCGTGGGCCTTCTATTTCTCGCCGCTGCGGGCATGGGAATTTGCTGTGGGCGGGCTCGTCTCGCTTGTTGTGGCGGAGCGCTGGGCATCGGGTTTTCGATTCTCGCCTGTCATGGGCTGGACTGGTATCGCATTGATCGCCGTCGCCTATCTCAGCGTCTCGGAGACCGATCCTTTCCCCGGCTTCATCGCGTTGCTGCCGGTCGCGGGCACGGCGATGCTGCTGCTGTCAGGCGCCCGCAAGAGTGCTGTCGGGCCGGCAAGCCTGCTGTCGCTACCGCCGTTCCAATGGACCGGCAAGCTGTCCTATTCGCTGTATCTCTGGCACTGGCCCGTCATCGTCTATGCGACGATCCTGTGGCCTGACCTTACGCTTGCCGGCAGGCTTGCCTGCCTGGCGGTGACGGTCGGCCTGTCCTTCCTCAGTTATCGGTATGTCGAGAATCCTGTTCGCTCCAATGGCTGGCTTTCGGCCGGTTCGCTGCGCTCGCTGGGTTTGGCGGCGCTGCTGACCTCGCTCGGCGTGACATTATCCTTTGGCGCAGCTCAGATTGCTGCGCGAAGTGTCGGCCCGGAGCAGAAGTTGATCGCGGACAGTGCTGCACGTTCGTCGTCGGCGCGCCAGATAGACAGCGCCTGCGTTGCCAGCCTCGAGCAGACCAAGCCGCGCAGCTGCAGTCTGGGTGCATCGAAGCCGCAAAAGACGATCGTGCTGTTCGGCGATTCGCATGGCGACCACTGGTCGACGCCGCTGGCAAAGATTGCCGAGACCAACAACTGGCGGCTGGTGACCTATCTGAAATCGTCCTGCTCGGTGGCGGCGGTGCCGACATGGAACGTGCGATTGATGCGGGCCTACTCCGAATGCGATGCGTGGCGGCAGACGGCAATGAAGGAGATCGCCAGCCTCAAGCCCGATGCGGTGATCGTTTCGCAGTTTTCCTACAGCTACGTCGAAAACGACGTCAATGGCGGGCTGAAGCATCTGGTCAGCCGCGACGTCTGGGCGGGTGGCCTGAGGGCATCGCTTGCGGCGCTTCGCAAGACCGGCGCCGAGGTCGTGCTGCTCGGGGATGTTCCCGTTCACAAGTCATATCTCGACCGTTGTGTCGCCCGTTCGTTGTGGCAGGGCAGGAGCAGCACGGTCTGCGACACGCCGCGACGGGAAGCGATCGACGAACGGGTGTCGAAGACTGAACAAGTGGCGAGCGCCGGGCTTGATGGCGTCCGCTATGTCGACCTGACCGAGCTGTTCTGCAACGACACGACCTGCCCGGCGATGATCGGTGGCAAGCTGACCTTCCGCGACCGCCACCACATCGCCACGCCTTTTGCGGCGACCCTTGCCGGTTCGATGCAGCGCGCGATCTTCGGCAACCAGGTGGCGGCGCGCTGGCCGTGAGGCCGGACCGATCTTGCTAGAGGCGGATGCCCGTCTGCAGCAGGCCACGGGTGATGCTGCCCGAGGTCGGCAACAGTGGGATCAGACAGGCCTGGAGCGCGTGGTAGATGTCGGGCTTGCCGTAGAACGGGCCGGCATTGGGCTTGAGATCGTCGTCGAGCTGGGCGTGCCAGCCGCCATTGGCGCGGTCGATGAAGCGGCTGGCGCAGAAGCTCCAGATACGGCGGTACCAGGCCTCGTAGGCAGCGTCGCCGCCGATGGCGTTGAGTACGGACGCGGCACCGATCGCCTCGCAGCACGGCCACCAGTAGCGATCCCTGATCCGGGCCGAGCCGTCCCATTCGAGCGTGTAATAGAAGCCGCCCTTGGCGGTATCCCAACCGTCTGCCGTCGCCTGGCCGAACAGGTTCCTTGCCGCGTCCGGCAGCCAGGCATGCTTGCGGCCGCCGAGCTCCCACAATTGCAGCAGCAGCCGTGCCCATTCGAGCGAATGGCCAGGCGTCGTGCCATAAGGGCGGAACATCGGGTCGCCGGAGTAATCGCGGTCGAGCTTCCATTCCGCGGTGAAATGCTCGGGCAGGCGCCAACCGGCGGCAGCCGAATGGCGGCGGATGATCAGGTCGGCGATGCGCTCGGCCATGGTGAGATAGATGCTGTCGCCAGTCGCCTCGAAGGCGGCCATCAGCGCCTCTGTGAGGTGCATGTTGGAGTTCTGGCCACGATAGCTGTCGAGCGGCTGCCAGTCGCGGCTGAACTCTTCCGCCACCGCGCCATGCGCCTCTTCCCAGAATTTTTCAGACAGGATTGTCGAGATGTCGGTCAGCAGGCGGTCGGCGTCGGGGTGGCCGGCGACCTTGGCGCTGGAGGCGGCAAGCAGGACGAAAGCATGGCCATAGGCCTGCTTGGTGTCGTTGGTCGGACCGTCATAACCGACGCCCCAGAAATAGCCGCCATTGGCTGTGTCGCGATGGCCGTTCCAGAGGAAATCCATGCCGTGGTCGACGAGCACGTCGGCGCCGGGGCGTCCCATCAGATGGGCAATCGAGAAACAGTGCACCAGGCGCGTGGTGACGTGGATCTGTCGGCCGGCGAAGCGGCCGGGGACGGCGCCCGGCGCGAGCGGGTGGCCATGATCGTCGAGGTCGTGGAAGCCGCCGAGCGGATTGAGGCTCTGGCGTTCGAATAAAGAGAACAGCGCGTCGGCCTGCTGCAACAGCCACAAGCGATGGCTTGGAAGCGTGGTCCATTTGGCCGAGCCGGCGGAAATTTCCAAAGAAGCCATGGATAGGAGTTCCCTGCGGCTGCTGGCCGCGCCTCGATGATTTCCCCGACCTAAGACGTAATGGCCCGCGCACTCAACAGGAAAACGCCATGATTTGCGTCCAGCGGTGCATAGACGCTGGATACGGCTAATATGCCACGGTGGTGCCACTAGCCATGGCGCGTGCCGCGCATTATGGACAAATGGCGCGCTTGACCGAGTTGGCAGCGAGATTTCGGGGACTAAATGACGAAATTGATGTCGTCCAAGGCGGACGACCTGCCCAAAGGGTCTGCCCAGGGTGCGGATCATGCGGCTGAAAAGGCGCTCGTTCGCCGGCTAGCCTCGCATTGCAACCGCTTTCGCGACCCCGACGACCGCCGCGCGGCGTTCGAACTGGCGGTGACGCTGACACCTTTCCTGATGATGGGTGCAGCGCTTGTCTGGCTCGCAACCTATGCCGGCCCGCTGCTCGGCGGTTGGCGCTGGCTGCTGATGGTGGCGTTGGCGCCGGTCTGTGCCTCGTTCCTGGTGCGGTTGTTTGCCATCCAGCATGACTGCGGTCACGGCTCGTTCACCAGTTCGCGTATGGCCAACAAGACCATCGGCCGGGCGCTGAGTGTCTTCACCTTCACGCCCTACACGCTATGGCAGAAGGCGCATGCCGTGCACCATGGCGGCTCGGGCAATCTCGACAAACGCGGCATCGGCGACATCGATACGCGCACGGTTGCCGAATATGAGGCGATGACCACCAGCCAGCGGCTGATGTATCGCATCTATCGCAACCCGATCATCCTGATCGTCATCGGCGTGCCGATCTACTTTCTGATCATGCACCGGTTGCCCTACAACGACGCCATTCCGCGCGTCGAGGCATGGCGCAGCGCCGGCGGCCTCAACGTGGCGCTGGTGCTGGTCTATGGCGGCCTCGTGCTCTTGGCCGGCTGGGCGGTGATGCTGGCGGTTCTGCCCGTCGTGGTGATGGGCGCCTGGGCCGGCGGCTGGCTGTTCTACGTCCAGCACCAGTTCGAAGAGACGCGCTGGGATGCGGGCGACGCCTGGGACCTGCATGTCGCGGCCTTTGGCGGCAGCTCGTGGTATGCCTTGCCCGCTGTGGCGCAGTGGATCACCGGCTCGATCGGCCTGCACCACATCCACCATCTGTGCAGCCGCGTGCCGTTCTATCGCCTGCAGGCCTGCTTCGACAGCAATGCCGAGCTTCGCGATGCCAGCCAGACGGTGAAGCTGACTTTCTGGAAGAGCGTCGGCTGCGTCAATCTCGCGCTGTGGTGTGAGGATCGCCGTCGCCTCGTGACCTTCGCCGAAGCCAGGGTCTAGCTACCTCTTGGCGGTGTGATGGCCGGCAGTGCCAGAGCTTGGCGCCTTCTGGCTGAAAACGACCTCCAATTCCCAGGTTCCGTCTAGAGGGCCGGTTGCGGCACGCCCTCGCGGATCAGCCGCGAGAAATCGCCGGTCAGCCCAACCGCCAGCGCGCGCTGGGCGATATGGGCGCGGCTGCGCAGCTCCTGCACCGACACGCGTGTGTCGAGCGCGCCACGGTCATAGGCATATTCGGGCAGGTAGCCGTTGACGATCAGGCGCCAGTCGAACGGGGTGACGTCGCCGACGGCGCGCATCATCCTGAAGATGACGGTGGTGCAGTTGGTGGTGATCGAATTGTAGAAGCGCGGTGTTGCGGCCAGCGCATTGGCATCGGCGACATAACCGAGCAGCAGCGCCCGGGCGGCAGTCGGTGAGACGTTGAGGCGATAGAGCTGGACGTCCTCGCCGCGGATATTCGAGCGGACGCCGACGACGTCGCGCTCGTCGGCGGCAACAATGACCAGCGGGTTGGCCTTGAACAGATCGGCGATCGGCGAGAACTGGCCGCCATTCTGCCGCCGCACCTCGACCGACCAGGCGAGCTGGTCACCGCCCTCGAAGCCGAAGCTCATGATGACATGGGCCATCTCGGGCCCGGCCCAGTAGGACATGAACAGGTCGAGCGTCTTGAGCTTGCTCAGGTCGTAGCTGCGCGTCGTCCAGCGTTCGGTGAAGTCGCTGTTGCTGCGCCAGTCGAAGTCGCGGACATCTGTCAGGGTCAGCATGTCGCCGTCGCGCCGGCCGGTGACCTGCCGGGCCACGTCGGGCGCAAACTCGGCATGGTCCGACGGAACGATGGTGTTCCACCATACCAGCACCGCGGCGAAGCCGATGGCGAACAGTGCCAGCCCATGCAGGCGCCAGGGCGTGAACAGGGCGATGGCGGCTGCGATGCCGAGCAGGACGAACAAGCCTGCGGCCAGTCCCCTGGCGATGTCAGGCGCCGGCAACCGACACCAAAGCGCCATCGCTGCCCAGGCGGTGGTGAGCGCGATGGCGATGACAAGGACGATGGCCGAAACGATCAAGCCCACACTGCGCACTGCCAACTCCGGTCCGGTTCATTTCGATGCTCACGCCGAGATCGCAGATCGGCTGTCCGGCGGCAAGGCGGCATCGGCACGCCAGTGGCGATTTGCGCGGCACCTATTGCAGCCGGAAATCGCAGATTTCGGCGCTCAGGGCCGCGACTTCCTCACAGAACTGCACATGGTAATCGTTCCTGAAGGTGGCGAAGTATTCGAGATTGGGCAGCTCCATCTCGGTGCGCACGACGCACAGCCGGCCATCGGCGACCATGTTCCTGAAGAAGGCGTGCGGCAGGATGGTGACGCCCATGCCATGGGCCGCCAAGTGAGCCAGCGCCACCATGTTGTTGCAGGAATCGTCCGCTTGAACGGCAAATTCGGGTTGTCGATGACGCTGTGCAGGAGCGGCCGCAGGATCGAGCCGGTCGTCTGGATCAGCAATGGATGCTTGGTGAGATCGCTCAACGTCGCATTGTCCTTGCCGTCCAACAGCTTCGGGCTGCACATCCACACAAGCTCGATGGCGCCAAGCGGCGTGCTGACGAATTGCGGCTCCTGGATGACACGCGGGCAGATGACGAAGTCGAGGCGGCGGTCGACCAGGCGCTCGAGCAGGGAGGCGGTGAGGTCGATCTCGGGTTCGAGCGTGATCATCGGATAGCGGTCGAGAATCCCTGACAACAGTTCGGGCAGCCATGACAGCGCGACGAGATCAGTGACGCCAAGGCGAAAGCGGAATGACGGAACCGACGATTTCTTTGCCAGTGAGTTCAGGCGATCGTTCAGGCGCAGAATCTGCTCGGCGATTGCGCGGATCTCTTCGCCCTTGGTCGTCAGGACCGGCTTGCGCCCGGTCCGATGGAACAGCGGCGTCGAAAACCTGGCCTCCAGTTCGCCGATGCGCTTGGAGATCGCCACCATGGCCCTGTTCGTGCCGTCTTCGCTGCTCTGCTACGGCGTCATCAAGGTGTCCAATGCCCACAAGGCAAAGCGGTGGCACAAGGCGATGCGCGAAGGCCTCGCCCCCGTCGGGGTGGGGCTGATCATTGCGGGCGTCATTGCCATTTTCCAGCTCGCTGGCGGCGGTCTGCTTGCAGCCGGGATCGCCGTGGCCTCGGCCGCACTGCTGCTCTGGATGCCGCGCTGTCCCACCGTCGGCGTGCTTGTCGCCGGGGCGGGGACGATGCTGCTGTGGGCCCAGTTCGGAGCTACGGGCTGACAAGGCTGGAGGCGTGTGCCCCCTGCTGCATCGGTTGCGTCCTTTACATTACCAACATGCCATGCAGTCATGTGGCATCAGGAGGAAATGGGAGGCGGTGCGTTGGGAGGCGTGCTGCAGTGCCGATGTTTTCGCATTCCGACCATATTCGCGAGATCGAAAGCGTCAGCCTCGGTGCCTCGACCGGGCGTGACGAGCAAGTGGTCAAGTCGTGGCTGCGCTGCATCGAGCAGCATCGTCTCGACCCTACCCAGGCGTGCGAGGCCTATATCCTGCCCGATGGCGAACTGCGCGCGCATCGCCAGCAGTCCGAGGAACTGATCGCCATTGCCCGCTCGGGCCTCGAAAACCTGTTCCGGCAGGTGGCGGGCCAGAACTACGTTCTGCTGCTGTCCGACCGCAAAGGCGTGACGGTCGAGTTTCTGGGCGACCCGCTGTTCGACAACAATCTCCGCAAGGCCGGCCTGTATCTCGGCTCCGAGTGGTCGGAGGCGCGCGCCGGAACCTGCGCCGTCGGCGCCTGCCTGGAGGCGGGTGAGGCCCTGACGATCCACCAGACCGACCATTTCGACAACACGCACACGCCGCTGTCCTGCACCGCCGCGCCGGTCTACGATACCAGTGGCGATCTTGCCGCCGTGCTCGACATCTCCCTGTTGAGCTCGCCGATCCGCAAGACCAGCCAGAACCTCGCGCTGCATCTGGTCGCCGCCACCGTGCGCCGCATCGAGCTGGCCAATCTGATGGCCCAGACCCGGGACGAATGGGTGCTGCGCTTTGCCCGCTCGCCGGAGTTCCTCGACGTCGACCCGGAGGCGGCGATTTCCATCGATGGCTCGGGCCGCATCATCGGCATGACCCATGGCGGCGCCAAGATACTGGCGCGCTCTGTCGGACTCGACTGGCGCCAACCGGACGGGCTGATCGGTCAGCCGATCGCGCGATTCTTCGACATGGAGATCGACGACCTGCCGGATCTCACCCGGCGGCGGCCGACTCAGGATCGCCTGGTCTTCGCCCGCGACGGCAACGCGCTGTTTGCCCACGCCATCGAGCCGCACCACAAGGTGCAGGCGCCGGTGCTGGCGCGCGAGCAGATTCCGGTGTCGCTGCGTGGCCTGAGCGGCGGCGACCCGCAGATGGCTGCACTCCAGGCAAAGGCGGCGAAGCTGGCTGGCAAGCCGCTGCCGATCCTGCTCCAGGGCGAAACCGGCACCGGCAAGGAATATCTGGCCAAGGCCATCCATGACGGTGCTGCCGTCAAGGGCAAGTTCGTCGCCATCAACTGCGCCGCGATCCCGGAGCAACTGATCGAAAGCGAGTTGTTCGGCCACCTGCCGGGCGCCTTCACCGGTGCTTCCGCCAAGGGGCGTAAGGGCCTGATAGAGGAGGCCGACGGCGGCACACTGTTCCTCGACGAGATCGGCGACATGCCGCTTTCACTGCAGAGCCGTTTCCTGCGAGTCCTGGCCGAACGGGAGGTGCTGCCGGTGGGCGCTGCGCGGCCAAAGCCTGTGAACCTCAGGGTCATCTCGGCCTCGCACCGAGACCTCGGCTTGCTGGTGCGGGAGGGACGCTTCCGCGAGGATCTTTACTACCGCCTGAATGCGGCGACACTTTCGATCCCGCCGCTGCGCGAGCGCCGCGACTTCGACTGGCTGCTCGAGACGGTCGTAGCCCGCCACCGGCCGGTCGGCGAGGGACTTGCAGTCTCGCCGGCGGCACTCCTGGCGTTGCGCGCCCATGGCTGGCCGGGCAACATCCGTGAGCTCGACAATGTGATCGCCGTTGCGGCAGCGCTTTGCCAGGACGGCGTGATCGAACCCGGCGACCTGCCGGAGACGCTGACATCGGCGGCAGCGGTCGCCGTGCGGCTCGATGACGCCAGTGCCGGACCGGCGGCGCTGAAAGCGATGCTCGGGGCCTGCGGCTGGAACATTTCCGAGACCGCCCGCCGCATGGGCGTCGACCGCTCCACCATCCACCGCCAGATCAAGCGCTACGGCCTGACCGCGCTCAACTGAGCTGTTGCAGCTTGCCGCTGCAACAGCTGTGGCATGCGGCAGGCGCGGTGCAACAGGCCGCGCCTGCGTTTCCCTGGGAAATCAAGTCTTTTCCCGGCGCCGGCGACTTGGCACGGCGCTTGCTGTCCATGGATCGACTGGAATCGGAGGAAGCCATGTCGAACAGCCAGGGCCGCAACGGCCTGCTGAAAGCTGCGGAACAGCCGGAGACGAGAATCCGTCTCGCCGGCCGGACCGCCCGGGAAAGCGCGAGACCGCGCGCTCTCGCCATTTGAACAATCATCGGCAATTCGGAGGAAAACAACATGCTCGACGACAGCCCGCAGACCAAGATCGACACCATTCTCGCCAAGCTGGAAAAAGCGCTTGCCGGCGGCGACATCGAAGCGGCGGTGAACCTGTTCCAGGCAGACTGTTACTGGCGTGACCTGGTGACGTTTACCTGGAACCTCAAGACCATGGAGGGCCACGACCAGATCCGCGACATGTTGAAGAGCCAGCTGGCATCGATCAAGCCGGGGCGCTTCCGCCAGGACGAAAAGGAGCTTGCCAGCCAGAATGACGGCATCACCGATGGCTGGTTCGAGTTCGAGACCGCAGTGGCGCGCGGCTATGGCCATGTCAGGCTCAAGAACGGTCTCATCTGGACGCTGCTGACGACGATGAGCGAGCTGAAGGGTCACGAAGAGCCCAAGGGCCTGCTGCGTCCGATGGGTGCCGAACATGGCAGCGACGCCGGCCGCCGGACGTGGAAGGAAAAGCGCGAGGCGGAAACCGCCGAACTCGGCTTCTCCGAGCAGCCTTATGTCGTCATCATTGGCGGCGGCCAGGGCGGCATCGCGCTGGGCGCCCGACTGCGGCAGCTCGGCGTGCCCACCATCATCGTCGAACGCAACGAGCGGCCGGGCGACAGCTGGCGCAAGCGCTACAAGTCGCTCTGCCTGCACGATCCGGTCTGGTACGATCACCTGCCCTACATTCCGTTCCCCGAGAACTGGCCGGTCTTTGCGCCGAAGGACAAGATCGGCGACTGGCTGGAGATGTACACCAAGGTGATGGAGCTCAACTACTGGAGCTCGACCAGTTGCAAGTCCGCCAGCTATGACGAGGCCACGCGCGAGTGGACGGTCGTGGTCGAGCGCGACGGACGGGAGATCGTGCTGAAGCCGAAGCAGCTGGTGCTGGCGACGGGGATGTCGGGCAAGGCGAATGTTCCCAAGTTCAAGGGGCAGGACGTCTTCAAGGGCGAGCAGCAGCATTCCTCCCAGCATCCGGGGCCCGATGCCTACCGGGGCAAGAAGGTTGTCGTTGTCGGCTCCAACAACTCGGCGCACGACATCTGCGCGGCCCTCTGGGAGGGTGGCGCCGACGTCACCATGCTGCAGCGGTCCTCGACCCACATCGTCAAGTCGGACTCGCTGATGGAGATCGGGCTCGGCGATCTCTATTCCGAGCGCGCGGTCGCTGCCGGCATGACGACACGTAAGGCGGACCTGATCTTCGCCTCGTTGCCCTATCGTATCATGCACGAGTTCCAGGTGCCGATTTACAACAAGATCCGCGAGAAGGACGCCGCCTTCTACGAGCGGCTGGAGAAGGCCGGCTTCATGCTCGACTTCGGCGACGACGAGTCCGGCCTGTTCATGAAGTATCTCCGGCGCGGCTCCGGCTACTACATCGACGTCGGCGCCTGCGAGCTGGTTGCAGATGGCCGGATCAAGCTGGTCAGCGGTGTCGGCGTCGAGAAGCTGACGGAGACCTCGATCGTGCTCGAAGACGGGCGCGAGCTGGAAGCCGACCTCATCGTCTATGCCACCGGCTATGGCTCGATGAACGGCTGGGCCGCCGACCTGATCAGCCAGGACGTCGCCGACAAGGTCGGCAAGTGCTGGGGGCTGGGCTCGAGCACGACCAAGGATCCCGGGCCGTGGGAAGGCGAACAGCGCAACATGTGGAAGCCGACCCGGCAGGACGCGCTGTGGTTCCATGGCGGCAACCTGCACCAGTCCAGGCATTATTCGCAGTATCTGTCGCTGCAGCTCAAGGCGCGCAAGGAAGGGATCGCAACCGACGTCTACGGGTTGCAGGAGGTCCATCACAAGTCCTGATGTCAAACCACGCGGCCGGCGGGCGTTGGCTCCGCCGGCCGGCATCCGCATACGTCTAAGGGCTACTTGACCCGATTTCGGAAGCAGGCAACGACTATGCGGTACGGGAAGAGGTGCAGACGCCGCCGGAGGAGAGGATGAGAGGCACCGCAGTCACCGAGCATGCCGACAAGGTGCAGGCTGCCCTGAAGTCGAGCGAGGCCGCGCGTTCGGCACTGGTCGCGTCCTGGCAGCGATCGTCGCATCACCATCTCGATCCGACCCATCGCAGCCCGCCCAAACGCTTGACCGAATCCGAGCTCGTGTTCGCCCGGCAGCGCATCGAGCCGCTCATCGCGGTCGCCCAGGCCAGCCTCGACAGGCTCTACCTCGCCGTCGGCGGGGTCGGCTGCTGCGTGCTCCTGGCGGATCGCGACGGCGTGCCGGTCGAGCGCCGCGGTGCGCTGGCCGATGACGAGACCTTCCATGACTGGGGACTGTGGACCGGCACGGTGTGGAGCGAGGAGAGCGAGGGCACCAATGGCATTGGTACCTGCCTTGTCGAGCAGCGACCGCTGACAATCCATCGCGGCCAGCATTTTCTGACGCGCAACACGGCTTTGTCCTGTACGACCACGCCGATCTTCGACCACGAAGGCAAGCTGGCCGCGGCGCTCGACGTCTCGTCCTGCCGTGCCGACCTGACCGAGGGCTTTGTCAACCTCATCGCGCTGGCGGTGGGGGACGCCGCCCGGCGCATCGAAGCCGATAATTTCCGGCTCGCCTTCCCCGATGCCCGCATCATGCTGGCGCCGGTGGCCGAACGCAGCGCCGGCGCCCTGCTTGCCATCGATGCCGACGATCTCGTCATCGGCGCGACGCGCAGCGCCAGGCTGGCGCTCGGGCTGACCGCCGAAAGCTTTGCCAAACCCATGCCGGCAGCCGACCTGCTGGGCGGCAGCGTGGTGGCGGAGCGAGAATTGCGCGAGGCCGAGCGGGCCGTGCTGCAGCGCGCGCTGGCCCGCGCCGGCGGCAATGTCGCGCTTGCCGCGCGTATGCTCGGCATCAGCCGCGCGACCTTGCATCGCAAGATGAACCGGCTCGATCTCCACCGCGCCACCTGACGAAATCAACGGATGCTGACAAGTCTCCTGACATCAAGATGGCAGGAGCCGGGTGGTATGTTGCGGCCAGTTCATCGAGGAGGACGTCGTGATCAAGACTTACCGGGGCAGCTGTCATTGCGGCAAGGTGCATTTCGAGGCTGACATGGATCTCGCGGCAGGGACTGCGCGCTGCAACTGTTCGATCTGCTCCAAGCGGCGCTCGTGGAACGCGCTGGTCAAGCCGGCACAGTTTCGCCTGCTGTCGGGCGAGGACGCCATGACCGACTACGGCTTCGGCACCATGCAGGGGCATCATCTGTTCTGTTCGACATGCGGCTGCGCGCCGTTCAGCCAAGGTCATGTCGAGGCGATCGGCGGCGACTTCGTCGCCATCCAGATCGGATGTCTCGACGACGTCGATCCGAACGAGCTTGCAGCGGCGCCCGTCAACTATGGCAATGGCCGCGACAATAGGTGGTGGGAACCGCCTGCGATCACCTCCTACATCTGAGGTCCCGGCACCGCTTTTCGGCCGGCTGCCAGTGCGTTTGGCAGATGTGTCGCAGAACTGCGACACATCGCGACGGGCCCCGCCTGCAGCCCGGCTGACAACTGTCGAAGTCCCGGCAAGTCTGCCTCCCGACGCGCCGCATGCCGCGGCGCTGCTTCTCGGGAGGAAGAGCATGAACAAGGTGGAATTCTCGCGTACCGCCAAGGTGCCGTTTGCCAAGCGTTATGACAACTATATCGGCGGTGCCTGGGTAGCGCCGAAGGCCGGCCGCTATTTCGAAAACATCTCGCCTGTCACAGGCCGGCCGCTCGGCGAGGTTGCCCGCTCCGATGCGGCCGACATCGAGGCGGCACTCGACGCCGCCCACAAGGCCAAGGACGCCTGGGGCAAGACAGCACCTGCGACCCGCGCGCTGATCCTCAATCGCATCGCCGATCGTATGGAGGAAAACCTCGACCTTCTGGCGCTGGCCGAGACCTGGGACAATGGCAAGCCGATCCGCGAGACGACCGCCGCCGACGTGCCGCTTGCCATCGACCATTTCCGCTACTTCGCCGGCGCGCTGCGCGGCCAGGAAGGCAGCCTGTCGCAGATCGACGACGACACTGTCGCCTATCACTTCCACGAGCCGCTCGGCGTCGTCGGCCAGATCATTCCGTGGAACTTCCCACTGCTGATGGCCTGCTGGAAGCTGGCACCGGCGCTCGCTGCCGGCAACTGCGTGGTGCTGAAGCCGGCTGAGCAGACGCCCGCCACCATCATGCTGTGGGCCGACCTGATCGGCGACCTGTTGCCCGAGGGCGTGCTGAACATCGTCAACGGCTTCGGCCTCGAGGCCGGCAAACCGCTGGCGTCGAGCCCGCGCATCGCCAAGATCGCCTTCACCGGGGAAACGACGACCGGCCGGCTGATCATGCAATATGCCTCGCAGAACCTGATCCCGGTGACGCTCGAACTTGGCGGCAAGTCGCCCAACATCTTCTTCCAGGACGTGACAGCGGAAGACGACGACTTCTTCGACAAGGCGATCGAAGGCTTCGTCATGTTCGCGCTCAACCAGGGCGAGGTCTGCACCTGCCCGAGCCGCGCGCTGGTGCATGAGAAGATCTACGACAGGTTCATGGAGCGGGCGCTGAAGCGCGTCGAGGCGATCGTCCAGGGCGACCCGCTCGACCCGGCGACGATGATCGGCGCCCAGGCTTCGTCGGAGCAGTTGGAGAAGATCCTGTCCTACATGGACATCGGCCGCCAGGAAGGCGCCGAGCTGCTGGCCGGCGGTGAACGCGCCAACCTGCCGGGCGACCTTGCCGGCGGCTATTACGTCAAGCCGACCGTGTTCAGGGGCCACAACAAGATGCGCATCTTCCAGGAGGAGATTTTCGGGCCGGTTGTCTCGGTCACCACCTTCAAGGACGATGATGACGCGCTGTCGATTGCCAACGATACGCTCTATGGCCTCGGCGCCGGAATCTGGAGCCGTGACGCCAACCGGCTCTACCGCTTCGGCCGCGCCATTCAGGCCGGCCGCGTCTGGACCAACTGCTACCACGCCTATCCGGCGCACGCGGCCTTCGGCGGTTACAAGCAGTCGGGCATCGGCCGCGAGACGCACAAGATGATGCTCGACCACTACCAGCAGACCAAGAACATGCTGGTCAGCTACAGCCCGAAGAAGCTCGGGTTTTTCTGAGCCTCTTCCTTCTCCCCGCTTGCGGGGAGAAGGTGCCCGAAAGGGGCGGATGAGGGGCGGCTCGAACCAGCAATGTCTGCGCTGCCCCTCACCTGCCTGCCGGCATCCTCTCCCCGTGAACGGGGAGAGGAAAGCTAACCCGGAACTCCGCCCATGCCCTCGCATCCTCCCCTCGACAAGGTCTCCGCCACGGTCGAAGCAGTCGCCCTGCTCGACGAGATCATCGCCGACCATGGGCCGGTGCTGTTCCACCAGTCCGGCGGCTGTTGCGACGGCTCGTCGCCGATGTGCTATCCGCGCTCCGACTTCATCGTCGGCGACAACGACGTGCGGCTGGGCACCATCGGCGAAACGCCTGTCTACATCAGCGCCTCCCAATACGAGGCCTGGAAACACACCGACCTGATCATCGACGTCGTGCCGGGGCGCGGCGGCATGTTCTCGCTCGACAACGGCCGCGAGAAGCGTTTCCTGACGCGCTCGACGGTGTGCGCCCGACCGGCCTGATAGCTCCGCCTGCTCATCGCATAGCGCTTCGAATGATCGCTGGACCGTGCCTGGTGCGCCGCAGAAGACAGCCGGACAAGCCGTCGCGGAACGGAACGATTTGCCCGGCGGGGTCCGTGCCGTCGTTAGCGAGGTTCCGCTTTTCTTCGAACCGCGGAACCTTTCTATCTTCCTGCTTTTGCGCAATTCCGGACGGAAAACCGCTGCACACTTTTCCTGGAATTGCGCTAGCGCGTCGTTGCCGTCCGCGCCTTCGGGCCGGGATGGCGCTCTTCCAGCTTGTCCGCGTGATGGGCGCGGCCGGTGGCCCTCAGGCGTTCGAGATAGGCCGGCAACTCGCCCTTGCAGTGATAGGGACCGCCCTCGCGCAGGACGGTTACCAGCGGGTCGACGTCGGTCTCGCTGCGGGCAAGCGTGGCCGAACGCCAGTCCTCCAGGAGCTTGCTCGCATGGGCGACGATGTCGGGCCGCTCGACGGCGAGGTCGTGCTGCTCGTGCGGGTCGTAGGTCAGGTTGTAGAGCTCGATCGGTTCGAGGTCCTTGTAGCCGTCGTGGTAGGTGCGCAGCATCAGCCAGTCGGCATCCTCGCTGCGGAAACGCACGCCACGCTGCACCGCCCATGCGCCCTGCGACAGCACCAGAAAGTCGCGGCCACCCTGTTCACCCGCTGCCAGAGCAGGCGCGAAGGACTTGCCGTCCCAGACCTCGGGCACCTTGCCGCCGAGCTTGTCGATCAGGGTCGCTGCCCAGTCGAAGTGATAGTGCAGGCCCTCGTTGACGCCGCGCATGTCGGCGACACCGGGCCAGCGCATGACCAGCGGCACGTTGCAGGTGTATTCGTCCGCGGTCTGGTGGTCGGCCCAGACGTTGAGTTCACCCATGTTCTCGCCATGGTCGGCACCGATGACGATGATGGTGTCGTCGAACAGGCCGAGGTCCTTCAGCGTGGCGACCAGCATGCCGACATGGTCGTCAGCATATCTGACGCCAGTGTCGTAGCCGTCGAACCAGGCCTTGGCCTTTGCGAGGTCATCGATGGGGACGGGCATGCGAGGGTAGCCGGAGGGATCGGCGTCATAGCCGCGCGGCTCCATCGGGCTGTGTGGGCCATAGCCTTTCATCTGCTCGGCAAGGACCTCGCGCGTCATCCATGACGGGATCGGATCGTCCCTGAACGGGTCGCCGAAGCTTTCAGGTACGCGGTAGGGGGTGTGCGGATCCCAGACATTGACATGCAGGAACCATTTCCTGGACTTGCCGTTGCGGCGCAGCCAGTCGACGGCCACCGGGACGACGTCGTCGGCATTCTCCATGCCACCCTGGCCGGGATTGAACATCTCGTTGAAGCCGGCATACCAATGCCAGCAGCCATGGCGCTCGCCGAAGGACGAGATCGTGGCGGTGTGGTAGCCGAGGTCGCGCAGCGCCTTCATCCAGCCTTCCTCGTAGAAGGTGCCGGCCCAGGCGCGCTCAGCACCCTCCCGAAAAGGTTCGCAGGCGGTGCCGCCATGACCGACGACGCCCGTCCGCAACCCGTGCCGGCCACTCCAGAGAGCGGTGCGTGACGGATGGCAGGGCACGTCGGAGACATAGACGTTCTCGAAGCGGATGCCGTCTGCCGCCAGAGCGTCGATCGCAGGCGAGGTGTTGCGGTGGTAGCCGTAGCAGCCGAGATGGTCGCGGCGGAGACTGTCGATGTCGATGTAGAGAACGTTCATGGGGTCACGCTTGGATGGGAGAGGTCAGGAAAGGCCCCGCCGCCAAAACAGCGAGGCAAGCAGACTCGATCAGCCGGCGTAGAGATCGCCGAGATAGTAGTCCTTCGGATCGAGCGGGTCCTTCAGCTTGCCGAAAGCGACAAACTGCTCGTTGAGGCCCTTGAGCCAGCCGGCGACGGTGCCGTCCTTGGTGGCGGCGGCAAGTTCCGCACTGGTCAGGTACTTGCCGTTCTTGCTCTCGGTTACCAGCGGGTCTGCCGGAACGCCGAGGAATTTGGCGGTGATATCGACCGAGCGCGGAACGTCGGCGGCACGGAAGTCGTTGGCGTCCTTGAGCACGGCGATCATCTTCCTGACCGTGTCCTGATCTTCCGCTGCAACCTCGTTACGGGCGACGAAGGCCGAGGGGAAGGAATTGGCGGGAAAGAAATCGGCACTCTGGGCGACCTCGACCAGGTCGGGCACGGTCTTCTTGATGACGCCGACGAGCGGGTACCAGATGCCGGCACCGTCGATCTGCTTGGAGGCGAAGGCCGAGACCACGGTGCTCGGGTCCATCTTGACCACCTCGACGTCGGAGAGCTGCATGCCTGCCTTGGCGAGCGCGAGGCGCAGCAGCATGTCGCCGGATGTGCCCTCGGGCACGCCGACCTTCTTGCCCTTGAGGTCGGCCATCGAGTTGAAACCGGCCTGGGCGATGACGCGATCGGACAGGCCAAGCGCGTTCATGGCGACGATCTTGGCTTTGCCAGAGGCAGGCAGCCACAAGGCTCCGGGACCGACATAACCGAAGTCGAGGCTGCCGGCGCCGAGCGCCTGGACCTGGATAGGACCGTTGGTGAACACCTTGAGTTCCGGTTCGAGGCCATGTTTGGCCCACAGGCCCTGGTCGCTGGCAACGGCTGTCAGGCTGGTGCCGAAATAGTCGGCGATGTAGCCGACGCGCACCGGCTTGGCCTGTGCGCGGGCCGGACTGCCGAGCGACAACACTGCGGGTGCGGCCAGCGCGCTTCCGGTTGCGGCGAGAAAGCCGCGCCTGGTCAGGTTGATCTTCATTGTAGTCCTCCCTTTGGTGTCAGGCCTCGACCTGCGGCTTCTGGTGGTAGACCGAGTGCCAGACCTGGTTGCGTATCTCGGTGAATTCCTTGGACAGGCGCACATCCTCGTTGCGCTCGGCCGGCAGGTTGACCGGTATGATCTTGTGCAGGCGCCCGGGCCGGGCGGCCATGACGATGACGCGGTTGGCGAGATAGACCGCCTCGTCGACGTCATGGGTGATGAAGAAGACGGTGCGGCGCTCGCGGCTCCAGGTGTCGAGCAACTGGTCCTGCATGTGCACCCGGGTCAGCGCGTCGAGCGCGCCGAACGGCTCGTCCATCAAAAGCATCGTCGGGTCGACGGCATAGGCGCGGGCAATCGCGCAGCGCTGCTTCATGCCGCCCGACAGAGTCTTGGGCAGCGCGTCGGCGAAATCGCGGAGCCCGACCAGCCCGATGAAATGGTCGGAGATGCGGCGCCGCTCCGACGCCGGCAGGCCCTTGATGCGCAGTCCGAACTCGACGTTCTGGCGCACCGTCAGCCACGGGAACAGGGCGTATTGCTGGAAGATGACGCCCCGTTCCGGCCCCGGGCCGCTGACCGGCCTGCCGTCGACGAGAACCTTGCCGTCGGAGACGTCCATCAGGCCGGCGGCGATGTTCATCGCCGTCGACTTGCCGCAGCCGGACGGGCCGACGACGGTGACGAACTCGCCGTCGGCGATGTCGAGGTTGAGCCGGTCAAGCGCCAGGAACGACTTGTCGCCTTCGCCGAAGCGGCGGCTGACATTTTGGAAGGAAAGTTTGGGCTGGAAGGAAAGCTTGGGCTGGCTCATTGGGCGCGCTCCTGCCAACTGGTGAGGCGGCGTTCGGTCGCCTGAAGCAGGCGATCCATCAGCAGGCCGAGCACGCCGATGGTGATCAGGCTGACGAAGATGGTCGGCAGGTCGTAATAGAGCTGGGCCTGCTGCATCCGGAAGCCGAGGCCCGACTGCGCCGCGATCAGCTCGGCCGCGACGACAGTTGCCCAGGCCGATCCCAGGCCGATGCGGACGCCGACGAGGATGAAGGGGGTCGACGCCGGGATGACGACCCGCGGGAATATGACCCTGTCGTTGGCACCGAGCACGCGGGCTGCGTTGATCAAAGTGCGGTCGACGCTGATGACTCCCTGATAGGTGGCGACGACGCAGGACAGGAACGAGGCAAGGAAGATGACGAAGATCTTGGGGGCCTCGTCGATGCCCATGGTGACGATGGCGAGCGGGATAACCGCCAGCGGCGGGATCATGCGGAAGAACTGGACATAAGGTTCGATCAGCGCGCGGGCGATCTTGTACCAGCCCATCAGGAAGCCGACCGGGATGGCGAGTGCTGCGCCGAGCAGGAAGCCTGTGAGCACGCGCTTAAGGCTGGAGAAGATGTCGAGCGCGAGCTGGCCGTTGGCGGCGAGTTCGATGGCGCGGACGAACACTTCCTGCGGCCCGGGCAGGACAACCAGCTTGGCTGCCGTGATCGCCCACCAGATGGCGAGGCCGACGAGGAAGGCGAGGGCGTTGAGAGCGAGGCCGGGGAGGTGTGGTCCGACGCGCGAAAGAAGCGTGCCAGTGGAGGCCGCGACGGTCGACGAGGCGGCGCTCAATGGAGTGCTCCCGAATAGAAGAACTGGTCGAGTGCAACGGCCGCGCCGCCGATGGCGCCGGACTGCGCTCCGAACGTGGCGCGGCGGATGCTCAATATGTCGCGCATATGCGGCATGATGCGGAGCGGCAGGTCCCGTTCCAGCCGCTCGAACAGTGATTGCGGCGCGTCGCCGAGATGACCGCCGAAGACGATCAGGTCGGGGCTCAATATGTTGACGGCGCTGGCGAGCGCGGTGGTGAGGTGGCGAACGACGACGTCCCAGGCGGCGGTGTTCTGCTCGACCCTGGCGAGCAGATTGTCGGGCGCCGCGCCCTTGAGGCCGGCAGCGTCCATCAAAGCGCGCTCGCAGACGAAGGTTTCGAGGCAGCCGACATTGCCGCAGGCACAGCGCTTGCCCTCGGCCACGATCTGGATGTGGCCGAGTTCGACCGCACCATGGCCGCCCGGCCTGAACGGCGCGCCATCGACCATCAATCCGGCGCCAAGGCCGGTGCGCAGGTAGATGTAGAGCAGGGCCGGCACATTCTTGCCGATGCCGTAGTGGCTTTCGGCCAGAGCCATGGCGCTGACATTGTGTTCGACCGTCGTCGGCAGTCGAAGCGCATCTTCGAGCTTGTCGGCGAGCGGCACGTTGCGCCAGCCGACATTGATCGAGGCGAGCGCCGTGCGGCGCGCCGGATCGACCGGGCCGGGCACGCCGATGCCGACGCCAAGCAGTCTGCTGGTCTCGACCTGCACTTCGGCGGCAAGCTCGGTGACAGTCCTCGACACCTGACCGACGATCTCGTCGGGATCGGCAGCCTCGGTGTCGAAGGCAAAGGCGGCGGTGGCCTTGGGGCGGGCGAGGAGATCGGTGATGGCCACCTGCACATTGCCGGCGCCGATATGGACGCCGGCGACGCTGCGGGCGTCGGGTGCCAGCTTCACCGCCTGGGCGGGGCGGCCGACCACGCCGTTGGGCAGGCTGGTGTCGCCTTCGAGGATCGAGCCATCACGCAGCAGGGCAGCCGTGACATGGGTCAGCGTCGTCGCCGACAGCTTCGACCGGCGCGACAGGTCGGCCCGCGACTGCGGTCCTTCATCCCTGAGGATGCGCAAGATATGGCCGTGATGAACACCCATCCGGTTCCTCCCATATTATTTTCTAAACTTTAGAAATTAATATGGGAGGAGTCAACAGGTTCGGTTGGCGGAGCAAAGGATCGACATCCGAACCGACGAACGGCCAGAGTGTCCCGGCTGGCGAATGAGATCGGCGCGCTCCCCTGTTCGATAGCGAGCCCGAAGCGGTGCCGTGCTCCCGCTATGCCAGCAGCGACCAGGCGAACTGGGCCGAGACGGCGAGCAGGAAGACGCCGAAGGACACTTCGAGCGCGCGCTTGGAGGCAGCATGAGCCATACGCGCGCCAAGGGGGGCAGTGACGAGCGATATCGGCATGATCAGCGCCACGGCAAGCATGTTGACGTAGCCGAGCGAGAATTCGGGCAGGTCGGTCTTGTGCCAGCCGGCGACGATCAGACCGATGACGGCGGGGATGGAAATAAGCACGCCGACGCCAGACGAGGTCGCCACCGCGCGCTTGATCGGCTGGTTGTAGAGCATCATGAAGGTGTTGTTCATGATGCCGCCGCCGATGCCCATCAGCGTCGAGAGGAAGCCGATCAACAGGCCGTAGAGTGAACGCACCGGCTGGCCGGGCAGGTCCCGGGCGACGATCCAGCCCGGCTTGTTGATCAGCATCTTGACGCCGACCATGGTGGCGATCGCGGTGAAGATCCACTTCAGGCTGGCGCCGGAAATGACGGCTGCGACCGCCGAGGCGAGAATGGCGCCGATAGGCAATACGATTGCCCAGCTTTTGAGCAGCGGCATGTCGACCGCGCCATGCTTGCGGTGGGCCATGAAGGAGCGGATCGAGGTCGGCACGACGATGCCGAGCGAGGTCGCCACCGCCAGATGCATGCGGATGCTTTCATCGACGTCGAGCATGGCAAGCGCCTGCACCAGGACGGGGACGAGGATGGCGCCGCCGCCGATGCCGAACAGTCCGGCCAGAAGGCCGGCCACGGCGCCGGAGAGGACGAGGGCAATTGCAAGTGTCAACATCGCTTGATTTCTCTGGGCTGGTAAAGACGAGGGGAACCCGGGCCGGCCGGATTCCCCTTTGCTGATGTGTCAGGCTGAAGTGCCGCCGGACGTTGCGCTTACGGCTGGTAGTCGGCCGGGGCGATGATCTTGGAGAAGTCGTAGCCGGCGACCTTCTCCTTGGTGACGAGCAGGGCCGGCGCTTCGATGCGGCCGAGCACCTTGCCGCCTTCGATCGCGGCGATCGCCTCGCGGGCGGCGTCGCGGCCCATGGCCACCGCCGGCTGCAGCGAGGCGCAGGTCAGCTTGCCATTTTCGAGGGCAGTGCGTGCATCATCGTTGAGGTTGGAGGTCGAGACCTTGATCTTCTCGACGGAGGCGCCGAGCTGGTTGATCGACTCGACGGCCATGGTGTCGGCGGCGGTGAAAATGCCGTGCATCTCGGGATGGGCCTTGGCCCATTCGACCGCGGCGACACCCGCATCCTTGGTGCCGCCGGCCTTTTCGGCGACGATCTTGATGTCGGGGAAGTCGGCTTCCATGGTGTTCTTGAAGCCGGTGACGCGCAGCTTGGCCCAGATCTCGTCCGGACCGGCGAACAGGCCGACCTCACCCTTGCCGCCGATGGCGCGGCCGAGGCAGATGCCCTGCAGGCGGCCCATGCCGATGTTGTCGGCGCCGACGAACGAGGTCAGGCGGTCGGACTTTGGCGGCACCGACAGTGCGATAACAGGGATGCCCTTGTCGATGGCTTCCTCGACCGCCGGGCCGACGGCGGCAGCGTCGGCAGCGCCGATGATGATGGCATCGACCTTCTTGTCGATGTAGCTGCGGATCTGCTCGATCTGGACTTCGGCCTTGTCCTTGGCGTCGCCCTTCAGCACCGTGTAGCCCTTTTCCTTGCCGGCGGTCTCGACGCCGTAGAGCCCGGCTTTCCAGAACGGCGAGCCGAAATAGGGAACCGTGACGCCGATCGTCTTTTCGGCGGCTATGGCCGGTGCCGACAGCATGCCTGTTGCCGCCATCGTCAGTGCCAAAGTCAAATACCGTGCATTCTTGCCCATGATTTCTCCTCCAGAATTCGGGTCTTGAATATCGCCGTTGCTCGATGTGCCGGCGGCTACAGGTACCTTGTAGTATGCAATGCGATTATAATGTATGCACAGATGAGTTTGAGAATGCAAATGATTTGATATGCACATCCGCATTCTTGTATACCTGCTTGCGCAAAAGCGTGCGGCTGCGCCGGCAGGCAAGGCGTGAGTTGGCGGGAATGCAGGGTGTTGCTCGGTCAACCCAAGGCGAGCGCAAGTGGCCCGGCCGGTGGCCAGGCAAGGTCAACTTCGGTGTCGGGATGATGCCTTGGGCTACTTGGCCGCTTCGGCGGCGAAGCGGCTCATGACGCCGGCGCTGAGGCGGGCGTTGTGCTGGTAAAGGGCGGCGAAGGCAGCCGGACCGTCATTGGCGCGGATCGCGTCGACGACCTTCTGGTGCTCGTCGAGCGACTGCTGCAGCCGGATGTCGGCGGGGCCGGCCTGGTGCTGGCGGAAAGGGGCGAGGCGCACGCGCAGGTCGACCGCCATCGCGGTGATGGTGACGCTGTGGGCGCCACGGCAGATGGCATCATGGAACTTGCGGTTGATGTCGCGGCAGCCCTCGATGTCCTTTTCGGCGGCGCAGGCCGCGTATTGGCGGTGCAGTTCATAAAGCTGCTCGCGCTCGAGCGCGCTCATGCGCTGCGCGGCGAGGCGGGCGCACAGGGCCTCGATCTCGCATTCGGCCTCCAGCATGTCGGCCATCTGTTCGGTGTCGATGCGGGCGACGACGCCGCCGCGGCGCGGATTCATCTCGATCAGGCCGCGGGCGCCGAGTTCGCGCAGGGCGTCACGCACCGGCGTTCTGGAGACGCCGAACTTCTCGGCGATGACCTTTTCTTCGAGCTTCTGGCCAGGAACCATCACGCCCTTGGCGATTTCCTCGGCGAGGGCCTGGTAGATCTGCGAGGCGATGGTGGTCATGCGTTCGGCTTTCCGGTTTTCACGGCAAATGGCGATCTGCCGCGAGGCAAATCCCAAATCGATTTAGTGACAGCCCGAGATTTATGCAAGCTGGGCTTTGAGTATACCACCGTTGCGATGCGCGGCGAGGTTGTGGAGAAAGACGTCGATCTGTGCGTTTTCCGCCGCCGGTGAGCGTCCGGCCATGTGCGGTGTCAGCACGGCATTGTCGAGGTCGGCGAGGCCGGCGGGCAGCTCAGGCTCGCCTTCGAAGACGTCGAGGCCGGCGCCGGCAATTCGGCTTTCACGGAGGGCTTCGACCAGTGCCGCAGTGTCGACAACCATGCCGCGCGAGACATTGACCAGGAACCCGCCCGGCCCGAGTGCCGCAAGCATGCGGCGGTCGACGAGATGTCGCGTTGACGGCCCGCCGGGGCAGGCGACGACGAGGAAGTCGCTCATCGACGCCAGCGCGATCGGATCGGCAACGTGCTGCCAGTCGACGTCGGTTACTGGATTGCGGGTGGTGTAGGCGACGCGCATGCCGAAGGCTTCGCCGCGCTTTGCCACGCCTTGGCCGATGTTGCCGAGGCCGATGATGCCGAGGGTTGCGCCCGACAGCGTAGGCCGGGCCGAGCGGATCGCGCCCCAGGCACCCTCTCGCAGACGGCGGTCGCGCCGGCAGATGTCGCGCGAGATCGCCAGCATCAGCGCGAGCGCATGGTCAGCGACAGTCTCCGTGTTGGTGTTCGGCGCGTGGGTGACGTGGATGCCGCGGCGCCTTGCGGCCTCGACGTCGACATTCTCGTAGCCCGCGCCATAGGCGGAAACCAGCTTTAGGTCCGGCAGCCTGCCCATTTCGCCGTCGGACATGCCGGTGCTGCCGTTGGTGAGCACCGCCCAGACGCCGCTGAAATCGATCTCCGGTGATCCGCTGCCCAGTCCTGCGGGCAGCGTGATCACGTCGTAGGATTGGGACAGTCGCGACAGGCAGGTGTCGGATACGGGGATCGTCACCGCGATCTTGGACTTGGCCATCTCGATTGCTCCATTCCGTTCTTGCCGCCGCCCAAGCCGGCGGCAGTGACATGGCCCGATGCCGGGGGTGCTAGTTGCTCCGGCATTGGTTCGGGCCAGGTCAGGCGGCGTTGACGTTCTTGACCGCGCCCTTCCAGCCGTTCTCGGTGACGTCGAAAACGATGCCTTCGGGGGTCTTGTACTTCACTTCGTAGAAGACGTTCGGGTTCGATTCCTTGCGGCCGTTCATGTACGAACCGCCGGCAGCCTTCACCAGTTCGTCGGTCTCCTCGACCGAATCCACCCACATGCCGAAGTGGATGATGCCGTTGTAGTCCTTCTCGGTCTCGAAGCCCGGAACCGGCTCTTCGCCGAAGTTCAAAAGGGCGACGTTCATGACGCCGTCGGACATGTAGACGCCGCGCATCGCCTGGCCGGCGCGGGTCATGCCGAAGGCCTTCTCGAAGAACTGGGCGGCCGCTTCCGGGTCGGACACGGCGATCGCGAGATGGCGCAACTTGGCCATTGGTTTTCCTTTCACAGGGTTTGACGGCGAGGCGGCAGCCGCCCCGCAACACAGACTCTTTATATCTGTGTATGCAAATAGTAATCTGTGTATGCAAATATGTTGTCAAGTGTGAAATTGACTGCTATCCAGCACAAAAGAGGGGAGTGGGTACACCTGCTTGAGGGCCCCTCTGCGAGGAGCAGGGACAGCGGAAATGCGATTTGCGGGACTTTCGCCTGATGAGCGGGCGCGACTGGATGCCATAGGCAGGGTCTGGAACGACGATCTCGGCGCGAGCCGCAAGGTGGTGCTCGACGTCTATCGCGACCATCACCAGGAAAAGGCCGCCAATGACGGCATCGTCGTCCACCGCGACCTGGCCTATGGCGCCGATCCCGCCCATCGCCTCGACGTTTTCGAAAGCAGCAGCCGTTGCGCGTCCGGGCGCGGCCGGCCGGTCGTCGTCTTCGTCCATGGCGGCGCGTTTACGCGCGGCTCGAAAAGCGCGGACGGCCTGATCTACGACAATGTGCTGCGCTGGTTCAGCCGCCAGGGCCTCGTCGGCGTCAATGTCGAGTACCGGCTGGCGCCCGGCGCGCAGTACCCCGAAGGCGCGCGCGACGTGGCGGCGGCGATCGACTGGATCGCCGCAAACATCGAGCGTTTCGGCGGCAATCCGCGCGCGATCCTGCTCGTCGGCCATTCCGCCGGTGGCTGCCATGTCGCCGGTTATCTCCACGACCCCAATGTCGGGCGGCTTCCGAGCCCCGACATCAGAGGGGCGGTGCTGATCAGCGCGCGGCTCAGGGCCGACAGCCTGCCCACCAATCCCAATGCCAACAACGTCCGCCAGTATTTCGGCGACGACGAGGCGGCCTACGACGCGCTGTCGCCGGTCATTCATGCGGGAACCAGTGCGCTGCCGGTGATGGTCGCCGTTGCCGAGTTCGAGAACCGTTACATCGACGCCTATGGCGCCGAGTTCGTCCAGCGGCATGCGATGCGCACCGGCAAGGCGCCGCGCTTCGTCCAGCTGAGCCGCCATAACCACACATCCATCGTCGCGCATTTCGATACGCACGAAGAGGAACTGGGACACGAGATCATGCGCTTCGCCATCGACGAATGCGGTCTCTTTCCCTGCGGATTGTCCTGTCAAAAGCGAAAGTGAGACCCATGACCCAGGAGCTTCTCTCCGTCTACGCCCCGGTTCTGACGCCGTTCAATCCGGACTTAACAGTCAATTCGCAGCATTTCCTCAGTCATTGCCGCTGGATCGTCGAGCAGGGTGCCGGCCTTGCGATCTTCGGCACCAACAGCGAGGCAGCTTCGCTGTCGATTTCGGAAAAGCGTCGCCTGCTCGATGATGTCGTTGCTGCTGGCATCCCTGCCTCGGCGCTGATGCCGGGCACGGGCAACAATTCGCTTGACGAGACCGTCGAGTTGACGCGCGCGGCAGTCGATGCGGGTGCGCCTGCAGTGCTGGTGCTGCCGCCGTTCTTCTTCAAGCCGGCATCGACCGACGGGCTGATCCGCCACTATGGCCGCCTGATCGAGGCCGTCGGTTCGGACAAGCTGCAGGTGGTGCTCTACCACATCCCGCAATTCACCGGCGTTCCTGTTACCGTCGAGCTGATCGAGGGCCTGCGCCGCCGCTATCCCAATGTCGTAGGCATCAAGGACAGCTCGGGCGACCGCGAAAACCTGGCGCGTTATCTCGAGCTCGGCGACGGCTTCAAGGTGTTCCCGGCTTCCGAGATCCTGCTTGGCGAGACGATCGCCAAGGGGTCGGTCGGCTGCATCTCGGCCACCGCCAACGTCAACGCCAAGGGCATGGTCGAAGCGGTGATGAACACGCCGAAGCTCGGCGTCGCCGACGCCTTCGCCCGGGCTGCCACCGTGCGCACGCTGTTCCAGCATTTCCCGATGATCCAGGCGATGAAATCGCTGATCGCGCGCGAGCTCGGCTCCGTCGACTGGCGCACCGTGCGCGCGCCGCTGGTTGAACTCGACACGCAGGCCGAGCAAAAGTTCTTCGCCGCCGTCGCCCAGGTCGGTTTCTCACCTTGGGCACTGGAGAAGGCAGCGTGAGCACTGCAGCAGCCGACAGGCCGAAGCCGCTCGCCAACTATCCGTTCCTGCGCGAAGCGGGCGGCCTGCTGTTCCTGTCGGGCGTCAGCGCCCGGCAGAAGGACGGCACCATCGCCGGCGTCACCAGGCAGGCGGAGGCAGTGAGCTACGACGTCGCCGCCCAGTTCCGGGTGATCATCGCCAACATCACCGAGACGCTGGGCTCGGCCGACGGCACGCTTGCGGATCTCGTCGACGTCACGATCTTCCTCACCGACATGGCCTACTATCCAGCCATGAACGGCGAATACAACAAGTGGTTCGGGCCTGACGGCCCGGCCCGCACCACCGTCGGCGTCAGCCAGTTGCCGCACCCGGATATGGTGGTCGAGCTCAAGGTCGTGGCGCGCCGGCCGGACTGATTTTCAGGCAGACCTGTTTCAGGACTTTTCAAACAGCTGATTACCCTACCCAAAGCCTGCCCCCGGCGCTTGCGTCGGGGGCTTTTTCCTTTCAGGCGCAGATCAAAGCACTGTGCAGGCTTCGTCGAAGGGCAGGCGCGGGTGGCGAGGAAACAGCTTGGCCGGATCGCCATGGCCGATGCCGCAGATGAAGTTTGAACGGATGGCTGAGCCGGCAAAGAAGATCTCGTCGGTAACGGCACGGTTGAAGCCGGAGATCGGACCGCAGTCGAGGCCGAGCGCGCGTGCCGCCAGCATGTAATAGGCCGCCTGCAGCGTGGCGTTGCGGAAGGCGGTGTCATCGATGAGATGCGGATTGCGCTCGAAATGGCCTTTGCCGTCGGTGTGCGGGAACAGATACGGCATCTTGTCCGCGAAGCCATAGTCGGTGGCGAAGATGGCGACGACCGGGCAGGTCATGATCTTGGAGACGTTGCCCGCGGCAAGTGCCGGCTTCAGCCTTTCGCGTGCCGCATCCGATGTCAGGTAGACGATGCGCAGGGGCGAGCAGTTCATGCTCGTCGGCCCCATCCTGGCGATGTCGTGGATTCGTTCGAGCAGCGCGAGATCGACCGGCCGGTCGAGCCAACCATTCTGGCTGCGGGCGTCGAAGAACAGGCGGTCGAGCAGGGTCTTGCCGTCGTCCAGTGTGTCGATCTTCATGGCGTGATCCATCAGAAGCGTTCCATTTCCAGTGTTGGAGCTTGCCCGTGCGCCTCGGCGATCAGCGTGGCCACGGCAGCTGTGTTGACGAGTGGATCGGGGCGAGCGTTGTCCGGGCCCTGGGCCTCGGCGTATGACTTGAGGGCGCGGATTCGCGTCGCCCAGTCGGACGTTCTGGGAAAGGCGGCGAGCAAGGCGGGCATGGCCAGTCGGTCGAGCCTGTCGACGAAGGCGGCCATGGCCACGTCGGCGAGCGAAAAGCTGTCTGCTGCCAGCCAGTGTCTTTCAGCCAATGCTCGCTCCATCATGGCCATCACGTCGCGGAACGTCCTGATCGAGGTGACGACGGCCGCGTGATCGAAGGGCGCGTGCGCCGCGGCCAGATAGGCGTCGCGTCGTGCCGGCAGCGGATGTCGCGAGATCATTTCGGCGAATGCGGCAGGGGCGATTTTCGCCACACGCGCCTTGAGGATGAGATTGAAGGTCGGCGGGCGGATGGCCGGGTGCACCACCTCGTCTTCGAAGCGAGCCCAGCTTCGCGCGCGTGCGCGTTCTTCTATCGAAGATGGCAGCAGCCTGCCGCCGGCAATGTCGACGAGCAGCTCGTTGATGTCGGAGGATTCGACGAAGACCTCGCCGTTCCAGCGTAGCGCCGGCACCAGCCCTTTGGGGTGCACTGTGAGATAGGCCGGGGTGAGATTGTCGAAACGCGACAGGTCGATGCGGCGCGAGGTCCAGGGAAGGTCGAGCTCGGCCAGGCACATGCGGACCTTGAAGGACTGAACCGAACCCCATTCATGGAACAATTCGATTTCAGACATCGTTAGAAACTCGCTCTCCGTGCGCACCTCATGCTTGACATGCATACACAGATGATGAAATGTATGCAACAACGATAGCAGGCAACAAGGAAGGAGCCAGCCAGTGGTGTGGCACGCGCTAGGACAACGAGTGATCAGGGACGAAGTTCGGCCCGTATTGGTGACGGAGCAGGGCGTCTATGACCTCGCGCTGGTGGCACGCCTTACGGGTAAGGACGCACAGGCCTGGGACAAGTGGATTTCAGCCGGCGTGGCGGGCATGCTCGACCGCTGGCTGGACGTGGCGCCGGCTTTGGCGGCTCTCGCCGAGAACGTTGCCGCTGCAGGTCCAAAATATGAGCCGCTGGGAACGGGAACGCAGCTTTGCGAGCCCTATCGCCCGATCCGCATTTTCGCCACTGCGTCCAACTATGTCGAGCATGCCCAGGAGATGGGCACGGTGCTGGCCGCCAAGTCGGAAAGCCAGCCCTATGTCTTCATGAAGGCGGATTCGAGCGTCATCGGTCCCGATGCGGCGGTGATCCTGCCGGAGCGGGCGCAGAAGGTCGATTGGGAGGTCGAGCTGGCGGCAGTCATTGGCATCGGCGGCCGCGACATTCCGGTCGAGAAGGCACTCGAGCATGTCGCTGCCTATTCGGTCATCAACGACATCACCTCGCGCGATCTCACGCGCCGCTCCGATTTCCCCTTCAAATTCGACTGGTTCCGGGGCAAGAGCTTCGACACGTTCGCCCCGCTCGGTCCGTGGCTCGTGCCGGCCGCCTGCATCGGCGATCCGCAGAGCCTGCGCCTGACGCTGGACGTGAACGGAACGCGCAAGCAGGACGACAGTACCGGTTCGATGATTTTTTCCGTCGCCGAGCAGATCTCCTATCTGTCGTCGATCCTGACGCTTCGGCCGGGCGACCTGATCGCCACCGGCACGCCTGACGGCGTCGGCATGGGAACCGGCGAGTTCCTCAATTGCGGGGACATCGTCACGGCTGCCGTAGAGAAGGTCGGCGCCATAACAAATCCGATCCGGTCCATGCCGGTCGGGTAAGAAGCATCCAAAAAACCAGGCCCAACACTGAGGAGGACAGTATGGCAATGAGTTTCGGGAAAGCACTGCGCGGGCTCGCGCTGGCAGGTGCCGTTGCAAGCATGACGGCCGCCGCCTCGGCGGCCGAGAAGGTCGCATTCAACATGTCGTGGCTGCCGCAAGGCAGCGTCGGTGGCATCCTGGTCGCCAAGGCCAAGGGTTTTTATGACGAGGCTGGCCTCGACGTCACCGTCTACCAGGGTTATGGCGGCCAGCGCACCGTCAACGAGATCGACCAGGGCCTGTTCGACATCGGCTATGGCGATCCTGTCTCGGTCATTCTCAACCGCGCCAATGGCGGCAAGGCCGTTTTCGTCGGCTCGATCAACACGGTGTGGCCGGGCGCGCTCTGCTACCTGACCAAGGACGGCGAGGGCGAAAAGAAGCTCGCCGACTTCGCCGGCAAGTCGGTCGGCGGCGGCGCCACATCGCCGGTGCAGAACATCGTGCCGAACTGGCTCGTCGACAATGGCCTGCCCAAGGATCACCTCAAGCTGCTGCGCATGAACCCGGCCGTCATCACCTCGTCCTTCCTGGAAGGCAAGGTCGATCTCGCCGAGTGCTGGGAAGGCGCCAGCCTGCCGATCCTGACAGAGAATGCCGGCGAGAGTGGCAAGAAGATCGGCATGATCAAGTATCGCGACTTCGGTCTCGACATGTATGGCAGCGGCTTCGTCACCACCGAGCAGATGCTGGCCGAGAAGCCCGAGGTCGTCGACAAGTTCCTCGACGCTTCCTATCGCGGCTACGAGTTCCTCGCGCAGAACCCGGATGAGTCCGCCGACCTGATCGTCAAGCAGTATCCGACGCTCGAAAAGAGCATCGTGCTGGAACAGATCAAGCAGATCAACGCGCTGGTCCGCGATCCGAATGCCGAGAACAAGGACCTGGGTTTCGTCCGTGCCGACCGCATGGAAAAGACCATGGGCTTCGTGCGTGAAGCTTTCGTCGTCGACGACAGCATCAAGACCGACGACCTCTACCGCAACATCAGCCGCTGAGGGCTGACTTCACTCCTGGATGAGGACCATGAAGAAGAAGATCAACGTCAGGAAACTGGGCCACATGGTCCTGATGGTTCGTGACATCCACAAGTCCGTCGACTTCTACACCAATGTCGTCGGACTGGAGGTCTCGGACTGGATCGAGGACAAGATGGTGTTCCTGCGTGCAGGCGCCGACCATCACGACCTCGCTTTGTCGCAGATCCCGGCTGACTCGCCCGATCGCGACGACCTGCCGAAGTATTCGAGGCCCGGCCTCGAGCACTTCTCCTATCTGGTCGACAGCCTCGAGGACATGGAGGCGGCGGCAGAAATGCTGCAGGAGCGCGGCGTGGAAATCGTCCGCGGCATCGGCAAGCACGGGCCGGGCGCCAACTGCTTCCTCGTGTTCAAGGATCCCGACGGCAACAACTGCGAGATCTATTGCGACATGATCCAGGTCACCGAAGACAACCCGCATGTCGCCCAGGTCTGGGCGCGCAATATCGACGCCTTCGACCAGTGGCATTTCAAGCGCTTCCTTGTCCCGCCGCCCCACCAGGTGGTGAAGGACAAGCTGGGCGAGTAGGCCGAGGACCTGCAAGCCACCGAGACGAGGGGCGCCGGCCATGCTGGCGCCCTTGCTCAAAGAGCGCACCGGACGATCCGGATGCGACACACAGATTTGCCGGGGCTGCTGCCTGCGAGGCCCACCCCCGGACGCCTATCAGGAGGAGCCAATATGTCAGGCGTTAGTCCAAGGCTTGTCGCATACGCGCAAGTCGTCTCGTTTTTCGGAGCGTTCCTGCTCTTCTGGGAATACGGCGTTCGCTATTTCGAAGTGAAAAGCTACATCCTGCCGCCGATCTCGGCGATCGCGGTGGCGATCTGGGAGTCACGCGACCAGATCTTCGAACACTCCATGTACACGCTGGCAGAAGTGCTGATCGGCTTCATCGCCGCTGTCGTCGTCGGCATCATCATCGGCATGATCGTCTATGTCTCGCCCTTCGCCCAGCGTACCATCTACCCGCTGGTGACGGCGCTCCAGACCACACCGAAGAGCGCGCTGGCGCCGCTGATGATCGTCTGGTTCGGCTACGGCTTCATCTCCAAGGTGGCGATGGCCTTCCTGTTCGCCTTCTTCCCGATCGTGGTCGCCACACTCGGCGGCTTCGCCGGCACCGCCAAGAACCTGGAGGAGCATTTCCGCGCCTTGAATGCCGGCCCGTGGACGACCTTCACGACGCTGCGCCTGCCGAGTGCGCTGCCGGCTTTCATCGACGGCTGTCGCGTGGCCATGCCGCTGGCGATGATCGGCGCCATCATCGGCGAGCTCGTCGGCTCCGACCGCGGCCTCGGCAACCTCATCATGCTGGGCACCGCTTCGTCGCGCACCGACCTCGTCTTCGGATGCATCATCGTCATCACGCTGATCTCGCTGGTGCTCTATGCGGCCATCGAATTCGCAGCCAAGTCCGTCTGGTGGCGGGGTATCCAGGTATGAATATCGCAGTTCGGGAGGACACCATGTCGGCTACGGCGACCATCGAGGCTCACAAGGGCAGCGCGCAGCCGGCCCCACAACCGGCCGCCCAGCCTCTGGCCAACCACATCGAAGCCAAGGGGCTGAACAAGCACTTCGGCAAGGTCGCGGCACTCGAAGACATCAATTTCGGCATCCGCAACCAGGAATTCGTCTCGGTGCTCGGGCCGAGCGGCTGCGGCAAGAGCACGCTTTTGCGCATCATCGCCGGACTGATCCCCTATGAGAGCGGCTCGGCGACTGTCAGGGGCGAGGCGATCCACTCGCCGCGACCTGATATCGGCGTGGTCTTTCAGACCAACAACATGCTGCCCTGGCTCACCGTGCGCAAGAATGTCGAGCTCGGCGCCCGCATCCGCAAGATGCCGGTGGAAGCCCGCGAGCAGGCGGTCGACAAGGTGCTGGAGGTTTTGTCGCTCTCCAAATTCGCTGACGCCCATCCGCACCAGCTGTCAGGCGGCATGCGCCAGCGCGCCTCGATCGGCCAGGCGCTGGTGCTCGATCCGCCGATCCTGCTCATGGACGAGCCCTTCGGTGCGCTCGACGCGCTGACCCGCGACAAGCTCAATGTCGAGCTGCTGCGCATCTGGCAGGAGCACCGCAAGACCGTGATGCTGATCACCCACAGCATCGCCGAGGCCGTGTTCCTGTCCGATCGCGTGCTTGTCATGGCCGATCGGCCGGGCAAGATCATCGAAGAGGTGGTGATCGACCTGCCGCGTCCGCGCGACGCCGCCGCCACCCGCGCACTGCCGCAGTTCGGCGAATATGTCGCTTATCTCGGCAAGATCATGGGCGTGACGAAGTAGTCACTTCGTCGGACACCGACAGCATTTCGATCGCATTCTGGCGGCTGCCACTGGCTGGCGGCCGCTTTTTTTAACTGGAGTTTCCGGGGAAACCGCATGACTGAACTGACGCTTGCCATGGCCAGCACCATCATCGCTGCAGCCTTCGAAAAGGGCGCCGCGGCGAAGATGAAGCCCCTGACAATTGCCGTGCTCGACGCCGGTGGGCATCTGAAGGCCTTCCAGAAACAGGACGGCGCCTCGATGCTGCGCTACGAGATCGCCGCGGGCAAGGCCTATGGCGCGCTGGCGGTCGGCATGGGGTCGCGCTGGCTCGACCAGACCGCCAGGGAGCGCCCGCACTTCGTCGAGGGGCTCAATGCCGTCTCCGGCGGCGTCACTGGTGACACGTCGGACAATGACGAACTCGTGGCCGTTGCTGGGATTGAGGCGGCAGGTCTCAGGCATCAGGTCGAGTGATGGTCTGAACGAGCCATCGAAGGCGACGGCGAGGCGGTTCGTCATAGCCGCCGGCAAGGTCGCCGATTCTGCCAAGTGTCTTCAACGTTAGTTCCGGCGCAGCCTCTCCGGCGATTTGCCGGAGAGGCTGTTGCGGTTCAGCTGTGGGCTGTCAGGCTGCGCGACGCTGGCTCTGAGGTGGCGAAGTCTCGGCAAGCGCGAACTGCGCGATCAACTGGCGCAGCCGGGCGGCCTCGCCGGCAAGCGTCACGCTGGCGGCGGTGGTCTCCTCGACCATGGCGGCGTTCTGCTGGGTGACCTGGTCAATCTGGTTGACCGCGGTGTTGACCTCGCCGAGGCCGGTCGACTGCTCGTGCACCGAGGTGGCGATCGCGTCCATGTGCTGGTTGATGGTCACGACATAGGTCTCGATGGTCTTCAGTGCCTCGCCGGTTTGCCGCACCAGCTTGACCCCTGCCTCGATCTCGACGCTCGAATGGTGGATCAGGTCCTTGATTTCCCTGGCCGCCTTGGCCGAGCGTTGCGCCAGTTCGCGCACCTCATGGGCGACGACGGCAAAGCCCCTGCCGGCATCGCCAGCCCGCGCCGCCTCGACGCCGGCGTTGAGCGCCAGAAGGTTGGTCTGGAAGGCGATCTCGTCGATGACGCCGATGATGTTGGAGATCTGGCCGGAGGCTTCTTCTATCCGGCCCATGGCTTCGACCGCGTTCCCCACCACCGCTCCCGACTGGGCGGCGCTGGTGTTGGCCCGCATCGCCACCGCACGCGCCTCGTCGGCCCGCTTGGCGGAGTTTGAGACATTGACGGTGATCTCGTCGAGCGCGGCAGCTGTCTCTTCGAGCGAGGCCGCCTGCTGTTCGGTGCGGCGCGACAGGTCGTCGGCGCTGACGCTGATCTCACGGGTTCCGTTGTCGATCGATCCGGCAGACAGGGTGATGGCCGACAACGTGCCGCCGAGCTGGCCGATCGCGGCGTTGAGATCATGGCGCAGCGGCTCGAAATCCGGCGCGAAGGCTTGCTCGAGCTGGAACGACAGGTCGCCCGAGGCAAGCCGCCGCAGACCGGCCGCAAGCCCTGAGGTCGCCTGATCCAGTCGCGCCTGGGCGGCGGCTTCCGCTTCCTCGGTCAGGCGGATGCGGTCGCTCTCGGCCCGCGCCCGCGCGGCTTGCGCTTCCTCTTCCATGCGCCGGTTGGCAATCGCCGCCTGGCGGAACACCTCGACGGCTCCGGCCATTTCGCCGATCTCGTCGTGGCGCCCGGAATAGGGAACGCCTGTCACTGTGTCGCCTGAGGCCAGCCGGCGCATTGCTTCCTGCATACGCTTGAGCGGGGTCGTGACGCCGCCGACCACCAGCCAGACCGAGAAGGCAACGATGGCCAAGGAGACGACGGCGAGCGCACCCATCCACAGGACGATGGTAGACTTCAGCTCGTTTGCGGCGGCAAATTCCTCCTGTGCAACGCGTAGCTGGAGGGAAACCAGGTCGCTGATGGGCGTAGCAAGCGGATCGATCGTCGGATAGAGCCGCTCGACGACAAAGCTATCGAGCGATGCCTGGTCCTTTCGCGCGATGATGTCGACCAGCGTGTCGACCGCATTTTTCGAGCTCTCGCGAAGCCCGGCGAAACCGTCGGCCAGTGCCTTTTCATCCGGCGTCATGACTGTGGACGCATATGCCGTCCAGGATCGGTCAATGGCTTCAACGGCGACGCGCAGTGCTTTTTCGCCCTCCGCCCAGTCGAGCGCGCCGCTCCTGACCTTGTGGGCGGTGTCGACGATGTTGACGGCATACATGTCCGCGACGGTCTTCAGATGGGTCATCGGCTCGACGCGATCGACGACAATGGTGCGGGTGCGCTCCGACACGGATTGCAGCGCCAAAAAGGCTGTGCCGCCTGAAATCAGCAACAAAACGGCGAGAAGGGCGATACTGGCAATGAGCTTTAATCTAATCGTCATGACGGGGTTCCGGCTCGATTTGATATGGCTCAGTACCGCGCCGCAGATTGCAACTTTATTAAAATGCAATGTATCGGCACCACGAAATTCTCTATCGTAATGCGGGAATGATTTCGAAATTCCGCAACCAGAGCGATTTGAAAAGAATTCGTGGTTTCTATTTCATGTTAATACTTTGATTTTACAAAATAGATCAGTGTTGATCCACGTCAGCCTACCGAGGTGCGACATGCAGCGACGAAGGCAGGCAAAGAACAATCGTCTGACGACACGCCATGTGAGCGGGCGTTGTTGCCGGGTTTACGTCGTCAGACTTGGCTTTCAGGGCTTTGGCGACTGACGGATCGAGCGATGTCTCGGGTCGATCTTCCGGAGCGGGTCGGAGATTCCGGCGATGTTCGGTGAACGCCTCGGACGCTCTCCATATCAAGCGGGTCCAAGCACTGCTGGCCGACAAGAAGGTGGGGCTTGGGCGCCTATCCGGTGGCTGGGCCGACGTGCGAGCAGGCTGGTCGACACAGCCATTGGTCCGATTGTCGGCTGCTCATGGCTGGCGTGTGCGGTCTGTTGGCAAAAATAACAAAGATTGTCGACAATATGGTTGACATGCGTGTTGCGACTTCGTAGCTTTTGGCACGCAGGCGGCAATCGGCAAGGCAGTGGAGGTGCAGCCGGTTGATGCGGCGAGCAGATTGGCGGCCCCGAGCCGTCGTCGCTTCATGAAAAGATCCCCGCCAAAGGGGGCTGGGGCAAAACGAAGTGGTGGAGAACTCACATGTTCAGGAAGCTGACCCTCGCGGCAAGCCGCGGGCTTTTCGACGCCTTGCCATGCGAAGCCCCTCAAAAGGATCTCCGCGCTGACATCGCGCAGTTCACCGAGAACAAGCCGCAGCACCGGCTGACGCAGTCCGCCCAGTAAACACCCACGTGGAGCCGGCGCAGCAGGCGCTCCGGCTCCGTCCACCCCGCGAGGCTTCACATGCTGGTCTTCACAATAAGCCGCATTGCCAATGCCATCATGGTCATGCTGGCGGTTGCCATGCTCGCCTTCCTGATCTTCCGTCTCGCCGGCGACCCGGTCGAGCTCATGGTCACCGAGCAGACGACGCAGGCGGACCGTGATGCCATTCGCGAACGGCTGGGTCTCAACGACGGCGTCGTCACCCAGTTCGCGCGCTTCGTCGCGAATGCCGCACAGGGCGATTTCGGTATCTCTTACCGCAATGGCCAGGACGTGCTGACCCTCATCGGAGAACGCTTCCCGGCGACGTTGGAGCTGGTTCTGCTGGCAACGCTGATCTCGCTGGTCGTCGGCCTGCCGCTCGGCGTGCTGACCGCGATCAAGCGGGGGCGATGGTACACGGAGTCGCTGCAATTCCTGTCGATCGTCGGCGTGTCGCTGCCGAGCTTTGTCGTGGGCATTCTCCTCATCTTGGTGTTTTCTGTCATCCTTGGCGTATCACCGTCCTTCGGCCGCGGCGAGGTCGTGCAACTGGGATGGTGGTCGACCGGCCTGCTGACGCCGTCGGGACGCGCGGCGCTGATCCTGCCGGCAGTGTCGCTGTCGCTCTACCAGATCACGCTGATCATGCGCCTCGTCCGCGCCGAGATGCTGGAAGTGCTGCGCTCCGACTATGTCAAGTTCGCCCGCGCCCGCGGCATTCCGCGCTGGCGCATCTATTTCCGCCACGCGCTGCGCAACTGCCTGATGCCTGTGGTGACGATGACCGCGATGAACATCGGCTCGCTGATCGCCTTTGCGCTCATCACCGAGACCGTCTTCCAATGGCCGGGCATGGGCATGCTGTTCATCCAGGCGGTGACCTTCCTCGATATCCCCGTCATGGCCGCCTATCTCTGCATCATCTCATTCATCTTCGTCGCGCTGAACACGCTGGTCGACATCACCTATGCCGTGATCGATCCGCGCCTGCGTGCCTCGCACTGACAGCTGGAGTCCAGTCGATGACGACAGACATTACCAAAACCGGCGCTGCCGCCCGTCCCGGCCTGCTGAAGCGCATCCGCAACAGCGATGTCTGGTGGTCCTTCACCCGGAGCAAGTCGGCGATGATCGCCGCCGTGATCCTGGTCGTGCTGGTGCTGGCTGCCGTGTTTGCGCCGCTGATCGCACCGCAGAACCCTTATGATGCTGCCCAACTCGACATGTGGAAGGCCGAGCTTCCGCCGATCTGGGAGCCAACGGGTGAGTGGCCTTACCTGCTCGGCACCGACACGCAAGGGCGCGACATGCTGTCGGCCATTCTCTACGGCACGCGCATCTCCATCGTCATCGGTCTTTGCTCGGTCGTGCTGTCGTTGCTGATCGGCATGACTGCGGGCCTGTGCGCCGGCTTCTTTGGTGGTGTCGTCGACAATCTCCTGATGCGCTTCGGCGACATCACCTTGTCGATCCCGACCATCCTGATCGCTATCCTTGTGTCGACCGTCGTGCGTCAGATGTTGCCGGACAACCTGCGCGAGATTGGTGCTGCGGCCGTGCTGGTGTTCGCGATCGCGCTGTCGTCCTGGGTGCAATATGCGCGCACCGTGCGTGCGCAGACCATTGTCGAGCGCAACAAGGAGTATGTTCAGGCGGCTCGCCTGCTCAAGGTGCCCGCCCGTCGTATCCTGGCGCATCACATCCTGCCCAACACGCTGACGCCGGTACTGGTCGCCGCCACGCTGAACTTCGGCATGGCAATCCTGACCGAAGCGACGCTGTCGTTTCTCGGCATCGGCATGCCGCCCGGCCAGCCGTCGCTCGGAACGCTGATCCGTATCGGCAACCAGTTCCTGTTCTCCGGTTCGTGGTGGATCGTGCTCTTTCCGGTGATCCAGCTCTGCCTGCTCGTCGTCGTCGTCAACATTCTGGGTGACTGGCTGCGCGACCTGCTCAATCCGAAACTGAGGTAAGCGTGATGACCAACCTGTTGCTCCGCAACGTCCGTCCTTATGGCGGTGCGAATTCCGACCTGCTGATCCGCAACGGGCGGATCGCCGGCATTGGCCGCTTCGAGGCCGAGCCGGGCATGCCGGTCGAGGATGGCAAGGGCGCCATCGCCATTCCGGGCCTGATCGACGCGCACACCCATCTCGACAAGACCACCTGGGGTATGCCCTGGCACGAGAACAATCGCCGCGCCGTGCTGCGCGAGCGCATCGATTTCGAACGCGAGCACCGCATCGAGATCGGCATCGACCCACATCGCCAGTCGATGCGCCATGCCATCGGCCTCGCCGCCCATGGCGCCACCCATATCCGCAGCCATGTCGACATCGATCCGGTCCACAAGCTGGGTCTCGTCGACGGCATCATGGAAACCCGTGAGAAGCTGAAGGGCGTCATCGACATCGAGATCGTCGCCTTCCCGCAGTCCGGCCTGATGGTCATGCCCGGCACGCTGGAACTGCTCGACGAAGCGCTGAGCCAGGGCTGCGAGGTCCTCGGCGGCATCGATCCCTGTGGCATCGACCGCGACCCCAAGGGCCAGCTCGACGCGATCTTCGCGCTCGCGCTGAAGCACCAGTGCCCGATCGACATCCACCTCCATGAGGCAGGAGATCTCGGCGCCTTCACCATGGAACTGATGTTCGAGCGCATCCGCGTCAACGGCATGCAGGGCAAGGTTGCGATCAGCCACGCCTTTGCACTCGGCATGAACGACTATCTGCGCGTCGGCCAGCTGATCGAACAGATCGCCGAACTCGACGTGGCGATCCTGACCACGGGTGCGCCGTCGGCCACCGTGCCGTCGATCATGCGCCTCAAGCAGGCAGGCGTCCGCGTCGGCGCCGGCTGCGACGGCATCCGCGACACCTGGGGCCCCTGGGGCCAGCCCGACATGCTCGACCGCGCCAAGGTGGTCGGCATGAAGAACGGCCTGCGCTCGGACATCGAGCTGGCGCATGTGTTGCACGTCGTCTCGCAGGGCGGCGCGGATGTCATGCGCATCGAGGGCTACGGCCTCGCCGAAGGCTGCAACGCAGACCTGACCCTGCTGACCGGCGAGACGCTGGCCCACGCCGTGGTCGATGTCGCGCCGCGCCCGCTGGTCGTCAAGGGCGGTCGCGTCACCGCGCGCAACGGCCAGGCCACGGTGGAAATGCCATGACGAGACAGGTTCTCGACACGCTCGAACTCGGCAAGCGTCCCGAAGGGCGCACGCTCATCACCGCCGCCTGGGTGCTCGGTCACCGCGATGGTGGCCACCGGCTGATCCCCAATGGCCAGGTCGTCATCGGCGGTGGCGAGGTGATCTATGTCGGTACCGATTTTGCCGGCGAGGTCGCCCGCCGCATCGATTTCGGCAATGCACTTGTCAGCCCCGGCCTCATCGATCTCGATGCGCTGTCGGATCTCGACACGACCACCCTGGGCATCGACCACCATCCGGGTTGGGCCAAGGGCCGTGTCTGGCCGCGCCACTACGTCGAAGCCGGCCCCTACGAGATGTATTCGCAGGAGGAGTTGGCCTTCCAGAAGCGTTTTGCCTTCGGCCAGCTGCTGCTGAACGGTATCACCACGGCTGCGCCCATCGCCTCGCTGTTCTATCGCGAGTGGGGCGAGACGGTTGCCGAGTTCGACGCGGCGGCCGATGCGGCCGGAGAGCTTGGCCTGCGCGTCTATCTCAGCCCGGCCTATCGCGCCGGCGGCATGGTGCTTGAAGAACCGGGCCGCATGGAAGCGGTGTTCGACGAGAAGCGCGGCCTCGCCGGACTGCGCGACGCCGTCGACTTCATCGGGCGGCAGAACGGTCGCCATGGCGACCTGGTGCGCGGCCTGCTGGCGCCGGACCGTGTCGAGACCTGCACCGAGGAGCTGCTGCGCCAGACGCAAGCCGCGGCTGCAGAACTCGGTTGCAAGATCCGCCTGCACATGGCGCAGGGCTCGATGGAAGTCGACACCGTGCGCAAGCTGCATGGTGCGACAGCACCTGTCTGGCTGGCACGCGCCGGTCTGCTCAACGACCGTCTGATCGCGCCGCATGCCACCAACGCCACCGAGGAAGACCTCGGTCTCTATGCCGAGAACGGTGTGTCGATCGTGCATTGCCCGCTGGTTTCGGCCCGTGGCGGCAGCACGCTCAACTCGTTCTCCAAGTGCAAGGAAAGTGGCATCAACATCGCGATGGGCACCGACACGACGCCTGCCGACATGCTGATGAACCTGCTTGTCGGCCTGATCGCCTGCCGCATCAACGACCGGGCTCCGGACCGTGTCCGGAGTGCCGATCTGTTCGACGCAGCGACACTCGGCGGCGCCAAGGCGCTGGGCCGCGACGACCTCGGCAAGCTGATGTCAGGCGCGCGCGCCGACATCGCCGTGTTTGGCCTCGACGACGCGGTCATGGCGCCGTCTATCGATCCGATCACCACGCTGGTAACCGGCGGATCGGGCAAGGTCACCCAGGCCGTGTTCGTCGACGGGCGCCTGTCGATGCGCTTCGGCGAGGTTGCCGGCATCGACATGAAGGCCGCGCGCCAGCTTGCGCAGCGCCAGTTCGACGGTCTCATCGCCAAGTATCCGGAACGCAGCTGGGGCAACCCGCCTGTTTCGGAGATCTTCCCGCCCAGCTATCCGATAGAGGTCAACGACAATGGCTGAAGCCGAGAAGGCAGTGCTTGAAGTACGCAACCTCAAGGTCGAGTTTCCCGGCCGCCGCGGGGTTGCCACCGCGCTCTCCGACGTGAACCTGTCGATCCGACCCGGCGAGATCCTCGGCGTCGTCGGCGAGTCCGGTGCCGGCAAGTCGATGACGGGCCTGGCGATCCAGGGCCTGCTCGAGCGGCCGGGCCGCATCGCCGAAGGCGAGATATGGCTTGGCGATCGCCGCATCGACCAGCTCAACGACCGCGAGATGGAGACGATCCGCGGCCGCGAGATCGGTGCGATCTTCCAGGACCCGCTGACTTCGCTCAACCCGTTGTTCACCGTCGGTGCACAGCTGACCGAAACCATCCGTCAGCATCTCGGCATGGGCAAGGCCGAGGCCAGGGCACGGGCGATCTCGCTGCTCAAGGATGTCGGCATTCCTTCGCCGGAGGATCGCTTCGGCCAGTATCCGCACCAGTTTTCGGGCGGCATGCGACAGCGCGTGGTGATTGCGCTTGCGCTGGCCGCCTCGCCCAAGCTGATCATCGCCGATGAGCCGACCACCGCGCTCGACGTGTCCATCCAGGCGCAGATTACCTCGCTGCTGCGCAAGTTGTGCAAGGAGAAGCAGACGGCGGTGATGCTGGTGACGCACGACATGGGCGTCATTGCCGAGACCGCCGACCGCATTGCGGTGATGTATGCCGGTCGCCTCGTCGAGATCGGACCTGTCGCCGAGGTGCTGCATGCGCCCAAGCACCCCTACACGCGGGGGCTGATGGCTTCGATCCCCGCACTCGGCGCGCGCGTCAAGCAGCTGAATCAGATCGACGGCTCGATGCCGCGGCTCGATGCCATTCCCGATGGCTGCGCCTTCAACCCGCGCTGCAAGGACGCCGGGCCACGCTGCTCGCGTGAACGGCCGGGTCTTGTGACTGCGGGCAACGGGGCAAGCGCTTGCTGGATAAATGCAGGAGGAACCGCATGACCGCGATGACTTCACACAAGACCTCGGCGCTGAGCGTCAACGGGCTGGTCAAGACGTTCGACGTGTCGGCGCCGTGGCTGAACCGCGTGGTCGAGCGCAAGCCGCGCCAGTACCTGCAGGCGGTCAACGACATCAGCTTCGAGGTGCCGTTGGGCGGTTGCCTCAGCCTGGTCGGCGAAAGCGGTTGCGGCAAGTCGACGGTCGCCCGCCTGGTGACGGGCCTCTACCGGGCCAATGGCGGCGAGATGCGCTTCGCTCCCGGCGAGGACGGCAAGCCGCTGGCGGCCCAGATGATCTTCCAGGACCCCTACGCCTCGCTCAACCCGCGCTGGCGGGTGAAGAACATCATCGCCGAGCCGATCCGCGAGCTCAAGCTCAGGAACACGGCGGCGGAGATCGAAGAGCGCGTGGTGGAGCTGTTGATGACCGTCGGCCTATCGGCGTCGGACGGCGACAAGTTCCCGCACGAATTCTCCGGCGGCCAGCGCCAGCGTATCTCGATCGCGCGTGCGCTTGCCGGCGAGCCGCGCTTTCTGGTCTGCGACGAGCCGACATCGGCACTCGACGTCTCGGTGCAGGCGCAGGTGCTGAACCTCATGCGCAAGTTGCAGGACGAATTCGGCCTGACCTATTTGTTCATCAGCCACGACATGAGCGTGGTCAGGCACATGTCCGACCGCATTGCGGTCATGTATCTCGGCCGCATCGTCGAAGAGGGGGAGACGGAGGCACTGTTTGCCAAGCCGCGCCATCCCTACACGCAGCTGCTGCTCGAGACGATCCCGAACGTCAAGGATCCGCACCGGGATCGCGTCGTTGCAGGTGGCGAGGTGCCAAGCCCGCTCAAGCCACCGTCGGGCTGTCCGTTCCATCCGCGATGCCCGATGGCCACCGCGCGCTGCTCGTCCGAGCTCCCGGCGGTGCGCACGCTCGCGGGTGGAACGCGCGTGGCATGTCACCTCGTGACCGATGAATGACGATGAGGGATGCGGTTTACGCCAAGGCGGCCTTGAGGTCATGCGACATGTCGCGGACCTCCCTGAGGTCCAGCTCGGACTCGACATGGTCGAGATGATGTTGCATCAGCCGAGAGGCCTTTTCGACATCGCCGGCGGCAATGGCCTCGACGATTTCGTCATGTTCGTCCGGCCCGCAATTGAAGCGCGCGGTGTTGCGATACACGGCGGTGATCAGCGAGGTGCGCGAGATCAGGTCGCGCATCATGCCGAAGAGGAAGTCCGATCCGGAGAGCTCGGCGAGCAGGAGGTGAAAGCCACCGGACAGCTTGATGATGTCGGTGGTGGCGTCGTTGGCGTTTGCGACCCTTTCGCGCGCGACATGGCTGCGCAACCTGACGACGTCGGCCTTCGACCGCGACGTGCAGATACGCTCGATGACGCAGCGCTCAACCGATCGGCGCACGAAGAACACCTCCCGGGCCTCGTCGACGGATGGCTGGCACACGAAAGCGCCGCGATTGGGGATGATGGTGACAAGCCCTTCGCGCTCGAGCGCGGTCAATGCCTGGCGAATGCGCGCGCGGCTGACGTCGAAGATTTCGGCCAGTTGGCCTTCCTTGAGCTGGACGCCCGGACGCAGCCGCCGCTCGGCAATAGAAAGCCATACTTTTTCGACGATCTGCTGTGTCGAAACGCTTGCTTGTTCGGTCATGAAGCGCTGCCTCCTGCGATGGCCGACATTCGTCATGGACACTTAAAAGTCAACATTCCAATAAATTACCCGAACCCCACTTTGCGGACAATCCAGCATAAAATTGTGTACCAGGCGGTTCGGGTTTGAGAGGGCATATGGAGTTCGATTTCACAAGGCTGGAGATGGAAAGCCGCTATCGCCTGCTGACCAATTTCATTGGTCCGCGGCCGATTGCGCTCGTCACCACCCGCACGGCCACGGGGCGCAGCAATGCAGCCCCGATGAGCTTCTTCAACGTATTCTCGCATGAGCCGCCGATCGTCGTGCTGGGTATCCAGCCGCGTCTTTCCGGCGAGGACAAGGACACGGTGGTCAATATCAGGCGGAGCGGCGAGTTCGTGGTCAATATGGTCGACATGGCCCTGTCGCAGCAGATGCTCGTCTGCGGCCTGGGCTTCGAAAGCGATGTCGACGAACTTGAAATGGCAGGGCTGCCCACCGCTCGCGGCGCCCAGATCGACGTCGACTACGTGACCAACGCACCATGCGCATTCGAATGCCGCGTCGAGCGGCTGATCGAATATCCACGCCGCCTGCTCGTGCTGGGGGAAGTCGTGCACATGCATGTGCGCCGCGACTGCCTCGACGAGGCGGGACGGTATGTAAACCCCGAAGTCTACCAGCCGATCGCCCGGCTTCACGCAGACAACTACATCACCTCCGACCGCCAGTTCGTGCTGAAGGCACCGACGATCGCGGATGTGCTCAAGGCAAACGAACGCGGCGAGTAGGATCCAGCAAAGTGCATATCCGCCTGATCAATCCAAATTCGACCGCTTCCATGACCAACCAGGCGCTGGAAAGCGCGCTGCGTGTTGCCAATGCGGCGACGCATGTGAGCGCCGTCAACCCGACCAGGACGCCGGTCAGCATCGAAGGCAGCGCCGACGAGGCGCTGGCGGTGCCGGACATGCTGTCGGAAATCCGCAAGGGCGAGCGCGAGGGCGTCGACGCCTATGTGATCGCCTGCTTCGACGATCCGGGCCTGCATGCCGCCCGCGAAGTCGCCAAGGGGCCGGTCATCGGCATCTGCCAGGCAGCCGTGCAGGTGGCGATGACCATCAGCCGCCGCTTCTCCGTCGTCACCACGCTGCCGCGTTCGGTGCCGATCATCGAGGACATTGTCCAGGCCTACGGCGCCGGACATCATTGCCGCGCCGTGCATGCCATCGACCTGCCGGTGCTCGGGCTCGAGGAAGACCCTGAGACGGCCGAGCGGCTGCTGGTCGAGACGATCGAGCGGGCAAAGCTGTACGATCGCGCCGAGGCGATCATCCTCGGCTGCGCCGGCATGTCGAGCCTGTGCGATCGTCTGGCCAAGGCAACGGGCGTGCCGGTCATCGACGGCGTCACCGCCGCGCTGAAGATCGCAGAGGCGCTTGTCGGCGCCGGCTATGTCACGTCGAAGGTCAACGCCTATGATTTCCCGCGCCAGAAGGGACCGGCGCCTGCCGATGTCGATCTGCAGTTGAGAGCGGCGAACAGCTAGTACCGGAAACGACAAAGGGGCCGCCAGGCCCCTTTTGCGTTTGGCGGAGGATGGCTGCCTGCTTCGGCAGGCGGCCATGGATGCCTGCTTACAGAACCGGTGGCGCCGGTGGCACCACCGCTTCCTCGAAGGTGCGATAGAGCTTGCCCCAGGCGGGGTCGTGCATGTGTGCCTTAAGGCCTGCCCGTTCGACAAGAGCCTGCGCCTCGCGCTCGCCGAAATCGAGCGCCTGTTCCATGTCGGTGGTCAGCACCTTGCCGCCTTCCATCAGGATCTTGCCGTCGACGATGACGGTGTCGACGTCGCTGCCGAGAACCTGCTGGACCAGCCGGTGAACGACCATCCAGTTCGGCGTCAGATGCGGCTGGCGCATGTTGATGATGGCGATATCGGCCTTCTTGCCGACCTCCAGCGAGCCGATCTCGTGGTCCATGCCGAGTGCTCTCGCGGCGTCGATGGTGATCATCTCGAACATCTTGCCCGGCGGCAGCAAATAGCGGTCGTGATTGTGCAGCAGGTGCTGCGTGTACTGGGCAAGCCGCGCCATTTGGAACATGTCGAAGTGGCGGCTCGGCGAGACGCCATCGGAGGTGACGGCAACCGGCACACCCTTGGAGATCATGTCGAGGATCGGCGTCGAGCGGCCGGGTGGGGCGTGCGTGACGAAGGTGCCGGTCTCGGCAAGAATGTCGACCTCTTCATGTGATATGCCCCAGCAGTGCTGCAGGTGGACGTCGGGTCCGAGGATGGCGTTTTCCTTGTCCTGGAAGGCCATGCGGATCTGGCCGGCGAAGGCGTCGGAGTGGATACGAACGCCCCATTTGCGGGCGGTTTCGCGCACGCGGCGGGCCTGCATGCGGTCATTGTCGGTGAGCTTGACCGCCCGGTCCGGTGTGCTGGCGTTGGACGGATCGAGCGACGGCACGATGGTGAAGGGCGTCAGGAACACCTTGATGCGTCCATCGGCGCTGCCGTTCAGCTGCTGGATCGTTGCCTCTGCGCCCTCGATCATCTGCTCGAAGGAGATGTGTCGGCGTTCCGGCTTGCCGCTTTCCCAGCGTGTGACCGGATGCGGCCAGGGCAGGCCGGCCGGGCCGACGCAGATGATCTCGCGCAGGCCGATCTCGCCGTAGGCCTTGGCATGGTTGCTGGCAAAGACCGGATCGTCGCTACGCGGCATCGACGCGATGATGCTGACACCTGTCGTGACGCCGGCGCGCAGGCGCTCGAGGCCCGATACCAGGCCGTCGGCATACCAATAGTCGCGCGTCATGTAGTGGTAGTAGGTCGGGGTGACGATCTGCATCCACATCGAGTTTGTGTCTGCTGCGATGCTGCGGATCAGCACGTGTCCGGCATGGCCGTGGGCGTCGATGAGACCGGGGATGATCAGCTTGCCACGGCAGTCGACAGCCTTCTTGTCCTGATGCCGTGGTTCGAGCTCGCTCGCCGAACCAATGTCGACAATCCTGTCATCCCTGATCGCGATTGCGCCGTCTTCGATGATGCGTCGATCGGGGTCGACGGTGACGATGGTTCCGTGCAGCAACAGCAGATCGCTCATGCGGTTTTTCCTCCATTTCCGCTGGCCGCCGGCCTTCTGGCAGCCCCGTCGGCTGGCTCGACGCCGCATGGCGTCAGCGTCACCCGACGTAATTTTGCTACCGATTCAGCGAAATTGCGTCAACAAGATTGTTGACAATCCTGTCGATCAGATCGATGGTGGGTTCCAGTAAGCGCGATCCTTGGGAGGTAAAATGTCTCGCTTTAAGAAACTCATTCTCGGTGCCGTTGCAGCAATCGCCATCGCGGCACCGGCCAGTGCCGAAACCCTGCGTTGGGGCGGCCGCGCCGATATCTATTCGCTCGATCCTGATTCGATCGCGTCGACGTTCAACTTGTCGTTCCTCAACCACATCTATGAGGGCCTGGTTCGCTACGACGCCAACTTCAAGATCGAGCCGGCGCTGGCGACCAAGTGGGAGCTGATCGACAACAAGGTCTGGCGCTTCACCCTGCGCCAGGGCGTCAAGTTCCACAACGGTGCCGACTTCACCGCGGACGACGTGATCGCCTCGCTCAACCGCGTCACCGATCCGGCCTCGCCGCTACGCGGCAACATCCCGCTCTACGTCAGCAGCAAGAAGGTCGATGACCACACGGTCGACATCGAGGTCTCGGCGCCGACGTCGCTGTTCCTCAACGACATGACGAACATCTTCATGTTCAGCGGCAAGTGGCTGAAGGACAACAACACGGAGAAGCCGACCGCCGTCGACACCAAGACGGAAGGCTTCGCCACCCACAACACCAACGGCACGGGCCCCTTCAAGCTCGAAAGCCGCGTCGCCGACAGCAAGACCGTGCTGCTGGTCAACGATCTCTGGTGGGATGAGAAGAAGCACAATCTCGACCGCATCGAATACATGCCGATCGCCTCGCCGGCGACCCGTGTCGCAGCACTGCTGTCGGGCGAAGTCGACCTCGTCGACTCCGCGCCGATCCAGGATTTGCCGCGTCTCGAAAGCACGCCCGGCCTGACGGTGCTGAAGAAGCAGGAGTTCCGCACGGTCTTCCTCGGCTTCAACCGCAAGGAGAAGCTGGAAGACGGTCGTCCCAGCCCGTTTAACGACGTGCGTGTACGTCAGGCCGTCGAGGCTGCGATCGACCGCGACCTGATCAACGCCAAGGTGATGCGCGGCCTCGCCCGGCCGTCCGGCTCGCTGATCGCGCCTGAGATCGCAGGCTATGCCAAGTCGCTCGACACCTACAGCAAGGCCGATCCGGAACGCGCCAAGGCGCTGCTCAAGGAAGCCGGCCAGGAAGGCCTGAAGTTCACCTACATGTGCTCCAACGACGAGAGCATCAACGAGGAGGACTTCTGCGCCGGCATCGCCAATATGCTGAAGCGCGCCGGCTTCGACGTCTCGATCGACATTGCGCCGCGCGCCGTCCAATCGCCGAAGCGCACGCAGGGCAAGGCCGACATGTTCAACCTGAGCTGGGCCAACGAGCCGACGCTCGACGCCTACTCGATCCTAGCCCAAGTGCTGTCGACCAAGAACGACAAGGTCGGCGTCTCGAACTATGGCGGATGGTCGTATCCGGAGCTGGACAAGCTGGTTGCGCAGGCCGTGCAGGAACCTGATGTCGCCAAGCGCCTGGCGCTGGAAGAAGCAGCCCTCAAGATCGCCAAGGACGACACGATCCTCGTTCCGCTGCACCAGCAGCCGATCGCCTGGGCGACGCAGGCCAAGGTCAAGAGCGTCGACTTCCGCTCGGACAACAAGCCGCGCCACTGGCTGACGCAGATGGCCGGCGACTAAGCCCAGCCAAACCGTAACTCCCAAGAAGACCTGGGCGCTTCATCCTGAAAGGTGAAGCGCCCTTTCTTTGGCAGCGCCCGCTCGCCGGCAGGCGCGACGACTTCAGATTGGATTGGCGATGACACGTCCCGAAGAGCTGACCCTTGGCCAGCGGCCGGCCGGCCGTACCCTCATGACCGCCGACTGGCTGCTTGCCTATGACGGCGAAGGGCATCGCCTGGTGCCGCGCGGAGAGCTGGTGGTCGAAGGGGGCGAGGTCATCTTCGCCGGCCGCCGCTTCGATGGCGAGGTGGCGAGACGCATCGACTTCGGCGCAGCCCTGATCAGCCCCGGCCTGATCGACCTCGATGCGCTGTCCGACATCGACACCTATGTGCTCGTCCACGACAACCAGCCTGGATGGGCCAAGGGCCGCATCTGGCCGCGCTCCTATGTCGAGCGTGGACCCTACGAGATGTATTCGCCCGAGGAATTGGCCTTCCAGAAGAAGTTCGCCTTCGGCCTGTCCTTGCTCAACGGCGTCACGTCGGCAGCTCCTATTGCCTCGCTCTACTATCGCGAATGGGGCGAGACGGCAGCCGAATTCGATGCGGCAGCGGACGCGGCCGGTGACCTCGGTCTTCGCGTGTTTCTCAGCCCCGCCTACCGCTCGGGCGGCATGGTGCTGGAGGCGCCGGGCAAGATCGTGCCTGACTTCGACGAGGCACGAGGGCTGGCCGGTCTCGACGATGCGATAGCCTTCATCGAGCGCCAGCACGGCCGGTATGGCGGGCTGGTCAACGGCATGCTCGCGCCCGACCGGGTCGAGACCTGCACGCTCGAAGTCCTGCAGCGGACGATGGCTGCGGCGCGTGATCTCGATTGCCGGGTGCGGCTGCATATGGCCCAGGGCAAGCTCGAGCTCGACACCATGCACAAGCTGCATGGCGTGTCTGGGCCGCGCTGGATGGGCGATCATGGCCTGTTGAGCGAGCGACTGATCACCCCGCACGGCACCCATGCCTCGCTCGACGACCTGAAGCTCTATGCCGAAAACGGCGTCTCCATCGCGCACTCGCCACTGGTGTCGGCGCGCATGGGCAGCACGCTGAACTCCTTCGCCTCCTGCCGGAAGCTCGGCATCAACATCGGCATGGCAACCGACACGGCACCGCAGGACATCCTGATGAACCTGCTGATGGGACTTGTCGGATGCCGGATCAGCGAGAAGGCATCCGACGCCGTTCTCAGCAAGGATCTCTACGATGCCGCCACGCTGGGCGGCGCCAAGGCGCTGGGCCGAACCGATATCGGTCGGCTTGCCGCCGGCACCAAGGCCGACATCGCGATCTTCCGCCTCGACGACCCCTACATGACGCCAACTGTCGATCCGATCACCACACTGGTTCTCGGCGGCTCGGGCAAGGTCACGCAGGCGGTGTTCGTCGACGGACGCCTGTCGATGTTCGAGGGCAAGCTCGCAGGTTTCGATATACGTGCCGCCCGCGAACGCGCCCAGCAGCAGTTCGAAGGGCTGATCGCCAAGTATCCCGACAGAAGCTTTGAGCATCCGCCGGTGTCGGAGATCTTCGCGCCGAGCTATCCAATCCTGAATTGAGCAGGACGGGGCAGTCGGCTGATGCCCGCGCCAGGCGGCTTGCGAATTGTGCTGATCAGCCTTGGATGATGGCGTTGGTCGCGCTGGCGCGCAGGCCCAGCATGGCAGACATCCAGTCGACAAGTTCCTTGACCGGGCCGGTCTGCTCCCAGGAGTAAATGGAGACGGCAATCGGTGGTTCGGTGCCGAACGGCGCGTAAGTCTTGACCCGTCTTCCGGGGGTGGTTGCGACGGGTAGCAGGGTGATGCCAAAGCCAGCCTCGACAGCCACAAGAATGTTCAGAAGGCTGCTGCTCGAGAAGGCGACATACCAGCGGCGGCGTTCCCGTTCGATGCGCTCGAACATCTGGTCGCGGTACAGGCCGCCCGGTGAGAAGACCACCAGCGGCATTGGGTCCGGCCAGTCGCGATCGGAATCGACCGCCTCGAGCCACGCCATGGGCTCGGGGAAGGACGCGCGCGCATCCGCGCTCGGGGCGGGCTCCTTGACCACGGCGATGTCGAACTCGCCATCCCGGTAGCGCCGGGTCAGGTCGCGGCTCAGCCCTGATGTCACGTCCATCCTGATCTCGCGGCGTCCTTGCGCGAACTCCCGGAACAAGGCCGCCATCGGGCCGTCGAAGATGTCTTCTGCCAATCCAATGCGAATGGCCGTCAAGCCTGCAGGATCGCCCAGCGCGGCCTGAGCCTCCTGCTGAAGCGTGAGGATGCGGCGGGCATAGCCTTGCAGGCGCTCGCCCGAGGCGGTGGCGCTGATCGGTCTTGCTTCCCGATCAATCAGCGCATGGCCAACAGTCTCCTCCAGCCTGGCGAGCTGCTGGCTGATCGTCGATTGCGTCAGGTGCAGCTGCTCTGCGGCACGGGTGAAGCTGCCCGTGTCGAGGATGCCGATGAAGGCGCGGAGAAGGCGGGGATCGAGCACGTGCTGCCCATTCTCTTCGAATTGAATTTCCGAATGGATATCATCCATCTATTTAATTTTCAAATGCTCTAATTTGAAGCTACTGAGAATTGCTGACTGCTAACGCCTTAGCCATCTCGGACAGATTGGACTGCATGACCAGAGCACGCTCCGACACAGGTCATTTCCGGGTTCGCGCCACGCCTGCCCGCCGTGTCCCTAAGACCACTGCCGAGACCGTAAGCCGATCGTAGCGCAAACCCCTGACCGACGTGCGGCCGGAGGAGGCCCACGGTTTATCGGTTGCAACAGACGGAGGAGAAATAGCAATGTCATACCCTTGGAAGCATCGCGTCCGGATGGCCATCGGTGCAGCGGCAGCGAGCCTGACTCTGCTCGGTGGTGCCGCCTACAGCCCGGCTGGCGCCACGGAGGCCGGGTTCAAGCCGGACGCCCCGCTGGCCAAGCTTGTGCCTGAGAAGTATCGCGAAAAGGGCGTGTTGGTGATTGCCACCCAGCCCGACTTCGAGCCCGCGAACTTCACTCCGATCGGCGAGTCCGCCATCAAGGGCTACAATGTCGACCTCATGGAGGCGATGGCAGCAAAGCTCGGCCTGCCGGTCCAGTGGGACAAGGTGCCCTTCGACCAGATCCTTATCGGCATGCAGAGCAAGAAGTTCGATGCAGCGATCGCGGGCATGACCGACCGCAAGAACCGCCAGGAAAAGGTCGACTTCATCGACTACCAGCTGGCCGGCTCGGTGTTCATGATCGCCAAGGGCAATCCGAAGGGGATAACGGGTGCGGTAAACGGCGGCTGCGGCATCACGATCGGTGACGTCAAGGGCAGCGACGCGCAGCGTCTGGTCGACCTGATGGCCGCGGCATGCACTGCCGAAGGCAAGGAACCGACGAAGCTCGTCTCCTACCCCAACAGCAGCGACAAGAACCTTGCCCTCACCTCCGGCCGCATCGATGCGATGATCTGGCCTGACCTGGCCGTGTCCGTCTTGATGCGCGAGACCGGCGATGTGCTCGACTCCCTGCCGATCGAGTTCGAGCCGAAGGTCTATCTCGGGATGACCTTCAACAAGGAGGAGAGCGCGCTGCGTGACGGCTTCGTCGCGGCACTCAAGGCCATCCATGAAGACGGCACCTATGACAAGATCCTTGCCGACTGGAAGGTCGAAGTCATCAAACTCGAAGACTACGGGGTCAATCTGGCGAAGGACTGACTCTCATGTCGCACCTCAATTTCGAGGGCTCTGAGCAAAGCGAAGTCAGCCCGGTCGTCGCGCACTATGTGCGGCGGCCGGGCGAAGAGCCCGCAACGCAATCTGCGCCTGTGCGCGCCAAGCAACGCATGAAATACGGGCAGATCGTCTCCGCCCTGATTGTCGCGGCACTGCTGTCGATGTTCACGGTTTCCCAGGCCGGCAATCCGAACATGGAGTGGGGCGTGGCTGCTCAATTCATGTTCCATCCGGTCATTCTCGGCGGCGTCGGGGTGACGATCCAGCTGTCCGTGCTCGCGATGCTGATCTCCATCGTGCTCGCCTTTGTCATCGCCTTGATGATGCAGAGCCAGAACAAGGTCGCGAGCGTCATCGGGCGTGGGTATGTCTGGTTCTTCCGCGGCGTTCCGATGCTGGTGCAGGTGCTGCTCTGGTACAATCTCGCGGTGCTGTTCCCGACGATCTTCGGGTACAGCACGAACAGCCTCATCTCAGGATTTTCCGCCGGTCTGATCGCGCTGTCGCTGGCCGAGTCCGGCTACATGGCTGAGGTGATCCGCGGCGGCATGCTGTCGGTGCCGGCCGGACAGATCGATGCGGGAATGAGCCTCGGACTGACCCGCGGCGAGGCGCTTCGCAAGATCGTCCTGCCGCAGAGCATTCGCGTGATCATCCCGCCGACGGGCAACCAGTTCATCGGCATGCTCAAGGCGACGTCGCTGGTCTCCGTCATCGGCGGCAGCGACCTGCTCACCAGGGCACAACTAGTCTATGGCCAGAACTTCAAGATCCTGCCGCTGCTGATCGTCGCGGTGCTCTGGTACCTGCTCCTGGTCACCGTCGCCAGCATCGGCCAGCACTTCCTGGAAAAGCACTTCAATGTGAGCCAGCCGGGGTCGCGCCAGGCGCGCCGGAAGAAGCAACGTCCGACGACCACAAATGTGACCGTCGCCGTGAGCGGAGGGACGGCGTGATGGGTGCGACAAACACGATGCTCAAGGTCGAGGGCGTCAACAAGTGGCTCGGCGAAAACCATGTCCTGCGGGGCGTCGACATCCAGGTCCGCAAGGGCGAGATCGTCTGCGTCCTGGGGCCATCCGGCTCGGGCAAGAGCACGCTGCTGCGCTGCATCAACCACCTTGACCCTGTCGATGGTGGTCTGATCGAGGTGGCGGGCGAACGCATCGGCTACGAGCTTCGCGGCGGCGTGCTCTACGAACAGCATGAGCGCGCCGTCGCCAAGGCGCGCCAGCATATCGGCATGGTGTTCCAGCACTTCAATCTCTTCGGCAACATGACCGCCCTGGAGAATGTCGTCTACGGCCCGGTGCAGATCCTGAAGCGCCCGCGCAAGGAGAGCATCGACAAGGCCGAGAAGCTGCTTGCGCTTGTCGGGATGTCCGAGCGGGCCGATGCCTATCCGAGCCAGCTGTCGGGTGGCCAGCAGCAGCGCGTGGCCATCGCCCGGGCGCTGGCGATGGAACCGCGTCTGATGATGTTCGATGAACCGACCAGCGCACTCGACCCCGAGCTTGTAGGCGAGGTGCTCACCACCATGCGAAAGGTGGCCGAAGAAGGCATGACGATGCTGGTCGTCACGCACGAGATCGGCTTCGCCCGCGAGGTTGCCGACCGGGTGGTGTTCATGGACCAGGGCCGCGTTCTCGAGGACGGGCCGGCGCGCGATGTGCTCGACAACCCAAGGCATGAACGGACCGCGGCATTCCTGCGTCGCGTCCGCTGAGTTTCGGTCCGACCGCGACCGTATGACGACAATTCAAGGACCAACATGATGAAAGACAAGAGTTACGCGCTGTCCAACGTGCGCCCGTGGGGCGCCGAGCCGGTGGACATCCTGATCGAGGGTGACCGGATTGCCGGCATACGCCCGGCCTCGAAGGCGGAAGCCGGCGACGTCGACGGCAACGGCCTGCTTGCCATGCCTGGCTTCGTCAACACCCATGCTCATGTCGACAAGAGCTGGTGGGGCAAGCCCTGGGTCGGCTACACCTACTCCGACCGCCCGACCGTCGAAGGCTGGATCGCCAACGAGCGCGCCCAGCGCGACAAGTATGGCGTTCCGAATGCTGCGTCCTCGGCCGCCGTGCTGCGCCAGTTCGTGCGCAACGGCACGACGGCAACTCGCACGCATGTCGACGTCGACCTGGGCGTCGGGTTGCGTGGGCTGGAGTGCGTCGAGGCGGCAAAGGCCGAGCTCGGCGATGCCATCCAGGTCGAGACCGTCGCTTTCCCGCAGGACGGCGTGCTGCGCCGCCCCGGCGTGATGCAGCTGCTCGACGAGGCGGCAAAGGCGGGCGCGGACAATATTGGCGGCCTCGACCCTGGTACCATCGACGGCAATGTCGAGGCTGTGCTGGACGGGCTCTTCGACATCGCCGTGAAGCGCAACGTCGGGCTCGACTTCCACCTGCACGAGTTCGGCTCGCTCGGCGTCTACGAGTTTCGTCAGGTCATGCGTCGCACGATCGATGCCGGCCTGCAGGGTCGCGTCACCATCTCGCACGGCTTCGTGCTCGGCACGCTGCCCCAGAACGTCCAGGAGGAGATCGTCGAGAAGCTCGCGGAAGCGGGTGTTTCATGGACGACGGTTGCCATGGGCGGTACGGCGCCGCTTCCCTGGCAGCAGATGCGGCAACGTTCCGTGCCTCTCGGGCTAGGCACCGACGGCACCCGCGATTTGTGGTCGCCCTTCGGCGATGGCGACATGCTGCGCGTCGCGCATCAGTTCGCACGGTTGAGCGGTCTGCGCCATGACGACAAACTCCTTGCTGCCGTGGAACTGGCAACCAAGGGCGGCGCGCATTTTGTCGGACGCGACGTGCATGACCTGGTCGCGGGTTCGCGCGCCGATATCGTGCTGGTCGATGCCGAAAACGTCTCCGATGCGCTGATCCGTTGCCCCCCGCGCAAGCTGGTCATTTCGGGCGGACGCATCGTCGCCCGCGACGGCGACGTGCTGGTCTGAGCCCCTCGCACTCCGAAATGACCAGAACAGGCCGCGTCAGCTTCCCCAGAGGGCTGCGCGGCCTCGGCTCGTGAAAGTCCGGCAAGTCGGCAATGCCTTCTCGATGTAGGGGCATTGACACTGCCGGTACTTCGCGAATTACCTGCGCGAGCTGAACTTCTTTCGCCAGAGCTGGCACTGCCACGCCAAACAGGGAGCGAGCATCGTGCTTGAGCTACAGGCTGACATCATCCGGACCCTTGGCGTGGCTTCGGTCTTCGACGCCGATGCGGAGACTGAACGGCGCATCACGTTTCTGGCTGACTATCTCAGGGCATCCGCGATGCGCGCCTATGTCCTCGGGATCAGCGGCGGTGTCGACTCCCTGACTGCTGCGATGCTGGCGCAAGCCGCCGTCCGGCGCCTGCGCGACCACGGTCATGAGGCGCAATTCATCGCCGTTCGCCTGCCCTATGGCATCCAGGCTGATGAGGCCGATGCCCAGACTGCGCTCGATGCGATCGGCCCGGACCGCACGGTGACGATCAACATCAAGCCGGCGGCGGACGCCATGTTGGCGGACGTCCGTCGTGATTCAGGTGACCTCTTCGAGCCGGCCCGGCTGGACTTTCACCTGGGCAACATCAAGGCTCGCCAGCGCATGATTGCGCAATATGCACTGGCGGGTGCCGTGCGCGGCCTGGTGATCGGGACCGACCATGCGGCAGAGGCGCTGATGGGGTTCTTCACCAAGTTCGGCGACGGTGCTGCCGATATCACGCCACTTCAAGGTCTCACGAAGCGGCGCGTTCGGGCGATCGCCGCGCATCTTGGCGCACCGCAGACACTGATCGAAAAGGTGCCTACTGCAGACCTCGAAAACGATGCGCCGCTGCGGCCCGACGAAGAGGTGTATGGCGTGACATACGACAACATCGACGACTTTTTGGAAGGCAAATCGATTGCCGAACCGGCCCGCCACCGGATCCTCGCGATGCATCTGGCGACAGCGCACAAACGTGCCTTGCCGGTCGCGCCGGAATAAGCGCTTGCCGACCCCATTCTTTGTTGAATGCGCTGTTGGTGGTGCTTGTGGCTAGCGGCCAAAAGCATGCTGCAGATCCATCCTCCGAACCGTGCTTCCGGGCGTCACCGGAAGGCAATGCGCTGTCAAACTAGGCAGCCGCAGAGGGACTGGATCGATATGGTTCGATCGGCTCCATGACCTCGCCGTAACGGCTGGGATCGAAACGGAAATAGACGCGCGCGCTTGCGGTTACGAGCATGGCGTGCATGACCCAGCCGGTCGCGAAACTCCCAGTAAAACCATGCATCAGTGCCATGGCGTAAGGTCCCAGCGCCGCGATCAGGAACCCGCCCCCTTGCATGGCCGCGGCAAGTGCGCCCGCCTGATCTGGGCGGGGCAGATGGTCGAGGGCGGTTACCATGGCGAGCGCGAAGCTGCCGCCGAGGCCCACGCCACAGAGTGCGACCCATAACCAGGCGCAGGGTGCTGGAACACATGCCAGGCCCAGGAAGCCTATGATCTGGACGGCGGCCGTAAACAAGAGCCAGGGTCGCCGATCGTTTGCGCCGCGGGCCAGGAAAGGCAGGCCGAAGGCCGAGACCGCCTGGCACAGTGCCATGATGGCTACCAGGTTGCTGCTTTGCGAATTCGTCCAGCCCTGGGCCTGGTAGTAGGGTGCAAGCCAGGCCACCATCGACGAGTAGCCGCTGTTGACCAGCCCGAACGCCGCGATCAGTGCCCAGGTGCGCGGGCGCAGCAGAAGCAGCCTTGTCATCGGCCTGGCAGGTCCCGTCGCTTTCGCATTGGCGAGGACGCGGCAGGCGGCCAGCAACGCCACGAAAACGGGCGCCGCCAGCCAGGCGAGAGCCGCCCGCCAGCTGTATCCTGCATTTGCCAACGCAGGCATCAGCCGCGCGCCAACCGCGCCGCCGGCCATGATCATGGCCGAATACAGTCCGGTGACCGTCGGTACGCTTGCAGGGAAGCGAGCTTTGATGATCCCGGGAAACACGGCCTGGACGAAGGCGACGCCCGCACCGCACAGAATGGCCGTCAGGATCATCGTAGCGTCATTGAAGGCGACGAACCGCAGCAAGGACCCCGCCATCAGCAAGGCGAGTGCTGCCAGCAACCCTTGCCGTGTTCCGACCATGGCCTGAATGGCCGGCGCGACAAAGGCACCGATGCCCATGAGCGCCATCGGCAGCAAAGTGAGCAACGAGATGCCGGCATATCCCATGCCCGTGTCTTCGACGATGGACGGGAGCAGGGTGGCTGGTGCGGTGATGAAGGGTCGTAGATTGACGCCGATCATTACGACGAGGGCGAGCATCGTCCATCGTTGGTTTGTCCACGCAGTCTTGGTCTTGTCCATTTGCGTGGGCTATCCCTCGGCAGCCGAACGTGCCGTCCTGGAGCGGTAGAGGTCGTCGGCGTGTTGATCAGCATCTCGACGATCCTGGCATGCCGTTCGCTGCCACAGGATGATCGCCACATAGGCTGACGGTTAGCCGTTGTGCGCCGCATGCGCCAATTAGATGTTTTCATGGCCAACATGCGCACTCCCAATGGCAGGCATGACCACGCCGCACGACTGGAGCGGGACCATGGGGCGAGGAGATCGAACTTACGGGAAAATCCGCTGTGGTGTGCGGTTCGTTGCGAACGGGTCTCACTCGATGATCTCGCGGCCAGCGCCAAGTTCTCGTCGATTTTCCACGGCGAATTGTTGAGGCTATGCAGAAGTTTACGTTGTATTTGCTTACCAATATGAACAGGGATTTCGGGAACTTCGAAACCTGTGCAGGGGGCTGATGAGTCTGCGGCGGCGCTGCCTCCCGTAGCCGGTGACGGTTGACTTTGGCACCGAGGAGGAAGTCTCGTATGGCTTGTCCGACGCTGCTCGCCGGCGGCCGGGCACCGAGCACTCCTGCCGCCGCCACTGAGAAAGCAGCCTCTGCGGAGCCCGTACGGTATGGCCTAGCGCCGACACACTTTCTGAAGGTTTGTGACGGCCGATGGACCCACCGGCCGTCGGGGGGGCAGTTAGGCAAGCGGATGATGGATCGCGAAGTTCTTGACCTGCTGGTAGGCGCTAAGCGCCTCGAGACCCTTTTCACGGCCGAAGCCCGACAGCTTGAAGCCGCCAAAGGGAAATTCGACATCCAGGCCGACGCCGAAGGCGTTGATCCACACCTGGCCGACACGCAGCTTCTCGCCGACGCCGAGGGCCTTGTTGATGTTGGTGGTGTGGATGCCGGCGACAAGACCAAAGGGCGAGTCATTGGCACCGGCAACGGCTTCTTCAGCGGTGTCGAACGGAATGACGGTCAGGATCGGCCCGAAGATTTCCTCACGTGCGATCTGGGTGCTGTTGTTGGCTCCTATAACCAGGCCCGGCCTGACGAAGGCGCCCTCGGCGAGTGAAGCCGATTTCGGCAGGTCGGCGCCGAGCAGCAGTTCGCCGTCCTTGCGGGCGATGTCATAATAGCGCTCGACATCGCTCTTGTGCGCCCTGCTTATCAGCGGCCCCATGTCCGGATCGTCGACGCCGGCGCCGAGCGTCATCGCGCTGATGCGGGCATGCAGCTTGTCGACGACGCGGTCGTGGATCGAGCGCTCGACGAACAGCCGGGTTCCGGCGTTGCAGACCTGGCCGCAATGGGTAAGGAAGCCGCCGGCGACGATCGGCAGCGACTTGTCGAGATCGGCGTCGGCAAACAGGATCTGCGGTGACTTGCCGCCGAGTTCCATGTTGCAGGGGATGGCGTGCGAGGCGGCCGCGACCAGTACGCGCTCGCCGGTCGGCACGGAGCCGGTGAAGGTAATCTGGTCGACCCCTTTGTGGCGGGCGAGCAGGTCGCCGGCAACGGAACCGCGGCCGTTGACCAGATTGACCAGGCCCTCGGGCAGGCCGGCCTCCTGGCATATCTTCATGAACTCATAGGCCGTGACGGGCGTGTCGGCCGACGGCTTGATGATGACGGCACAGCCGGCGGCAAGCGCCGGCGCAACCCCGCGGGCGATGAGTTGGAAGGGGTAGTTCCACGGAATGATGTGGAGGCTGACGCCGATCGCCTCCTTGACTGTCCAGTCCGACCAGTCGGGCCCAAGCGGGATCGAGCTGCCATGCAGCTTGTCGGCGGCACCTCCATAGAATTCGAAGAAGCGGGCCGAGCAGTCGACCTCCCAATAGGAGTCGCGCAGGGGCTTGCCGCTGTCGATGCTTTCCTTGCGGGCGATCTCGTCGCGCCGCTGCAGCATCAACTCGCCGATGCGGTGCAGGATGCGACCACGCTCGAACGGACGCATGCGCCGCCAGGGTCCATTGTCGAATGCCGCGCGCGCCGCGGCGACTGCCATGTCGACTTCAACTGCTCCGGCACGTGCGAACTCGGCGACCAGCACGCCCGTTGCCGGGTCGAAAGACTGGCCGACGCCGTCGGAGCCTTCGTTGAGAACCTTATTGCCGACGACGATTGGAATGAAGGCGCGGTCAGTCACGTGAATCTCCATGGGTTGGGCATTCTGCTTGCTGCCGGATTGGCAACTTTTCCATCGTCGTTGTATGCAAAATAAAAAAGATTGTCTACAGTAATTGACAACGTGTTTACACGCTGGTAGCCAGAATTCATCGAAAGACGGGAGTGAGGGGCCAAATGGAGCTTGGTTTGAAAGGTAAGCGCGCGCTGGTTACAGCCGCTTCCCGCGGGCTTGGCAGAGCCTCTGCCCTGGCGCTGGCCGCCGAGGGTGCGTGGGTTGCCGTCGCGGGACGCAACACCGAAGCGATGCAGGATCTTGTGCGCGAACTGCTTGATGCGGGTGCAGCCGATGCAATTGCGGTCAAGATGGACCTGACGGACCGTACGACGCTCAAGCCGGCGGTCGACGAGGTGGTGGCCAATTTCGGTGGCCTCGACATTTTTGTCGGCAATACCGGCGGTCCTGCTGCCGGACCATTCCTCAGCGTTTCACGCGATGGATGGGAGCAGGCGCTGAACGAGAGCCTTCTGCCGCTTGTCGAGCTCTCTCACGCGGTGCTGCCGCACATGCAGGCCGGCGGCTGGGGCCGCATCATCTTCATTACGACGGTCGGCGTGAAGGTGGTCCAGCCCAACATGGTTCTGTCGGACTCGGTGCGCCTGGCTGTGGTCGGCCTGGCCAAGTCGCTGTCCATCGAGTTCGCCCATGAAGGCATCATGGTGAACTGCCTCTGTCCGGGGCCGTTTGCCACCGACCGCATGGAGTATCTGATCCAGTCGAGCATGGATCGAGACGGTCTGGACCGTAAGGCGGCGGAAGCGCTGTGGCTTGAAGAAGTGCCGGTCGGCAAGTTCGGCGACCCCAATGATTTCGGCGCGATTGTCGCCACGCTCGCCTCCGAGCGGGCCGGTTTCATTACCGGCACGGCCATCGCCCTCGACGGAGGAAAATCTCGTGCTTACTAAGAACCAGTCCGCCAAGAGCGCAACCATGGACGGCGGTGCAGCCGTCGTCGCCTGGCTCAAGGCCGTCGGCGTGCAGAACATCTTTTCCGTTTCGGGCGGGCCGATCAATTCGGTTTATCGTGCCTGTGCGCATCAGGGGCTTCCGCTCATCCATGCCCGCCACGAGGCCGCAGCCTGCTTTATGGCCGAGGCCCAGTCGCGGGTCACCGGCAAGGCCGGTGCTGCGGTCGTCACGCTCGGACCCGGCGTTACCAATGCGGTTACGCCAGGGCTCGTCGCCATGCTCGCCGGCACGCCGGTCATCATCGTCGGAGCCCAGGCCGGTACCAAGTCGGCCGAACGTGGCGCCGGAATGGCCTATGATGTCCTGCCGATCATGAAGGGGGTCACCAAATGGGCTGCGCGCTGCACCGATCCGAACCGGCTGCAGGAATATCTCGACATTGCCTGGCGCAAGATGTGGGCCGGTCGGCCCGGTCCTGTGTTCCTCGAGGTGCCGACAGACATTCTGTCGACTCCGCTGAGCACCGAGGTGGCGAGCGCCTGTCCGCCGATGCCCGGCATTGCCGGCGTGCCCGCACGTGATGCCGACGCAGCGCGCACCCTGCTGGCGCAGGCCAAGAGACCGCTGCTTGTCCTTGGCGATGAATTGTTCTGGGACCGCACCGATCGGATCACGGAAGTGGTCGAAAAGCACGGCCTCGCATTCGCCACGATGCGGCTTGCACGCGGCATCGTCGATGAGCGGCACCCCAGGTGGATGGGACCTGCCTACGCGCCTTGCAATGCAACGGTGCGAAGGGCGATGAAGGAAGCCGACTGCATTTTGCTGCTCGGCCATCATTTCGAATTCGATCTCGAATTCGGCGACACGGTTGGCCAGGACGCCCGCATCATTCAGGTCTGTTCCGACCAGGAACTGCTGCATCGCAACAAGCAGGCCGATATCGCCATTGCCGCATCGCCTGCAGCCTTTCTCGACGTCGTTGCCGAGATGTCACCTTTGCAGATCGATCGGCTCTGGAACGACGGCCTGGTCACGGCCTGGCAGAGCGAGCGCGAAAGCCAGTTGGGCGAGGGCGATGCCACAGGCATTCACCCGGTCGCTGCGATAGATGCGGTAAGTGCTGCTGCGCCCGACAATGCGATCTTCGTCACCTCGCATGGCAATATCGACTTCTGGGCGGATGCGCGGCTGCGTGTTCCGGCAGTGGGCCGTTATCTCCGCGCCGGCCAGTCCGGAGCCCTTGGGGCCGAGGTTCCCTATGGCGCGGGCGCGTGCTTTGCCGATCCGGATGCGCCGGTAATCGTGTTCGTCGGCGATGGTGGCGTTGGATTCCACATTTCGGAACTCGATACCGCCGAACGCTACGGTCGGGCATTCATCATTGTCGTGCTCGACGATGAGATGTGGGGGGCGATCGCCCTGCCACAGGAACAGAGCTTCGGTGAAACCTACGAGATGAACCTGCCGCGTCGCGACTGGGCAAAGGTTGCCGTGGGACTGGGCGGGCGAGGCTATTTTGCCCGCGATGCCGATGCCATCCAGAAGGCCCTTGCCGACGCCATTGCCAGCGGCAAGCCGGCGCTGATCCAGGTGCCGGTGCGCAGCGTCATCAGCCCTTACATGGCCTACATCTCGTAGCCGTTGTTCACGAAGATATCTGGAGAGACAGCATGAACATATGGAAGAACTCTGCGGCCACGGGCATCACCCCGCCCAATCACTTTGGTGGCCTCAATGTGCTCGACATCGTGCCCTTCAAAGGCAACAATTTCTGCATCCAGCTTTCGAAAGCTCCGAAGGGTGGCGGCGGCGATCTTCATCATCACGACGACTGGGCGCAGGCGTTCTACATGGTGAAGGGCGAGATGACCTTCGACACGGGCAAGGAACGTTTCACGCTCAAGCCGGGCGAGTCCGTCCTGTTCGAGCCGGGCGACCCGCACTACACGGTCAATGAGGCGGATGAGCAGGCGGAATACCTGGTCATCACAATTCAGCAGTAAGCCTGAGCGGGATCGGTGGCGGAAAGCTTGCATCGCGTCCGCCAAGGATGCATCTAACGTCAGATGCGGCAGGTCTGGGAGTAAACGGTGAGCGAAGTCATGGATGACGAGAGGGAAACCAGGCTGTCTGCGGATAACCTGATCCGCCTTCTTGAAGATGACATTCTCAACAGCGTGCTGAAGCCGGGCGACCGGCTGGACGAGCAGTCGCTTGCACGCCGCTTTGAGGTTTCGCGCACCCCGGTGCGGGAAGCGCTTCGACATCTCGCCTCAAGCGGCCTCGTCGACATCCGCAAGAACCAGGGTGCGACGGTCAAGCGGCTTACCACCGCCGAGCTGATCGAGATGTTCCAGATCATGGCGGAGTATGAGGGGCTTTCGGCCCGTCTTTCCGCCCGCCGGATGACGCGCGACGAGCTCACCGAAATGCGCAAATGGCACGACGAGTGCGCAGCGAGAGCCGAAAAGGAAGACCACGATGGCTTCTATGAAGCCAACAACCTCTTCCATGACACGATCTTCCGCGGTTCGCGCAACGTCTTCCTGCAGGTCGAGAGCCGCAAGCTGCGCAACCGGCTCAATGTCTATCGGCGTCACATCACGACGCCGCGCAAGATGGCGAAGTCCGTCATCGAGCATCGGGGTATCGTCGATGCGATCGTGGCGGGCGACGAAGAACTGGCACACAGCCTGATGCGCCAGCACGTCGATCTGCTGGCAGGCGCGGCTGCCGATGTGCTGCTCGCACTTGAGACCGAAAATCTAGAATAGACCCGGCCAAACCGGTTGGACGACGACGTCGCTTGCGGCGCGCGGAGACGCGCGCGCTGGCTCCTGGAGAGCATTGCCCAAAGGTCCGGCGCCAGATGTGCCCGGCAGAGCAAATGAGGTTCGCAATGAAGTTAGTCGAGAATCGCTCCGCCAAGCGGAACATGCCCCTCAGCGCAACGGAAGCTGCGATTGCTGGCGTTGGCGCTCCCGCGATCGTCCGTGAATTTCTTCCCGCCTTTCCCATCTATGCGCCGACACCGCTGGAGAGCCTTCCTGGTCTCGCTGCGACCCTGGGCATCGCATCTGTCGATCTCAAGGACGAAGGCCACCGCTATGGCCTGTACAGCTTCAAGGCGCTCGGCGGCGCCTATGCCGTCGCCCGCCTGGTTCGTGACCATGCAGCGCGGGTTCTCGGTCGTGATGTCGAACCGGCCGAGTTGCTCTCCGAAGCGGTCAAGCAGGTCGCAGCCGACCTCACCGTGTGTTGCGCCACCGATGGCAACCATGGCCGCTCCGTTGCGGCCGGCGCCCAGATGTTCGGCTGCCGGTGCGTAATCTTCCTGCACAGCGGGGTTTCCGTCGGGCGCGAAAAGGCCATTGCAGGCTTTGGAGCCGAGATCCGGCGGACCGATGGCAATTATGACCAGTCCGTCGCAGAAGCGAGCGAAACGGCGAACCGCGAAGGCTGGACGACGGTCTCCGATTTTGCCTGGGAGGGCTACACCGAAATCCCCGGCATGGTCATGCAGGGTTACACCTTGATGCTGGGCGAGATCTCCGCCCAGGCAAGGCAGCCTTACACGCACGTCTTCATTCAGGGGGGCGTCGGTGGTCTTGCAGCGGTCGTTGCCGGATATTTTCTGGACCGGGACGGGGCGTCGCGCCCGAAACTCATCGTCGTCGAGCCCGACAAGGCGGCCTGCCTGCAGATGAGTGCCGCCGCCGGCAAGCGGATGTCGATCGAAGCCGGTGACGCCACCGTGATGGCGATGCTCGAATGTTATGAGCCGTCGCTGACAGCCTGGGAAATTCTCGAAAAGAGTGCCGACTATTACCTCGATGTCGGTGATGGCGCGGCCGTCGATGCGTTGAGAAAGCTTGCCCGTCCCGTCGCCAACGACCCAGCGCTACGCATTGGCGAATCCGGCGTTGCAGGCCTTGCAGGACTGATCGCCGCTGCTGGCGACCCATCGATGCGTGCCACGCTCGGTCTCGACGCCGGCTCGCATATCCTTTTGATCGGCACCGAAGGTGCAACAGATCCGGAGCTCTATGAAGCGCTTCTGCATGGGGCGGCGACACCGGCATTTCACGCCCATGCTGCGGCCTTGTGAGGGACGTCGATGAGCGATCTGTTTGCAACTGATGTTGTTGACGCCGATGTGCGCGGCCGGGCTGCTGCCCGTTTCAGGCAAGCTGGCGTCAAGCTGCCGAAACTATCCGAACTGGCGCGGCCGGAGACCATCGACCCGACGGCTCTCGCTGCACTGGCCGGTATCGAACCGGATGCCGCCGACCCGCTCAACCTCTTTCGCGTTCACTGGCACAATGGGCCTGACCGGAGCGGACAGACTGAAACACCGTGCCATATCATATTGCCTGAAGCACTGACGGGCGTGCGCGCCAGGATCGTCGTTGCGGTCGGCGATCGCTTTCCGATGATTGCGGCACACAAGGTGCTGGCGGCATATGGCTGTCTGGTGCCTCGGTTGGTCACCGGACAATTCGATCTCGACAACCAGCGCGCGGTGTGGCCATCGACAGGCAATTATTGCCGCGGCGGGGTTGCGATATCGACGATCCTTGGGGCGCGCAGTGTTGCCGTGCTGCCGGAAGGAATGAGCCCCGAGCGGTTCCGCTGGTTGGAAAAATGGACCGCCGACCCGCGCGACATCCTGCGTACGCCAGGCAGCGAAAGCAACCTCAAGGAAATCTACGACGCCTGCCACGAACTGGCAAAGGATGCGCGCAACGTCATCCTCAACCAGTTCAGCGAATATGGGAACTACATCGCGCACCGCGCGGTGACCGGACTGGCGCTGGAGCGGGTCTTCAACGCCGTCAATACAAACGGCAAGCTCAGGGCGCGGGCGTTCGTCGCCGCGTCCGGCTCCTCCGGTACGCTTGCAGCAGGTGACCATCTCAAGGAACGCCTGGGCTGTCAGATCGCTGCCGTGGAAGCCACCGAGTGCCCAACGCTGCTCAACAATGGCTATGGCGAGCACAACATCCAGGGCATCGGCGACAAACATGTGCCGCTGATCCACAATGTCTTCAATACGGACTATGTCATCGGGGTATCCGAGCGTTCTCCCGATAGCCTCAACCTGCTTTTCAACCATCCGGCAGGGCGTGCGTATCTGCGCAATCACAAAGGTCTGTCGGACGAGACGATCGGCAGCTTCACCCATCTTGGCCTGTCATCGATCGCCAACATCGTGGCGGCAATCAAGCTGGCCAGATATCTGGATCTTGGTCCCGAAGACGTCGTCCTGACGGTCGCCACCGATGGTGCTGCGATGTACGAATCCCAGCTCGGCAAGGTCCTGGATGCTTCGTTCGGAGGCGTGTTCGATGCGCTGTCGGCAGCGGAAGTGTTCGGCGAGCATTTGGCGGGCGTGCGGACCGATGCAATGCTCGAGCTGACGCGGCTTGATCGCGAGCGCATCTTCAATCTCGGCTACTACACCTGGGTGGAACAGCAGGGCGTGTCGCTCGAAGATTTTTCTCGCCGGCGAAAACAGTCTTTCTGGGACGGCCTGATGGCCATGGTTCCGGTGTGGGACGGGCTCATCGCTGAGTTCAACGCCGCAGCTGCCTGAGGCTGCGGTCGAAGCTGAGTGAAGCGGAAAAGGCCGGCGGATTGCTCCGCCGGCCTTTTTGTTGGCCTCTACTTTGGCAGGGCGGCGGCCTCAGGCGCCCCCGCGAAGATGCTGCGAGAGCTTCCATATCGCATTGGTGTTCAGCGGTGTCGAAGAGACGCCGACGTCCAGCGCATTGGCCACCGCATTGGCGATGGCCGCCGCAGGGCCAATCGCTCCGCCTTCTCCCAGGCCCTTGGCACCCAGCGGTGTCAGCGGGGTAGGGGTCTCGATATGATGAACCTCGATGTTGGGGATTTCAGGCGCCAGCGGCATCAGGTAGTCGGCAAAGCTGGTGGTCAGGGGCTGGCATTCGGCATCGTAAATGAAATGCTCGAACATGGCCGAGCCGATGCCCTGGACAACGCCGCCACGTACCTGGCCGTCAACCACCAGCGGGTTGAGGATGGTGCCGCAGTCCTCGACCACGACAAACCGCCGCAACTTCATCTTGCCGGTCGCGATGTCGATTTCGACAACGGCGGCATGCACCGCATTCGAATAGGTGCCGTCCCTGGGGCCATCCTGGCGTTGCTCGGCTTCAAGACCCGGCTGCAAGCCCTCGGGAAGCTGATCGACGTTGCGCAGCGCTGCCCGCGCGAGCTTGCGGATGGCAATGAAACGTTGTTCGGCATCGCGGACATAGGCATTGCCGTTTGACAGTTCGATCTCATCCGGCTTGGCCTGAAGCAGGTGGGCGGCGATGGCTTTCAGCTTGGCGGCGAGCTTGAGCGAGGCAAGATGGACGGCACCGCCACCCAGAGCCCCACCGCGGCTACCCCAGGTGCCTACGGAATAGGGCGTGGTCAACGTGTCGCCGTGGCGGACATAGACGTTCTCCGGGTTCACCCCGAGCGCATCGGCGGCAACCTGGGCCATCGTCGTTTCGAGACCCTGACCATGGTTTTGCAGTCCGAGGTCGATCGTGACCTCGCCGTCTGGCGACATCTCGACCCGGGCAGCGATATAGCCGGTCTCGATCGGCACGCGGCGCCGGGTGAAATCGGGCGTGCCATGCGCCGTCTGCTCGATGAAGCAGGCGATGCCGACGCCCACGCGCTTGGTGCTGGAACCGCGCGACGTCGCAGCTTCGGTCACGTCCTCGGCCAACAGCGCCTGCATCTGCTCGAGCGATTGCGCGTAGGAGCCTTCGTCGTAGCTGAAGCCAAGCACGTTCTTGTAGGGAAACTGCCGGATGATGTTTTTTAGCCGGAAGGCAAATGGGTCCATGCCCAGTTCCTTGGCGATGTCGTCCATCAGGCGCTCCTGGGAGAACACCGCCGAGGGGCGTGCGACGCCGCGATAGGTGCCGATCGCGCATTTGTTGGTCGCGACCGCGCGGAATGTCGCCTCGTAGGCCTGGAAGTCATAAGGGCCAGGCAGGACCTTGCCGACCATACCGGGTTCGCCCGCAGAGGTGAACGGAAAGGTCGAATAGGCGCCGTTGTCTACAGTGATATCCGCCTTGAGGCCGAGCAGCCGGCCATCGACCGAGACATATGCCTCAAGTGTGTGTTGATGGTCGCGGGCATGGATGCTTGCAATCAGGTGTTCGCGGCGGTCTTCGATCCATTTGACCGGACGTCCGGTCTTCATGGCGAGCCAGGCGACCAGGACCTCGTCGCCGAACACCTGGCCCTTGACCCCGAAGCCACCGCCAACATCGGGCGCGACGACACGGATACGAGATTCCGGCAGGTCCAGTTCCTCGGAGATGTAGGTGCGTACCAGGTGCGGCATCTGGGTTGACGACCAGACTGTGAGCACGCGGTCGGCATGGTCGTAGCTGGCGACGACGCCCCGGCATTCCATCGGCACGCCAGCCTGGCGCTGGGTGCTGTAGGTGCGCTTGATGATGTGGGCGGCCGCGGCCCTTGCCGCTTCGAGATCGCCGCCCTTCATCTGCCGTTGGACGATGATGTTGCCGGCCCAGCCGTCGAACAGCGGCGGAAGCGAGGGGTCTTGCGCCTGTGCCATGGTGCCTATGACGGGCAGGGTCTGGTAATCGACGAAGACGAGTTCGGCTGCATCCTCGGCCTTGTAGGCATCCTCGGCCAGGACCACGGCGACCGGTTCGCCGACGAAACGCACCTTGCGCTCAGCCAGCAGGGGCTGCTCGGAATACTGCATTTCGGGATAGTCCTGGTGCGCCTTCATCGACAGCCCGGCGGTATCCTTGCCGGTAAACACCCAGGTCGCATAGTCGAGATCGGCCAGCGCCGAGGTATCTATCTCGACGATGTTGGCATGTGCCGTGTCTGCGCGAACGAATGAGAGGTGGAGCATGTCGGGCAAGCGGATGTCGTCGACGTAGCGCGCCGAGCCGGACAGCAGGCGTGTATCCTCGAAGCGCTGGACGCGGGCGCCGATATGTTTGGGACGATCAGCCATCATTTCACATTCCTCCGCCAAGGCCCAGATTGACCGCCTTGCGGACGGCCGCGACGATGCCGTGATACCCGGTGCAGCGGCAGATGTTGCCGCTCATGGCTTCGCGGATCTCTTCATCGCCGGGCAGGCGCTTCTGCTCGACCATCTCTTCGACGAACGGCACCAGCGTCATGATGAACCCAGGGGTACAGTAGCCACATTGCAGGCCGTGCTCGCTGCGGAAAGCCTGCTGAAGCGCGTGTTCCGCTGTCGGCCCGCCAATGCTCTCGACGGTCCGGATCGCTGAGCCGTCGCACTGAGCGGCGAAGGTGAGGCACGAAAGCCGCGGTGTCCCGTCGAGATGCACTGTGCAGCAGCCGCAGGCACCGTGGGCACAGCCAATATGGACGCCTGACAGGCCGAATTCCTGGCGCAGGACATCCGCAAGCAGGCGTCTGGGTTCGACGCTCAGCGTCTTGGTTTTTCCGTTCACTTCCAGGGTTATGTCGATCATGATTTGTCCAGCGCTCTGGTGCAGGCCGCCTCGATGGCGCGGTGCGTGAGTTCGGCGATCAGGCCACGGCGATAGTCTGCTGAGGCAATGTGGTCGTCGACCGGGTCGATCGAGGCGGCGAAGATGCGACCAGCCTCGGCAGCGGGCGGATCTGCGAGGGACTTGCCGACGAGGAAGTCTTCCACGTCCGGCGCCCGCATGGGGAACAGGTCCGCGCCACAGCAGACCATGGCTGCCCGAACGACCTTGCCGCCGCCATGCTCCAGCGAGATTCCGATCGATGCCGTTGCGAAGTCGCCGCTGCGTTCGCCCAGTTCGATGAAACTGCCGGTCGATGACGCCGGCGGAATCGGAAACTCTACCGCTACCACCATTTCACCCGGTTCGAGCGCGGTCACATAGGCGCTCAGGAAGAACTCCTGTGCCTTGATGCGTCGCTCGCCCGTGACCGAGCGAGCGACGATATCGGCATCGTAGAGCACCGAGACGGCCGGCAGCTCGGCGGTTGGGTCGGCATGGGAAATGCTGCCACCGATCGAACCGTTTCGCCGGATCGTCGGATGGCCGATGTAGTGGACTGCGTCGAGAAAGGCGGGAAAGTGCCGCGCGATCCAGGGATCGTCGAAATAGGCAATGTGCCGGGTCAACGCGCCTATCCGCAGGACGGGCCCGACGATTTCGATCGCATCGAGCGGCAGGCGATTGATGTCGACAAGATGGCCAGGCCGCGCCAACCGGAAATTCATCATCGGCACAAGGCTTTGGCCACCGGCGATCGGCCGACCGTTCTCGCCGAATTCGCCCAGCAACTCGAGCGCGTGCTCGAGTGAGGTCGCGCGGTGATACTCGAATGACGCTGGCCTCATCAGTTCCCTCTTAACAAAGGGGGAGAATCCTGACGGAGTCTCCACCCGAACCCATCAATACGGTCTCGGCCGCCTGTCAGCAAACTAAGCGAGGCCTCAGTTGTATGCAATGAAAAAAAGATTGTAGACAACTATGAGGATTCCGCATTATGCTGAGTCATCGCCGACTGGGAGGAAACCTGTGGGCGGCGAAGGTCGACGAGTTCAGCGCAGCCAGCGTCGAGCGCGAGCTGCCAAGGGAGGGAACACAATGTCTGCAATGCGAAGCTATGCGCCGAACTGGGGGAGCGTAGCAGCCCTTGGTTTTGCGCTGCTCGGCGGAACCGCCGCGCACGCCAATGAAACTGTCACCTTGAAGATGGTCGGCGCTTGGGCACCAGAAGTGTCGCCTTACGCAGCCGTTGGCCACAAGTTCAAGGATCTCGTCAATGAGCTGTCCGGCGGCAAGATTGTCGTTCAATACATGGGGGCGGAAGATGTCCTGCCGCCTTTCGACCAGCCTGAAGCGCTCGTAAACGGCGTATTCGACATCTGGTATGGCGCACCCAATTATTGGGCTGGCATCGTTCCCGGCGGCTATGTCACCGAGCTGTCGAAATTCCAGGTGGCCGACAAGGGGCCCGGCAGCGACCTCTATGACTTCATGGTCAAGATGTACGGCAACCACGGCGTCCGCTATCTCGGCCACGCGGCCGGTGATCCCGGTGTTGGCTCGCACTTCTTGATTGCGCAGAAAGAGATCGCTGGGCTCGACGATCTTGCCGGCATGAAGCTGCGCGTGCCGCCGCTGACCCGCTACTTCGTTCAGTCGGCCAAAGCTGAATCCATCACGCTGCCGCCATCAGAGATCTTTCTTGCCATGGATCGGGGCACTGTCAACGGCTTCACATGGCCGATCGCCGACGGGTTCGCAAATTACGGTTGGCAGAGCGTCAGTAAGTATCTCATTGAGCAGCCCATGTATCGCAGTGGTGTCGGCCTCGACATGAACCTCGACAAGTGGAACAGCCTATCGCCCGAGAACCAGGAGGTTGTGCTTAAGGCCGTGGCTGGCACCCAGGAATGGACGCGCGGCTGGTTCGCCGAGAAGCAGACCGAGCAGCTCGCCAAGATGAAGGAAGGCGGCATGACGCAGCTCGAGCTTCCCGCCGACAAGAAGGAAGCCTGGACCCACCTGGCCCAGGAATCGCTTTGGACCTACCTCCAAGGTGTGATGCCTGCGGAGGAATTCGCTGAGGCGGAAAAGCTTCTGGAACGCCAGAAGTAACGCATAACACGCAGCTCCGCGACAATCCCGCGGAACTGCGTTCACCTTGCCTGCGGCGAATCAGTTCGCACGGCTGTGCTGGCCGGGCACCATTTCCAGGCGCTATCTTCAGGCGCCATCGTCTGGACCCGCTAACAAGCCCTCGTCTGCGACGAGGCGCCGGCAACCGAGCCGGTACGAGAAAGGCAATCAGGACAAGGTTATGGGCAAGCTTGAACGCTCACTCGATTTCATACTCAATCTGTTCGGCTTCATTGCCAGCGCGCTATTGGTCCTGATGATGCTCGCTACCGTTCTTAAGGTGGTGCTCAGGGCGTTGTTCAATCATGGCATCCTCGGCATCGACCAGATCAGCGGCACGATGATGGTTTACATCACCTTCCTTGGCGCAGCCTGGGTGCTGCGCCGAGATGGCCATGTTGCGGTCGACATCGTCACCAGCAATCTGCGCCCCACCACCCAGCGGGTCGTGATGTTCGTGAGTTCGCTGATCGGCAGTGCCGTGTGCTTCGTCATCACCTACTTCGCGACCAAGGCCGTCATACTGTCGCTGCAACGTGGCATCGTCGTCGCGGCCGAACTGGAGATCCCGCGTGCGGTCAATCTCATCGTCATTCCCATCGGCTGTTTCCTTCTCGGCGTCGAGTTCCTCAGGCGCGCTGCCCGCTTCTACCGAGGCGAAGCCGTGTTTTCCGATACCCCGCGTCTGGAGGCCTGATCGCCATGATTTGGTGGCAATTTCTTCTGCTGTTCTTTGCCGGTCTAGGCGTGCTGATGGTCATCGGCCTGCCGGTCGCAATCGCCTTCCTGCTCGTTAACCTTGCCGGCGTCTTCTACCTCTGGGGCGGCGTCTCGGGCTTCAACCAGCTTATATTGAGCATTGATAGCTCCATCTCTACTTTTGTGCTCGTGCCCGTTCCCATGTTCATCCTGATGGGCTCGATCATGTTCCATTCAGGCATTGCTCAGCGGATGATCGAGGTTCTCGACCAATGGCTCGGCTTCGTAGCGGGCCGCCTTTCGGTCTTGGCCATCGCCGCCGGGGCGCTGCTCGGCACGCTGACGGGCATGGCCATGGGCTCGGTGGCGATGCTTGGTTCGACACTGACGCCCGAGATGGAGCGACGTGGCTACGCCAAGTCGATGTCGATCGGTCCGATCCTGGCCAGCGGCGGGCTGGCGATCCTCATCCCGCCCAGCACGCTTGCTATCATCCTGGCAAGCCTCGGCGGCTTCTCCGTAGCCAAGATCCTGATCGGCATCATCGTGCCGGGCATCCTGCTCGCCGTCCTGTGCATCGGATACATCGTCATCAGGGCAACGCTGCAGCCGGAGGTCGCCCCGTCCTACCAGGTGACGCGCGTGCCGATCACCCAGCGTCTCAACGATGCAGCCCTCTACCTGGTGCCGCCAATCTGCATTGTCTTCATGATCATCGGCCTGATCTTCTTCGGAACCGCGACGCCGACGGAAGCGGCGGCAATCGGCACCTTCCTCACCTTTGTCCTGGCGATGATTTACAGGAAGCTGAACTGGCAGGTGCTTGTTAAGGGCGTCAGCTCGGCGATGCAGCTTTCGGTGATGATTCTGATCATCCTTACGGGCTCAGCCGCGTTCAGCCAGCTCCTGAGCTTCTCCGGTGCTACGAGCGCCATCACCAATCTTGCCGGCGACATGCCCGTGCATCCGCTGCTGTTGCTTATCATGATGCAACTGATCGTGATGTTCCTCGGCATGTTCATCGAGCAGACTTCGATCGTCCTGGTGACCATCCCGATCTTTCTGCCGATCGTCCATCAGATGGGATGGGACCCGATCTGGTTCGGCATCATCATGATGGTCAATCTGGAGATGGCGACGATCACCCCGCCCTTTGGCCTGTCGCTCTTCGTCATGAAGGGGATTGCGCCGCGAAACACGACAATGGGCGACATCTACCGGGCCGCAATTCCATTCATCATCATCAACATGATCCTGATGGGACTGATGATCGCGATGCCCGACCTCGTTCTCTGGCTCCCCAATCAGATGAAATGACCGCTTGCCGCGCGGCGCCTCTGCGGCGTGCGGCTCCCCCTTTTTTGCCACAACCGACATTATTGGAGTTGAAATTGACCAGTCAACGACAGGCCATCCTGGACACGATCGACAAGAACCGTGACAAAGCCGTCCAGTTCCTCCAGAAAATGGTTGCGATCCCGAGCGTGACCGGTGACGAGGCCGCTATCCAGGCGTTCGTCGCCGACTACATGAACGGCATCGGCCTCGATGTCGACATGTGGGAGACCAACTGGGAAGAGCTGAAGAAACACCCCGGCTATCGGCCTGTCGATCGGGGCTATGAAGGCCGCCCCAACATCGTTGGCACGCGGAAGGGCAGTGGTGGTGGCCGTTCGTTGCTGCTCAACGGCCACACCGACGTTATCCCTGTCGGAAATGGCGAAGGCTGGAGCGACAATCCGTGGTCGGCGTCGATCAAGGATGGCCGCATCTATGGTCGCGGCTCCTGCGATATGAAAAGCGGCGTAGCGAGCCATATCCTCGCCGTCGAATTCCTGAAGGAGGCGGGTGTCGAACTCAAGGGTGACGTCTACATCAACGTCGTCATCGACGAGGAGGTCAGCGGTCACGGCACGCTCGATACCGTTATCCGAGGCTACAAGGCTGACGCCGGCATTTCAGGCGAGACGAGTGACCTCGCGGTTCAGCCTGCATGTATTGGCCGCATCTGGTTTCAGATCGACGTGCAGGGCAAGCCGGCGGGCATCCAGCAACGCTATCTCGGCATCAGTGCCATCGACCTCGGCAACAAGATCGTCAAGGCAGTTCAGGACCTCGAAGATCATCGCGTCGCGACCGTCAAGCATCCGCTCTATCCCAGCGCGATCGACTCGTTGCCTTGCATCATCGGCAGCTTCCAGGCGGGCAATTATCCGAGCGCCTTCCCGGCGAGTGCGGTGCTCAAAGGCAGCATCGGAACCGTACCGGGCGAGGATCATGAAGGTGTCAAGCAGAGCCTCGTCGACAAGATCGCCAAGGTAGCGGCGGAAGATGAGTGGATGCGCGAGCACCCGCCGGTCGTGCGTTTCGTCGGCTATGACGCCGAAGCCTCGGAAATCCCGAGAGATCACGCCATCGTCGACCTGGTGTCGAGGAACTTCACCGAGTTGACCGGTCGCAAGCCTGAAATCAGCGGACGCCAGGGGGCTGCCGATACCCGCTTCCTCAACAGCTATGGCGAGACGCCGACGGTGATCTTCGGGCCCGGCTCGACAGCGGTCATGCATGCCAATGACGAGTATGTCTCGATCGAAGACTACCTGACCGCCATCAAGGTGATGGCGCTCTGTATCTACGACTGGTGTGGCGCGCGCGACTGACGCCCCCGTGCCCGCGCCGATTTGCGGGCTTCAATGGATAGCTGATCCCGCAATGGGATCAGCCAGTCCCTCGGTTGGCGGTGTCGCGTCATCAGCGACCTTTTGCCCGCGTTGCGGGGGTGGGCTGGCGAAAGATTCCGCCCGGCGAAAATGCCTCGCGCAGATATTCGGCGAAGGCCTTCACGGCCGGACGCATCGTCTGCCGGCGAAGGCGCAGGCTCATCACATGGACGGGCGGCAGCGTCTCGCGGATCGGCACGACCGCGATCTTCGAACCGTCATAGCCGATCGTCGTGCCGGGCACGGCATTGTGGATGGTGAAGCCGTGGCCGTGACCGACCAGGCCTCTGATCAATTCGTAGGATCGCGAGCGGTAGACAACGCGCGGCTCGACCTTGCATGTCAGGAACAGGTTGAAGAAATACTCGCGCGAATGCGGCAGATCGAGCAGGATGAACGGCTCGGCGGCCAGTTCCTTGAGGCTTACGCTTTCACGCCCGGCCAGCGGATGGTCGCCCGCCACCAGCAGATAGGGTGGCAGCTCCGCCAAACGCTCGCCCAACACCTCGTCGGGCAGGGCGTAGGCGTAGGAAAGCGCGAGCTCCAGCCGACCCGAAAGCAGGCCGTCGACAATGTCCTGCTGGTTGCCTTCCTCGAGGTTGACGGCGATCCCCGGGAGGCGCTGGGAGAAGCCACTGAGCAGTGCCGGCATGAAGCGGGTAGCCAGGGTCATGAACGAGCCGATGGTGATTTCACCGGCTTCGCCATCGGCCAGCGATTGCATGCTGCGCTGAAAGTCGCGCGCATGGCTAAGCAACAGCCGAGCCTCGCTGACCAGCTTCCGTCCGGCGACTGTGAGCGTCATGCCGCGGGCGTGATGGCGCACGAATATCTGGGCACCGAGCTCAGCCTCCGCGTGGGCGATTGCGGCGGAAATCGTCGGCTGCGACACGTTCAGCCCCTTGGCAGCATCCGTGACACTACCGAGTTCGGCAGTGGCGACGATGTAGCCCAGATTGCGCAACGAGAAGTGCATAGGGAAAACCTATCTTGTTGGCCGATTAAAAGTATTATCTCTAATCGACCGAGCATGTTCAAGTCGTCGTCAGAAAGGTCGCGCCAAGGCGGACTGCTCGCAGAGGCAGCCGCAGGGGCCAAACGACGGGATGCATTCGCATCGCCCCTCAAGGGAACGGGGGCGACGAATTAGAAGCTGACAAACGCTGAGCGTTTTTCGCGGGAATCGCCGCGAATCCGTCCGCTGTCTTGCGGGGGCTTCGCGGTGTCCAAACAACAAATGGGAGAAAGACACATGATAAGGAAATTGAGCGTCGTCGCTGCAGCAGCGATTGCCGTCGTATTGGGATCCGGCTTGGCCGCCAGCGCGCAGACGAAGCTGCGCCTGGCGGTGGAAACGACGGGCCGCGACCCCACCAACGTCATGCTCGGGACGTTCCGCGATGAGCTCAAGGTGCTGGCCGGCGACGACGTTGCCATGGACTACTTCGAGGGCGGCGCGCTTGGCGACGAAGGAGCACTCGCCGAGTTGATCCGGGCCGGCCAGGTTGAGATCGTTTCCATGGGATCCGACATCGTGTCGCTCGACAGCAAGTTCGCCGTCTTCGACATGCCCTTCATGTTTCCCGACAAATCCAAGGCGCGAGCCGCGATGGATGGCGAGCTTGGGGAAATGCTCGCGACGTCGCTGCGCGAAACCACGGGCCTTCAAGTCATCGGCTACGGTGAACTCGGCTTCCGGGTGATCAGCAACAACGTTCGTCCGATCAACAAGCCGGAAGACCTGCGGGGGCTGAAGCTGCGAACCCCCAGCAATCAGGGACGCATCCTCGCTTTCCAGACGCTCGGCGCCGCGCCGACGCCCATGCCGCTCGGTGAAGCCTACGTCGCCTTGCGCCAGGGCGCGCTCGACGGACAGGAAAATCCGATGTCGGTCATCAAGGAGTTTTCGCTGTTCGAAGTGCAGAAGTACGTTTCGATCACCAACCATGTCTACACGCCGATCACCCTGACGATGAACGGGCGGGCCTGGGATGCGCTGACGCCGGAATTGCAGGCCAAGCTGAAGCAGGCTGCCAAGAAGGCAGGCGAGGCGACCCGCGTGCAATCGGACGAGAGTGACGCCAAACTCATCGACGAGTTTAAGGCGGCCGGAGTCGAGGTCAACATGGTCGACGCTGCAGCCTTCGCCGCAGCCGCGGCACCGATCGCTGAGAAGCTGGCTTCGGTCGTAACTCCTGAATTCATGGCCAAGGCGCTGGAGATGACGAAGTGAGCGTTGGAAGCGTGAAACCGAACGATCCCCGCCCGGCGTTCCGTTACGATGGTGACGGCTACAAGGCGCGGATCGGCCTGATCTTCATGGCCTCGAGCGTGGTCATGGAAGCTGAAATGTGGGCAATGGCAGCCGAAGGTGTCGCTGTCCACACCGCGCGCATCAAGCTCCCCAAAGTGACCGTCGAGGGCATCCAGGAGATGATGAACGCACCACAGCTCGAGGAGGCCGCGCGCCTCCTCGGTTCGGCGCCGATCGATGTTTTATGTTTTGGCGGAACCAGCGCATCCTTCCTCCATGGAACGGCCTATGACGTCGCGCTCAGCAGGAAGCTGGCCGCCTGGGCTCCTGGGCCGAAGATCACAACTGCCTCTACCGCGACGCTCGCCGCGCTGGCAGCGGTGAGGGCCGGAAAGGTGGCCCTGGTCACGCCATACGTGGATGGCGTCCACGCGCGTGCCATCCGCTTCCTCGAAGAAAACGGCCACAAGGTCGTGAGCAGCCGCAACCTAGGCATCGATAAGGACCAGGCGTTGGCCGAGGTTCCGTTGGAACAGATCTACGATCTCGTGCGCGAGACCGATCATCCCGACGCGACCGCCGTGTTCATCAGTTGCACCAACTTCCGCTCGGCGGGAGCTATCGAGGCACTGGAGACAGCCCTGGGCAAACCGGTCGTGTCGGCCGTGCAGGCGTCGTTCTGGCATTGCCTCGAGGTGCTCGACGTCAACGGTGCAAAGCCGGGATACGGATCGTTGTTCGCCCGCCGGATGGCCTCCCCGAAAGCATCAGGTGCTGCATGACCCCAGTTGCTCCTGCACAATTGGACCATGGAGAGATGGACGAGTTGCCGGCGTTTCGGAACAAGCTTGTCGCGGCCTTGAACTGGATGCTCGAAACGCTCGCCATGCTGGTGATGGCTGGACTGGCGTCTCTGGTGTTTCTCAATGCTTTCAGTCGATACGCGCTCTCGACACCGCTGCCCTGGGCAGAGGAAATCGCCATCAACCTGATGGTCTGGCTGACCGCCCTGGGCATCATGATGGCCGGCATGCGGCAGTCCCTGATCTGCTGCGACATCGTCACCGGTCGGCTGTCGACAGGTCGCTTGCGCTTGGTTGCCGGCTTCTGCGCGGTTCTGGGTTCGGCAGCCATGTTCTACTGTGCGTGGCTGGCCTGGCAGTACCTCATGATCTTCGGAAGCGATGCTTCGCCGGTGCTGCGCCTGCCGAAGGGTATCGTGATCGCGGGGCTGTTCTTCGCGCTGCTCGGACTGGCCACGACCCTTCTGGTCCCCCTATTCAAACGGAAGTGACCTTGTCATGCTTTTCCTTGCACTCGCAGTGATATTAACGCTTTGCGTCTTGGCGCTGATGGGCATGCCCATCATCGTCGCGCTCGCATCCTCCGTTATCGTCTTCCTGATGGTGAGTGGTGGCTGGGAGCTTTCCTTGCCCCAGCAAGTTCTGTCGGGCATCAGCGACTACGTGTTGATTACATTGCCGCTGTTCATCCTGGCCGGTGGCATAATGAATGCCAGCGGCATCGCCGACAGGCTATTCGACCTCGCCGCGGCGATTTTTGGTTGGATGCGTGGCGGCCTAGCCCATGTCGACATTGCAGTGAGCGTGATGTTCGGAGGCATGATCGGAACCTCGGTCGCCGATCTGGCAGGCAGCGCGTCCGTGATCATCCCGAAGATGAAGAAGAACGGCTATCCGGGTCCATTCGCGGCCGCGCTTTCGGCGACCTCATCGGGCATTGGAATCCTGGTCCCGCCCAGCTCGCCGATGATCCTCTATTCCGCCGTGACGGGGACTTCCTTGGGGGCACTGTTCCTTGCCGGTCTGGTGCCGGGCCTCGTGCTAGCAGGAACGCTGATGCTGACCGTGGCCATCCTTGCCCGCAAGAATGACTGGAAGCCGATGCAGTGCTTTGCCTGGCACGAAGTGATGCGAACGGGCAAGCGCGCCCTTTTGCCAATGGGACTTCCCGGACTGATCCTCGGCGGGTTGGTGTTCGGTATCCTGACGCCATCGGAAGCCGGTGCGTTCGCTGTCGCCTATGCCCTGCTCTTGTCCATGGCCGTCTACAAGACTTTGACGTTCAGGGACCTGCGCACTGTCCTGGTGGAGGCGACGGTGCTCACGGGTGAAGTCATGCTGGTCGTGGGCTTTTCGGTGGCGCTCGGCTGGGCTCTGTCAGAGGCGAGGGTACCCGTCGCTCTGGCCGACCTGATGCAGACGCTGTTCCCGTTTGAATCGACCGTTCCGCAGATCATGCTCATGCTGTTGCTGGCACTCATCGCGGGTATGGTCCTCGATCCGCTGATACCCATGATCATGCCTATCCTGTTGCCTTCGCTGATGGCTCTCGACATCGACCTCGTGCATTTCGGTGTTCTGATGGTGGTTACGGTGGTGCTTGGACAAGTGACACCACCAGTTGCCTTGGCGCTGATCGTGGCGGCCCGCATTGGCAAGGAAGACGTCATCGCGACGTTCAGGGCAAACACGCCCTTCTTGATCGCGATGTTCCTGTTCCTCCTGCTGCTGATCTTTGTCCCCTCGATCGCTACCTGGCTTCCCAACCTGGTGATGTAGCGCAAGTCTCCACCCGCCGGCGGGTCCGGCGGGTGCTCCTCTCCTCGAAACGCCAGGCTGCCGTGCCCGCTTGCGGGAACGTGAGCCTTGGCATCAGCAAAGACTGGTGAACTCATGTCCGCATCTACAATCGTCCAATCGACCGATTCCAAAGCGGGGCAGGACTTGGGCGCGCTTCTGTTCTATTCGGAGTTCGACGACCCGGTGGAATGGGCGCGAGTCCTCAAAGCCGAGCTACCGTCGCTGGATTTCCGCATCTATCCGGATGTCGGCAACCCAGACGAAATCCGCACTGTTCTGGCTTGGCAACCGTTTCCCGGGTTCTTCGAGCCATTCAACAACCTGTCGCTCGTCATCAATCTCGGCGCTGGCATCGACTCCCTTGCCGAGCGCTCAGACCTGCCCGATGTGCCGATCTCGCGGCTTTCGGATTCGGGCATGATGGCGCTCATGCGAAGCTATGTGCTGTTTTCTGTTATCCGTTACGCCCGCGATTTTCATGAGTTCGAAACCGCAAAGCGCCTCGGCGAATGGCGCTACATTCACCCACGGGCCTTACACCGCATCAAGGTTGGCGTGCTCGGGCTTGGGCATCTCGGTGCCGCTGTCGCTTCCGCGCTGGCTGACGCGGGCTTCGACGTGAGAGGCTGGGATCAGGCAGAGAAACAGATATCAGGGGTTACCTGCTACTCCGGCGCAGAGATGGCTTCATTCCTGGCCGAGGTCGAAATTCTGGTCAACATGTTGCCCCTTACCGGCTCGACCCGCCATCTGATCGGCAAGGCCGCTTTCGACGCCTTGCCAAGAGGCGCTAAGTTCATCAATGCCTCGCGCGGTTTGGTTGTCGATGAGCCGGCTCTGGTCGCTGCTCTCCAGTCCGGGCAGATTGGTGGTGCTACGCTCGATGTATTCTGGACCGAGCCGCTTCCGAAGCATCACCCGTTCTGGGCGATGGAGAATGTTCTGGTTACGCCGCACCTGGCGAGTATCACTGTGCCGGAGGCGGCCGCGCGCGATGTGGCCGAAAGCATCCGCCGCGTGGCGGCAGGGAGCAAGCCGCTGCATCTCACGAAGCCAGCCAGAGGCTACTAGTTAGCGATATGCGGTCAAGCGGACCACACGAGAGCGAGGGCAAATGGGAGAGGACGTCTCGCGCCGTCTTGGCGAAATGGGATGACGCCAGTGCCCTTGATACGGTCTCGGAAGCAGGTTGGCCGCACTAGAGGCGACGCTGCTGCTTTCACTGCATGTAGGCATTCTCATTTATGTTGTAGACAATGTGATTTGTATTGCATACATTCCTTCGGCGAGGTGCGGTGACCGTCTGTTGCCGTCTCTATCCAAATCATCGAAAAGGAGCCGACATGTCCCTCATTATTGAAGGCGAAGAGCGCATTCCCGCACCGATAGCCACGGTGTGGCGAGGCCTCAACGATCCCGAGATGCTGAAGGCATCGATTCCTGGCTGCGAAGCGCTGGAGAAGACATCAGACGATCGCATGAAGGCGACAGTCGTACTGAAGATCGGGCCTATCAAGGCGAGCTTCGCCGGCGAGGTGACGCTGTCCAACATCGATGCACCGAAGTTCTACACGATCTCCGGTGAAGGTAAGGGCGGTATCGCGGGTTTTGCCAAAGGCGGTGCGGACGTCACGTTGACCGAAGATGGTCCAGGCGTGACGCTGCTGACCTACAAGGCAAGCGCTGACGTCGGCGGCAAGGTAGCACAATTGGGCAGCCGGCTGATCGTCTCCACATCGAAGAAGCTAGCGGCGGAGTTCTTCTCGACATTCAACAAGTTGGTGTCGGGCGCAGCAGCAACTTAGTTCAGGTAGCTCCCTACTAAGATTGCATGGCGATCCGCCCGCGCAGCGCTTGCTCGGAGGGTTATGGGCAGCACCGAAGGGCGTCTTCCGGCTTATCCCTTCGTTCTTCCTTCTGAGCAGCGGTGCCGCGAACGAGCATGGATGCCGTGTTGGCCCTGAAGAGGCTGGTGGATGGAACCTTTTTTGTCGGCCAGTGCGCCAGCGGACGTCGAACTCACTCCGGCCCTGCTGATAGGCTTTGCGCAGCAGCTAAGTGTTTAGTCCCGGCATTTGATGGGTTGGATTAACCGGAAACCGTTTTGGCTCCTTTTCCCAGATTTTGCAGATGAACTCATAGGGTGTGAGGCCCTTGTGGGTCTTGAGCCTGCGCGCGAAGGTGTAGGCTGAGATGAAGTCGGCGAGGTGGCGACGCAGTTGATCGTGGTCGTCATAATGGAAGCGCTTGACGGTTGCCTCCTTGATGGTTCGGTTCATCCGCTCGACCTGGCCATTGGTCCAAGGATGGTTGATCTTTGTGAGCCGGTGCTTGATGCCATGCTTGTCGCAAATGTCATCGAAGACGTGCTGAGGGGCGTGCTGATCGCAGGTCCGATTGGTGAACTGGATGCCGTAGCACCTGCGGAAGGAAGATTGGGCTGTCGCCGAGACGTCGGTGCGCGCAGCTCTTCGCTGCAGGCGCGCACCGGCTGAGGCGGTCATGGCCGGTCAGAGTGTCTCTAGGATGTGTCTGTTCACAACCCATTCTGGAGCGACTGACCATGACCAAACTGGAATCTACACCCGCCGCTGCAGTGCTGGTAGCGATCGATATCGCCAAGGTGCGCAACGAAGTGCTCATCGAAGCCTCTGGTCACAGACGCCGGCGGCGGCTGACAGTTCTCAATTCCCGTTCAGAACATGACCGGCTCATAGAAGCCTTGCAGGCATATGGCCGTCCGGTGATCTGCGGCTTCGAAGCGACCGGCAACTACCATCGCCCGCTTGCATGGCGCCTCGGCGAGGCTGGCTTCGAGTTGCGTCTGGTGTCATCGCTGGCCCTCGCGCGGACACGCGAAGCACTGCACAACAGCTGGGACAAGAACGATCCGAAGGATGCGCAGGTGATCCTGCACATGCTCAGGCTCCACACAACACAAGCGTTCCATGATCCGCTGCGCGCGGGCATCAATGACATGCAGGAACTGTCGAAGACGCACGAGGCGGTGGCAAAAGCCAAAACCGAGATCCAGCACCGCATCCTGACGCATTACCTGCCGCTGTATTTTCCGGAGATCGATCGTTTCCGTGGGAACAGTCGCAGCGATTGGTTCTTTGCCTTCCTCGATGCCTTTCCGACGCCGGCCAGCGTCACGGGGCTGACAAAGGAGGAGTTCGTCGAGGCGGCTTGGGATGTCGTCGGCCGTAAGGTGAGCAAGACACAGCTCCTCATGGACATCTACGAGACAGCGCGGACCTCAATCGGTTTACCTCTACCCCTTGATGCCCCCGCCATTCGCATGTTCCGTATGGTCGTGGCCGAAGCGCGCAGCCTGATCAGGCAACGCAATGAGATCGAGATGCAGGCTGATGAACTGCTGCGGCACAGTCAGGATTACCAGCTCCTGCGGCAGATCCCTGGCATTGGCCCCATCAATGCGCTGACGATTATTGCCGAGGCTGGCGATCTGCGCCGCTTTCGGCACCATCGTCAGTTTCTGAAGTTCTGCGGGCTGGACCTGTCGACGCAGCAGTCCGGTCAATACCGTGGGCACACCCGGCTCTCGAAGTTTGGCAATGCTAGGCTGCGACGAACGCTCTGGATCGCCGGGCAAGTGGCCATCCGTCAGCGCGAGAATGGCTTCAGGCACAAGTTCGAACGCTACATCGCACGCGATCGCGACAATCCCGATCTGCGCCGCAAGGCGATGACCGCAATTACCGCCAAGATGGCGCGCGTCGTGCACGCCGTCATCAAGAGCGGTTCCGACTACCGGCCCTTCGTCGAGGGGCGGGTGCCAGGTGGAAGAACCTCTGTCAGCTAGGGCCGTGAGGGCATCTTTGCGATGACCCTGTAGATAATGTTCGGGTCTTCCACCTGGATCAGTAGCTCGTGTTGAGGACGGTGAGGGCCGCCGCCAGGCGTACCCTGTGTTTGCTATGGACGAGACCTTTTCCTTTGCCAGTGGAAGCCGCCTGGTTCGAACACCCAGCTTGACGAGCGCCATGCAGCAAGAGCATGCTGGCGCACAGAGAGACTTTGACTGTCCCCTTCAATTCCTTCCGCTCTTAGGACGTTGTCGGTTAGAACGATGTGGATGGCATAGGGCACGGCCGCAATCAGATCCTGAAGGAACTGGACCATCAACATCTTGCCCGCCGTCTCGTGCAATTGCGCATAGGCGAACTTGGACGTTCGATCTATGGCAACGAAGAGACGCAGCGGGGGGCAGGCGAGCACCTCGCCTCCTGAGGACGGGATTTTGGTGAATTCCGCTGGTGGAGCTGAGGAGGATCGAACTCCTGACCTCGTCATTGCGAACGACGCGCTCTCCCAGCTGAGCTACAGCCCCGTCCAGCGGATGGCCGCATTTATTGGCGCTCGAAGCCGTCTGTCAAGCGAGCAGTTGACGTAGGGGCGAAATCACATTCCGGCAGGTGCGGCAGTCGCGGAACGCACGGTCTGTCAGGCGGGACTTGCCGCTCAGGCGTGCAATGGCTAAATGTCGGCAATTCATTGGAGATCGGCATGCTCGCCCTCATTCAGACCATCGTTCTGGCCCTCGACCTCTACTGGTGGATCATCATCGCCTCGGCGATCTTCTCCTGGCTCTATGCTTTCAACGTGGTCAACCCGCGCAACCAGGTGGTCGGCACCATCGGCAATATGCTGTTCCGGCTGACCGAGCCGGCGCTACGGCCGATCCGTCGCCTGATGCCAGACCTTGGCGGCATCGACATTTCGCCGATCGTGCTTCTGCTTGCGCTGTTCTTCGTCAGGCAGTTCATCCTCACCACGGTGGCTCCGCTCGTCATCTGACCTTTGGTGGTGGCCAGCTTCTTCAAGGAGCGTGATGACGGCGTCGAGCTTTATGTCAGGCTGACGCCGCGTTCCTCGAAGGATGCTGTCGAAGGTGTTGAGCAGGCGGCCGACGAACGCTGCCATCTCGCGGCGCGGGTGCGCGCCGTGCCAGAAAAAGGCAAGGCCAACGCAGCGCTTGAGAAGCTGCTCGCAGCCGAGTTGGGCATTCCGAGAAACTCCATAAAAGTGGTCGCCGGCGCAACCTCGCGACTGAAGACCATTCGCGTGGCAGGCAACACAGGCGAACTGGCCAAGCTCATGATGGAGCTCGCCAGGCGCTGAGCCCGCGCTCTGGATAACGTGGCTCGGGCGCGACATACTCCGGTTGCATGCGCGCAGGATGTTGCGGGCATCGCAGGTTCGGAGGGGAGCGCGGAATGCGGAAGCTTGTATTTGCCTTGGCCCTTGCCATGCCGTTGCACCAGGCCGTGGCGGAAGAGATCTCGAGCGCCTATGTCGAGACCAACACCGAGGCGGACTGCGTGCTCTTCGACAAGGCCGGCGCAGATGACGGCGACTATGCCAACATGGTTTGTCCGGGATATCGCGGCTATCCGGTGCTGATGTTTTCAGCCGATCTCAGGGAATCGGTGTTCTACGGTTTCCCGCCCGCCGATTTCGTCGACATCCCGTGGCAGAGCTTCGAGACGTTCAACAGAAGTGCCGGCAAGGCCGAGTGGCGCATTTCGAGCCATGACGGCAAGGTGGTCCCGTTCGCCACCATCCGCCGCTGGTACGTCCAGGCGGAACCTGCCGAGGGCGACAAGGAAATCGAGGTGCTGGTGGTGGCGAAGGTCGGGCAGCCGGGCAAGGCCGATGGCTGCGTCGTTGGGCTGGTGTTGGCGACCGGTGAACCCAAGGCCAATGAGCTGGCGCGCAAGATCGCCGACGAACAGGCTCGCGATTTTGCCTGCGGCTCGGACGAGAGGGTGCTCGTCGGCGATCCGATGCCGGTGTTCTATTCTGAAGGCAAGACAAAGAATTGAGGCGCGGCCGGCACTGCCGAACCGCGCCCGGTATTCACTGACCTTGAAACAGAAGCCTCAGGCCTTCAGCGCCTTGGCGCGTTCGATCGCCTCGACGATCATCTTCTTGGCGTAGGCCGCATCGTGCCAGCCGCCGATCTTGACCCACTTGCCGGGCTCGAGATCCTTGTAATGGCCGAAGAAGTGCTCGATCTGCTGCAGCGTGATCTCGGGCAGGTCGGTGTGGTTGAAGACGTTCTCGTAGCGGCGGGTCAGCTTGGGCGACGGAACGGCGATAACCTTTTCGTCCTGGCCGGCATTGTCTTCCATGACCAGCACGCCGATCGGGCGCACGTTGATGACGCAGCCGGGAATGAGCTGGCGGGTGTTGCAGACCAGCACGTCGATCGGGTCGCCGTCGCCGGAAAGGGTGTGCGGCACGAAGCCGTAGTTACCCGGATAGTGCATCGGGGTGTAGAGGAAGCGGTCGACGACGAGCGTGCCGGCTTCCTTGTCCATCTCGTACTTGATCGGCTGGCCGCCGACAGGCACTTCGACGATCACGTTGACGTCTTCAGGCGGATTCTTGCCGATCGAAATCGCATCGATGCGCATGGGGAAGCTCCAGAATTAAAGGTGCCTCCCGATAAACGCCTTGGGCCGCGTGTGCAATGCAATATTGATGTCAGGAGACTGCGACGAAAGGCTTGCTTTCCGGATCACTCCCAGACGAAAGCGACCTTCTTCAGCGCCTTGTGGTCGAAAACCTCGACGCCCTCGGCGATGTCGCGGCCGCCGGCACCGGAATAGAAGGCGAGCGCGTTGTCGTTCTCCTCGAGCGCCCAGACCACCATGCCCTTGAGGCCGTGGTCGGCGAGGCGCTGGCGGGCGGCGGCGAAAAGGCGGCTGCCGAGGCCGATGCCCTGGCATTCGGGGCGGAGGTAGAGTTCGTAGATCTCGCCCTGCTGCTTGAGTTCACGGGCGCGGTTGCGGCCGAGCGTGGCATAACCGGCAATCTTGCCGCCGATCTCGATCACCAGAACGGTTGCGGCGCGGCGGATGGCGTTGGCCCACCATTCGCCGCCGCGGCGGTTGATCATGGTGGTCAGCGCACGATGCGGGATGATGCCTGAATAGGCGCCGCGCCAGGCCTCGTGATGCACCTCGGCGATGGCATCCGCGTCGCGGGGCTCGGCTTTCCTGATGTCGATCGTCAGCGTGTTCATAGTTTCTTAACCATAAACCGCGCCGCGACAGTTGCAAAGAGTCCGCACGCAGCCGGAATGGCGTTTCATATGATCCGGATCGAGGATCAGGTGCAGGTGTGTCCAAATGGACTCACCAGGGCTATGCGGTCAGATCTCGACGAGGTGGTCGTCGAGTTCGTTGACGTCGGCTGAGGACACCGGGAAATGCCGGGCTAGCAGGGTGCCGACCGTGGCGATGGCCGCAACGAAACCGTCGGCGAGACGGTTGGCACGCGCTTCCGCGGTGAGGTCGCGGACGATGCCGTCCCAGGCATCCTGCGGAACCTTGGCGTGGATGCCGGCGTCGGCGACGACCTCGACATAACGTTCGGCCAGCGACACGAAGATCAGCACGCCGGTGCGTGCGGTGGTGAGATGCACGTTGCGGGCAAAGAACTGCCTGAGCGCGTTGGCGTGGGCGGCGCGGTAGAGCAGGCCGCGCGGGATGAGCCGGATGCGCAGGCCAGGCAGCCACCACAACAGCGCGCAGGCAGCCGCCGCCGCCAGCAGCTGAACGATGACGAAATGCGGCAGCCGGACGGCGACCCACCAGTGTTCGAGCGCGAAGGCGGCGGCGAGGCTGACCAGCAGGATGCCCGTGATGACGGCGAAGGCCGCGGCAAAGAAGTAGCCATCGCTGCGGTGGGCGACGACGCAGTAGATCTCGCCCGAGGTCTGGGCTTCGGCGGCGCGGATGGCCGCGGCGATGCGTCCGTGATCGCTGGGGGGGAGCGTGGTCTGGGTCATGTCGTTCTACCAGCTCCCCGATGAACCGCCGCCGCCGGAGGACCCGCCCCCGCCGGAAAATCCGCCGCCACCGCCGCCCGACGACCAGCCTCCGCCGCCGCTACCCGAGGACCAGCCGCCGCCTGATGACGACGAGCCGGAGCGCTGGTTGTAATTGAAGGTCATGCCGAGCCACTCGTAGCGGCCGGGTCCGAGCCTGCGGCCATACATGCGCGGCAGGATGGCCATGGCCATGCCGCCAAAGAAAAGAGTCGCCCAAAGCGCTATGAAGACGAAAAAGATGATGTCGTCTTCGCTCCAGCCGGCAACGCCGGTCTGCTCATTGCGCTTGGCGCGTGCCTCGAGTTCGGCGCCATCGCCCTCGACGACCATGACGATGTCGTCGACCGCCTTGGAAATGCCGCCCGAAAAATCGCCGGCGCGGAAGGCCGGCACCATGGTGTTCTCGATGATCAGCTTGGTGTGCAGGTCGGTGAGCACACCTTCCAGGCCGTAACCCACTTCGATGCGCATGCGCCGGTCGTTGGGCGCCACGATCAGCAGCACGCCATTGTCCTCGCCGGCCTGGCCGAGCTTCCAGGCGCGGAACAGGCGGTTGGCATAGGGCTCGATCTCCTCGCCGTCGAGGCTGGGGATGGTGGCGACGACGATCTGGTCGGAGGATTTCTGCTCGAAGGCCGCGAGTTTCTGGACCAGCTCGGCTTCGGTGGCGGCGTCGATGATGCCGGCGTCGTCGACGACACGGCCGGTGAGGATGGGCAGTTCGGCGGCGAGGACGGGAGCCGCAAACAACAGCAGAAGCAATGCGAGAAGGGCAGGGACGTGCTTGTGCACCCGCCTCTGGCCTGCCGGCCATCTTCCCAGCAAGGGGGGAGATTGGCAGCGTCGGCCGGCATGCTGGACGTTCGATATGTGCAATGAGCGCAGCCTGCGCGGCCAGCTGATCTCCCCCCTTGTGGGGGAGATGGCCGGCAGGCCAGAGGGGGGGGTGCAGGCGCCTGCGCTCAAGGTCATTTCCGCCACTTCATTGGGCGCGTGACGCCGTCATTACCCGCCCTGGCCGGTGCCGAAATTCACCTTGGGCGCCTCGAGCTTATCTTCGGCGACGGTGAAGTTCTGGAACGGCTGGTTGCGGAACCAGAGCGTGTTCCAGATCATGGCGGGGAAGGTCTTGAGCGAGGTGTTGTAGATGCGAACGGTCTCGATGTAGTCGCGGCGGGCGACGGCGATGCGGTTTTCGGTGCCTTCGAGCTGGGCCTGCAAAGCGAGGAAGTTCTGGTTGGCCTTGAGGTCGGGGTAGTTCTCGACAACCGCGAGCAGGCGTGACAGCGCGCTGGTCAGGCCGGCCTGGTTGTCCTGGAAAGCCTTGAAGGCGTTGGGGTCGGTCAGCGTTTCCGGCGTCACCGTCACCTGGGTTGCCTTGGCGCGGGCCTCGACGACGCCTTCGAGCGTGTCCTTCTCATGCGAGGCATAACCCTTCACCGTCTCGACCAGGTTGGGGATGAGGTCGGCGCGGCGCTGGTACTGGTTCAGCACTTCGCTCCATGCCGCCTTCGCCTGCTCTTCCTGGGTCGGGATGGTGTTGTAGCCACAGGCCGACAGCAACGGCATGACGATCGCCAGAACAACGAAAGCCGGAAGCAGACGGAAAGCAGGAAGTGCCGGCGAAGCTTGCATGCGCATCTGTTTGTCCTCGACAAAGCAACTGATCCGACAGCATTATCACAAACGCGCCCGGAGAAAACCGGCGTTCGATTTGGCGATGATGCCAGGAGTTTTTGACGATGGCGTCACCGAGAGACAGCGACGGCGAGAAGGAATCGCGCCGCATTCTCGACCGCATAGCACGCGAGAGCGACCCTGGCGGCGCGTCGTTCGTGGCGCGCAAGGCCAGCGAAATGCGCAATCATCTCGGCGCCGCCGACGTCGACAAGGCCGATCCGATCGAGCACATCGGCACGCGCATCGGCCGCATCCTCGGTTTTCTCCTGACCATCGGCCTCGTTCTGTGGCTGATCAATTATCTGGTTCGAGGCGGATAGTGGTGACAGGCAGTGAGGATGAGGGGCCGGCGCAATCTCGCCGCATCCTCAAACGGCTGTCGCGTGAGAGCGACCATGGCGGACGTTCGTTTGTCGCACGCCACAGATATGCTGCGAAAGAAGAAGGCGAGACGCCCAATGGCCTCTACATGCTGCTGGGTGCTGTGTTGGCTATCGCGCTTTTCTTCTGGTTGTTGTCTTACATTGCACTGGTGAAAATCTGATGAGCACTGAACAGTCCGGAGCGCCACGCGCGGTCATCGTCGTGTCGAGCCATGTCGCGCGCGGGTCGGTGGGCAACCGCGCGGCGGTGTTTGCGCTGGAGACGCTCGGCCACCCGGTCTGGGCCGTACCGACGGTGATCTTGCCGTGGCATCCCGGCCATGGCCGCGCGACGCGCATCGTGCCGCCGACAGAACAATTCGCCGCCTTCATGGCCGATCTTGAACGGGCGCCATGGCTCGGCGAAGTCGCTGCGGTGCTGTCGGGTTATCTCGGCGAGCCAGGCCAGGTGGAAGCTGTGGCCTCGCTGGTCGAAACGGTGAAGGTGAGAAATCCGAAGGCGCTCTATGTTTGCGATCCCGTCATCGGCGACAAGGGTGGGCTCTATGTCGCCGAGACGCTGGCCGCGGGCATTCGCGACAGGTTGCTGCCCTTGGCCGATATCGCCACGCCCAATCGCTATGAGCTCGAATGGCTGGCGGGTGCCAAGGCCGACGACATGCGTTCGACAATGGCGACTGCCCTCGGGCTCGGGCCGGCAACGATGCTGGTCACCTCGGCGCCGGCGATGATGGCCAACGGCACGGGCAATTTGCTGGTCACCCAGACGCAGGCGCTGCTGGCCGAGCACCGCACGGTCGAGCGCCCGCCGAACGGGCTCGGCGACCTGAGTGCTGCCGTCTTTCTGGCGCGACTGCTGGCCGGGCACACGCCATCCAAGGCGCTGCAGTCGACCACGGCCGCCGTCTACGAGATCCTGGCGCGCACGTCGAAGCGCGGCGGCGACGAGCTGCAGCTCGAAACCGATGCGCAAAGCCTGTCGCATCCGATGGCGATGGTCGAGCTGCGCACGCTCATCCATCCCTCGCGGAGCCGGAAACCCGGCCAGGATTCTGGGGCGTGACGGTTGCCGGCGTCGACGGCTGCAAGGCCGGATGGGTCGCGGTGATCCGCGACGACGCCGGAACGAGAGCTCAGGTGTTCGGCAGCTTCGACGCGCTGTTGGCGGCAATTCCAGACGATGCGGTGGTGGCGGTCGACATGCCGATTGGCCTGCCTGACTTCACCACCAAGGGTGGTCGTGGTCCCGAGATGCTGGTGCGGCCTTTGCTCGGTCAGCGGCAATCGAGCGTGTTTTCGATCCCGTCGCGCGCGGCAGTCCATGCCGAGGCGGCCGAGTTCACCGACCTCGAGGCCTGGTACGCCGCGCATCGCCGGTCGAGCGAGGTCGCTATGAGGACCTCTGAGCCGCCACGCGGCGTCTCGATCCAGGCCTTCGGCATATTTTCCAAGATACGGGAGATCGACGCGCTGATGATCTCGAGGCCGGAGCTGCGTGAGCGCGTGATCGAATCCCATCCCGAAGTGGCGTTCTGGCGGCTGAATGGCGGGCAGGCGATGAGACTGCCGAAGAAGATCAAGGGTCGCGTCAATCCCGACGGCATGGCGGAGCGGAAAACGCTTCTGGCGCGCGTCGGCCATGGCCGCGGCTTTCTCGACCAGCCTGCGCCGCGCGGTGCGGCTGCTGACGACTTCCTCGATGCCTGCGCGATGATGCTGATCGCCGAGCGGCACCGTCGCGGCGAGACCATGAGCTTTCCGTCGCCGCCCGGGCGCGATATCAATGGCATTCCGGTCGCGATCTGGGTTTAATGCTCTCGTCCGACAATTCTCCTGTCCGACAGGGAGGCGTGCGATGTTGCCCGTTCGTACGATTGCAGCAGTCCTGGCGCTGCTGGTGGCTGCCGGCGCCGTGGCGCAGGAGAGCATCGTCGACCGTTGGTATCAGGCGCTGCTCAAGGCGGATGGTCCGACCTTGTCGCAACTGTTGGCCGACAATGCGACGATACGGCTCGACGATATTGGCGTGACCCAGAGCAAGGCGGAGTTCATCGCCTCGATGGATGAATGGCAGGTTGCCGTGAAAGGCGCCAAGATCCGCCACAAGATCGAAGCGGAAATGGGCGAAACGACCGTGGTGCGTACCTGCTACGACTTCCCCAACAATGACATGACGACGCGCGAGACATTTACCGCCAGGAACGGCCTCATCGTCGCCAACACGCAGATGACGATCGGCGAGAATTGCGACGGCTTCTAGGGCGTTTCCGCTTTTCGTCGGTTGCGGAAGCTCTCTGTCTCCATGTCCTGCGCAATTCCGGACGGAAAACTGCTGCTGCTCTAGCCCTGCTTCAGCCGTGCCATCAGCGACGGCTCCGGCAGACGGCGCCAGATCAGCCATGACAGGATGGCAAGGAGGCCCATGATCGGGATCACGGTGGCGAGCGCATTGACCGGGTCACCCATCAATGCCGCCGCTGCACCGCCAACCATTCCCGCGCCCATCTGGAAGAAGCCCATCATGGCGGATGCCGCCCCGGCATTTTCGGGGAAGGGCGCCATCGCCGCCGTCATCATCGCCGGCGAGATCATGGCGATGCCGAAGGCGTAGATGCCGACCGGAACCATGACCAGCAGGAAGCTGGGTTCATAGGTCCTGAGCAGGATGGCCATGGCGATCGATCCGATGGCAACGAAAACCAGGCCGACGGGCACCATCCTTGCTGCGCCGAAACGCTTCATGAAGATGCGCATGACGATCGCGCCGGCCATGAAATTGGCGGTCTGCATCAGCATGCCGACGCCGAACTGGGTGGGCGTGAGGCCGACACGCTCCATCAGAATGAAGGCCAGCACGGTCGCTTGGGTGTAGATCGCGCCGGTCGTGCCGGCGATGACCAGGCAGCAGAGCACGAAATAGGGGCTGCGGAAGAGCGAGCCGTAGGAGGCAACGAGGGCTTTCGGCCTGATGCGGCTGAGGTCGCGCGTCACCGTTTCGCGCAGGGCAAAGATCGCCACCAGCATGACGACGACGCCGAGCAGCACCATCACCACGAAGATGGCATGCCAGCCGAACAACTCCATGGTCAGGCCGCCGAGGGTTGGCGCGATGGCCGGGCCGAGGGCCAAAAGGATGCCGATCATGTTCATGATGCGGGCGGAGCGTTCGTGGGTGAAGACGTCGCGAACGACGGCACGCGCCACCGAAACACCGACGGCGGCGCCGACGCCCTGCAGGAAGCGCGCGACGACGAGCGTTTCGATGTTCGGCGCCATCAGCGCCAGAACGCTTGCGGCAAGATAGATCGCCATGAAGGCGAGCGTGATCGGGCGGCGGCCAAAACCGTCGGAGAGCGGGCCACAGACGAGCTGGGCAAAGGCAAAACCGCCGAAATAGAGCGACAGCGTCATCTTGACTGCAGCTTCGGTGGTGCCGAAGGCCTGGACGATCTCGGGCATGGCCGGCGTGAACAGCGCCAGCGAGATCGGGCCGATGGCAACCATCAGGCCGCCGATCAGCGACACCCGGCGCTCGCTCATGATCGGTGCGGTTTCCACAAGGTCCAGCGCCTGGCTGATATCGGTGCGCATGTTCATGCCGCCGTGTCCTCGCCCGATAGCGCTTCGGTGCGCGTGGCGAGCAGGTTGGTGCGGGCTGCCCGCAGTGAAACGAGAAGGCGCTGCCAGTCGTCCGGATCGATGCCAAGCGCTGCCTCGCTTCGGATCGCGGCGGCGATCGGCTCGATCTGCCTGACGACGGTGGACCCGGCTTCGGTGAGGGTGACCAGCTTGGCACGGCGATCGGCCGGATCGGGCTGGCGCTCGACGAAACCCTTGGCTTCTAGCCGGTCGACAAGACCGCTCAGGGTCATCGCTTCGACACCCAGCCGCTCGGCCAATGCCGTCTGCCTGATCGGACCGGTGCGGCTGACATTGAGCAGCGCCCGGCCCTCGCCGGTGGTCAGGCCGAGGCCGGCTTCAGTGGTGCGGCGGTCCATCTCGGCGCGGATGATGCGCGAGAGATCGTTGACGATGAAGCCGAAAGTGTCGGTTTCCGGACTGGCAGGCATTTTAGTAAGTAATCCTTATTATATGGGTTACTTAGTTTACGTGAGGCGACGAGTCAATGCGGTTGCGCAGTTACCGGTCCGGCCCTACATCGAGGCTGTCCGAACCGAATGCCAATCGAGGAAGCCATTCATGTCCGCCAGCCAGAACATCGATCTCGCGCGTCATCCGCTGACCCATTGGACCGGGCCGCTCGGCCTGCCGGATTTCACCAGGATCGAGGACAGCGATTTCGGGCCGGTGTTTGATGCAGCGCTTGCCGCGCACGCCGCCGAGATCGATGCGATTGCCGCCAATGCGGAACAAGCGACGGTCGCCAACACGCTTGAAGCAATGGAGCTCGCAGGTGATGCGCTCGACCGCGTGTCCTCGATCTTCTGGTGCCGCGCCGGTGCCCACACCAATGACGCGATCCAGGCGATGGAGCGTGAGATCTCGCCGAAGATGGCTCGCCATTTCTCGGCGATCTCGATGAACGAGAAGCTGTTTGCACGCATAGACGATCTCTACTCCCGCCGCGCTTCGCTCGGCCTAGACCCTGAGACGCTGAGGGTGCTGGAAAAAACCTGGAAAGGCTTCGTCCGTTCGGGTGCCAAGCTCGACCCGGTGGGCAAGAAGCGGCTTGCCGCTATCCAGGAAGAGCTTGCCTCGCTTGGCGCCAAGTTCGGCCAGAACGTTCTGGCCGACGAGAGGGAATGGGTGCTGTTTCTCGACGAAGGCGATCTCGACGGCCTGCCGGAATTTGTCCGTGGTGCGATGGGCCAGGCTGCCGAGGCGCGCGGCGAGACGGGTAAGTACGCCGTCACCTTGTCACGCTCGATCTATGAGCCGTTCACGACGTTCTCCGAGCGGCGTGACCTGCGCGAAAAGGCATTCAAGGCCTTTGCGGGACGCGGCGAAACAGGTGGCGAGACCGACAATGCCAGCATTGTGCGCGATACGCTCAGCCTGCGCGCCGAAAAGGCCAGGCTGCTCGGCTATGACAGCTATGCGGCGCTGAAGCTCGACGACACCATGGCAAAGACCCCCAAGGCGGTGATGGAGCTGCTCGAGCCGGTGTGGAACAAGGCGCGCGAGAAGGCCGCCGCCGACGAGACCGAACTGCAGCGCCTTGCAGCGGCCGCCGGCAGCAACGACAAGCTCGCCGCCTGGGACTGGCGCTTCTATCAGGAGAAGCTGCGGGCGGAGAAATACGCCTTCGACGAGGCCGAGCTGAAGCCCTACCTCCAGCTCGAGAACGTCATCAAGGCCTGCTTCGATGTCGCGACGCGGTTGTTCGGCATCACCTTCAAGGAAGTGCCCGATGTTGCCGCCTGGCATCCCGATGCCAGGGTGTTCGAGGTGTTCAACGCCGACGGCAGCACGCGCGGGCTCTTCCTCGCCGACTATTTTGCCCGCCAGTCGAAGCGTTCGGGTGCCTGGATGAGTGCGCTGCAGTCAGGCTACAGGCTGGGCAAGGGCTCGACGCCGATCATCTACAACATCATGAACTCCGCCAAGCCGAAGGCCGGCGAGCCGGCGCTGCTGTCGCTCGACGAGGCCAAGACGCTGTTCCATGAATTTGGCCACGCTTTGCATGGCATGCTGACCGATGTCACCTGGCCGTCAGTGGCGGGCACCTCGGTCAGCCGCGACTTCGTCGAATTGCCGTCGCAACTCTACGAACACTGGCTGACGGTGCCGGCGGTGCTGGAAAAGCATGCGCTGCACTACAAGACCGGCAAGCCGATGCCCAAGGCTCTGCTCGACAAGATGCTGGCTGCCAAGACTTTCGGCGCCGGCTTTGCCACCGTCGAGTTCGCTTCGTCGGCGCTTGTCGACATGGCCTATCATGCCCGGCCGGACGCACCGACGGAGCCCGCCGCCTTCGAAGCCGAGACACTGGAAAAGCTCGGCATGCCGGATGCGATCGTCATGCGTCACCGTACGCCGCATTTCCTGCATGTGTTCTCGGGCGAGGGCTATTCGGCCGGCTACTACTCCTACATGTGGTCGGAAGTGCTCGACGCCGACGCCTTCGCCGCCTTCGAGGAAACCGGCGACGCCTTCAATCCCGGCATGGCCGAGAAGCTGCGCAAGCACATCTATGCGGCAGGCGGTTCGGCCGATCCGGAAGAACTCTACAAGGCCTTCCGCGGCAAGTTGCCGTCGCCGGAGGCGATGATGGAAAAGCGCGGCCTCGTCTAGGCCGCGGACGGGCAGGCCGATGGAACTACCGGCAGCATTGCGGGCGGCGGTCGACCGGGCGCTGGAAGGCGTGCCGCTTGGCGAGTTGCAGCGGGCTGCCGACACCTTGTCGAGCCGCTATCGCGCCGAGTTGCGCGATGGAAAACTGCATCTGTCGGACGAGATGTTCGCCAACGCCTATCTGGCGACGCGGCTGCCGGCGACATTTGCGGCCGTCAGGGCGAGTCTCGAAAGTGCCGCCGAGCTGATGCCTGACTTTGCGCCGAAAAGCCTGCTCGACGTCGGTGCCGGTCCAGGCACGGCACTTTGGGCGGCTTCGGACTGCTGGCCGAGCATCGATTCCGCGACGATGCTCGAGGCAAGCCAGGCGATCCGTAAGGTTGGCCTTGCGTTGTCGGCGCATTCGGGCGTTGCGCATGTGGATTGGCGCGTGGCGGATGCCGCCAAGAGCTTCGAGGCCGACAAGGCCGATCTGGTGACGCTGGCCTATGTGCTGGACGAGTTGTCGCCGGCCGAGGGGCTCGCGTTGGTCGAGCGCCTGTGGGCTGCCACCGATGGCCTGCTTGTCGTGGTCGAGCCCGGCACGCCGGCCGGCTGGCAGCGCATGATGGCGGTGCGACAGCGCCTCATCGATCTCGGCGCACATCTGACTGCACCTTGTCCGCATGCCGACGCCTGCCCGATCGTCGAGCCCGACTGGTGCCATTTTTCGCGCCGCGTGGCGCGCTCGCGGCTGCATCGGCTGACCAAGCGTGGCGAGGTGCCGTGGGAAGACGAGAAGTACATTTTCCTGGCCGCGTCGCGCATGCCGGCTGAACCATTCCGCGCCCGGGTCTTGGCGCCGGCGCGCGGCGGATCGGGCAAGGTCCAGCTCAAACTGTGCCTGGAAAATGGCTCGATCGAGGAAAAGCTCTTGACCAAGCGCGATGGCGAGCTGTTCAGGTCGGCACGACGGGCCGACTGGGGCGACTTCTTGTAGGCTTACCGGCGGGCAGAAAATCGGCCGATTTGCCTGCCCCCCTTTCGCATTTGCGAAAAAAGCTGTATGAGCCCGGCCACACGAAACGCGGCGCGTCGACAGGCAGTGCCCGCAACGCTCCCGAGTAGACATATGAACCTCCGCAATATCGCGATCATCGCGCACGTCGACCATGGCAAGACCACGCTCGTCGACCAGCTTCTCAAGCAATCCGGCTCGTTCCGTGAAAACCAGCGCGTCGCCGAGCGCGCGATGGATTCGAACGATCTCGAAAAGGAACGCGGCATCACCATCCTGGCCAAGGCGACTTCGGTCGACTGGAAGGACACCCGCATCAACATCGTCGACACCCCTGGCCACGCCGATTTCGGCGGCGAGGTCGAACGCATCCTGTCGATGGTCGACAGCGCGATTGTTCTGGTCGACGCTGCCGAAGGCCCGATGCCGCAGACCAAGTTCGTGGTCGGCAAGGCGCTCAAGGTCGGCCTGAAGCCGATCGTCGTCATCAACAAGATCGACCGTCCTGATGGCCGCCATCAGGAAGTCATCAACGAGGTGTTCGACCTGTTCGCAGCCCTCGACGCCACCGACGAACAGCTCGACTTCCCGATCCTCTACGGTTCGGGCCGCGATGGCTGGGTTTCCGAGAATCCGGAAGGCCCGAAGGACCAGGGCCTGGCGCCGCTGTTCGACCTCGTGCTCAAGCACGTACCGGCACCGACGGTTCACCCCGGCCCGTTCCGCATGATCGGCACCATTCTCGAGGCGAACCCGTTCCTCGGTCGCATCATCACCGGCCGCATCGAATCCGGCACGCTGAAGTCCAACCAGCCGGTCAAGGTGCTGCACCATGACGGTTCGCTGCTGGAAACCGGCCGCGTCTCCAAGATCCTCGCCTTTCGTGGTCTCGAGCGTCAGCCGATCGAAGAAGCGCAGGCAGGCGACATCGTTGCCATCGCCGGCCTTTCCAAGGGAACCGTCGCCGACACCTTCTGCGACCCGGCCGTGACCGAGCCGCTGCATGCGCAGCCGATCGATCCGCCGACCGTCACCATGTCCTTCATCGTCAACGACTCGCCGCTGGCCGGCACCGAAGGTGACAAGGTCACCAGCCGCGTCATCCGCGACCGTCTGCTCAAGGAAGCCGAAGGCAACGTCGCCCTCAAGATCGAGGAATCGGCCGACAAGGATTCGTTCTACGTCTCCGGCCGTGGCGAATTGCAGCTGGCCGTGCTGATCGAAACGATGCGCCGCGAGGGCTTCGAGCTTGCCGTGTCGCGTCCGCGTGTCGTCATGCAGAAGGACGAGAACGGCGACCTGCTCGAGCCCGTCGAAGAAGTCGTCATCGACGTTGATGAAGAGCATGCCGGCGTCGTCGTCCAGAAGATGTCGGAGCGCAAGGCCGAGATGGTCGAGTTGCGTCCTTCAGGCGGCAACCGCCAGCGTCTGGTGTTCCATGCGCCGACGCGCGGCCTGATCGGCTACCAGTCGGAACTGCTCACCGATACGCGTGGCACGGCTGTCATGAACCGCCTGTTCCACTCCTACCAGGGCTACAAGGGCGAGCTGCCCGGTCGCACCAACGGCGTTCTGATCTCCAATGATCAGGGTGAGTCGGTTGCATTCGCCATGTGGAACCTGGAAGACCGCGGCCCGATGGTCATCGACGCCGGCGTGAAGGTCTACCAGGGCATGATCATCGGTATCCACAGCCGCGACAACGACCTCGAGGTCAACGTGCTGAAGGGCAAGAAGCTGACCAATATCCGCGCCGCCGGCAAGGATGAAGCAGTGCGCCTGACGCCGCCGATCCGCATGACGCTCGAGCGCGCGCTCGCCTGGATCCAGGACGACGAACTGGTCGAAGTGACGCCGAAGACCATCCGCCTGCGCAAGCTCTATCTCGACCCGAACGAGCGCAAGCGCTTCGAGAAGTCGTCGAAGACCGCCGGCGCGGCATAAGCCACGCGGCACAAATCAAGAGGGCGTCTCCAATGGAGGCGCCCTTTTTGCTTTGGGGCGTGGGTGCGACCCCGACTACATCTCGATGATGGGTGCGACTTCCACCGAACCACCGGCGTGGAGGATAGGGCAGCCCTTGGCGATGCGCGCGGCGTCGGCGGGATCCTTGGCGTCGAACACCGAATAGCCGCTGACCGGATTGGCGCCGCCGTCATTGGTAACAGCGCCGTTGGCGGCAACCGTCTGAGACTTGCCGACCGGATTGCCGCCATCGACGACGGCAGCGCCCAAGCCGGCAAACCAGTCCATCCAGGCCTTCATCACCTTGGCGCCTTCTTCCTCCGATTGCGGCATGGCGCCGCCGTGATAGACGAAGAGAAACTTGGCCATGACATCTCCTCCGTGGCGTGCCGAGGTGCCGGCCACCCGACATCGTGCCGGCGCGCGAGCTATTCATTTGCCTGTAGGCTGTCCTGGACAACCTGCTTTCCTGTCCGATCTCGCAAAGTTGATGGCATAGGCGCCTGGTTCGTCTGGCGGTTGCAAGTTGCGGCGCATGCCGTAAGGTTCCGCGACCAGCCATTCGGGGATGACGATGGAACCGACTTCGCTTCTGATCTTTGCCGGTGCTCTGCTTGTTGCCGCCGGTTCGCCCGGGCCTTCCATTGCAGCACTGGTGGCACGGGTCATCTCGAAGGGCTTTCGTGACGTGTTGCCGTTCCTGGCGGCGATGTGGATCGGCGAGGCGATCTGGCTTTCGCTGGCGGTGTTTGGCCTCGCCTTCGTGGCGCAGTCCTTTCACATGGCCTTCGTCGTGGTGAAGTGGGCTGGCGTCGCCTATCTCGTCTACCTCGCCTGGAAAATGTGGACGGCCCCCGTCGACACGCGCGAAGGCGAGATGCCGAGCCAGGATTCTCCGCTCAAGCTTTTCGCTGCCGGCATGGCCGTGACGCTCGGCAATCCCAAGATCATGATGTTCTATCTGGCGCTGTTGCCGACGATCATCGACCTGGCTTCGGTGAGCGTCGTCGGCTGGCTGGAACTGACGCTGACGATGGCGGCGGTGTTGATCGCCATCGACCTCGCCTGGGTGTTCGCAGCAGCACAGGCGCGCAAGCTTTTGCGGAGCAAGCGGGCGATGCAGATTGCGAATCGGGTGAGCGCCACGACCATGGCGGGTGCGGCCGCGGCGATTGCCGCGAGGTAAAAGGCCAAAGTTTTGTCAGGCCGGGTGCGCGACGAGCCTTGGGGACGCTGCGTCAGCCTATTTTGCAGGCAATTTCTGCCTGCCCGATAGGCGTTTTTGCCTACCTTCCGTCAAACCTTTGTCGCTAAAGGCAGGCCATCTGCTACGATAATCGCAAAAGCATGTGACGGGACGGGAGAAACTAGCGTCATGGCCGCATCTGTGAAGTCTAAGGCGAAATCCGCCAAGACTGCATCCGCCTCCAAATCCTCCAACAGACCTCCCCAGCTGCACGAATTGCTGCTCGCCCGAGCGCCGGCCGAGGACGTGGCCGATTACGAGCCGGGCATGCTGGAGCGCGCAGCACAGCTCGCCGAGCAGGCCGTGCTCAAGCACCGCAAAGGTTCTTCGGTCATCGACATCGAGACCGACGGCAGCGTCGTCCGTCATGACCGGCCGGTCACTGTCGTCACCGTCGTCAACGACAACATGCCGTTCCTGTTCGATTCGGTGCTCGGCGAGATCACCGAAGCCGCCGGCGAGCCGGTGCTTGTCACCCACCCGGTCATCCACGTGCGCCATGGCCGCACCGGCGTCGACGAGATCCTGAGCGATGGCGGCCACAAGGGCGAGGAGGCGGCCGACAAGGTCAGCGTCATTCACGTCCACATCCCGCCGCTCGGCAAGGATGCCGCCGAAGCGTTGCGCGAGCGGCTGAAGAAGCTGCTTGGACAGGTGCGCGCCGCCGTCACCGACTGGAAGCCGATGCTGGCCAGGCTCGACCAGGCGATCTCGGAATTCCGCTATGCGCCGATCCCGCTCGACAAGAACGCGGTGACCGAGGCGATCGCCTTCCTCGAATGGCTGCGCGACGACAATTTCACCTTCCTCGGCATGCGCGAATTCAAATATTCGGGCGGCGAAAAGAGTGGCGTACTGGAACGCTCCGACAAGCCGGGCCTCGGCATCCTCGCCGACCCCGACGTTCTGGTGCTGCGCCGCGACACCATCGACGCGACGTCGACGACACCCGAAATCCGCGCCTTTCTGCATGGCCCGGATCCGCTGATCGTCACCAAGGCCAATGCCAAGTCGGCGGTGCACCGCCGCGCCTATCTCGACTACATCGGCATCAAGACCTACGACGCCAAGGGGCAGCTGTCGGGCGAACTGCGCATCGTCGGCCTGTTCACCTCGACCGCCTACACGCGCTCGGTGATGAAGATTCCCTATCTGCGCTCCAAGGCCGAAACCGTGGTGCAGAAGTCGGGCTTCGACCCTGCCGACCATTCCGGCAAGGCGCTGATCAACGTGCTTGAATCCTATCCGCGCGACGAGCTGTTCCAGGTCGCCGTGCCGACACTGCGCAAGCATTCCGAGGCCATCCTCGGCCTGATCGAACGGCCGCGCGTGCGTGCGCTGGTGCGTGTCGACCAGTTCGATCGCTTTGTCTCGATCCTCGTCTTCGTGCCGCGCGACCGCTACGATTCGGTGGTGCGCGAGAAGATCGGCGCCTATCTCAAGTCCGTGTTCGAAGGCCGCCTGTCGGCCTATTACCCGGCCTTCCCCGAGGGCGGGCTAGCGCGCGTCCATTTCATCATCGGCCGCTCCGGCGGCAAGACGCCCAAGGTCGAGCAGACGGCCATCGAGGCGGCAATCCGCGATATGGTGCGGACCTGGGAGGACGGCTTGCGCGAGGCTTCAGCCGAGGCCGGCTCATCCGCATCTTTCGTCAGGCTCGCCAGCCACTTCCCGCAGGACTACCAGAACAGCTTCTCGCCGGCGGCAGCCCTCGTCGATGCCGAGCGCATCGCCTCGATCGGCGCATCCAACCCGATCGTCATCGACTGCTATCGCGACACCGGCCAGGCGCCCACACAGGCCTCGCTGAAGATCTATCACCACGGCGCGCCGGTGGCGCTGTCGCGGCGCGTGCCATTGCTCGAGAACATGGGCTTCCGCGTCATCAGCGAGCGCACATTCGAACTGGGCGAGAAGGGCGAAGACCAGATCTTCATCCATGACATGGAGCTGGAGAACGCCTACGGCCAGCCGATCGACCTCGCCGACAGTGGCGCGCTGTTCGAAGAGGTGTTCCTGTCGGTCTGGAACGGCGACGCCGACAATGACGGCTACAACGCGCTGGCGCAGACGGCAGGTCTCGGCTCCAACGAGATTCTTATCCTGCGTGCCTATGGCCGCTACCTGCAGCAGGCCGGCATTCCACAGAGCCAGGATTTCATCGCGGCAGCGCTGAACCGCTATCCCGATATCGCGCGCGGCCTGCACGCGCTTTTCCTCGCCCGGCTCGATCCGGCACAGGAACAGGACGGCCTGGTCACCGCCAAGCACCTCAAGGCCAAGATCAAGGACGCGCTCGAGGCGGTCCCCAATATTGACGACGACACCATCATCCGGCGCTACGTCAACCTGATCGAGGCGTCGCTCAGGACCAACCACTTCGTGGCGGGTAAGAAGGAACGTGGCCAATCGCTGGCGATCAAGCTCGACTCGCGCAGCGTCGAAGGCCTGGCAGAGCCGCGGCCGTGGCGCGAGATCTTCGTTTATGGTTCGGAGGTCGAGGGGCTGCATCTGCGCTTCGGCGCGGTGGCGCGCGGCGGCCTGCGCTGGTCTGACCGTGCCCAGGACTATCGCACCGAGGTGCTTGGCCTGGTCAAGGCGCAGCAGGTCAAGAATGCCGTCATCGTGCCTGTCGGCGCCAAGGGCGGCTTCTTCCCCAAGCGCCTGCCCGTGGGCGGCAGCCGCGACGCGGTGTTCGAGGCCGGCAAGGCTGCTTACGTCAATTTCGTCTCCAGCCTGCTGTCGATCACCGACAATCTCGACGGCGACAAGGTGGTGCCGCCGGTGGGTGTTGTCCGCCGCGATATGGACGATCCCTATTTCGTCGTTGCCGCCGACAAGGGCACGGCGACCTTCTCCGACACGGCCAACGGCATCAGCGAGAAGCACGGCTTCTGGCTCGACGACGCCTTCGCCTCGGGCGGCTCGGCCGGCTACGACCACAAGAAGATGGGCATCACGGCGCGTGGCGCCTGGGAAGCGGTCAAACGGCACTTCCGCGAGATGAACCGCGACATCCAGACGACGCCGTTCACCGTCGTCGGCGTCGGCGACATGTCGGGCGACGTCTTCGGCAACGGCATGCTGTTGTCCGAGCAAACGAAGCTGATCGCCGCCTTCGACCACCGCGACATCTTCATCGATCCCGAGCCCGATATGGCCGCGTCCTTTGCCGAGCGCAAGCGGATGTTCGACCTGCCGCGTTCGAGCTGGCAGGACTATGACAAGTCCAAGCTGTCGGCAGGCGGCGTGATCGTTTCGCGCGCCCAGAAGTCGGTGACGCTGCCGCATGCGGCGGCAACGGCGATCGGGCTCGCCAAGACGACGGCATCGCCGACCGAGATCATGAACGCCATCCTGCGGGCGCAGGTCGACCTGTTGTGGTTCGGCGGCATCGGCACCTATGTCAGGGCGACCGGCGAATCCAACCAGGAAGTCGGTGACCGCGCCAACGACGCGATCCGCGTCACCGCCACCGACCTCAGGGTCAAGGTGATCGGCGAGGGTGCCAATCTCGGCGCAACCCAACGGGCGCGCATCGAGTTCGGTCTCAAGGGCGGGCGCTGCAACTCGGACGCCATCGACAATTCGGGCGGCGTCAATTCGTCCGACGTCGAGGTCAACATCAAGATCGCGCTGGCTTCGGCGATGCGCAAGGGCACGCTGCAGCGACCGGCACGCAACAAGTTTCTCGCCGAAATGACCGAGGAGGTTGCCGGGCTGGTGCTGGCCAACAACTACGAGCAGACGCTGGCGCTGTCGGTCGCGGCCAAGCGCGGTATTCAGGACATCGCGCATCAGGGCCGCTTCATGAGCGCGCTCGAGGCGCGCGGACTGCTCGACCGCGCCGTCGAGAACCTGCCATGGCCGCCTGCTCTGGCCGAACGCCAGACGCGTGGCGAGCCGCTGACCCGGGCCGAGCTTGGCGTGCTGCTCGCCTATGCCAAGATCGTGCTGTTCTCCGACATCGTCGCCAGCGACGTGCCCGACGAAGCCCATTTCGAACGTGATCTGCTCGGCTACTTCCCCGAGCGCATGGCCAAGAAATATGCCGCCGAGATCGGTGGTCACCGGCTGCGCCGCGAGATCATCGCGCGTGTCGTCGCCAATGATCTCGTCAATCGTGGTGGGCCATCCTTCGTCAACCGGCTGCAGGAGGCCAGCGGCCGTTCGGCGGCCGATGTGGTGCGGGCTTTTGCCGTCGTGCGCGATGGCTTTGCTCTGCCGGCGCTCTATCGCGAGATCGACGCGCTCGACAATGTCGTCGACGGCACGCTGCAGCTCGACCTGTATCAGGCGGTCAGCCGGCTGATCTTCGGTACCAGCGGCTGGTATCTGCGCAACGAGCACAGCGACGCGCCATTGGCGAGCCGCATCGCCGAGCTGCAGGAAGCACGCGCAGCACTGGAGCCGAAGTTCTCAGGCATGCTGCCTGCCTTCACACGCGAGCGCATCGAAAACCGCAAGGCTGGCTTTGCCGCCGCCGGTGCGCCGGAGAAACTGGCCGAGCGGCTGTCGCTGCTCGAGGCAGGCGAACTGGTGCCCGACATCGCCCTGGTGGCCAAGACCGCCAAGGCCGACATCCTGGCAGCGGCGAAGGCGTTCTTCGGCGTCAGCGAGGCGTTCCGCATTCCGCGGATCGAGGATGCAACGCATGCGATCGCCACCTCCGACTATTATGAGGGGCTGGCGCTGTCGCGTGCATCCGACACCATCGGTGCAGCGCGACGCGGCATCGCGGTTGCGGCATTGACCGGTTTCGGCAAGGCTGCCGATCCGGTCGCGGCATGGCTCGACGCCGGCGGCGACAGGACCAACCGCACCCGCGACAGGCTGCAGGCCCTGACGGAGGGTGGCGACATCACCGTGTCGCGCCTGACGGTGGCGGCCGGCCTGATGAGCGACCTGTCGGGCCGCTGAGCCCAATGCGATGATGCCTGCCACTGAAATCGTGGCAGGCATTTTCCTCAAGGACCACGCAAGCGAACTGCGCTATAGCTCCAGACGACGCGCTGATGCGGCGCGCGCGGAGGGATGATGGCTGACACGATGGTGGTTCAACGCACGCCTCGGCGTGGCGTCTGGGGATGGATGTTTTTCGACTGGGCGGCGCAGCCGTTCTTCACCGTGGTCACCACCTTCATCTTCGGTCCCTATTTCGTCTCGCGCATGGCGACCGATCCGGCCATGGGCCAGGCAGCCTGGGGTTACGGCATCGCCGCAGCCGGTTTCGTCATCGCCATCCTGTCGCCGGTGCTTGGCTCGATCGCCGACCAGACCGGCCCGCGCAAGCCATGGATCGCATTCTTTGCCGCGATCAAGATCATCAGCCTGTGCCTGCTCTGGTATGCCGAGCCCGGATCGCCGCTGGTGCCGATCGTCCTGCTGTTTTCGCTCGCTTCGGTGGCGGCGGAGTTCTCGATCGTCTTCAACGATTCGATGATGCCTCGCCTTGTTTCGAAGGAGGAGATCGGCAAGATTTCCAACATCGCCTGGGGTCTTGGTTATCTCGGCGGCATGATCGTGCTGATCTTCGTCGTCGGTTTCCTGGCTGCGTCGCCCGAGAGCGGCAAGACCATCATCGGTGCGGCCCCGCTGTTCGGGCTGGACCCGGTGGCAGGCGAGGATGCTCGCGCCGCAGGCCCGATCTCAGCACTCTGGTACCTCGTCTTCATCCTGCCGATGTTTTTCTTCACGCCCGACAGCGGTAGGGGCATGGCCATTAGGCCTGCCGTCCGGGAAGGATTGTCTGAGCTTAGGTCGACGCTGGGCGAGGTGCGCCAGCGCACCGGCATCTTCCGCTTCCTCGTCGCCCGCATGATTTATCAGGATGGCGTCAATGCCTTGCTCGGCCTCGGCGGTGCATTCGCGGCCGCGATGTTCGGCTGGTCGATCACCGAGATCGGCATTTACGGCATCATACTCAATGTCGTCGCCATCTTCGGCTGTCTCGCCGCCAGCCGCCTCGACACCAGCTTCGGCTCCAAAGTGGTGGTGGTGTTTTCCCTGGTGCTGCTGACCATTGCCACCATCGGCATCGTCTCGACCGGACCGGGTTATACGCTGTTCGGCTTGTGGCAGATGCCTGGTGCCGATACCAACGGGCTGTTCGGCACGCCCGCCGAGAAGGCCTACATTGCCTTCGGCCTGCTGGTCGGCATTGCCTTCGGCCCGGTGCAGGCGTCGTCGCGCTCCTATATGGCGCGCAGTGTCTCGGCCGATGAGGCAGGGCGCTATTTCGGTCTGTATGCGCTGTCGGGCCGGGCGACCAGCTTCGTCGCGCCGTTCGTGGTCGCGACAGTCACCGCCCTGAGCGGCTCGCCACGGCTTGGCATGGCGATGATCATCATATTCTTCGTCGTCGGGCTGGCAGTGTTGTTGCGCACGCCCTATCCGGCTGACGAGGTGAAATAGCGGATATTATCTTCCCCCTGTGGGAGAAGCTGTCTCCGAAGACGACGGATAGCGGTGCTGGACGAGGCGGTGCGTCTCAAGGTTTCGGCGCTCGCCGCTTTTCTGGCACCACCTCACTCCGTCCAGAACCCCTCGTCCGGCTTTGCTCCGCTCACTACCTTCTCCCGCAACAGGAGAAGGTATCTGCCCCTCAGTGCTTGAAGTGTCTCACGCCGGTGAAGATCATGGCGATACCATGGGCATCTGCCGCGGCGATGACGTCGTCGTCGCGCATCGAGCCGCCTGGCTGGATGACAGCAGTGGCGCCCGCCTCGACGGCAGACAGCAGACCGTCAGCGAAGGGGAAGAAGGCATCGGAGGCAACCACCGACCCCTTGGTCAGCGGGTCGGCGAGGCCGGCGGCTTCCGCGGCATCCAGCGCCTTGCGGGCGGCGATGCGCGATGAATCGACCCGGCTCATCTGGCCGGCGCCGATACCCACCGTGGCAAGATCCTTTGCGTAGACGATGGCGTTCGACTTGACGTGCTTGGCGACACGGAAGGCGAATTTCAGGTCTTCGATCTCGCGTTGGGTCGGCTGTCGCCTGGTCACGACATTGAGGTCGAGCGTATCGACGACGGCGTTGTCGCGCGATTGGACAAGCAGGCCGCCTGCAACCGACTTGACCGAAAGGCCGGCGCGATCCGGATCGGGCAGGCCGCCTGTCACCAGAAGGCGCAGGTTCTTCTTGGCAGCGACGATGGCCTGGGCCTCCGGCGTAGCCTCCGGCGCAATGATGACTTCGGTGAAGATCTTGACGATCTCCTCGGCCGCCTCGGCGTCGAGAATGCGGTTAAGCGCAACGATGCCGCCGAAAGCCGAGACGGGGTCACAGGCGAGCGCCCGGGCATAGGCCTCGGTCAGCGTTGCACCCTCGGCGACACCGCACGGATTGGCGTGCTTGATGATGGCGACGGCGGCCGTGCGGACAGGGTCGAACTCGCCGGCCAGCTCGAAGGCGGCGTCGGTATCGTTGATGTTGTTGTAGGACAGCTGCTTGCCCTGGAGCTGGGTCGCGGTGGCGACGCCGGGACGCTTGTCGCCGGTCAGGTAGAAGCCGGCCGATTGATGCGGGTTCTCGCCATAGCGCATGACGCTCTGCAGCTTGCCGCCGAAAGCGCGCCAGTCGGGCGTCTCGATCTCGAGCGCCTCGGCAAACCAGCCCGAGATCGCCGCGTCATAGGCGGCGGTGCGGGCAAAGGCCTTGGCGGCGAGCTTCTTGCGGAACTCGTAGGTCAGGCAGCCATTGTTGGCGACGATGCTGTCGAGCACGTCCTTGTAGTCGGCCGGGTCGGTGACGATGGCGACATAGGCGTGGTTCTTGGCCGAGGCGCGGACCATGGCCGGGCCGCCAATGTCGATGTTCTCGACGATCGAGGCGTAGTGAGCGCCGGAATCGCGGACCTCCTCGAAGGGATAGAGATTGACCACCACGAGGTCGATCGGCTCGATGCCGTGCTCGGCCATGGCAGCGACGTGCTCGGGGTCGTCGCGGACGCCGAGCAATGCGCCATGCACCGACGGATGCAGCGTCTTGACGCGGCCGTCCATGATCTCGGGGAACTTGGTGAGTTCGGAAACGTCGCGGACGGCGATGCCCTCGGCCGAAATACTCTTGGCGGTGCCGCCGGTGGAGACCAGCTCGACACCGACATTGGTCAGGCACTTGGCAAATTCGATCAGCCCGGTCTTGTCGGAGACCGACAGCAAAGCGCGCCGGATCGGCACGAGGTCGGGTGCGGGGATCTTCTTGGAAACGACGGCCATGGGTGGCGGGCCCTTCAAAGTTGGGAGCGGAAACTTTGCTTGCGGGCGGCCTAGCACATGAGGCCCGGAAATCAAGGCGCGCGGCAGCGCGTGCAGGCTATTTCCCTGGGTAATGCCGTTCAGCCGCGCTAGCCGTCGAGCCGGTTGATGATGCGCGTGCGCGAGAACTGCCAGTGCACCTCGGAGATGTCGGAGGCCTTGAACGACAGCACGATCTGGCGCGAGCGGCGGGGGCCGCCGAGACCGGCGAAATAGATCGATTCCTCGACCTCGGCCGCGACATCCGGCGAGACGAAGACCCAGGTGTCGATGTCGGGGCCTGTCAGCACCAGCCGCTCCTTCTGGTCGCGGAACAGCTGGACGTCGGGGTGGACGTGAAAGCGGATGGTGACGAGGTCGCGGCCGTCGTTCTTGATCGGCGACTTGCCGGCGCGAAGGATACGGTCGCAGCCCGACAGGATGCTGCCGCCGGCCGACAGGCTCAGCTCGCGCTCGTGATGGAGGCCGAAGCGCTGGGCGTAGCCGTCATGGCGGGCGACGAAGCCATGGATGCCGGGTCTGTCCAAGCGCTGGGTCGGCACCGATTTCGGTCCGCCAAAAAGCGGGCTGCCGAGCACGCCGCTGACGCGTTGCGAGTGGGCGAAGCTGGCCGACGAGGTGTCGTTGATGGTGACGGTGGAGTGAGCCGCGGTGGCCCGCGCCAGCGGCCTGAGATCGGCTGCGCCATAGGTGTCGATGCCGGCGTTGACGATGTAGTGCTGGCGGCCCGACGACATCTCGAAGGCAAGGCAACCGGCATGGGCCTGGTTCGACACGTCGATCGGCGGTGCCGTGCCGGTGTCGGCAATCACCGTCGTGCCGCCCATGGCGAGGCGCTCGTAGCCGGAATGGGTGGCGTGCAGTGGCGGCGAGCCGGCGGTGTCGTCATGGCGCAGGATCGCCACGATGCGGTCATGGATGGTGGCGCCCATGCCGTTGAAGCGGGCGAGGCTGCCGTCCTGGTGGCGGAAGAAGCGCAGTGCCGGCAGCATGCGCTCGACGGCATTGATCAGCGCCAGCGGCGGCTGCTCGGCCTGGTTGGCATAGGTGTGGCGCAGCGGCAAAAGGTCGGCGAGAATTTCGAGAACCGCCATCGGATTGCGCGAGATGTGCCCGCCGTCGGGCAGGATCTGGCGGTCGAGCTCCTCGGCGAGGTTGCGCGTGGCCGAGCGCAGCGCCGAGACAGGCGCCGGCAGCGACAATGCGGCGAAGGCGAGCGCAACACGGGCGCGGAGCCTGTCCTTGCCGTCGGGCATGTCGGGTGACATCGACCGGAGATAACGGATCTGCATTGCCAGCGAACGCAGGAAAGACCGGTAGAAGGCGAACTCGGCGCCCTGCAGCACGACCGAGGAGTGCTGCAGCCAGGCGATGACGCGCTTGGCGGTGGTTGCCGGTTCCCAGGCGATGCCGGAAATCCGGCTGCCATGCAGCGCGATCCAGTCTGACACCAGGGCGCGGGCGTTGGCGGCGGCCAGCTCGGTGCCGGCGGCGCGCATATGGCGCAGCCAGCGGAAGCCATGCAGGCTGCGCTGCCAGCCGCGATTGGGCACGTCGATCAGGAAGGGCGACTGGCCGCCGGTCTCGACAAGATGGCCCGACAGCGGAAAGCGGCCATAGTAGATTTCGAGCGCGATCTGGGGATCGGCCAGGCGCAGATCCGGCGGCGCGATAAGTACGCGTTCGGGCGTGCGCCCGGAGTAGCGCCAGCTGTAGGCCGGCCCGGCGCGCAGGCGCCGGCGCGTCTTACGCCAGAACTCCTTGGCAACGAGAGCCCAAAGACGCGTCGTGTTGTCCGCCGCGATCGACAATACCCCTCCTGACGCAACCCCACGTCGTACACAAATTAGGTTGTTTCAATGGCGGGCGCGAGGGTGAATTTTTCGTAAACGCCGTGTTGATCAGGCGATGCGTCGGAACCTTGCTGCAAAGAAGCCATCCAGGCCGGAGATGGCGGGATTGCCGATGTCGAGGCCAGCGGGCGTGGTGCGCAAAAAGCCGGTGGCGGTGACGAAATCGTCGATGCCTGCGACCTCGCCTGTCCGAATCGGGTCAAGTTCGACCTTGGCCTTGTGATCGGCGAGGAAGCCGGCAACGAGCGCTTCGCCTTCCTCGGGATCAAGCGAGCAGTTGGAAAAGACAATTCTGCCGCCAGGTCTCACCAGCTTGACGGCGCGGTCGAGCAAAGCGCGCTGGACGCCGGCGAGCTTGGTGATGTCGGCGGGCGACTTGGTCCAGAGCACGTCCGGGTGGCGGCGCACCGTGCCGGTGGACGAGCAGGGCGCGTCGAGCAGGACGGCATCGAACAGCTCGGCCGGCTCGTAAGTGAGAATGTCGGCATTGACCTTGTCGGCGTCGAGGCCAAGGCGCTCCAGATTGCCGGCAAGACGGGCGAGGCGGTTCTTCGAGGCTTCGACCGCTGTGACCCTGGCGCCGGTGAGCACGAGCTGTGCCGTCTTGCCGCCGGGGGCAGCGCAGAGGTCGGCGACGCGCTGGCCGGTGACGTCGCCGAACAACTTTGCCGGCAATGCGGCGGCGGCGTCCTGGACCCACCAGGCGCCTTCGGTGAAGCCCGGGAGTTCGGCGACGGGGCCGGAGAGGCGTTCGATACGGATCGTTCCGGTGGGCAGCACGGTGCCGCCCAGTTGCTCCGCCCACATGGCCGGATCCGCCTTGGCGGTGAAATCGACCGGCGCCTCGATGCGATGCGCGGCGAGGATCAGCTTTGCCTGATCGGTGCCATAGGCGGCCGTCAAGCGCTCGACAAACCAGTCCGGCGCGTCACTTGTCGTTGCCAGCATTTCGGGCAGTTCGGCGTCCTTGGCACGCGCAAGGGTGCGCAGCACGCCATTGACCAGGCCGGAGAAGCGCACGGTGCGCGGGTCGGCCTTGGCGTGGGTGACGGCGAGGTCGACGGCGGCGCTGTCGGGAATGTCGAGGAACAGAATCTGGGCTGCCGCGACATGAAGGATGTGGGTGAGAACAGTCGCGTTGGCCGGCAACGGCTTTTCCAGCCGGCGCGCCAGCAATTTGGTGATGGTGACTCGATGACGAAGCGCGGTGGCCAGGATGGCGCGGACCAACCCGCGGTCACGCATGTCGAGCGCGCGGAACTGCGGGTGGCCGTGTTCGTGATCGGTCAGGCCGTCGAGTGGGGTCCCGGCGTCGATCGTCGCGGCAAGCAGGCGGGCGGCCGCCATGCGCGCAGCGATGCCGGGGACATCGGGAACGGTGGACCGGCGGCTGCCCTTGGCATTGCCTGAGCGTGCGCGGCTTCGCTTCTCGTCGCGCTGACCGCCGCTCACGACCTCGGGCCCTTCGGCCCGGTCGGATTGCGGCCCCATGGGCCGGACGGACGTGGCTGTTCGGGTGCCGGCTGCTCGGCCGGGCGACCGCCCCAGGGACCTTGCTGGCCGGAAGGTGCGCTGCGCTGCGCCGTCGGCTGGGGTGCCGTGCGCTGGGCTGGACGACCGACACCCTCGTTCGCCATCGCCTGCAGGGCGGCGATGCGGTTTTCTGTATTGGGGTGGGTCGAGAAAAGATTGTCCATGCGCTCGCCGGATAGAGGATTGATAATGAAGAGGGGAGCCATCGCAGGATTGCGCTCGGCTTCGGGGTTGTGGATGCGTTCGACGTTGCGGGCGATCTTGTCAAGGGCCGAGGCGAGCCAGAGCGGATTGCCGCAGATCTCGGCGCCGCGCCTGTCGGCCGAATATTCGCGGGTCCGGCTGATCGCCATCTGCACCAGCATGGCGGCAAACGGCGCCACGATCATCGCCACCAGAACGCCGACGAAGCCGAGCGGATTGTTGTTGTCGCGGTTGCCACCGAAGAAGAAGGCGAAGTTGCCGAGCATCGAGATCGCGCCGGCAAGGGTCGCGGTAACGGTCATGATCAGCGTGTCGCGGTTTTCGATATGGGCGAGCTCGTGCGCCATCACGGCGGCGACTTCCTCATGGCTGAGGCGCTGCAACAGGCCGGTGGAAGCGGCGACGGCGGCATTTTCGGGATTCCGGCCGGTGGCAAAGGCGTTGGGCTGCGGGCTGTCGATCAGATAGACCCTGGGCATCGGCAGGCCGGCATTGGCGGCAAGGCCACGCACGATGGCGTAATATTCAGGTGCGTTGCGCTCGTCGACCTCGATGGCATTGTTCATGCGCAGGACCAACTTGTCGGAATTCCAGTAGCTGAACAGGTTCATGCCTGCAGCGATCAGGAAGGCGATGGTCATGCCGCCGGAGCCGCCGATCAGATAGCCGACGCCCATGAACAGCGCCGTCATGGTCGCCAGAAGCATCGCCGTCCGCATCATGTTCATCGTTCACTCCGTCCTTTTCCGCGCGCGCCAGGGTCGATCACGGCTGTGCGCTTCGCTATATGATGGGAGAGACGAGGGTGCGTTTCAATCATTTCCGAGGAATCCCATGGACGACGCCAAGCCGCAGACCGATCTGGAAACGCCTGCGCCACGGCAGCTTTCGCCGGCGGCCAAGCGTGCGCTCGCCGAAGCGGAAGCGCGCCGCGAGGCCTACAAGGCCGAAGAAGCGAAGCTGCCGCGCGAGATCGGCGGCCGTGGCGGCAAGGAGCCCGGGCGCTATGGCGACTGGGAAATCAAGGGCCTGACCAGCGACTTCTGACGCGGCTGGGTCGGGTCTTCCTTGCACGACTGCGATGGAACCGAAATCGCGAGCCGGTCGTTCTCCAAGGGACCGTGCAAGGAGCTGCCATGACCAGGATGATTTCGGGACTCGCACTTGTTGTGCTGCTGGGTGCCGTGCCCGCGCAGGCGCAGACCAAGGAACCGGCGGTGCCGCCGCAGAATTCGCTCAAGCTGTCCGAGATCATCGCCAAGATCGAGCAGCGCGACCAGTTCCACTACATCTCCGAGATCGATTGGGAGAGCGAAGGCTATTACGACGTGACCTACTACACATCCGACAAGGCCAAGGTGGAGATCAAGGTCGATCCTGTCACCGGCGAGCCGAGGTTGTAGTTTCGCAACGCCTGCTCTCGGGCGTATTGCTCAATCAACGACATAGGAATAAATACCTTGAATGGATTCGAATCCGCTCAAGGTTATTTCGGTGCTGGTTTGTGTCGGCCTTGCCTCTCCCGTAGAAGCCAAACGGCGGGACAATTTCGCCGGGCCGGTCAGCGCGCGCGTCGTCGAGGTGATCGACGGCGACACGCTCCTGGCCGAGGCCGAGATCTGGCCCGGGCAGACGCTGCGGGTGAACATCCGCATTCGTGGCATCGACGCACCGGAGATGAAAAGCCGGTGCGTGGATGAACGAACCGCGGCACTGGCGGCACGAGCAGCCCTTGCCCGGCTTGTCGCTGAGGGTCCGATAAGTCTCTCCAATATCGGTGGCGCCAAATATTACCGCCGTGTGCTTGCCGACGTCAGCACCGGAGACGGTGAGGGGGTCGCCAAGGCAATGCTCGAAGACGGGCTGGTGCGCGCTTATGGCGGCGGCAAGCGGGACAGCTGGTGTAGGTGACCCGATCTGGCACAGGCTCTGTGTGCCGAAGTGAGGCGGCGCCAGCGGTGCTGCCGTCACCATGGTGAATGAGCGGTAAACAAGCCCGCCGGTTTCCAGGGGGGTTAACCCCACATTCACCATGTGGATCACTGATCTCAATGAAAATCAATGACTTGATGCGGTGATGCCGCCGTGCCCGGCTGAATGGGCGGCCGCGGCCGATTTCCTGCTTTGCCCTTGCCAGAGGCACACAGGCGGCGGGGCAGGACATGCGGAAATTTCAGGCACTGGCACGGGCGGCAAGGCGTTTCACCGGAGACAGCAGCGGCAACTTTGCCATTCTTGGCGGTATCACCATTTCCATTCTCGCCATGGCAGCCGGCTACGGCATCAACACCGCGCAGTTGTTCAACGTGAAGTCGGGTCTGTCGCAGGCGGTTGATGCCGCGGTGACGTCGACCGCCCGCGATCTGACGACCGGCAAGATCAAGCTCGAGGATGCGGACGAGACAGTCGCCGCGTTTGTCGAAGCCAATACTGACAGGCTGCTCGCCCCTGGCGAGAAGGTGGTGGTGGGCAAGACGCTCGTCGATCGTCTGGCGGGTACGGTCCAGGCGACCGCCTATATCGACGTCAAAGTGTTTTTCTCACTTTTCGGTAGTGCCAACAAGCGACGCATTTCGGCGACGACGGCGTCGCTTTACTCCGACAAAGACATCGAAGTTGCGATGATGCTCGACGTCACCGGGTCGATGAAAGGCCAGAAGATCAGGGATCTTAAGTCGGCGGCGGAGAATGCAGTCGAAAAGCTGCTTGAGAATCCGCGCACGCGCGTGGCGCTGGTGCCGTATGCAGAGTCTGTGAACGTCGGTGCGCTTGCGGAAAAGACGGTCTTCGTTGAAAAAGCGGGGGCACGCGACCTGCCTCCGCCTGATGATGCAACGCCCAGGGAAATATCTATCAACACAGGCAAGCAGTCGGACAATTGCGCGAGCGACCGCAAGACTCCGGCCCTTGAAGCGGACTTCACTGACGACGGACCGGCCACGAAACGCGTCGGGCCCGATGGACGGATTTACTCTGCGAAGGTCAACCTGGACGATCGGGTTTCAAGCTGCCCTGCTGCCAGTGTGGTGCCGCTTACCGCGGATGCTGACAAGCTCAACAAGGCAATTGACAAGTTTTCGGCGAATGGCGTGACAGCTGGAGCTATCGGCGTTCAGTGGGCCTACTACATGCTGTCCGACAAGTGGCGCGCCGCGATCAAGGACGCCAAGATGGGTGACGGTCCGGCGGACATGGATCCTGCCAAGGTCACAAAAGTGGCTATCCTTATGACCGACGGGCAGTTCAACAAGGCCTTTGCCGGTGTCAGGAACACCTCCGACGGGGCCGCTTCCAGGCGCTATGCCGAAAGCCTGTGCGCATCGATGAAGGAAAACGGCATCGAGATTTTCACTATCGGCTTCGACTTGAACGATCCAGCTATGTCAAAGACCGAAAGAGACCAGGCCAAGGCGGTGCTCAAGAATTGCTCGTCGCCAGACAAATCGCACATCAAGCACTACTACGAGGCATCGACAGGCACCGAGCTCGACGAGGCATACAAGGCAATCATTGACGCCACCGAACTACTCTATCTGACGATGTAAGTTCCAAGAAAAAAGGCCGCCCTTCTTGCGAAGAGGCGGCCTTTCCGTGTTTCCGTCCATGGCGCGGCTCAGGCTGTTACCAGCCGCGCATCTCGCGCCTTAACGGGAAGACTGCTTCCCGAAAGGGCAATCCGCTGAGGCCACGTTCTGGAAAACGAAATCACTCGACATCGGATCACCTCCTTTCAGTTCGTTGAACACTTGAAGAAGGTGGGGTCTTTCCATCGATTTGGCAAGTGCGACCATGGCACTAGACCATTGGTACGACATCATGCTGCGAGACAGTGCTTTTCCTGGAACACCTCGCGTGCGGCGAACAGGCCGTTGAGGGCCGCCGGAAAGCCGGCATAGACCGCCATCTGCATGATGGTCTCGACGATCTCGTCGCGGCTCAAACCGACATTCAGTCCCGCCTGGATATGCACCTTGAGCTGCGGCGCAGCATTGCCGAGCGCGGTCAGGGCGGCGATCGTTGCGATCTCGCGCGACCTCAAGTCGAGGCCGGGGCGTGAATAGATGTCGCCGAACGGAAACTCGATGATGTAGCGGGCGAAATCGGGGGCAATGTCGGCGAGAGAATCGACGACCTTCCGGCCGCCTTCGCCGTCGATGTCAGAGAGTGCGCGCGTGCCGCGCTCGAAGCGGCTTTCGTTGTTGTTGTCCATTGGTCTCGATCCTTTGTTCTGCATCGGCGTAGCCCGATATCTTGGCGTCGAGAACGAGGAGGTTGGCCTGAAGATCGGCGACATTGGCCAGGACCTTGTCGCGGTGCCTTTCCAGCAGGAGGCGACGCTCGGCTTCGCTAGCCTCACCCTGCTGGCGAAGCCGGGCATAACGCAGCATCTCGCGGATCGGCATGCCGGTGGACTTGAGCCGGCCGAGGAACTCGATCCAGGTGAGGATCGAGGCGTCATAGTCGCGTTGCCCCGAGGCGTCCTTGTCGGCCACGGGCAACAGCCCGATCTGCTCGTAGTAGCGGATCGTGTAAGCGGTCAAACCGCTGCGCCTGGCAAGCTCACCGATCTTCATCATCAACCTTGTCTCGTTACGACGCTCGCGATGCTAGGTGTTCGAGCGCACTCTAAGTCAAGGCCTGTCCTTCATGCCTGCCGGGCGCGGGCGCTTTGCCTGCTCAGTCGGCGCGTCCGGCGCGCGTGTCGAGCCCGCGACCCGGCCGCCAGACAGCGTCAGGCTTGGTCCACAGCACCGGGTCGACGATCAGCTTGGCGAGTTCGCGCGCCTGCAGATCAAGGAAGCGCTCGCCCTTCTCGGCCGTGCCCTTGGCCGGAACGCCCCATGTGCCGGTATTGGGCGCGCGCTCGGAGAACGAGTAGAAGCGATGGGCACCATGCGGCGCCTCGTTCTTGCCGGCCTCGTTGGTGAAGGCCAACTCGAATTTGTCCGGTTTCACCGTGTCGGGCGAGATCGCCAGCATCACTGACGCCTCGCCTTCGCAGGCATGCTTTGGACCGTTGTCGGTCTCGAACAATGCTGCCGTCTCCGCCGGCGCCAGCATCCAGGGCGTGGTGTAGACGATCGGCATGGCGAACTCGACGGCAAGCTCGCGTGTCGACATCGCCAGCGGGTCGATGTTGCCGCCATGGCCGTTGACGATCAGCAAGCGGGCAAAGCCGATAGCCTTCAGCGACCGGACGATCGATTTCAGCACATGGAAATAGGCGGTGTAGTCGAGGCTGATCGTGCCGCCGAACGGCAGATGGTGTTCGCTCATGCCAAGCCAGAGGCCGGGCAGCACGGCGAGAGGCACCTCATCGGCGACCAGGCGCGCGGCGCGCCGGGCGGCGGCCTCGGCGCTGGCCGTGTCGGTAATGACAGGCAGATGCGGGCCATGCTGCTCCAGTGAGCCGACCGGCAGGATCGCCATGGCGTTGCCGCTCGCGGCGATCTCGCGCAGGTCCGGCGCGGTCATGCGCGCCCACTCAACTTCTCGTGCCATCTGGCAGCTCCTCTCAGGAATTTTCGTATAGGAAAATTCTTTTTCTGATGCGAGGAGTTGTCAATAGGAGACTTCGAGCAGTCATTGGACCAGCGGTCCGTGCATCGCCGAAGCAAAAACCCCCGCATCGGTGATGCGGGGGTTGGAGGTTCATCAGGCCCGCTTGTTCTGGCGGTTGGCGACGAGGTCGTCGACGACGGCCGGATCGGCCAGCGTCGAGGTATCGCCGAGCGCGCCGAAATCGTCCTCGGCGATCTTGCGCAGGATGCGGCGCATGATCTTGCCCGAGCGGGTCTTGGGCAGGCCCGGCGCAAACTGGATCTTGTCGGGCGAAGCGATGGCGCCGATCTCCTTGCGGACATGGGCGACGAGCTCCTTGCGCAGGTCCTCGGTCGCCTCGATGCCCGACATCAGCGTGACATAGCTGTAGATGCCCTGGCCCTTGATATCGTGCGGGTAACCGACGACGGCGGCTTCCGAAACCTTGTCGTGGCTGACCAGCGCCGACTCGACCTCTGCGGTGCCCATGCGGTGACCCGAGACGTTGATGACGTCGTCGACTCGGCCGGTGATCCAGTAGTAGCCGTCGGCGTCACGGCGGCAGCCGTCACCGGTGAAATACTTGCCCTTGTAGGTGGCGAAATAGGTCTGGATGAAGCGTTCGTGGTCGCCATAGACGGTGCGCATCTGACCCGGCCAGGAATCGGTGATGCAGAGATTGCCGTCGGCGGCACCCTCGAGCACATTGCCTTCGTTGTCGACGAGCTCCGGCTTGACGCCGAAGAACGGCCGCGTCGCCGAGCCCGGCTTGAGGTCGGTTGCACCAGGCAGCGGCGTGATCAGGATGCCGCCGGTCTCGGTCTGCCACCAGGTGTCGACGATCGGCACCTTCTTGTCGCCGACGACGTTGTAATACCACTCCCAGGCTTCCGGATTGATCGGCTCGCCGACCGAACCCAGAACGCGCAGGCTCTTGCGCGAAGCCTTCTTCACATGCTCGTCGCCGGCGCCCATCAAAGCGCGGATGGCGGTGGGTGCGGTGTAGAAGATGTTGACCTTGTGCTTGTCGACGACGTCCCAGAAGCGCGAGGCGCTGGGGTAATTGGGCACGCCCTCGAACATCAGCGTGGTGGCGCCGTTGGCGAGCGGGCCATAGACGATGTAGCTGTGGCCGGTGACCCAGCCGACATCGGCCGTGCACCAGTAGATGTCGCCGTCATGGTAGTCGAAGACATATTGGTGGGTCATCGAGGCGTAGACGAGATAGCCGCCGGTGGTGTGCAGCACGCCCTTGGGCTTGCCGGTCGAACCCGAGGTGTAGAGGATGAACAACGGATCCTCGGCCTTCATCTTCTCGGGCTTGCATTCGGCTTTCACCGAGCGGACCTCGTCGTGGTACCAGTGGTCGCGGCCGGGCGCCCAGCCGACCTTGCCGCCGGTGCGGCGCACCACCAGCACGTCCTTGACCATGACATGATGCTTGGCGGCAATGTCGATTGCCTTGTCGGTGTTTTCCTTGAGCGGGATCGCCTTGCCGCCACGCAGGCCCTCATCAGCGGTGATGACGAAGGTCGATTCGCAGTCGACGATGCGTCCGGCCAGCGCATCGGGCGAGAAGCCGCCGAAGACAATCGAATGGATGGCGCCGATGCGGGTGCAGGCCAGCATCGCATAGGCAGCCTCGGGGATCATCGGCATGTAGATGGTGACGCGGTCGCCCTTCTTGACGCCGTGCTTCTTCATCACGTTGGCGAGGCGGCAGACATGCTCGTAGAGCTCGTTGTAGGTGATCTTCTTGTCGTCGTAAGGGTTGTCGCCTTCCCAGATGATGGCGGTCTGGTTGCCGCGCTTCTTCAGGTGGCGGTCGATGCAATTGTAGGAGACGTTGGTCAGGCCGTCCTCGAACCACTTGATCGACACCTTGCCGTCGAAGGAGGTGTTCTTGACCTTGGTGTAGGGCTTGAACCAGTCGATGCGCTTGCCGTGCTTGCCCCAGAACTTGTCGGGGTTCTTGACGCTCTCGCCATACCATTTCAGGTAGGTATCGTTGTCGATCAGCGCATTCTTCTTCCACGCCGGCTGAACGCGGTGGACACGGACTTCGGACATTTCTCTCCCTTCCTCCCGGAAACGATCCGACGGCTCCTTGCGGCCGGCGGACGGCGGCGTTGGAGCCGCGTTGGCGCGCATTATTAGCAATTCGCGCCGCCTCACAATATTAGACCTTGGATTTGGCTGTGGTCTTTCCGTAGCGGCAAATCGCCGCCGCTATATAGCTATCAGCAATGGCTGAGGTCGAGTGCTAAAGTGCTGATTTCTTGGAACTATCATATGCGCATTCCGTTGTTTTAGCAGACGGTTAACCATCGCGGCGCAGACTTTGGCCGTGGAGGAGCTGTTCGATACGGAAGGCCAGCATGCGCGACGCTTCTGAACTGGAACTGATGCTCAAGGGCTACGGCCTGACCACGGCCGAAATCCTCTATCACCTGCCCGACCACCCACATGTGCTGCAGACATTCATCTGGCAGGACTACGACCTGGCGCCGAAATTTCCCGTCCTGTTCGGCTTCATCGAGTTCTGGCGGACAAAGCTCGAAGGCCCGCTGCACTCGGTGCACTACACCCACCGCAAGCTGATCGCGCCCAACGAATGGCGCAAGGTCGACGGCGAGTTCGTGCTGCTGCACTGAGCCTTCCCGTCGGTTCGCCTATCTCATTGATCGACAGCGATTTTTCACGCGATGACGGTCGCCTGCGCAAGGTTCTGGCACAAATCAATTGCGGCTTTTGCGGCGCTGGGCCGATTGCAGGACGCTCCCCGGGCCGCTATCCCGCCCTCCAGAGTTCCCGTCGAATCCTTGAGATCGGCGGGTATAAGGGAGAACTACGATGAACATGAAGATCCTTGCGGGCGTCTCGCTCGCCGCGCTGATGGCCTTCGGCTCCACCGCGCATGCCGACATCACCATCGGCCTCGTCGCCCCGCTGACCGGTCCGGTCGCCGCCTATGGCGACCAGGTCAAGAACGGCGCCCAGGCTGCCGTCGATGTCATCAATGAAAAGGGTGGCATCCTCGGCGAGAAGATCGTGCTGAAGCTCGCCGACGATGCCGGCGATCCAAAGCAGGGCGTCTCGGCTGCCAACCTGCTGGTTGGCGAAGGCGTGAAATATGTCGTTGGCCCGGTGACTTCGGGCGTTGCGATCCCGGCTTCGGACGTTTTTGCCGAAAACGGCATCCTGATGGTGACGCCGACGGCAACCGCGCCGGACCTGACCGCACGCGGCCTGACCAACGTGCTGCGCACCTGCGGCCGTGACGACCAGCAGGCCGAAGTTGCCGCTGCCTACGTGCTCAAGAACATGAAGGACAAGCGCGTCGCCGTGATCGACGACAAGGGCACCTACGGCAAGGGCCTGGCCGAAGCCTTCAAGAAGGCGATCAATGCCGGCGGTCTGACCGAAGTGCAGCAGAACTCGCTCAACCCGGGCGAAAAGGACCTTTCGGCACTGATCACCCGTCTCAAGGCCGACAATGCCGAAGTCATCTACTTCGGCGGCTATCACCCCGAGGGTGGCCTTCTGGCGCGCCAGCTGAAGGACGGTGGCGTCAACGCCGTCATCATCGGCGGCGAAGGCCTGTCGAACACCGAGTTCTGGGCGATCGGCAACGAAGCCGCTGCCGGCACGCTGTTCACCAATGCGACCGACGCACTGAAGAACCCGGCCTCGGCCGAGGCGGTCAAGGTTCTGACCGACAAGGGCATTCCCGCCGAGGCGTTCACCCTCAACGCCTATGCTGCCGTCGAGGTGCTGAAGGCCGGCATCGAAAAGGCCGGCAAGGCCGACGACGCCGCAGCTGTTGCCGCCGCGCTCAAGTCGGGCGAGCCGATCTCCACCGCCATCGGCAATCTGACTTATGGCGAAACCGGCGACCTGACTTCGCCGAGCTTCTCGCTGTTCAAGTGGGAAGGCGGCAAGATCGTCGCCGCGGAGTAACTTCCGGGCTAAGGCTTGTTGAGATTCAGGATTCCCATATTGAGCGGATTGTGATTCACACTTTGGATGGATCGCTTTGTTTTGACGGACGCCCAATGGGCAAAGATGGAACCTCATTGTTTGGGCAAGCCGACGGACCCTGGGCGCAGTGGGAGCGACAACCGCCGCTTCATCGAAGCGGTGCTGTGGATCGCGCGAACGGGTAGCCCCTGGCGCGATCTTCCGGCCTTTTTCGGAAACTGGAACACGGCCTTCAAACGCTATCGGGATTGGTTGAAAGCTGATGTTTTCATCAGGCTCTTCGAGGTCTGCTCGGACGAACCGGATATGGAATATGCGATGGTCGATGCCACCATTGTGAAGGTCCATCGTCACGGCCAGGGTGCAAAAGGGGGACTACGCGGCAGGCCATAGGTCGATCCAAGGGGGGCATGACGACCAAGATCCTCGCCCTTACAGACGCGCTTGGCAATCTGGTCCGCTTCGAACTCATGCCCGGCCATCGCTTCGATACGGTCGGCGTGGCGCCGCTGATCGAGGGCATCAACTTTGGCGGGCTGATCGCCGACAAGGCCTTCGACAGCAATCACATAATCACCGATCTCAATGAGCGCGGCGCCAAGATCGTCGTCTCCCAGCACCCAAGGCGCACAAAGCCGCTGCCGCTCGACAAGGAACTCTACAAGTGGCGCCACCTCATCGAAAACTTCTTCTGCAAGCTCAAGGAATTCAAGCGCATCGCCATGCGCGCAGACAAAACCGACCAGAGCTTCGCCGCTATGATCTATCTCGTTGCCGCCGTCATCAACTCTCGATGAATCTCAACAAGCCTTAGGCAGAAACGAAAAGGCCGGGATGCAGCAGATCCCGGCCTTTTGTTTTCGTGGCTGCTGGCATCTCAGCGGGTGCCGAAGATCGCCGAGCCGACCCGCACGCTGGTGGCGCCGAATGCAATCGCAAGTTCGTAGTCGCCCGACATGCCCATCGAAAGCTTCGCGACATCGGCTTCGCGCGCCAGTTTTTCCAGTAGGGCAAAATGCGGGCCGGGGTTTTCGTCAGCCGGCGGGATGCACATCAGGCCTTCGATGGCGAGGTTGTGGACCTCGCGGCAGCGCTTGACGAAGGCGACCGCTTCGCGTGGCTCGATGCCGGCCTTTTGCGGTTCGGAGCCGGTGTTGACTTGGACGTAGAGGTTCGGCGACCGGCCCTGCTTCTCGATTTCCCGGGCGAGTTCGGCGGCAATCTTCTCGCGGTCGACAGTCTCGATGACGTCGAACAGGGCGACCGCCTCCTTGGCCTTGTTGGATTGCAGCGGGCCGATCAGATGAAGCTCGATGTCGGAAATCTCCGCCTTCAGCTGCGGCCACTTGCCTTGCGCTTCCTGGACGCGGTTTTCGCCGAAGACGCGCTGTCCGGCCTCGATGACGGGGCGGATGTGCTCGGCATCGAAGGTCTTGGAGACCGCCACCAGCACTGTCGAGCCCTCTGGCCTGTTGGCCTCGCGCTCGGCCGCACCTATCTTATGCTTCACCAGAGTGAGCTGTTCGACCGACTTTTCCATGCCGCTGGCCCTGCTGCTTTTTGCCCGCCCCCGGCTTGCCGGTGTTGACGGGTCCGGGAATCCATGATGAACACCCGGCAACGATTTCCTGAACCGCGGGTTTTCGCCCCGGTCCATGCACGCTTTTAAGTGAAAAACATCCGATGGCAACCGAACGATACAATCCGCGCGCGTCCGAACCCAAATGGCAGAAGGCCTGGGGCGAGGCAAAGCTCTTCGAGACCGAGAACGACGATCCCCGGCCGAAATACTACGTGCTGGAGATGTTCCCCTATCCGTCGGGGCGCATCCATGTCGGCCACGTTCGCAACTACGCGATGGGCGACGTCGTCGCGCGTTTCCGCCGCGCCATGGGCTACAACGTGCTGCATCCGATGGGCTGGGATGCTTTTGGCATGCCGGCGGAAAACGCTGCGATGAAGAACAAGGTCCATCCCAAGGATTGGACCTACCAGAACATCGCGACGATGCGGACGCAGCTGAAGTCGATGGGCCTGTCGCTCGACTGGAGCCGTGAGTTCGCCACCTGCGACGTCGACTATTACCACCGCCAGCAGATGCTGTTCATCGACTTCGTCGAGAAGGGCCTGGTGACGCGCAAATCCTCCAAGGTCAACTGGGACCCGGAGGACATGACCGTGCTCGCCAACGAGCAGGTCATCGACGGACGCGGCTGGCGTTCGGGCGCGCTGGTCGAACAGCGTGAGCTGACGCAGTGGTTCTTCAAGATCACCGACTTCGCGCAGGATCTGTCGGACGCGCTCGATGGCCTCGACGAGTGGCCCGAGAAGGTCAAGCTGATGCAGCGCAACTGGATCGGCCGCTCGGAAGGCCTGCTGATCCGCTGGCCGCTGGCGGCCGGTACGGCACCCGCCGGCGAGAACGAGCTTGAGGTCTACACGACGCGTCCGGACACGATCTTCGGCGCCTCCTTCATGGCGATCTCGGCCGACCATCCGCTGGCCAGGAAGGCCGCCGAGAGCAAGCCTGAGCTCGCCGCCTTCATGGACGACGTGCGCCGCATGGGTACGTCGGTTGCAGCGCTTGAAACGGCCGAGAAGAAGGGCATGGACACCGGCATCCGCGTCGTCCATCCGTTCGACCCGAGCTGGACGCTGCCGGTCTATGTCGCCAATTTCGTGCTGATGGACTACGGTACGGGCGCCATCTTCGGCTGCCCTTCGGGCGACCAGCGCGACCTCGATTTCGCCAACAAGTATGGCCTGCCGGTGGTTCCTGTCGTGATGCCGGAGGGCGGCGATGCCGCGACCTTCCAGATCACCGAGGAGGCCTATACCGACGATGGCGTGATGATCAATTCGCGCTTCCTCGACGGCATGAAGCCGGAGGCGGCGTTCAACGACGTTGCCACCCGTCTCGAGCAGATCTCGATCGGCAATCGCCCGATGGGCGAGCGCAAGGTGCAGTTCCGCCTGCGCGACTGGGGCATTTCGCGCCAGCGCTACTGGGGCTGCCCGATCCCGATGATCCACTGCGAGGATTGCGGTGTCGTGCCGGTGCCGAAGGCCGACCTGCCGGTCAGGCTGCCCGACGACGTCGAGTTCGACCGTCCGGGCAATCCGCTCGACCGTCACCCGACCTGGCGCCACGTCAACTGCCCGCAATGCGGCAAGGCGGCACGCCGCGAGACCGACACGATGGACACGTTTGTCGATTCGTCATGGTATTTCGCGCGCTTTACCGCACCTTGGGAAAACGAACCGACCGATCCGAAGGCCGCCAATGAGTGGCTGCCGGTCGATCAGTATATCGGCGGCATCGAGCATGCGATCCTGCACTTGCTCTATTCGCGCTTCTTCACCCGCGCGATGAGCAAGGCCGGCCACCTCGACCTGTCCGAACCGTTCAAGGGCCTGTTCACGCAAGGCATGGTCGTGCACGAGACCTACCGTCTCGGCAGCGGTCCCAACGGCGAATGGGTTTCGCCGAGCGACGTCAGGATCGAGGAGACCGACGGCAAGCGGCGCGCGACGCTGATTGCCACCGGCGAGCCGGTGGAGATCGGCTCGATCGAGAAGATGTCGAAGTCGAAGAAGAACGTTGTCGACCCCGACGACATCATCGCGAGCTATGGCGCCGACACTGCGCGCTGGTTCGTGCTCAGCGATTCGCCGCCCGAACGTGACGTGGTGTGGACCGAGGCCGGCGTCGAGGGCGCGCATCGTTTCGTGCAACGCGTCTGGCGCCTGGTGTCCGAATCGGCCGAGGCGTTGGCCAAGGCGGAAGCCAGGGCAGCCGGCGAAGGCGATGCGGCGGCCGTCTCGAAGGCGGCGCACAAGGCGCTGAAGTCGGTCGGCGAGGACATCGGCAAGCTCGCCTTCAACAAGGCCGTTGCGCGCATCTACGAGCTGACCAACACGCTGCAGGGGCCGCTTGCCGACGCTGCCGCCGGCAAGGCTTCGGCCGAGATGGTCTCGGCGCTGCGCGAGGCTGTCGACATCCTGATCGTGATGATCGCCCCGATGATGCCGCATCTGGCCGAAGAGTGCTGGGCAGCGCTGCAGGGCGAGGGCCTGGTTGCCGATCGTCCGTGGCCAAAGTTCGATGCAGCACTCGTCGTCGACAACGAAATCACCTATCCGGTCCAGATCAACGGCAAGAAAAGAGCTGATTTGACAATCGCCCGCGACGCAGATCAATTGACCGTCGAAAAAGCGGCGCTGGCACTGGAAGCAGTGCAGAAGGCGCTGGATGGGAAGTCGCCGCGCAAGGTGATTGTTGTGCCGCAGAGGATCGTCAATGTCGTTGCCTGAGGCGCGGAATTCTGCCCGTTCGTTGCGTGTTGCTGCGCGTCTGGCTTTGCTTGCCACGCTTGCACTGGCATCTGCCTGCACCGTGCGTCCGCTTTATTCGGACGGTCCGGCACAGGCGGGTGCCGAGGCCGGCACGGCGACACAACTGGCCTCGATCAACATCAAGCCGGTCAACACCCGCTACGGCCAGGAAGTCCGCAACCACCTGATCTTCATGTTCAATGGTGGTGCCGGGCAGCAGGCGGCAGCGCCTTACACGATGGACCTGGCGGTGACCGCGCTGAGCGAATCGGCGCTGCTCGCCGCCGTGACCACCAAGGACGACGAGCCCACCACCGGCACGATGACCCTGACCGGCACCTATATCATCACCGACATCAAGACCGGCAAGCGTATCGCTTCGGGCAAACGCAACGTCTCGGCGTCGTTCGACCGGCCGCGCCAGGAGTTCGCCACGCTGCGGGCGCAGCGTGATGCCGAAAACCGTGCGGCGCGCGAACTGGCCGAACTGCTCAGGCTGGCCATCGCCCAGGACATGTCCAAGGGCTGACGCCCGCTTCAAAGGGATCGGGCGATGCGGCTGACATCCTTTTCAGCCGCAGGCTATCGATCGCTGCGATCGATCCGGCTCGACATCGGCCAAGTCTCGATTTTCGTCGGCGAGAACGGTGTCGGCAAGTCCAACCTCTATCGGGCGCTGCAACTCATCAAGGCGTCGGCCGAGGGAACCCTCGCACGTGAAATCGCCGGCGAGGGTGGCATGAACTCAGCCCTATGGTCGGGCACTCGCCGCATCGGGCAGCCGGCCCGCGTGATCATCGACGCTCAATTCGTCGATGACGAGACGGCCGTGTGCTATGCCTACAAGGTCGAGATCGGTCTGCCGCCGCCGCTGTCGGCGGGTTTCGCCTTTGAACCGCACGTCAAGGAAGAGAGCCTGACCATCGAGGCAGGACGTCGACCGGTCGAGATGATGTCGCGCAAGGGGCAGGCCATTTTTGCCCGCGACGGAGACGGTCGCCGGGTCGAACACCCCGAACGTGTCCTGAACTCAGAGACCGCGCTGGCTCTGCTCGGCGGCGCTGGCCGCTATCCCGAGGTTGGCGACATGCGCGCCGCCGTTGCCGGTTGGCGATTCTATCACGGCTTCCGCACGGACGCAGATTCGCCGGTGCGGCGGGCAGCACTTGCAACGACGTCGCCCATGCTCGACGAGGACGGCGCCAATCTGGCGGCCGTCTTTGCAACGCTGAGGCATATCCGCGAGGACACCGTCGATCTCGACCGCTGTATCGCCGATGCGCTTGGCGGTGCACAACTCGACGTGCCCGTGCCGGGAGAAACCGCGACATTCGGGCTGGTGTTGCCCGAATTCCCGCAGCGTGTGTTCAGGCCGCAGGAACTGTCGGACGGCCAGACCCGCTTCCTGGCGCTGGCGGGTGCGCTTTTGTCCTACAGACTACCGAAACTCATTGCGCTCAACGAGCCCGAGTCGAGCCTGCATCCGCGCATGATGCCGGCACTCGCCGACATGGTCGCGCGGGCCGCCGAGTGCACGCAGGTGTGGGTGGTGACACATTCGCGCGAGCTTGCCGACCTGATCCGAGACCGCACCGGGTCGCGGGCGCTGACGGTGGTGCGCAATGAAGGTGCGACGACGATCGAAGGCATGCGCGCGACAGGGCAGATGCCCGACGACGATTGATGCCGGCTCAGGCACGCGCAACGCGCCGCTTCACCAACGTCCAGCCGAGCGTCATCCCGGCGGCGGCGATCAGGATCGCTGCGGCGCCGAGCAGCTGCAGCGGCTGCAGACGATGGCCAAAGGCCAGGAAGTCGGCCAGGATCGCAACGACTGGATAGATGAAGGACAGCGCCCCCACGAGGTTCGTCGGCAGCTTCTGGATCGCGCCGTAGAGCAGGATGTACATCACGCCGGTATGGACGACGCCGACCGCGACAAGCAGCGTCCAGGTCTTCGCGTCGACCGGAAGCGCGGCGAAGTTGGCGAAGGGCGCGAGCATGAGGATGCCGACGGTCACCTGGATCAGCGCGATCAGATGCGGCGGCACACCCTTGAGCTTCTTGGTGATGATCGCGGCGATGGCGTAGAAGAAGGCAGCACCCAGCGCCAACAGGATGCCGGAGAGATAGTCGGTGCCGACGGCGCCGGCGTCCGGCTTGGACTGGACGATCAAAAGCATGCCGCCAAAGGCGATGCCGAGCCAGCTCAGCTTGGTCAGCGTCAGCCGCTCGCCGAACAACGTTGCCCCGAGCGCCACCAGGATGAAGGGCTGGGTGTTGTAGATGGCGGTCGCGATCGAGATCGAGGCGCGCGGGAAGGCCGCGAACAGCAGGATCCAGTTCAAGACGATGGCGACACCGCCGGCCGCGGCCCAGGCAATCTGGCGGCGCGTCATCACCTCGGGCCGGAACAGGCCGAGTGCGGCGCAGACGATCAAAAGGGTGATGGCGCCGAAGGCGCAGCGCCAGAACACCACATCCATCACCGGCTGGCCGGACAGGACGACGAACAGCCCGATCGTTCCCGAAATCACCATGGCGGCGGTCATTTCGACGGTTCCGCGCATCTTGTCCGACATGTCCCTGCTCCTTGTTAGGCTGGGCACATTCTGCGCGGTAGCAGGGCGGAAAAACATGGCATTGAAGAGACGCTTTCTCGGTTTTCCCTGATAATGTAAGGTTGATAATTGATTTTGCCTTTGAGGTGAAAAATGCTTGATGACATCGACCGGCGCATGGTCGAAACCCTGGTCGAGGACGCCAGGATTTCCCTGAAGGAACTGGCCCAGAGGGTCGGGCTGTCGTCCCCGAGCGCATCGGAACGGCTGAAGCGGCTGGAGGAGCGTGGCGTCATCCGCGGCTTCACTGTCGATGTCGACCCGGCGGCGCTTGGCTACACGCTGCAGGCCATCGTCCGCATCCGGCCGCTGCCGGGCAAGCTGCACGTGGTGCAGGACCTGATCCAGCAGATCCCGCAATTCTCCGAATGCGACAAGGTGACTGGCGACGACTGCTTTGTCGGGCGGCTGCACATCCGCTCCATCGACGAGCTCGACACGATCCTTGACCGCATCGCCGACAAGGCGGAAACCAGCAGCTCGATCGTCAAGGCGCAGCCGGTCAAGCGCAGGCTGCCTCCGCTTCTCTGAGCAGCAGACACAAAAAAGCCGGCGCTGATGGCGCCGGCTTTGGTCGTTCTGGCTGGAAGATCAGCCGATCTTCTGGCCGGTCTTGGCCCAGTCGGCCAGGAACATCTCGAGGCCCTTGTCGGTCAGCGGGTGCTTGACCAGTGCCTTCAGCGTTGCCGGTGGGATGGTGGCGACGTCGGCGCCGATCAGGGCGGCGCGCTTGACGTGCTCCGTCGAGCGGATCGAAGCGGCCAGGATCTCGGTGTCGAAGCCGTAATTGTCATAGATGTGGCGGATCTCGGCGATCAGCTCCATGCCGTCGACGGCCATGTCGTCGAGACGGCCGATGAAGGGCGAAATGAAGGTGGCACCGGCCTTGGCGGCGAGCAGGGCCTGGTTGGCGGAGAAGCACAGCGTGACGTTGACCATGCGGCCCTCCGAGGTCAGCGCGCGGCAGGCCTTGAGCCCGTCCAGCGTCAGCGGCACCTTTATGCAGATGTTGTCGGCGATCTTCGACAGCACCGCCGCTTCCTTCATCATCTCGGCATATTCGGTGGCAGCGACTTCGGCCGAGACCGGGCCTTCGACGATGTCACAGATTTCCTTGGTCACTTCGGCGATGTTGCGGCCGGATTTGAGGATCAGCGACGGATTGGTGGTGACGCCGTCGAGAAGGCCGAGCTCGTTGAGCTCGCGGATGTCCTTCACGTCGGCGGTGTCGACGAAAAACTTCATAACTGTCTCCTTGGTGATGGAAGGGTGCCTCAGGCACACCGCACATGTCGGCCTTTGCTCTAAACCAAGTTCGGGGCAAGGTCACGCGTCATGACCGCCGATTCGCCAAGAACCAGGGCCGCCCCCGTGCTGGTGCCGATGCCGGCCGAGCGCGCCTACTCCTATGCCGTTCCCGACGGCATGCAGGTGGTGCCCGGCTCGATCGTGCGCGTGCCGCTCGGCCCGCGCGAGGTGGCAGGCATCGTCTGGGACGGACCGGTCGAAGCGGTCGATCCGAAGAAGCTCAGGCCGATTGCGCATGTCTTCGATTGTCCCCCCGTCAATGACGAGATGCGCCGGCTGGTCGACTGGATCGCCCACTACACCCTGTCGCCGCCCGGCATGGTGGCGCGAATGATCCTGCGCGCGCCCGAGGCCTTCGATCCGGAGCCCTGGACGGAAGGGCTCAAGCGCAGCGACGGCGAGCCCGACCGAATGACTGCGGCGCGCGCCCGTGTGCTCGAAATGGCCAATGACGGCATAGCCTGGACGCGCTCGGGCCTGGCGCATGCTGCCGGCGTTTCCTCCACCGTCATCGACGGGTTGAGGGCGCAAGGCGTATTCGAGACGGTGATGATCCCGCCGCGCCCGGTGGTGGCGCCGCCCGATACGTCCTACACCAGCGCAGAGCTCACCAATGACCAGGAGGCAACCGCGGCAAGCTTGCGCGCCCAGGTCGAGGCCGACAAATTCGCGGTCACGCTGATCGACGGCGTCACCGGCTCGGGCAAGACGGAAGTCTATTTCGAAGCGGTGGCGGCGGCGCTCGACAAAGGCAAGCAGGTGCTGATCCTGCTGCCTGAAATCGCGCTGACGCAGGCCTTCCTCGAGCGCTTCCAGAACCGATTTGGCACCAAGCCCGCCGAGTGGCATTCGGACCTGCCGCCGCGGATGCGCGAGCGCGTCTGGCGCCAGGTCGCCGAGGGTGGCGTGCGGGTGGTGGCTGGCGCCCGCTCGGCCCTGTTCCTGCCGTTCAACAATCTCGGGCTGATCGTCGTCGACGAAGAACATGACCCTGCTTACAAGCAGGAGGACCGCGTCTTCTACAATGCCCGCGACATGGCGGTGGTGCGGGGCCATATCGGCGGCTTTCCTGTCGTGCTGGCGTCAGCCACGCCGTCGGTTGAGAGCCGGGTCAACGCCGAGCAGGGCAAGTATGCGCGTTCGGTGCTTTCAGCCCGTTTCGCCGAGGCGGCGCTGCCACAGCTGGCGACGGTCGACATGCGGCGCTCGCCACCGGCGCGCGGCGGCTTCCTGTCGCCGGTGCTGCTCGGCAAGATGCGCGAAACCCTTGGCCGGCAGGAGCAGTCGCTGCTGTTCCTCAACCGGCGCGGTTATGCGCCGCTGACGCTCTGCCGGGTCTGCGGTCACCGCTTCGGCTGCCCGGTCTGTTCGGCCTGGCTGGTCGAGCATCGCTTTCGTGGCCAGTTGGTCTGCCACCATTGCGGCCACAACGAGAAGCGGCCCGAGGCCTGCCCGGAATGCGGCACCTTCGATCATCTCGTCGCCTGCGGGCCGGGCGTCGAACGCATTGCCGAGGAAGTGGTTTCGCATTTCCCCGACGCGCGCACCATCGTGCTGTCCTCGGACATGCTGGGCGGCGTGAAACGGCTCAGGCTGGAACTGGAGGCGATCGCCAATGGCGAAGCCGATATCGTCATCGGTACCCAGCTCGTCGCCAAGGGGCACAACTTTCCGAACATGACGCTGGTCGGCGTGGTCGACGCCGATCTTGGCCTCGCGAATGGCGACCCGCGTGCCGCCGAGAGGACCTATCAGCTGTTGTCGCAGGTGACCGGCCGGGCAGGGCGCACCGGCAAGAAGAGCCTTGGCCTGCTGCAGACCTTCCAGCCCGACCATCCGGTCATGCGGGCGATTGTCTCGGGCGATTCGGAGGCCTTCTACGATCGTGAGATCGCCGAGCGCGAGCGTTCCGCCCTGCCTCCCTACGGCCGGCTCGCCGGCATCATCGTCAGCGCGGCAACGCGGCCCGAGGCCGAGAGCCATGCGCGTGGTCTGCGCCGCGCAGCCCAGGTGGCGCAGGATGTCCATGTGCTCGGGCCAGCGGAGGCGCCGCTGGCGCTCATCGGCGGCCGCCATCGCTTCCGTTTGCTGGTCCAGGCCGACAGGAAGGCCGACATACAGGGCTACATCCGCGCGCTGCTTGCCGCCGGGCCCAAGCTGCGCGGATCGGTGCGCGTGCAGGTCGACATCGATCCGCAGAGTTTCCTGTGATCAGGCCATGGGCCGGGTGATCATGCCGAGCAGCGGCGGCGTCGCTGCAGGGCCGTACATGGTTTTTTCCAGCACATAGCCGCCCGCCTTGAGGCGCACCTCGATGGCGTGCGCGATAGCTGAGATCTGGCCGGCGCTTGGCGGCTCGAAGAACAGGTACAGTTTGCCCTCCGGGGCGAGCAGCGACCGGATCAGCTTGAGTTCGCGCGCCGCCTCCAGCCAGAACAGGTTGACGTTGATGGCGAAGATCTTGTCGAAGTGCCGACCGCCACCGCTCCAATCCGCGAGTGCCCCCTGCGCCAACGCTGCCTTGCCGGCCGATATCGCCGCGCGGTTTCTCTCGTCGGCGGAGCTTACGGCGCTGTCCGAGCGATCGAGCCCGATAATGTGACCATCGGTCAGCAGCGGCGTGATTTCAGCCATGGCGATGCCCCGCCCGCAGCCGATTTCCAGCAGCCTGTCGCTTGGCTGAATGCCGAGGTGACTGATCGCCCAGACTATTCGCGCCGGTATGGCCATGGTCCCCTCCATCAGGCCCGCCGACCGCAGCATACTTGTTTCGGCCGTTCACACCAGTTGCGCTCTGGCGCTCGACACACCGTCGGATATGATCCCTGTGGATTCGAGGCCTGACCGGAGGGGAAATATGGAGTTCGCATTTCCGTGGCCGGCGAGCCAGGGCGAGTGGCTGGCGTGGAGCTCGGCGGCGGTCACGCTGCTGTTCGGCGTCATCCTGTTCTTTGCCCCGAGAATCGCCTTCCGCCTGCTCAGGCTGCAGGCAAGGCCGGACAATCCGGAAGCCATCGCCCAGGGTCGCGCCACTATGGCAGGCTTCTTCCTCGGGGTTGGGCTGTGCGCGATTCTGCTAGCCCAGCCATTGCTTTACATGGCGCTCGGCGTGTCGTGGCTGTTCACGGCCTTCGGCCGGATCGTCGCCATGATGTCGGACGGTGCCAACACCCCATACAATTGGGTGGCGATCGTTGTCGAACTGGCGCTGGCGGCCCTACCCCTTGGGTTTGTTTTCGGCTTCTGGCCGTGAATCGCCGTCAAGCCACAGCTCCGATGCGCAAGATGCGACAATAGTGCCTCAAAAGCCTGTTAGAGGACGTGTTGCGGTCCTCAAAAGCCTGTGCTAGACGGCAATCGACTTTCGGCCGGGGGGATGCGGCTGTCGCGAGCTCCGGGGTCAAAAAACGCAGTAAGGTCAAAGATTTAGCTAGAGTCTCACACTCGCGCCAACAATCTTGCGGCCTGTCAGACAAGAGAAAAGACGGTCCGTGACCCAATCTTCCTCGCCAATCTCCGGTGTTGCTGAGCGCTATGCGGGATCGTTGTTCGATCTCGCACTCGAAGCAGGCGCTGTTGCAAAGGTAGAAGCCGACCTCGGTCGTTTCGCGGTGCTGCTTGACGGCAGTGCTGATCTGGATCGCCTGATCAAGAGCCCGGTGTTCTCCGGCGAAGATCAGGAAAGGGCCATCTCGGCGATCGCCGACAAGGCCAAGATCACCGGCCTGGCCGGCAATTTCCTCCGCCTCGTGGCGCGCAATCGCCGCCTGTTCGCACTGCCCGGCATGATCAAGGCGTTCCGCCAGATCGCCGCCGAGCATCGTGGCGAGACCTCGGCAGAGGTGACTTCGGCGCATGCGTTGACCGCGGCGCAGGAAACGGAACTCAAGTCGGCGCTGAAGAGTGTCGCCGGCAAGGACGTGGCGATCTCGGTCGCGGTCGATCCTTCGCTGCTCGGCGGCCTGATCGTGAAGATGGGCTCGCGCCAGATCGATACGTCGCTCAAAACCAAACTCAATTCGCTCAAGCTTGCACTGAAAGAGGTCGGCTGATGGACATCCGCGCCGCGGAAATTTCCGCAATTCTGAAAGACCAGATCAAGAATTTCGGCAAGGAAGCCGAAGTTACCGAAGTCGGTCAGGTTCTGTCGGTGGGTGACGGTATCGCCCGCGTCTACGGTCTCGACAACGTCCAGGCGGGCGAAATGGTCGAGTTCCCGGGCGGCATCCGCGGCATGGCGCTGAACCTTGAAAGCGACAACGTCGGCGTCGTCATCTTCGGTGCCGACCGCGACATCAAGGAAGGCGACACCGTCAAGCGTACCGGCGCGATCGTCGACGTCCCGGTCGGTCCGGAGCTGCTCGGCCGCGTCGTCGACGCGCTCGGCAACCCGATCGACGGCAAGGGCCCGATCAAGGCGAAGGAGCGTCGCCGCGTCGACGTCAAGGCGCCCGGCATCATCCCCCGCAAGTCGGTGCATGAGCCGATGTCGACCGGCCTCAAGGCCATCGACGCCCTGATCCCGGTCGGCCGCGGTCAGCGCGAACTGGTCATCGGTGACCGTCAGACCGGCAAGACCGCCATCATTCTCGACACCATCCTGAACCAGAAGGCGATCCACGTCGCTGGTCCGGAGAAGGAAAAGCTCTACTGCGTCTACGTCGCCGTCGGCCAGAAGCGCTCGACCGTCGCGCAGTTCGTGAAGGTGCTCGAAGAGCGCGGCGCGCTCGAATATTCGATCATCATCGCCGCCACCGCCTCCGATCCGGCCCCGATGCAGTTCCTGGCTCCGTTCGCCGGCTGCGCCATGGGCGAATACTTCCGCGACAACGGCAAGCATGCCCTGATCGCTTATGACGATCTGTCCAAGCAGGCCGTCGCCTATCGCCAGATGTCGCTGCTGCTGCGCCGCCCGCCGGGCCGTGAAGCTTACCCGGGCGACGTCTTCTACCTGCACTCGCGCCTGCTTGAGCGTTCGGCCAAGCTGAACGACGAAAACGGCGCCGGCTCGCTGACCGCTCTGCCGGTCATCGAAACGCAGGCCAACGACGTCTCGGCCTACATCCCGACCAACGTGATCTCGATCACCGACGGCCAGATCTTCCTCGAGACCAATCTGTTCTTCCAGGGCATCCGTCCTGCCGTGAACGTCGGTCTGTCGGTGTCGCGCGTCGGCTCGTCGGCCCAGATCAAGGCGATGAAGCAGGTTGCAGGCTCGATCAAGGGCGAGCTCGCGCAGTACCGCGAAATGGCTGCCTTCGCGCAGTTCGGTTCCGACCTCGACGCGGCCACCCAGCGTCTGCTCAACCGCGGTGCGCGCCTGACCGAGCTGCTCAAGCAGCCGCAGTTCTCGCCGCTCAAGACCGAAGAGCAGGTGGCGGTGATCTTCGCCGGCGTCAACGGCTATCTCGACAAGCTGGCCCTCAACCAGGTCGGCAAGTTCGAGCAGGGCCTGCTGGCTTACATGCGCTCGGAAGGCAAAGACGTTCTCGACGGCATCCGTACGGAGAAGGCGCTCAGCGACGATCTCCGCGGCAAGCTCAAGGGGCACATCGACGCTTTCGCGAAAAACTTCGCCTGACACTGACGGATAAGGCATGGCCTCGCTAAAAGACCTCCGCAACCGTATCGCCTCGGTCAAGGCGACGCAGAAGATCACCAAGGCGATGCAGATGGTCGCCGCGGCGAAGCTGCGTCGCGCCCAGGAAGCTGCGGAAGCCGCGCGTCCCTACTCGCAGCGCATGGGTGCGGTTCTCGCGAATATCGCCCAGGCTGTCGGTGGCGGTGGCGATGCTCCGGCGCTGATGACCGGCACCGGCAAGGACGACGTGCATCTGCTCGTCGTCTGCACGGCCGAGCGCGGCCTGTGCGGCGGCTTCAACAGCCAGATTTCGCGTCTGGCTCGCGACCATGTCCGCAAGCTCCAGGGCCAGGGCAAGACGGTCAAGATCATCACCGTCGGCAAGAAGGGCTACGATGTCCTGCGTCGCGACTTCGCCTCGCTGATCATCGACCGCGTCGAACTGCGCGACGCCAAGCAGGTTGGCTTCGTCCATGCCGACATGATCGCCAAGAAGGTGATCACCCTGTTCAACCAGGGCGGCTTCGATGTCTGCACGCTGTTCTACTCCGAGTTCAAGTCGGTGATCAGCCAGGTTCCGACCGCGCAGCAGGTCATTCCTGCCGCCGCTCCTTCGGCCGGCGCCGATGCCGCGACCAGCGGCGGTGCGGTCTACGAATACGAGCCGGAGCCGGGCGAAATCCTCGGCGATCTCATTCCGCGCAACATCTCGGTGCAGATTTTCCGGGCGCTGCTGGAAAATGCTGCCGGCGAGATGGGTGCCAAGATGAGCGCGATGGACAATGCCACGCGCAACGCAGGCGACATGATCAACAAGCTGACGATCACGTACAACCGCCAGCGTCAGGCCCAGATCACCAAGGAACTGATCGAGATTATTTCGGGCGCCGAAGCGCTCTAGCCACGTGATGGCTCGCCGCAAGGCGGGTCCGCGTGAAACAACGAACGGACACAGAGGTTAAACGATGGCTAAAGCAGCTACTCCGAAAGCCGCTCCGGCGGCGGAAAAGGCCCCCGCAGCAAAGAAGGCGGCGCCTGCCAAGGCGGCCGCTGCCAAGGTCGAAAAGTCGGCGGTCGTCGCCTCCGGCGCGGGCCGCGTCTCGCAGGTCATCGGCGCTGTCGTCGACGTGCAGTTCGACGGCGAACTGCCGCCGATCCTGAACGCGCTCGAGACGATGAACGGCGACAACCGCCTTATCCTCGAAGTGGCACAGCACCTGGGCGAAAACACCGTCCGCTGCATCGCCATGGACATTTCGGAAGGCCTCGTTCGTGGCCAGGCCGTCCGTGACACCGGTTCGCCGATCATGGTTCCGGTTGGCGACGAGACGCTCGGCCGCATCATGAACGTCATCGGCGAGCCGGTCGACGAAGCCGGCCCGGTCAAGACCAAGTCCAAGCGCGCCATCCACCAGGAAGCGCCTGCCTATGTCGACCAGTCGACCGAAGCACAGATCCTGGTCACCGGCATCAAGGTCGTCGATCTGCTGGCTCCTTATGCTCGCGGCGGCAAGATCGGCCTGTTCGGCGGCGCCGGCGTCGGCAAGACCGTTCTGATCCAGGAACTGATCAACAACGTCGCCAAGGCGCACGGTGGCTACTCGGTGTTCGCCGGCGTCGGCGAGCGCACCCGCGAAGGCAACGATCTGTATCACGAAATGATCGAGTCGGGCGTTAACAAGGACCCGCACGAGAACAACGGCTCGACCGAAGGTTCGAAGTGCGCCCTGGTGTTCGGCCAGATGAACGAGCCGCCCGGTGCGCGCGCCCGCGTCGCCCTGTCGGGCCTGACCATCGCCGAGCACTTCCGCGACCAGGGCCAGGACGTGCTGTTCTTCGTCGACAACATCTTCCGCTTCACCCAGGCGGGTTCGGAAGTGTCGGCTCTGCTCGGCCGTATTCCTTCGGCCGTGGGCTATCAGCCGACGCTGTCGACCGATATGGGTGCGATGCAGGAACGCATCACCACCACCAACAAGGGCTCGATCACTTCGGTGCAGGCGATTTACGTCCCCGCCGACGACTTGACCGATCCGGCGCCGGCAACCTCGTTCGCGCACCTTGACGCGACGACGGTTCTCAACCGCGCGATCTCGGAAAAGGGTATCTACCCGGCCGTGGATCCGCTCGACTCGACCTCGCGCATGCTCGATCCGCTGATCGTCGGCGAAGAGCACTATTCCGTCGCCCGTCGCGTCCAGGAAATCCTCCAGCGCTATAAGTCGCTGCAGGACATCATCGCCATCCTGGGCATGGACGAGCTGTCGGAAGAGGACAAGGTCACGGTCGCCCGCGCCCGCAAGATCGAGCGCTTCCTGTCGCAGCCGTTCTTCGTCGCTGAAGTGTTCACCGGCTCGCCCGGCCAGCTGGTTCCGCTCGAAGACACCATCAAGAGCTTCAAGGGCCTGGTTGACGGCGAGTACGATCACCTGCCGGAAGCTGCCTTCTACATGGTCGGCGGTATCGACATGGCGATCGAGAAGGCCCAGCGCCTGGCTGCGGAAGCGGCATAATCATAACGCCGCAGCGCGGGCCCATGGTCCGCGCTGTTGCACCGATGACTGCCCAGTTGCGGGCAGGTCTGCTCGGAACTCCGTCCAAGCATTTGTGAGACACCATGGCTGAAGCATTCAAATTCGAACTGGTCTCGCCCGAGCGTCTGCTCGTTTCGGAGCAGGTCGAGTCCGTCGTCATTCCCGGTGCGGAAGGCGAAATGACTGTCATGGCCAACCATGCGCCTGTCATGACCACGATCAAGCCGGGCGTCGTGACGGTGAAGGCCGTTGGCGGCAAGGAAGAGCGCTACGTCGTGTTCGGCGGTTTCGCCGACATCGTCCCGGCAGGCTGCACGCTGCTTGCCGAATCGGCGACGCCGGTGAAGGACATCGACCGCGCCGAACTGCTGCGGCGCATCCAGGACGCACGCGAGGACGTCGCCGACGCCAAGGAAGACCAGGCCCGCACCAAGGCGGAAGCCTATCTCAACCACCTTTCGACCCTGGAAGCCGCGATCTGAGGATTTCTCGCCGGGTCAGGCACGTTCGACAGAATTGCTCAAGCCGTCGGCTCCACCGGCGGCTTTTTGCATTTTGGGGGTCTGTCGGCTGGGGTGGAGAGCTCGCGAGCTGGAGTTAGCCGCTCCACGCCCTGACCGCCTCGGCCAGCGGCAGCACCTCTCGAGGTCGGGCGCGCGCCTCGGTCGGCGTGCCGGAAAAGCGCGGGGTCGGAGCTGGTTGTGTCAGCCCGTTCAGTTGAACAAAGCTTTTCCGGGCGATGAGATGAGGATGTTGCGCCGCCTCGTGAAGGTCGAGCACCGGTGAAACGCAGGCGTCGGAGTGTTCCAGCAGAGCCAGCCATTCGGAGCTTGGGCGTCTGATGATCAGCGCTGCGATCTCGTCTTTCAGTGCTGGCCAATTGCGCCGGTCGGCGCGCAGGGCGTGGGCGGTGTCGTCCAGCCCGATGGCCTGGCGGAACAGTTCGAAGAACTGCGGTTCGATCGGACCGATGGCGATATGCCTGCCGTCTGCGCATTCATAGGTGCAGTAGTAGGGCGCGCCGCCGTCGAGCAGATTGGCTGCGCGCTGGGGCTGCCACTGGCCGGCGGAGGCCAGGTCGTAAGCCATGGTCATCAGTTGGACGGTGCCGTCGCAAATGGCAGCATCGACGACTTGCCCGGTGCCTGTACGCTGCGCCGACAGCAGGGCCGCGAGCATGCCGGAGACGAGGAACATGGCGCCGCCGCCGAAGTCGCCGACGAGGTTGAGCGGCGGCACGGGATGGCCGGCGGGGCCTATCGCCGCGAGCGCGCCTGATATGGCAATATAGTTGATGTCGTGGCCCGCATGGGTTGCCAGCGGACCTGTCTGCCCCCACCCCGTCATGCGGCCGTAGACGAGACGCGGATTGCGTTCCAGCAGGACATCAGGTCCCAACCCCAGCCGTTCCATGACAGCCGGCCGGAACCCTTCGATAAGGGCGTCGGCACTGTCGCAGAGTGTGCGAACCATCTCGGCCTGGACGGGATCCTTGAGATCGGCCTCCACGGTTGGACGCCCGCGTCCCGAAATCGGATCGGGAATTTTTGGCGTGGCCTCCGGGCGCGCGATGCGGATGACGTCGGCCCCCATGTCCGCGAACTGCATGGCGGCGAAGGGTGCAGGTCCGAGACCGACGAATTCGACGACGCGAAGCCCGGCAAGCGGGCCGGTTGCCGGTTTGGTCATGGTCCGCACTCCTTGTGGCGAAAACGAGAGGCTGGCGGAGGGGCTTGTGAAACCTTCCGGCCGGATTGGGGTGAAGAGCCTAGGATTGGGACTGTGCAGCCTGCCACTCGGCGTAAAGATGCTGGTGGTCCCGCGGGCGCACCGGGAGATATGCGACCTTCATCGTCTGTTCGGTCGCTGGCCGCGCCAGGTCGGCATAGACAGCTGCCGTCGACAGGCCATAGGGCGCGCCGTCGTCATTCGAATATGCATATGCGACTTCGGTTATGCCGGCCATGCGCATCGCGCCCATGCACATCGGGCAAGGATGGCCGCTTGCATAGACTGTGCAACCGTCGAGCCGTGGCGAGGCCAGGGCCTGACTTGCCGCCCGGATGGCCGACATTTCGGCATGGGCAGTCGGATCATTGGACGAGAGCACTTCATTGACGCCACAGGCGACGACCTCTCCGTTCCTGACCACAACCGCTCCAAAAGGACGGCCACCTCTCGAAATGTTCGCGCGCGCCAGCTCGATTGCATGGCAAAGGAACTCACTCGACTTGTCCAATTCGGCCTCCTCAGCGGGCGCCGGCGGCAACCAGGACCTTCTCGATCTCGGTGAAGCCGTGCCTGCGTGCGTTCTGCAGCGGCGTTACGCCGTCGCCGTCGGCAAGGTTGACGTCAGCACCGGCGTCGACGAGCAACTTGACGATCGCGACGTGGCGGGGACCGCCATCGCCGAGTACGATCGCCTCCAGCAGAGCCGTCCAGTTGAGCTTGTTGACGTGGTCGACCTCGACACCGGCCTCGATCAGCGTGCGCACGGTTTCGACATGACCGCGTTCGGCGGCCGGGATCAGGGCGGTGCCGCCATAGCGGTTGATGCTCTTGAGATCGGCGCCGTGGGCCAGCGTCATCTTCAGGATCTCGAGGTGTCCGCGTGCGCCGGCATAAAGATACGGGCTGTCATTGATGGCATCCTTGGCGTTGACGTCGGCGCCTGCGTCGATCAGCACCCTGGCAGCTTCGATCTGGTTGCCGTGGGTGGCGAGCAGAAGTGCGGTGCGGCCGCTGTCGTCGCGTGCGTCGATGCTGGCGCCCTTTGCAAGCAGGTCGCGGACAGCTGTCGCGTCACCCTTGCTCGCGCTTGCATGCAATTCACGTTCGAGCATGTTTTCTCCTGCGGCTGGTGCAATCCATGCCATGGCGGCGAATGCCAGGACAGAGGCGATCTTGAGCAATAGGCGGTTCATGTTCCTAATCTTTCGATACGTGTGGCCGAGCGGCTGGATAGCGGGTTCCGCTCCGCAAGTTTTACCTTCTGAAACCAAATCTGTTCGTGATTGTGGCAGACGAAGTTGATGTCTTGTTTGTGCGTCCCATACGGTCTATTGCGGTTTGTCAGCCGGGACGGGGGTCAGAAGGCAACGACACCAGGGATGTACCGTGAAGGGAATTATACTTGCGGGCGGTAGTGGCACGCGACTCTACCCTGCAACACTTGCAGTATCGAAGCAGATACTTCCGATATATGATAAGCCGATGATCTATTATCCGCTCGGCGTTCTCATGCTGGCGGGTATTCAGGACATCCTTATCATCTCGACGCCGCGCGATCTGCCGCAGTTCCAGCAGTTGCTCGGCGACGGCTCGGCGTTTGGCGTGTCGTTTTCCTATGCCGTCCAACCTTCTCCCAACGGCTTGGCCGAAGCGTTCATCATCGGACGCGAGTTCATCGGCAACAGCCCGGTGGCGCTTATACTTGGCGACAACATCTTCTATGGCGACGGCCTGTCGGAGCGCTGTCGGGCAGCCGTTGCCCGCGAGAGCGGCGCTTCGGTCTTTGCCTACCATGTCGAGGATCCGCAGCGTTATGGCGTCGTGTCATTCGACCGGGAGACCCAGCGTGCCCTGTCGATCGAAGAAAAGCCTGCGCAGCCGCGCTCGAACTGGGCGGTGACAGGTCTCTATTTTTACGACAATTCGGTGGTCGACATTGCCTCGTCGATCAAGCCGTCGGCGCGTGGCGAACTGGAGATCACCGACGTCAACCGCACCTATCTCGAGCGCGATACGTTGCATGTCGTCCGCCTGGGCAGGGGCTACGCCTGGCTCGATACCGGCACTCATGACAGCCTCCACGAGGCGTCGTCCTTCGTGCGCACCATCGAGCATCGCCAGGGCATCAAGATCATGTGCCCGGAAGAGATCGGCTTCGAACTCGGCTGGGTCAGCGAAGAGGACGTGTTGCGCCGTGCCGCCGAGCTCGGCAAGACCGACTATGCCCGCTATCTCGAGCGCCGAGTCAGGGAAATCAGTCATGGTTGAGGTGAGCAAGCTCGGCCTGGACGGCGTTTGCGAAATACGCGTCCCCAGGTTCGATGACGCACGCGGTTTCTTTTCCGAGACCTGGAATGCCGGGAAGCTTGCCCAGGCAGGCATCGCCGTCGATTTCGTGCAGGACAATCACTCGCTGTCGCGGGAGCGCGGCGTGTTGCGGGGGCTGCATTTCCAGAAGCCGCCCTTTGCACAGGACAAGCTGGTGCGGGTCCTGCGCGGATCGATCTACGATGTCGCCATCGACATTCGCGTGGGCTCGCCGACCTTCGGCAAATGGGTGGGGCTGACGGTTTCCGCCAAAGAATGGAATCAGATATTGGTGCCCAAGGGCTTCGCGCATGGCTTTGTTACGCTCGAGCCCGACACCGAAGTTGCCTACAAGGTGTCGGCACCCTATTCGCAGCCGCATGACCGTTCGATCCGCTTCGATGACCCCGACATCGCGATCGACTGGCCGGTAGCCGCACAAGAGCTGATCCTGTCGGACAAGGATGCTGCCGCCCCCTTGCTGACTGATGTCGAAACCGGATTTGTCTACCCGTGAAAAACGTCCCTCAAACTGTGCTGGTCACCGGTGGCGCCGGTTTCATCGGCTCGGCCGTCTGCCGGCATCTGGTGGCAAGCGGCAAGTACCGCGTCGTTAACCTGGACAAACTGACCTATGCCGGCAACCTGACGTCGCTGCGTGATCTCGACGGCAATCCGAACTATGTCTTCCGGAAGGCCGACATCTGCGACACCGACAAGGTGCGCAAGATTCTCGCAGACGAAGCCGTCGATCTCGTCATGCACCTGGCGGCAGAAAGCCACGTCGACCGATCGATCGACGGGCCTATGGCCTTCGTCACCACCAATGTCGTCGGCACGGCGAGCCTGCTGCAGGCCGTGCTCGACCACTGGCGCAGCCTTGGGGAGGAGGCACGCAAGCGCTTCCGCTTCCATCACGTCTCGACCGACGAGGTGTTCGGCGACCTGCCTTTCGATTCCGGCGTCTTCACCGAGGACTCGCCCTACAAGCCGTCGTCGCCTTATTCGGCATCGAAGGCGGCGTCCGATCACTTCGTGCGCGCCTGGCACGAGACCTACGGATTGCCGGTTGTCCTTTCCAACTGTTCGAACAACTACGGGCCCTACCACTTCCCGGAAAAGCTGATCCCGCTGGTCATCGCCAACGCGTTGGATGAGCAGCCGCTGCCGGTCTATGGCAAAGGCGCAAACATCCGTGACTGGCTGTTCGTCGAGGATCACGCCAGGGCACTCGAAGCGGTCATGACCGGGGGCCGGATTGGTGAGAGCTACAACATCGGCGGACGTGCCGAACGCACCAATCTCGAAGTTGTCGAAGCCATCTGTGCCCTGCTTGATGCACGCCGCCCCCGCAATGGCGGCCGCTCGCATCTCGACCTCATCACCTATGTTACCGACCGGCCCGGACATGACCGGCGCTATGCCATCGATCCGACCAAGAGCGAGCAGGAACTGGGCTGGACGCCGCTGGAAACCTTTGAGACCGGCCTCGCCCGTACCGTCGACTGGTATCTCGCCAATGGCTGGTGGTGGCGCCCGATCCGCGAGCAGCGCTTCGACGGAACCCGCCAGGGACTGGTCGCTGCCAAGTGAAGATTCTGGTTACCGGAACATCCGGCCAATTGGCGCTCTCGCTTGCCGAGCGCGCCAAGGGAAAAGCAAATATCGTCCTTGTCGGTCGGCCTGACCTCGACCTTGAAGATCTCGCCACTTTTGCCCCGGTCCTGAAATCGGTCGCGCCTGATATGGTCATCAATGCCGCCGCGCACACCGGCGTCGATCAGCAGGAAGACGACCCCCAGCGCGCATTTCGCATCAATGCCGAGGCGCCGGCGGAATTGGCTCGACTGACCAGGCTTGCGGGCATCCCGATCGTCCAGGTTTCGACGGACTACGTGTTTGATGGCAAGGCGGCGCAGCCTTACTCAGAGACGGACATGCCCAACCCGCAGACGGTCTATGGCCGCAGCAAGCTGGCGGGCGAGGAAGCCGTCCGTGCCGGCAATCCGGACCACCTGGTGGTGCGCACGGCCTGGGTCGTCAGCCGCCATGCCCGCAACTTCGTCAAGACGATGCTCACGCTCGCGGCGACACGCGACAGGCTGCAGGTCGTGGCCGACCAGTTCGGCAATCCGACGGAGGCCCGTGATCTCGCCGACGGCTTGCTGGCGGCAGCTGCCTCGTGGCACAAGCGAGGCGGCTTTCCGCACGGTCTCTACCATCTCGCCGGCCAGGGCCGCGCCAATTGGTTTGAGCTGGCCACTCACGTCTTTACCGTCAGTGCGTCGCTCGGCGGACCATCCGCGCTTGCAGAACCTGTCGGCAGTGAGCAATGGCCAGCAAAGGCCGCGCGGCCGGCGAATTCGCAACTGAGCTCGGACGCCTTTGCCCGCGATTTCGGCTACCGTGCCGGCGAGTGGCGAGAGCGGGTCGCGGGCCTGGTCACGGAACTGGTCGGATCTGCAAACAGGTGAATCTGACCCTGAGCGCTTTCGAAAGCGAACGCCAGTTGCCCGTTGCCGGAAGGTTCCCGTTTGGTTGATCACCCGATTGCTACGGCGGAAAGAAGCTGTGATTGTACAAATGTTGTCCGGACAGCCGTTTCGCTGCATAGATGCGAGACGAGGAAAAGCTCACTGCTTTGGGTAGGAGTCGACATTTACGTTAAGTCAAGTTGATGCGGACGACTTTATGAAACCGGAAGTGGATCTGATCGTCGTTACCCACAACAGCGGCTCGGTCTTGCCAGTATTTTTGGCGACTGTTCCGAGTTGTGCAAACGTTGTTGTCGTCGACAACGCCAGCGTCGACGACTCCGTGACGCTTGCCAAGGCTGCCGGGGCGAAGGTCATCGAGATCGAGGAAAATGTCGGCTATGGCAGCGCCTGCAATGTCGGCGCGGCCGCCGGCAATGCGCCATTCCTGCTGCTTGCCAATCCTGACCTTCGCTTCGAGGCGGGCGCGATAGAGGCGCTTGTTGCTGCAGCCGCTGCCCATCCCGACGCCGCCTTCAATCCGCGTTTCTATTCGGGCTCGCGCCGGCGCTTCAGACGGTGGTCGCGACTGCTGCCGGCGTCCGACTTTTGGCACGGGGCGCCACCCAACCATGATTGCGCCATCCCGGTCCTGCATGGCGCCTGCATCTTCATCAGGCGCAAGCATTTCGAGCAGGTTGGCGGCTTCGACCAGAACATCTTCCTGTTCCACGAGGACGACGACCTCAGCGTGCGGCTGCTGCGGGTCGGTGTCGAGCTGCGGCTTGCTGCAGGTGCTGCCGTCGACCATGCGGAAGGCCGCTCCAGCGCGCGGTCGGTCGAGTCGGGCCGCGTCAAGGGTGAAGCGATGGGCCGGTCGCTGGTCTATGTCATGAACAAGCACCAGATGCCGCTTGACGTACCTGCCGAACGTTTCCGTACGTGGCTGAAGCTGCTGTGGCCGCATGTGCTGTTCTCCAGTGCGCGACGCTCCAAGCTTCTGGGATTTGCAAACGGATTGAATGGCGGCCCTATGGGCAGTTTCGGGAAGCGCCAGTGAACGCTCTGTCAGGCGCCCCGTGGCGTGAAAGGCCATCCTTCTTGCGCAGAGTCTGGGGAAAGTTGCGGCGGATCGCGCAGCCGTCCCGATGGCTGGCGAGGTCACAGCCGTCGGACCGGCTACACGAGACACAGGTCCGCAATCTCCTTGGCCATTATCCGGCCGGTGACTATAAGCCGATAGCAAGCGAAAAGCCGGCCGCGACCGACGTCCGCCTGGTGGCGTACTACCTGCCGCAGTTTCATCCGACGGCGGAGAACGACGAGTGGTGGGGGAGCGGCTTCACCGAATGGCGCAACGTTGCGCGCGCGTTCCCTGTCTTCGAAGGTCACTACCAGCCGCGGCTGCCGGGAGAACTGGGCTATTATGACCTCCGGTTGCCTGAAGTCATGCGCCGGCAGGTCGAACTGGCCAAGCTCTATGGCATCTCAGCCTTCTGCTTTCATTTCTACTGGTTTGGTGGTCGGCGTCTGCTGGAAGGTCCGCTGGACCATTACCTGGCAACCGCCGATCTCGACCTGCCATTCTCCCTGTGCTGGGCCAACGAAACCTGGTCGCGACGCTGGTCCGGGCGCGAGCAGGACGTGCTTCTGGCGCAGCGGCATTCGGCGGAGGACGACATCGCGGTCATTCGCGGCCTCGACAAATATTTCCGCGATCCCCGCTATCTGAAAATCGACGGCAAGCCGGTTTTCACCGTCTATCGCGCGAGCCTCTTCCCGGACATGAAAGCCACCATCGCACGCTGGCGCGCAGAGATGACCAGGCTCGGATATCCTGGGATCTACCTGATCGCGACGAATGCCTTTGATTTCAGTGCGCATCGCGACCACGGCTTCGATGCGCTGTCCGAGTTTCCGCCGCACAACATCCGCACGCCGAGTATCGAAAGCAGCTTGTCCGTCTCACGCTTCCGGGACAGCGGTCGTATTCGACGCTACGCCGACGTGGTGGCAGCGGAAAAGGTGAAGTCGGTCGAGGCAGGCGTCGTCCATCCCGGCGTCATGCCGTCATGGGACAACAGCGCGCGCCGTCCGACGTCTGCCCAGATCTACCATGGCTCGACGCCCGATCTCTTCGAGCAATGGCTCGGGGACGCGATGGAGCGCGCGCAGGCCAATCCTGCAAACGAGCGCCTTGTCTTCATCAATGCCTGGAACGAGTGGGGCGAGGGGGCGTATCTCGAACCCGACCTGAGATATGGTTACGCCTATCTCGAGGCCTGCGCGGAAGCCCTTCGGAACCATAAGTGACAGCGGCGCCGTCTCGCATAAGGCAATTTCCATCGGGGTGCTGGGCCTGTACAAGGCGCGCTGACATCTCACTTGCATTGGAGAGTACCTATGGCCGGTGGACAAGACCGCATCGTCTGGCTGAATGGCAGCTACCTGCCGGCCGCTGAGGCCAAACTGTCGATCTTCGATCGCGGCTTCCTGTTTGCCGACGGCATCTACGAGGTGACGGCGGTTCTTGACGGCAAGCTAGTCGACAGCGACCTGCACATGGCGCGTCTGGAGCGCTCGGCCTGTGAACTTGGCTTGCGCCTGCCCATCACCACCGCTGCCATCGAAGAGATCGAGCACGGTCTGATCGAGCGCAACGGTCTGCAGGAAGGGCTTGTCTACCTGCAACTGACGCGGGGCGCCGAAGAGCGGAACTTCCTGTTCGGCGAGGAGCTGGTGCCGACACTCCTGCTGTTGACGCAGCCGAAGGTGCTTGTCGATGTTGCCGCAGCAAGGACAGGCATTGCCGTCAAGACGCTGGCCGACCTGCGCTGGGCAAGGCGCGACATCAAGAGCGTGTCCCTGCTGCCGCAGGTGTTGGCCAAGCGCGACGCCAAGGCGGAAGGTTGCGACGAGGCGTGGATGGTCGAGGACGGTCATGTCTCCGAAGGTGCGTCGTCGACCGCCTATATCGTTACCCATGACGGCAAGATCGTCTCACCCGCCAACAGCCGGCGCACGCTGCCCGGCTGTACGCGACAGGCGCTTGTCCAGTTGGCCGAGGAGGGCGGCCTGACGCTCGAGCAACGCCGCTTTACCGTCGAGGAAGCCCAGGCTGCTGCCGAAGCCTTCATCACCAGCGCTTCGACCTTCGTCATGCCGGTGACCCGCATCGATGGCAAGCCGATCGGCGACGGCAAGCCGGGACCAGTCGTCACGCGGCTGCGCGAGATCTATATCGACCATGCGCGCGCGAGCGCACGCTGACGGGCAAGGGCTGACCCATCCGGGCCCGTAGCCAGCTGGGCCGGCAAACGCCGTCGCGGCTGCCGAAGATACACGACCATCTTCGGGTCCTGGTAGTCGTCCATGGTCGGCATGGCGTGCATGACGACGGCTAGAACCGCACCGCAAGGTTTGCCTTGAAGCTGTGATGCTGTGCGTCGGATGCCAATTGGCCATGATAGGCAAGGCCGACGCTTGCAGCCGCGGAGATGTCGAAGTCGAGCCGGCCTCGACAATGGCGCTGTCTCTGGCGATCGGTGCCCCCGCGACAGAGAAAGCGCTGGAGTAGCCAAAGGCATTGACTGACGAGGGAAACATGTTGCCGAAAGCGTGGCGCCAGCCGAGCATGCCGCGTGCCCTGGTTTCTATGCCGGCCACTGTAAATGCGGTCGAGGCGCGCAACCCGACGGTGGTGAAGGTGACGTCGGTCGAATCCCTTGCGACGGTGAGAGCCGCAGCGCCGCCCTGTTCGGCAAAGCCATCCGTGTGGAGATTGACGGAGGCGAGATTGGCGAAGGGTTTTGTCGATGGGCAAATCGCGCAACTTTCCGGCGCTGAGTACCTAACCTACGAATCTGCCGGTTGGTGGGAACACCAGGATCTTTATGTCATCCGCAAACCTTCCGCCGCTGCACACGCTGGGATCCAAATGAAGACAGCTGGAGAGTAATGTCGGTCGAGTAGATCTACAGCGGAGTGGTTAGCGGACATACAGATCAGGGCTATAAGGCGGTATCAGACTCTAATGCGGTCTCGCACGCTCATGAGCGCGAAGCCGAGCAAATTGTCGCCACGCCACAGGAGTGGATTGGCTGCTCGCTTGTCATCAGCGGCCAAGCCGATGCCCCACACGCGGTCCACCGGGCTTGCTTCAACTAGAATCTGATTGCCGGTAGACAGCAGAAATGCCCCGAGCGCCTTGTTTTGGGAGAACTTTGCGAAGCTTCCTTCAGTGACGATGCGGCGCTTCTCTCCATCCCAACGCGCCTCATCAAAACCGCGCACCTCGCGACCGATCTGCTTTGCCTGCTTGGGACTTCGCGCCTTAAGGACGTGCTGCACCGCTTCTTGGTCGCCAAACAGCCGTGCCTTCTCAGCCATCATCCAATGCTCAGCCGTGGGATAGCGGATGCTGGCCACCTCAAAGGCCGCAGACCACCACTGGCTGAAGCATGAGGCAGTTATCCGTCCATCTTTTGCAGGCTGGTGCCCCCAGAAGAAAAGGAACTTCAGGCGTGCCTTGGCACGGAACGCTGTCTCAAGGTGGGCGCGATCATGAACCATAGTCTGCACTCTGAAGCAGCAATGCCGAACATCGGCAATGAAGGCAGAAAGCTGCCGTTGCGGCCTCAAGATATTTAGGGCTTTAAGCGTAGAACCGGCGGTGTCTGGCGGAGAGGGAGGGATTCGAACCCCCGATGGGCTTGCACCCATGCCGCATTTCGAGTGCGGTGCATTCGACCACTCTGCCACCTCTCCGCGGTCGTGATCGGCCGTTGCCGGCGCGGCGCAGTAGATAACGGCTCATGGCCTGTCGCACAAGGCTAAATGTGACCGAGTTGGCGTATCTTTTTCATTGAGCCGATTTAGCCAGATGGACGCTGCGTCAGCCCGGTGGAAAATCTCGGTCAGAGAGACTGGCTTCACGGGCGTTTGGGTTATGCGGGCGTCGCCTCGGCAGTTGTTCGCTTGAGCTGAAGCCTGTATCCGGGACTGGACTGCGTGAGGCTCGCGTCGGCACGGGAGGCCTGGCCGGGCTCGAAAGCGCAGCTTTGCCAAGGTGTTCGCCTTGACTTCATGGCAACCTTCGGTTACGGGACCCCTGCAATCGGCGTGGAGGGTCCTCTGCGCCGTTTGTCATGAACCCGTATCGACTGACAAAAAGACGGCCAAAAAGGCCGACCGAACAGCGAAAGGCACAAAATGTTCGCAGTCATCAAAACGGGCGGTAAGCAGTATCGCGTTGCCGCCAATGATGTGATCAAGGTTGAGAAGCTCGTCGGCGCCGCCGGCGACACCGTGGAATTCGTCGAAGTGCTCGCCGTTGGCGAAGGTGAAAACGCCGAGATCGGCGCGCCCTTCGTCGCTGGCGCAGTGGTGACGGCTGAGGTGGTCGAGCACGGCCGCAACAAGACCGTCATCGCCTTCAAGAAGCGTCGCCGCCAGAACTCGCGTCGCGCCCGCGGTCACCGCCAGCACCACACCACTGTCCGGATCTCCGAGATCCTGACCGGCGGTGCGAAGCCTTCGAAGAAGGCGGCAGTGAAGGCCGAAGCCGCAGCTGATGCAGCTGCAGAAAAGCCCGCGAAGAAGGCAGCGCCGAAAAAGGCTGCAGCCGTCGCGGAATCAGAGTAATCAGAGCGCTGAAGGAGAACATCCATGGCACATAAAAAAGCTGGCGGTTCGTCGCGCAACGGTCGCGATTCAGAGTCGAAGCGCCTTGGCGTCAAGAAGTTCGGTAGCGAGTCCGTGATTCCGGGCAACATTATCGTTCGTCAACGCGGCACCACCTGGCATCCCGGCGTCAACGTCGGCATGGGCAAGGATCACACCCTTTTTGCGCTCGAAGCCGGCGCCGTGACCTTCAACAAAAAAGCCAATGGCCGAACCTACGTATCGGTGAATCCGATTCTCAAGGCCGCGGAGTAGCCGGTTCCGCACTACAACACCGGCGCCCCATCTCGGGAACCGGTGTCTGGCCAAGCCAGGAAAAGGATCAGGGGAGATGGGTTTCCATCTCCCCTTTTTCATTTTCCTGGAGGATTTCACATGGTTGCCGAGAAGGAAGACAGCGAAGACGAAAGGCTGTCGATCGACTGTCCGATATTGCTGACCGAGCGCCTGGTCCTGCGGCCACCGCACGAGGACGACATCCCCGAGCTGGTGCAGCTGGCCGACAACCGCCACATCGCCGAGATGTTGTCGCGGATGCCGCATCCCTACGGCGAGGCCGAGGCGCGGGCCTTCCTGTCGATGGCGCGCAGCAGGCGCGGCGGGGTGGTCTATGCCATCACCATCGCCGACACCGGTGCCTTCGTCGGTTCGGCCGGGCTAAACGTCACCGACCGTGGGCTAGAGCTCGGCTACTGGATCGGTGAACCCTACTGGAAGTCGGGCTATGCCACCGAGGCCGCGCATGCGCTCGTCGATCTCGCCTTCCGGGCGACCGATGTTGCCGTGCTCAACGTCTCGTGCCGGGTCATCAACCCGGCGTCGCGGCGGGTCATCCACAAGTGCGGCTTCCAGTATGCCGGCCAGGGCATGCTGAACTCGATCGTCGCCGGCCAGGTCCCTGTCGAGCGTTACCGGCTCGACCGCAAGACCTGGGCGAGCCTCAGGTCGTGGGCGCGGTTCTAGGCGGACGGCTCAGGCCAGCTCGACCCACACCGGCTGGTGGTCGGAACCTGCCGCATCGCTGTCGATGCGGACGGATTTGACCCTGGCGGCCATGTTGGCCTGAACGAAGACGTAGTCGATGAGGCGGGTTTTTTCCGGATGGGTCGTGTCGGTCCAGGAGACCGACCCATCCGGAACTCCGCCCGCCAGCGTATAGGCGTCGACAGGGTGATGGGCGACGATCTGCGGACCTTCCACCGGGTCGGGCACGCCGGTCATGACGAGATGTTCGGGCGAGCCCGGCACCATGTTGAAGTCGCCCATGAGAACGAATTCCTCGGGGCTGGGGAGCTCGGGGAAACCGTATTCGGCAGCACCGGTGAGGACGCCGCCTTCTGCGGCAAAGGCGTAGACCCGTTCCTTGAGGTGACGGATCTGGGCGATGCGCTCCTCCTGGCTGACGTGGTCGGTGTGTACGGAGTAGACACGCAGCGGACCCGACGGTGCCATAATAAGCGCTTCCAGCGCCGAGCGCTGCAGGTTGCCGCGGCTGAGGCGTTTGCTGCGCGGCAGGAGCAGGTTGCGCGACGCGACGATGGGCCAGCGCGACAGCACCATGTTGCCGAACTGCAGCCGCTTGTTGGCGGGCTTGCCGTCGGTGCCGAGCATGCCGAAGTCGATGTCCATGGCGACGCCGTAGACATGGAAGTAGTCGGGCAGCAGGCGGGCAAGGCCGTCGACCATGTCGGCCATGTCGTTGCGCATGAAGTTGCGGGTCACCTCCTGCAGCGACACGATGTCGGCGCCGTCGACGGCGCGGGCAATGCGGTCGAGGTCGTAGCGCGCGTCGCGGCCGACGCCATACTGGGTGTTGTAGGTGACCAGTTTCATCTACGTCCTTTCGATACGGGCTTCGCGGCCCAATCCGCTCTCGCCCTTCGCCGCGCCTTGCGCTATGGCAAGTGCGCTGAAACAACGAAATAGCAGCAGAAGACGAAGAGTCCGATGAAATTTCTCGATCAGGCCAAGGTTTACATCCGCTCCGGCAACGGTGGCGCGGGTGCAGTGTCGTTCCGGCGCGAAAAGTTCATCGAATTCGGCGGCCCGGACGGTGGCGATGGCGGCCGCGGTGGCGACGTCTGGCTCGAGGTCGTCGATGGTCTCAACACGCTGATCGACTATCGTTACCAGCAGCATTTCAAGGCGCAGACCGGCATTCACGGCATGGGCCGCAACATGACCGGCGCCAAGGGAGCCGACATCACGCTCAAGGTCCCGGTCGGCACGCAGGTCTATGAAGAAGACAACGAGACGCTGATCTGCGACCTGACCCAGGTCGGCCAGCGTTATCTGCTCGCCAAGGGCGGCAATGGCGGTTTCGGCAACCAGCATTTCAAGACCTCGACCAACCAGGCGCCGCGGCGAGCCAATCCCGGCCTCGAAGGCCAGGAGATGTGGGTCTGGCTCAGGCTCAAGCTGATCGCCGATGCCGGCCTCGTCGGCCTGCCCAATGCCGGCAAGTCGACCTTCCTTGCCTCGGTCACGGCGGCAAAGCCGAAGATTGCCGACTATCCCTTCACCACGCTGCATCCGGGCCTGGGCGTGGCCCGCATCGACGCCCGCGAGTTCGTCATCGCCGACATTCCCGGTCTGATCGAGGGCGCGCATGAAGGTGTTGGCATCGGCGACCGTTTCCTTGGCCATGTCGAGCGCACGCGCGTGCTGCTGCATCTGGTCTCGGCGCGGGAAGAAAGCCCTGCCAAGGCCTACAAGACGGTGCGCCGCGAGCTTGAGGCCTATGGCCACGGTCTCGACGAGAAGTTCGAAGTGGTCGCACTTTCCCAGGCTGATACGCTCGATCCAGATGAACGCAAGAAGAAGATGGCATCGTTGAAACGCGCGGCTGGGCGCGCGCCTATCCTCCTGTCGGCGGCGACGCGCGAGGGCGTCGAGGAGACGCTGCGCGCGCTGATGAGCGTGGTCGAAGAGGCACGTCAGGCAAGCGGCGAGGTGGCGCCCTCCGACGCGCGCTGGACGAAGTAGACTGCCATGACGATCCCTACGCTTCGAAGCTACAAGCGCATCACAGTCAAGATCGGCTCGGCGCTGCTTGTCGACCGCTCGACCGGTCTCAAGCGCGAATGGCTGGCCTCGATGGCCGACGACATCGCAACGCTCGCCGAAGGTGGCGCCGACGTGCTGGTCGTCTCGTCGGGCGCGATCGCGCTTGGCCGCACCATCCTCGGTCTCGGCAAGCGCGCCTTGAAGCTGGAAGAGAGTCAGGCCGCCGCGGCCGTCGGCCAGATCGCTTTGTCGGGCGCCTGGGCGGAAGAGCTCGGCCGCAAGGGGCTGAAGTCGGGCCAGATTCTGGTCACGCTCGGCGACACCGAGGAGCGCCGGCGCTATCTGAACGCGCGCGCCACCATATCGACGCTGCTCAAGATGGATGCTGTGCCGGTCATCAACGAAAACGACACGGTGGCGACGAGCGAAATCCGCTATGGCGACAATGATCGCCTGGCGGCGCGTGTGGCGACGATGATGGGATCTGATCTTTTGGTGCTGCTGTCCGACATCGACGGGCTCTACACCGCCCCGCCGGCAAGCGACCCGAATGCCAAATTCATTCCGGTCGTCGACCGCATCACGCCTGATATCGAGGCGATGGCCGGGGGAGCTGCCTCCGAACTGTCGCGCGGCGGCATGCGGACGAAGATCGACGCCGGCAAGATCGCCACTGCGGCCGGCACGGCGATGATCATCACCGCCGGCACGCGGCTGTCGCCGCTGATGGCGATCGAACGCGGCGAACGCTCCACCCTGTTTCGGCCGAGCGGCAATCCGGTGAAGGGCTACAAGACCTGGATCGCCGGCCAGCTCGAGCCGGCAGGACGGCTGACCGTCGATGCGGGTGCCGTCGGTGCGCTGCTGTCGGGCAAGTCGCTGCTGCCGGCCGGTGTGAAGCTTGTCAGCGGCAATTTCTCACGCGGCGACACGGTGGCGATTCTGTCGCCCGAGGGGCGCGAGATCGCGCGCGGGCTGGTTGCCTATGACGCTGCGGATGCCGTAAGGATCGCTGGACTGAAGACGGCGGAGATCGAAACCGTTCTTGGCTACGAGGCACGCTCGGCGATGATCCATCGTGACGACCTCGTGGTCAGCCATACGGACAAGGTTGCGGTGCAAGCGGAAGGGTAGGACATGCTGAAGGCGCATGAGAAGTCCCATGAGGATACGGCGCGGCTGATGGCTGATATCGGCCGCAAGGCTCGTGCCGCCGCCCGCCCACTCGCTGTCGCCTCCGCCGAACGCAAGCATGCTGCTCTCATCGGCATGGCCGAAGCCATGCTGAATCGCGAGCACGAGATCCTCGAAGCCAACGCCATCGACGTGAAGAACGGGGAAGAAGCCGGTCTCAGCGGTTCGTTCATGGATCGTTTGAAGCTGACGTCGGGCCGAATCCGCGACATGGCCGACGGCATCCGCGCCATTGCCGATCTCAGGGACCCGGTCGGCGAAGTGATTGCCGCATGGGACCGCCCCAATGGCCTGCATATCGAGCGCGTGCGCACGCCGCTCGGCGTCATCGGCGTGATCTATGAAAGCCGTCCCAATGTCACGGCGGATGCCGGTGCGCTGTGCCTCAAGGCCGGCAACCCCGTTATCCTGCGCGGCGGCTCGGATTCGCTCAACTCGTCGCTGGCGATTCATTCTTGCCTCGCCGAGGGACTGAAGTCGGCCAACCTGCCCGAGGACGCGATCCAGTTGGTGCCGGTGGCCGACCGTGCCGCCGTCGGCGAAATGCTGAAGGGCCTGTCGGGCAATCTCGACGTCATCATCCCGCGCGGCGGCAAGAGCCTTGTCGAACGCGTTCAGACCGAGGCGCGAGTGCCGGTATTCGCCCATCTCGAGGGTATCTGCCATCTCTACATCGACAAATCGGCCAAGCTCGACATGGCAGTGGCGATCGCAGTCAACGCCAAGATGCGCCGCACCGGCATCTGCGGCGCGGCAGAGACCTTGCTCGTTGATCGCGCAGTTGCGGCGACACATCTGATTCCGGTGCTCGAAGCGCTGCGCAAGGCAGGCTGTGAAATTCATGCCGACGCGGATGTACTCGCGGCCTTTGCCGACGCCAAGCCGGCGACCGATGCCGACTGGGTGACCGAATATCTCGACGCCATCATCTCGGTGAAGCTTGTCGACGGGGTCGCCGGCGCCATCGAGCATATCGAGACGTTCTCCTCACACCACACCGAGGCGATCGTTGCCGAGGATGCGAAGGCCGTCGAACGTTTCTTCAACGAGATCGATTCGGCGATCCTGCTGCACAACGCCTCAACCCAGTTCGCCGACGGCGGCGAGTTCGGCATGGGTGCGGAGATCGGCATCGCCACCGGCAAGATGCATGCGCGCGGACCGGTCGGCGTCGAGCAACTGACCTCGTTCAAATACCGTGTGCGCGGCAACGGCCAGCTTCGGCCGTGACGGAAAGCATCGGGCTGGTGTGACGGCTCAGGGGGCCTAAAGTTGCTGTTGCCTTCGGAGCCGCCAGTTTCCCAAAAGTACCTTCGCATGCCGCATGCCATGAAAGGCATGCAGGTCGGGCTGTTCGGCGGGTCGTTCAACCCGCCGCATGCCGGCCATGGCCTCGTCGCTGAAATCGCCATGCGCCGCCTGCAACTCGACCAGCTGTGGTGGATGGTCACCCCAGGCAATCCGCTGAAAAGCACACGCGAGCTGGCGCCGCTGGCCAGACGCATCGAACTGTCCGAGCAGATCGCGGAAAACCCGCACATCAAGGTCACCGCCTTCGAGGCGAGCCACAATGTGCGCTACACCGCCGACACGCTGGCGCTGATCAAGGCGCGCAACCCGGGCGTCGATTTTGTCTGGATCATGGGCGCCGACAATCTGCGCGATTTCCATCGCTGGCAGCGCTGGCGGCAGATCGCGACGACCTTCCCGATCGCCGTCATCGACCGGCCGGGGGCGACGCTGTCGTTCCTGTCGTCTGTGGTCGCCAAGACCTTCGACTATGCACGTGTCGACGAGGGTGACGCGCCGCTGCTGGCGCGGATGAAGGCCCCTGCCTGGACCTTCATCCACGGACCCCGTTCCCTGCTGTCGTCGACGGCGCTGAGGAACGGGACGGCCAAGGGCAAGTCCTAGCCGTCCGGACGGAAAACCGCGGTACAGTTTTCCTGGAATTGCGTCAGCCTTTGATCGGGATCCAGATCTCGTAGCCGCCATTGCCCGTCGCCGGGTCGAAGCTCTCCGGGTAGAGCTCGAAATTGGGACCGTCTGCGGCTTCATGCCCCGATGTCGGCAGCCACTTACTCCACACCGTGTGGGTGATGCGACGGATCATCGAAATGTGGTCGGTGGTGGCAAACACCGCATATCGCTGCGGCGGGATGCGCAGGCGGGTGTACTCCGAGGTCAGGTCGGCGAAATCCTTGACCTCGACGCCGGCGATGTACTCGAAACTGTCGTCGTCGAAATTGCAGCAGACGCCATAGCCGACATAGTTCTTCTGGCCGGGCACGCTGCCAAAATGCGGGCCGAAGCGCTGCCACAGCGACGGGATCGCCAGGCTCGTTTCGCTGGTGTAGCGCTGGCCGAAGCTGGCTATGAGCAGGGGGCCGCCATCGACGAAGCGCGACGGGGCGAGGTTTTCGACGAAGGTCTCGTCCATTTTGAGAAGCTCCAGGCATTGGGTCTGTGAAACGGAGCCATTGGCGCGCACCTCCTCGGGCGTCTGCCCAAAGCGATCGCGGAAGGCCCGGGTGAACGCCTCATGCGAGCCGTAACCGGCGTCGAGCGCGACCGCCAGAATGTCGGGCGCGCCCTTGGCCAGCGCCAGCGCGGCATCGATCAGGCGGCGGGCCCTGATATAGCCCGTGACCGATTGGCCGGTGGCGGCAGCGAAGGCGCGCGACATGTGAAAACGCGAGACCCCGCCAGCGGCGGCGATGTCATCGAGGCCGATGTCCTTGAGGTAGTGGCTCTCGATGTACCAGATGGCTTTCTGAACAGGGGTCATTGTTGTTTCCGGCATGAGGACGACCCCGATATGCCTGCTTGCGGGGAAGTCCATTTGATCGTGCTTGCTGCACAGCGCTTTTTGGCGCCGATGTCGATGGCAATAACGCCGGTCGGCCCGTCTTGATCCAGTCCGGACTATTGGCTGAACCTGCACGGCCGATGTCGCAAATGCAGCGGCGCCAATGTATCGCAGCCGCGAAACTGGCTGCATGGAACAACGGCACGGGATGATCAGCGAAGTCGAAGAGGGCGACCACACGCCGGCGATCGCCGTTGGCGGTGTGATCCTGGCGATGGCGCTGCTCGCCGTCGGCAACGGCCTGATGTTCGGCTACATCCCTGTCAGCCTGGGGGCCGCGGGCTATGCGCCGACCTGGGCGGGCACGATGCTGACCGGCCTGTCGGCGGGCGGCCTTGCCGGCTGCCTGCTCACCGGAGCGCTGGTGCGCCGTGTCGGCCATGCCCGTGCCTACATGGTGTTTTCCGCCCTGATCGTGCTGTCCAACGTTGCCGTTGCTGCAGGCACGTTCCCCTTCGTCTGGATCGCCGCTCGGGCGCTTTATGGCTTTGCCATCTGCGGCTTGTTCATCGTCGCGCAGAGCTGGCTCAACGACGCCGTCGGCAACGACATACGCGGCCGGGTCATGGCGATCTTCTACGTCGCTTATGTCGTCGGCCTCGGTATCGGTTCGTTCCTGCTGCGCTTCGTCGACATCGCAACCGCGCAGGCGCCGTTGCTTTGCGTGGCCTCCGCCGCCATCTCGATCCTGCCCGTCGGGCTGACCCGGCTGCGGCAGCCGCCGCCACCGCTGGCGGCCTCTGTGGCGCTGGCGCGGGCGTGGCGGATCTCTCCCGTTGGCGTCGCCGGTATGCTTGCGGTTGGTGGTCTGTCGATGATGATCGCCGGCTTCGCGCCGATCCACGCCACGGCGAGCGGTTTCAGCCAGCAGGAGGTGGCGACGCTGTTGTTTGCCATGCCCCTCGGTACGCTCCTGTTCCAGATCCCGCTGGGCTGGATCTCCGATCGAACCGACCGGCGCTATGTGCTGGTGGCGGCGGGGCTCCTGGTGGTGATCGCCGGGATTGCGGCAAACCGTTTCGACGGCAGTGCCCTGCCGCTGATGGTCGCGATCTATGTCGTGTGGAGCGGCACCAGCGAATCGATCTACTCGCTGTCGAGCGCGCATGCCAGCGACCGCGCCCACAAGGACGACCTCGTGGCACTGTCGAGCAGCATGCTGTTTGCCTGGTCGCTGTCGGGCTTCATCGTTCCCGGCCTCGGCACCTTGCTGACGGCTTTCTACGGAACCCAGGCTTTCATGTATGTCGCCACTGCCATCGCGGCGTTGTTCACCGCTTTCGTGCTCTGGCGCCTGCGTATCAGTCCGGCGGTGCCGGAGGCCGATGCTGGCAGCTTTGCGCCGATGTCGGCCCAGCTGCCGCCGTCGACCGAGCCATAGGAACCCTGGCGCGAGGGCTGCCGGGAACGATCAACTTGTTGTCGCTGTCTTGAAACTGTAGCCTAACTCTGCCTATCTAAATGGTGTCGCCCGAGTTCAGGGTGATTTGGTTGTTCCTGTCGGAAAGGAAAGACACTGAGAACAGCACTTCGGAAGAAGGCGGAAGTCATGCCTTCGCCGGCCGGGATAGGCGAATTCGACGCCGTTGCCCGCGCCCTCAAGACAGTCCTTGACAGTCTGGAAGACTCCAAGGCCGAAAACATCGTCTCCATCGACATTCAGGGGAAATCGAGCCTCGGCGACTACATGGTCATCGCCTCGGGTCGATCGCACCGTCATGTCGCGGCGGTTGCCGATCATCTCCTCACAGCGCTGAAGGATGCCGGTCTCGGCGCCGCCCGCGTCGAGGGGTTGTCAGGTGCCGACTGGGTCCTCATCGATTCAGGCGATATCATCGTCCATGTCTTCCGGCCCGAAATCCGCGAGTTCTACAACATCGAAAAGATGTGGCAGGCGCCGGATCTCGAGGAAGAAACGGTTCATTGAGCCGCTAGACGCCAGGGATGAAAGTCTGGGTACATGCCGTGGGCCGGATGAAAGCCGGCCCCGAGAAGGAACTCGCCGACCGCTATCTCGATCGGTTCTCGAAAAGCGGCGGCCCGCTCGGCCTCGACTTTTCCGGAGTTACCGAGATCGCAGAAAGCCGTGCCCAGACCGTCGATGAACGGCGGCGCGAAGAAGCCGACAGGCTGCGCGCCCAGATGACGCCGGGAACCGCACTCATCCTGCTCGACGAACGCGGCAAGAATCTCTCCTCGCAGCAATTTGCCGACAAGATGTCGTCGCTGCGCGACGGCGGCCAGCGCGGCGTGATGGTTGCCATTGGCGGTCCTGACGGCCACGACGAGGCGCTGCGCAACGAAGCCCAGATGCTGATTTCGTTCGGTGCCGCGACCTGGCCGCACCAGATGGTGCGCATCATGCTCGGCGAGCAACTCTATCGCGCGGCGACAATTCTTTCAGGGCATCCCTATCATCGCGCGTGAATGGGCTGATGTAGCGGTCTAGCTGTCGAAGCTATGAAGGTTGTTCATTCGAGGAGGGACTGAGAAGCTGGGGTTGCGAAGCCAACCAACCTTCAGTGGAGCTCCCCGAATGAACGTCCATAAGAATGCGCGTCTGACGCCGTCAGGTCGAGTGCTTTTGGTGCAACGAATTGAACAGGGCTGGAGCGTGCGGCGTGCTGCCGGTTCGGCCGGGGTTTCGGAACGAACGGCTTATCGCTGGCTCGACCGCTACCGGGCCGGCGACCGGGTTCTGCACGATCGCAGTTCGGCGCCGCACCGCTGCCGGCATCGGCTGGCAGCCATGCAGGTGTCGCGGATCGAGCAGTTGCGGCGCCAGCGCATGACCGGGCCGGCAATTGCCCGGTCCTTGGGCCTGGCGCGCTCGACGGTGGGCCTTGTGCTGCGCCGGCTAGGACTGAACCGGCTGGCCTGGCTCGATCCCCGGCCCCCGGTGTTGCGCTACGAGCGGCAGCGGCCGGGCGAACTGATCCATATCGACATCAAGACCCTGGGCCGTATCGACGGCGTTGGCCATCGGATCACGGGTCAGCACCAAGGCCATCATCGCGCCCGAGGCATCGGCTACGAACACCTGCATGTCGCCATCGACGATGCCTCGCGCCTCGCCTATGTCGAACTGCTGCCCAGCCTGGGCCGGGATGATGCCACCGGGTTCCTCAACCGGGCACTGGCCTGGTACGCCAGGCTGGGCGCCAGGGTTGAGCGGGTGATGACCGACAACGGCTCGGCGTATCGCTCCAAACTGTTCGCCCAGGCACTCCAAGGTGCCGGTGCCCGACACATCCGCACAAGGCCCTACACCCCGCGCACCAACGGCAAGGCCGAGCGCTTCATCCAGACTTCGCTGCGCGAATGCGCCTATGCCAGGCCATACGCCTCATCGAACGAACGCGCCAAGGCCATTCACCAATGGGCAGCCAACTACAACCTGGCACGCCCACACTCGGCCCTTGGAGGCATCAGCCCGTTCCAAAGACTGAACAACCTTCTTGGAAACGACATCTAGCCACCCTGATCAAGCTGGGCTGACATGTCGGCAAGCGCCTTGTCAGTTAGCATTTCCGGGCAGGATCTGGCGAACCGTTCAGCAAATGGATCCGGCACCATGTATGCGCCTCTGGTTCGGGAATGGTAGACCACGTGCTCGGTTGGATTGCCGCACAAGGTCTGCATATTGCAGCTGAAAACGCTGGTGCCGAAGTGCAAAGGCGGCGTCGTCCTTTTCCGGCACGCCAAGGTTGCGAGCTTTTCTTGGGCTGCCCCGGTAAGGTCCTGACCAGACAAGTATTCGTAGAGCGAATATACGTCGCCTGTGGCGCGGCTCTCGATGGTCAACGCATCCGTCGCTGCGATAAGTGCCGAGCAGATACATGCCAGTGAGAGGAACCTCCTTAGTCTTGTCATGTGGGTTCCCCGACAAGGCCTATCGCGTCCACTATACAAATTCGAACAGGAAATAATGGCAGCGTCCGGAATTTGACAAAATGGCTGGGCAAAAGTCCGCCCGCGGTCGTGCCCGATGAACATGGTTGATGGTTCGTTAACGATGCCGCCGCTAAGGTCTCAAGAATACAACCGGATCATCGCATGGCGCGGAATTCCCCAGTGAAGGCATGGCTCCAACCATGCCGCGGCATCGTCGCGGCAGGCTGGATCGCGCTCGCCTGCGGAGCCGCATTGGCCCAGGTAGGCCCGCCCTTGCCGGACCCGGACCGTACGCGGTCCGAACTCGAGAACCTGTCGCGCGTCATCGAGGTTTCAGCCGAGCGGCGCGAAAAGCTGGCGGCCGAGATTGCCCAGGTGAAGAAGGATCACGCCTCGATCACCGCGGCGCTGATTCAGTCGGCAAAGACTGAGCGCAAGCTCGCCCAGGACATCGAAGATATCGCCGGCAAGGTCGAGGGGCTGAAAGAGCAGGAGGCGGGCATCCGCACCTCGCTCAACATGCGCCGCGGCGTGCTGGCGGAGGTGCTTGGTGCGTTGCAGCGCATGGGCCTCAATCCGCCGCCGGCGATCCTGGTCAAGCCGGAGGACGCGCTGTCGTCGATCCGCAGCGCCATCCTGCTTGGCGCCGTGGTGCCCGAGCTGCGCTCCGAGACCGAGATTCTGATGGCCGACCTCAAGGAGCTGTCACGGGTTGTGGCCTCGATCGAGGCGGAACGTGACCGCCTGACAACCGCGATGACGGCGCAGGCCGGCGAAAAGGCGCGACTCGACCTGCTGCTCGAAGCCAAGAACCGGCTGCGCTCGGAATCCGAGACAGCGCTTGCCGAAGAGACGAAAAATTCAGTCGAACTCGCAGCGCGAGCCGAAAGTCTCAAAGATTTGATCGCCTCGCTCGACAAGCAGGCGGCGAAGAAGGCCGCCGACGCAGAGGCCTCTCGAAAGGCTGCCGCGGAGGCAGCGAAGGCAGCAAACGAACCGGTCTTTCCGGTGGTGCCGGAAGCCAACCAACTTGTTGCTTCCGCTCCATTTTCCTTGCTCCAGGGGCAGGTGGCGCTACCGGTCGCCGGGCGTATCAAACGCCGCTTCGGCGCCGACGATGGCATCGGCGGCACCATGCTTGGGGACATGGTTGCGACACAATCGGGCGCCATCGTCACCGCTCCGGCGGATGGAAGCGTTCTTTATGCGGGGCCTTTCCGCTCCTATGGTCAACTCTTGATCCTCAACGCCGGCGACGGCTATCATGTCGTCTTGGCGGGGATGAGCAGAATCAGCGTCGCGCCGGGTCAGTCCGTACTAGCAGGCGAGCCGATCGGTGCGATGGGAGAGGCGAGGGTGGCGAGCACCTCAGCCTCGGACAATGCAAATGCGACGCCGGAACTCTATATCGAGTTCCGCAAGGATGGAAAACCCGTCGATCCGACCCCGTGGTGGGCGGACCGCACCTCTGGAAGGACATGAAATGATGCGTAAACTGTCGCTTCTGCTTGCCGGGGCGCTGATGGGAGGCTCCGCGATGAGCCTGGTGTACGGTGCGCCCGGCTCGACAGCGAATGCGGCGGGTTCCGAAACCTACCGCCAGCTCGCCATCTTCGGCGACATCTTCGAACGCGTGCGCGGTCAGTATGTGACCCCGCCGGACGAAAAGTCGCTGATCGAGAACGCCATCAACGGCATGCTGACCTCGCTCGATCCGCATTCGTCATATCTCAACGCTGAAGCGGCCAAGGACATGCGTGTCCAGACCAAGGGCGAATTCGGCGGCCTCGGCATCGAGGTGACGATGGAGAATGAGCTGGTCAAGGTCATCACCCCGATCGACGACACGCCCGCCGCCAAGGCAGGCGTGCTGGCCGGCGATTACATTTCCAAGATCGATGGCGAGGAAGTTCGCGGCCTGACGCTGAACGACGCCGTCGAAAAGATGCGCGGCCTGATCAACACCCCGATCAAGCTGACGATCCTGCGCGAAGGCGCCGACAAGCCGATCGAGCTGTCGATCATGCGCGACGTCATCAAGGTCAAGGCGGTCAAGTTCCGCGTCGACAACGATGTCGGCTACCTGAAGGTCACCTCCTTCACCGAAAAGACCTTCGACGACCTGCAAAACGCGATCACCACGATCAAGAAGCAGGTCCCGGCGGACAAGTTGAAGGGTTATGTGCTCGACCTGCGCCTCAACCCGGGCGGCCTGCTCGACCAGGCGGTCAGCGTTTCCGACACGTTCCTCGACCGCGGCGAGATCGTTTCGACCCGCGGCCGCGATCCGAAGGACATCACCCGCTTCGACTCGCGTCCCGGCGACGACATCGACGGCAAGCCGCTGATCGTCCTGATCAATGGCGGTTCGGCGAGTGCTTCGGAAATCGTGGCTGGCGCGTTGCAGGATCTGCGCCGCGCCACCGTGGTGGGCACGCAGTCCTTCGGCAAGGGTTCGGTGCAGACCATCATCCCGCTGGCCGAAAACGGCGCGCTCAGGCTGACGACGGCGCTTTATTACACGCCGTCAGGCAAGTCGATCCAGGGCAAGGGTATCACGCCCGACATCAAGGTCGACCAGCCGCTGCCGGCAGACCTGCAGGGCCGCGACGTGACCCGTGGCGAGTCCGAACTCAAGGGCCATATCAAGGGGGCCGAGGAAAGCGACAAGGGTTCGGGGTCGGCAGCCTATGTGCCGCCGGAGCCGAAGGACGACTTGCAGCTCAATTACGCACTGGAGCTGTTGCGTGGACAGAAGACCGATCCGGCCTTCCCGCCCAACCCCGACAAGGCCGTGATGAACCAGCAGTAAGGGGCGACCGGCGAAGCGCTGGCCTGCTTTACGTGACAATGCCATGCTGCCGGGACCGCAAGGTTCCGGCAGTTTGATTCGGGGAGGCTGGCTTCGGCCACAGGGCACGGCGTGGTGCAGATCGAAAAAGAAATCGACCGTCCGCTTGGACAGGCGCCGCGCCGTCCGACTGGCAAGCGCTCTGCCTGGCTGCGCAAGGGGCCGCTGCTTGCCGGCCTGTGCGTCCTGGCATTGGTGGCGGCGTCGGCGTCGATCGCCTTTCGCCAGAAGCCTTATCGCACGCCTGAAGTCGTTGCGGTGGTTACGCCCGAGGTGGTTGCCGCGGCGCCCGCACAACCCGTGGCCAAACCGAAGCCGGCACAGACGCCAAGCGGCGGCCCGCAGATCATCCGCGTCAACCCGCCAGAGAGCGAGGGTGGTGCCGTCGTCGTCCGCGATCCCTCTGCCGTCGGGCTGAATGTGCGCGTCGCCCATTTGCCGGAGAAGGCACTGATCGAGGCCAGCCCCTCCGGGCCGTTGCCGATCCGCGCCGCCGACGGGCGCCGTCCGTTCGACGTCTATGCCCGGGCCTGGTCCGGTGCGCGTGGCGCGCGGGTGGCGATCGTGATCGGCGGGCTCGGACTGTCGCAGACCGGAACCCAGACGGCGATCGGCAAGCTGCCGCCGGAGATCACGCTCGGTTTCGCGCCGCAGGGCAACAGCCTTGGCCGATGGATGCAGGCGGCGCGGCGCGAGGGCCACGAGATCGTCATGCAGGTGCCGCTCGAGCCGTTCGATTTTCCCAACGTCAATCCCGGTCGCAACACGCTGACCGTCGAGGCCGGTGCCGACGAGATCCTCAAGAACCTGCGCTGGACGCTGTCGCGGACGACAAACTACACCGCCGTGATGAACTACATGGGGGCGCGCTTCTCGACGAACCCCGAGGCGATGGGCGTGATGATGGCCGAGCTCGGCAAGCGTGGTATCGGTTATGTCGACGACGGCACATCGGCACGAAGCCTCGCACCTGAGACAGCGTTGAAGAACGGCGTGCCGTTTGCTGCTGGTGATGCCATCATCGACGGCGTTCAGGATCGCGGCGCGATCCTCGACAAGCTCGACGAGCTGGAGCGGACGGCGCGCGCAAAGGGCTTTGCCATCGGCACCGGCAATGCATTCGACGTCACCGTCGACGCCGTGGCCTCGTGGGCAAGCGAGGCACGCAAGCGCGGCATCGAGATCGTGCCGATCTCGGCTGTCGCGAGCGACCCCGAACGAGGATAGGACTTGATGTCGAAGACCCTGAAAGCGCCCGCAGATCTGCCCTACCGTCCTTGCGTCGGCATCATGGTGCTGAATGCGAGGGGGATGGTCTGGGCCGGCCACCGCATCGCCGAGCCGGACAGCGAACTGTCTGATACCGACCAGTTGTGGCAGATGCCGCAAGGCGGCATCGACAAGGGTGAAGATCCGTATCCGGCCGCACTCCGCGAGCTTTATGAAGAGACCGGCATGCGCAGCGTCAGCCTGCTTGCAGAGGCGCCCGACTGGATCAACTACGACCTGCCGCCGCATCTGCTCGGCATCGCCCTCAAGGGCAAATATCGCGGCCAGACGCAGAAATGGTTCGCCTTCCGCTTCGAGGGCGAGGAAAGCGAGATCGCCATCAACCCGCCGCCGGGCGGCCATTCGGCCGAATTCGACCGCTGGGCGTGGAAGCCGATGTTCGAGCTGCCGGAACTGATCGTGCCGTTCAAGCGCAAGGTCTATGACGAGGTCGTGGCGGCGTTCAGGCACCTGGCCGGATAATACTTGGCCGGATAGCATCTGGCCGGCCGCCCTTGACAAGCAGGGCGGGGTCGGCGACCCTCCGGCCATGTGCACTTACGCTCATATTGGCAGCTTTGCCTTGTTCCGGGTCTGCCCCATCGCGGGATCCTAGCCCCGGCTCGGTCGCTATGCGACGTCCGAGCCTGCGGGGCACTTTTCAATGCATGAAATCATGAGCACCGGGCCGCTGGGCGGAACGGTCTGAACATTTGGGCACGTCCGCTTTTGCGCGGACGGACCGGTCGTGAGCGTTTCCGCCACGGCCGGACGAGAATCCGTGGAGTATCCATTGCGCCAGAACATCAAGCAGCGCCGCGAACATGAGATCGTGGTGAGCGAAAACGATCATGCCAGGCTGACCGGCCTCGCCGAATCCAGCCTCGAACGTCTACCTGGAATCGCCGAGGAACTGCTCGCCGAAATGGAGCGCGCCAAGATCAAGCCGCTCAGCCGCATCCCGGCCAATGTCGTGCGCATGGGCTCGACCGTGACGTTCCGCGGCGGCGACGGCGAGGTCAAGACGGTGACGCTGGTCTATCCCGGCAAGGCCGACATCGCCGAAGGCAAGGTCTCGATCCTGACGCCGGTGGGTGCAGCGCTGATCGGTCTTCGCGAAGGTCAGTCAGTTGCCTGGACATCGCGCGACGGGCGCCGTCTCGAACTGGAGATCGTGACCGTCGAAGCACCCCGTGCGGACGCCAACTGACGGCGCGCTCCTGCCAGCCCACTCCTGAAATCCCGCCTGCGCGTCCACCTTGACGCCTTGGCGCTGCATGCCGGGCAACAACCCGGTGCTTGCGGAGACAAGCCATGTCCAAATGTCAGCTGACGACCAAGGATTTTGCCATCGTCAAGACGATGCTCGACCGCCTCGCCTGGTCGGGCGGTCCGCTGGTGGCGCTGTTGCGCCGGAAGCTCGCTTCGGCCCAGGTCGTGTTTTCGAATGAGGCCGACGCCGACGTGGTGACGCTGAACAGCCGCGTCACCTTCAGCGTCGATGGTGGCGCGCCGCATACCCGGATCGTGGCGCATGGGCCGATGGACGGCATGGTCGGGCAGATCATCCCGATCACCGTGCCGCGCGGGCTTGCCCTGCTCGGCCTGCGCAAGGGCCAGTCGATATCGATCGACTGCGGCCGCGGTGCAACCGAGACCATCTGCGTCGACGAGATTCACTACCAGCCCGAGGCGGCGCGGCCGGGCATCGCGACGCCGGACCTTCGTCCCGACCCATCTGAACGCCGCTTTCCAGTGCTGGTGTTCAGCGCCGATGAGCCGCAAGCTCTTGGCGTGCCGGGAAAAATCCGGCACATCTCGACAAATGGCGATGATCCGGGCCCGTCTGCGGCCTGACCGGCGCCGTCTGCCGCGCTTCGGAGAGTGCTCGAAGCAGCCGCAAATCGGGAATATGCACGCTCCGAAATCGACCTGATATGTCGGAGCCTGTATCTGGGGGCGCAATGAAGGTCATAGTCGTCGGCGGCGGCGTCATCGGGGTGACGACTGCCTACTATCTTGCCGAGGCCGGCCACGAGGTGGTCGTCTACGACCGCCAGAAGGGGCCGGCGCAAGAAGCCAGCTATGCCAATTCGGGCGAGATTGCCTCCGGCTGTGCCTCGCCTCTGGCAGCACCTGGCTTGCCGCTCAAGGCGCTGAAATGGCTCGCCATGAAGGATGACTCCTTTTCCTTCCGGCCGAAATTCGACCCCAAGATGTGGATGTGGCTGGCCCGGGTGCTGCGCAATTGCACGGCCGAGCGCTACCAGGCGAACAAGTCGTTGATGGTGCCGCTCGCCGAATACAGCCGCGACATGTTGCGGGTGCTGCGCGAAGGCACCGGCATCGCCTATGACGAGCTCAGTCATGGCACGCTGCAACTGTTTCGCACCCAGGAACAACTCGACGGCATCGCTGCGGATGTCGCCGTGCTCGACAGGCTCGAAGTGCCGTACGAAATTCTCGATGCGGCGGGATGCGTTGAAGTGGAGCCCGGTCTTGTTCGCTCGCGCCACAGCTTATCTGGCGGCCTGCGCCTGCCTGACGACGAGACCGGTGACTGCAGCTTGTTCACCGAGCGCCTGGTCGAGTTGTGCGCCGCGCGCGGTGTGGTGTTCAAGTTCGGGCAGAAGGTCTTTTCGATCGATGCCTGGGCCGGGAAAGTTCAGCGCGTCACGGTCAACGGCCATGAGGACGCCGACGCGTTCGTTCTGGCGGCGGGCAGCTATTCCGAACGCTTCATGCGTAAGCTGCACCAGCGCCTGCCGCTCTATCCGCTGAAGGGCTATTCGCTGACGGTGCCGATCGCCGATGTCGATGCAGCGCCTGCCTCGAGTGTTATCGATGTTGCCGGCACGGTCGCGGTCACACGGCTTGGCGACCGCATCCGCATCGGTGGCACCGTGGAGATGTCGGGCTTCGATCCGACCCTGCACGAGCAGCGTCGGGTGCCGCTCGAGCGTGCGCTAAGCGAGCTGTTTCCGGATGCCGGCGATCTGCGCGAAGGGCGCTTTTGGTGCGGCTTGCGTTCGATGACGCCTGACGGTCCGCCGGTTCTGGGACGGACCAAGCTGCCGAACCTCTACATCAACGCCGGCCACGGCATGCTAGGCTGGACCATGGCCTGCGGTTCGGCGAAAATCCTTGCCGACATGATCTCCGGCCGCGAGCCGGAGGTCGATATCAGCGGCCTTGGCCCTGAGCGCTTTTGGGCCTGACGTCAGGCCACCTTCTTCAGCGAGCGCGGCGCCTCCGCCGATTGGTACATCGAGATGACGTGGCCGTCGGGATCGGTGAATTCGGATGACCATCCGCCCGGCGCGTGGCTCACCGGGGTGACGATGGTCACGCCATTGTCGGCCAGCGTCGACACGATGTCATCGATGCCGCCGTCGGCGATCTCGAAGACGATGATCGGTGAGTTGCCGGGCCGGGACTCCATCGCAAAGAAGATCAGGTCGACGCCATTGGCGGTATTGGCGAGCAGCCAGTCGCCGCCGGTGTCCGCGTCGCCTTCCATGCGCTGGAGCTCGAGACCCATGACATCGCGATAGAAGGCTTCGGTCTTGTCGATGTTCGAGACGTAGTAGCAGATGTTACCGAGTTTGCTTTTGCCGAACATATGGTCACTCCGTGATGTCGGTTGCACGCCTGTTGAGTTGCCGTGCCGCCGGGTTTTGTGAGGTGCCGACGACAAAAAGGTGCCCGTCGGGGTCGTGGCTGGCGAGCAGGGCGCCCGGTTGCTTGGCCAAAGCGAGCAGGGAACGCCTGATGCTGCCGAAGGCAAGAGTGCCGGTCAGGCCCGGAATTTCCCCAAAGGAGCCACCGCCATAGGCCAACCAGCGCCGCCGGATTTCTGCGATGCGCTGCCGCAAGGCCGGATCGGCGAGGTGCTGCAGCCAGGCGATTTCCTGCCGCGTATGGCCTGTCAGCGCCAGCAGCGTCGTCGTGCGCAAGCTAGGGGGCAAGGTCGCGACGAACCTGACCGGCAAGGCTTCTTGGGGCTTTGGCTCGCAGCTGATGGCTGCGAAAGGTTGTTCTCGTTTTCTGCGCCGAACTGCCGAACGCGCGTCGAAGGCGGCGCGGCGTCGCAATGCGCCTTCAAGCCAGCGCCGGTTCTCGACATTCGACAGGTCGGTGCGCCCCGCCTCGACCGCCGCGACAAGAACCGTCTGCAACAGATCTTCGGCCTCATCGGCGCGCCTCGTGGCGCGCCGGGCCTTGCGCAGCAATTCTGCGTAGGGACGGGGCAGCAAATCGGTTTCCTCGGTTGGAGTACCGACGTTAGCGGATGTGTGAGCTTGTCGGAAGGCTGTTCAGATGAACAGCGCCCGCTCGCGTTCCACAGCTTTGGTGATGAAGCCCGCCACCGTCTGGATGCGGCGCAAAGGCCGGACGGACTCGTGATAGACAAGCCAGTAGGCGCGGCGGATTGGCGGGATCGCCGTTACCGGCACGATGTCGGCAATCCTGCGGGCAATGAAGGTGTGCAGTATGCCGATGCCAGCGCCTGAGCGCACCGCCTCGACCTGCCCGAGCGCGGACGAAATCGAGAAGGCGGACTCCCATGACGGGCTGAACTCGGCGGCGTAGTCGAGCGATGAGCTGACCACGAGGTCGGGTACGTAGCCGATCAGGCGGTGGGCCGAAAGCTCGGGGCGCGAGGTGGGGAGGCCGTATTGTTCGACATAGGCGCGGGAAGCAAACAGGCCGAGCGAATAGTCGACAAGCTTTGCCGCCACCAGTCGGCCTTCGCTCGGCCGCTCGGTGGTGATGGCGATATCTGCCTCGCGCCGCGACAGTGAAAATGTCCTTGGGACCGGAACGAGCTGGATGCGCAGGTCGGCGTGCTGGGCGGTCAGCGTGCCCAGGCGTTGCGCAAGGAAGGCAACGCCGAATCCGTCAGGCGCGCCGATGCGCACAGTGCCCGACACTTCGTCGCCTTCGCCCGAAATTTCGGCGCGGGCAGTCAGCATGTCGGCTTCCATGCGCTCGGCGACTTCGAGGAAGCGCTCGCCGGCGGGCGTCAGTTCGCTGCCGGTGGTCAGCCGGCGGAAGAGTTTTGTCTTCAGCGCCTCTTCGAGGGCTGCCACGCGCCGAGATACGGTTGCGTGGTTGAGCTCGAGCCGCCGTGCCGCACCGAGGATCTGGCCGGTGCGCGCGACGGCGAGGAAGATGCGGACGTCATCCCAGTTCATCGGTGGTTCCGACCTCAGGCGAAGGGCTACGATCCGTGCACCCTACTATGCATGAAATCGCATTCAAGCTCTCGTCGGACTTTATTTTCTGCACAACGGTTGCGTTCACCCTCGCGTTGCAAAGGCGCGCGTTAAGCGGGACAATGAGCCATCAACAAAGAATTGGGAGAGAAGCAATGGTCGATTACGGTCATTTCATCGGCGGCAAGCATGTCGCCGGCACCAGCGGGCGCAAGCAGGACGTGCTGCAGCCGATGGACGGTTCGGTACGCGCCACGGTGGCACTTGCCTCGGCGCAGGAACTGCGCGCCGCCGTCGAGAATGCCAAGGCAGCACAGCCTGCCTGGGCGGCCACCAATCCGCAGCGCCGCGTCCGCGTGCTGATGAAGTTCCTGGAGCTGGTGCACAAGGAGTACGACTCGCTGGCCGAGCTTCTGGCGCGCGAGCATGGCAAGACCATTGCCGACGCCAAGGGTGACATCCAGCGCGGCCTTGAAGTTGTCGAAGTGTGCATTGGCGCTCCACACATGATGAAGGGCGAGTTCACCGACGGCGCCGGCCCCGGCATCGACGTCTACTCGATGCGCCAGGCGCTCGGCGTCGTCGCCGGCATCACTCCGTTCAACTTCCCGGCGATGATCCCGCTGTGGAAGATCGCGCCGGCGATTGCTTGCGGCAACGCCTTCATCCTGAAGCCGTCAGAGCGCGACCCGGGCGTGCCGTTGCGCATCGCCGAACTGTTCCTCGAAGCCGGCCTTCCGGCAGGCATCCTCAACGTCGTCAACGGCGACAAGACGGTTGTCGACGCGATCCTCGACGATCCCGACATCAAGGCCGTCGGCTTCGTCGGCTCGACGCCGATCGCCCAGTACATCTACAGCCGGGGCTGCGCCAACGGCAAGCGCGTGCAGTGCTTCGGCGGCGCCAAGAATCACATGATCATCATGCCCGACGCCGACATGGACCAGACCGTCGACGCGCTGATCGGCGCCGGCTACGGCTCGGCCGGCGAGCGCTGCATGGCGATCTCGGTGGCCGTTCCCGTCGGCCACGACACCGCCGAACGGCTGATGGAAAAGCTGGTCCCGCGCGTCGAGAGCCTGAAGGTCGGCCCGTCGACCGACTCGTCCGCCGACTTCGGCCCGGTCGTCACCCGTGAGGCGCTGGAGCGCATCAAGGGTTACGTCGACATCGGCGTCATGGAAGGCGCCAAGCTCGTCGTCGACGGCCGCGGCTTCAAGATGCAGGGCTACGAGAACGGCTTCTATATGGGCGGCTGTCTGTTCGACCATGTGACCGCCGATATGCGCATCTATAAGGAAGAGATCTTCGGCCCGGTTCTCTCGGTGGTGCGCGCGCCAACCTACGAGAACGCCATCAAGCTGGCCAACGACCACGAGATGGGCAACGGCGTGGCGATCTTCACCCGCGACGGCGACGCCGCCCGCGATTTCGCTTCGCGTGTCCAGGTCGGCATGGTCGGTATCAACGTGCCGATCCCGGTTCCGATCGCCTACTACACCTTCGGCGGCTGGAAGGCTTCGTCCTTCGGTGACCTCAACCAGCACGGTCCGGATGCGTTCCGCTTCTACACCAAGACCAAGACGGTGACCTCGCGCTGGCCGTCGGGCGTCAAGGACGGTGCGGAATTCGTCATTCCGACGATGAACTAAGCCCGACGGCGTGGAGTTCATCATCCCGACGATGAACTGACCGTTTCTAGCGGGAAAATGAACGGGCGCCCGTTGGGCGCCCGTTTTACGTTTCGTCCTCTTCTTCCGGTCCCGGCTGGTACTCCAGCAGGTCGCCCGGCTGGCACTCGAGCTCGGCGCAGATGCGGGCGAGCGTCGAAAACCTGACACCGCGCACCTTGCCGGACTTCAGCAGCGACAGGTTCTGCTCAGTGATGCCGATCTTGGCGGCGAGTTCCTTGGAACGCATCTTGCGGCGCGCCAGCATGACGTCGAGATTGACGATGACCGGCATGTCAGACGAACCGCTTGTTGTCGTCGTCGACCTCGGCGGCCACCGCAAGGAGGTGGCCAAAGACGATCAGTATGCCCGACAGGATCAGGGCCAGCAGTTCGTGCGTGCCGAAGCTGATCGCCAGGAACCGCTGGCCGGCCGGCATGTCGAGGCTGACGATGAGCGAGACCAGCGGCGGGGCCAACGCCATGGCGATCGCGTTGGTCAGAAAAGCCACGCCTGACAGGCGCATCAGGCGCGCGCTTTCAGCGCCGACGATGTCATGCAGGCCGATCTCGCGGAACGCCGCCCGCAGCGTCTGCAGCGCCCATCCGAGCAATCCGGCCTGTGCGAGAAATGCCGCTGCCAGCAACAGCATCGTCGAGGTCGAGAGCTGCGTCGGCGTCGGAAGTGCCAGCCTTTCGATCACGAACGTGCCGATCCAGGTCGGGTCGGACCAGGCCAGTACCTGCCCGTAGAGGACGAACAGGCCGAGAATGGCCATCAGCACGAGGATGAGCTTTTCCATGCGCCGGCTCAGCAAACGGGCGCGCTCGCGGGCAGTCTCCATTTCGGCCTCTCAAATTCTGTTTGCAAAAATTATCGTAAAACAATAAGTCAGTGCTGTCAAACAACCATATGGAGGCATTATGTCGGTGCGTGGACGTTCGATTGCAGGGCTGGCCTCGCTGTTGACGCTGTCTGCCTGCGCTTCGCTCAATCCGATGGCGCTGACCAGGCTCGCAGCCCTTGATCCTCTAGAGATCGCGCCGGAGCAGATGAGCGTCGCAGCCGTCATGCCTGTTCCGCTCAAGCTGCGCACCGGCGATGTCGTGCTGCATTTCGCGATGGAGGCGCCGGCACCTTATGGACCGGTCAACGAGGCCTTGCCGCTCGAAATCGTATCAGGCGACAATGCGCCGGGCGTGTCGGCCAGCCCTTCCTTCGAAAGGATCCAGGTCGCTCGCGTCGCGCAGGCGGACCTGGCCCGGCTCGCCGCCGCGCAGGCCAAGGCGCGCGCTTTCAAGGCGACCGGCCGGAAGGACGGCAAGGGCAGCATATCCGTGACGATCAAGGGTGGATGCCGCGACGGTGCCATCAACCCCGGCGCGCTCGCGGCAGAGATTTTCATGCGCAGCCAGGCGGACGAACAGTACTTCCTGGTGTCGTCGGTAAACCTGAGAAAACTGCTGACGGACGACGCCATCGCAAAGCTGCCATTGTGTGATCCCCGACAGGGCTGACGTGCCGCCGCTTGTTGCGGCGGTGTGCAGCAATATGCCCCGGGTGCGAGGGCCTGGACGGAATGACGGAAGGCCCAATGCTTCCGGGGCTTCCACTGGCCCTTCGTGTTAAGATGGGTCGTTACCTTCCCGCACAGATGCGGCGGCAAGGAGGTGTCGAATGGCGCTCGTGCCCGCATTCCACACAAGCGGGCTGGCGGCCGTCGGCTTGGCGCTGATGCTGCCGGCCACCCCGGCAGTTGCAGAGCTGTTCTGCAGCGACCATGACGCGATCGTGGCCGGCCTGACGGACAGTTTTCACGAGCGGCGCCTTGGTTACGGCGTCGCCAGCGACGCGGCCATCGTCGAAATCTACATCTCCGCCGATGGCACCTGGACCGTGCTGTTGTCGGATGTCAGAGGCCGCAGCTGTGTGCTCGCCGCCGGCGACGGCTGGGAGAGCGCCGTTGACGAGGTCAGGGAAGCCGAACCGAGACATTGATCGATCATGCGGCCTTACCGCGTCGCTGCCGCCTCGGCGTGGGCGCGCAGCATCGCCATCAGCCGCTCGGCTTCCTGGGCGGCGCCCTCCTCGTCATGCTCGAGGATGGACCGGATCAGGGCGACGTGGTGCTCGGCAGAGGCTGCGAGGCCGGTGTCGCGCTGGTAGCGGAACCAGAAACGCCGGCTGTGGGTCTGCAGGGGTGCTGCGAGGCGGGCGGCAAAGTCGTTGTCGGCGGCAAGGGCGAGCGCCTCGTCGAGCGCCTTGTCGGCCGCAAGGAAGCCGAGCACGTCGGCCGCGATCACTGCTTTCTGCATCGCAAGGGCTGCGGCATGGAACTGGTTGGCGGCATCGCGGGTGACGAAGCGCGCCGCCGAGCGAGCAAGCACGACCTCGATGCCGCGGCGCGCGTCGAGCACGCGCAGCCAATCGCCGGGGTGCAGCGGCGCAATCGCCAGGCCTGCGCGCGGCCTGATCTCGACCAGTCCTTCCCAGGCCAGGCGCTGGATCGCCTCGCGCACCGGCGTGCGGCCAAGGCCAAGCCTGTCGATCAGAGAACCTTCGGTGGCAATGGTCCCAGGGGCGAGTTCGAGGGTGACGATGAGCCGTTCGAGCTCGTGGTAGGCCCGTGTCGCAGCCGGTTCCAGTTTCTCAGCTTGCATGACCGAATCTCTTGAAAGCGCAATGATATATTTTTGATATATCAGATGCGATTGGCGATTGACAATGTTGGTCGCCTCGTCATATATCACTGATATATCAGATGGAGAGAGCGCCATGTGGGCCGGAGTCATCCCAGCAGTCACCACCAAATTCACGGCGGACGATCGCCTCGATCATGCCGAAATGGAGCGCTGCTTCGCGCTGCAGATGGAGGCCGGATGTGACGGCCTGATCGTCGCCGGCTCGCTCGGCGAGGGCCCGATGCTCTCGCATGACGAAAAGATCGAGGTGCTGAAGACCGCCCAGAAGGTCGCCGCCGGCAAGCCGGTGCTGCTGACGGTCAACGAGGCCGGCACCCGCGAGGCGGCGGCCATCGCCAAGCGCGCCTCTAGGGAAGGCGCGTCCGGCCTGATGGTGGTGCCGAGCCCGATCTACCACACCAACCCGGAAGAGACGGTGGCGGCCCTTCGCGCCGTGGCCGAAGCCGGCGACCTGCCGGTCATGATCTACTCCAACCGCCTCGCCTACCGCGTCGACGTCACCGTCGACCAGATGGAGGAACTGGCGTCCGACACGCGCTTCGTCGCGGTAAAGGAATCGTCCGACGACATCCGCCGCTCGACCGAGATCATCAACCGCCTGGGCAACCGCTACGACCTGTTCACCGGCGTCGACAACCTCGCCTTCGAGGCTCTTTCGGTCGGCGCAATCGGTTGGGTTGCAGGCCTCGTCGTCGCCTTCCCGCGCGAGACTGTCGCCATCTACCAGCTGATGAAGCAGGGCCGGCGCGAAGAGGCGCTCGCCATCTACCGCTGGTTCCGCCCGCTGCTCGACCTCGACGTCTCGACCTATCTGGTCCAGAACATCAAGCTTGCCGAGGTGCTGGCGATCGGCTCCCACGATCGTGTGCGCATGCCGCGCAAGCCATTGTCGGGCGAGCGCCGCAACGCGGTCGAGAAGATCATCAAGGACGCCCTGGAAGTCCGCCCCAAGCTGCCTTCGTTCTGATCTGGTAAGGGCAGGGCTCGGAGGGGAGCAAGGCATGAGTGCAGCGGTCGACGAGATCGACATTGCCATCATCGGCGCCGGCATCGTCGGCATCGTGGCGGCTGCCTATCTCGCCGAGGCCGGGCGCAAGGTGACGGTCTTTGACCGCACCGGCGTCTGCGAGGAAACCAGCTCCGGCAATGCCGGGGCGTTTGCGTTCTCCGATGTCCTGCCGCTTGCGCACAAGGGCATGATGCGCAACGTACCGAAATGGCTGGCCGACCCGCTTGGCCCGCTGACCATTCCACCTGCCTACCTGCCCAAGCTTGCGCCATGGCTCTTCCGCTTCTGGCGTGCCGGGGCGCCCGCCAACTATGAGGCGAGCCTTGCCGCGCAGGCCGGGCTGATGAAGCTCGCCGAGCAGGAGTGGGCGTCGCTGATGGCGCGCTCGGGTACCGGCTCGATGCTGCGCGAGGACGGTTCGCTTGAACTCTACGAGCGTGAGGCGGAGTTCAAGGCGGCATTGCCGAGCTGGGCGGCGCGTGACCGCTTCGGCATCGCCTACCGGCATCTCGAAAAGCACGAACTCGCAAACTATCAGCCCGGGCTGGCCGACCGCTTCACGCGTGGCACCTTCGTGCCCGGCTGGAAGACGGTGTCCGACCCGAAGGATCTCGGCAAGGCGATCTGGCGTCATGCCGAGGTCAGCGGCGCTTCCTTCGTCAAGGGCGATGTCGGGCTTGTCCGGCCGGCTGGTGACCGCATCCTGATCCAGCTCAAGCAAGGCCGCACGCTGTTCGCCCGCCAGGTGCTGATCGCTGCCGGAGCCTGGTCGCATCTGCTCGCCCGTCAGCTCGGCGACGTCATCCCGCTCGAAACCGAGCGCGGCTACAACACGACGCTCCCCACCAGTGCTTTCGACGTCAAGCGACAGCTGATCTTCTCCGGCCATGGCTTCGTCATCACGCCGCTTGCCACCGGCCTGCGCGTCGGCGGCGCGGTCGAGCTGGGCGGCATCTCGCGGGCGCCGAACTATGCGCGGTCGAAGGCGATGCTGGAGAAGGCGCGCAAGTTCCTACCGGGTCTCGATACTTCGGGCGGGCGCGAATGGATGGGCTTCCGCCCGTCGCTGCCCGATTCGCTGCCGGTCATTGGCGGCTCGCGCAGCCAAGCCGGCGTCCACTACGCTTTCGGCCATGGTCACCTTGGCCTCACCCAGGCGGCGGCCACCGGCCGGCTGGTGCGCGAGCGCATGCTGGGTCAAAAGTCGGCGATCGATCTCACCCCCTTTTCCGCCCAACGTTTCTGACGCAAGGTATCATCATGGCGCGCCACTCCTTTTTCTGTATCGACGGCCACACCTGCGGCAATCCGGTGCGGCTGGTGGCGGGCGGTGGCCCCCGCCTCGAAGGCGCGACGATGATGGAACGTCGGGCGCATTTCCTTGCCGAATACGACTGGATCCGCACCGGGCTGATGTTCGAGCCGCGCGGCCATGACGTGATGTCGGGCTCGATCCTCTATCCGCCGACGCGCGAGGATTGCGATGTCGCCATCCTGTTCATCGAGACGTCGGGCTGCCTGCCGATGTGCGGCCACGGCACGATCGGCACGGTGACGATGGCGATCGAGCACGGGCTGATCAAGCCGAAGACGCCGGGCACGCTGCGCCTCGACACGCCGGCCGGCCTCGTGATTGCCGAGTACAGGCAGGTCGGCGATTATGTCGAGGAAGTGCGCATCACCAACGTGCCGTCCTTCCTTTATGCCGAAGGGCTTTCGGTCGAATGCCCTGTACTCGGCGAGATCAGGGTCGACGTCGCTTATGGCGGAAATTTCTACGCCATCGTCGAGCCGCAGGAAAACTACCGCGACATGGCCGACTACACCGCCGGCGATTTCATCGCCTGGAGCCCTGTCGTGCGGCAGCGGCTGAACGAAAAATACCAGTTTGTGCATCCTGAAAATCCCGGCATCGACCGGCTGTCGCACATGCTGTGGACGGGTGCGCCGAAGCATGCCGAAGCGCATGCCCGCAACGCGGTCTTCTATGGCGACAAGGCGATCGACCGCTCGCCTTGCGGCACCGGCACCTCGGCGCGCATGGCGCAGCTTCACGGCAAGGACAAGCTCAGGGCGGGTGACGATTTCGTGCACGAATCGATCATCGGTTCGCTGTTCAAGGGGCGGGTCGAGCGCGAGGTCGAAGTGGCCGGCAAGAAGGCGATCATTCCCTCGATCGGGGGGTGGGCGCGGATGACCGGATTGAACACCATCTTCATCGACGATCGCGATCCGTTCGCGCATGGGTTCATAGTCAAATAGTCGTATGGCAGGGAGCTGGAGCAGCCAATATGTCTAGACATTCATAGGAAAGAGACCATCGGCAAGACGCAAGAACCTGTTGCTGTTACGTATCTTGGCGCTACATTCTTCGATCATGGCGCGCAAAATCACCGGAAACGGCAAAGACATTGCGTTGAGCCAATGATAGGTTTCGCGATAGTCCAGGGCCTGGACAACAAAAAACAGAGGCGGCGGAAAACGCTGTCCGGCAAGCCGCAACGGGTTGAAGAATCACGTTGCAATCCAGGCTCGAAACTTTAGGACTAGGGGAAATATCAAAAGGAATGCGTGCATCGCGCGACATTCCAGGGGAGCCGCATCCATATGCAATATTTCGTCCAGCAGCTGGTCAATGGGCTGACGCTGGGGTCCATCTATGGCCTGATCGCGATCGGCTATACGATGGTCTACGGCATCATCGGCATGATCAATTTCGCCCATGGCGACATCTTCATGCTCGGGGCGTTTACAGCCCTGATCGTGTTCCTGATCCTGGGCGCCATGTTCTATTCGGTGCCGGTCGTCATCGCCCTGCTGATCATGATGGTCGTGGCGATGCTCCTGACCAGCCTCTACAACTGGACGATCGAAAAGGTGGCCTACCGGCCGCTGCGCGGATCGTTCCGCCTGGCGCCGCTGATCACCGCCATCGGCATGTCGATCGCGCTGTCCAATTTCGTTCAGGTCACCCAGGGTCCGCGCAACAAGCCGATCCCGCCAATGGTCAGCCAGGTCTACGATGTCGGCGGCATCTCGATTTCGCTGAAGCAGATCATCATCGTCGTGGTCACCGCCCTGCTGCTCGCTTTGTTCTGGTACCTCGTCAACAAGACCTCGCTCGGCCGCGCCCAGCGTGCCTGCGAGCAGGACCGCAAGATGGCAGCTTTGCTCGGCATCGACGTCGACCGCACCATCTCCATCACCTTCATCATGGGTGCAGCCCTTGCCGCCGTCGCCGGTACCCTGTTCCTCATGTATTACGGTGTCGTTGCCTTCTCCGACGGTTTCGTGCCCGGGGTCAAAGCCTTCACGGCGGCGGTGCTTGGCGGCATCGGCTCGTTGCCGGGAGCTGTCATTGGCGGCCTGATGATCGGCTTCATCGAAAGCATGTGGTCGGCCTACTTCTCGATCGACTACAAGGACGTTGCAGCGTTCTCGATCCTCGCCATCGTGCTCATCTTCCTGCCCTCCGGCATCCTTGGCCGGCCCGAAGTCGAGAAGGTCTGACAACATGGCCAATATCGCCCAAGCTTCACGCGAAGAGACCGCCAGCCCATTGCAGCACGGCCTTCGCGAGGCCTTCTATGCGGGTATCATCGCGTTTGGCCTTTTCTTCCTCTTCATCGGCCTCAAGACCGACCAGAACATCAGCAACGAACTGGTCCTCGTTCCGCGCTGGGGCCTGCTTACCATCGTCGTCGGTCTGGTCATGCTCGGCCGCTTCCTCTACGTCGCCTATGCGCAGCCATTCATGGCGCGACAGAAGATCGTCGATGTCGCCAGCGGGCTGCTGCCAGACAGCGTGGCGACGCGGTTCTTCCGCTTGCCCTACTTCATTGGGGCGCTGGTCGTCGCGGCGGTGCTTCTGTTGTTCGCCAGCTCGCTTGACGGGATTTTCGGTTCCGGCCTGGCTGGTTACCTGCGCTTCTTCCGCGCGCTGGCGATCATCTATGCGCTGGCCTCGGTGCTGTTCTACTTCCGCGCCTTCATCCATAACCACTTTTCGGCCCTCGGCGTCGGCGTCCTGATCGCCTATCCAATCGTTGTCGTCCTGATCCTGGCGCTCTTGACGGGTTCGATGGCTGGCGGCTTCCAGGGTTCGCTCAAGTGGGTCGACAATTTCGGCATCCAGATCCTGATCTACGTCATGCTGGCCTGGGGCCTGAACATCGTCGTCGGTCTCGCCGGGCTGCTCGATCTCGGCTACGTCGCTTTCTACGCCGTCGGCGCCTATGCCTACGCGCTTTTGGCAACGCAGCTCGGCTGGTCGTTCTGGATCCTGCTGCCGGTGGCCGGCATCATGGCCGCCTTCTGGGGCGTCATCCTCGGCTTCCCGGTTCTGCGGCTTCGAGGCGACTATCTGGCGATCGTCACGCTCGCCTTTGGTGAGATCATCCGCCTCGTGCTGATCAACTGGCGCGAAGTCACCAACGGTGCTGCCGGCATCTCCGGCATCCCGAAGGTCAGCTTCTTCGGGCTGATGTCGTTCAACGTCTCCGATCCCAACTACATCGCCAAGGTGCTCGGCATCGCCCAGTCCGGCGCCTACTACAAGATCTTCCTCTACTACCTCATCCTTGGCCTGGCGCTGCTGACTGCCTTCGTCACCATACGCCTGCGCCGCATGCCGGTCGGCCGCGCCTGGGAAGCGCTGCGCGAGGACGAGATCGCCTGCCGTTCGCTCGGCATCAACACCACCACCACCAAGCTCACCGCCTTTGCGACAGGCGCCATGTTCGGCGGTTTCGCCGGCTCGTTCTTCGCCGCGCGCCAGGGCTTCGTGTCGCCTGAATCCTTCGTCTTCCTGGAATCGGCGATCATCCTGGCTATCGTGGTGCTCGGCGGCATGGGGTCGCTGGTCGGCATCGCGGTCGCGGCCGCGGTGATGATCGGCGGCACCGAGATCCTGCGCGAGATGGAGTTCCTCAAGCACGTTTTCGGGCCGGACTTCACGCCTGAGCTTTACCGCATGCTGCTGTTTGGCATGGCGATGGTCATCGTGATGCTGTGGAAGCCGCGAGGTTTCGTCGGCAGCCGCGAACCCACGGCCTTCCTGCATGAACGAAAAGCTGTCTCCAGTTCCTTCACCAAGGAAGGACACGGCTGATGAACGCGAGCGCATCCATGAGCAAGCCGATCCTGCAGGTCGAGCATCTGTCGATGAAATTCGGTGGCCTTGTCGCCATCGGCGACCTGTCCTTTGAGGCCAAGCGCGGGGAAATCACCGCGCTGATCGGCCCGAACGGTGCCGGCAAGACCACGGTCTTCAACTGCATTACGGGCTTCTACAAGCCGACCGAAGGCATGATCCGGTTCAACGGCCGCGAAGGCGGGGAATTCCTGCTCGAGCGCATGCCGGACTTCCAGATCACGGCCAAGGCCAAGGTCGCGCGTACCTTCCAGAACATCCGGCTGTTTTCGGGCATGACGCTGCTCGAGAATCTTCTGGTTGCCCAGCACAACAAGCTGATGAAGGCCTCCGGATTTACCGTCATGGGCCTGGTCGGCCTTGGCGGCTACCGCAGGGCGTCGGCTGAATCAGTCGAGCTTGCCAAGCATTGGCTCGAAAAGGCCGAACTGCTCGACCGTGCCGACGATCCGGCGGGCGACCTTCCCTATGGCGCACAACGCCGCCTCGAGATTGCGCGCGCCATGTGTACCGGACCAGAGCTGCTTTGCCTCGACGAACCGGCGGCCGGCCTCAACCCCAAAGAGTCGCTGGCACTCAATACGCTGCTCAACGACATCAAGGACAACACCGGCACGTCGATCCTGCTCATCGAGCACGACATGTCGGTGGTCATGCAGATTTCCGACCACGTCGTGGTGCTGGAATACGGCCGCAAGATTTCCGATGGCGACCCGATGTCGGTCAGGACAGATCCGAAGGTCATTGCCGCCTATCTCGGCGTCGACGACGAAGAGGTATCCAACGTTCTGGTCGAGGTCGGCGACGAGCAGGTCATCGAAGAGCTCGAAGGCATGCCGGATCCGGCCCATGGACCTGGTTCGTCTTCGTCGATGATGGCCGGACCGGTGAGCGACACCATTGGCCACAGCGATGGTCATGGCGAAGTCGTCTCGGTCTCCAAGGGCGCATCGAAAGCCAGTCAGGTTGAAGTGCAGGCTGCAAGGGCAGCCGCCGCGTCTGCAAGCCAGATGGCTCCCGCCGGAAAGGCGAAGAAGGCCAAGCCTACGGCTGCACCAGCCGCGGGGTTGATGTCTGCGCCGGTCAAGCCTGCGCCCAAGGCGGCAGCCGGCAAGGCATCCGCCGCTGTTCCTGCCAAGCTAGCGGCAAAGGCTGAGACGAAGCCTGCGGCCAGAGCAAGCAGGCCTGCCGTCTTGAAAGAGGCGGTCAAGCCCGCGGCCAAGGCAGCGTCGGCACCTTCAAAGCAAGTCGCCAGGGGGGATGCGCCGAAGGCTGCTGCCAAGACAACGACCAAGGCCCCGGCGAAGGCTGCTCCGGCAGCCAAGCCAGCCGCTGTATCGGCCAAGCCGGTTGCCAAAGCCACGACCGCTGCGAAGCCGACCGGCACGGCCACGCCGCCGGCGAAACCGGCTGCCAGGGCGACACCAGCCGCGAAACCTGCTACCAAGACAGCAAAGGTCGTAAAGTCTGCAGTCACGGCCACGCCGGCACCAAAGGGCAGCGCCAAGCCTGCCCCGGCTGCCAAGCCAGCGGTCGCCAAAGCCGAAACGAAGACGCCAGCAAAACCGTCATCAACGGCTGCGACAAAGGCGCCCGCCAAGCCGGCTGCGAAGGCTGCGGCCAAGCCGGCCGCCAAACCTGCGGCGTCAACGCCCAAACCGACTGCCGCCAAGCCGGCGGCGTCCAAACCTGCCGCCGCGAAGCCCTCAGCTCCGAAGACCATCTCCAACGTACTTGCCGCTCCGCGTGGCGGCGTTGCCGACCGGCTCATCGCGATCAAGGGCATCGGGCCGGTCAACGAAAAGAAGCTCAACGAGCACGGTATCTTCCATTTCGACCAGGTGGCGGCGTGGAAGAAGTCGGACATCGCGGCGGCCGAGGCCTATCTCGCCTTTGACGGCCGCATCGAACGGGAAGACTGGGTGGGGCAGGCCAAGGCGCTGGCGCGTGAAGCGGCCAAGCCGGCGAAAGCCAAGCGCGGAGGTGGCAAGTGACGGCTAAGACCTTGCTCGACATCAAAGGTGTCGAGACCTACTACGGCAACATCCGCGCCCTCAGCGGCGTCGACGTCGCTGTCAATGAAGGCGAGATCGTCGCGCTGATCGGCGCCAACGGCGCTGGCAAGTCAACGCTGATGATGACCATCTTCGGTACGCCAAGGGCGCGCCGCGGCACCATCACCTTCGCCGGAACCGACATCACCGACATGCCGACGCACGAGATCGCGAGGTTGCGCATCGCGCAATCGCCCGAGGGCCGGCGCATCTTCCCGCGCATGACGGTGATGGAAAATCTTCAGATGGGCGCAAGCCTCGACAACCTCAAATACTATGATGAGGACGTCGAGAAGGTGTTCACGCTGTTTCCACGTCTCAAGGAGCGCATCGGCCAGCGCGGCGGCACGCTTTCCGGCGGAGAGCAGCAGATGCTGTCGATCGGCCGCGCGCTGATGGCTCGACCCAAGCTGCTGCTGCTCGACGAGCCTTCGCTCGGTCTGGCGCCGCTGATCGTGAAGCAGATCTTCGACGCCATCCGCGAGCTCAACCGCACCCAAGGGCTGACCGTGTTCCTTGTCGAGCAGAACGCCTTCGGCGCGCTCAAGCTGGCGACGCGCGGCTACGTCATGGTCAACGGCGTCGTCACGATGAGCGGCACCGGCAAGGATCTGCTCGCCGATCCCGAGGTTCGCGCAGCCTATCTCGAAGGCGGCCGTCACTAGGAGATACCATCATGCACGGCATTCTCTACGAGGAAGCCTCGATCTGGCAGTTCCTGTTCGTCAGCTGCCTGCTGGGTGGATGGGCGGCCTGGATGACCGGACGCGCCTGTGCCCAGACCTGGCGCAGCTACGCGCAGCTCGTGTTGTACATTCTGGGGCTTGGGCTCGGCGTACGCTTCATCCACCACGCGCTGTTCGAGGGCACCATGTTCTCGCTGCAGTACTATATCGTCGACACCGTCATATTGCTGGTTTTTGCAACGCTTGGTTACAAATACACCCGCACCAATCAGATGGTGAAGCAATATCACTGGCTCTATGAAAAGGCCTCGCCGCTTTCTTGGCGCGCCAAGTCTTGAGGGGGTTCTAACGCGCCGATTCGCCAATGAATCGGCGTGACAACTGCCGGAAAATCGGCAAACTCACCTTTCTGCGATATGGGTGGGCATCGCATGAAAGAACATCCACGCCCACTCAACTAATGGGAGTGTTTCAATGAAAAAGTCACTTTTGTCGGCTGTTGCACTGACCGCGCTTGTGGCGTTCAGCGGCAGCGCATGGGCCGATATCATTGTTGGCGTCGCTGGCCCGATCACCGGCCCGAACGCAGCCTTCGGAGCGCAGCTCCAGAAGGGCGCCGAGCAGGCGGTTGCCGACATCAACGCCGCGGGCGGCATCAACGGCGAGCAGATCAAGCTGGTTGTCGGCGACGACGTTTCCGATCCGAAGCAGGGCATCTCGGTCGCCAACAAGTTCGTCGCTGACGGCGTCAAGTTCGTGGTCGGTCACTTCAACTCGGGCGTCTCGATTCCGGCTTCGGAAGTCTACGCCGAGAACGGCATCCTCGAAATCACCCCGGCTGCGACCAACCCGCAGTTCACCGAGCGCGGCCTGTGGAACACCTTCCGCACCTGCGGCCGTGACGACCAGCAGGGCGCCATCGCCGGTGCATATCTGGCTGAGAAGTTCAAGGACGCCAAGATCGCGGTGATCCACGACAAGACGCCTTACGGCCAGGGTCTGGCTGACGAAACCAAGAAGGCGATGAACGCTGCCGGCCTGACCGAGGTCATGTACGAAGGCGTCAACATCGGCGACAAGGATTTCTCGGCACTCATCGGCAAGATGAAGGAAGCCGGCGTCACCATCATCTACTGGGGCGGCCTACACACCGAAGCCGGCCTGATCATCCGCCAGACGGCTGACCAGGGCCTCAAGGCGAAGCTGGTTTCGGGTGATGGCATCGTCTCGAACGAACTCGCCTCGATCGCTGGCGACGCTGTTGCCGGTACCCTCAACACCTTCGGTCCCGATCCGACGCTGAACCCGACCAACAACGCGCTGGTCGAAAAGTTCCGTGCCGCCGGCTTCAACCCCGAGGCTTACACCCTCTACTCCTACGCAGCGATGCAGGTCATCGCCGAAGCTGCCAAGAAGGCTGGTTCGGTCGATCCGCAGGAAGTGGCGAAGGCAATGAAGGCGAACACCTTCCCGACCGTGCTTGGCGACATGGGCTTCGACGAGAAGGGCGACCCGAAGCTGCCCGGCTACATCATGTATGAATGGGTGAAGGGCGACGACGGCAAGTACACCTACAAGCCGCAGAAGTAATTTCAGCAGGGTCTGCTGATGTGAGATGCCCGGCGCGAAAGCGTCGGGCATTTTTTTGTGCCGTGGAAAAATGCCGGTCTGACCCGACGGAAATTAAATCGATTTAGCAATGTGTGTTTTCGGTTGCACCGCAGCATTTTCCCGCTAATCATTCGCCGCCTCTTAAATATCCGGTTCCCTGGAGCGTATTCGTGCCGATCAGCAAGATCCTCGTCGCCAACCGATCCGAAATCGCCATCCGCGTCTTCCGCGCGGCCAATGAGCTGGGGCTCAAAACCGTGGCGATCTGGGCCGAAGAGGACAAATATTCGCTGCATCGCTTCAAGGCCGACGAAAGCTACCAGGTCGGCCGTGGTCCCCATCTCACCAAGGACATGGGACCGATCGAAAGCTACCTGTCGATCGAGGAGATCATCCGCGTCGCCAGGCTGTCGGGTGCCGATGCCATCCATCCCGGCTATGGTCTGTTGTCGGAGAGCCCCGAGTTCGCTGACGCCTGTGCTGCCAATGGCATCACCTTCATCGGGCCGAAGCCCGAGACCATGCGCCGGCTTGGCAACAAGGTGGCGGCGCGCAATCTTGCCATTGAAGTCGGTGTGCCGGTGATCCCGGCGACCGACCCTCTGCCCGACGACATGGACGAGGTGAAGAGGCTCGCCGCCGAGGTTGGCTATCCCGTCATGCTCAAGGCCTCATGGGGTGGCGGCGGTCGTGGCATGCGCGCCATCCGCAGCGAGGCCGACCTCATCCGCGAGGTGACCGAAGGCAAGCGCGAGGCCAAGGCGGCGTTCGGCAAGGACGAGGTCTATCTTGAAAAGCTGATCGAACGCGCTCGCCATGTCGAGGTGCAGGTGCTGGGTGACACCCATGGCAACGCCGTGCACCTGTTCGAGCGCGACTGCTCGATCCAGCGCCGCAACCAGAAGGTCGTCGAGCGCGCACCAGCACCTTACCTCAGCGAGGAGCTGCGCCAGGAGCTGTGCGGTTATGCCCTCAAGCTCGCCCGCGACACCGCCTATATCGGCGCGGGCACTGTCGAGTTCCTGCAGGATGCCGACACCGGCAAGTTCTACTTCATCGAGGTCAACCCGCGCATCCAGGTTGAACATACCGTCACCGAGCAGGTGACCGGCATCGACATCGTCAAGGCACAGATCCACATCCTCGACGGCTTCGCCATAGGCACGCCGGAATCGGGCGTGCCCGTCCAGGCAGACATCCGCCTCAACGGCCATGCCTTGCAGTGCCGCATCACGACCGAGGACCCGGAGCAGAACTTTATTCCCGACTATGGCCGCATCACCGCCTATCGCGGCGCCACCGGTTTCGGCATCCGCCTCGACGGCGGCACGGCCTATTCGGGCGCGGTCATCACCCGTTTCTACGATCCGCTGCTGGAAAAGGTCACCGCCTGGGCGCCGAACCCGGTCGAGGCGATCGCGCGCATGCATCGGGCGCTGCGCGAGTTCCGCATTCGCGGCGTGGCGACCAACCTGACCTTCCTCGAAGCGATCATCACACACCCGTCGTTCCGCGATAATTCCTACACCACCAGGTTCATCGACTCGACGCCCGAGCTGTTCGCGCAGGTCAAGCGCCAGGACCGCGCCACCAAGCTGCTCAACTACCTCGCCGACGTCACCGTCAACGGCCACCCGGAGACGCGTGGCCGCGCCGCGCCCAATCCAGAGGCCGCAGCACCCGTCGTGCCGTGGTTCACCGGCCCGATCCCCGACGGCACCAGGCAGATGCTCGACCAGCTTGGCCCGGAGAAGTTCGCGGCCTGGATGCGGGCGCAGAAGCAGGTACTGATCACCGACACGACGATGCGTGACGGCCACCAGTCGCTTCTGGCGACGCGGGTGCGCACCCATGACATCGCCAAGATTGCCGGTACCTATGCGCGCGCGCTGCCGCAGCTGCTGTCGCTCGAATGCTGGGGCGGTGCCACCTTCGACGTCGCCATGCGCTTCCTGACCGAAGACCCGTGGGAGCGGCTATCGAAAGTCCGTCAGGCGGCGCCCAACATCCTGCTGCAGATGCTGCTGCGCGGCGCCAACGGCGTCGGCTACACCAACTATCCCGACAACGTCGTCCAGCATTTCGTTCGCCAGGCTGCATCAGGTGGCGTCGACCTGTTCCGCGTCTTCGACTGCCTCAACTGGGTCGAGAACATGCGCGTGTCGATGGATGCGGTCGGTGCCGAGGGCAAGCTCTGCGAAGCGGCGATCTGCTACACCGGTGACATCCTCGACCCGAACAGGGCGAAGTACGACCTGAAGTATTATGTCGGCCTCGCCAAGGAGCTGGAAGCGGCCGGCGCGCACATCATCGCCGTCAAGGACATGGCGGGCCTGCTCAAGCCGGCTGCGGCGCGCGTGCTGTTCAAGGCGCTGCGTGAGGCCACCGACCTGCCGATCCATTTCCACACCCACGACACGTCGGGCCTGTCGGCGGCAACCGTGCTGGCGGCGGTCGAAAGCGGCGTCGATGCCATCGACGCGGCCATGGATGCCTTCTCCGGCAACACCTCGCAGCCGTGCCTGGGCTCGATCGTCGAGGCACTGCGTGGTTCGGATCGCGACCCGGGCCTGGCGCCCGAATGGATCCGCCGCATCTCGTTCTACTGGGAAGCCGTGCGCAACCAGTATGCCGCCTTCGAGAGCGACCTGAAGGGACCCGCTTCGGAGGTCTATCTGCATGAGATGCCGGGTGGCCAGTTCACCAACCTGAAGGAACAGGCCCGCTCGCTCGGCCTCGAGACCCGCTGGCACGAGGTGGCGCAGGCTTATCACGACGTCAACCTGATGTTCGGCGACATCGTCAAGGTGACGCCGTCGTCCAAGGTCGTCGGCGACATGGCACTGATGATGGTCAGCCAGGAGCTGACCGTCGCCGACGTCGAGAACCCGGCCAAGGACATTGCCTTCCCGGACTCGGTGGTGTCGATGCTGCGCGGCGATCTCGGCCAGTCGCCTGGCGGCTGGCCGGCGGCACTGCAGAAAAAGGTGCTGAAGGGCGAGACACCGATCACCACGCGCCCCGGTTCGCTGCTCAAGCCGGCCGATCTCAAGGCCAACCGCAAGGAAATCGAGAGCAAGCTCGGGCGCAAGCTGTCCGAGGACGAGTTTGCCTCCTGGCTGATGTACCCGAAGGTGTTCACCGACTTCGTCGGCGCCCAGGACACCTACGGTCCGGTCAGCGTGCTGCCGACGCCGGTCTATTTCTACGGCATGAAGCCGGAGGACGAGGTTTTCGTCGATATCGAAAAGGGCAAGACGCTGGTCATCCGTTGCCTCGCTGTCGGCGACGTCGACGAGAAGGGCATGGTGACGGTGTTCTTCGAACTCAACGGCCAGCCGCGCCGCGTCAAGGTGCCGGACCGTGCCCATGGCGCATCCGCCTCCAAGGCACGGCGCAAGGCCGAGGCGGGCAACGACGCCCATGTCGGTGCGCCGATGCCGGGCGTCGTCTCGACGCTCGCCGTCTCAGCCGGCCAGCCGATCAAGGCCGGCGACGTGCTGCTGTCGATCGAAGCCATGAAGATGGAAACGGCACTGCATGCCGAACGCGACGGCACCATCGCCGAGGTGCTGGTGCGTGCCGGCGACCAGATCGACGCCAAGGACCTTTTGGTCGTCTACGGCTGATCTCGCTCAGGGTCGGGGGCTCAGAACAGCCCCTGACCTGCCTTTGCTTCTTCCGCCACGGTGCGGCGGATCAGGTTTTTATACATGTAGCCGCGCTGGCCTTTGTAGACGACCGTGCACCAGTTGCAGTCGACCTCGGCCTCGATCTCGGCATTGGCCGGAACGACGACGATCACCTTGGCCTCGTCGGCAGGTCCGTCACGCAAATTGGCGTATTTCACCACCTTTGCCGGGCGCAACTCCGGCAGCGGACCGGTCGTCGCCTGGGCAACATTACCGGTCTCGCCGTCTATCATGCCGGTCTGCTGCTCGAGCATCGCCACCTCCGTTTCCGTCTCCGCCACCTGGACGTCGATCGAGCCGCGCAATTCTTCCGTTGGAATGACCGTGGTCGGCGCTGGATCGGGCGCCTGGTCGGCGGCCGTGGTCAATGGCGTTGTGGCCGTCTCGCCTCGCTCGTCCGGGCCGGCAACTGCCGTCGCCTGGGGCTTTTCGAAATGGCTGGTTGCGGGTGCCGAGGCCAGGGCTGACAGGAGCGAGGCCTGTGTTGGCGCCGGCACTGCCGGAACCGGAGCGGCAGCTGTCTGACCGGTGGCCGATGCGATCGGCTTGGCTGTCTCGGCGGGGATTTCCGTGCCGGGGTTCTTGGTTTCGAGGCGCGGGGGCAGGACGGCTGCGGTTTCTATCGGGTCCGGCTTGTCGCTGCCGGTGAGCCCGAATGCGACGATGGCGATCGCCAGCGTCGCAGCTGCGCCAAGCAAGCCGATTTCGAGCTTCGACAGATGCAGCCGGGGCAGACGGGCGGCGAGGCCGCTTGATATCCCGGCAAGCCGGAAGGCGGGGGTATTCATGGTACAAGACTCCACACTGGTACAGCCCGGCGACATGCCGAAGCCGACCCCCAACCCGATTTGGCATGCAATGTATCGAAACGATTGCGAACGTGGAGTGTGTTGCCCGTCCCGCCGCAGTTTCCAAGCTTCCCTGCTAGCCCAGCTATTCGACGGAATTCGGGCAATCGTTAACCTTTGTTACCGTCCTGGCCCAATGCTTGCCATGGAAGCTGACTTGACTGGCTTCTAAATCGATTTAAAAATCAGCATTCGCCTTGAAATGCGGTGGTGATACCGGGACCTGTCGAGCTTGGCGGTCACTTTTTGAATCCGACGATCACGGCAGGTTGAAATCGATTTCAGCTGCCAGGCAGCTATGTTAGGAGTCGCGCTCGATGAGCATCAAAGACGCCACCCCGACACCCGCCAACGCTTCGGCCCGATGGGCTGTCGCAGCAGCATTTTTCATGAACGGCTTCATGACCGGAAGCTGGGCGCCGCAGATTCCGTTGCTGGTCACCCGGCTCGGCATCAGCGAGTTCGTGCTCGGCCTGTTGATCCTTGGTTTCGGCATCGGCGCGCTGACGGCGATGCCGTTCTCCGGTTACCTGATGACCAAGCGCGGCTCACGCCCTGTTGTCATCGGCTTCGCCTGGATTCTGGTCTTTGCACTGCTGATGGTAACCTTGGCGCCCAATGTCTGGCTGACTGCGATGACGATGTACATCTTCGGCGCCACGGCGGGCGCCATGGATGTCGCCATGAACGCCAATGCCGTTGCGGTGGAAAAGCGGCTGTCGCGCGCCATCATGTCGTCGTCGCACGGCTTCTGGAGCCTTGGCGGCTTCGTCGGCGGCGGGCTTGGCGGCATCATCATCCAGCAGTTCGGGCATCTGCCGCATGCCTTGTTCGTCACGCTCGTTGCAGCGGCCATGACCGCCTTTGCCCTGCGCTATCTGATCGAGGACAAGCCGGTGGCGCATGAGCATCGGCATTTCCGCATGCCGCGCCTGGCGGCCATTTATCTCGTCGGTGTCATGGCGCTGTTTTCGATGATCCCGGAAGGTGCGGTGCTCGACTGGGCGGCGCTCTACCTCAAGCAGGAACTTGGCGCCGACATCGCTACCGCCGGTTTCGCCTTTGCCGCCTTCTCCGGCATCATGGCACTGATGCGGTTCCTGGGTGATGGTGTCCGCAACCGCTTCGGCGCGGTCAACACCCTGCGCGTCTCGGCGCTGGTCGCCGCCGCCGGCATGCTGGCTGCAGGCCTTGCGCCCAATCCCTGGATCGCCATCGCCGCCTTCGCCATGTGCGGGCTGGGCGTCGCCAACATGGTGCCGATCGCCTTCTCCGCCGCCGGAAACCAGCCCGGCGTGGTGCCGAACATCGGCATGAGCGTGGTCACCACGATGGGTTATTCAGGCATACTGGTGGCGCCGTCGGCGATCGGCTTCGTCGCCGGCCATACGGGCTTTGCGCCTGTTTTCGTCACCTTGTCCGGCCTGCTGGTCGTGGTATCCGTCATGGCCGGGCTCGCCCGCCATGCCGACTTCAGGGCAATGACTCAAGCGGCGCCGGCGGAATAACGCTTCAGCTCTTCATGCAGGAAGTCGACGACGCGACGGATACGTACGCTTGCGCGCACGTCGCGATGCATGGCGAGCCAGACCGGCAGTACAGGCAGCGGCAGGTCAGGCAGGACGACCTCCAACCCCGGTTCGCGGTGGATCAGCGGCAACTGGCCGATACCCACGCCGTTGCCGGCCCGTACGGCCTCCCAGAGCACGATGTGGTTGTCGGAGCGGAAGCGGAAGGCATGCCGCGTCATCCCGGGGTAGAAGCGTTCGAGGCCGCGGATCATCTCGTCGCTGCGGTCGAACCCGATCAGGTCATGCTGCTGCAGATCCTCCGGATGCCCCAGCCGGCCGCGGCGGTTAAGATAGGTTGTAGCAGCGCACATCCGTAGCGCGATGTCGGTGACCTTGCGGGCCACCAGCTCATTCTGGGCCGGCTGCACCATGCGGATCGCGATGTCGGCGTCGCGGCGCAGAAGATTCTCGACCTGGTTGGACGCGACGACCTCGACCTCGATGCCCGGCTCTTCCATTCCGAGACGCGCCAGCATCACAGGCAGGACATGGGCGGCAACCATCTCGCTCGCCGCGATCCGGACCGTGCCTTCGATCGCTTCCACCGCGCCCAAAGCGAGTCGCGCGAATGATGTTGCCTGTTCGCTGACGGCACGGCCCCGCTCGAACAGCAGGCTACCGGCCTCGGTCAGCATATAACCCTGGCGGCCGCGCCGAAACAGCGTGACGTCGAGTACGTGCTCGAGCTCGGCGATATGGCGACCCAGGGTCGGCTGGCTGGAGCCCAGTTTGCGCGCCGCGGCCGACAGGCTGCCGGTTTCGGCAACCGCGACGAAGCTTCGGATGAGGTTCCAGTCGAGCTCAGGCATCTATACAAAAATGAATATCAGGTTGCCATTTCCAGTCAATTTATTTCCCGAAATGAATGAACGACATTGCGGTCACACAACAGGAGTGACCGACATGACCAAGATCGCAATATTGGGTGCCCGCGGCCGGCTTGGCCGCGCCGTCGCCAAGGCCTTTCTCGACGCGGGATACCAGGTGAGGGCCATCACCCGCGACGGCACGCTGCCGGCTGAGCTTGCTGGCGCCGAACCGTTCGCCGCCGACGCGCTCGACCGGCAGTCGCTTGTCGCTGCCACACGTGGCATGGACATCGTCTTCAACGGCCTGAGTCCCGTCTACACCGACTGGAGCTCGGTGCTGCCGATGGCCGAAAACGTCATGGCTGCCTGCCACACCAATGGCGCGCTGCACATGGTTGCCGGTACCGTCTACAACTTCGGCTCGCCGATGCCTGCCGTCATATCAGAGGACACGCCGCAGCGACCGACGACCGACAAGGGCCGCATCCGCGCAGAGCAAGAAGAGCTGTACCGGAACGAGGCCGATGCCGGCCGGGTTCGTACTGTGTTGCTCAGGGCCGGCGACTTCTTTGGCGGCAAGGGCACGGGCTCCTGGTTCGACCTGATCATCGCCTCCAAGCTGGCCAAGGGCGCCTACACCGCGCCTGGCCCCGTGGATCTCGTTCATGCCTGGGCCTATCTGCCCGATCTCGCCAGAACGTTTGTGGCGCTGGCCGACAGGCGAGAGTCTCTCGGCGCCTATGAAAGCTTCAATCTCCCGGGCCACTCCCTGACCGACCTGGAGATCAAGGCGGCAATGGGGCGTGTGACAGGCCGCAAGCTCAAGCTCGCCAGCATGCCGTGGTGGGTGCTGCGCGCCGGAAGCCCGTTCGTGCCGATGTGGAAGGCGATCGTATCGATGTCCTATCTGCGCTTCGAACCGCATCGCCTCGTCTCGAGGCGGCTGGGAGCCGCCATCGGCGAGATCCCGCACACGCCGCTGGACGAGGCGGTGAAGGGCGCGCTCGACGATCTTGACTTGCTCCCTTCCAGACTCAAGTCGGCCGCCTGAAGCCTTTCAGCTTCCAGCCGGTGACTGTGCATGAGATAGTTGCCGTGTGGGGGGCGTCGGATGAGCGCGTTGACCGGTATCGCCTTGTTGCTCGCAGCTTGCAGCGGCGCCGGCCGTGGCCGACGCGCTCTCCGACAGCCGGGACCTACACGACACGATCTCCGCCCGGTCGGCCGTGCTTGAAAGCCTGATCGAGAAGGTGGACGACGCCGCCCAGACTGCCGCCGACATCGAGAGGCTCGTCTATGTGCCAAGCTCGAAGCGGGAGAAGGCCTGGGCTTTGAAGGCCATGGATGTGGGCGGGGCCGCCAACCCCTACAGAAAGTACGGCGTCTGCCTTGAGGCGTCGTCCGACTTCAATGCTTATGTCACCGATGTCCAGCATGCGTTGCGGACCGGGGCGTCCCGGCCCGGCACGATTACCGCAAGGGGCTGGCGACCTGCGCAGGCTTGCTCCAGTCGCCTTAGCCGGTTGGTCCGCTGACGGTCAGATCCGCCCCATCAGCATCAACACCAAGAGCACCACGAGCAGGATGCCGACGATGCCCGATGGGCCATATCCCCATCCGCGCGAGTGCGGCCAGGCCGGCACCGCGCCGAGCAGGATCAGGATCAGGATGATGATGAGCAGCGTTGAAATCGTCATTGTTCATGCCTCGGATTCTTGGGGTTCATCGAGGCAGCAACGCAAAAGGCCGCCCGGTTGTTCCTGGGCGGCCTTTCATGGGGTCCTGCTTGGTCAGTCTATTCCGCTGCCTTGGGGAAGGCGACAGCAGGTTCGTCGGGGCTAGGCGCCGGGGTGGCGCTAGCCTCGACCTTGTCCTTCCGGTGGAGAAGCTTGCTGAACCAGCCACGCTGGCCGGGCTTGCGTTTCTCGCGGGTGAACACCATCAGCATCGCCGGCGTCACCACCAGTGTCAGCACGGTGGCGAACGACAGGCCGAAGACGATCGCCGAGGAGAGCGCGATCCACCACTGCGTCGACGGGGCGTTGATCGTCGTCTCGTGGTGGAAGATCTCCAGGCCGAGGCCGAAGGCGATCGGCATGACGCCAAGGATGGCCGACAGTGCGGTCAGTACCACGGGCCGCGCGCGTTCGCGGCAGGTCTGCAGCACCGCGTCGAGCTTGTTCCAACCTTCGTCGCGCAGCCGATCATAGGTGTCGATCAGCACGATGTTGTTGTTCACCACCACGCCGGCCAGTGCGATGAAGCCGATGCCCGACATGACGATGACGAAGGTCTGACCGGTCAGCAACATGCCGAGCAGCGCACCGATCACCGCCATGACGACGCAGGACAACACCAAGAGCACGCTGGTGAACTTGTTGAACTGCGCCAGAAGCACGATGAAGATCAGGAAGATCGCGGCGCCGAACGCATTGCTGAGGAAGGCAGCGGCCTCCGCGCTGTCTTCGTTCGACCCGGCGAGCTTCCAGTCGACGCCCGGCTTGGCAATCTCACCAACGGCCTTGGCGACCGCAGCCTGAACTTCGGCGACCTGGAAGCCGCCTGCCACATTGGCCTGGATGGTGATGGTGCGCTTGCTGTCGATACGTTTCAGGACGCCAGCGGTCGGCTCCGGCTTGCGTGAGACGAAGTTGGAGATAGGCACAGACCCTTGTGCCGTTTCGATGCGCAACTCGTCGAGCGCCGACAGCGTGCGTCGGTCCTCCGGCAGACGCAGCCTGATGTCGACCGCGTCGTCCGTGCCCGCGGGCCGGTAGTCGGTCAGTTTCAGGCCCGTGGTCACGAGCTGAACCACCGTTCCGACAGAGGTCGGGCTGATGCCGAACTGCGCGGCCTTGGAGCGATCGACCTCAAGCGCCCAGTCGACCCCGGGGGGCGGCAGGCCATCGGAAAGGTCGATGACGCCGGGAACCTTGGCCACGGTCGCGGCCACCAGCTTGGCATAGTCGTTGAGCCCGGTCGGGTCCGTCGCCGAAAGCTGCACCTGGATGGCCTTGCCGGTCGGCGGGCCGGCGTCCGGAACGCGCACCTCGACATCGACGCCCGGAATGCCGGCCATCGCGACACGCAGGTCGTCGAGGATCTTGTGCGCGGATTCGCGCTCGCGCCAGTCGATGAACTCATAGTTGATGACACCGACGACGTCTTCCGGAACGTCCTCGCCGCCGCGTGTCTTGCCGACCTTGGTCAGTACCGACTTGATGCCGGGCCAGCCGATGATGCGCTGTTCGGCGATGCGTGTTGCGGCGTCCATTTCCTCAAGCGAGAGGTTGCCGCGGGCGTGGACGTAAAGCAGGCCGTAGTCCGGCTCGACCGAGGGGAAGAACTCCACGCCATTGCCGAACTTGACATAGGAATAGAGGCCGCCGCCCAGCAGCATCAGCGTCAGGACGATGGCGGTGATCGGGAAGGCCACGGCCTTCTTGACGATCGCCATGTAGAGGCCGTCGCGGTTTTCTTCCTCGCCATGAAGCGGCGCCTTGCCGATGATGGCGCCGATCGCCGGGGCAAAAATCAACGCATAGGCCATCGAGGCGGCGAGCGTGACGATCAGTGTGATCGGCAGATATTTCATGAAGTCGCCGACGATGCCTGGCCAGAACAGCAGCGGCGAAAACGCCGCGATACGAGTCAGGGTCGCCGCAATGACCGGTCCGGCCATGCGTTTGGCGGCTTCCTCGAACGCCTGCGCCTTCGGCATGCCTTCCGACATGCGGCGCTCGGCATATTCGGTGACGATGATCGCATCGTCGACAAGCATGCCAACCGCCAGAATGAGCGAGAACAGCACGATCATGTTGATCGTGTAGCCCATCAAGGCAAGCAGCAGGATGCCGATCAGGAACGAAGACGGGATCGCCAGTCCGATCAGCATCGAGGCGCGCCCCGAAAGCGCATAGAGAATGACGATGAAGACCAGGATGACGGCAATCATCACGTGGTTCTGCAGGTCGTTCAGCAGCTGGTTGACGAAAACCGATTTGTCCTGGGTGTAGGTCACCTGCAGGTCGGGCAGCGCCTGTTTGCTCTTTGCCACGAACTCTTCGGCAACCTTCTTCGAGCCTTCGATGGTCTCGACGACATTGGCGCCGATGCGCTTCTTGACCGCCAGCGTGATCGCCGGCCTGCCGTCGATGCGGGCGATCGTCTCGGCGTCCTTGAAGGTCGAACGCACGGTGGCGACGTCGCGAACTCGGACGACAGCGTTCGGGCCGGCCACGACAGGCAGGTTTGCGACGTCCTCCGGCGTTTCGATCAGCGACGGCACCTTCACCGCGTATTTGCCTTCCGCTCCCTCGATGGTACCGGCGGCGACGAGACTGTTCGATGCGCCGACGCCCTGGATGAGCTGGTCGAGCTGCAGGCCATAGGAAGACAGCTTTACCGGATCGACGATCGCCTCGACGAGCTCGTCGCGAGATCCCTGGATCTCGGCCTCGAGCACGCCGGGCACCTCTTCGATGCGGTCGCGCAGGTCCTTGGCGGCGGCGGTCAGAGCGCGCTCCGGAATGTCGCCGGACAGCGTGATGAACACGACCGGGAATTCGGACAGATTCACCTCGTTGACTGTCGGTTCCTCGACCCCCGCGGGGAGGTCGCGCTTGGCGTCCTGCACCTTGTTGCGCGTGTCGATCAACGCATCGCCCAAATCGACCGACGGATCGAATTCGACGACGACGTTGGCGCCGCCCTGATAGGCGTTCGACTTCATCTCCTTGAGCCCCTTCAGGCTCTTGAGCTGAGATTCGACAGGGCGCAGCAACAGTCGTTCGGCGTCTTCAGGCGAAATGCCGTTGTAGACCAGGCTGACATACATGATCGGAATGGCGACGTCCGGCTCGGCTTCCTTGGGCACGGCGCGGTAGGCAAGCGCCCCCGCGATGACCAGGAAGAGCAAGACCGAAAGGGTCAGTCGCGCATTGCGGATCGCAAGGCTGACGATATCCATTTTTACTGCGTCCCGGCTGCGCTTTCAGCGAGTTTCTTGAGGGCCGCCTCGTCGGCGACCTGGGCCTGCACTTCGTCGCCTTCCTTGACCAGATCCTGGCCGGCGATGATGACCTTCGCGTCAGCTGGGATGCCACCGAGGACGAGACCCTTCTGGGTGTCGTCGACCAGGTCGATCGGGAAGAAGACCACCTTCGACGCCGCGTCGATGGCGCGGATGCCGAGGTCGCCGTTCTGGCCGAGCGTCACCACCGAACGGGGCAACACCACCGCGTCGGTCGGGTTGGCGCGCACGGTGATTTCAGCGGTCATGCCGGCCGGGATGGCATTGTCCTTGTTGGGGACCGCGATCTCGATCGGGAAGGTGCGGGTCTTGGCGGTGGCGTCGCGGCTGATATAGCGAACCTTGCCCTTGACCACTTCGCCGTTGATCAGGCTGACATCGGCCTCATCGCCGATCTTGACGTAGCGCAGGTCGCGCTCGCTGATCTCGCCCTTGGCGAGGATCGGATCGAGACTCAGGATCGTGGCAACCTCGCCGCCTTGCACGACCGAGGAGCCGAGCTCCACAGAAACACGATCGACGACGCCGTTGAACGGAGCCTTGACCTGGTTGCGCGACAGCTCGGCTTCGGATGCCTGGAGCTGCGACTGTGCGGTCTGGTAGTTGGACCATGCAATGTCGCCGGTCAGCTTGGCTGCAGAGCCTGCCTTGGTGAGCTTCTGCGCTGCTTCCCATTCGGCTTTGCGCTGCGACAGCACCGCCTTGGCCGTTTCGACGGCTGCGGCCTTCTCTTCGGCGTCGAGCATCAGGATCAGGTCACCCTGCTTGATGTGGTCGCCCTGCTTGACCGGCAGTTCGGCAATGATGCCGGCCGCACGAGTGGCAAGCGTTGCGCGCTTTTCTGCTTCGGTCTGGCCGGAAATGCGGATGGCGCGGGCGTGTTCGACGCGTGGCGGCGCGACAACCATGACAGTGCGCAGCGGCGCCTTTGGTTGTTCTGCGGCCTGGGCAGGTTTTTCGTCGGGTTGAGTCTGAGCGCTGCCCACCGAAGAGAATTCGCCAGTGCCCATCCACGCGGCGAATGCCACGAGCACGACCAAGGCTGCAAGCTTATGGAACCTAATCTTCGACATTGTCGTTATCCGTTAAGGACGGTTGCGGCTACCGCCATCTTGCCTGGCGCGTCGCCCCGATATGGTGGCGCGCAATACCGCATTCAATCCGCCGCGGGGGCAAAGCGGCGGAAGGGCGTCTTCTACATCAAATGAAGATTACAAAATAGTGATAAAAAAGAATGGAAACATCATCCTGACAAAACTGGCAGGAGGTGTCAGCACGCCGTGGTTGCTTGTCCCCAATGGCGGATTTTCGCGGGTTAGTTGTGCTGGCGAACGGCTGCTGGCTTGGTTCTGGTGGCCAGAAACTCGCGGACGCGGCGCCCGACCGAGGGGCCATGCAGCGGCTTGAAGCCGTCGTCGAGCTGCCCGGATAGGTCGAGCGTGGCCTTCGTGCCCACCGAATCAAAGTTGTCCTCGAGCCAGTCGCTGGCCGCCGTGCGGCCAAGGTCGCGCAAGTATTCGAGGAAAGCCCACTCGGCATTTACCTTCGACGACGCTGAAAGATCCTTGAACGCCTCGTCGGCGTCGATGCGGTGCATGCGGATGTCGCGGAACTCACCATGAGGCAGGCGGCCTGCGGCGATCAGCTCCTTGATGAAGGCGATGGCGCGGAATTCGCGCAGCAATCCGGCATTGAAGGTGATCTCGTCGATGCGGTTCTGGATTTCGTTGGCCGTCTTCGGCGTCTGTTCGCGGATGACGGGGTTGATCTGGACGAGCAGGACGTCGTCCGTTTCATTGGCCTTGAAGAACGGATAGATCGCTGGATTGCCGCCATAGCCGCCGTCCCAATAGGGCACGCCATTGATCTCGACGGCCTGGAAGATCTGCGGCAGACAGGCCGAGGCCATCACCGTGTCGAGGTCGATCTCGCCGTCGCTGAACACACGCAACTGTCCGGTCTCGACATTGGTCGCCGAGATGAACAGGTCGATGTCCTTGCAGGCGCGGACATTGGCGAAGTCGATCTCCTCGGCGACGACGTCCCGCAGCGGGTTGAGGTTCAGGGGATTGGCGACATAGGGCGACAGCACCCGCGACATGGTGTCGAACCAGATGTAGCCGGGGGTGTTCTCGATCGACCAATTGCCCCACAGCACGTCCCATGGCGAACGCTGCACCGGGCTGAAGCGTCCCTTTCGTGCGACTGCCCGCCAGAACCCAGCGAGCTTGGCGCGTGCTCCCTCGGCACCGCCGCGGACCCAGCCGTCGGCCAACGCCACCGCGTTCATCGCGCCGGCGCTGGTGCCGGAGATGGCCCTGATGTCGAGCCGGCCGTCCTCCAGCAGGCGATCGAGCACGCCCCAGGAGAAGGCTCCGTGCGAACCTCCACCCTGCAGCGCCACGTTGATCGGCTTGTTCTCCTCCGCCGTGCCGTTTCCAGTCATGGCGTCATTGTCCTTTGTGTCGGGGTTCGTCTACCTGGCGGAGCGTTACTGAGCCGTCCAGCCGCCATCGACCGAGATGTGGGTGCCGTTGATCTGGCTTGCCGCCGGGGAGGCGAGGAAGACGGCAGTCGCTGCGATCTGCTCGACGGTGACGAATTCCTTGGTCGGCTGGCGGTCGAGCATGACCTCGCGGATCACCGTCTCGCGGTCCATGTTGTGTGCCTTCATCTGGTCGGGGATCTGCGCCTCGACCAGCGGGGTCAGCACATAGCCGGGGCAGATGGCGTTGCAGGTGATCTTGTCCTGCGCCAGTTCCAGCGCCACCGTCTTGGTCAGGCCCATAATGCCATGCTTGGCCGAGACATAGGCAGACTTGTAGGCCGAGGCTACCAGGCCATGGGCCGAGGCGATGTTGATGATGCGGCCGCTGCCGGCCTTCTTCATCAGCGGGATCGCGGCCGCGGTGGTGTGAAACGCCGACGTCAGGTTGATGGCGATGATGGCGTCCCACTTCTCTGTGGGGAAGTCCTCGACCGGGGCGACATGCTGGATGCCGGCATTGTTGACCAGAACGTCGACGGTACCGAATTCCTCGGCGGCCCTGGCGACCAGCGCCCGGCATTCGGCCGCCTTGGACATGTCGGCCTTGATGTAGACGACCTCGGCCTTGTGTTCCTTCGACAGCCGTTCGGCGATGGCATGGTCGGCCGGCGTATCGGAAAAGGAGTTGATGACGACGTTCATGCCGTCGCGGGCAAAAGCCTCGGCGATGGCGAGGCCGATGCCGGAGGTCGAGCCGGTGACGATGGCGGTCCTGGTCGCGGTCATGCAGGAAAATCCTTCGGGAATCTTTATGGTGCGATGCAACATATACGTGCTGTGCGGCGCAAAAGAAGCACCGCTGTCGCACAGTTTCGTGAAATTGTGGGGTGAGGACCGAGTCTTTCCTACCAGTCGTCGTAGGCCGGGCACTCGGATGAGGCCTGCTTCGACAGCAGGAAGCGTTTGTCGTCGGCGCCGGACGATAACTCGACCCCGCCTTCTTCGTCCTCGCCGCAATCCGATGTCATACGCAGTCGGCCGAGCGCCTCGAGATCGACCACTATCTTGCCGCCGACGCTGCGTTTGACCATCACGCCGCCGCCGTCGCAATCGACGCCGCAGAAGATCGACTTGCCGTCGTCGCTGGGGCTGCATTCGCCCATCGCGCTGAGCGGCTTCGCCTGCTTGTGGCCGCGCAGCCTGGCCAGGACCTCGAAATAATAGTTGCGCTGGCCCTTGGGGTAAAACGCGTCCGGCTCGTGAATGTAGTAGGCGATGCGGAACTGCATTTCCGTCACCTGCTGCTTCGGATGCGCCTTGAGATGCGCTTCGTCGTAGATCCGGCCGAAACAGGCGCGTGCGCCGGCTTCAGGGGGGATGAAATTGGCGAGTTCACCCTCCTTGCCGGGTTCGATTGCCTGGGTGCGGGCTTGGGCGCAAACTAGCAGTGCTGACAGGGCGACAAGCGGCAAGACGGGACTGCGGAGCGATGCTGCCATGAAATCCCCCATGGATGTGGGGCCACACCACAGCATTGGACGCCGTTGTTCATCTCCGCATGCTGCCAGGTTAACGCCGCCCTTGGCGGGCGCGACCACCTGCGATATTGACATCGCGCGCAGCGCGCGCCACCTCAGGCGCGGATACCTCGAGCTTCAAGAAGGCCGTCGATGACCGGCTATTTTTCGTCCCCATTTGCCCGCCGCAAGTCGGTCGGCGTCAGCGTCGGCGGCGTGATCGTTGGTGGCGAAGCACCCGTCGTCGTGCAGTCGATGACCAACACCGATACGGCCGACATCGACAAGACCGTCGCCCAGGTCGCAGCGCTTCATCGCGCCGGGTCCGAAATCGTGCGCATCACCGTCGACCGCGACGAAAGTGCCGCCGCCGTTCCGCATATCCGCGACCGTCTCGCCCGCCTTGGCATCAACGTGCCTTTGGTCGGCGATTTCCATTACATCGGCCACAAGCTGCTTGCCGACCATCCCGCTTGTGCTGAGGCGCTGGCCAAGTACCGCATCAATCCGGGCAATGTCGGGTTCAAGGAGAAGAAGGACAAGCAGTTTGCCGACATCGTCGAGATGGCGATCCGCCACGACAAGCCTGTGCGCATCGGCGTCAACTGGGGCTCGCTCGACCAGGATTTGCTGACCCGGCTGATGGACGAGAACCAGGCGAACGGCTCGCCGCTCACCGCCAGCCAGGTCATGCACGAGGCGATCGTGCAGTCGGCGCTGATCTCGGCGGATCTCGCCGAAGAAATCGGCCTGCCGCGTGAAAACATCATCCTTTCGGCCAAGGTCAGCGGCGTCCAGGACCTGATCGCCGTCTACACAATGCTCGCCGCTCGCTCCAACCACGCGCTGCATCTCGGCCTGACCGAAGCAGGCATGGGCTCGAAAGGCATCGTCGCCTCGTCGGCGGCGATGGGCATCCTGTTGCAGCAGGGCATCGGCGACACCATCCGCATCTCGCTGACGCCTGAGCCCAATGGCGACCGCACCAGGGAAGTCCAGGTGTCGCAGGAGCTGCTGCAGACGATGGGCTTCCGCCAGTTCGTGCCGATCGTTGCCGCATGCCCGGGTTGCGGCCGCACCACCTCGACCGTGTTCCAGGAGCTGGCCCAGAACATCCAGGACGATCTGCGCAAGAACATGCCGGTCTGGCGCGAGAAGTATCCCGGCGTCGAAATGCTGAAGGTTGCGGTGATGGGCTGCATCGTCAATGGTCCGGGCGAATCCAAGCATGCCGACATCGGCATCTCGTTGCCTGGCACCGGCGAGACGCCGACGGCGCCTGTGTTCATCGACGGCAAGAAGGCCGCGACGCTGCGCGGTCCAGCGATCGCCGCGGATTTCGAAAAGATGGTTGCCGATTATATCGAGCAGCGTTTCGGCCGCGGCCAGGCGGCAGCCGAATAGGGATGCGCAACCTGTCGAGGGCAGCTCTGGCTTTCCTCGTCTCGCTTGCCATGTGCCTGCCTGCATTGGCCGATCCGCCACGGTCGCCGAAGAAGACCCATGCCGGGCGCGTCTGCGAGCTCATCGACACCCATGCCCGACGCCACGGCCTGCCCAGCGAGTTCTTCGCAAGACTGATCTGGAAGGAGAGCCGTTTCGATCCGAATGCGGTGAGCCCGGCAGGTGCGGAAGGCATTGCCCAGTTCATGCCCGGTACCGCCGCGATGCGCGGCCTCGCCAATCCGTTCGACATGGAGCAGGCGATCCCGGCGTCGGCGCGCTATCTCAGCGAGCTCAAATCCGGCTTCGGCAATCTTGGCCTGGCCGCCGCTGCCTACAATGCCGGCGAGAACCGCGTCGCGCGCTGGCTGTCGTCAGGCGGCTTCCTGCCGCTCGAAACCGAGGACTATGTGCTCGACATCATGGGCGAGCCGGCCGACAATTTTGCCGACAAGGCCCATGTCGGCACGAACCGGCCGCTCGATCCGAACATGTCTTTTGCCGCCGCCTGCCAGAACCTGAAGGTGATCATGTCCCAGACAGTCGCCATGGCCAGCGTGCATGTGAAACCCTGGGGCATCCAGGTCGCCGGCAATTTCCGCCGCGCGGCGGCGATCAGGCAGTGGCAGCGGCTCGAGGGACGATTTCCGAAGCTGCTGTCGTCGCATGATCCTGTCGTAAGTCGGGTGCGTACGCCAATCGGCCGACGTGGCATCTATGCCGTGCGCATCGGCGCCGACGACCGCAGCGAAGCAGGCCAGATCTGCCAGAGCCTGCGCAGCATCGGCGGCTCCTGCATCGTGGTCAGGAACCGCTGACGGCCGGTCTGTTCAGGCGGCTGCCGAGCTCTTGAGCGGCTGGTCCGTGAGCAAGCGATGACAAGTGGCAGCGTCGCCTGCCTTGCGCAGGCTTGCCACCACTTCGACGTCGCGCAGCCGACGGGCGATCTTGGCCAGCACGTTGAGATGTTCCTGCGGCGAGGCCTCCGGCAACAGCAGCAGCACGACAAGGTCGACATCCCGGTCATCGATAGCCTCGAAGGCACAGGGTGCGGCCAGTCTTACAAACGCGCCATAGGGCGTCTGCAGCCCGCGCAACCTGGAATGCGGGATGGCAACGCCTTGGCCAAGCCCGGTCGAGCCGAGCTTTTCCCTGGCTGCAAGCGTCGAACTGATCTCGGCGGCCGGACAGCCGGTGCGGCGTGCGGCATGCGCCGAAAGCGCTTTGAGCAGTCGTGTCTTGCTCTCCGGCCGGAGGTCGAGGACCACATCCTCGACCGAAATCACGTCCGAGATTTCCATTGTCAGCTTGAAAGCATGGTGGCCATCGCCAGGCCGCCCAGCAGCACGCCGGTGACGAAGAACAGGCGGGTGAACATGAAGGGCTCTGTCTGGCCCTTGACCAGCTTACCGTCATTGGCGGCATCACGGCGCGTGGGCTCTGTGGTCCGTGCACTGACGAACCGGTCGGGCATCTGGGTACGAAGCATTTTCTTACTTCCTTGTTGTTCACGCCGGAGCGGCGAGGTCGCCGTTGTCCGGTCGCGTCAGGAAGGTAAAATCAGCCGCATCAGGATTCGAGACGGGCGGAACTGCCAAGAAATAAAGAAGTCATAGGCAGTTTGCGTCGTCACGCAGACTGGACGAGCTCGGCGCTCTCGCTCAGCCAGATGCCGATCTTGGCGCCGAGCTTGTCGGGCGACACCGGCTTGGGCAGGTAATCGTCCATGCCGGCGTCAATGCATTTCTCGCGGTCGCCCTTCAACGCATGCGCTGTCACACCGATGATCGGCGTGCGGCTGCCATTGGCCGCTTCCTCCAAGCGGATGGCGCGTGTCGCCTCGTAGCCGTTCATCTCCGGCATCGAAACATCCATCAGGATCAGCTTGGGCTTGAAGGTGCGGTACATCTCCACCGCCGTGCGGCCATTGCCGGCGATGCGGTGGCTGAGCCCGAGGCCGGATAGAATCTGGCCGAAGACGAGCTGGTTGACCTCATTGTCCTCGGCCACCAGGACGTCGAGCCCGCTGGATTGCAACACTGCCGGCTCGTGATGGGCGACCGGTGCGACGGAAGGGCCGCGGATGACCGTGAATGCAGGTGTGTGTCGGACCGGCTCGCGCACGAATTCGGTGCGGCCGGCCTGCGATCGGGCCTTCTGCACCGCAGCGATCACCGTGCCGAGCAGCACTGCCGAGCGGGCGGGCTTGGTCAGATGCGCGGCGATGCCGAAATCGAGCACCATGCGGGAGAAATCGATTTGGTCGACCGAAGTTAACAGCACCACCGGGATCGACGAGATGCGGCTGTCGGCGGCGATTGCCTTGGCGACATCGGCGCCGTTCATGCCGGGCATCTGGTAGTCGAGGATGACGCAGTCGACGCTGGCGCCGAGCTGGGCGGCGCGGTCCAGGAAGGCGAGGCCGATGGCGCCGCTTTCCGCGGCTGCACAGTCGAAACCCCAGCTCTTCAGCTGCTCCAGCAGGATTTCGCGGTTGACCGGATTGTCGTCGATGACCAGCACGCGCGCGCCGGTGACGTCGACCGGCACGACGCTGCTTTCCTGTTGCGCGTCATGGACCGGCAGCATCGCTGTGAACCAGAACACCGAACCCTTGCCGAGCTCGCTTTCGACGCCGATACGGCCGCCCATCAGGTCGACAAGGCGGGCCGCGATGGCAAGGCCGAGGCCGGTGCCTTCATGGCGACGCGTCGAGCTGCCGTCGACCTGGGCGAATTTCTCGAACACGCTCTGCAGCTTGTCCGCGGGGATGCCGATGCCGGTGTCCTCGACACGGATGCTGAGTGCCACGGTCTCATCGACGACCTCGCCGGTCACGTCGACAAGCACATGGCCGCGCTCGGTGAACTTCACCGCATTGCCGAGCATGTTGGTGATGATCTGGCGGAAGCGCCCGACGTCGCCGGTGACGTGGCTCGGCAGGCGGGGATCGACGCGGACGATGAGCTCGAGGTTCTTTTCGGCAACCCGGGCCGAGATCAGCGTCGCGACATCCTCGACCGCCTCGCCGAGATGGAACGGGGCCGGGTCGAGCGTCAACTGGCCGGCGTTGATCTTGGAGAAGTCGAGTACGTCGTTGATGATCGTCAGCAGCGCGTTGCCCGATTTCACGATGACTTCAGTGAAGGTCTTCTGGCGTGGGGTCAGGTCGGTGCGTGCCAAGAGCTCGGCCATGCCGAGGACACCGTTCATCGGCGTCCGGATCTCATGGCTCATATTGGCAAGGAATTCCGACTTTGCCCGGTCGGCCGCTTCGGCCTTCGACAGCGATTCGGCACTTTCGGAGAATGCCTTGCGGATGGCGTGTTCCATCGGGCGGAAGACCCATGCAGCGACGCCGCCGATGACCAGGATCAGCAGTGCGGCGGCCGTGGTCAGCAGCCGGTCGCTGCGCGCTTCGGCATAACGGCGTTCGTTTTCCATGGCGGCCGTGGCGCGCAGCAGCATCGGCTGGGCGAAAAGATCGTTCTGGTTGCGGATCTCGCGATAGCTCCATTCGTCGGAGGTCTTGGCACTCGCCAGCGCTCCGAGGTTGTGGGTGATGTCGCGTGCCGACCAGAACAGATCGCCATTGACGGATGCGCTGTCGAGTTCGCGCACGGATTTGTCGGACAGGCTGGGGCGGACGGTGTCGATCGAGCTGGCCAGGTGGCTGATGCGGGCGTCGAGCCTGAGAGCATGGTTGCGGGCGGCAGCCGCCAGCGCTTCCTGCGTTTCCGGCCGCCAGGTACCGTTCGTTGTCTCGGCGAAGCTGCTGGCATTGCGCAGTTCGCGTGAGAACAGTTGAAGCTCGGCGGCAATGGCATCGACGTCGCGGCGATAAGTATTGCCCTGGCTGAAGGCCAGCATGACGGCGATAGACGTCAGGGCGAAGATCAGGAGACCCGAAAGATATCGGATCCGTATGGAACGGATGAAGGACGAGTGCTCCGGCATGCGCAACCCCAAACACATACGCACAATTTTACAGAGCCGGAATAGACACCATTAACATTAAGAGTTTCTGACCCGCACAACTTGTCCGCGAAATGTTGCTTGCCGGCTGACAGTAAAGATCAGCTGTTGCGCTCTGCGACGAAACTTGCGGCAGCTTTGAGCATGAGTGCGCGTTCGCCGAAGGGCTCCAGCAAGTCGTGCGCCTGGTTGACCAGGCCAACAAGCTGGGAGCGGGCCCAGTTGGGGCCGTGGAGTGAAACCAGCGTCGCCTTGCCGGCGGCTGCGTCCTTGCCGGTTGCCTTGCCCATCGTCTCGGCGTCGGCGGTGAGGTCGAGCAGGTCGTCGGCAAGCTGGAAGGCGAGCCCGATCGCCGAACCGAACTCGGCCAGTCTTTCACGCTCGTCGGCAGATGCGCCGCCAACGATGGCGCCGGCCTCGCAGGCGAAGCGGATCAGGGCGCCGGTCTTCATCGCTTGCAGTTTTATGATGCCTGTTTCGTCGGGTTTGTTGTGTTCGGCGTCGAGATCGAGCGCCTGGCCGCCGACCATGCCGCCGGGGCCGGCAGCGCGCGCCAGCGCCAAGACGAGGGCTGCGCGGCGGTCGGCCGGCAACGGCGTCGCCTCTTCGGCAATAATGTCGAAGGCAAAGGTCAACAGGCCGTCGCCGGCGAGGATCGCCGTCGCCTCGTCGAAAGCCTTGTGCACCGTCGGTTGGCCGCGGCGCAGGTCGTCGTCGTCCATCGCCGGCAGGTCGTCATGGATCAGCGAATAGCAATGCACACATTCGAGCGCAGTTGCGACACGCAGAGCTGCCTCGCCATCAGCATCGAACAAGGCAGCACTCTCCAGCACCAGGAATGGGCGCAGCCGCTTGCCGCCGTTGAGCACGCCATGGCGCATCGCCGCCATCAGATGCTCGGGCCGTGCGATCTCGCCGGACAGGGGGCTCTCGCCGAGCAACTGCCGCAACCGCGTTTCGACTGTTTCCGCGCGCATGCGCAGGAAGGTTTCGAACATGATATCGCTGTCGATCGTCATGGCGGCGAGCGGTAGCCGACAGTCAGACGTTGCGCAAGAAGCCAAGCGCCTTTATGCCAAAAGGCTGACAAGACAGGGCGGACGGGTTGTCGGAACCGATCATAGAGCCGGAAACCGAAAGGCTGGAAATGGCAGCAGCGCGACGCGGGATGTTCTCGCGCGGAAGCCTGCGCCGCTGGGTGCGGCTCGGTGCGCTGCTCGCCGCGCTGATGATCGCGCTGCCGGTGGTGTTGACCATCCTCTATCTGCCTCCGGTCGTGCGCCCGATCTCGACGCTGATGATCAAGGATGTCGTCACGCTGCAGGGCTATGACCGCCAGTGGGTGCCGCTCGACGACATCGCGCCCGTCATGGCGCATTCCGTCATCATGTCCGAGGACGGGCAATTCTGCGCCCACAGGGGCGTCGACCTGGGTGAGTTGCGTGGTGTCATCAGCGATGCGCTCGACGGGGAATCGACTCGTGGTGCTTCGACCATCCCGATGCAGACGGTGAAGAATCTTTATCTCTGGAATGGCCGCTCGTTCCTGCGGAAGGCGCTGGAACTGCCGCTGGCGATCTATTTCGATGCGCTGATGCCCAAGCGGCGGATCATGGAAATCTATCTCAACATCGCCGAGTGGGGCCCCAACATCTACGGCGTCGAGGCGGCGTCGCAGCATTATTTCGGCAAGCCGGCCAGCCAGCTGTCGCGGCGCCAGGCAGCGCTTCTGGCGGTAACCTTGCCCAATCCGGCGGCACGCAATCCAGCCAAGCCTGGACCCGGGCTGAGGCGGCTCGCATCGCTCATCGAGCGCCGCGCCACCAAGGCAGGCGCCTATGTGCAGTGCCTGAACTAGATAGACGGCTGTCGGCTGAAAAAAGAGTCGCTTCGGGCTGGTCAAGCCTGCTTTCGCCGTGTATAGGCTCGCCAACTTTCTCAGTTTCCGGCCCATGCGCGGCCCTTTCACGAGGGCGGACAGGGTCATTTGACCGATTGGTGGAGTATATCCATGGCTGTTCCAAAACGAAAAACCTCCCCGTCCAAGCGCGGCATGCGCCGCTCGGCCGACGCGCTGAAGGCCCCGACCTATGTCGAGGACAAGAATTCCGGCGAAATGCGCCGCCCGCACCACATCGACCTGAAGACAGGCATGTATCGCGGTCGCCAGGTTCTGACGCCGAAGGAAAGCTAAGCAGCTTTTCCCGAGGGAAAGCCAAACGGCTTTACCCGAGCGAGCAAATTGGGAAAGGACCGGCCTTGCCGGTCCTTTCTTTTTGCATGTCCGGATGATGGTGCTGAATTTCCTTGACGCCCGGCCGTCCGGGGATTCTAGAAGGTGCCAGCGCAAAGCGGAGACCGGTCCATGCTCGCGGGCATTCCCCTTCTGATCATACCCTTCGTCCTCTACAATATCGGCGTGGCCGGCTTGTTCGGCAGCGGCCCCGACGGCAATCCGTGGGCAACCGAGATCCTCACGTTGGGGATGATGTCGGGCGGCAGTTTTGCGCTTACCCTCGGCGACCTGCTGATCGTGGTGGCGCTGCTGCTTTTCTTCGTCGAGATCGTGAAGGCGACCCGCACGGGCAGCGCCTCTGTCGTCGATCACTTGCTTTCGACCTTCGTCTTCGTCGCGTTCCTGGTCGAATTCCTGCTGGTGCGCGGCGCCACCAGCTCGGTCTTCTTCATATTGATGGTGATTTCGCTGCTCGACGTGCTGGCTGGCTTCTCGGTATCGATCCGTTCGGCCAACCGGGACGTCACGTTCGGGCGCGAGTAGAAGCGCGCTCCTCGAGGAGCGCGCTTGATAGGTCAGACCTTGGCGACGAAGCCGGCCGATTCGATGCCGGCCATGGCCGCCAGTTCGTCATTGTCCGACGTGTCGCCCGAAATGCCGACCGCGCCGAGCACGTCGCCATTCTTGTTGCGGATCAACACGCCGCCCGGCACCGGTACGATCTTTCCGCCCGACACCGCCGAAAGCCCCTGGAAGAAATGCGGACGCTCGACGGCGGCAACGCCGAGTGCGCGCGAGCTCGAGCCGACGGCAAGCGCGCCATAGGCCTTGCCCGACGCCACTTCGGCGCGGATGAAGGGCGAGCCGTCCTGGCGCTGGAAGGCCAGGAGGTGGCCGCCGGCGTCGAGCACGGCGACGCCCAGGGGCTTGAACTTCTGCTCGGCGGCAAGGCCGAAAGCGGTGTCGATGATGGCGTTGGCCTTGGCCAGCGTCAGTTCGGTCATGTGCAGTCCTCCTGATAAAATCGATGGGCGTCTAGCAAACACCCTCCCGACGCCCGGCAAAACCCTGCGTCAGGTTGAAAATCTCTCGTCCTAAAGGGTAGGGGCGGGGGCGTGCTGCGTTGGCTTGCCGGTGGTTCAAGGAAGAGCTCAAGCTTCAAGTCTCTCCGGCCCTTCGCTGTCGCTCCGGGCGTTCGACGCTCGGAAAGCCAAGCAGTTGGCTTTCCGTCGGCCCTAAGTGCCGCGGTTCCCTGCCGGGGCCCCCGCTGCCTCCGGCAGCTTCCCGGCGTTCGCACCCTTTGAAACGTCCACCGGACGTTTCAATCCGCCAAGGCGGACCGGGTGCTCACCCCATCGAATCGATCTTGCGCTGCATGGCGGCGAGCTGGTCCTTGAGTTCCTTGAGCTCGTCCGGCTTCTCGGGCGTTTCTTTCTTCGCCGGCTCGGCGGGCGCTGCGGTGCCGGGCATCGGAAACGGGGTGAACATGCGCATCGCATTCTGGAACAGCTCCATGTTGCGGCGCGTCTGCTCTTCCAGCGCCTTCATCGGCGCGGTCCCCTTCATCATGTCCATCGGCGCCTTGCCGAAGGTCGCCTTCATCTGTTCGCGGAAGCGTTCCTGTTCCTTCGAGAAGGCGAGCATGGACTGTTCGAGGAAGCTCGGCACGACCATCTGCATCTGGTCGCCGTAATAGGAGATCAGCTGCCTGAGGAACGGGATCGGCAGCATGTTCTGGCCGTCCTTGTTCTCCAGTTCGAAGATGATCTGGGTCAAAACCGGGTGCGTGATATCCTCGCCGGTCTTGGCGTCCTGCACGGTAAATTCCTCGCCTTTCTTGACCATTTCGGCCAGGTCCTCGAGCGTGACGTAAGTACTCGTGCCGGTGTTGTAGAGGCGGCGGTTGGCGTATTTCTTGATTACGATTGGCGTGTCTTTGGCAACCATCAGCATCCTCCCCCGGAAGACCGGAATGCCGTGTAAGCAGCCGGTAACATTTCGCCGGCCACGAGGATAAGCGCAAAGCAATCGCAAATCCAAGTGGTTTGTGCACTGCGAGAAGGCAAGGCGAGGCAACGCCGGCAAAAAAATGCTGCGCAGCATTGCTGCAGTGCGGCCGCAGCATCGGCGATCCGTTGATTTTCCGGTTTGACTCGGGTCCTGGAACGGGCAAGAAAAGTCATGAGCGCCAATGTCCTCGAGGCGCAAGAACCATTCGTCAAACGAAGTCTGGAGAGAAACATGTCCGCCTCGTCCTCCATCGTCGTCGCCAGCGCCGCTCGAACGCCGGTCGGCTCGTTCAACGGTGCCTTCGCCAACACCCCGGCCCATGAACTCGGCGCAGTCGCGGTCCGCGAGGCGCTGGCACGCGCCGGTGTCGACCCCAGGGAAGTCGACGAAGTCATCCTCGGCCAGATCCTTGCCGCCGGCGCCGGCCAGAACCCGGCCCGCCAGGCGGCCATGGCGGCGGGTGTGCCGCAGGAGGCGACCGCCTGGGGCCTCAACCAGCTGTGCGGCTCGGGCCTGCGCACCATTGCCATCGGCATGCAGCAGATTGCTACCGGCGACGCCAAGATCATCGTCGCCGGCGGCCAGGAATCGATGTCGATGGCGCCGCACTGCCAGCACCTGCGTGGCGGCGTGAAGATGGGCGACTTCAAGATGATCGACACGATGATCAAGGACGGCCTGACCGACGCCTTCTACGGCTACCACATGGGCAACACCGCCGAGAACGTCGCGCGCCAGTGGCAGCTGACCCGCGACGAGCAGGATCAGTTCGCCGTCGCCTCGCAGAACAAGGCCGAAGCCGCGCAGGTTGCAGGCCGCTTCAAGGACGAGATCGTTCCGGTCACCATCAAGGGCAAGAAGGGCGACACCATCGTCGACCAGGACGAATACATCCGCCACGGTGCGACCCTCGATTCGCTTGCCAAGCTGCGGCCTGCCTTCGACAAGGAAGGCTCCGTCACCGCCGGCAATGCCTCCGGCATCAATGACGGCGCTGCCGCTGTCGTGCTGATGACCGAAGCCGAGGCTGTACGCCGCGGCCTCACCCCGCTGGTCCGCATCGTTTCCTGGGCGACCGCCGGCGTCGACCCGCAGATCATGGGCACCGGCCCGATCCCGGCGTCGCGCAAGGCGCTGGAAAAGGCCGGCTGGTCGGTCGGCGATCTCGACCTGGTCGAAGCCAACGAGGCTTTCGCCGCGCAGGCCTGCGCGGTCAACAAGGACATGGGCTGGGATCCGGCGATCGTCAACGTCAATGGCGGCGCCATTGCCATCGGCCATCCGGTGGGCGCGTCCGGCGCCCGCGTCTTCAACACGCTGGTCTACGAAATGCGCCGGCGCAGTGCGAAAAAGGGTCTGGCGACCCTGTGCATCGGCGGCGGCATGGGCGTCGCGATGTGTGTCGAGGCGATGTAAATCGAAAACAAAAGGGCGGCCGATGTGCCGCCCTTTTTGTCTCTAAAAGCCTCTCGCAAGGGAAAAGCCTGTCGCAAGGGCAGTCCATCAAGCAGCAGAAAAGGGGAAACGCATGAGCAAGGTTGCACTGGTTACCGGAGGATCGCGCGGCATCGGTGCTGCTATTTCGATCGCGCTGAAGGAGGCGGGCTACTCGGTTGCGGCCAACTACGCCGGCAATGACGAAGCTGCGCAGAAGTTCAAGGCCGAGACGGGCATTCCGGTCTACAAATGGTCGGTCGCCGACTACGACGCCTGCGAGGCCGGCATCAAGCAGGTCGAGGCTGACCTCGGCCCCGTCTCGGTGCTGGTCAACAACGCCGGCATCACGCGCGACTCGATGTTCCACAAGATGACGCGCGAGCAGTGGAAGGAAGTCATCGACACCAACCTGAACGGTGCCTTCAACATGACCCATCCGCTGTGGAGCGGCATGCGCGACCGCAAGTTCGGCCGCGTCATCACCATCTCCTCGATCAACGGCCAGAAGGGCCAGGCCGGCCAGGCCAATTATTCGGCCTCCAAGGCAGGCGACATCGGCTTCACCAAGGCCCTGGCCCAGGAAGGCGCCCGCGCCGGCATCACCGTCAATGTCATCTGTCCCGGCTACATTGCCACCGAGATGGTGATGGCGGTTCCGGAAAAGGTGCGGGAATCGATCATCGCCCAGATCCCGGTCAGCAGGCTCGGCGAGCCTGAAGAGATCGCGCGCTGCGTGGTGTTCCTGGCATCGGAACAATCGGGCTTCATCACGGGCGCGACCCTGTCCGCAAACGGCGGACAATATTTCGTCTGACCGCCAGGCTTGCTGCCCCGAAACAAGACGGCGCCGCAAGGCGCCGTTTTCGCGTCTGGCCCGTGAGGCTCAGTCCTTTTCGAACATCGCCTTGTGAACGACGCCGGCGATCGCCGCGCCGACGATCGGGGCTACCCAGAACAACCACAACTGCTGCAGGGCGATGCCGCCGACGAACAGCGCCGGTCCGGTCGAGCGGGCCGGGTTGACCGAGGTGTTGGTGACCGGAATCGAGATCAGGTGGATAAGCGTCAGCGCAAGGCCAATGGCGATCGGTGCGAAGCCGGCCGGCACGCGTCCATGGGTCGAGCCCAGGATGATCATCAGGAACATGAAGGTCAAAACGACCTCGATGATCAATGCCGAGGTCAGGCCATATTTGCCGGGTGAAGCGTCGCCATAGCCGTTGGTCGCGAAGCCGCCGATCCCGGCAAAGTCGGCCTTACCGCTGACGATGAGGTAGAGCACCGTCGAGGCGACGATGGCGCCGACAAGCTGGGCGATGATATAAGGCACCAGGTTCTTGGCTTCGAAGCGACCGGCCATCATCAGGCCGACAGAGACTGCGGGGTTGAAGTGGCCGCCCGAGATGCCGCCGACGGCATAGGCCATGGTCAGCACGGTCAGGCCGAATGCCAGGGCTACCCCGGCAAAGCCGATGCCGAGTTCGGGAAACGCAGCTGCAAGCACCGCACTGCCGCAACCACCAAAGACAAGCCAGAATGTGCCGAGGAACTCGGCGAATAGACGTTTGCTCATGATCTTCCCTCCAGATGTCGTGCGCCTGCGTGGTGCGCCGCATTTTCCGGAGGCCCCGCCTGGGCAATCCCCGCCGCGCAGACTCAACATGCGGATGGAGACATGCCTCGCTGTCGCATTCAACGGGTGTGGTTCCCTTAACGTAATGCAATCACAGATATTTTCGTCGAACCAGCGGTGTGCCGCTTTGGCACGCAAAGATTAACGCGCCCGGGAGCCTGTTGTGGACAAGCCTGTGACTCCACGGTGGATAATCGGTGGAGTCGTTGGGGAAGACACAACATCTAGCGGTGAACAAATCAGGAAACTTGTCCTATCAGTGATTCGTCGCCTGTTCGTTCCGCATTTGGTTCAAATGTTAACGAAATGCCGCTCGTCGACGATTCCAGCGTTAACCCGGAGATAGGAAACATCAACAAAATCATTATTTTGCGTCGGGTTTGCCAAAGCGTTCGGGCGCTTGGCCGGCAAAGGTTAACAGCAGTGGGCTAAAGCATGAAACGGGCCACTTTAGAGAATCTGCATGTGGTGCGACTTGCCAGCACGAAATCTATATGTTGGGGTGAACAAAACCTGAATCTGCCGGAGTCAGTGATTCGTCGCTGATTCGTTCCAGACTCGTTCCAACTCTTAAATCTGGAACATTCCGCTTTCGCTTCGTCTCGCAAATCCCTATGTGTCCAGTCGTCGTGAAAGCGGCGCAACGCCGGGTGGGCCCGGCGCCGAGGGCGGTTCCTTAGAATGAATGTTCACTCCAAGCAGAATGACCCCCTGATCCTGTCGGGTCGCGATGTGACAGCGGTCCTCGGGCCGACCAACACCGGCAAGACGCATCTCGCCATCGAGCGCATGGTCGCGCATGAAAGCGGCATCATCGGCCTGCCGCTCAGGCTGCTTGCCCGCGAGGTCTATGGCCGGCTCTGCGAGAAGGTTGGTGCCCATAAGGTCGCGCTGGTGACCGGCGAGGAGAAGATCCTGCCGGCCGGTGCCAAGTATTCCGTCTGCACCGTCGAGGCGATGCCGCGTCAGACCGATGCCGCCTTCGTCGCCATCGACGAGGTACAGCTCGCCGGCGATCTCGAGCGGGGCCATATCTTCACCGACCGCATCCTGCACCTGCGGGGCAGGCAGGAAACGCTGCTGCTGGGTGCTGCCACCATGCACGGCATCCTGCAGAAGCTTTTGAAGGGCGTGTCGGTGGTCACCCGGCCGCGCCTGTCGCATCTTGCCTATGCCGGCTCCAAGAAGCTGACGCGGCTGCCGCGCCGCTCGGCCATCGTCGCCTTTTCGGCGGATGAGGTCTATGGCATCGCCGAGCTCATCCGCCGTCAGCAGGGCGGCGCTGCCGTCGTGCTCGGCGCGCTCAGCCCACGCACCCGCAACGCCCAGGTCGAACTCTACCAGTCCGGCGACGTCGACTACCTGATTGCCACAGATGCCATCGGCATGGGCCTCAATCTCGATGTCGACCATGTTGCCTTTGCCCAGAACCGCAAGTTCGACGGCTACCAGTATCGCCAGCTGACCGCCGCCGAGCTTGGCCAGATCGCCGGCCGTGCCGGCCGTCATCTTCGCGACGGCACCTTTGGCGTTACCGGCCAGGTTGATCCGTTCGACGAGGAGCTGATCGAGAAGATCGAAGGGCACGATTTCGAGCCGGTGAAGGTGCTGCAGTGGCGCACCGCTTCGTTCGACTTCACAAGCCTCGACACGCTCAAGCGCTCGATCGACACGGTGGCGCCCGTCGAGGGCCTGACGCGGGCGCTACCTGCGGTCGACGCCCAGGCGCTCGAACACCTGTCGCGTGACGAAAACATCCGCTCGCTCGCCACCGGTCGCGAACGTGTCGCCCTTTTGTGGGAGACCTGCGCGCTGCCCGACTATCGCAGGATTGCGCCTGCCCAGCACGCCGACCTCATTGCGTCGATGTATGACGATCTCGCCCGCAACGGTCATGTCGACGAAAACTACATGGCCGAACAGGTGCGCCGCGCCGATTCCACCGAAGGCGACATCGACACGCTCTCCCACCGGATCGCACAGATCCGGACCTGGACTTTTGTCTCAAACCGCCCTGGCTGGCTTGCCGATCCGGCACACTGGCAAGAAAAAACGCGAAACATCGAAGACAGATTGTCGGATGCACTGCATGAGCGGTTGACGAAACGCTTTGTAGACCGCAGGACTTCCGTCCTCATGCGCCGCCTTAGAGAAAACACTATGCTTGAAGCCGAAATAAGCCCGTCCGGAACTGTCCTCGTCGAGGGCCACCATGTCGGCGAACTGCAAGGGTTCCGTTTCACCGCAGATCAGAGCGCTGGCGGAGAAGACGCCAAGGCCGTGCGCACGGCAGCACAGAAGGCGCTCGCCACAGAATTCGATGCCCGCGCGGAGCGTTTCTCGGCGTCGCCCAATGGCGATATCGCGCTTGGCTCCGACGGCGTTCTGCGCTGGATCGGCGCGCCGATCGGCACGCTGGTCGAGGGCGAGGACGCGCTCAAGCCGCGCGTCGTGCTGCTCGCCGACGAGCAACTGACGGGCCCGGCCCGTGACAAGGTCGCGGCGCGCGCCGACCGTTTCGTCAATTTCCAGATTGAGTCGCTGCTCAAGCCGTTGGTCGATCTCAAGGCCGGAGAACAGCTTTCCGGCATTGGCCGTGGCATCGCTTTCCAGTTGGTCGAGAATTTCGGCCTGATCAATCGCCGCGACATCGCCGACGAGGTGAAGTCGCTCGACCAGGAAGGTCGCGCAGCACTTCGCCGTCTCGGCGTCCGCTTCGGCGCCTACCACGTCTTTGTACCGGCGCTGATCAAGCCGGCACCGTCCGGCCTGGTGACGCTGCTCTGGGCGCTCAAGAATGATGGCAAGGACAAGCCGGGCTTCGGCGATGTCGTCCACGCGTTGGCCGCCGGCCGTACGTCTGTTGTCATCGACCAGGCTTTCGACAAGACCTTCTACAAGCTCGCCGGCTTCCGCAATCTTGGCCGCCGCGCCGTGCGTGTCGACATTCTCGAACGTCTCGCCGATCTGATCCGCCCGGCGCTTGCCTGGAAGCAGGGCGTCGGTGCGCGTCCTGACGGTGCCTATGACGGCAGCGCCTTCATCGTCACGCCGCAGATGATGTCGATCCTCGGCGCAACCGGCGACGACATGGAAGAAATCCTCAAGGGCCTCGGCTATCGCGCCGAGCCGAAGCCGGCTGCCGAGGTCAAGGACAAGCTCGAGACGATCGACGCTGCCACGCGCGAGGCCGTGGCCAAGGCGCAGGCCGACAAGGCCGCAGCGGCAGCTGCCGCTGCCGGCCAGGCCGCCGAGGTTTCCACGGAAGCATTTGCCCAAGCCGCGCAGGAAGCGGATGCCGAGCAGGCGCCGGAAGCTGTTGCCGAGGTTGCAGCTGAAGTCGTGGCCGAAATGGCGGCCGAGCCTGCCGTCGAACCCGAGGCAGTTGCTGCACCCGCCGCAGAAGTGGAAGCCGTCGCAGAACCTGTAGCCGAAGCGCTGTCGGAAGCGGCGGCCGTCGAGACTGCTGCAGCCGAAGCCCAGCCGGCAACTGCCGCTGCGGAGCCTGCCGAAGAACCCAAGCCGATCCTTTTGTGGCGTCAGGGCCGCTTCGAGCAGCGCCCGCGTCATCGCCAGGACAATCGCCCACGCGGCGGCCAGCGCGAGCAGCGTGCCGCCGGCGCACCCGCAGCCCGTCAGGGTCAGGGCGAGGGCAACCGCAGTGGCGGGCGCGAGGGTGGCGAAGGCCGTGATGGCGGCCGTCCGCGTTTCGACCGCAAGCCCGGCGGCAAGCCGCAGGGCGAGGGTGGGCGTCCCGAACACCGCAATCGCAATGAGCGTCCGCAGGCCGACAGGCACGGCGGCGACCGCAACGGCCCCAAGGGCAAGCCCGCCTTCCAGCCCAAGCCACGCGAGGAGCGTCCGGTGCGCATCGATCCGGATTCGCCCTTCGCCAAGCTCGCCGCGCTGCGCGACCAGCTCAAGAAGTAAGCGCCTTGGCCGGCGAGGGAAGACAGCGCATCGACAAGTGGCTGTTCTTCTCGCGCGCGGTCAAGTCGCGCTCGCTTGGCGCCAAGCTCGCGCAATCTGGCGGCGTCAGGTGCAACGGCCAGAAGCTCAGCCAGGCCTCCGACATCGTCAAGGCAGGCGACGTGCTGACGATTACGCTCGATCGTCGTATCCTGGTCTACAAGATTCTGCTGGCTGGCGAGCGTCGCGGGCCGGCCGAAGAAGCACGCAAGCTCTACGACGACATCTCTCCCGCACCCACGCCGAGGGATGAGGCGCCGCCCGACGCCAGGCCGCCGCTGCGCGAGGTTGGCAGTGGCCGTCCGACCAAGAAAGAACGGCGGGCCACCGACAGGCTGCGCGACCAGTGACGCAAAGGCTCTGGAGCGGCGGCAACGAAGTTGAGAATTACGTTCCGCAAACGTGCTTCTGCGCGGAATGGCCGCCCTTGCAACGACCCCGCAAAGGGGATACCTCACCCGAAAGATACAAACTACGGGAAGTCCCGGAGCCTGCTTCATGACCTACGTCGTCACCGACAACTGCATCAAATGCAAATACATGGATTGCATCGAGGTTTGTCCGGTCGACTGCTTCTATGAAGGCGAGAACATGCTCGTCATTCATCCCGACGAGTGCATCGACTGCGGCGTCTGCGAACCGGAATGTCCGGCCGACGCGATCAAGCCTGACACTGAGTCGGGGCTCGACAAATGGCTGCAGATCAACACCGAATATGCCGAAAAATGGCCGAATATCACGGCAAAGAAGGAGCCGCCGGCAGACGCCAAGGAATTTGACGGCGTCGAAGGCAAGTTCGAGAAGTTCTTTTCGGCCGAGCCTGGCGAAGGCAACTGAGGGTAGCGCGCCCTAAATGGCGCTAGATCGTTGGATTGAGAGCCGCCGTCGACTCTTGACGCGGCAGATTGTTCGCGTATGCAGCAAAATCTTGATTCTTCCGACTTTTTGTGTTAGAGCTAGCCTAACATGCCGATGACACAACGTCGATTTATGGCGCATAGCCTAATTCACTGAAAGGTGACAACCCTAATCCGGACCAGAGTAATCTGGGCCCGGCGGTCGCAACGTTTTGCGGTTTGCCGGTCCAGGCTCTTCCGATTGGGGGTCGAATGTCGTGCGGCAGAAGGTCGCGTTTTGCGACCGTCCCGATCAACCGGCCTCGGCGGGCCGGTGTCACAAGAAGGAGTTCAGGGCGTATGGCAACTTCCATCCCGCAGAAGAAATCCGCAGCACGTCACGGTTTCAAGACTGGCGAGTACATTGTCTACCCGGCGCACGGCGTCGGCCAGATCGTATCGATCGACGAGCAGGAAGTGGCGGGACACAAGCTCGAGCTGTTCGTAATCGATTTCCAGAAAGACAAGATGCGCCTCAAGGTGCCGGTCGCCAAGGCAACGTCCATCGGCATGCGCAAGCTGTCGGAGACCGACTATGTCGAGCGTGCGTTGAAGGTCGTGCAGGGCCGCGCCCGCGTCAAGCGCACCATGTGGTCGCGCCGCGCCCAGGAATATGATGCGAAGATCAATTCCGGTGATCTGATCTCGATCGCCGAGGTCGTGCGCGACCTCTATCGCGCCGACAACCAGCCGGAGCAGTCCTACTCCGAGCGCCAGCTCTATGAAGCAGCGCTCGACCGCATGGCGCGCGAACTGGCAGCGGTCAACCGCCTGTCGGAGACCGAGGCTGTCCGTCTCATCGAGACCAACCTCAACAAGGGTCCGAAGCGCGGCACAAAGGCCGACAACGAAGAAGCCGACGCCGAGCAGGAAGAAGCTGCCTGATAGGGCTTGTAAGTTCCGCTATGAAAAACCCGGCCATTGGCCGGGTTCAGACTGCTGACAAACCCCGTCGAATTTCGGCGGGGTTTTGTTTTGTGGGTTGATTGAGCTTTTGGATTGATGTCGGGGGGCAGATGCCAAGGCCGTTGCGAGCCGGCTTTGGCCTCATGCGAGGCTTGGTTTTGGCTTTGGCCAGAGGCTGATTGCGATCTTTTTCATGTTCTGGGCGGCGGCTGCGATCAGGCACTGGCAGGCGACGCGTGTTCGCCCTCGGAAGCGGGCATAGCGATGGCCGAAGAGCTGCTTGGCATCGGCGAAGGATCGCTCGACCGTCTCCTTGCGGCGTCGATAGATCGCCTTGCCCCATGCGGTTAAGCGGTTGGCATCGACCCGCTCGCGGACATCCTGCCAGACATGGCGCGTGATGGTGCGCTCGGCCTTGGCGTTTGATGTGCAAGACGCCAGCAGCGGACAGTTGCGGCAGATCGTCGGGTCGCTCCTGTAGTGGCGATAACCGCCGCGATCGGTGGTGGCGTAAGTGAGCAACTGGCCCTGCGGGCAACGATAGCCGTCAAGGTCCGGCTCATGGACGAAAGCGCCCTTCCTCATCTTGCCAGGCTTTGGCCGGGTCGGGTTGCGATAGCCGACGACACCGTGGATGTTCCTGTCCTCCAGGCCCTTGGCGATGCCTGGCGTGGCATAGCCGGCATCCAGCCCCGCCGCCGTGACGTCGAAGCCGAAACGCTCCACCTGGCGGTCGAGCCGGTCGAGATAGACGATCGAGTCATGCACGTTGGCCGGCGTGGCAAACGTGTCGGTGATGATGCCGAAGCCGCCATCCACCGTGCGGTGATCGAGATAAAAGAAGCCCTTCGGCTTGCCCTCGCGCACCATATAGCCAGCCTCAGGATCGGTGCGCGAGACCTTCGTCTCTTTCACCGCAGGCTGCCGCTCCTGCTCCTTCAGCGCCTTCTGGCCGTGCAACGCCCGTTCGGCATCGATCGCCCGGTCGAGCTCGCCCCAGTAGTCGGCACGCGACTTGGCGACCATGGCAAGGTCGTACTTGCCCTTGTTGGCATTGGCCTTCAGGTGCGTGCTGTCGGTGTAGAGCACCGTGCCGTCGACCAAGCCTGCCCCGATCGCCTGCTCGACAATGCGGTCGAAGATCGCCTGCGCGATCGTCTCGTCCTGGTAGCGCCGGCGTCGGTTCTGCGACAATGTCGAGGCGTCGAACACCTTGTCCGTCAGCTTCAGCCGCAGGAACCACCGGTAGGCGACATTGACCTCGATCTCTCGCACCAATTGCCGCTCCGAGCGCACCCCGAACAGGTAGCCGATGAACAGCGCCTTGAACATCAAGGTCGGATCAAGTGGCGGGCGACCATTGTCGGCGCAGTAAAGCGGCGCTGTCAGATCGTGGATGAACGAGAAATCGATAACACCATCGATCTTGCGCAGAAGGTGATCAACTGGAACCAGTTGATCGAGCGTGACGATCTCAAGTGCGGTTTGTTCAGGGCCGGCTCGCTTCAACATCACCCACTGAATCACAAACCCCCAACTCTCGCCAGGGGTTTGTCAGCAGTCTGAACGCGCCGGCATGCCGGCGCGTTTTTTGTTTGTCTGCCGAGAGGCAGCGCGTCTCAGCAGACAATGGTGCGTTGCGCGGCCAATCGGCTGACAGTCACTTCTGGAAAATATCCTAGAGGCTCTGGCTGGATGAGATGCCGCCGCTTCTGGACCGTCACCGCGGTTGCCGTGACCCTGCGGCCGACGGGACAGGCCAGAAGGTGGCCCTGCTGGCCGAGCAGTTCGGCGTGAAAGCCGCTACTGAGCCGACCGGTTTTGCTGTATCCAACGCCAATCATCGCAACAGGAGAGGCAGCATATGGGCACCGCACTTCTTGTCATCGACGTGCAGAATGCGATCCTGAGGGGCAAAGGCACCTCGGAGCGGCGGCCACTGCTCGAGGCTGCGCTCGACGATACCATTGGCAGGCTGCGTGATCTCCAGGACAGAGCGCGTTCTGCGGGCGTGCCGGTCATAGTCATCCAGCATGACGGCGCTGCGGGCCACCGCCTGGCAGTTGGCACGGAAGGTTGGGAAGTTCGGCCGGAGCTGGCCCCGCGGGCCGGTGACCTTCTCGTTCGCAAGAAGAGCTCGGACTCGTTTCACGAGACCGAGCTCGGCGCCCGCCTTGGGGAGCTTGGTATCTCGCATCTTGTCGTCGGCGGCTGCATGACCCAGTTCTGCGTCGACACGACTGTGCGTCGGGCCGTGTCGCTCGGTTACGACGTCACGCTCGTCGCCGACTGCCATACGACCGCCGACTCGGCCCATCTCACCCATGTCGACATCATCGCCCACCACAACGAAACGCTCGACGGTTTTGGTGCCGGCGATGCCGTGGTCGATGTCCGCCCGGCCGTGGCAATCTCGTTCCGACCACTGCCTGGGGCGGCAGCGAGATCTAGCCTTCGCCGCCCTTGCCGTGGTCGTGCTGATGCGTCATCGTCGCGATGAACCGTTTGGTGCGCTCGTGCCTGGGATTGCCGAACACCTCGTTGGCAGGGCCCTTTTCAACCACCGAGCCCGCTTCCAGGAACAGCACCTCATGGGCAATCTTCGACGCCAGGCGCAGATCGTGCGTGGCGATCACCATCGTCGTGCCCTCGCGCGCCAGCTGGCCGAGCACGTCGACCACTTCCTGCGCGAGTTCCGGGTCGAGTGCCGAGGTCGGCTCATCGCACAACAGCACCTTGGGCGACGGCGCCAGCGCGCGTGCGATGGCCACGCGCTGCTGCTGACCGCCGGATAAGGTCGCGGGCCAGGCGTCGAGCTTGTGCGCCATGCCGACCTTGTCGAGCAGCGTCATGGCCCGCTCGCGTGCCTTCGCATCTGGCCATTTCAGTACCGTCACCAGCCCTTCCATGACGTTCTCGATCGCCGTGCGATGCGGAAACAACTGGAAGTTCTGGAACACCATGCCTGTCTGGCGGCGCAACTGCTGGATTGCCTTGGTGGCGACGCGGTGGCCGGGGCGGAATACGAGCGTGTCGTCGCCGATGCGCACAGTGCCGGAGGTCGGAATTTCCAGCAGGTTGATGCAGCGCAGCAGCGTGCTCTTGCCGCCGCCGGAAGGCCCGACGAGAGCGGTGACGCTGCCCTCGCGGATCTCGACCGAAACATCCTTGAGCACGACATTGTCGCCGAATTGTTTGACGATGTGGGACAGTCCGATCATGACCGTGCCTCCAGGAAGCCGCCGTAACGGTTGAGCCGCTTCTCGAGCCTGACCTGAAGCGACGACAGCACCGAGCTCATTGCGAGATAGAGTATGGCCGCCTCGACATAGAGGATCAGCGGTTCATAAGTGGTGGCGACGATGCGCTGGGCTGCCTGGAACATCTCCGGCACGGTGATGGCGGCAGCCAGCGAGGTGTCCTTGACCAGCGAGATGAAGGTGTTGGACAGCGGTGGCACGGCGACGCGGGCTGCCTGCGGCAGGACTGTGCGACGCATCGCCTGCGACCATGTCATGCCGATAGAGTAAGCCGCTTCCCACTGCCCCTTGGCCACCGAGCTGATAGCGGCACGAATGATCTCGGAGGAATACGCGCCGACATTGAGGGTGAAGCCGATCAGTGCCGCCGGAAAGGCGTCGAGCACGATGCCGATGCTGGGCAGGCCGTAGAAGATCAGGAACAGCTGCACCAGAAGCGGCGTGCCGCGGATGATCCAGACGTAGAAGCGGACGATGCCAGAAAGCCAGGTAGGCCCGAACAGGCGGGCAAGGGCTGCGCCCAGCCCCACGGTCAGGCCGAAGGCGAAAGAGAGAAGCGTCAGCGGGGCTGTGAAAACGAGCGCGGCCCACAACAGTGGGCCGAGCGAGTCCAGCATCAATTGAAGCCAGTGTGGCAAGATGAATGCTCCCTCTCCACAACAAACAAGCCCGGAAAATCGCAGATTTTCCGGGCAAGTTCATGGGAAAAAATGAGAGGTGGAAAATGAGCGCCTTACAGGCGGCCGCCACGCCGGGCGCCGCCTGAAGGGCAATGCTGTTACTGCGAGACGTCGGCGCCGAAATAGGTCTCGGAAATCTTCTTGTAGGTGCCGTCGGCCTTGATCTCCGCCAGCGCCTTGTTGATCGCCTCGACCAGCTCGGGCTCACCCTTACGCACGATCACGCCGGAGAAGTCGGCCTTGGCCTCTTCGGCGACGATCTTCACGTCGGCGTCCGGCTTGTGCTTCTTGAAGTCGAGGAACGATAGCGAGTCGTTGATGGTGGCGTCGGCGCGGCCGTTCAGCACCAGCTGGATCGACTGGTCGAAGCCATCGGTGCCGACGAGCTCGGCGCCATTGGCCTCGGCGATCTTGCCGAAATTGCTGGTCAGCGACTGGGCCGACTTTTTGCCCTTGAGGTCGGCGAAGCCCTTGATGTCCTCATTCTTGCCGCTGACGATCAGCACTGCCTTCGAGGCGATGTAGGGATCGGAGAAGTCGTACTTGGCCTTGCGCGCCTCCGTGATGCCGACCTGGTTGATGACGGCGTCATAGCGCTTGGCGTCGATGCCGGCGATCAGGCCGTCCCACTTGCCTTCGAGAAACTCTGCCTTGACGCCGAGGCGCTTGGCGATTTCCTTGCCGATCTCGACGTCGAAGCCGACGAGCGCTCCCGATGCGTCGTGATAGGTAAAGGGCGCGTAGGTGCCCTCGGTGCCGATCTTGAATACGCCGGCTGCCTTGATCTCATTGAGATTTTCACCGGCATGGCCGGCGGCGACGGCTGCGAGCTGGATCGTTGCGGCAACGGCCAGCGACTTAAACCACTTCATTTTGTGTGATCCCGATTTTGTGCCCGGCTCGCTGGCCGGGAAAGTTGTGATTGGCGGCAATCTGTCAGAAGCCAGCTCTCGACATAAGGAATGAAATTTCAAAATTGACGCAATACTGGAATGCGAATCTACGCAACTGAAGGCCGCCAGCCGCCCCGGAACATTCGACGATACGGCGCGTTAATGGCGCTGCGGGGCAGCGCGGCAATTGCGGTGCGCGTCTGGCTGCTCTCAGGACAAGGGGCGCAAGATGTATATGGATCGGGCAGGCCTGTCTGGCGAGCAGATGATGCTGAGGGCGGCGTCGCGCGCGCCCTATCTGGAGCGCGGCGAAGAGCTCGAGCTGGCGATCCGCTGGAAAGAGCGGCACGATCAGGATGCGCTCAACTGCATCACCACCGCCCATATGCGCCTCGTCATCGCCATGGCGGTCAAGTTCCGGCGCTACGGGCTGCCGATGGGCGACCTCATCCAGGAAGGCCATGTCGGGCTGCTTGAAGCGGCGGCACGCTTCGACCCTGAGCGTGAGGTCCGCTTCTCGACCTATGCGACCTGGTGGATTCGCGCCTCGATGCAGGACTATATCCTGCGCAACTGGTCGATCGTCCGTGGCGGCACGAGTTCGGCGCAGAAGTCGCTGTTCTTCAACCTGCGGCGCATGCGCGCCCGGCTCGCCCAGGGCGGCGACCCGCTCGGCGGCACCGCAGCCTATCAGGAGATTTCGGTAGCCCTTGGCGTGTCGGAAGCCGACGTCGCGCTGATGGACATGCGGTTGTCGGTGCCCGACACCTCGCTCAATGCGCCGCTCAGCGACGATGGCGATTCGGGCGAACGGATGGATCTGCTGGTCTCGGACGATCCCTTGCCGGACGAGCTGGTCGGCGAGGCGATCGACATCGAGCGCCGCTCGGGATGGCTGCATGACGCGCTCACCGTGCTCAATGCGAGGGAACTGCAGATCATCGAAGAACGTCGGCTGACGGAGGAAGGTGCTACGCTGGAAGAGCTCGGCACCTCGCTCGGCATCTCGAAGGAGCGGGTTCGCCAGATCGAGACCCGCGCCATGGAAAAGCTGAAATCAGCGCTGGAGCGGAGGAACCCGGCGTTCCAGGTCGCCTGAGCGCTGATCTCCTGGACCTGCATCGTGCTTGCCGAACGTCCCGATTTCCGGGCCGATGCGCTACCGGTCGGTGACGATCTTGACCTTGTCGCCGGCGGAGACCGAGGCGCCGGGCGCCAGCGCATTCAGAACCCTGAACAGGTCGAGCTTGCGGTCGACGCCGACCATGCTGGCGGCGAGCGAGCCCATGTTCTGGCCGGGCTGGACGGTGACGACGCGGATGCGCAACGGCTTCAGACCAGCCTTCTCCGCTGCCGTCATGACCCGGAAGCTGGAGCTGACCGAACGGGCGATCTGGTCCAGCGCGGTGCTGGCCGTCGGAGCGGCCGTCAGCAGGCGATAGACCTGCGCGCCATTGCGGATCACGACGATATCGAACTGCCAGCCTTCGGCGCTGGCGCGGGCGAAGGCCGCCTCGTTGCCGTTGATCGTATCGGCGCGCACGCTCGACGGGTCGAGGCCTGCGACCCAGCCGCTCTTGACGTAGTCGGTCAGTGGCAGCTTGGCGTCGATCGCCACGCCATCGAAGCGGATAGCCGTATTGTCAGGTCCGGTCGCTGTGACGGCGGCTGCCGTGTTGTCGATGACAAAGCCTTGCGGCACGGCAAACGAGATGCCGAGCTTGGGGTGCATGAAGGTGGTGCCGCGCACATAACCTTCGTCGGGCGTATCGCCGAACAGCAGGCCGTCGATGCCGGCGAGGAAGGAATCGCGATCGCGGCGGCCGATGCCGGGCGCGCCGAACTGGCGGGCGTGGCGCTGGGCAAGGTCGATGCGCTGCGGCGCGTTGGGGTGGCTCGCCAGGAAGTCGAGGCTGGCGTCGGTGGCGCCGCTGACCGCGCGCAGGTCGGAGTAGGCGGCCATCGACTGCAGGAAGCGTCCTGCGGCAAACGGATCGTAGCCGGCCTGGCCGCTCATCTTGATGCCGATGCCGTCGGCTTCCAGCTCCTGATTGCGCGAGAACTGGGCGAGCCGGAGCTTGCCGCGGATCAGCGCTGCCTTGGCGGTCGGGCTTTCGCCGAGCACGTCGGTGACGACCTTGGTCGCCAACACTTCCTCGGCTTCCTTCTGCTGACGCTGGATGCCGTGGTTGGCAGTGACGTGGCCCATCTCGTGCGAGATGACGGCGGCAAGCTCGGCCGAATCATTGGCCAGCGCCAGCAGGCCGCGCGTCACGTAGAGATAGCCGCCGGGCAGCGCAAAGGCATTGACGTTGGGCGAGTTCAGGATGGTGATGCGGTAGGTCTGGTTCGGGTTGCTCGACACGGTGGTCAAGCTGCCGACAACCTTGGCGACCATGCGCTCAAGCTTGGGATCCGAATACTCGCCGCCATAGGTCGCCAGAATGCGCGGATGCTGCGCCTTGGCGATCTCGGCGAGCTTGTCGTTGCGGGTGACGTTGTCGACGGTGACAGGATTGTTGGACGGCTGGAAGCCTGACTCGCGGACATCGGAGGGGTTGAGTATCTGGCAACCCGAGACAAGCGCCGACAGCGCGACGGCAACCATCAGGCGCGCATAGCGGGGCGTTCTCGTCTCGATCAACATGTCGCGGCAGGTGGGCAGAGCTCGCGTCCTTTCGAAGTCTTCAGGCGGCAGGCAAAACAGAAGCGGGCCCGACCAGATGGACGTAGCCACAGACGACTCGCCGACACAATAAGGCCGATACCGCCAATGTGGCGATTTGGCTGTAAATTATGTCCGCTTCCGGGCAACCCGGCGTGATCGCATCATCACCGTTCACCGCCGATATAGTGTCTGAACGCTTCAGGTCCAGCATTGGTGAAGAAATCCGCAGTCTTTCCAGCCGCCGCGACAGTGCCAGCTTCGACGAAAACCATGTTTTTGGCCAGTTTTCGGGCATCTTCGGGCTGGTGTGTCACGAAAAGCACGGTCATGCCGCGTTCTGCATGAAGGCTCGCCACGAGATCCAGCATATCCTCGCGCAATGCTGGTCCAAGCGAGGCAAAGGGTTCATCCAGCAGGAGAATCGGCCGGTCGCGGACAAGGACGCGCGCCAGCGCCACGCGCTGGCGTTCGCCGCCCGACAGTTCGCGGGGCAGGCGCTTCTCCATGCCGGCGAGGCCGACGCGTGTCAGTGCGGTTGCCACGTCCCGCCTGTCGGCAGTGTCCAGGCGCAGCGCAGGCGAGCGACCGAGCCCGACATTCTTCTCGACGTCGAGGTGGGCAAAGAGGTTGTTTTCCTGGAAAACCATCGACACCGGCCGCTCGGATGGCGGTGCGATCGTCACGTCGACGTCGCCGATCAACACGCGGCCTTCGCGCGGTATCTCAAAGCCGGCGACGAGGTTGAGCAATGTCGACTTGCCGGCGCCGCTCGGTCCCATGATCGCGGTGATCTCGCCCGGTGCAAAGGTCACGTCGAAGCGCACCATGGTGTCGCTATAGCTGAACACCACATGGTCGAGGCGTACCACGGCACTGGTCGAGGTCATTTCGCAGTCTCCCTGCCGAGGCGGTCGGCGAGCATCGTCAACGCCAGGCACAACAGGCCGAGCATCAATGCAAGTCCCGCCGCGTCATCGGTGCGGTAGCTGCCCATGCGGGCGAGCAAAAGGTAGGGCAAGGTCTGCACCGCGTCGCTGCCGAACAGCGCGATGACACCGAGATCGCCGAGCGACAGCGCCATGGCAAAGGAGAATGCCGTTGCAAGCGGGCGCTTGAGCACCGGCCAGTCGATCAACCGCAGCCTGTTCCAGCCTGAGATGCCGAGCTGGGCGCACAGCCTTTCGTGACGTTCGCTGGCCGCATCATAGGCAGGGCGGACGGCGCGGACGGCAAATGGCATGGCCATAACGGCGTTGACGGTGACGACCATGAATGGCGCCAGCGAAAACACCTCGACCGACTGCCGCACCAGCACGAACCAGCCGGCACCGATGACGATCGGCGGCACCACCAATACGAAGCCGGCGCCGGTGTCGGTGAAGCGTTCGAGCAATGTCTTTTCGCCGCCTGTCCTGCTGCCGGCCAGTGCCCGGCGCGCCATGACGAGGGACAGCGCAAGCATGGTTGCGAGTGTTGCCGACAGCGTCGCAAGCACGATGCTGGTACGTGTCGCACGCTGCACCGCCGCTTCGCCGGCGAGGCGGCCGAGATTGGCCTCAAGCCCGGAGACGATTGTCGCCAGCATCGGCCCACCGACGAAGACGAGCGCCACAACGATGATGGCGGTGTTGAGCGCCTTCTCGCCGGTCTTTGCCTTGATGTAGTTGCGCTGGGCCACCGGCAGGTTGGCGTCGCCGGTCGTGTTGGCACCGAGCCGCATCAGCGCCAGAACCACAACTGCCGTGAGCGCGATCTGCAGCAGGGTCAGGGCGACTGCGCGCGCGGGGTCGAAGTCGAAGCGCAACGCCTGATAGATCGCAACCTCAAGCGTTGTTGCGGCCGGGCCGCCGCCGAGCGTCAGCACGATGGTGAAGGAGGTGATGCACAGCATGAAAACGAGGCCCGCAATGCCGGGCAAGGCTGCTCGGATTGCCGGCCATTCGATCATGCGGAAGCTCGACCGTGCGCCCATGCCGAGCTGGCTCGCCAGCCGCCACTGGTCCGCCGGCACCGTCTGCAGCGCCTCCAGAATCAGCCGCGTCGCCAGCGGCAGGTTGAAGAAGACATGGGCAACGAGAATGCCGGACAGCCCATAGATGCCGGGCCAGGTGCCGCCGGTCAGCGCCGCCAGCGGTTCAGCGAAATAGCCGGCGCGGCCGTAGAGCGACAGGATGCCAAGGGCTGCGACGATCGCCGGCAAGGCGAGGGGAACGGCAAACAGGCGCAGGATCAGCGCGCGGCCGGGAAAGGCGGAATGCCGTGCGAGCGCTCGGGCAACGAAGATCGCCGGCACAACCGACAGCAAGGTCGACAGCAGCGCCTGCCACAGGGTGAAACGGGCAATGCGGAAGAGATAGGAATCGAAGGCGTCGGCAGCACCTTGTGGATTGCGTGCGGCCTCGATGCCAAGACCGGCAAATGCGCCGCCGATCAGGATGCCGATGGCCGCCAGCGCGATGATGCCGGCGGCAATGCGGGGGTCTGTACGGCTCACCGACATGCGGGGCCGCGATTGGCTAGGCGCAGGTGCGGCAGCCGCGATGGGTCGCGCTCTGTCCCACCCCCCTCTGGCCTGCCGGCCATCTCCCCCGCAAGGGGGGAGATCAGCGGCTTGGATGCCCACGCACCACCGGCAACCTCTGGGGTTGGCGAGAGCCATTCCACTACCAATCTCCCCCCTTGCGGGGGAGATGGCCGGCAGGCCAGAAGGGGATGTTCAAGCGCAACCATGGCAGGTCGACAGAGCCTTACTTGCTCATCACGCCGAGCCACTCGTCGACCCATGCCTTGCGGTTGGCAGCCACCTCGTCGGCGCTGAAGATCAGCGTCTTGGTCGGCTTCACCAGCTTGTCGAAGGCAGGGTTGAGCGGCTTGTCGGTCTTGCCGGCGGGCAGCATCCAGTTGGTTTCGGGTACGGCGTCCTGGAAGCCTGGGCTGGTCATGAAGGCCATGAACTTTTCGGCCAGCGGGTTCTTGGCGCCGGTCGTGGTGATGCCGGCGACCTCGATCTGCAGGTAGTGGCCTTCCTCGAAGGACGCCGCCTGGTAACGCTCGGTGTTCTCGGCGACCATGTGGTAGGCTGGCGACGTGGTGTAGGACAGCACCATCGGCGCCTCGCCCTTGGTGAACAGGCCATAGGCCTCGCTCCAGCCCGGGGTGACGGTCAGCACGCGGCCCTTGAGCTTGGCCCAGGCTTCCGGCGCCTTGTCGCCATAGACCGACTTGACCCAGAGCAGCAGGCCGAGGCCCGGCGTCGAGGTGCGCGGATCCTGGATCGCGATCTTTTCTTCCGGATTGCCCTCGACAAGTTCCTTCAGGCTTTTCGGCGGGTCCTTCAGCGTCTCGGTGTCATAGACGACGGCGAAGTAGCCGTAGTCGTAAGGAACGAAGGTGTCGTCCTTCCAGTCACCCGGAACCTTGACGTCGGCGCCGGCGGCACCATGCGGTGCAAACAGGCCGGTGGCCTTGGCTTCGGCTGTCAGATTGGTGTCGAGGCCAAGCACGATGTCGGCCTTGGTCGATGCACCTTCGAGCTTGACGCGGTTGAGCAGTGCTACGCCATCGGCGACCGAGACGAAGTCGACAGTGCAGGCGCAGTCGGCTTCGAAGGCCTTCTTGACCTGCGGGCCGGGGCCCCACTCGGAGGTGAAGCTTTCATAGGTGTAGACGGTAAGCTTGCCTTCGGCAGCGGCAGGGAAAGCAACCGTGGCCAGCGCCAGGGCGGAAGTCATGGACAGGATCAACGAGCGCATCGGCGCCTCCTTCATAGGTGTTGAAAGGGAATTTGAAGCGCCGGGCGTCCGAAGCATCTAATCCCTCCGCCGGTACAAGCCGGATCAGGTTCAGCGGGTTGGCCGGGACGGTTCCCTATGCCTCTCAGCCGGCACGCAATTGCGCGACCGGCACCCCGTTAGAGCGGTTCAACAAATAGGCTCGCGCATCAGGCCACGCAAGCGGTAGTTTGCCGGCCACCGACCGCGTCGCGGCCTTCCGTTTCGGCTGCCGGGCTGGTAATGCGCATGCCATGACCCGGTTCACCATACTTCTCGGCGGCGAGCTTTTCCGCACCCCGCGCCTCGACCGCCAGGTGGCGGGCAGCAGGGTGATTGCGGCAGATGCCGGTATCCGCCATGCCGCCACGCTCGGGCTGATGCCGGAACTGTGGCTCGGCGACTTCGATTCCGTGCCGGTAGATCTCGACCCGCGTTTTGCCGACCTGCCGCGGGCGACCTTTCCGGCCGAAAAGGACAGGACCGACGGTGAACTGGCCATCGATGCCGCGCTTCGGCTCGGCGCGACCTCGCTGGTGCTTGTCGGCGCCTTCGGCGGCGCCCGCGCCGACCACGCCTTCCTTCATTTCGCTCTTGCGCTCAGGCTTGCCGAAGCCGGCATCGAGGTGCTGCTGAGCAGCGGGCGCCAGGAGGCTTTGCCGCTCCTGCCCGGCAGCGCAGGCTTCGACTATGAAGACGGCATGCTGTTTTCGGTGCTCGCCTTCTCCGAGCTGACCGGGCTGTCCGAACAGGGCGCCAAGTGGCCGCTCGACAATGTCGACGTGCCGTTCGGTTCGTCGCTGACCCTTTCCAATGAAGTGCGGGGTCCGTTGCGGATTTCGCTCGGCAGCGGCCGTGCCCTACTCCTCGCTCATCCCTTTCCTGCCTCGGATTTCTGAAACATGGCGCCTCCGCTTCTCAATCTCGACGGCATCCGTCTGACCTTTGGCGGCACGCCGCTGCTCGATGGCGCCGCACTGACGGCCGCTGCCGGCGACAAGATCGCGCTTGTCGGCCGCAACGGCTCGGGCAAGTCGACGCTGCTCAAGATCGCGGCGGGCATGATCGAGCCGCAGGACGGCGTGGTGTTCCGCCAGCCGACGGCAACCATCCGCTACTTGCCGCAGATGCCCGACATGGACGGCTTCGCCTCTGTCCGCGCCTATGTCGAAGCCGGGCTCGGACCTGCTGACGATCCGCATCGCGCCACCTATCTGCTCGACCATCTCGGCCTGACCGGCGAAGAGTCCCCGGCCGACCTGTCGGGCGGCGAAGCGCGTCGCGCAGCCCTTGCCCGCGTCATGGCGCCCGAGCCCGACATCCTGCTGCTCGACGAGCCGACCAACCATCTCGACCTCGCGGTCATCGAATGGCTGGAAGAGGAGCTGATCCGCACCTCCTCGGCGCTGATCCTGATTTCGCACGACCGCCGCTTTCTCGAGCGCGTCAGCCGCAACACCGTCTGGCTCGATCGCGGCCAGACGCGCCGGCTCGACCGCGGCTTTGCCCATTTCGAGGAATGGCGCGACCAGATCCTCGAGGAGGAGGAGCGCGAGCAGCACAAGCTCGGCCGCCAGATCGTGCGCGAGGAGCATTGGCTGCGTTATGGCGTGACGGCGCGGCGCAAGCGCAACATGCGCCGGCTCGGCGAACTGCAGACGATGCGCCAGACGTTCCGCAGCCATCGCGGCGCCGAGGGCGTGGCGACCATGGTTGCCAGCGAGGCGGCAGAATCCGGCAAGCTGATCATCGAGGCCAAGAACATCGACAAGAGCTTTGGCGAGCTTTCAGTCGTCAAGGGTTTCTCGACCCGCATCCAGCGCGGCGATCGCGTCGGTCTCGTCGGCCCCAACGGTGCCGGCAAGACGACCTTGCTCAAGATGCTGACCGGCGAGTTGGAGCCCGATGCCGGCAGCGTGCGGCTTGGCGTCAATCTGGAGATCGCCACCCTCGACCAAAAGCGCGAGGCGGTCGATCCGAACGAAACGCTGTCGAGCTACCTGACCGATGGCCGTGGCGAAAACCTCGTCATCAATGGCGAGCAGCGCCACGTCGTCTCCTACATGAAGGACTTCCTGTTCAAGCCCGAGCAGGCGCGCACGCCGGTGCGCGAACTCTCCGGCGGCGAGCGTGCCCGGCTGATCCTGGCCCGCGTGCTGGCGCGTCCGGCAAACCTTCTGGTGCTCGACGAGCCGACCAACGATCTCGACATGGAGACGCTGGAACTGCTTCAGGAACTGGTCGCCGGTTTCGCCGGCACCGTCATCCTGGTCAGCCACGACCGCGATTTCCTCGACCGCACCGTCACCAGCATCATCGCGCCCGACGGCGAGGGCCGCTGGATCGAATATGCCGGCGGCTACGCCGACATGCTGGCCCAGCGCGGTGGCACCAAGCTCGACGACCGCAAGTCACGCAAGGCAGCCAATGGCCAGGCTTCTGCCGGCCGCAGTGACGTCGAAGCGCCCAAGGCCGCGTCGAAAAAGCTGTCGTTCAAACAGAAGTTCGCGCTCGAAAGCCTGCCCAAGAAGATGGAGGCGGTGACCGCTTCGATCTCGCGGCTGGAAAACCAGATCGCCGATCCGGCCTTCTACGAACGCGACCCCCACGGCTTCCAGAAGACCATTGCCGCGCTCGACAAGGAACGCGCGACGTTGACCGCTCTCGAGGAGGAATGGCTGGAGCTGGAGATGCTGCGCGAGGAATTGGAAGGCTAGCCAGGGGCCCTAGAGGCAGGCTTCGCAGATCGCCGCGATATGGCGATGATCGGTGCCGCAACAGCCGCCAAGAACCTTGATGTGGCCGAAGCCGTCCCGCATCGTCCGATAGCGGCGGGCGAGATCGGCAGGATCGCCGGGATCGAGCTCCGTTGCGGCATCGAGTTCGGCGTGGCTTTTTGTCGATGCGTTTGCCCGCACGCCGCCAATGCGCTGGACCCAGCTGCCGGCGTCCGCCAGCACGCTGTCGAAATGGCTGGGATGGGCGCAGTTGATCATGAAGTAGGCGGGCGCGCCGTCGGTCTCGTCATCGACGATCTCGATCGCTTCCGCCAGGCTTTCGCCCGATGGCAATCGCCCGTCAGTCTCTACCGTAAAGGAAATCACCGATGGCAGGCCCGCTTCCATGGCGGCACAGGCGATGCCGACCGCTTCCTCGGGGTAGTTCATGGTCACGGCGCTGATCATGTCGGCTCCGGCGTCGCGGAACGCGACGACCTGGTCGCGATGATAGTCCGAGGCCTCGACCGGCGTCATCTTCATCTCGGGACGGTAGCCGTCGCCACGTGGGCCGACCACACCGTTGACCGGCACCGTCATGCCGCGGGCAACGTAAGGCGCCCGCAGCGCTTTCGCCTGTGCGACGGCGCGACGATTAATGTCCGAAAGTGCCGTGCGGGAGTAGCCCAGCTTCTCGCCCCAGTCGGGATTGGCCCGCCATGTCGGCGTGTCCAGCACGAAGCTCACCCCGTGTTGCTCGGCGATATCGAGAAAGCGCCTGAAATAGCCGTCGAGCCTGTCGCGGCCGGCCGCATCGAGCAACAGCGGAAACGCCGCGAAACACGGCAGGTCCATCCCGTCCAGGAAGACCAACGTTGTCTCGAGGCCGCCGTCGGTGAGTGCGACGGAAGCGCCGAGATGCGGAAGATCTGTCGTCGCAGCGCACATGATATACCGAAGGCGTTCGGCTTTCCGTCGGCTGGGTCATATCCGTCAGCCTGGACGCGGCCGAACGCGTTCTTCAGCCTAACATCTTACTTCAGGGGTTTCTACTTTAAGCCGCCGGCTGGAATCTCTGGCGTGAGACGACGCGCGAGGACCGAAAGGTACGTCTCGGTCGTCGTGCAAGCGGCGGTCATAGTTGCCCTGCAGGCGCGCCGTTCCAAGGCTACTGACGCGGAGGATGATCATCCGCGCCAGCGAAAGCTCCAGATCAGCCGGCTTCCTTGGCCTGCCAGGCCTTCATCGCGTCTTCGAACACCTTGTCGCCCGGGATGCCCTTTTCGAGCGTGAACAGCGCGCGGCGGCCCGACTTGTAGACGACCGGCACGTCGATCCAGCTCTGGCGACGCAGGAGGTTCAGATTGGCGTCGACCTCGGCCTTGGTGTCGTTGAGCGCAACGAGGAAGAAGCCGTCGGCGATCTTGGCCGGAATGCCGAGCAGCGAATTGCCGGCGTCCTGTTCCGAGCTCTTCATCGCCACGCGCAGGATGTTCTCGATGCCGCCGCCGTCAAAGCCCTGAGGCGTCAGGAAGATCATTTCCAGGATATGGCTCGCCGGCAGCGTCTTGTCGGCGTTGCGGCGGATGGTCATGCGCAACTGGATGTCCTTGCCGGGGATTGTCGCTTCGGCGCGGATGGCAGGCTCGGGCGGCAGGTCGCCGCCGGGCGATTCCTGTACCACCGTCCAGACGACGGAACCCGGCTCAGCCGAGCCTTGGGCGACGTTGGTGCGCTCTTCGTAGAAGATCGCCTTCTGGCCGACGGCCACGGGTGCGTTTTCGCCTGCCGCAGGCGTTGTCGTCGCCGGTGTTCCCTCGGCGGGCGTCGCGGGCGTGGCAGGGGTTGCCGGCGCGGTCTCGGGCGTCGCCGGTGGCGTTGCCGGAGCCGGCTGGGTCAGTGCTGCAACCGAGGTGCCTTCGCCGACGGTGTTGCTGCCGCTGGCCGGACCAGGATCGACCTCCTTGCCATCCGCGGTCATGCGCTGGGTGAACTTGCCGGGCTCGTCGCTTGCCGGCGCTTGTGCTGCCTGGCCGCCATTGGCGGGCGGAGGAGTGGCTGCTTCATTCGTTGGCGGGGGCGTTTCCGCCGCCGTGTCGCTGCCACTGCCGACAAAGGCATCGCGGTTGGACCACAGCGCATAGCCGCCGGCGCCGACCACCACCACGGCAAGTGCCGCTGCGATCAGGCCGCCGCTGATGCGCTTGCGCGGCTTCTGCCGCGTGTTGGCGAATGGATCGCCATTGTTGGCTGCGGCGTCGCCGAAGTTGTTGTCGCCTTCGCCGTCCTGCGCTTCGTCATCGTCGCTTGCCGAGAAGTCGGGTAGGGGCTCGCGCTGCTGCGGCGTGTAGGCCGGAATGGGGTCTGCGGCAGGCGGTGGCGCGACCGGGGTCACCGGGCTGCGTGGCTCCGGTGCAGGTGCTGCCCTGGTATAGGCCGGCTGATCCTTGTTGCGGGCGATCGAGGTAAAGACGTTTTCCAGCTCGGCCAGCGGATCGTCTTCCACAACGGGCGGATGGAATTCCGCCTCGACGATCGCGATCGCGTCCTCGAGCGACTTGGTCTGGCGTTCGGCAACGGCTGCGGGCGGCTGCGGGTTGAGCGCGGCGAGCTTGGCCGCGATGGTGCTGCGGGCCTTGTCATACACCCGCGCGCGCATCGCCGGCGTGGTGTCGCCCATGCCATCCAGCGTCTTTTTCAGAACCGCTACGAAGTCTGCCATTCTCTCGTCGACCTATCTCTTCTTCTGGGCCGCGGCGATTCCGGCGGCAAATCAGCCGCCGGAAAGTTGCCAAAACTAGTCTTCAAACGGATCGGTCACAAGTATCGTGTCATCCCGCTCCGGGCTGGTGGAAAGCATGGCCACCGGGGCGCCGATCAGCTCCTCGATGTAGCGCACATACTTTACCGCCTGGGCCGGCAGGTCGTTCCAGCTGCGGGCGCCCGCGGTGGTGCCCTTCCAGCCTTCCAGCGTCTCGTAGACCGGCTCGACACGCGCCTGGGCGCCCTGGCTCGCCGGCAGGTAGTCGATCAGTTCGCCGTCGAGCATATAGCCGGTGCAGACCTTGATCTCGTCGAGACCGTCGAGCACGTCGAGCTTGGTCAAGGCGATGCCCTTGATGCCGTTGACGGCAACCGCCTGGCGCACCAGCACGGCATCGAACCAGCCGCAGCGGCGCTTGCGGCCGGTGACGACGCCGAATTCGTGGCCGCGGGTGCCGAGGAATTCGCCGACTTCGTTCTGTTGCTCGGTCGGGAAGGGGCCCTCGCCGACGCGGGTGGTGTAGGCCTTGGTGATGCCGAGCACGTAGTGGATCGAGCCCGGGCCCATGCCGGAACCCGCTGCCGCCTGGCCGGCGACTGTGTTCGACGAGGTCACGAACGGATAGGTGCCGTGGTCGATGTCGAGCAGGGTGCCCTGGGCGCCTTCGAACAGGATGCGTTCGCCGGCGCGACGCTTGTCGTCGAGCACCTTCCAGACGCGGTCCATGTAGGGCAGGATCTTGTCGGCGATCGAGGTCAGCTCGGCCATGATGACGTCGTGCGTCACCTCGGGATGGCCAAGCCCGCGGCGCATGGCATTGTGGTGCGTCAGCAAACGGTCGACCTTCTGGGGGAGCGTTTCCAAATCCGCCAAGTCCATCACCCTGACGGCACGGCGGCCCACCTTGTCTTCGTAGGCGGGGCCGATGCCGCGACGGGTCGTGCCAATCTTCGTTCCGGAATTGGAGGCGGCGTCCTCGCGGAAGCCATCCAGCTCACGATGCAGCGACAGGATAAGCGCGGTGTTTTCGGCTATTTTCAGGCGATCGGGGCCGATCTCGACGCCCTGGGCGCGGATTTTCTCGATCTCGGCGACAAAGGCATGCGGGTCGAAGACCACGCCATTGCCGATGATCGACAGCTTGCCCTCGCGCACGACGCCGGATGGCAGCAGCGACAGCTTGTAGACCACACCGTCGACCACCAGCGTATGGCCGGCATTATGCCCGCCCTGGAAACGCACCACCACATCGGCGCGCTCCGACAGCCAGTCGACGATCTTGCCCTTGCCTTCGTCGCCCCACTGGGAACCGACGACCACCACATTGGCCATAATATTTTCCTTCCGACATCGCGGCTGAGGCCGCGAACAGTGCAAAATGACAGGCCTCTATAACGCCAAGCAATTGGATGTGCGACCTTTCTTTGCCGCCTCAGGCACAACAAATTCAGCCTTTGGGCGCATTTACATGCCGACAGCCAGCACCTAGGTCGGCATGGTGCCCCTCGCCAGCGAAAGTCCGGCCGCATGTATCGAAACGCCTATGTCCTGCTGTTGGCGACCACCCTGTTCTGGGGTGGCAATGCGGTGGCGGGCAAGCTTGCCGTGGGCCACGCCTCGCCGATGCTTTTGACCTCGTTGCGCTGGGCGTTCGCCGCCGCATTTCTCGGCGCCGTCGGCTGGTCCAGGCTCCGGGTGGACTGGGCGGTGGCGCGCAGGCAACTCTGGCTGCTTGTCGCCTTGGGCGGGTTAGGCTTCACCGCCTTCAATGCCGCCCTCTACTCCGCGCTCAATTTCACCTCGGCCATCAATGCCAGCATCGAGCAGGCGGGCATGCCCATGGTCATCTTTGCTGCCAACTTCATCCTGTTTCGCATGCGGGTCAGCTGGGGCCAGATTCTGGGCTTCCTGTTGTCGCTGACAGGCATCGCGCTGACCGCCAGCCATGGCGATCTCAGGAGCTTGCTCGCGCTCGACATGAATTTCGGCGATGCGCTGATGCTGATCGCCGTTCTTGTCTACAGTGCCTACACAGTTGCGCTGCGCTTCAAGCCGGACATCCACTGGCTGAGCCTGATGATCGTCATGACATCGGCCGCCTTCGTCACCTCGCTTCCGTTCGTCGCCTGGGAAATCGGCACAGGCCGCGCCATCGCGCCCGATGCGACGGGCTGGGCGATCACCGCCTACATGGTGCTGTTTCCCTCGATCCTGGCGCAGATCTTCTACATCAGGGGTGTCGAACTCATCGGCGCCAATCGTGCGGGCCTGTTCATCAACATGGTGCCGATCTTCGGCACGTTGTTGTCGGTGATGATCATCGGCGAGGACTTCCAGCTCTACCACGCAGTCGCCATCGTGCTGGTGCTTGGCGGCATCTGGCTTGCCGAGCACTCCGGGCGGAAAATGGCGAGCGCCGAGGAGCTTTTGGCTGCCGAAAAACACAGCTCCGATGCCTGAAAAGAAAAAGGCGCGGGGATCGGCCCGCGCCTTTGGTGCCTTGGGAGGCTTTGTCAGATCCCGTTGACGTCGAACTGCAGGCGCTTGGCCGAGTCGATCGACTTGTGGTCGCGCACCTTGGCGAGCACGTCTTCGGGGAACGGTGCGTCGAGATAGAGCAAGGCGATCGCATTTCCACCCGGCCGGTCGCGGCCGAGCTGGAAGTTGGCGATGTTGACGCCGCTCTCGCCGCACACGGTGCCGAGCAGGCCGATGATGCCAGGCGCGTCGGCGTTGGTGGTATAGAGCATGTGTTGGCCGACCTCGGCATCGAGATTGATGCCCTTGATCTGGATGAAACGCGGCTTGCCGTCGGAGAAGCACGTGCCGGCGATCGAGCGCGTCATATGCTCGGTCTTCACGCTCAGCTTGATGTATCCGTCGAACACGCCCGACTTGTCGCGCTTGACCTCGGCGACGATGATGCCGCGCTCCTTCACCATGATCGGCGCCGACACCATGTTGACGTCGGAGACCTGCGGCCGGATCAGGCCGGCGAGCGCAGCACTGATCAGCGCCCTGGTGTTCATCTGTGCGGTCTGGCCGTCGAACAGGATCTCGACCTCGGTGATCGGGTCTTCCGTCACCTGGCCGACAAAGGCGCCGAGCACTTCGGCGAGCTTGACGAAGGGCTTGAGCCGCGGCGCTTCCTCAGCGGTGATGGACGGCATGTTGATGGCGTTGGAAACAGCACCCTTGACCAGATAGTCGGCCATCTGCTCGGCCACCTGCAAGGCGACGTTCTCCTGCGCTTCCGAGGTCGAGGCGCCGAGATGCGGGGTGCAGACGACGTTGTCCATGCCGAACAGTTCGTTTTGCTCAGCCGGTTCCACCTCGAACACGTCGATGCCGGCGCCTGCCACCTTGCCGCTTTTCAGGCCGGCGATCAGGTCCTTCTCGACGATCAGGCCGCCGCGGGCGCAGTTGATGATGCGCACGCCCGTCTTCATCTTGGCGATGGACTCGGCGTTGATGATGTTGCGCGTCTTGTCGGTCAGTGGCGTATGCAGCGTGATGAAGTCGGCGCGGGCGAACAACTCGTCGAGCTCGACCTTTTCGACGCCGAGTTCTTCGGCGCGATGCTCGGACAGGAACGGATCGAAGGCAACGACATGCATCTTGAGGCCGACGGCGCGCGTGGCGACGATCGAGCCGATGTTGCCGCAGCCGATCAGGCCGAGCGTCTTGCCGGTGATCTCGACGCCCATGAAGCGGTTCTTCTCCCACTTGCCGGCATGGGTCGAGGCATTGGCCTCGGGCAACTGGCGGGCGACCGCGAACATCAGCGCGATGGCGTGTTCGGCGGTGGTGATCGAATTGCCGAAGGGCGTGTTCATGACGATGATACCGCGCCGCGAGGCGGCAGGAATATCGACATTGTCGACGCCTATGCCGGCGCGGCCGATGACCTTGAGATTGGTCGCTGCAGCGATCAGCTTTTCGGTGACCTTGGTCGCCGAGCGGATGGCCAGGCCGTCATATTGGCCGATGACTTCGAGCAGCTTTTCCTTGTCCTTGCCGAGGTCGGGCAGGTAGTCGACCTCGACGCCACGATCCTTGAAAATCTGGACGGCGGTGGTGGAGAGTTTGTCGGAAACGAGAACGCGAGGCATGGGTCTTAATCCCTTTGCGATTGGTCTGCCTCCCCCTTGTGGGGAGGTCGGTCGCGAAGCGACCAGGTGGGGGAATGGGTTGAACGCGGGGATGGGAGCAAAGTCTGATGCGCCCCCAATCCCAATCCGCCGTGCGGATCGACCTCCCCCGCGCGGGGGAGGGCAAGGGCGTCAGGCCGCAGCCTTGAGCGCTGCCTTCTGGTTGGCGAAGGCCCAGTCGAGCCAGGGCATCAGCGCCACCAGATCGGACGTCTCGACGGTGGCGCCGGCCCAAATGCGCAGGCCGGGAGGCGCATCGCGATAGGCGCCGATGTCGAAGGCGACGCCTTCCTTTTCCAGCGCTGAAACCATGCCCTTGGCGAAGGCCGCCTGACCGTCCTTGTCGAGAGCGGCGACCTCAGGGTCGACGATCGACAGGCAGACCGAGGTGTTGGAGCGCGTCTCCGCAACGACGGCCAGGTTGGCAAGCCAGCCGGACTTTTCGACGAACGCGTCGATGGCCGCGAAGTTCGCGTCGGCGCGGGCAACCAGCGCATCGAGGCCGCCCAGGCCCTTGGCCCAATTCAGCGCGTCGAGATAATCCTCGACGCAGAGCATCGACGGCGTGTTGATGGTCTCGCCCTTGAAGATGCCTTCGATCAGCTTGCCGCCCGAGGTCAGGCGGAAGATCTTGGGCAGCGGCCAGGCCGGCTTGTAGCTCTCGAGCCGCTCGACGGCGCGCGGGCTGAGGATCAGCATGCCGTGCGCGCCTTCGCCACCGAGCACCTTCTGCCAGGAGAAGGTGACGACATCGAGCTTCCGGAAATCGAGCTTCTGGGCGAACGCCGCCGATGTGGCGTCGCAGATGGTCAGGCCCTTGCGGTCGGCGGGGACGAAGTCGCCATTGGCGACGCGCACGCCCGAGGTCGTGCCGTTCCAGGTGAAGACGACGTCGCGGTCGAAATCGACCTTGCCGAGATCGGGTAGCTCGCCATAGGGCGCCTCGAACTTGCGCACGTCTTCGATCTTGAGCTGCTTGACAACGTCGGTGACCCAGCCGGCGCCGAAGCTCTCCCAGGCGACCATGTCGATGCCACGTTCGCCGAGCAGCGACCACATCGCCATCTCGACGGCGCCGGTGTCGGAAGCCGGAACGATGCCGATGCGGTAGTCCGATGGGACCTGGAGAACTTCGCGGGTCAGCGCGATGGCCTGCTCGAGCTTGGTCTTGCCGATCTTGGCACGGTGCGAGCGGCCGAGCGGCGCGTCAGCGAGGGCCTGGAGCGACCAGCCGGGACGTTTTGCGCAGGGACCTGAGGAGAAATTGGGGTTTGCCGGACGGAGTCCGGGTTTGGCGACGATCGTCATCGTGGTTCTATCCTTCCAGATAGTTGGCCCCTCGTTGGGGAGGGGTGGCCCACGGACGGCGATATGCGTTTAGCGTTCGGGCGTCAAGAGGAAAGTTTCTGTCGCAAAGAGGACATGCCGTGACGGTGCGGAAATGCAGGCAGCGCTGGTCGCCGACCGGGCATGCCCGCAATCGCCACCTACTCTGCCGGCAGATAGCCCGCATGGACCAGATGGTCGTGCAGCAACTCCCGGATGGCTTCCTGCCGGCTGGCGTCGCTCTGCTTGTTGCGGCGATATTCGTCCACGGCGTCCAGCACGGTCGATGGAAACCTCATATGCACGGCCTCGGTCCCCGCTGGCCGCCGCCCTCGTTTCGGAAGTTGTTCACGCAAGCCCGCCCCCAAGTGAAGTCTAATTTAGAGAATCGTAAATTCCGAAAGATGAAATTGCAATAACGAAGTGGCTGGTGGGAAGGTGGCAGAAATGCCTCCAACGCTCTTTGTGGGCACGGGGAAGACCGGTTTAGGTCAGCGGTTGTGCGGCGATTGGAATTAACGCAGAACGGGCATCGGTTTGCGGGGCTTGCATTGGCGGGGTGGTTCGTGGCTCACGTGTTTTCACTCGGACTGCGGTTTCAGGGGCTGATTGCCGCTCGTCCGCAAGCCGTGACCGTGGCTTCGCTGACTGCAATCGTCGGCATTTCTCTGGCCCTCGGATTCTACAATCTCGACTTCCTCTATGGCGCCCATGTCGACGAACCAACGAAGGTGGCACTGGTCGCGGACAAGCCCAACAATTATTTCCACCCACCGTTACTGATCGTTCTGGCGAGGGGCGTTGTGTGGCTCGTGTCGGCTTCCAGCGACCTCGATCGGCTTTGGGCCGGCCGCTTCGTCAGCGTCATGGCAATGACGGCCGCAAGCGCGCTTTTCTACCTTGTCATGGCGCGCTACGTCGATCGCCTGCAGTCCGTGATCTGGAGTTGCGTTTTCGCATCGTCTCCGGCAATCGCCGTGCATGCCCACTACTTCAAGGAAGACGCGTTGCTCGTGTTTGCCATTTGCCTTGGCCTCCACGCGCTGGTGCGGCTTGTGGAAAGAACCGACCTGCACAATCTGATCTATTTGGGCATTGCTCTCGGTCTTGCGCCGTCGGCCAAGTATGTTGGTTTCCTGAACAGCGTCGGGTTGTTCGCATTTGCCCTGTGGTACTGCCGGTTAGGCGTGAGGGGCGGCGCATTGGTGGTCGTCGCGGGCGCCGCCACCATTCTCGCCGTTCTGCTCGTCTCCTTCGCGGGCGAAAGCGGAACCGGTCTTGGCGATGTGTTGACTGGCCTCGCAAGGGAACTCAGGCATGCCGAGGATGGTCATGACCTCAAGGAATGGGTCTGGGCAGGCTATGGATTCACCCATCTGCGTCACCACCTGCTTCCAAGCATCACGGCGATGACGTTTCTGATAGGTCTCGGGGCAATCTGTTTGGCGCTGGTCAAGGACCGAGACCGGCAAGTGGCAGCCTTTGCGGCGGCCGCGATCATATGGTTGTTCGCGCTTGAGCTCTCGCCGCTCAAGATCGTGGGGCAGATGCGCTATGTGCTTCCAGTTGTCATCTATTTCCTGCTCGCCGCTGGGATTGCCTGCTCGCGCTCAGTCGCCATTCGAAGCCGAGCCGGGGCCATGGTGTTGGCCCTTGTTGCGCTGACGGTCACAGCACATGCGGGGATTTCCTATGTTCGGAACATGAATCCCGGCAAGGACACGCGGACGAGGGCAGTCGAATTCCTGACGGCAAACGGGATGACCAATGTGATCTCCGACTATCCGATCGGTCATCCAGTGGCGCAGACATGGGACTATGAAGCGCTGGCCTCGTACGACTATCTGCTGTCGCTCAGATTCGAGCGCTATTTGCGCGGTGGCGGGCTGAGAGCACAAGACTCGCAAGTCTACGAGCTGGCATCGATGTTCCATTGCCTCGACGGGTATGCTGTCGCAACGATTTCCCGGCTCTATGGGGACTACGGCTTCGTGGCGCCGACTGTCAGGATATACGATCTCAAGCGCGGCGCCTCATGCATCCCGGCAGCAAAAAGCCGGATGTGAGGCACGGCTGGCTTCTTCGAGAGAACGCAGCGCTTCTAGAAAGCAAACGGCGGGCCTTTGTCCGCCGCGGTCATCATCTAGGGGAGATCAGGCGCTTACCAAAGATCGTAGCGCAGGCCGACCTTGACCTGGTGGTAGTCGAGGCCCTTCTTGGTGGTAAGCGTGCTGAAATCCATGTATTCCAGATCGGGCGCGCTCAGATACTGGTAGCCGACGTCGATCGAGGTGTTCTGGGCGACGCGATATGCGACACCGGCGCCGACCGAGTATGCGACCTTGTATTGCGCGTCGCGGGCATAGAAGTCGAGTGTCGGGTCGACATCGTCTATGCTCACGCGCTGGCTTGAATAGATCAGGCCCAGGCCGGCGCCGACATAGGGCGTGAAGCCGGCGACGGTGCCGAGATCGGCATAGACATTTGCCATGCCGTTCCAGAAGCTGTTCTTCAGCGAGACGGTGGTGTCGGCATCCGAAGCGCTGAAATTGTCGGTGCCCAGGAAACCGACATTGAGCTCACCGCGCAGGAAATCACTGAAATGATAGCCCGCACCGATGCTGCCGGTGATGCTGGTGCTGTCGGATTCAACGCCGAACAGCGTGAAGTCGTAGGGCGACTTGGTGATGTTGTAGCCGACGTCGCCGCGCAGGTACCAGCCGGAACCGACTTCGACCGGGACATATTCCGGGGCCTCGTCGATGGCGATTGGCGGGTCGTAGTCGGCAGCGCCGGCTGCCAGTGGCCAAAGCATGGTCGCGGCCAGTGCCAGCGCTATGCGAGACGTCAAGGTCATGATCGCATTCTCCCGAAATGGCGCCAGATGTTGCCGATGAGCCCAGCAGCCGTTCAGCTCATCATTAACCATAGAGGTTAAGTCACAGTTAAGGATAACAGATGCTTAGCTGGTGTTTGCGGACGTCGCCGCAAAGAAAAACCGCCCGGCGAGCCGGGCGGTTTGGTGTCAGGAACTCCGCTTGGACGCTTAGTTCAGCGAGTAGCGGACACCAAGCTTGAAGTCGTGCGAGGTGATGTCCTTGAACCGGATGCCGTCATTGGCAGGCGGGAAGGGGAAGGACGGGTCGACGTTCTTCAGCTCACCGGTCTGGCCGTCGCCGAGGTTGACGAAGCTGTAGCCGAGGTCGATGGTCATGCGCTCGGTGGCCTTGATGCCGAGGCCGGCATGAAGTGCCCAGGCGAGATCCCAGCGCGACTTGTCGGCGGCATAGGCGCCACCGCCCGTCTGCGGGTTGGTGTCGGTGAAGCTGGAGATCGTGTTGCGCGACGCGCCGATACCCGCACCGACATATGGCGTGATGCCATAGAACGTGCCGACGTCGGCATAGGCGTTGGCCAGGAACAGCCATTCCGACTTTCTGCCGCGATAGTTGTTGGTTGTTACCGGATCACCGGGAGCCGTGGCCCTCAGCCAGTCCTGTGCGGTGAAGTCCGCCGCGCCGCGATACTCCGCGGTGATGTCGCCACGCAGGAAGTCGTTGAACTGATAGCCGACGCCGAGGCCGAAAATCGGCGCCGAGCCGAAGCTGCCGTCATCGTACCAGCCATGTTCGAACGGGATGTCGAACAGCGGCGATTCCAGTCGCTTGATGCGCTGGTTGCTCATGCCGATGTGGCCGCGCAGGTACCAGCCGCCATAGGATGGCTGCTCGACCTCGATGATCGGCTCGGGCATGTCGGCGGCGAAAGCCGGCCCGGCGACCCCGACGAGCAGCGCGGCGAATAATGCGTTCCTTCCAATATTGAACATTGCCCATAACCCTATACTTGCGGACCCGCTACGCGCCCGACGTCACTAACCGGGATGGATAATGCTTGGTATAGGTTAAGGCCCGCTTAACCCTGGCGATTAACCATGTTTGCCTGCGCTCAATGGTTGCCGAGGTTGTGGCCTCAAGCTTTTGAACAACAAAAAGCCCGCCATCCGGCGGGCTTCAGACTGCTGACAACCCCCTGGCGAGAGTTGGGGGTTTGTGATTCAGTGGGTGATGTTGAAGCGAGCCGGCCCTGAACAAACCGCACTTGAGATCGTCACGCTCGATCAACTGGTTCCAGTTGATCACCTTCTGCGCAAGATCGATGGTGTTATCGATTTCTCGTTCATCCACGATCTGACAGCGCCGCTTTACTGCGCCGACAATGGTCGCCCGCCACTTGATCCGACCTTGATGTTCAAGGCGCTGTTCATCGGCTACCTGTTCGGGGTGCGCTCGGAGCGGCAATTGGTGCGAGAGATCGAGGTCAATGTCGCCTACCGGTGGTTCCTGCGGCTGAAGCTGACGGACAAGGTGTTCGACGCCTCGACATTGTCGCAGAACCGACGCCGGCGCTACCAGGACGAGACGATCGCGCAGGCGATCTTCGACCGCATTGTCGAGCAGGCGATCGGGGCAGGCTTGGTCGACGGCACGGTGCTCTACACCGACAGCACGCACCTGAAGGCCAATGCCAACAAGGGCAAGTACGACCTTGCCATGGTCGCCAAGTCGCGTGCCGACTACTGGGGCGAGCTCGACCGGGCGATCGATGCCGAACGGGCGTTGCACGGCCAGAAGGCGCTGAAGGAGCAGGAGCGGCAGCCTGCGGTGAAAGAGACGAAGGTCTCGCGCACCGATCCTGAGGCTGGCTATATGGTGCGCGAGGGCAAGCCGAAGGGCTTCTTTTATCTCGATCACCGCACGGTGGATGGCGGCTTCGGCATCATCACCGACACGTTTGCCACGCCGGCCAACGTGCATGACTCGATCGTCTATCTCGACCGGCTCGACCGCCAGGTGGAGCGTTTCGGCTTCGACGTCACGGCGGCGGGGCTGGATGCCGGCTATGCCACGCCAGGCATCGCCAAGGGCCTGGAGGACAGGAACATCCACGGTGTCGTCGGCTATCGCAACCCGACCCGGCCAAAGCCTGGCAAGATGAGGAAGGGCGCTTTCGTCCATGAGCCGGACCTTGACGGCTATCGTTGCCCGCAGGGCCAGTTGCTCACTTACGCCACCACCGATCGCGGCGGTTATCGCCACTACAGGAGCGACCCGACGATCTGCCGCAACTGTCCGCTGCTGGCGTCTTGCACATCAAACGCCAAGGCCGAGCGCACCATCACGCGCCATGTCTGGCAGGATGTCCGCGAGCGGGTCGATGCCAACCGCTTAACCGCATGGGGCAAGGCGATCTATCGACGCCGCAAGGAGACGGTCGAGCGATCCTTCGCCGATGCCAAGCAGCTCTTCGGCCATCGCTATGCCCGCTTCCGAGGGCGAACACGCGTCGCCTGCCAGTGCCTGATCGCAGCCGCCGCCCAGAACATGAAAAAGATCGCAATCAGCCTCTGGCCAAAGCCAAAACCAAGCCTCGCATGAGGCCAAAGCCGGCTCGCAACGGCCTTGGCATCTGCTTCCCGACATCAATCCAAAAGCTCAATCAACCCACAAAACAAAACCCCGCCGAAATTCGACGGGGTTTGTCAGCAGTCTGAGCCCGCCGGAGGCGGGCCTTTCAGTGTCTCTCAGATATCTTGGCTCAGGCGGCCGAGCGGCTTTCCGATATGACGCCGACGATGTCGTTGACCACGGTTTCGACCAGTTGCGGGTCGTCGCCTTCGGCCATCACGCGGATCAGGGGCTCGGTGCCCGACGGGCGGATCACCAGACGACCGGTCTTGCCCAGCCGGTTGCGGCCGTCTTCGATCGCCGCCTTCACCAGTGTCTCCTCCAGCGGCTTGCCGCCGGAGAAGCGGACGTTCTTGAGCAACTGCGGCACCGGCTCGAAGGTGCGGCTGAGCTCGCTCATCGGCTTGTTGGAGCGCTTGATGCAGGCAAGCACCTGCAGCGCCGCCACCAGCCCGTCGCCCGTGGTCGAGTAGTCGGTCAAAACGATGTGGCCCGACTGCTCGCCGCCGATGTTCAGGCCATGCGCGCGCATGTGCTCGACGACATAGCGGTCGCCGACCTTGGTGCGATGCAGTTCGAGGTTGAGCTCGCCGAGATAGCGCTCCAGGCCGAGGTTCGACATCACGGTCGCCACGACGCCGCCGCCGGCGAGACGGCCGCTCTGCTGCCAGGATTGCGCGATCAGCGCCATGATCTGATCGCCGTCGACGACGGTGCCGTTTTCGTCGACGATGACGACGCGGTCGGCGTCGCCGTCAAGCGCGATGCCGATGTCGGCGCGAACCTCGTGGATCTTCTTTTGCAGGCCGGCCGGATGGGTCGAGCCGCATTCGGCGTTGATGTTGAAGCCGTTGGGCTCGACATTGATCGGGATCACCTCGGCGCCGAGTTCCCAAAGGGCGGCAGGCGCCACCTTGTAGGCTGCGCCGTTGGCGCAGTCGACGACGATGCGCAGGCCCGACAGAGACATCGAGCGCGGCAGGGTGCGCTTGGCGAATTCGATGTAGCGGTCATGCACGCCATCGACGCGCTTTGCCCGGCCGAGCCCGTCGGAATCGGCGAGCAGCGCCTCGACATCCTGGTCGAGCATCGCCTCGATGCGTTCCTCAATCTCGTCGGAGAGCTTGTAGCCGTCTGGGCCGAACAGCTTGATGCCGTTGTCGTGGTAGGGATTGTGCGATGCCGAGATCATCACGCCGATGTCGGCGCGCAGCGAACGCACAAGCATGGCGACAGCCGGCGTCGGGATCGGGCCGAGCAGGAACACGTCCATGCCGGCGGCGCACAGGCCCGACACCAGCGCGTTCTCGATCATGTAGCCCGACAGGCGCGTGTCTTTGCCAAGCACGACGCGGTGGCGGTGATTGCCGCGCTGGAACGACAGGCCGGCAGCCATGCCGACCTTCATCGCAACCTCAGCGGTCATCGGAAATTTGTTGGCCCGTCCGCGAATGCCGTCGGTGCCGAAATAGCGTCCAGCCATGTTAGCCTGTCCCCGTGGAGTCCACCCGCGCCTGCTTTGCCACAACGCGGGCCGACCAACGCATCACATTTGGTGATTTTATGTCACAAAAGCTTAGAAAAGGGTTGGGGTTTTTCGCGGCAGTCTCCCCGACTTGAAGGTGGGTGGGCCTTTCTCGGCCCCCCTGATGCCAGGCTACAAACGTGGCGCGGCTCCAATTTGGACAAACCGTTTGTTGGAGCCCGACAGGATCCATATCGCAATGGTTGCAGAAGTTGCTTGGCTGTCGGGCGCAGATGCAGAAGGCGCCACCTTGCCAATTCCTTGAATCCAGCTAGACAGGAACTCCGGCTCACTCGAAAGAACACGATATGCCGGAACTCTCCACACTCATGCTTTTTGCCGCCGCATCGGTGGTTCTGACCGCCACGCCCGGTCCCGACATGCTGCTCATCGCCTCGCGCAGCATCAGCCAGGGGCGCTCGGCGGGTTTCCTGACCTATCTCGGCATCGCGCTCGGCACCTATTGCCATGCGCTGGCCGCGGCCCTCGGGCTTTCGCAGCTGTTTGTGGCAGTGCCTGTCGCCTACGAGATCGTGCGCTGGGCCGGTTGCGCCTATCTGCTCTACCTTGCCTGGAAGACGCTGCGCTCCGAGACATCGGCCTTTGCGCCGGCGTCCGGTCTCAAGCGGTTCTCGTCAAGGCGCATCCTCGGCGCAGGGCTTGCCACCAACCTGCTCAACCCCAAGATGGCGTTGTTCGTGCTGGCGCTGTTTCCGCAGTTCATCCGTCCCGACACCGGATCGATGATCGTGCAGACGCTGGTGCTGGCGACCGTGCTCAACGGGATCGGCTTCATCGTCAACGGCTCGGTCATCCTGCTGAGCAGCCACCTGCGCCAGCGGGCAGGCGGATTGGTGCGGCTGGGCAGGCTGCCTCAATATTTCCTCGCCAGTGTCTTTGCCGGGCTGGCATGCCGGGTGGCGCTGGGCAGCCGAAACTGAGCATCGCCGCTGCTGCATCGAAGATGCAAAACCGCCGCTGGGTGTCCTCAGCGGCGGTTCCCTGAGAACGCTATCGACTCACGTCGCAAGTTTCGCGCCGGCCAGTAGGTCGTCGATCACCGACGCCCGGAACGCGCCGCTCTCTAGAGTGCCATCGTTGTTCATGAGAAGTGCCGCCACGTAGTTCTGGTCCTCCGACAGCGCCACGATGTTGGAGGCGCCGTTGTCGCTGCCTATGTGGCCGACGACTTTGCGGCTGGCACTTTCCTCTTCGGTCCAGCCGAGCCCTTGATAAGGGTAGATCTTCGGGTCGACCTGCCTGCGCAGCATTTCGGCGGATGCTCGCTGGGACAGGACGGCATTATGGCTTCCCCACAGCATGGCATGCAGCGACTTGACGAGGTCGCTCACCGAGCAGCGTAGCAATCCGGCCGGAACGTCGGGATAACCCTGCTGCGGCAGTTCGACGAACGTGCCGTCCTCGAAGCTGTAGGGCTTGGCAAGCACATCGCGCTGAAATTGCCTCAGATACCAATGGGCATTGCTGACGCCGATCGGGTCGAGAATGTTCTCCTTGACGTAAGCCGGGAAGCTCGTCCCGCTGATGCGTTCGACGACGTAGCCGGCGAGCGCAATGGCGACGTTGCTGTATTCCCACTTCGTGCCCGGCTCCGCCTGGAGGAAGGATGTCCCGGGTGCATAGGTGCCGCCGCCACTCACAAGATAGTTCCGCAGGAAGTCCGACAGGCTCTGCGTGGGATCGCCCGGGAAAGAAACGTCGCCATGGCCTTCGTCGAAAATGCCCGATGTGTGGGTCAAAAGGTGGTGCGGCGTGATCGGCAACTGTGGATGGTGCGGGTTGCGGACCTGAAAATCGATGAACCCGCTGACGTCGCCCTGCAGGTCGAGACCCTTGCGTTCGAACAGCTGCACCAGGGCGGAAGCCGTGAAAAGCTTGCTTATGGACGCCAGGTGCATCGGGGTGTCGGTGGTAAGCTTTCGCTGCTGTTTCAGGTCGGCGAAGCCGAAGGCCTCGGAGAAGAGCGTGATGTTTTCCCTGGATGCGATTGCAACGGCCGCGCCCACGACGTTTGCCGCCTTCATCCGTGCAGGAATGCCGGCTGCGAAGTCGCGGCGCCAGTCTTCGAAAGACGGGTTCCTTGCGTCGACCGCAAAGGCCAAGGATCGCTGAGGGATGAGCATGCCGGTCAATCCCAGTTTGAGCAGTGAACGACGCGATGCGACCATGATCTGTTCCGCTTCGGTCTGCCGACTGGATGCGATTCGGATGCGTGCCCGACCATTGGCGGCAGCGTGCCGATGACCTCTGCGAAAACTTGGTGGAAACGGTCATCTGCTTGGAGGCAGTCTGCGACCGCCCAGAATGCAAAAACGCCGCCGAGTTTCCTCGACGGCGTTTTTCATTCAGTACCGCTGTCCGGGCCTCAGCTCGACGGCTGGGGTTCCATGCCGCCTTCGGGCTCCGAACCCTTCTTCTTGCCGCGGGTCGAACCGGCCTTCGGCACGGCCGAGCCGCGCGACGGCGGGGTGTCGTCACCCATGTCGCGGGCGGGCTTGCTGCCGGCGATCAACTGCTTGATCTCTTCGCCCGACAGCGTCTCGTATTCGAGCAGGCCTTCGGCGAGTGCGATCCAGTCCTTCTTCTTCTTGGTCAGGATGGTCCTGGCCGTCGAATAGGCCTCGTCGATCAGGCGGCGCACTTCGGCGTCGATGATCTGGGCAGTCTCTTCCGAGATGTTCTGGGTGCGGGCCACCGAGTGGCCGAGGAACACCTCTTCCTGGTTGTCGCCGTAAGCGACGTGGCCAAGCTTGTCGGAGAAGCCCCAGCGGGTGACCATGGCGCGCGCCAGCTTGGTCGCCTGCTCGATGTCGGAGGAGGCACCGGACGTGATGTTCTCCTTGCCGAACTTGAACTCCTCGGCAACGCGACCGCCCATCATGATCGCCAGACGCGAGATCATGTACTTGTAGCTCATCGAGTAGCGGTCGCCTTCCGGCAGCTGCATGACCATACCCAGCGCGCGGCCGCGTGGGATGATGGTCGCCTTGTGCAGCGGGTCGGCGGCCGGCACGTTGAGCGCCAGGATGGCGTGGCCAGATTCGTGATAGGCGGTCAGCTCCTTCTCGGCCTGGGTCATGGCCGAGGAGCGGCGCTCTGCGCCCATCATGATCTTGTCCTTGGCGTCCTCGAATTCCTGCATGGTGACCAGGCGCTTGTTGCGGCGCGCAGCCATCAGGGCGGATTCGTTGACCAGGTTCATCAGGTCGGCGCCGGAGAAGCCGGGGGTGCCGCGTGCGACCGTCTTGAGGTCGACATTGGGCGCCAACGGCACGTTGCGGACGTGAACCTTTAGGATCTTCTCGCGACCGACGATGTCCGGGTTCGGCACAACGACCTGGCGGTCGAAGCGGCCCGGACGCAGCAGCGCGGGATCGAGAACGTCGGGACGGTTGGTCGCGGCGATCAGGATGATCGACTCGTTGGCCTCGAAGCCGTCCATTTCGACCAGCAACTGGTTCAGCGTCTGCTCGCGTTCGTCGTTGCCACCGCCGAGGCCAGCGCCACGATGGCGGCCGACGGCGTCGATTTCGTCGATGAAGATGATGCAAGGCGCGTTCTTCTTGGCCTGCTCGAACATGTCGCGGACGCGGCTTGCACCGACGCCGACGAACATTTCGACGAAGTCAGAACCCGAGATGGTGAAAAACGGCACATTGGCTTCACCGGCGACCGAGCGGGCCAGCAGCGTCTTGCCGGTACCGGGAGGGCCGACGAGCAGCACGCCGCGCGGGATCTTGCCGCCGAGGCGCTGGAACTTCTGCGGGTCGCGCAGGAACTCGACGATCTCTTCCAGGTCTTCCTTGGCTTCGTCGACACCGGCGACATCGCCGAAGGTGACGCGGCCGTGTGCTTCGGTCAGAAGCTTGGCCTTGGACTTGCCGAAGCCCATGGCGCGGCCGGAACCCGACTGCATCTGGCGCATGAAGAAGATCCACACGCCGAGGATCAGGATCATAGGCAGCCAGGACAAGAGTACCGAGAAGATCGAGCCCGAACCGTCATTTTCAGGGCGGGCGTTGATGGTGACGTTCTTCTGCTCGAGGCGCGACACCAGCGTCGCGTCGCCCGGCGAGTAGGTCTGGAAGCCTGTCGAGTTGTCAATATAGGTGCCGCTGATGCGGTCACCGGCAATCGTCACCGTCTTGACGCGGCCAGAGTCCAGATCCTGAAGGAACTGCGAATACGCCACTTCGCTCGACGCGCCGCGGGTCTGCGGGGTCTGGAACAGATTGAACAGGGCGATGAGCAGAACGGCTATGATCGCCCACAGCGCGAAGTTGCGATAGTTCGGATTCATCGAGTTTCCCGTTGGCGCCCACGAGGGGCGCGTATGGTGAGAGTAAGCTTGCCCCTAACATAGGCACGGCCTCGGACATTGCCAAGCGCGTCCCTAAGTCTCGGTTAAGGTCAAACAGCAATGTGACCACGGCATGGCGAGGCCGGGATCGCTCGCCCGCCAATCAGTTCTGACACTGCCTGAGCCGGAGCCAGGTCGAAGCCGGGGAGGAAACGCGCCCAAGGGCCGGCCAGCGCGTCAGCATTTGTTAGAAAAGCCAATCCCGCCAATCTTTCGCCGCGCCACAAGGCGGGCTCGGCTTGAAGTGCCGCCCGGACAAGACTTTGCGGTGCATTCGCCTCCGACGCCATCGAGATGGCGGCCGTCAAACCGAGTGGTGCGACGGTCATTTCAGCCTGTCCTGGTTGTGGGGCCGCAAACCTGTAGCGGCCGTCCCACAGACCGGTCGCCAATGGCGTTGCCCGCGGCAATCCGCGTCCCTCGCGCAGCAGGAAAATGCCTGTGCTTCTGATGTCGACGAGCGCGCGCGACAATGTGGCGCGGGCCGGTTTTTTGTTGGCCGGCCCATCGGCGAGACGCTCCAGCAGGTCGCGGACGCGTGCCTCGTCAGGCAGATGTGGCACGCCGCCTGACACCGCAATCAACACACGCAGCGCGTAGGCCGCCGCATCGCTGTCAGGTGTCTCCGCGAAGGCCGGGTCGAGACGGTTCAGTCCCGGGCCGACGCGACTGGCATGGGTGGCGATCAGCGCTGCCGCACGCTCGCCCAGTTTGGTGCGCGCCGCGCCTGCCTGCCGGGCGTCGCTTAGGGCGGCCTCGATCCGCTGGATGCCATCGTTCTGCAGCGACAGCCGCATGCGTGGCCGCTCGTAGGCGTCATTGGTGTTGGTGGGGTCGTCGATCCAGCTGGTGCTGAGTGCCCTGAGCATGTCGCGCAGCCGCTCGCGGCGCTGACCGAGCAGCGGGCGGACGATCCAGATGTCGCCGTCGAAAAGCGTGGCCGAGGCCATGCCGGCGGCACCGCGGCCCGTGCCGCGCGCGCTGCGCATCAGCACCGTCTCGGCCTGGTCGTCGGCGGTGTGACCGGTGACCAGGATCGTCGCACCCGCCTCGCGCGCTGCCTGCGCGAGCAGATCGTAGCGCGCATTGCGCGCGGCGGCTGCGATGCCGGTCGACGGCTTGTCGCCGGTCCAGTGCATCGTGCGATGGGCAATGCCAAAGCGGGCGCAGAGCTGCCCAACCGCGTCGGCCTCGGCGCCCGAACCGGGGCGTAGCGCGTGGTCGACGGTCACCGCCTGCAAGCGCGTCGTCGGCGCGTGCCGGTCGAGATGGGATTTGAGAAGAAGGAGAAGCGCTGTCGAGTCGCTGCCGCCTGATACCGCTGCGATGATCGTTGCGTGCGCGGCGAAGTCGAACTCGGAAAAGTCTGCAAAAAAGTCGGCGTCGATCGGCTGCGTCAGCACGCGGCGAGAGCCCGTTCCTGCTTGACCCGCTCCTTGATGGCGCCGGAGACGTCGGGATAGCGCTTGCCAATCTCGCCGAAGGTGGCGCAGGCAACATCGCGCTGCTTCAGGCCGACAAGCGAAACGCCGAGCTTGAGCATCATTTCAGGCGCCTTCTTGGACTTCGGATATTCCTTCGAGGCGTTGAGGAAAATCTCGGCAGCGTCGCGGTACTTCTTCTGGCCGAGAAGCGACTCGCCCAGCCAGAAGCGGGCATCGGCCGTCTTGGGATCGGCGGGGAAGCGCGAGATGTGATCGCGAAAACCCTGTTCGGCGGTGGTGTAGTCGCCCGAAAGAACGAACTGGTAGGAGTTGCGGTAAAGCTCGTCCGGATCGTTGGTGTCGGGCAATGCGGCAACGGCGGTGCCATTGCTCTTCGGCTGCGCCGGTTGGGTTGCGGCAGGCGCGTGCGGCTGGGCCGGGGCAGCGGCCTGCGGATTGGCGGTTTCCGAGACGACGTTGCCATTGGCATCGACGGTGATGGTGCCGAATGTCGTCGGCGGCGCGCCGGTGCCGCCACCGGCAACTGCACCGGGCTCACCGGCGCCGGAATCGGTGATTACGTCTTCGACGCTGTTTGCGCCTGGGGCGGGAGCGGTCGCCGTCTGGGCCGCGCCGGGTTGAGGCGCCGTGGGCGCCTCAACGATCGAGCTGTTGCTCTTGCCGGAGGCGTCGGACTTCTTCTGTCCGCCGCCCTCAAGCTCCTGGAAGCGGAACTCGTTGTCTTCCTGCATCTTCCGCATCTGCTCCTGCATCTGCAGGATCTGGAAGTTCAGCTCCTCGATGGAGCCGTTGAGCTTGCGGATTTCCTCCTCGAGCGCGGTGACGCGCGGATCGCCCGCCTGGGCGAGCTGGATCGGAGCTTCGGTGCTCTCCGTCTTGCTGCCGAAAACACCCGGCAGGCCGAACTTGGGGAAGTCGATGCCAATGCCGTCGCGCGCGTGCGCTGCGGCCCCCGACAGAAGGAAGATGGCAAGTGTGCCACTCAGGATTGATCGAAAATGCATTAGCCTCTCGCCGTGGAAGAGAATTTGGTTGCTTCGCGCCGATGCGCTCTCGTCATTTATCAGGACCGGAGACTTCGGCCAAATTTTGTTTCGGACTGCCAGATAAGCAAAAGGCGGCCCGAAGACCGCCTTTCGTTCCACTCAGTGGCTTCGCGCAGCTCAGCTGCCGGCGCCCGACAGCGTCGTGACGGCGCGGCGGTTCTGCGACCAGCAGGAGATGTCGTCGCAAACCGCGACCGGACGTTCCTTGCCGTAGGAGATCGTCTTCAGGCGGTTGGCGGCAACGCCCTGCGAGATCAGGTAGTCGCGGGCGGCAGCGGCGCGACGTGCGCCGAGAGCCAGGTTGTATTCGCGGGTGCCGCGTTCGTCGGCATGGCCTTCGACAACGACTGCGTACTGGCCGTACTTGTTCAGCCACTGCGCCTGGCGGCTCAGGATGCCCTGGGCGTCGGCACGAACCGACGAAGAGTCGGTGTCAAAGAAGATGCGGTCGCCGACATTGACGGTGAAGTCCTGCGACGAGCCCGGCGTTGCCGAGCCGGCGCCGCCGCCGAGGCCGAGATCGGCCGCGTTGTTCGGGGTCTTCTTCGAGGCGCAGCCGGCAATCGCCAGAGAGGCGATCAGGGCCACGACCACGGGGTTGGTTGCAAATTTTGCGATACGGCGCATCCCGCCTCTCCTTCGCATTCGAGTGATTTCGTTGAACATCCAGTAACCACGTTGGGGTTAACCGGCATTCAAGAAACGTGGTTAAAATATCGTTGCTGCTCGCTGTAGTGTCCCCGCATGCGGCAGCCGTCGAACATGCACTTCGCCGCGCACCGTAGGCGAAAATACGGCAGAAAGGCGGCGTCAATGGTCAAATGACGCCGCCTGGTCCATTCGTCGCGCCTTCACCGGAGAAGGTTAACAACGGGCCCCTGTGGCACTGCGTGTCAGCTGGGACGCGCAAAGGGCGCTGTCACACTTTGACACGGTGACTGCCCCGTTGCGAAGTTCGAAGCCGATCTTCCTGCCCGTGTACTTAGTCGAGCAGCGGCGACCATGCCGGGTCGGAGGCAAAGCCCGAGGTCGGGATCGCCTGCTCGTTGCGGCCGGTGAGGTCGACCGAGTAGAGCTTGGGACCGCCGCCGCCGGGCTGGTCGCGGAAGAACATCACGACACGGCCGTTCGGGGCCCAGGTCGGGCCTTCCTGCTGGAATCCGGTCGACAGGATGCGCTCGCCCGAACCGTCGGTCTTCATGACGCCGATCTGGAACTGACCGCCCGACTGCTTGGTGAAGGCGATCAGGTCGCCGCGCGGCGACCACACCGGGGTCGAGTAGCTGCCGCCGCCGAAGGAAACGCGGGTCTGGCCCGAGCCGTCGGCGCCCATGACGTAGATCTGTGGCTGGCCGCCACGGTCGGAGGTGAAGACCACCTTGGAACCGTCGGGCGAATAGGATGGCGAGGTATCGATGGCGCTGGAGTTGGTCAGGCGCGTGGTGGTGCGGCTGCGCAGGTCCATCGAGAAGATGTTGGAATTGCCGTCGTCGCGCAGCAGGCTCATGATCACCTTCTGGCCGTCGGGTGAAAAGCGCGGCGCAAAGGTCATGCCGGGGAAGTTGCCGACGAGTTCGCGCTGGCCGGTCTCGATCTGCAGCAGGTAGACCTGCGGCTGACCGCTTTCGTAGGACATGTAGGTGATTTCCTGGCGCGTCGGCGAGAAGCGCGGGGTCATGGCGATCGAGCGGCCATCGGAGAGGTAGCGCACATTGGCGCCGTCCTGATCCATGATCGCGAGGCGCTTCTTGCGCGCGGTCTTGGCGCCCGACTCGTCGATGAACACGACGCGGGTGTCGAAGTAACCCTTCTCGCCGGTCAGGCGCTCGTAAATGGCATCGGCGATGATGTGGGCGATGCGGCGCGAATTGGCCTTGTTGGCGAAGAACTGCTCGCCGGCAAGCTGCTGGCCGGCAAAGGTGTCCCACAGCCGGAACTCGGCCTTCAGCCTGCCGTCCGCTTCCTGGCTGACACGGCCGGTGACCAGCGCCTGGGCATTGATGACCTTCCAGTCCTCGAAGCGCGGTGCGACATCGGGGTTGGAGATCTTCTCGATGAAGGCGCCCTTGTCGATCGGGGCGAACAGGCCCGAGCGCTGCAGGTCGGCGGCGACGATGCCGGCGATCTCGGCGCCCATCGCATCACCTGACAGGAAATCGGTGATGGCGATCGGCAGCGGCTCGACATTGCCCTTGTTGACGTCGATCTCGACCAGCGCGCGTGCGGGCAAGGTTGCAAACGCGGTCATGCCGCTCGCCATGGCGCCGATCAGAAGGATCGCTTTGATTACATGCTTCATTAGACAGGCCTCTTAGTTCCGGGTGAGCGTGTGGGCGCTCAGAACATTTCGCTCGGGTCGAAATTGACGATGACTTGGTCCCAGCCGCCGGCATATTTGTCAGCCGGCAGATTGTACGGAGCACACTGGAGGACCGCGCGGCGCGCCGACTCGGCTGCCGCCCGCTCGATGCCGGCCGAACCACCACCGGAGATGATCTCCGGCCGTCCCTCGACTTCGCCGCTAGGGGTGAGATTGAACTGAATGGAAACCTTGAGGTTGCCGCCGTCCATGGCGCCTGCCGGCACGTTCCAGCAACGCTGGACCTGACCGCGAAGGGCGTCCATCTCGCTCTGGCTCAGCTTGTTGCCGCCGGTGTCCTTCTTGCCGCCCAGCGATGCCTGTTCGGTGGAGCGCTTGGCGCCGCCGCCCGAAGGCTTCTGTTTGTTGAGAAGGGCCGCAACCTCGTCGGCGTTGAATTCCTTTTCTTCCGACTTCGGCTTGGACGAGGCCTGCTGGGTCTGCTTGTCTTCCTGCTTGCGCTCGGGCGTCTTGGCCGTCTGCGCCTGCGGAGGCTGCGGCTTGGCTTCGGGTGCCGGCGCATTCTCGGGCAGCTTGACGGCTTCCGCCTCGGCCTGGTCGTTGACGATGGTCTCGGCAACCGGGTCGGGCTTGACTTCCTGCTTGGGCTGGGGCTGCGGCGTCACTTCGGTCGCCGGTACCGGCACAGGCTTTGGCTCGGCCTGCTTCACCGGCTCGGGCTTGGGCTGCTCGACCGGTGTCGGCTTGGGCTCGGGCTTGGGCGAGGGCGGCGGTGCGGCTGCGACATCCACGTCCTTCTGCGTCGGCTCGGGCGTCGGCGGTTTGTCGCTGTCGGTCTTGTTGTCGCCGACATTCTGGGCGTCCGGCACGATGTCGGGACGGCTTGTCGGCTTGGGCGCCGGCTTTTCGTTGGCCGGGGCCTTCTTGTCGCCCTTCTGGATCTGGGTGATCGATTCCACCGGCACGATGTCGACCGGGAACGCCTCGACGTCGGCGACTTCGAGGGCGCTGGGTGCCGACAGGGTGAACAGGCCGAAACCCAGCACCGCCGCATGCAAAACCACAGATGTCGTGATGCCGGTCTTCATTTTGCGGGCTACTGGTCCTGTTCCTGCAGCGTAACGAGGCCGATCTTGTTGTAGCCGGCGGCCTGGATACGGGCCATGACCTTCATCACCGTACCGTAGTCGGCGGTCTTGTCGCCGCGCACGTAGATGCGTTCCTCGTAGCCGGCCCTGGCGATGGCGCCGAGCTTGGCGACGACCTCGTCGATCGGGATCTCGGTTTCCTGGATGTGGATCTGGCCGGCCTCGTTGATGGAGATGGTGATCGGCTGTGTTTCCGAATTCAGCGCTTTGGCCTGGGTCTCGGGCAGGTCGATCGGCACGCCGACGGTCATCAGCGGTGCGGCCACCATGAAGATGATGAGCAGCACCAGCATCACGTCGACGAACGGCGTGACGTTGATTTCGGACATCAGGCCGTGGTGGCGGCCGCGCCGCCTGTGGCCGCGCCCGCCGCGGCCCGAACCGCCCGCGCTAATTGACATACCCATGGTCTACTCCTCAGGCCCGCTGCGCGACTTTTTCATCGATTTGGCGCGACAGTATGGCGGAGAACTCGTCCGAGAAGCCCTCCATGCGCATGCCAATCTTGCCGGCGTCGGATGACAGCTTGTTGTAGGCGATGACCGCGGGAATAGCGGCGAGCAGGCCGATTGCGGTTGCCAGCAGTGCCTCGGCGATGCCGGGGGCGACGACGGCGAGGTTGGTCGACTTCGAGCCGGCAATGGCCTGGAACGAGGTCATGATGCCGACGACGGTGCCGAACAGGCCGATGAAGGGGGCGGCCGAACCGATGGTGGCGAGGAAGCCGAGCCGGCCTTCCAGCCGCTCCATCTCGCGCGTCAGCGCCAGGTCCATTGCCTTGTCGATACGGGTCTGCAGCGCCAGCGGCGATTTGGCGCCCTTCTCGAAACTCTTCTTCCACTCCTTCATGGCAGCGACGAAGATCGCGCTCATGCCTGTGGTCTTGCGGTCGGAAAGGTTGCGATAGAGCTCTTCCAGCGACTGGCCCGACCAGAAGATCTGTTCGAAGCGGTTCAGCGCTGCGCGCATGCGGTTGTAGGCGACCAGCTTGTCGACGATGATCGCCCAGGTCCATACCGACGCGCCGAGCAGGCCCAGCATCACCAGCTTGACCACCCAGCCGGCCTGCCAGAACAGCGCCCAAATCGACAATTCCGCGCCGGTTTGGGCGAGAGGTAGGTTTTCCATCTTGTAACAGTCCTTAAGATTTCCGGGCCCGGCTCGCAGCTAGCCCTTGCGCATCATCCCATCGTGGTCCGTTCGCGCGAAGCTTCCGGAAGTGCCCCAAAATGCGCCTTTTCGGCCTTTTCGGAGCGAATTTTGGTGAAAGGAAGGCCGCTCGGAATACTTACGACTTTCACCGACCTCTTAATGGACCGTTATGGTTAAAGATGGGTTAGGAACATGGTGGTGCGCCATCCTGTCACCCCAGCGGGACCGGCTTGCAGCGCTGCGCAGTGCGGATTCGCGGCTCCGGCGCCACACGATCTTGTGATCGCGAGTTCACTCTCGGCACGCCTAAGCTCGGCGCGCCGGGGCCCGTCCCGCTTTAGCGGCCGGGCATGAAGGCTTCGATCCAGTCCTTGGGGAAGCGTCTCGGACGGCCGTTCTCGCCGATGATGGCCGCTTCGACCTTGGCTTCGACCAGCACCTCGTCACCGCGTTTCAACTGCTGGGCCATGGTGATGCGGGCGCCCGAGACCTCCTGCGTCCGGGTTTCGATGGTCAGGATGTCGTCGATCTTGGCAGATCCGCGGAAATCGATCTCCATGCGGCGCACCACCCAGACGATCTTTTCGCCATGCTTGCCGTCGACAAGTTCGGTGTGATGGACGCCGGCGAGGCGCAGGAAGTCCGAGCGCCCGCGTTCAAAGAATTCGAGATAACGCGCATGGTAGACGACGCCGGAGAAGTCGGTGTCGGCATAATAGACCCGCGCCATCAGCCGGTGGCCGAACGGCGTCAGGGCGCCGGATAGGCCGGCCGCCAGCAAGTCCTGGTCCACATCATCCGCCATTGCACATCCTCTTTGCGGTCCATTGTCGGGACGATCCGGCAACAGGGCAGGGAGTCCGATGGCATTATCGGTGGCAACGATCAAGAACTGTCTGACGCATTGCCGGCACGGGTTTGTCGGCAGCCGAGCAGCCTTGGCCAGGGCAGCGCCTTGCGGCAGTTCCGTCAGACCTTTTCGCCCTGCCTTTCGGCAGGTGCGACGCTCAGGTCCTGGCATGCCTTCTGCAGTCGAGCCTGCGTACCTATCGGCCCCGGACGTTTGCGCGAAAACACCAGCAGGTTGGTCCGCATGGCCGGCGGCATGAGCCATTGCAGCAGCGAGACGAAGGCAAAGCCCGCCGCCGTGCCGCCATGATATTTCGGCGTGCCGTTGGAAACGTAGCCATGGTGCGACCAGCTTTTGTCGTCGAAGGCGCGCCGAATGCTGCCCAAGGTGTTCATGCGGTAGAATGTCGGAAACGCATCTTCCCGTGGCCGCTCGGGCCACACCAGCCTCATCATGCGATCCTTCACCGTTTCCGGCACCAGCGTGGTGCCAATCCCGACATAGCCAAGGCGGTTCGGGGTGAGCGCGCAAAGCCATCCGCCGGGCTTGAGCACCCGGTGGATTTCCTGCGCGAACTGCCGGGGATGTTCGACATGCTCGATCACCCATTCGCAGATGATGATGTCGACGCTTGCGTCTTCCAGTGGCAGGCAGCCGCCAGGTTCAATGACCCGCGCCTCGTCGAGATGCGGATGCGTCATCACCACCGGGTCGACGTCGATGCCGATGACCTTCCTCACGCGGCCATGGAAATTGCAGAACCACTTGCGGAAAGGCGCACTGCCGTGGTCGAAACGGGAGCCGCGCCCGGCCCCCAGGTCGACGACCACCATATCGGGCTCCACAAGGGCGTTGACGCGCGTGTAGAACTCGATCGCCTCATCGTCCCGGGTAAATCCGCCGGCTGCTGTCTCAGGCCGCCATTGGTCAACCACCGTCATTGCATAACCCCCGCTGCGCAATCGATCGAAATTCTATCAATAGCTGTGATCTGCAAACAAGTATCCATGCTGAGCAAACAAATCATGAAGATCATCGTTTACGGTTAACCTGAACATTTATTAATTTCCATGCAGATACATTCGCAATGGATCTCGCGCAGATATTGTAATGAATCGTGCCGACGAATCTGTCGACGTGTTGTTTAGAAGGTGCTTTAGTGCGTCGGTGGCCTGGACTTTCACCATGTTCGGCCTTGGGGCTTTCCTTTCTCCGGGCTTTTGGGCACCAGTTCTGTCTGACCGAGAGGGTGGCGATGTGGTGATGATCCGAACCTCAGTGATGGCCTTGCTTGTGCTCGCGTTGCCGCTCTGCACGGCCGACGCCGCGACTTTCACGATGAAGCGGGGCATCAATCTCGACATCTGGGAAACCTGGCCCGGTGAGGACAAATGGGACGACGCGAACGTCATCCTGCCGTTTCCCGAATGGCGCCAACGGCTCGGTGAGGGCGACCTGAAAACGCTCAAGGCCGGCGGGTTCGACGTCGTGCGCATTCCCGTCGACCCTTCGGTGTTCCTGTCCAAAAAGACAGAACCGCTGCGCGAACAATTGCTTGAGAGCGTCCTGGAGTCGGCGCGCATGGTCAACGCGGCCGGGCTCAAGGCGGTGGTCGACCTTCACCTCATTCCGTCAGGCGGCAATGGCCAGATCGGCATGTCCGAGGTGATGGACGATCCGGCCAATTTCGACCGTTATGTCGAGCTGGTCCGGCAGATGGGACTCACCTTGGCCAAGGAAGATCCGGGCCTGGTCGCCTTTGAGCTGATGAACGAGCCGGTCGTCGATTGCGAACGAGGCGAGGCCAAGCTCTGGCCTGAACGTCTCAAGCGCCTTTATGCCGCCGCGCGCGCAACGGCGACCCGCCTGACCCTTGTGCTGTCAGGCAGTTGCTGGGCCGGTGCGGAAGGTCTCGCCACGCTCGACCCCAAGGATATTCCCGACGACAATGTCATCTGGACGTTCCATTCCTACCAGCCGTTCCTGCTGACCAGCCAGGGCGCCACCTGGGCCGGCGACTTCATTCGTTATGTTACCGGGCTGCCTTATCCGCCCTATGCCGTGCCTCGCGCAGAGCTTGATGCTGTGCTCGACAAGGTCCGGGCCAAGATCCGGGCCGAGGCGCCGATGCTGCGCCGGGCCGGCATGCTCGCCTATCTCGATGAGCAGATCGCCCTGATCGACAGCAAGGAAAAGCTCGAAGCCGAGCTCGACGCGCCGTTCCGCCAGGTCGACGCCTGGGCGAAGAAGCACGACATCTCGCCCGACAATATCTATCTCGGCGAGTTCGGCATGATCCGCCAGGAGTACAACAATCCCTACGTCATGCCCGGTGCCTGGCGCGCCGCTTATGTCAACGACATGATCGCTCGCGCCGAGGCGCGCGGTTATGCCTGGTCGATCTGGGGCTACGGCGGCGCTTTCGGCATCGTCGACGAATTCGAGGGGCGGAAGGCGGAACCTGACGTGCTCGAGGTTGTGAAGGGGCTGAAGTAGCTTCGCTTCAGCTCAACCCAGGTCGATCGTGAGGATTTCCGGACGCACGCCGAAACGGATCGGTGCGATGCTGAAACCGAGGCCGCCCGAAACGATCAGGTTGCGGCCAGCTTCGACGACGTGGCCATAGGCGTAGCGGTTGCCGTAACGCGAAGGAACGACCGGCGAATAGCCGAACAGGCGCACCTGGCCGCCATGGGTGTGGCCCGACAGGGTCAACGCAACGCGGCTGGGAACGTCGGGAAAAATGTCGGGCTCATGGGCGAGCAGGATGACAGGTGCCTCATCGCCGACTTTCGCCAACGTGCCTCTCAGGTCGTGAAGCCCGATGAAGCCCTTGCGGCCCCATGCCCTGGCCGCAAGGCCAGCTGGTCGGCGAGGCCTGCGATCCAGAAGCCATGACCTTCCTTTTCCAGCCGGACGACGTCGTTTTCCATGACGGGAATACCCGCCGCTTCCAGCGCCCGCCTGGCAATTGTCGGACCTTGCCCGGCCTTCTGCGCCGTCAGGTCCTCCCACCAGTCATGATTGCCAAGGATGGAGAACACGCCGAGCGGTGCCTTGAGGCCCGACAGGGCCGGAGCCCATTCATGGGAATCGACCCAGCCGCTTACCATGCGGGTTCCAGCGACGTAGTCGCCAAGCAGTACGATGATGTCGGGCTCCAGCGCTTTGGCTTCTTCCGCCAACGAAGCGATGCGCTCTGGCGTCATCCAGGGACGGCAGGCGTGGATGTCGGCGAGCGCCACGACGCGCAGCTTCAAGCCATCGGGCCAGTTGGGCGGGGTCAGCGCGTAGCGTTTCACCCGGGTCAGCAGCATCGGTTCGATGCCGACCGCATAGCTGCCAAGCGCCGCCGCAGCCAGGACCGAACCGCCGAGAAAACGGAAGAAGCCGCGGCGAGTGATCAAGCTTTGGCACCCGTGCGATGGCGCTCGAAGCGCTGCTCGCGCACGCCGCCGGACCACTGGTCGCGTTCTTCCTCGGCAACGAGGTTGAAGCCGAACGATTCATAGAGATGCCGGGCCGGACCGAGCCCGACGAATGTCGTGAGATAGACGCCGGGAAAACCCTTGGCGTCGACATGCGCCATGGCCTTGTCCATCAGCCGGCGCCCGAGGCCCGTCCCGCGCGCGCCATCGCTGGTGATGAACCAGCGCAGATGCGCCAGCAGCTCCGTCGAGGTCGGAGCCTCCAGGCTGATCGTGCCAAGCAGGGCGCCGTTGTCGTCATCCTCAGCGGCGAAGAAGTCGAGGCCGGGTCTGAAGTCGCGCATGAAGGCGGAAAGCTCGCTGGCGACCTTGGCCTCGAAAGGCAGCCCAAAACCCCAGTCGCGGGCGTAGTAGACGGCGTGCAGTCCAACGATGTCGGCTATCAGTCCGGGGCGATAGCCGATCATGTATCAGTCTTCCTCTTGGAACAGGTTGATCTGCTGCACGGCAAGGTCGCGCGGGATCTCGAGGCCAAGGTGCTTCCAGGCATTGGCCGTCAGCACGCGGCCGCGCGGCGTGCGTTGGATGAAGCCCTGTTGGATCAGATAGGGCTCGATGATGTCCTCGATGGCGTCGCGTGGCTCCGACAGGCCGGCGGCGATGGTCTCGATGCCGACCGGGCCGCCGCCGAAATTCATCGCGATCATCGAGAGGTAGCGCCGGTCGAGCGAATCGAGACCGAGTGCGTCGACCTCCAGCCGCGACAGCGCCTCATCGGCGATGCGGCGGTCGACCGGACCGGAGCCGGCGACGGCGGCGAAGTCGCGGACGCGGCGCAAGAGGCGGCCGGCGATGCGCGGGGTGCCGCGGGCCCGGCGCGCGATCTCGATGGCGCCGTCGTCGGCGAGCGGCATGCCGAGGATGCGGGCGCCGCGCCGCACGATCAGCTCGAGCTCCTCGACCGTATAGAAATTGAGCCGGGTCGGGATGCCGAAGCGGTCGCGCAGCGGGTTCGTCAGCAGACCGAGACGGGTGGTCGCGGCGACAAGCGTGAACTTGGCCAGGTCGATCTTGACCGAGCGCGCCGCCGGACCTTCGCCGATGATCAGGTCAAGCTGGTAGTCCTCCATCGCCGGATAGAGGATTTCCTCGACTGCCGGGTTGAGGCGGTGGATCTCGTCGATGAACAGCACGTCGCGTTCTTCGAGATTGGTCAGCAGTGCGGCAAGGTCGCCGGCCTTGGCGATGACCGGGCCGGAGGTCGAACGGAAATTGACGCCGAGCTCGCGTGCCATGATCTGGGCGAGCGTCGTCTTGCCGAGGCCGGGCGGACCGACGAACAGCACATGGTCGAGCGCCTCGCCACGGCCCTTTGCCGCCTCGATGAAGATCTTGAGATTGGCGCGCGCCGCCGCCTGGCCGACGAAATCGTCCAGCGTCTGCGGGCGCAGGCTGTTGTCGGCATCCTCGCCGCGTTTGTCGGGGGTGATAAGACGGTCAGGCGAATTCATGCGTCCGTCCTCGCACGGAGACCGGCTGCGAGCAAGGCGCTCACCGTGCCAGCTCCTTCAGGCCGAAGCGGATCAGCTTGGAGGAATCGGCGTCTTCGCCGACGCTCTTCATGGCGGCGGCAATGGCGTTGGCGGCGATGTCGCGAGAATAGCCGAGATTGACCAGTGCCGAGACCGCATCGGCGATGGGGGCAGGGGCGACGCCTTCGCCGAGTTCCTGCTTGAGCCCGATCGTGCCCGTTGCCTCGCCGGCGAAAGCCGGGGCCTTGTTCTTGAGCTCGGTGACGATGCGCTCGGCAACCTTCTTGCCGACGCCGGGCGCGCGACTGACCATGGCGATGTCGCGCAGCGCGATCGCGTTGGCGAGATCGGAAGGCGCCAGCGTCGACAGGATCGCCAGCGCCACCTTGGCGCCGACGCCCTGGACGTTGGCCATCAAGAGCTTGAACCACTCGCGTTCCAGCTCGGTCTTGAAGCCGTAGAGCCGAATCATGTCTTCGCGGACATAAGTCTCGATGAACAGGATCGCGGCTTCGCCGGCGCCGGGCAAGGCTGCGAGCGTGCGCGTCGAGCAATAGGCGACGTAGCCGACGCCATGCACGTCGAGCACGCAGAAATCCTCGCCGATCTCGTCGACGGTGCCCTTCAACTTGCCGATCATGGTTCAAGCCTCGTCATGGATGGGTATCGGGCGCGATGATCTCGAGCTCGGGGAAATAGGTGCGGTAGCGGGTGGCGTCTCGGGTCAACAGGCGATGTCCGGACACAAGCGCATGCGCCCCGATGAGGAAGTCGGGCAGGGCCCGCTCACCGCGACCGCCCCGCTGCCGGTATTCGCGGTGCGCCCAACCGGCGGCCAGCGCGGCCTCGAAAGGTATGTCCTCGAAGGTCCACAGCGTCGAGACAAAGACGCCTTGATAGCGCTCCGCCGAAACGAACTCATGCGAAACTTCGGCTGCGACAATGGCATTGAATATCAGGTCGCCATACCGTCGTGCTTCTCGAATCTGCTGCCTGGACCAGGTCGCCCACTGCGAGCCGGGCTCGACGACATCAATGATGACGTTGGAATCAATGATTGTCGCGGACATCACGATCCCTGGTCATGGCCATGATGTCATCGGCAGTCAGATTGCTGTCGCCCGTACCTTCGATACGCCGGAACCAATCCTCCAGGCTGCGGTCAAGCGCCTTCGCCCGCATATCTGGCTCGGTGCCGCGCACCAGTTCGACAGCGCCGTCGGCGCGTTCGACAAAATCCACCTCCGACCCTGCCTCGATGCCGAGCCGGTCACGGATTTCCTTGGGGATCGTCACCTGGCCCTTTGTGGTCACGCGCATGGTAATACCTCGTAGGTATTACTTAGTGGCGATGTGAGAACAAGTCAAGAACACGTAGGTCGCGGCGAGGGTGTGGTGTGCGGTCGGGACGCCTGACTGGACGTTACCGGCCCTTCGCCAGCGCCAGCATTTCGTCACCATTTGTCGCCAGATCCCCGGCGCCTTCGAGCCGGTCGAGAATGGCCAGGAACCGGTCAAGCCGGTCGCGGTCGGCCAGCCTGTTGATCTCATCCTTGGGCACGATGGTGATCTTGCCGCCTTCGATACCGAAAATCACCTCGGTGTTGGCGCCGATCCCGAACGTCTCGCGCAGATCGCGAGGGATCGTCACTTGGCCCTTGCTGGTAACCCGCATGGAATCATTCCTCTTCTTGCTGGAAAGGAATGTTGCAGCGATGAGAACAAGTCAAGAACATCACGCGTGAGCGGCAGCCAATGCAGCCAGCCTGTATGCCGGGCTCTGGCGGTGGTGGGCATGGCAGATGGCGATTGCGAGGGCATCAGCGGCATCGGCGGTGTCGAACACCGACTTCGGCAACAGCACCTTGACCATCATGGCGATCTGCTTCTTGTCGCCGTGGCCGACACCGATGACCGCCTTCTTCACCGCATTGGGTGAGTACTCGGCGACGACGAGCCCGGCGCGGGCCGGCACCAGCATGGCGATGCCGCGCGCCTGGCCGAGCTTCAGGGTTGCAGTGGCATCCTTGTTGACGAAGGTCGCCTCGACGGCCGCCTCATGCGGCATTTCGCGGTGAAGCACGTCGGCAAGGCCGTCATGCAACTGGCAAAGCCGGCTGGCGAGCGCCGCCTTGCTGTCGGAGCGCACGGTGCCGGCGGCGACGAACCGCAGCGAGTTGCCGAGGCTCTCGATGATGCCCCAGCCGGTGCGCTGAAGGCCGGGATCGATACCAATGATACGAATCGTCTCTTTCATCCGCGAACTCTATCTTCACGGAGACAAGACGCCAGAAAAATGTGAACAAAACAGAAACAATCCCCGCGTCATCGCAGGGATGGTCCTGCGTCAGTTGCGGGAAAAGGCCGTGTTGAGCAGGCTGATCTGGTCGGAAACCGGGTTGCTGCGGCGCATCGCCTGCACCGGCACGACGGTTGCGCCGTTGCCATAGATTTCATCGTCCATGCGGCGCACATGCGCCTGCAGGCGCAGCGAGCGGCGCACCAGGTCGACGAAATCGGCGGGCAGTTCGTTCCAGCCGGCGGCGTCGTCATGGGCGGAAGCCGTGTCGAGCCGCACCTTGGACTTCTCCGAGGCGACCTGGTCGCGGGTCATCTCGCCTGAGTTGGCGGCGCGCTGCAAAAGCAGCCACGAGGCGATCTGCATCAGGCGGGTGGTCAGCCGCATCGATTCGGCGGCGTAGAGGGTGGCGGCAAGCCGCGACAGCTTCTTGGCCTCGACGCGGCCGGCACCGTCGAGATACTCGGCGGCCTGTTCGACCAGGCCCATGCCCTCATTGTAGAGGGGCTTGAAGGACGGCGAAAACACCCGCCTTTCGGCGAGCTTGATCGTGTTTGCGCTTTCCCTCGAAGGCTCGTTCATCATCGCTACCCTGCACCCTGTTCGCGTTCTGCCCGTCTTTCCCGACGGATTCTGCGCGGCCGTTCCTATACGCCAAGCCCGATGAAAATGCGCTTCCGCCGATGTGAACGCAAGCGCATGTTTAACAAAGGGTTAACGCGCCGGATTGGATAGCTTTTGGAGGGCATTTCCGAAGGCGCGCGGGCGAAAAAAAAGAGCCGCGGAAAAGCGCGGCTCTCAGGAGTTTAACAGGGAGGCGTCAAACAAAGTGGCTCCAACCACTCGGTAAGAATCCAGATGACTGGATACGCACAGTAAACACTGGGAATGCTTAATGGGCGCTTAAGATCGGTGCCGATTTCGCCTTATGGCGCGTTAGACTGTGCCGGCACGGCACAACGGTGTGGCGTTGCCGGCAGGCAGGATCTTATGCCGACTCAGGACTTCCACACCGTCGGCAGGGCGATGAAGGCAAACAGCAGCATCGCTGCGTAAAAGCCGATCGACGACATCGCCACCACCGGTTCGATCGCCGCATTGCCGCCGAGCAGGAAGAACAAGCCGACCAGAAGGCCGATGCCGCTGACCGCCGTCAGCCAGAAATGGACCTTGGCCAGCGTCTTGTCGCGGGCGACAGGAAAAAGATGGTAGAAGAAGGCGAACACCGCCGACATCAGCCAGCCCGCCACCATGGTGTGGGCGTGAACCGGCATCTGGCTGTGGTCCTGGCTGATCGACATGTGCAGGCCAAGCGCCATGCCGCACAGCGCGTAGACGACCGCGAGCGTGAAGAAATTCCGTGCTACCCCTTGCATTGTAGTCTCCTGATGCCTTTTCCCCCAGCAGGGAATGGGTTGATGTCGGCCCGTGACGAACCGTCGTAACGGGGCATGTGCACCGGCCGTGTTTCCGCGGCATGCCGCACGGCCAGGCCGCGCGCATGTCGGGTCGTTACATTGCAGATATCGTCAGGATGATGTGTCCGGCCATTCGCCCCCCGCGGCCGGTTGGATACGCGCCCCTCCAGCGCATGAAGGACGATATCACGTCGCCCGGTCGGCATTACATGCCTTGTAGCTGAAATGACGTGTTTTCCCCTGCCACCTTGTGGGGCCCCCGACCATCGTTTCCATTGCCGAAACATCCCGCCGTTTTCATCGACACACTACCGAAACAGCACCGGCGCTATTAGCCGGCCCGAAAATGAGCGCGGCCTGAAGTGGGTGCTGCGATTTCGCAAAACCGGATTGGAAAGGTCAGGAGTATGGATTGGTACTCTCTCTTCAAGTTTCTTCACGTCGTCGCAGCCGTTCTCTGGGTCGGCGGCGGCTTCGCACTGATGCTGCTCGCGGTTCGCGCCGACCGTGCCGGCGACACCGACGGCATGTTGCAGGTCATGCGTTCGGTCGGCGAACTCGGCAACCGGCTGTTCATGCCGGCATCGCTGGTCACGCTTCTGCTCGGCCTCGTCATGTGCTGGTTCTGGGTCGGCTTCACCGATCTCTGGATCGTGCTCGGGCTTGCAGGTTACGCCATGGCCTTCCTGATCGGCACCCTGGTGTTCAAGCCGACCGCCGACCGCATGGCTGCGATCATCGCCCGCGATGGCGCGACGCCTGCAGCGCTCGATCAGGGCCGGCGCATCCTCAAGGTGGCGCGATTCGACTATGCGATGATGCTGATCATCGTCGCCGACATGGTGCTCAAGCCGACGGCTTCCGACCTACCGATCCTCTCGGCGATGGCTGTCGTTTTCGCGGCCGGCTTGTGGGCAGCCTTCGATGGCTTGCACCCGTCCACCGTGGTTGCGGCCTGAAGGAATGGGCGCGCTTCCGGCGCGTCGCCCTCGATCCTTATCCCTTGGCCATGTCGCGCAGCCGGAACTTCTGGATCTTGCCGGTCGAGGTCTTGGGAATCTCGGCGAAGATCACCGCCTTCGGCACCTTGAAGCGCGCGAGCAGGGAGCGGCAGTGCTCGATGATTTCGGCCTCCGTCGCTTGCCTGCCTGGCTTCAGCTCGACATAGGCAATGGGCACTTCGCCCCATTTGTCGTCGGACCGCGCCACCACTCCGCATGAAGCGACCGAGGGGTGCTTGTAGAGCGCGTCCTCGACCTCGATCGACGAGATGTTTTCGCCGCCCGAAATGATGATGTCCTTGGAGCGATCCTTGATCTGGATGTAGCCGTCCGGATGCATCACACCGAGGTCGCCGGAATGGAACCAGCCGCCGGCAAAGGCCTCGTCGGTCGCCTTCTTGTTCTTGAGATAGCCCCTCATGACGATGTTGCCGCGGAACATCACCTCGCCGATGGTCTCGCCGTCGGCGGGTGTCCTTTGCATCGTCTCGGGGTCCATCACGGTCAGGTCCTCGAGTGCTGCATAGCGCACACCTTGGCGCGCCTTCTTCGCCGTGCGCGGTCCCTTCTCGAGTTTGTCCCATTCGCCGTGCCATTCGTTGACGACCGCAGGCCCGTAGGTCTCGGTCAGGCCATAGAGATGGGTGACGGCGAAGCCGGCGTCGGCCATGCCAGACAGCACCGCTTCCGGCGGCGGCGCGGCAGCTGTGTTGAAGGTGACCTGCTGCTGAAATGTGCGCTTGTCCTCGTCCTGGGCATTGATCAGGATCGACATGACGATCGGTGCCCCGCACAGATGCGTCACGCCATGGTCGGCGATGGCATCATACATTTGCCTCGCGCGTACCCAGCGCAGGCAGACATGGGTGCCGGCCTGCACGGCGAGCGTCCACGGAAAGCACCAGCCGTTGCAGTGGAACATCGGCAGCGTCCAGAGATAGACGGCGTGCTTGGCCATGCCGGCGTGGATGGTGTTGGTGTAGGCCATCAGCGCGGCACCGCGATGGTGGTAGACCACACCCTTGGGATTTCCGGTCGTTCCCGATGTGTAGTTGAGTGAGATCGCGTCCCATTCATCGTCGGGCATCGACCATGCGAAAGCCCTGTCGCCTGTCGCGACGAAGTCTTCGTAGTCGAGGCTGCCGATACGCTCGCCCTTGGGATAGGGGGCGTCCGCGGGGTACTCAGGGTCGTCATAACAGATGACCAGCGGCTTCACCGTTGCCAGCGCCAGAGCCTCCTTGACCACGCCTGTGAATTCGCGGTCGACGATCAGCAGCTTGGTCTCGGCATGGTCGAGCTGAAAGGCGATGATCGCCGCGTCGAGCCTGGTGTTCAGCGAATGCAGCACCGCCTTTGTCATCGGCACACCGAAATGCGCCTCCAGCATCGGCGGGGTGTTGGACAGCATCACCGTCACCGTATCGCCCTTGCCGATGCCGCTCGCCTTGAGCGCCGCGGCAAGTTTCAGCGACCGTTCCCACCATTGCCGGTAACTCGTGCGCTGGCTGCCATGGATGATGGCGACATGGTCTGGGAACGTCTTTGCGGCGCGTTCGAGAAAGCTCAGCGGCGTCAGCGGCTGGTGGTTGGCGGGGGTCTTGTCGAGGTCTTCCTCGTACTTGCCCATGACAGTTCTCCTCCCTGGTCGCGACGAGCCTATTCCACCGCCGCGAGGCGGTCATCCTCACATAAAGTCGACCACCCCGTCATAAAGCAGCTTCAGGGCCACGATTGCCACCGTCGCGTAAGTGAAGGGGTAGAAGATTTCCGGCCGCATCCGCCTGACCAGCCAAGCGCCGGCCAGCGTCGCCAGCGGTGCCAATGGCATCAGCGCCAGCGAGGCGGTCAGATTGGCTGTGTCGAACTGGCCGAGCGCAAAGTAGGGCACCAGCTTGATGGCGTTGGTGACGGCGAAGAAGATGACGCTGGTGCCGGTCAGCACCTTCGGATCCATCCTCAGCGGCAAGGTGTAGACCTGGAATGGCGGGCCACCGACATGGGCGACGAAGCTGGTGAAGCCGGCGATCGATCCCCAGAAGGCGCCGGCGGCGCCGTTCGGCTCGGTCTTGTGGTCGGCGCCGTGGCGCAGGCTGGTGTAAATCCAGCGCGCCACGAAGATGAAGGCGATGGCGCCGACGATGAAGCGCACATTGTCGGCAGTCACGACAGAGGCCATCAGCCAGCCGATGCCGATGCCGATGATCGAGCCCGGCAGCATCTGCCACAGGATCGTGCGGTCGAAGACGCCGCGCCAGGTCCACAGCGACACCACATCCATCAGGATCAGGATCGGCAAAAGGATTGCAGCAGCCTGCACCGGCGAAATCACCAGCGCCATCAGCGGAACGCCGACGAAGCCGACGGCACCGCCAAAGCCACCCTTGGAAAGGCCAACCAGAATCACGGCAGGAACTGCCGCTGCATAGAACCACGGGTCGAGAAGAAGGTCGGTCATCGAGGGCCTCTCGAATCCGCAATATCGGGATGCCGCGCAGTTGGCGAGTGCCTTCCCCATGTTTTCATATGCTTGGGCTTTGCCGCCCATCCTGTTCAACGGCAGCACTTTGTTCTATGCCCCAATGCAAACATGATCGCCTTGCATAGGCGTCAAGCACCCGGATTGATGCACATGAACCCAACCACGCCACCCAATCGCTGCCGTATCGTGCTGATCGCGCCGCCGACAGTCGCCCCGCAACAGGTCGAGGCGGCACTCGCCGGTGGCGACGTCGCATCGCTGATCCTGCCCGGCGAGGGCGTCGATGAAGCGTCGTTCCAGAGCTTTGCCGAAAAGGTCGTGGCCGCCGCGCAGAAGGCCGGGGTGGCAGTGGTCGTCGCCGGCGATACCCGCGTCGCCGGGCGTGTCCATGCCGATGGCATCCATATAGAGGGCAACAAGGAAGAGCTTGCGGAGGCCGTCGAAAGCTACCAGCAGCGCATGATGGTCGGTGCCGGTGGCGCAAAGACGCGCGACGATGCGCTTGAGCTCGGCGAAGAGCGACCAGACTACATCTTCTTCGGTCGCTTCGGTTACGACAACAAGCCCGAGCCGCATTCGCGCAATCTCTCGCTCGGTGAATGGTGGTCCGAGATGATCGAGATTCCGTGCATCGTCATGGCCGGTTCGGACATCGCCTCGGTCGAGGCAGTGGCTGCTACCGGCGTCGAATTCGTTGCCGTGTCGTCGGCGGTGTTCGGCGAAGGCATCGACCCGCGCGAGGCGGTGGCCCGCGCCAATGCGCTGCTCGACGAAACCGCGCCGCGTTTCGAGGAGTAGTCATCGATGGATCGTTCGCGCCTTCTTGCCGCTCTGCTGTGCCTGGGCTTTGGGCTCGAGCCCGCGATTGCCGTCGAGAGCGCGCCGATCACGCCGTCCGACCAGGGGGCCGTTCCTTCATTCGGCAAGCCGCTCGACCTGATCGATCCGAACCGCTTCGGGCCGGCTCCGATGCCGCTCGATGCCGCGCCCATGCCGGTCGGCGAGCCGATTCCGGCGTCGCAAACGCCCGACCTCGGCGCCAACCCGGCGGCCAAGGCGACTGACGGTATCGACCCCAACCGTTTCGGCGGCAAGCATTCTGACGAAGCCTACGGCGCCTTCCAGCGTGGCCTCTACAAGACGGCCTACAATCTTGGCATCACACGTGCCGAGGCCGGCGATGCCGCTGCGCAGACGCTGGTGGCCGAGATCCTTTCGCGCGGCCTGGGCGTCGCCCGCAACGACAGCGAGGCGGCTAAATGGTATGAACGCGCCGCAGAACAGGGCATTCCCGAAGCCCAGTTCCAATATGCGCTGATGCTGCTCGATGGAAAATACGTTACCCGCGACGACAAGGCCGCCAATGCGCTGATGCAGGCGGCGGCCGAAGCCGGCAACCGTTTCGCCCAGTTCAACTATGCCCAGATGCTGGTGCAGCGCGAACCGGGCGGCAAGGGCCTCGAAAAGGCCGTGCCCTATTACGAGCGCGCGGCGGCCACCGGGCTGCCCGATGCGCAATACGCCATGGCCCAGGTCTACGCCAACGGCGTCGGCGGCAAGCGCCGCGACGACAACCAGGCGCGGCTGCTGCTCGTCCGTGCCGCCAGGCAGAACTACGACTCGGCCCAGTTCGACCTCGGCTTATGGATGGCCGATGGCCGTGGCGGCGATCGCGACCTGAAATCCGCCTTCGGCTGGATGAAGCTTGCTGCCGATGGCGGCAATGTCGCGGCGCAGAACCGGCTCGCCAAGTTCTATATGGGCGGCATCGGCGTCGATCCCGATCCCATTCTGGCGGCGGCGTGGTACATCAACGCCCGCCGTGCCGGGCTCAACGATCCCGAGATGGACGACTTCCTGCGCGGCCTGACCGACGCCGAGATGAAGCAGGCGCTGGAACGTGCCAACCGTCTGCGCTGATCCAGCGAAAATCTCGACTTCTCTTGCCTAAAAAGCCATTTTGTGGTCTTGGAGGCGCCGATAGCGCCCCTTCCGGCGCAAACCTCTCTTCCGGAATCCAATCATGGCCAAGATCAACGGCAACGAAATCCGTCCCGGCAACGTCATCGAGCATGACGGCGGCCTCTGGGTGGCGGTCAGGACCAATCACGTCAAGCCCGGCAAGGGCGGCGCCTACAACCAGGTCGAACTGAAGAACCTCATCAACGGCACCAAGCTCAACGAGCGTTTCCGCTCGGCCGAGACCGTCGAGAAGGTCCGCCTGGAGCAGAAGGATTTTTCGTTCCTCTACGAGCAGGGCGACGCCCTGGTGTTCATGGACACCGCCAGCTACGAGCAGCTCGAACTGCTCAAGGATTTTGTCGGCGATCGCGCTGCGTTCCTGCAGGACGGCATGATGGTTACCGTCGAGCTCTATGACGAGCGCCCGATCGGCATCGCGCTGCCCGACCAGGTGACGCTGACGATCACCGAAGCCGATCCTGTCGTGAAGGGCCAGACGGCTGCGTCGTCCTACAAGCCGGCCGTGCTGGAAAACGGCGTCCGCGTGCTGGTTCCGCCGTTCATCTCTTCGGGCGAGCGCATCATCGTCGACACCAACGAAATCACCTACGTCCGCCGCGCGGACTGATTTCGACACTGCTGAGGTTGTAGAAATGGCGCGTTCAGCGATTCTAAATGTTATGGTGCAGGCCGCCATGAAGGCCGGCCGCTCGCTGGCGCGTGATTTCGGCGAGGTGCAGAATCTGCAGGTCTCGCTGAAAGGCCCGGGCGACTATGTCAGCCAGGCCGATCGCAAGGCCGAAGACATCATCTTCACCGAGCTGTCCAAGGCACGCGCCGGCTATGGTTTCCTGATGGAAGAGCGCGGCGCCGTCGCCGGCGAGGACGACCAGCATCGCTGGATCGTCGATCCACTCGACGGTACCACCAACTTCCTGCACGGCATTCCGGTGTTCTCGATCTCGATCGCGCTGGAGCGCCAGGGCCAGATCGTTGCCGCTGTCGTCTACAACCCGGCGATGGACGAGCTCTACACCGCCGAGCGTGGCGGTGGCGCCTTCCTCAATGATCGCCGCCTGCGTGTTTCCGGCCGTACCAAGCTGGTCGATGCCGTCATCGGCTGCGGCGTGCCGCATCTCGGCCGTGGCCATCACGGCAACTTCCTGCTCGAGCTGCGCAACGTCATGGGCGAAGTGGCGGGCATACGTCGTCTCGGCTCGGCCGCGCTCGACCTGGCTTATGTCGCTGCCGGCCGCATGGACGGTTTCTGGGAGACGTCGCTGTCGCCCTGGGACGTCGCTGCGGGCATCCTGCTCGTGCGCGAAGCCGGCGGTTTCGTCTCCGACGACAAGGGCGGCCAGGACATGCTCGACGGCGGCTCGATCGTCGCCGGCAACGAGACCATACACCGCGCGCTCATCAAGACGCTGAAGCGCCCGGTCACGCCGCGCTGATCCGCCGCGTCGCCGGTTTCTTGCCATCGTCAATTACGCCTGCCCATATCTCTACAGTGCCGCGCGTCCATCTGGACGCGCCAAGGACGCTGTAGAACGTTTGAGCGGTGCATGATCCTTTCCGAAATCGATACCGATTTTCGAGGTCATGCACCATGAAGGGCGCAGGGACGGACCATGTCGGACACGCAGCGCAAGCCTGACACAGCTGTGCCCTTCGTCGGGCGCTACAGTCATTCGCGCGCCGAGCTGATCGCCGACGGCGTGGTCCATGCGGTCGGCATCGTGCTCGCCGTCGCCGCCGGTGCTGTGCTGCTCTCCGTCTCCGCATTCTTTACGGCCACGGGCGAATATCTCGCCGCGATCGTCTTCGTCGTCGCCCTGCTCACCGTGCTGTCGGTGTCATGTGCCTACAATCTGTGGCCGGTATCGCCGGCCAAGTGGGTGCTGCGCCGCTTCGACCATGCCGGCATCTACCTTTTGATCGCCGCCACCTACACGCCGTTCCTTGTCCAGCTCGACGATCGCGTCACGGCAGGCTGGATGGCCGGCATCGTCTGGTCGGCGGCGGCAGCCGGCATGGCGATCAAGCTGTTCCTGCCCGGCCGGCTCGACCGGCTGGCGATCGCCTTCTACCTTGCCATGGGCTGGAGCGGCATCGTCATCCTGCAGCCGCTGATCGCCACCTTGCCGGCGGCGACGTTGTGGCTGCTGTTTGCCGGCGGCATGGTCTATTCCTGCGGCGTCTTCTTCTACGCGTGGCAGCGGCTGCGCTTCCAGAGCGCGGTCTGGCATGGCTTCGTTGTCACCGGCGCTGGCCTGCATCTGGCCGCAATGATGGACCTTCTGGTCGTGGCGCGGCTTTGACCGACGGCCGGTCCCAGCTCAGCGCGCGCAAGCGTCTTTCATTTTCGTCACATTTCCGCTTACAGTCGTAGTCCACTAACGTAACGCGCCGAAACTCATGAAAAGCTCGGTGCATAGACTTTACGGCGATGGAGCAGTCCGGGCGCATCCGTATGGATAGGCGGGGCTCCGATCGCAGGAAACCGGAACCGGGGCGCCGATGGCATTGTTGAAATCTCTCGGGGTGGGTAAAGGCTCCGATGTGCTGAGCTACGACCCGCACCGCCTGTCCTCTCCACAGGTGTTCCTGCTGACGATGATCATCTTCCTGGCAATCGTCGCCTTCATCGCCGCGATTCTGACGCGGCAGATCTCCAGCGCTTTCGGCACAAATCCCGGCCTCAACGGTCTGATCCTCGGCGTGCTCGTCGTCGGCATCGGGCTGGCCTTCGTCCAGGTCGGCCGGCTGTTCCGCGAGGTGCGCTGGGTCAATTCCTTCCGCGCCGGCTCCGAAGCCACCGAACCGGTGCTGCTGGCGCCGATGAAGGCGATGCTCGGGCGTTCCGCATCAATGGCATTCTCGACCAGCTCGATGCGCACAATGCTCGATTCCATCGCGACGCGCCTCGACGAAAGCCGCGACGTCTCGCGCTACCTCGTCGGCCTGCTCGTCTTCCTCGGCCTGCTCGGCACCTTCTGGGGCCTGCTCGGCACCATCGGCTCGATCGGCGAGACCATCCAGTCGCTTGATCCCGGTTCGGGTGATGCCTCGGCTGTGCTCGAAGCACTGAAGGCCGGCCTCGCGGCACCGCTGCAAGGCATGGGCACGGCGTTCTCGTCGTCGCTGTTCGGTCTGTCCGGCTCGCTGGTGCTCGGCTTTCTCGACCTCCAGGCCGGACGTGCCCAGACGCGTTTCTACACCGAACTGGAAAACTGGCTGTCGTCAGTCACCGATCTGTCCTCCGACATGGTCGTCGCCGACGCCAAGAACGGTTCGGCCGACGAACTCCGCGTGCTCAGCGAGCGCCTGCGCAACATGCAGGAGCAAGGCGGCTCGAACCCGCGTGTCGCCGCCGCCATGGCCAATCTCGCCGATGGCATCTCCGGCCTGGTCAAGAACATGCGCAGCGAACAGCAAATCATGCGCGACTGGGTCGAGGCGCAGTCGGATGAACAGAAGGCGATGCGCAACACGCTCGAAAAGATCGCTGACGCCCTGAAGAAGGAAGGGGTGCACTAAGGTGGCATTGGCGCGCGGGCGGCGCGGCGACCGCCGGATCGACTATTGGCCGGGCTTTGTCGACGCTTTGTCGACGCTGCTTCTGGCCATCATGTTCCTGCTCTCGGTCTTCGTGCTGGCGCAGTTCCTGCTCAGCCGCGAAATCTCCGGCAAGGACGAGGTACTGACCAGGCTCAACTCGCAGATCAACGAGCTGACCCAGCTTCTGGCGCTCGAAAAATCCAGCTCGCAGGACGCCGAAGATGCGCTCGTCAATCTGCAGGCGTCGCTGTCGGCAGCCGAGAGCGAAAAGAGCCGGCTCGAACAGCTTCTGTCCCAGGGCGCCGGCGCCGGCGCCGAGGCCAATGCCCGCATCGGCACGCTGTCGGGCGAACTGGAGAACGAGCGGCAGGTCAGCCAGCGCGCGCTCAGCCAGGTCGAACTGCTCAACCAGCAGATTTCGGCGCTGCGCCGCCAGATCGGCGCGCTCGAAGAGGCGCTGAATGCGTCCGAGGCGCGCGACAAGGAATCCAACACCAAGATCGCCGACCTTGGCCGCCGGCTGAACGTGGCGCTGGCGCAGCGCGTGCAGGAGCTCAACCGTTACCGTTCCGACTTCTTCGGCCGCCTGCGCGAAATACTGTCCGACCGCGAAAACATCCGCATCGTCGGCGACCGCTTCGTCTTCCAGTCGGAAGTGCTGTTCCCGACCGGCTCCGAGCAGATCAACGAGGCGGGCAAGGGCGAAATGAAGAAGCTCGCCGATGCCATCATCGAGCTGCAGAAGGAGATTCCGCCCGAGATTAACTGGGTGCTGCGCGTCGATGGCCACACCGACAACATTCCGCTGTCGGGCACCGGCCGCTACCGCGACAATTGGGAGCTTTCCTCGGCGCGCTCGACCTCGGTGGTCAAGTTCCTGATCGAGAACGGCGTTCCGGCCAATCGCCTGGTCGCTGCCGGTTTCGGCGAGTTCCAGCCGCTCGACGAAAGCGGCAGCGACGAGGCGCGCTCCAGGAACCGCCGCATCGAACTCAAGCTCACAGAGCGCTAGCCTCCGCGCCATAGGGCCCAGCGTGCGTTCATTCTCAAGATTTCGTGTGCGCAATGGCCTGCCCCAGCGGGGGCAAAGCCGCGGCAGGCGGGGGCCGATTGTGGCGGCCAAGATTATCTTTTCTTAATTAGGTTTCCGTCCGACGCGGGCCTAGCTTTCGCAGGCAGTCCGGGAACCGCCGGCGATGACCTCCCACCGCGACACGACGGTTTCAGACGGCCTGTAGTTGACGGGACGTCCTGTCGCGCCCCGCAAGCTTGGGAGTCGCAAAATGCGCTCTATGGCATTCAAGGCGGCGCTTGCCGCAATCCTGATCGCAACCCCTCTGGCGACGGCTTTCGCCAAGGAGCACCATGGAACGATGCGGGAGTTCTCGTTCCAGAGCAGCCCGAGCGGCGGCGATAGGCCTGACTCTCCGGCGCCTTCCTATGGCTATGCGCCTGGCGGCCAGCTTCGCGCCATCCTTGACGATCTCCAGGGCGATGATGCACGCATCATGAACGACCGCCGGGCGAGGCTGATCACGCCGTCCGAGGTTCGCAGCCTGCGGGGCGAGGAAGCGATGATCCGCAGGACCGCTGCCCGTGATGCGGCCAGGGACGGCAGCAAGCTTCCAGCGGCCGCGTACGACCAACTGATGGCTGAGGTCGACGGTCTCGACCTGCAGATCGACCGCGACGCGGCTCTCCACTAGACACGTTCAGGAACCCCTTGCCCCCGGGTCGCTCCCCGGGGGAATGGGTTTCGGGCTACCAGCCAAGCCAAAGTGCCGCCAGCGCCAATGCTGCCGGCAAGGCCTGGATGTAGAGGATCTTGCGGCTGACGGTTGCCGCGCCGTAGAGCCCGGCAATGGCGACGCAGAGCAGGAAGAACACCTTGACCTGGAAGCCTGCCTGGCCCAGCCACAGGCCCCAGATCAGGCCGGCGGCGAGGAAGCCGTTGTACAGCCCCTGATTGGCGGCCAGCACCTTCGATGCCGTGGCGAAATCCGGCTTGAGGCCGAACGCCTTGTGGCCGCGCGGCGTGTCCCACAGCACCATTTCGAGATAGACGATGTAGAGATGGATCAGGGCGACGAGCCCGACCAGCATGTTTCCGACCATAGCCGCCCCTTCGACCTCAGTTGCACAACTTGAGCATGCCGGCTGCCGTTCCGGCAAGTGGTGGACCAGCCGAACGGTCTTGCGAAGGCGCACGGATTGGTATCCTCTCGCCGCGAATTTGAGACAGAGGAAATGCCATGTCCTTCGCAAGGTTAGACGAACTCGGCCGCAAGCTCGAAGCGCTGGAACACGCGCTTGCCATACTGGGCGCCGACGAAGCCACCCACATGGCGGTCGGCGGCGGCGCCAGGCGCGCCGAAGCACTTTCGGCGCTTGCCGGCATGCATCACCGCCAGGCAACCGCGCCTGAAATCGCCGACTGGATCAATGCAGCCGAAACTGAAACGCTAAACGACGAGCAGGCGGTGGCACTGCGCGAGTTCCGCCGCCAGTACACCAACATGACCTGCCTGCCGACGGAATTTGTCGAGCGCCAGACCGCCGCCCGTCTGCGCTGCGAACAGCTGTGGCGCGACCTCAGGGCCAAGAACGACTGGGCCGGTTTCCAGCCGGCGCTCGAAGGCATCGTCGCAATTGCGCGCGAGGAGGCGGCGATGCGTTCCCAGGCGCTCGGCCTCGATCCTTACGACGCGCTGATGGAGCAATATGATCCGGGCAACCGCACGGCCGACATCACGCCCGTTTTCACCGACCTCAAGGCGTTCCTGAAAGACTTCGTGCCGGAGGCGCTGGCTGTGCAGCAGGAGCACCTGGCCAAACACCCGAAGCGGCCGCTGTCGGGCGTCTACGCCATCGAGCGCCAGCGTGAGCTTGGCCTTGCGATGATGGGGGCGGTCGGCTTCGACCTGACCCGCGGCAGCCTCTCTGTGTCGCACCACCCGTTCTGTGGCGGCGTGCCGTCGGACGTGCGCATCACCACGCGCTACAAGACCTCAGACTTTCTGTCGGCGCTGATGGGCGTGCTGCACGAGACCGGCCATGCGCTCTACGAACAGAATTTGCCGGAAGCCTGGTCGCACTGGCCGCTCGGCAAGGCGCGCGGCATGGCTGTGCATGAGAGCCAGAGCCTGTTCGTCGAAAAGCAGCTCGGCCGCAACCCCACCTTCTGGCAATGGGCGCTGCCGCTGGTCGAGCAGCATCTCGGCGAGCGCTGGTCGATGGACGAGATCCTGCCGCATGTGCACCATGTCGAGCGCGGCCTGATCCGCGTCGACGCCGACGAGGTCACCTATCCGCTGCATGTCATCCTCCGCTACGAACTCGAGCAGGAGCTGATCTCCGGTCGTCTGTCGGTCGCCGATCTGCCCGAAGCGTGGGATGCCAGGATGCGCGACTATCTTGGCCTGTCGACCATCGACAACCCTGCCGACGGCCCGATGCAGGACGTGCATTGGCCGAGTGCCGCCTTCGGTTATTTCCCGTCCTACACGCTCGGCGCGATGATGGCGGCGCAGCAATGGGCGACGCTGATCAAGGACCATCCTTCCGTTGACGACGAGATCGCGCGCGGTCATTTCGAAACGGTCAACAACTGGCGTCGCGACAAGATCTGGTCACAGGCCTCGCGCTGGTCGACCCCCGACCTGCTCGAACGCGCCACCGGCGAAAAGCTCAACGCTGCGCATTTCACGGCACATCTGAAGAAGCGCTACGGGGCCTGACCTTCCTCACCGGCTCGTTGCGGCCAGCCTCCTTCTCCTCGTCTCTACGGCGAGAAGGTCTGGCAGGGGATGAGGGGCAGGTCGCCCCCTTTCCGCAAGGTAACTGAGTCAGCCCAGTTTCTTCTTGATTGCAACGTTGCTCCTATCGGACACTTGACCAACGAATGTCTTGGGAGGGGCAGTTGGCTGACCAGGCGGATGCGATCGTTGTCGGTGGCGGACTTGCCGGCCTGGTTGCCGCGGCAGAGCTGGCCGATGCCGGCAAGCGGGTCATCATCCTTGAGCAGGAGGACGAGAATTCGCTTGGCGGCCAGGCCTTCTGGTCGCTCGGCGGGCTGTTCTTCGTCGACAGCCCCGAGCAGCGCCGCATGCGCATCAAGGACAGCCGCGAACTCGCATTGCAGGACTGGATGGGTTCGGCGCAGTTCGACCGGCCGGAAGATTTCTGGCCGCGCAAGGTGGCCGAAGCCTTCATCGATTTCTCTGCCGGCGAGATGCGGCCGTGGCTACATGCCCAGGGCATGCGCTGGTTTCCCGTCGTTGGTTGGGCCGAGCGTGGCGGCGCGCTGGCGCATGGCCACGGCAATTCGGTGCCGCGTTTCCATGTCACCTGGGGCACCGGCCCGGGCGTGCTCGAACCGTTTGTCCGTCGTGTCCGCGATCATGCTGCGGCGGGCCGGATCGCGCTGAAATTCCGTCATCAGGCCAGCCGGCTGATCAAGACCCATGGTGCAATGTCCGGTGTCGCCGGCGAAATCCTGGAGTCGTCTGCCGTCGAGCGTGGCCAGCAATCCGGCCGCAAGGTGACAGGCGATTTCGAGTTCCATGCCGACGCCGTCATCGTTACCTCGGGCGGCATCGGCGGCAATCACGACCTCGTTCGAACGGCTTGGCCGACCGACAGGCTCGGGCCGGCGCCCAAGAAGATGGTCGCCGGCGTGCCGCACCATGTCGATGGCCGTATGGTCGCGATCACGGAAGCCGCCGGCGGCACCGTTATCAACCGTGACCGCATGTGGCACTACACCGAAGGTGTGACCAACTGGGACCCGATCTGGCCCAACCACGGCATCCGCATTCTGCCGGGGCCGTCGTCGCTGTGGTTCGACGCGCTGGGCGAGCGGCTGGAAGCGCCGTTCCTGCCTGGCTTCGACACGCTCGGCACACTCCGGCGCATCCTGTCCGCCGGCCACGAATACTCCTGGTTTGTGCTGACCCAGAAGATCATCAAGAGGGAGTTCGCGCTGTCCGGCTCGGAGCAGAACCCGGACCTGACCTCCAAGCGCTGGGTCGAGGTGTTGAAGAGCCGCCGCGCCAAGGGCGCGCCGCCGGCGGTCGAAGCGTTCAAGCAGCACGGCGAGGATTTTGTCGTCCGCGACAATCTCCGTGATCTTGTGGCCGGCATGAACACGCTTACCGGCAACGATCTCATCGACCATGATCGGTTGCATGCGCAGATCGCAGCGCGCGACCGCGAGATCGACAATCCCTACTCCAAGGACGCCCAGGTCACCGCCATCCATGGCGCCAGGCGTTATCTCGGCGACCGGCTGGTGCGGACGGCAAAGCCGCACAAGATCCTCGATCCCGCCAACGGCCCGCTGATCGCCGTCCGCCTCAATGTGCTCACCCGCAAGACGCTGGGCGGGCTGCACACCAATCTGAATGGTCAGGTGCTTGGTGCCAATGGCGAGCCTATTCCCGGCCTCTATGCTGCCGGCGAGGTCGCCGGCTTCGGCGGCGGTGGCTATCACGGCTACAACGCGCTCGAAGGCACCTTCCTCGGCGGTTGCATATTCTCCGGCCGCAACGCCGGCCGGCACGCGGCGCGCTAGCCGTTTTCGGACCTGTCGCGGTCCAGCTCGCGCATCTCGCGCGGCGTCATGCCGTAGCGATTGCGGAACATGCGGTTGAAGTTCGAGGGGTCGAGGAAACCGCAATTGGCCGCGATCTGCGCGATGCTGAGGTCGAGCGCCGGGCTCAAGGTTAGCACGCGCCGGGCGCGTTCGAGCCGCGCTGTCCAGATGGCGGCTGCGACGGACTCAGCTTGTCCGGAGAAGGCACGGTAAAGCTCGGAGCGCGAGCATGCCAGGGCAGCGGCAACGCGTCGCGGCGACAGCTCGGGATCGCACTGGCGCTGGTCGATGATCGTCCGCGCCGCGGCCAAAATATCCCCCGGCAGCAGGCTTTCCTCCTCTTCGGCGGCTTGGCGCAGGCGGGGGGGGCGTTGCGGTATCGACTGCGGCCTCGCGCCCGATAGCTGAGAAGCTGCGCATGCGTCTTGCCACGGCCTATGTCGGCCAGATCGGCAACAGTACGCGTGACCACGGGGCTAGGGCCAGCTTGGCGGTGAAGTTTTGAGCCATGGTGCCCGCTGGAGCCGCGTGGCCCTAATCTGTCAAATGCCGGTTTCCGGAATTAGACCCAAAAATGGCGCGGGACGAAATCTTCCCAACCACGGTGTTGTCGCTTAGGTGTGGCTCATCATTTAGGGGCCTGCCTGAGGGATAAGCTCCCCTCCCGACGGCAGGTGGGGAGTAAGCAGTGCCTGCCATTTTTTCCAGAACGCGCGCTCTTTCGGGTGTGCCACTTTTTGCCCTGTGCGGTTCGCTCCAGCCTGCCTGGGCCGATCGGTGGTCCCTGGGCGGTCAGGACATCACTGATGACCTTCTCATCTGTTCGTTCGAGGGCATTTGAGGCGTGGTGTGTATCGAGGGAGTAGAACAGTCGCAAATGCCTGCTGCCCCATTTGGCATTTGCCGGCGCATTTCACTTGCATGCGCGAGTCTTCTCGAAACGTCCGTGAGTGGAGTTGGCGGTTGTACGAGTTGAAGCAAGTTTAATTCTTCATATCTAATATTCTCTGTTGCTGAATAAGCTTGGCTGTTCTAAGCAAAATCTATTGTTGAGTTTTGGGTGGAGATTGGGGTCTCCGCACAATGCCTTTGCCCGGTTTGGGCGTGCATATAAGTGGTGGGGATATCATGCCTTTTTTTGACCGCAGCTCTGCTGCGCGGACTCATTTGGAATCGGCTCAAGCCAACAGGACCTCTTCCAGCCAACCCTCGAACCGACCAATCGCCCGTCTCGCCGCCTTGCGGTCCGGCACGGCGCTGGCGACGCTCGCGGCCGTGGCGGTTGTGCTCGGCGCTGCGTCGCCGGTCCTTGCAGACCAGTATTGGGATGGTGCCGACATCGTTGCCAATGGTGCCGTCAATGGAGGTGCCGGCACATGGGTTGCTGGCAGCACCAACTGGACCGACGTCACCGGCACAACAAACCAGCAATGGGTTGGTGGCACAGCGGTGTTCGGCGGCACTGGTGGAGGGGTAAACGTCCAGGGGCACCAGAATTTCGATACACTTCGTTTCACGGCCAGCGGCTACAGGCTTACGGCTACTGCTTCCGACTCGCTTACCTTGGCGCCGGCAATCGGCTCGGCGACGATAAATGTGGGTCCTGGAGTTTCCGCCGAGATCGGCATGGTCATCAAAGGGTCAGCCGGGCTCGACATTGTCGGCGGCGGTACGCTGAAGCTCAGCGATTGGGTCAACACCTATACAGGCGCCACCACGATCGGCTCCGGTACGACACTCCAGATGGTTGGCAGCAGCAGCAGCATCAGCGCCTCCAGCGGATTGACGGTCGACGGTACGTTCGACATCTCGAACAAGGGTGGCGGCGTCAGCATCAAGGCGTTGACGGGCAGCGGTCTGGTCAAGCTCGCTGACAAGATTCTCAACATCACAGCGGCCAGCGGCACCTTTTCCGGCGTGATCGATGGCAGCGCTGGCATCAGCATCGATGGCGGGACACAGATTTTCACCGGCAACAACATCTTTACCGGAAGCACGGCCATCTCCAGCGGCGCAACGTTGCAGCTGGGATCTGGTGGCACGTCAGGTTCTCTTGCCGGCGCGGTCAACAATCACGGTACGCTGGTTTTCAATCGCTCCGACGACCTCGTTGTTGCCGGCCAGATCAATAGCGCAGGCTCGTTCCAGCATATTGGCGGTGGCAAGTTGACCCTTACCGGCGCTGGCAACAGCGGCAGCGGCACGGCCACCGTGCTGATCTCTAACGGCGGTACACTCCAGTTCGGTGACGGCGGGGCGAGCGGTTGGTTGGGTGGGACCGATGGCAAGATCACCATCGACGCTGGCAGCAAGCTGATTTCCAACATGTCCAATGGCCTGGGCTACCTGCCGCAGAACGTTCAGCTTGCCGGCGCGGGTCAGTTCTTCAAGCAGGGATCGGGCACCATCACATTAAGGGGCGACAGTTCCGCATTCGCCGGCGAAACCTTCGTCAACGCCGGCATGCTGAATGTCGGTTACAAGGGCATTGGTACGCTGGCTGGGCCAGTCTCCGTTGACTCCGGCGCTCGGTTCGGCGGCAGCGGCACGGTTGTCGGCAACGTGACAATCGCATCAGGTGCAGCGCATGCTGTGGGCGACAAGGCGAACCCGGCTACAACGGGCCTCGTCCATACCCAGACCGTCAACGGCGACTACGTCAATCACGGCATCCTCGAGATCGAGGCGACGCCGACGACAGCCGACAAGCTGACGGTCAACGGCACGGTCGACATATCGGGTGCGACGCTCAATCTGGTACTGACACCCAACGACCCGAGCGCGACCGGAGGCTGGGATCCGCTCAACGGGCCGTTCACGATCATCGCCAATGATGGCGGTGACGCCGTCACCGGAACCTTCGCCTCGGTCGGTAACCTCAACAACCTGCTCTTCCTCAATCATCTCATCAGCTACACCGGTGGCGACGGCAATGACGTAACGCTGGCGCTCAGCCGCAACGACCTGTCGGTCGAGGAGGTCGCCCAGTCGCCGAACCAGTCGGCCGTCGCGGGTGCCGTCGACAATCTGCCGAGTGGCAATCCGGTGCGCTCGGCCTTGCTGATGTCGACGGACGAGGACGAGGCACGCGACGCGCTGCAGCAGCTTGCCGGCGATGTGCACGCCTCGGTCAGCGGCGGTACGACGCAGACGAGCCAGTTCCTCGGCGAGTTCGCCAACGACCGCGTGCGCTCGGCCTTCGGCGATGTCGCGGCACCCGATCTGACTGTCATGGGCTATGGCGAGGGCGGGCTCGAACTTGTCGCTGCCGATACCGACCGTTTCGTCGTCTGGGGCCAGGCGCTGGGCAATTGGGGTTCGTTCGACGGCGACGGCAATGCGGGCGGCTTCAAGCACGCGAGCGGCGGCCTCGTCGCCGGTGGCGACACCATCGTCGGCGATGGCTGGCGCATTGGCCTGCTCAGCGGCTACAGCCGCACCAGCTTCGACGCCGATGACGGCGCAGCTTCGGGCGACAGCGACAACTTCCATGTCGGGGTCTATGGCGGTCGCCATTTCGGCGCCATCGCTCTTCGCGCCGGGGCGTCCTACACCAGACATGCGATCGACACGAGCCGCACGGTCTCGTTCCCCGGTCTCACCGAAACGCTCAAGGCCAGCTACGATGCCGGCACGGCGCAGGCCTTCGTCGAGACGGGTTACAAGGTGGAAATGGGCCGCGTCGCCTTCGAGCCTTTCGCCGGACTTGCCTATGTTTCGACCTCGACCGACGGCTTCACCGAAACCGTCGGCGCGGCTGCGCTGACCAGCACCGACAAGAGCTTCGACAGCACCACGACGACGCTCGGCCTGCGCGCCGCAAGCGACGTCAACCTTGGCGACGCGAAGGCGACGGTGCGCGGTGGCCTCGGTTGGCGCCATGCCTTCGGCGATGTCACGCCCGCTTCCACGGTGGCCTTCGCCGGCGGCGGCGACAGCTTCACCGTCCATGGTGCGCCGATCGCCCGCGATGCGCTGCTCATCGAGGCCGGCCTCGACTTCGCCATCACGCCCAAGGCCAATCTCGGCCTGAGCTACAACGGCCAGGTCGCCAACGGCGCCCGCGATCACGGCGTCAAGGCAAGCCTCGGCGTGAAGTTCTAGGAACGGACAGCCGGCGCCGGTCACGGCGCCGCCAATCCCCCAGGCGACGCCGGTCACGGCATCGCCAATCCCCGTTGACGCGGGCGGCGGCATTGGAGATTGTCGCCGCAATCGAGATTTTCCGGGGAGGAACACGTGACTGTCTCAACCACGCACGCCTATCGCACATTGCCGCTGCCCGACTACCGGGAAAAGCCGGTCGAGGAGATGCGTGCCGGCGCACAGTCGTTCTACGACGAGATTCGCACGCGCCATACGGTGCGCGATTTCTCGACGCGGCCAGTACCGCGGGACATCATCGAAACCTGCATTCTCGCCGCCGGCACAGCGCCCAATGGCGCCAATCACCAGCCTTGGCATTTCGCCGTCATCGGCGACGCTGACATCAAGCGCCAGATTCGCGAAGCGGCCGAGATCGAGGAGCGTGCTTTCTACGAGGGCCGCGCCGGCGAGGAGTGGCTGAAGGCGCTGGCGCCGCTAGGTACCGATGCCTCCAAGCCCTTCCTGGAAGAGGCGCCCTGGCTGATCTGCATTTTCGGCGAGCGCAAGAGCCGCTCGGCCGACGGTGTCTCGCGCAAGAACTATTACGTGCCCGAATCGGTCAGCATCGCCACCGGCTTCCTGATCGCCGCGCTGCACCGCGCTGGCCTGGCGACGCTGACACACACGCCGAACCCAATGAGCTTCCTCAACCAGATCTGCGGCCGCGACCCGCACGACAAGCCTTACATCCTGATGGTCGTCGGCTATCCCAAGGAGGGCGCCACCATCCCCGTGCATGCCACGGAGAAGCGTCCGCTGTCGGAGATCGCGACCTTCCTGTGAGGCGTTATTCCGCGGCGCCCTGGAAGGCGCTGGCGCCGGTGTCGAATTGCAGCTTGGCGAGGCGGGCATAGATGCCACCCTTTGCGACGAGGCTGGCATGGGTGCCTTCCTCGACAATGCGGCCGCCATCCATGACCAGGATGCGGTCGGCCTTCAGCACGGTTGCCAGCCGGTGTGCGATGACGATAGTGGTGCGCCCCTGCATCAGGTGCTCGAGCGCCGTCTGGACCTGCCGCTCGCTGTCGGCGTCGAGCGCCGATGTCGCCTCGTCGAGCAACAGGATAGGCGCGTCGCGCAGGATGGCGCGGGCAATGGCGATGCGCTGGCGCTGACCGCCGGAGAGCGTGACGCCGCGTTCGCCGACTTCGGTGTCATAGCCGTCCTGCAGCTTCTCGATGAACTCGACGGCGAGCGCGGCCTCGGCTGCCTTGACGATGTCGGCCTGCGAAGCACCAGGCCGGCCGAAGCCGATGTTCTCGCCTGCCGTGCTGGCAAAGACCGTCACGTCCTGCGGCACGATGGCAATGCGGTCGCGCACGGCCTGCGGGTCGGCCTTCTGGAGATCGACCCCGTCGATCAGCACAGCGCCGGCTTCGGGATCGTAGAAGCGCAGCAGAAGCGAAAACACCGTGCTCTTGCCAGCGCCCGAGGGGCCTACGATGGCCACTGTTTCTCCCGGCTTGACGGTGAAGCTCAGGCCATGCACGGCGGCGCGGTCGGGCCTGACCGGATAGGAAAAGGTCACGTCGCGGAATTCGATCGCGCCGCTGCACCTGGCGGGCAGGGCGATCGGCGTAGCCGGGGCTGCAACCGTCGGCTCTTCGGCGAGGATCTCGGTGATGCGTTCGGCAGCACCGGCGGCGGAGCTGAGTTCGCCCCACACCTCGGAAAGCGCGCCAAGCGCGCCGGCTGCAAACACCGAATAAAGCAGGAACTGGCCGAGCGTGCCGGGCGAGACCACGCCTTCGAGCACATCGCGCGACCCGAACCACAGCACCGCCACGACCGAAGCGAAGATGGTGAAGATGGCAAAGAAGGTCAGCACGGCGCGCGCCAGCACCGAGGCGCGGGCGGCGTTGAAGGCGGTCTCGACGGCAGCAGCAAAGCGGCCGGTGACGAGCTTTTCATTGGTGAAGGCCTGGAGTGTGCGGATGGCGCCGATCTGCTCGCTGGCAAAGGCCGTGGCGTTGGCCAGCGTGTCCTGCGCCAGCCTCGACTTGCGCCTGACCGAGCGACCGAAGGCGACCAGCGGCAACACGATCAGCGGAATCGCGGCAATGACGAGGCCCGACAGCTTCGGGCTCGTCACCACCATCATGGCGAGCGCGCCAAGGCCGAGGATGATGTTGCGCAGGGCGACGGAGGCGGTGGCGCCGACGGCCGACTTGATCTGGGTGGTGTCGGCGGCAAGCCGCGACACGATCTCGCCCGACATCGCCGTGTCGAAGAAGGCCGGAGAAAGCGAGGTGACGTGCGAAAAGACGTCGCGGCGGATGTCGGAGACGACACGCTCGCCGAGCGTGATGACGAAATAGTAGCGGCAGGCAGAGGCCAGCGCGAGCAGTGCAGCGATCGCCACCAGCATGGCGAAATATTTGGCAATGAAGCTCGAATCGGCGGAGGAGAAGCCGTGGTCGATCATCCGGCGCACGGCGATCGGCAGGGTCAGCGTGGTGACGGCGGCGGCGACAAGCGAAATGATGGCGCCGATGACCAGCCTGGGATAGCGGTAGAGGTAGGGCGAAAGCCTGCTCAGCGGGCGGAGCGAACGTCGGCGCTGTTCATTGGCGGCCGTTGTTGTGTTCGCCATGTCAATTCCCTCTCGGCCGCGGGCCATTTGCCGGCTGCGCGGCCTTGTGATTCGAAATCGGCTGATGTATAGGCACGCCGACCGTTTCTGAAGCCGTGGCCTATCTAGCCGTGGCTTCGAATTTTCGAAAGAGGCGCATCGCCGCAGGATACCTGCGCAAGCCGCGCCGTGACAGCAGGAACAGAGCGATGAAAGCCGATATCCATCCCGACTACCACACCATCAAGGTCGTCATGACCAATGGCACCGAATACCTGACCCGCTCCACCTGGGGCAAGGAAGGCGATACGATGAACCTCGATATCGACCCGACCACGCACCCGGCCTGGACCGGCGGCCAGCACAACCTGCTCGACCGCGGCGGCCGTCTGTCGAAGTTCAAGAAGCGCTACGAAGGCCTCGGCATCTAAGCCGGCCCGCTTCAAGGATACCAAGAACCCGCCCTCGTGGCGGGTTTTTTGTTGCCGGCGGACGGGATATTCATCTCGCTTCACGGGAGGCACGTCGGGCTGAAGTTGAGTGATGAACGATGGTCTCGCCTGGCTGGCGGATACAAAGTCGCTTATGACGCCCGTCAAGCCTTCGCTGCACTTTCCAGGAACTACCGCGACAGCGCCGCCTGGGAGGAAATCTTGAATGAGCTGCATCATCAGGGCGATGTCGGCGAGGCGTCCTACGCAGCTATTCCTGCGCTTGTCGGCATCTCCTCCCAACGCCGTCATGCACACTGGGCGCTCTATGGTCTGGCGGCAACGGTCGAGGAAGCGCGGCTGGTCTTTCCACGAAATCCACCGATTCCCGAATGGCTGGAACGCGACTATGCCGATGCATGGCAACGTCTCTTTGAGTTCGCCTTGCGCGACTTGGGGACCGAGTCGGAACCATCGGTCGTGACCTGCGCGCTGGCCGTCGTCGCCTTGCACCGCAAGCAGTTGTCACTGGGACGCCTTGCGCTTTGTGACGACGATGAACGAACCGAAATGCTCCAGCGCCAATTCGGTGCGGGCTAGTCACAGTTCCACCAGCGTTTTCTCAGGCTAGGTCGCCCCCATCTCCCGCAGCGCCATCGCCTTGTAGTCGGCCACCAGCGCGTCGCCTTCGCCGCGGTCGACCGAAATCGCCAGCCGCATCGTTGCTTCGCCCAGCGACATGATCAGGAACGCCTTGCGCTCTATCTCGGCAGCATCTGCAGCGGGCGCGACCCGCTGCCACGCCTCTGCCAGCAGCGCACCATTGGCCCTGGAATCGCGCAGGTCGATGTCGCGCAGCGCCTTGTCGGCCTGCGTGCCCGACCAGATGTCGCGCATCACAGGTTCGGCGACGAAGATGCCGTAATAGACGTCGATCAGCCCGCCGAAGGCGTCGATCAGCCCCTTCATGTCGCCAACGCCCGCCAGCCCGTCTGAAATGCAGGCGCGGCCTTCGGCATTGTAGCGCTCGGCCAGCGTGCGGATGATCGCGCCCTTGTCGGGAAAGTACTGGTAGAGCGAGCCGATCGACACGCCGGCGCGTTCGGCCACCTCGCCCATGCGCATGGCGTCGCTGCCGCCTTCCGAGATCAGCGTGCTCGCGGCCTGCAGCATGCGCTCGACGCGCTCCTGGCTGCGTTTCTGGCTCGGTGCGCGCCGCAGCGCCTGGCCCGAGATGTCTTCGATCGCTTCCATGGTTCCTCGCCCGCAACGAATCCGCTTGACCGCCATAATATGAGGGTTTATCACATTTGCAAATGTGAGGAATGCTCACATTAATGAAGGAGGCCAAAATGACCGTATCTCAGCATGACATGAAGCCAATTCTCATCCTCGGCGGCACCGGCAAGACTGGCCGCCGCATTGCCGAACAGCTTGCACAGCGCAACCTGCCGGTCCGTATCGGTTCACGCGGCGCCACCCCGTCCTTCGACTGGGATGACCGCTCCAGCTGGCCGGGCGCAGTCGAGGGCGCCGGTGCCGTTTACATCTGCTACTATCCCGACCTCGCGGCCCCAGGTGCCGCCGAGGCAGTCGGCGCCTTCGCCGAATTCGCCGTCGGTATGGGCGTCAAGCGCCTGGTGCTTTTGTCCGGGCGCGGCGAGCCCGAGGCGCAGCGCGCCGAGGAAAGGGTCCAGCAGTCCGGCGCCGACTGGACCATCCTGCGCTGCAGCTGGTTCATGCAGAATTTCAGCGAGAGTTTCCTGCTCGACGCCGTGCTTTCGGGCGAGGTGGCGCTGCCGGTCGGCGCTGTAGGTGAGCCGTTCGTCGATACCGACGATATCGCCGATGCCGCTGTCGCCGCCTTGTCAGACGACCGCCATATCGGCCAGCTCTACGAACTCACCGGACCGCGCATGCTGACCTTCGCTGACGCCGTCGCCGAGATTTCAGCCGCCGCCGGTCGCGATATCCGCTTCGTCGAGATCAGCGTTGCCGACTTCAAGGCCGGTCTCACCGACCAGCAACTGCCCCAGGAGCTCATCGACCTGTTGATGATGCTGTTCACCGAGGTGCTCGACGGCCGCAACCAGCATGTTGTGGACGGTGTCAGCCGGGCGCTCGGCCGCGCCCCGCGCGACTTCACAGACTATGCCAACAATGCCGCCGCAGCCGGCATCTGGGCAGAAGCACAATGATCGCGCCCGTTTTCACCGCACTCGTCTTCGCCGCCATGCTCGGCACCGGCATCGCCGCCGGCCTGTTCTTCATCTTCTCCAACACCATCATGGCGTCGTTCGCGCGCCTGCCGGCAGCGCAAGGCATCGCCGCCATGCAGCAGATCAACGTCACCATCATCAACCCGCTGTTCATGCTTGTGTTCATGGGGCTCGTGGTGCTGTCGCTGGTCCTCGGCGCCAAGGCGATTTTCGGCTGGGCCGAGGCCGGCTCGGCCTGGCTGCTCGCCGGCAGCGTCGCCTACCTGGTCGGATGCTTCCTGGTGACGATGGTGTTCAACGTGCCGCTCAACGATGCGCTCGCCGCCGTCGATCCGGCAAGTGCCGAGGGTGCCGCGATATGGGCTCGCTATCTCAACGAGTGGCTGCCGTGGAACCATGCCCGTACGGTCGCCTGCGTGGTGTCACTGGCGTCGTTCGCCATGGCTTTCCGTGCCGCATGAACAAGAAGGCCGGGGTTGACCCGGCCTTTTTGTCTCAGCCTTGGCGCTTCCAGCGCGCCACGGCGTGTTCGATCAGCTTCCCGACCAGATCGGGGTAGGGCACGCCGGAGGCTGCCATGGTCTTCGGATACATGCTTATGTTGGTGAAGCCGGGAATGGTGTTGACCTCGTTGACCAGCGCCGACCCGTCCGCCTTCACAAAGAAGTCGACGCGCGCCATGCTCTCGCAGCCGAGCGCCAAGAAGGCGCTGCGGGCAACCTCCTGCAGCCTGGCCTTGGCCGCATCGGGCAGGTCCGCCGGGATGCGCAAGGCAGCGCCGTCGGCATCGATGTACTTGGCCTCATAGGTGTAGAAGCCGTGGCTCGCCGCTGGTGCGATCTCGCCCGGCACGGAGACGGAGAGCGATCCATCGGGCGCCTCGAGCACGGCGAATTCGACCTCACGGCCGTCGACGAACTCCTCGATCAACACCTTGCGGTCATATCTGAAAGCCTCGGCCAGCGCCTTGTCCAGCTGTTCCGCCGTCTCGGCCTTGCTGACGCCGACGGATGAGCCTTGCCGTGCCGGCTTGACGAAAACAGGCAGTCCGAGCTCGGCCTTGATGGCGTCGAACGTGGGACGGACACCGAAATGCACGGTCACACCACGCGCCACCGGCACCCCGGCCTCTCTCATCAGCCGTTTGGCGACGTCCTTGTCCATTGCGTTGGCCGAGCCGAGCACGCCCGAGCCGACATAAGGAATGTCGGCCACCTCGGCCAAACCTTGGACCGCGCCATCCTCGCCGAACGGGCCATGTAGCACCGGAAACAGCACGTCGACCCTGGGCAACTCGAACGGCACTTCGCCGGCTGGCAGGGCGATCAGCCGCCCTTTGCCGCCCGGCACCAGCGCCACCTCGGCGCCCCCGATGGGCACGGCCTTGGGCAGTGCGCCGTCGCGGTCGAGTTGGGCCAGGAACCAGCGGCCGTCGCGGGCGACGCCGATGGGCACGACCTCGTATCTGGACGCGTCGATCGCCTTGACGACGTTGCTTGCCGACATGAGCGAGACGTCGTGCTCGGAGGAGCGTCCGCCGAAAAGAACTGCGATGCTTGGTTTGGTGGTCATGGATGCTTTCCGCTCTGCCGCCAGGTTCGCGCCATGCCGCGGCGCGATGTCCCTGCTTGCTCAGCAATTCGAGTTTATCTGTGGCGCCGTTTCAGGGCGCGGCGTTCTTGCGCGATTTTCGCCGTGGGCAGGCGCTCAGGCCTGGTCCTTGGTCTTGTGACCCTTCCTGTCGGAATGGCCGAGATCGCGCTCGGGGTCGATGATGTCGCGCACCAGCTGTTTCAGCTTGGCCGCATCGGGGAAGCCGCCGTCGCGCTTACGGTCCCACACCAACGTGTCATTGCAGGTGATGGTAAACACGCCGCCTGTGCCCGGCACCAGCGTCACCTCGCCAAGCTCGGTGCCGAATGTCGACAACAGCTCCTGCGCCATCCAGCCGGCACGAAGCAGCCACATGCACTGGGTGCAGTAGGTGATGCGGATCTGGGGCAGGAGGGAGTCGGTCATTCGCAACCCGGTGCTGTGTTGTGCGTCTTACGAGCCCCGCTTCGCGGCACCTCAGGATGAGAGAAGTTCGTGCCATCCGCCCACTCTTCGACGTTCGGGCAACGGGCAGCGCATAGTCGTGCCGGACGCCGCGGTCCTCTTCCTGAGGTGCCCGCGGAGCGGGCTTCGAAGGACGCTGGAGAAAAGGCGTCAAACGAAAACGCCCCGGGTTTGCCGGGGCGTGTCAAAAATCAAGCCGCGCTGAGCTTGGCCATCGTCGCCTCGTCGACCTCGAAGTTGGCGTAGACGTTCTGCACGTCGTCGTCGTCTTCGAGCGTGCCGACCAGCTTCATCAGCGACTGGGCGCGTTCTTCGTCGACGGGGATGTTGTTCTGCGGCTTCCAGATGATCTTCACCGACTCGGCGTCGCCGAGCGAGCTTTCGAGCGCCTTGGACACTTCGCCGAGGTTTTCGAAAGCGCAGGTGATGGTGTGGCCGTCTTCATCCGACTGCACGTCGTCGGCACCGGCTTCGATGGCCGCGTCCATGACCTTGTCGGCGTCGCCGGCGCCTGCCGGATAGACGATTTCACCGACGCGGTCCCACATGAACGACACCGAACCTGTTTCGCCCAGTGCCCCGCCGGCCTTGGTGAAGGCTGCGCGCACGTTGGACGCCGAACGGTTGCGGTTGTCGGTCAGCGCCTCGACGATCAGCGCCACGCCACCCGGGCCATAACCTTCGTAGCGCACTTCTTCGTAGTTCTCGGCGTCGCCCATCGAGGCCTTGGAGATGGCGCGGGCAATGTTGTCCTTGGGCATCGACACCGCCTTGGCGTTCTGGACGGCAAGGCGAAGGCGCGGGTTCATCGAGGGGTCGGGCACGCCGGTCTTTGCTGCAACGGTGATTTCGCGTGCAAGCTTGGAGAACATCTTGGACCGCACCGCATCCTGGCGGCCCTTGCGGTGCATGATGTTCTTGAACTGTGAATGGCCGGCCATGGGACCCCTGTTTGTCGCTTCGGCAGTGTTTGAATGGGCCGCCTTATAGATAAATCGGCTCAATACGTCCAGACTTCAAGGCTTCCCGGCCCTCGCGAAAACGTGACTCCGTGCGTCGCGCCGCTGCTGGGATAGTGCGTTTCGCCCCGAACGCCCGAGAGCGCCATGCCCCTTCGCCTGTTCGCCGCCTGTCTTGCCACCCTGCTTTCAGCGTCGATCCCGACATGGGCGGCGGACGATCCGGTGCCGAGCAAATGCATGGCTATCGCGCAGGCGCTGCCCGACGTCACCTATGCCAGCTTCTATCAGGCCCAGACGTTCGTCGATGGCGACGTCTCCATCACCTATGCCGGCCACTCGACCTATGTCATCGAGACGCCTGGCGGCGTCCGCATCGCCACCGATTACAGCGGCATTTACGGCTCGAGTCCGTTGCCGCGCATCGTCACCATGAACAAGGCACACCCCACCCACTACACCGACATGCCGGACCAGGACATCGACCATGTCCTGCGCGGCTGGAACCCCGAGGGCGGGCCGGCCAGGCATGCGCTGGTCGTCGACGATGTCTATGTCCGCAACGTGCCGACCGATATCAGGCGCTTTGGCGAGATGGAGCGCGACGGCAATTCGATCTTCATCTTCGAGGTCGCCGGCCTGTGCATAGGCCATCTCGGCCATCTGCATCACCGGCTCGAGGACGCACATTATGGCGCCATCGGCCGGCTCGACGTCGTCATGGTGCCGATCGACGGCGGCATGACCTTGTCGATCGATGCGATGACCGAGATCACGACCAGGCTCTATTCGTCGATGATCCTTCCGATGCATCGGCATTCCACCCCGATTGGCGAGTTCACCGGCATGATGGGTGATGGTTTTGCCGTCGAATTCCGCAACAGCCGTTCGCTCACCGTGTCACTGCGGTCGCTGCCATCGCGGCCAACCATCGTCATTCTCGACGGTGTCTGACCTCAGCGTTCAGTTCAAGGTCGGCGATGTTGCCTCGGGCTGCCGGGCGCCGACCCGAACCATGTTGCGTCCAGCTTCCTTGGCTTCGTAGAGCGCGCGGTCGGCGGCCAGCATCATGTCGTCGAAATCAGTGTATTCCCCCGGCGCGCGCGTCGCCACGCCGATACTGACGGTGGCCCACACCTCGCCGCCCGACGGCATCTCGATCGCCCGCATTTCAAGTGCCTGGCGGATGCGCTCGGCGACGGAGGTTGCCGCGATCATGTCGAGGCCCGGCAGCACCACGGCGAACTCTTCGCCACCCATGCGGCCGAACAGGTCGGCCGGGCGCAGCAGACGGGAGATCAGGACGACAAATTCCTTCAGCATCGCGTCGCCGCCGGCATGGCCGAATCGGTCGTTGATGTTCTTGAAGTGATCGATGTCGAGCATCAGCAGCGCCGTGCCTTGGTCCCGGTTCGCTTGCAGGCAGGCTTCGCTTCGCTCGATGAAGGCACCGCGTGACAGCGCGCCGGTCAGCGAGTCGTGGTTGGCCGCGCGCGACAGTCGTTCGATCAGCTCGACGCGGGCGGCGTTGATGCTGGCAACAGTCAGCGGACAGAGCGCCATCAGGGCGATGCCGAGCCGCAGCGAGTCGAGCGAGCGCAGCGGGTCGGGCAGTTCCGGCAACGGGATGAGGTTTGCCGGGATCGAGATCAGCAACCACACGCTCAGCAGCATGGTCAGCACCGAGGTGGTGAACGTCCTGTAGGTCAGCGAGCACCAGAGCAGGGCAGGGATGGGCATCGCTAGATGTCGTTTCCAAGAAGGTTGTTCAGTCTTTGGAACGGGCTGATGCCTCCAAGGGCCGAGTGTGGGCGTGCCAGGTTGTAGTTGGCTGCCCATTGGTGAATGGCCTTGGCGCGTTCGTTCGATGAGGCGTATGGCCTGGCATAGGCGCATTCGCGCAGCGAAGTCTGGATGAAGCGCTCGGCCTTGCCGTTGGTGCGCGGGGTGTAGGGCCTTGTGCGGATGTGTCGGGCACCGGCACCTTGGAGTGCCTGGGCGAACAGTTTGGAGCGATACGCCGAGCCGTTGTCGGTCATCACCCGCTCAACCCTGGCGCCCAGCCTGGCGTACCAGGCCAGTGCCCGGTTGAGGAACCCGGTGGCATCATCCCGGCCCAGGCTGGGCAGCAGTTCGACATAGGCGAGGCGCGAGGCATCGTCGATGGCGACATGCAGGTGTTCGTAGCCGATGCCTCGGGCGCGATGATGGCCTTGGTGCTGACCCGTGATCCGATGGCCAACGCCGTCGATACGGCCCAGGGTCTTGATGTCGATATGGATCAGTTCGCCCGGCCGCTGCCGCTCGTAGCGCAACACCGGGGGCCGGGGATCGAGCCAGGCCAGCCGGTTCAGTCCTAGCCGGCGCAGCACAAGGCCCACCGTCGAGCGCGCCAGGCCCAAGGACCGGGCAATTGCCGGCCCGGTCATGCGCTGGCGCCGCAACTGCTCGATCCGCGACACCTGCATGGCTGCCAGCCGATGCCGGCAGCGGTGCGGCGCCGAACTGCGATCGTGCAGAACCCGGTCGCCGGCCCGGTAGCGGTCGAGCCAGCGATAAGCCGTTCGTTCCGAAACCCCGGCCGAACCGGCAGCACGCCGCACGCTCCAGCCCTGTTCAATTCGTTGCACCAAAAGCACTCGACCTGACGGCGTCAGACGCGCATTCTTATGGACGTTCATTCGGGGAGCTCCACTGAAGGTTGGTTGGCTTCGCAACCCCAGCTTCTCAGTCCCTCCTCGAATGAACAACCTTCATAGCTTCGACAGCTAGAGCACCTGGTCCGCCCAGCATGATGGCAAGCCCAACCGAAGCCACCAGCACCAGCGCCGGCAAGGCATGCTGGAAGAGCGCGGGCGAAAGACCGGCCGGCCAATGCTCGCGCAGCCTGCGGAAGCCGGGGAAGGTCAGCAGCACCGGAAGGATGATCAGGCTGTTGACCAGTTCGGTGATGAACCAGAAGGTGATGCCGCTGAAGAAGTCCTTGCCAAACAAAAGGCGTGCCGCGCCGCCGCCGGCGATCGAGGCGGCCAGTGCCACCGCGCAGCAGATGGCGAAGAGGTGCAGCACCGATGACTGCCGTTGCAGCCAGCGGTCGCTCTCCGGCACCAGCCGGAACAGCAGGTACCCGGTCAGCGCACCGGTGATGTTGGCAGTCGTCAGCCACAGCGTGACGAAGAAGTTTCCACCTGTTGAAAGGTCAGCCACGATGTAGCCGACGAAGGCAGCGAGCCAGCCCAGTGGCGTGGCGTAGCTCGGGTTGCGCACCATCATGCCGAGCAGGATGGCGTTCGCCGGCCAGACCGCGGCGAGGAAGCCGACCGGCCGCGTCAGTATGCCGAAGAACGATGCGAGGAAGACGATGCCGGCAACGATCAGAGCAATCGCAAGTTGCGGTTCCGTGTCTGGCCTGACAGGCAGTTCCCGGGTGGCAGTCAGCATTCCCCGTCCGTATGCACGTTCCTATTCGGATTGTTGGCCAACAAGCGTTTATCCGAGCTTAATAAGTTCCTTCTGATGTACATTGAGATGCTGGCCACGTCCAAGCATTTCGCTGGCCGCGTTGATGCCTCCGCAACCGATGGGTGCGAGAGACGTGACAGGTCAAGTGGCGATGCGCGGCTCCAGCTCCTCGACCGTGGCGTGACCGCGGAACCCGCCCAATGACACGGCTTCCCGCTCCTCCTCGATGGCATGGGCGAAGATCACCGCCGGGTCGGCTTCGAGTTTTGCCATGTGCTTGTGGATGCCGGGGAACTCGCTCGCCATGTCGAACAAGTCGAGATCCGAGCCCCAGCGCGCGATGCCGATGAAGTAGGCGTCGGCCACGGTTCTGTGGTTGCCAATCAGCCATTCGCTGTTTTCGAGCACGCGCTGCAGGAAGGCGAAGTCCATGGCTGCCTTTTCGCGCGCCATCTTGCGCAGCATGTTGCGCCCGGCGTCGTCGTCTTCGACCAGCTTGAAGGCGTTCCAGCCATAGCCGAGATCGGAATGCAGCGTGGTGTGCAGGTAGGACAGCATCCAGTTCAGCCGGTCGAATTCCTTGCTGCCCTGGGCAAAGCCGAGGCCATTGTCGAGGTCGCGCGCGGCGATGTTGTGCAGGATCGCCAAGCTCTCGGTCAGCGTGCCGCCATCCCCGGTGACCATCGCCGGCGTCTGGCCGAGCGGGTTGACCCTGGCGAAGGTGCGGGAATGCTTGGCTGTCATGTCTATGCGGTGCAGGCGGTAGGGCTGGCCGAGCCATTCGAGTGCCACGATCGAGCCGAACGATCAACCATGCGGCACGCCGTAAAAGAGCACAGGTTCCATGTCATATCCTCTTGAAATCGGACCGCGAGACAGTCGCGGCATGCCGCAGAACCTATGCATTGAACTCGTTCCAACAAGTACCTACATTTCGGTAAGGTACTGACTTCAAAGTGAGAATTGAGGATTTCTTGGCGAAGACGCAGCCAGAAAGTTGTGGCCTCGGCCCCGCCTTCCAGCTCATCGGCGGCAAATGGAAGGCGTTGATCCTGTGGCTGGTGCACACCGAGCCGCGCCGCTTCGGCGAGCTCAAGCGGCTGGTGCCTGACATCAGCGAGAAGATGCTGATCCAACAATTGCGCGAAATGGAGGCCGACGGTCTCGTCCACCGCGAGATCTTTCATGAGGTGCCGCCGCGCGTCGAGTATTCGGCGACGCCGCTCGGCCAGTCGCTCGATGAAGCGCTCGGACCGCTCGCCAGCTGGGGCAAGGAGCATGGCGCCGCCATCGAGGCGCGGAAGGCGAAATCGCCTGGTCACTAGCTGACATCAAAGCACGGGACGCGCCTCAGCCTTCCAGGTCGAGCTTCAGCCGATCGAGAATGCTCATCGCGTGGCTGGCATATTCGCTGATCCAGCGGTCGTGAATCTCTTTGATCGGCATCGAGTTGAGGTGGTTCCAGCGTTCGCGGCCTTCGCGCCGGGCGACCACCAGTTCGGCCTCCTCCAGAACCTTCAGATGCTGCATCACGGTGCAGCGGTCCATGTCGTCGAAACGCTCGCACAGGGCGCCCGTCGTCAGCGCGCCATCCTTCAGCACGTCCAGCATCAATCGCCGGCGCGGATGCGCCAGAGCCTTGAAAACATTGTCGTCTTTCGAATCGCTTGACATGTTATAATTTTATAACACATTGTTGCCGCGTGCAAGCATAGGAGGCTGACAATGTCCTTGGGGTTCAAGGTTTCGGGACGTATCGCCAAGCCCGTCCACGAGGTGTTCGACGCGGTCGTCAATCCGAAGAAGCTGAGCGGCTATTTCACCACGCTGAACGGCGCCAGCGCGCCGCTGGTCGCCGGAACCACCGTCACCTGGTGGGGTTCGGTGCCGGTCGAGGTCGACGAGATCGAGTTGGACAAGCGCATCGTACTGCGCTGGGACGCCGAGGTGGCCGAGGGCCAGCCGTCCTACAAAACCCGGATCGAGATGGGCTTCGACGTGCTCGAGGACGGCTCGACCTTCGTCACCATCGGCGAATCTGGCTGGGTTGAGGACGCGGTCGGGCGCAAGGCGTCCTACGGCAACTGCGAGGGCTGGGCGGAAATGCTGTCGGCGATGAAGGCCTGGCTCGAATACGGCATCAACCTGCGCGAGGGTTTCTACCCCTCAGAGATGCGCGGCGAGTTGCCGACGACAAGCGAACGCAAGTGAGGAGAGAGACAATGGGTGCCAAGATCGAAGGCGGCATGAACATCGCCATGAAGGTGCCGAGCCACCAGTACGAGGCGACCATCGCCTTTTACCGCGACGTAGTCGGCCTCGAGGGTATCCCTGAGAAGCTGCCCGCGGTTGGCTTCAAGCTCGGCCCGAACCAGCTCTGGATCGACGAGGCCCCGACCATGAGCCAGGCTGAGGTCTGGCTGGAGCTGTTCACGCCCGATTTTGCCGGCACGCTCAAGCAACTCGGCGATGCCGGTGCGGTGCGCTGCGACCCGATCGAGCCGCTCGACGAAACCTTCCGTGGCGGCTGGATCATGAACCCGGCCAACATCGTGCACATGGTGCGCGAACCCGACGCCTGGTGAGGCTGGAACAGTTCGGGAGGCGGGCATTCCCGCCGCCCGGTCTTGTCAAACCGAGTGGACTCGCACTTCGCCATTGGCTAGAAAGCAGGCTTTGTCGAACAGCTTGAGATCCAGCGGATTGGGCAGCCTGACGTCGCCGAGGTCGGGCATCGTCTTCGTTGCCGGGTCGTAGGAGCGGTCGATCTGCGAGATCATCACGACGATCAGCCCCTTGTCGCGCGCCAGTGCTCTCAGCGCCCGCACCTGTTCCATCAGCTTCGGATTGTCGCGCTTCTGGTCGAGCAGTTGCAGGTAATCAACCACCACCATCGTGCCGCGCGGCGCCGAAGCCATGCGCCCGGCGATATGGGCCGCGCTGATGATGTCGGAGCTGTCGAGCTCAAACAGGTTGCCAAACTGCGCCCGGTCGGCGCCGATGGCGCGGAAGCGATCGAGCACTTCCTTTTCAGTGTATTCGAGCGTGAAGAAGCTGCCGCGATGGCCCAATTTCATCGCCTCGACGGCGAGTTCGAGACCCATCAGCGTCTTGCCCTGGCCGGGCCGCGCGCCGAGCAGGACCATGTCGCCGGGAGCGAGCCGTGCGAACAGTCTTTCCGCCGGGCGCACGGCAGCGGCCTTGGCGGCAAGCAGGCTCCAGCCGGCAATGCCTTCGCCGGCTGCCACCTCGTCGAGTGCCTGATGAAGTGGGATCGTCTTCGTCCTGGCCAGAAGCCTGGCCTTGCGCTTCAGCACAGGAATGGGCGCGGATAGTTTCATTGTGCGAACCTCCAGATACGAGCTGTCGTCGCAACCCCTCCTTATGCACGTGCTCGAACAGATGGTTCGGTGATTTAGGCACCCTGCACGATCAGTACTTTCCCGCTGGAGGGGGGAGGCGTGGGCCGCGCCAGAATCAAATGATAGCCCGGTTCCGGTCGGTGTGAAATCGCTGGCCGAGACGAAAACGGCGGGCTTTTGGCCCGCCGTCGTCATGTTCATCAGTGACCGCCACTTTTCCTGCGGCGGTTCCGCTGCAGCATGTTGAGGCCCTCGACCAGCGCCGAGAAGCCCATGGCGGCGTAGATGTAGCCCTTGGGCACATGATAGCCGAAACCATCGGCAATCAGCGTCATGCCGATCATCAAGAGGAAGCCGAGCGCCAGCATGACGATCGTCGGGTTCTTCTCGATGAAGGTCGCGAGCGGCGTTGCAGCCAAAAGCATTACCGTCACGGCGACGATCACGGCGATGTACATGATGCCGATCTCGTCGGTCATGCCGACAGCGGTGATGATCGAGTCGATCGAGAACACCAGGTCGAGCAGCAGGATCTGGAAGATCGCAGCGCCCATCGAAAGCTGCAGCGTACGCGACACCATCTCGTCCTTGTGGTCCTCGGGATCGACCGAGTGGTGGATTTCCTTGGTCGCCTTCCAGACCAGGAACAGGCCGCCAGCGATCAGGATCAAGTCGCGCCAGGAGAAGCCGTGGCCGAAGGCCGTGAAGACGGGTGCCGTCAGCGCGACGATGAAGGAGATGGTGGCCAAAAGCACCAGGCGCATGATCAGCGCCGCCCCGATGCCGAGCCGCCGCGCCTTGGCGCGCTGGTGCTCAGGCAATTTGTTGGTCAGGATCGAGATGAAGATCAAATTGTCGATGCCGAGCACAACTTCGAGCGCGATCAGGGTCAGCAGTGCCACCCAGGCGGTCGGGTCGTTGATGAAGCCGAAATACGGCGCCAGGAATTCGATCATCTAAGTGTCCCCGTTGTTCTTCTGGATACGATGCGAGCGGCCGGCGGCCGCTCGTTCACATGCTACAGTGCCGAGACATGGTGCATCCGGATAGATGCATCATGCTCTAACATATGCTGACGTGCGGCGGGCAAGTAGGTTTCGACTGGCCCCACGTCAATGTCAGGACCAGAAGGAGGGGACGGTTTCTTCGAGCCTAGGCCCGCGACGCAATGGCGCAACCCGTTCGGCGAGGCCGGTGCGGTCGGAAATGTCGACGCCGACGCCGCAGATGGTGGCCGGGCCGTTGGCCGCCTCGAAGCGGCCCTTCGGCACCTTGGACAGGAACCGGTTGAGCGGTTCTTCCTTGTCCATGCCGAGCGAGGAGTCGTAGTCACCGCACATACCGGCGTCGGTCAGATAGGCGGTGCCGCCATTGAGGATCTGGTGGTCGGCTGTTGGCTGGTGGGTATGCGTGCCGACAACCAGGCTGGCGCGGCCGTCGACGAAATGGGCAAAGCACATCTTCTCGCTCGTCGCCTCGGCGTGGAAGTCGATCACCACCGCATCCGCCTGTTCGCCCAATGGGCAGGCGGCCAGTTCCCGCTCGCCGGCCTGGAACGGGTCGTCGAGTTCAGGATGCATGAACACCCGGCCCATGATGTTCGAGACGAGAACGCGGGCGCCGTTCCTGGCGATGTAGAGGCCGGAGCCGCGCCCCGGTGTGCCCTTCGGGAAATTGGCCGGGCGCAAGAAGCGTTCCTCACGCGGCGCAAAGGCCAGCGCCTCGCGCTGGTCCCAGACGTGATTGCCCGTCGTCACCACATCGGCGCCGGCAGCAAGCGTTTCGCGGAAAATCTCCTCGGTGATGCCGAAGCCGCCGGCGGCGTTCTCACCGTTGACGATGACAAAATCGAGCCGGAAATCAGAAATCAGGCCGGGCAGCTGATTCCACACCGCAGTGCGTCCGGCCTTGCCCACCATGTCGCCAAGAAAAAGAAGTCTCATAAAAAATGCTTCTACAGGGCCATTGCGAAATCATGCAAGTGGAGCCGGCCGAATTTGCCCGGAGCTGATTCGCGCTGGCCGATCACCTCACGTCGGCTCGAAACGGCGCAGCCCGCTTTCCGTTAGTATTTCGGGGATGATGACGTCATGGTTCTCGTCGGGAACGCGCTCGACCTCCTGGCAGTCGAAGGCGATGCCGATCAGCCTGGGCTCTATGCCCTTGTCCTGTAGCTTGGAGATCGCCCGGTCGTAATAGCCGGCGCCATAGCCGATGCGGTGGCCGCGTTTGTCGAAAGCCGCCAGCGGCACCAGCATGATCTGGGGATCCAGCACCTCGGCTTCCTCATGCGGCCCGACGGTGCCAAAACCCATATCGACCATCGGTGCGCCGCGCACCAGTTCGCGGAAGACGATCGTGTGCTTGTCGAGGATCGCCGGCAGGCAGAGCCGTGCACCATGCTCGCGCAGGGCAAACATCATCGGCCTGACGTCCACCTCCGATCGCATCGGCCAGAAGCCCGAGACGATCGTGCCGGGCTCGAACTGCAGATTGTCGCGCGCCGTCTCCGCCATCTCCAGCGACGCTTCGATGCGCCAGAACTGATCGAGCGCGTCGCGCCGGGCCAGCGCTTCCTTGCGCAGCTGCTTCTTGATTTCGCGATGGGAAGTCATGCCGGTGTTCGCCCGTTCTGCTGTCGTTCGCCACGTGTTTGGCACATTGGCCGTTGCACCGGCAACGCGGAAACCGACGCTTTCAGGCGTCGGGTGGGCAGGTTTTATCCTGACAGGGAGGTGACGATCCACACAACCGGTGAAGAAGTCGATCCCGGAGACCTACAAAGTAGGTGGGCGCCGTATGGAAGAACCCACGGGTCCTCCCAGGGACAGCTCCCTAAGGATCGTTAAGGCCCCGGGGAAAATGCTCTCCTGCCGGGAAGCGCAGACCGTCACCGCCAATATAGGCGCTGTGGCCGCAATGCGCCATGGCAGTGGGACGCTTCGTGCAAGGATATTTGCGGGGCTGTGGTGTGGAGGTTTTTTCATGCTCATGCGCTTTGTTGTCTGTTCGAGCGAGAGCTCTGCCTCCTGTACCGCGGCGGCCCCGAACGCCTATCACGACGGGACGTCCCGCTTGCCCCACCGGCCACACCTCCCTAGTGTCGGCGCCGACAAATTTGGAGTTTCGCATGCGCTTTGAAGGAACGTCGGCTTATGTCGCCGACAAGGATCTGATGGTGGCGGTCAATGCGGCGATCGCTCTGGAGCGGCCGCTGCTGGTCAAGGGCGAGCCGGGTACCGGCAAGACCGAACTCGCCCGCCAGGTGGCATCCGGCCTCGGCCTTGAAATGATCGAGTGGAACGTCAAGTCCACCACCAAGGCACAGCAGGGTCTCTACGAATATGATGCCGTCTCGCGCCTGCGCGACAGCCAGCTCGGCGACGGCCGCTTCAACGACATCAAAAACTACATCAAGCGCGGCAAGCTGTGGGATGCGTTTGCCGCCGACAAAAAGGTCGTGCTTCTGATCGACGAGATCGACAAGGCCGACATCGAGTTCCCCAACGATCTGTTGCAGGAACTCGATCGCATGGAGTTCTTCGTCTACGAGACCGGCGAGACGATCAGCGCCAAGGTCAGGCCGATCGTCATCATCACCTCGAACAACGAGAAGGAACTGCCCGACGCCTTCCTGCGCCGCTGCTTCTTCCACTACATCCGCTTCCCCGACGTCGACACGCTGCACAAAATCGTCGAGGTGCATTATCCCGGCATCAAGCAGAACCTGGTGCGCGCCGCACTGACCCAGTTCTACGAGATCCGCGAGGTTGCCGGCCTCAAGAAGAAGCCGTCGACCTCGGAAGCGCTCGACTGGATCCGCCTGTTGGTCGCCGACGATATCGCACCGGAAGACCTGCGCGCCGACCCCAAGAACGCGCTGCCCAAGCTGCATGGCGCCCTGCTCAAGAACGAGCAGGACGTGCATTTGTTCGAGCGCCTGGCATTCATGGCGAGACGGCAGGGGTGAAATTTTGGCGGCATCGTCCGGTGACCAGAGGGAAGTCGATGTCTCGATCATTCGCTGGGTTGACGACGAACCGCAGCCGGAAATCATTGAATTCGTCTTGAGCGACCGATCTGGGCGCCAATGGCATTTCCATGAAGAATGTGCAGTGATTTCGGGAGAGTTGTTGGATGCGGCCAGCGTCTATCCGAACCCGGCACATTGCGTTGCACCGTATTGTCTCAAGGCTGCGATCCGGAAGGACGATCAATAGCGGAAGTCGATACGTATCGACCCTGGTTTGTGGAATCTCTGGAGGGCACCAGGCGATTTGAAGTCATTTCCAGCCAACTGTTGCCCGAAAGCCAGGAGCAGCGATTTGGCAGCCCTGGACCCTTGTCCCATCAGAGATTTCTGAGGACGCTGGTGCATCCAAGGAGAGAGAGCTTCATGACCGACATCACCATCCGCCCGCTCGAGCTTGCCGACCACGAGGACTGGCGCCGACTGTGGACCGCTTATCTCGATTTCTACAACACGGTCCTGCCTGAAAACATCTACAAGCTCGCCTGGAAGCGCCTGTTCACCGAGGGCGAGTTCGAGCCCAAGGGTCTGATCGCTCTCGTCGACGGCAAGGCGGTCGGCCTGACGCACTATCTCTACCACCGCTCGGGCTGGTCCGAGGCCAACAATTGCTACCTGCAGGATTTGTTCGCCGACCCGGAGGCGCGCGGCAAGGGCGTCGGCGCCGCCCTGATCGAAGCCGTGAAGCAGGAGGCCGGCAAGCTCGGCGTTACCAATGTCTACTGGATGACCCACGAGACCAACGCCACGGCGCGCAAGCTCTACGATCGCGTCGCTCGCCGCACCGGGTTCATCGAGTACGACCTGCTCTGAGGCGACAGGCAATCACTGGCCAGGACCCGCGGGCGATCAGCCCGCGGTGCGTTCCAGCCACTGGTTCCACTGGGCTGCGCTGCCGCGGAAGACGTTGAGGTCGATCTTGCCCTCGACACCATGCGACAGGCCCGAGCCCGAATACTGCCAGAACACCCAGTTGCGGCCGGGATAGACCTTGGATGGCGGCTCGGCCACGGCGCGTAGCCAGAACGGATAGTTCTGGAAGTGGCCGCGCAGATTGTCCTTGTAGAAGTCGGGCGCGGTGTAGATTACCGGACGCTGGCCGTAATGGCGCTCCAGCTTGTCCATGAAGACCTGCATCTTCTCGCGGATCTTTTCGGGGCTGTGGCGGCGCTTGCAGCTCGATTCGCCATTATATTCGACGTCGATGACCGGTGGCAGCGCGCCGGGAACCCTGGGCACGTTGCGGATGAACCAGTCGGCCTGTTCGCCGGCGGTGCGGCACCAGTAGAAGAAGTGATAGGCGCCACGCCTCAGGCCGGCGGCCTCGGCCGCGCGCCAGTTCTTGCGGAACATCGGGTCGAGATGGTCGCCGCCGTCGGTGGCCTTGATGTAGGCGAAGTTGGCGCCCTGGGTGCGCAGCTTGGGCCAGTCGATCTCGCCCTGCCAGCGCGACACGTCGACGCCGTGGACGGCGAAGTTCTTGGGCGACATGGTTCGGCCGAAATTGATCGGCTTGGCGTCGCGGAAGCGGCGGCCATAGATCTTGCCCGGCGCAAACGGCGTTGCCTTCATCGGGTTGGACGGCGCCACCAGCGCGATCGGCTTGGCGTCGGGCGTCGGCATGTCTTCAAGCTCGATGGCAGGCTCCATCGGCGTCCTTGGCATAGGCGTGGGCATTGCCATCGCCACCTGTACCGGCGCTGCCGTCATCGTGGTCACTTCGACTGGCGCTGCCATGACCGGCTGGGGCGCCGGCGCCTGCGCGACCACGGGTGCGATGTCGGCCGACGGCCGCATCACCGAACTCGTTGTTTCAGGAGATGGCGACGCCTGCTCCATCAGGCTGCCGAGGCCCGAGTTCGAGGTGCAGCCGGCAAGAGCCAGGCTGGCGAGAACGATCGCTGACGCCGCTGAGAAACGCATTGGTACCCGTACGCAAAACAAACTCGGATCGGAGGCAGACTCGGGCCCCGCTCCCCACTGACGGCAATTGCTAACGGGAAATTACCAAGAAAGACTGAATCCGATTTTTACTTTAATTAGATTTTGGGTGTTGCAGCGCTGCCAATGCGCCCATCGCCTGATTGTCGGCACTGCTGTGGCATCGGCGGACTTGCCTGCGGCAGCGCGCCGAAGCAAAGTGCCCGCCATGTTCATACCCTTCTTCCTCGAGCTCAAGGCGGCCAAAGTTCCGGTGTCGCTGCGCGAATATCTGGCCCTGCTGGAGGCGCTCGACGCCGATCTCGTCAGCTATGACGTCGAGGGCTTTTATTACCTCGCCCGTGCGGCGCTGGTGAAGGACGAGCGCCACATCGACCGTTTCGACAGGGTTTTTTCCCACTACTTCAAGGGCGTCGAGACCGTTGCGGGCGAGGGCGGGGTCGACGTTGCCAACATCCCCGAGGAATGGCTGCGCCGCTTGGCGGAAAAGACGCTGACCGACGAGGAGAAAAAACTTGTCGAGGCGCTGGGCGGCTTCGAGAAATTGATGGAGACGCTGAAGCAGCGGCTCGAGGAGCAGAAGGGGCGCCACCAGGGCGGCTCGAAATGGATCGGTACCGCGGGCACTTCGCCCTTCGGCGCCTATGGCTACAATCCCGAGGGCGTGCGCATCGGCCAGGAGACGAGCCGCCATCGCCGCGCGGTGAAAGTGTGGGACAAGCGCGAGTTCCGCAATTTCGACGATAGCGTCGAGCTCGGCACCCGCAACATCAAGGTGGCGCTGAAGCGCCTGCGCCGTTGGGTGCGCGAGGGCGCCGAAGAAGAGCTCGACCTGCCCGGCACTATCCACGCCACCGCCGACCACGGTTATCTCGACGTCAAGACCAGGCCCGAGCGGCGCAATGCGGTGAAGCTTTTGATGTTCTTCGACGTCGGTGGCTCGATGGACGACCACATCAAGGTGGTCGAGGAGCTGTTTTCGGCGGCGCGCGTCGAGTTTCGCCAGCTCGAATATTTCTACTTCCACAATTGCCTCTACGAAGGCGTCTGGAAGGACAACCGCCGCCGCCATGCCGAGGTCATGCCAACGCTCGACGTGCTCCACAAATATGGCCACGACTACAAGGTCATCTTTGTCGGCGACGCTTCGATGAGCCCCTACGAGATCGCTTATGCCGGCGGTTCGGTCGAGCACTGGAACCCGGAGTCGGGTGCTATCTGGCTGCGCCGCGTGCTCGACCAGTGGCCGAACGCCGTCTGGCTCAATCCGACCCAGGAAAAGCACTGGGGCTACACCAGCTCGATCAAGATGATCTCGGAGATCTTCGCCAACCGCATGTACCCGCTGACGCTGGCCGGTCTGGAAGCAGCGACCAAGCAGCTGTCGCGCAAGCACTGAGCCGCTTCAACAGGATTTGATGCCCTGTCAGTCGGCACCTTTCGTAACTATCTGTGCGAAGACCGCGAACAAGAAGAACAATCGAGGGAGATCCCCGGAATGGATGCCAAGACCTATCCCGTTACCCGTACCGACGCCGAATGGCGCGCGATGCTGACGCCCGAGCAATACCAGGTGATGCGCCACCACGGCACCGAGCGGCCGGGCAGTTGTGCGCTCCTCTACGAAAAGCGCGCCGGCACCTTTGCCTGCGCCGGCTGCGATCAGCCGCTGTTCGAATCCAAGCTGAAGTTCGAGAGCGGCACCGGTTGGCCGAGCTTCAACGACCCGGTCGAGGGTTCGGTCGAAACCACCGTCGATCGCGGTTACGGCATGGTTCGCACCGAGGTGCATTGCGCCAATTGCGGCAGCCACCTCGGCCACGTCTTCCCCGACGGCCCGCCGCCCACCGGCCTGCGCTACTGCATCAACGGCGTGGCGCTGAATTTCGAGCCGGCAGCTTAATTCGCTCTTTTGACAAGAGACGCCGCGGGTGCTGCCCGCGGCGCGATCGTCTGATGGCAGCACCAGTGTTGCTCAGAGCAGGCTGGCGAGGATGATCCACAATGTGGCGCTCAGCTTGACAGCATTGGAATTCGGCGTGCCAGCCATGTCAGCCGTCCTCAGTACGCTGCCATAGAGGAACAGATTGTAGGGCAGCGGGATCAGGTGGACGGCGACTGCGAGCAGCGCTGACATTTTTGCGGCCAGGATCAGCAGCGCGACGATCGTCGTGGCGACGTTGATGATGCTGCCAACCACCACCATGTCCCACCAGAACAGCTGGCCGAGCGGCACGTCGCCGTTCCAGCGGCGCGAAAAGAATGCGGAAAGTCCGCTCTGTCCGCCCAGGGGATTGTCGGAGGGGTGGAAGTGCCCGGTCTGTGTCATCGCTGGTGACCCCGCGCCATTGCCGCTGATGTGACAGTCTAGCTCACAAATAGGGCATCAAATCTGCCGTGTTTACAAGTGCGCCGATAGTCTCGTTTCACAACAAGGTGAACGCCGTACGACGGCTGCAAGTTCCTCAGCCGGCCGCCTCAATCTCTGCAAGCAGTCGCTTCGATGTGGCCAGGCCGCGCCTCGCCCTCTCCTGCGGCAAAACCGTGTTCGCCAGCCGCAGCATCGGGATCTCGATGCTGAGTGGCCGGTCAGTTGGCAGAGCGGCGAGATAGGCCCTGAGCGGCAATGCCCCTTCGCCAGGCAGGTCGCGGTCGAAGGCCGAATGGCGCACCATCGTTTCAAGATCTGCTGGTTTGGGCGGGGCGTCGCACAGATGGACGTTGTGCAGCAGGCTACGGTCGAGCATCGCCAGCTCAGCTGGCGAAATGCCCATGCGGTCGATATGCAGCATGTCGAGGATCAGCCCGGCACCATGGGGTGCACCCGCCGCTATCACCGCCAGCGCCTCGTCGAGCGTTCCCGCCGCGCGATGGGCAATCGGCTCGAAGTCGACGCCGAGCCCAAAGCCCGAGGCCATTTCGGCGAGACCTGCGAACCTATCTTCGATCTCGGCCTGTTCGATCGCGCCGCGCATGTCAGCTACGGCGATCAGGCGTGGTGAACCGAGTTCCGCTGCAGCCTCCATGGCGCCGGCACTGTGCGACAGGTCGAAGCCTCGGCGGATCATCCAGCTTTCGACCTCCGTCACCGTCAGCCCGCTATTGTCGAGCCGCCGCCTGCACTCGGCGGCCAGCGCCTTGTTGCCGAGCAAGGGCGATGGCGCGTCGGCCGCCGCTGTCGGATGGATGCGCAACCCCAGATGATCGTAGCCAACGTCAGACGCGATGCGGATCGACTCGAGCGGCGAGACGACTGGGGCCGTCAGATACGACATCGAAAATCGTCTCATAGCCAATATCCTATCTGCGATGCGTTGAAGCTGGATGATCGTGGGCCGTGCGCGGACCCGCGCCCGTCACCTTTTCGCGCAGGGTGCCTTTTGCGTATTCGGTCTTGAACATGCCGCGCCGCTGCAGTTCGGGAACCACCATGCCGATGAAGTTCTCCATCGTCTCGTGCGCCAGGATGCGGGCGATGTTGAAGCCATCGACATCGGCGTGCTCGACCCATCTGGCGAGCTCGTCGACGACTTGTCCGGGTGTGCCGACCACCAAGAGATTGCGGCCACTGACCACCATGCTTTCGGCTGCCTGGCGCACCGTACAGCTGCCCTTGCGCGTCAGGATCTCCAGCTGCGAATGCGCCGCGTCCGTCTTTTCGTAGCGGATCGGCTCGTCCAACGGATATTTAGACAGGTCGATGCCGAGTGCTGCCGACAACTGGCTCAGCATGCCTTCGACGCTGGTGTGGCGCTTGTAGTCCTCATAGCGGGCGCGGGCGAGCGCTTCGGTTTCGTCGACGATGATGGTGGCGCCGGCGAAGAATTTCAGACTCCTGGGATCGCGGCCGAGCGCAGCGGCGCGCTTGCGCATGTCGGTCACCTGCGGCGCCACAAGCTCCAGCTTCGGCCCGTTGATGAAGATGCCCTCGGCATGGGTTGCTGCAAAGTGGCGGCCGCGCGGCGAGCCACCCGCCTGGAACAGCATCGGCGTGCGCTGCGGCGAGGGTTCGGCAGCACTCACCGCCCGGATTCTGTGATGCGGGCCGTCGTGATCGAGCTCGGAGATCAATGCCGGATCGGCATAGATGCTGCTCGCCTTGTCGCGCTTCAGCGCATCGTCGGCCCACGAGCCTTCCCACAGCCCGTACATCACTTCCATGAATTCGTCGGCGGCGTCGTAGCGCGCGTCGTGCTCGGCCAGTTCGTCGCGGCCCATGGCGAGTGCGCCGCTGCGCAGGAAGGAGGTGACGATGTTCCAGCCGATGCGTCCGCGTGTCATGTGGTCCAGGGTCGTCATGCGCCGGGCAAACAGATAGGGCGTCTCGTAGGAGGCGCTGCCGGTGATGGCGAAGCCGAGGTTTTTGGTCACCAGAGCCATGGCCGGTACGATCACCGCGGGATCGAGGCTCGGCGCCAGCGCGCCGCTGCGGAAAGCCGATGCGAAACTCTGCTTGTAGGTGTCGGGCACGCCAAGCGAGTCGGCCAGGAACAGCGCGTCGAACAAGCCTCGTTCCAGCAGGCGGGCATAGTCGGCCCAATAGTCGATGCTGGTGAAGTCGAGGGCCTTGTCGCGCGGATGGCTCCACAGGCCGAAGGCGAGGAAGCTCGGATTGCACTGGTCGAGCGCGTTGAGCCTGATTTCCCGGGTCATGCGGCGGTGTTCTCCACTTGCGTTTGTGGCACAACTTCCCGGAGGCGAGAGACTGGATCAAATGACCGTTTTCGACGAGGCGATCTCGAAATCAGGCCACACCTCCCGCGGTCCCGAACTGCGCCGCCAGTGTCTTGGCAAAACGCAGCAGCACCGGCGTCTCGATCTCCCCCCGCCAGAACAGCTTCAGCGGCAGCGGCACCGAAAATCCGGCGACGTCACGAATGATGACATTCGGCGGATGCCGCCCTGCCTGCGAGCGGTTGACGAAGGCGATGCCGAGCCCCGCGGCGACCAGGCTCAGCGTTGCCTCGGTGCTGCCGGTCTCCATCAACACGCGGATGGTGACGCCGCGTGAGTGCAGTGCCAGCGCGACCTTCTCCGCCATCAGGCCAGACTGGGCGAGGTCCATGCCGATGAAGTAGGCACCCTCAAGGTCTTCGACCACAACCTTTGGCCGTGAGGCGAGCGGATGATGCTCGGGCAAAGCGAGCGCCAGGTCGTCCAACACAAGCTGTCGCGACTTCAGGCTGTGCGGGTAGCCGAGATCATAGGCCAGGCCGAGGTCGATTGTTCCCGCCGCCAGCGCTTGGAATGCCTGCTCGGACAGCATTGGCGTCAGTCGGAGTTCGACCGTCGGATTGGTGCTGCGGAACGCCTGCAGACCGTCGGGGACCGGCGCAAACATCATCGCAGCACCATTGAAGCCGACGCGCAGCAGCGACACCTGGCCGCTGTCGATGAGGTCGAAGCGGCGGATGGCGAGGTCGACCTCGCGCAGGATGCGCGATGCGTCTTCCAGCAGCGCTGCGCCGGCCAAGGTCAGCCGCACGCCGGTCGGCTCGCGTTCGAACAGCCTGCCGCCGAGCTGCGCCTCCAGATCGCCGATGCGCCGCGACAGCGCCGACTGCACGATCGCCAGCCTATCGGCCGCCTTGTGGAAGCTGCCGAGTTCGGCGGCGACGACGAAGTGCTGCAGGTTCTTCAGGAGCTGGGCCCGGCGTATGCCGAGCCGGCCGAAGCTGAGGCTGTCGTTGGGGGTCTGAGCCTTTGGCTCGTCTGCACTGCCGGTCATCTGGGCACCACGCGCAAATGTTTGGTCGTACCGATTGTGCCGATGCCGAAACGAGATCGCCTCGTCCGAAAAGGTCATTTGCCGCTAAATGCCGTTGCCTGTCTCCTGAAGGCCGAAACAGAGATGCCTCGGGAGGACAGAATGGCTGCGAGACCCCTAATCGTCGGGATCGGCGGAACGACACGCAACGGCTCGTCTTCGGAGCGGCTGCTGCACCGGGCGCTGGCAGCGGCGCAGGCGGCAGGTGCCGATACGCTGGCCTTCAGCGGCGAAGGGCTGGTGTTTCCGATCTATGGCACTGTCACGCCCGGCGCGGCCGAGCTGGCGTTCGTCGAAGCCCTGCGCCGCGCGGACGGCGTCGTCGTTGCATCACCGGGCTATCACGGCTCGGTGTCGGGCATGGTCAAGAATGCGCTGGATTACGTCGAGGAGTTGCATGGCGATATCAGGCCGTATCTCGAAGGGCGGCCCGTTGGGCTGATCGCCGCAGCCGCCGGCTGGCAGGCTGGCGGCTCAACGCTGCAGCATCTGCGCTCGATCGTGCACGCCCTGCGCGGTTGGCCGACGCCGTTGGGCGTCATTGCCAATTCGTCGCTACCGGACTGTGATTGTGGAGACCAGATCGCGCTGATGGTCAATCAGGTCTTGAACTTTGCGGACGCGTTTGGCGTGGGGAAAGCCAGTATGGCTGCGCCGTTGCAGTCCCGGAACGTGGCGTAGATTGCTTGCCACGATGGCTGCGGCGGGGTCGCATGGATGCGCCGCAGCCATATTGGCCTCAGCTCATGCCGAGAGCGGCTTTGTAGAGGTCGAGGATTGCTTCCGCCTCGTCGCGCTCGGCCTGGTCCTGCTTGCGCAGGCGGATCAGGGTGCGCAGCGCCTTGGTGTCGAAGCCGGTGCCCTTGGCCTCGGCGTAGACGTCCTTGATGTCGTCGGAGATGGTCTTCTTTTCTTCTTCAAGCCGCTCGATGCGCTCGATAAAGGCGCGCAACTGGCCGGCGGCAACGGTCTGGCTGGTATCGGTGATTTCGTCGGCCATGGGGCACTCCGCAATTGTGATTGGAACAGCGCGACTCGGCGCGCCATGGGGCATTTCGGCCCGGTTCGATGCCCGATGACGGCAGGAGGGTCAAGGGGACGTGGCGGCGCAGCTGACACGACGCGACGTAATATCGCCTAGTGGTCCTTGGGTCGGCTCGCCTCAAAGGCGGTCTTTTGCGCATCGCTGGCGTCGCGCTGATACTTGGCCTGCCACTCGGCATAAGGCATGCCGTAGACGATCTCGCGCGATGCCTCCTTGGACAACTCGACGCCGGCGCCTGCGGCTGCGTCGCGATACCAGTTGGACAGGCAATTGCGGCAGAAGCCGGCGAGATTCATCATGTCGATGTTCTGCACGTCGGAGCGCTCGCGCAAATGTTCGAGCAGGCGGCGAAAGGCAGCCGCCTCGAATTCGCGCTGCTGCGCCTCACTGAGTTCGGCCATGGTAACCTCCTTCACAGCGGCCCGGTGCGCGAGCCGAATTGTCTGACTTCGTGTATGTCGGCACGGCGGTTGATCGCGTCAACGATCGGCGCCAGCCGATTTGCCCAGGCTCCGGCTCCGGCGTCGTCGCCGATCAGGTCCTGCCTGATTTCGATCAGCGCATGGGCAAAGCCGTTGACGATGCAGTGCTTGTACATGGTGTCGCCGCGCAGCGCCCCATCATAGGGCTCGTTGTCGCCGACGACCAAGCCGATGTCCTCGGCCAGCATCTCGATCAGCGGCCAGGCGGCACGATGGTCCATGTCCCACAGCACGCCGGCATGCCATGGCCGGATACGGCCCTGCATGACAGGCGTGAAGGAATGCACCGACAGGATGAAGGGTGCCGTACCGGTCTGCCGGTGCACCGAGGCAATCATGGCGCCGACAGCGTCATGATAGGGTCGGTAGAAAGTGTCGAGCCGGCGCTCGCGCTCTTCCCCGGACATTGGATAATTGCCCGGGATGACCGAGCCGTCATAGAGTTGGCGGATCAGGGTCGGGTCGTCCTCGCCGCGATTGGGGTCGATCAGAAGGCGCGAAAAATTGGCCATCACCGCCGGCGCGCCGATCATCGCCGCCAGCTTGCGGGTTACCTGTTCGGCGCCGATGTCATAGGCGATGTGGCGCTCGAACTCCTCGGGCGGCAAGCCGAGATCACCATATTCCTGCGGCAGGTCGCGCCGGGCATGGTCGCACAAAAGCACCAGCCCCTGGGCGCGGTCGCCGTCGATGATTTCGAACGGGGCAAAGAGAGTGTTTCGCGTCATCGGAGGCAAATTGTCCTTCGGCACGGCTTCGGTGTAGGTTTTGACGCCGTTGCAGCTGTGGGGATATGTGCTAACGCCGTTGTTTTGCCAACCTTTTTTCGAATATGCCAGATGGGGCGGCAAATCACGGCGGCCGAGCGCATCTAAATCGATTGGATAAGCGCCGTGCCATGCGTTGACATGCGCTTGCACATTGCCGAAAAGGGCACCAGAACATGAAAAATACGTCGAAGAGGGGCTTGGGGATGGAACTTGCCGGGGGGCCGCGCGTACGCTCAGCCTTCGCATTGCTTTTCCTTTTCCTGGCGGTTCCCCTGTTTGCCTCCGTTGCCGCGACGCCTGCGCGTGCCGATTTCAGGGTCTGCAACGCGACGCAGAGCCTCGTCGGCGTCGGCATCGGCTATCGCGCCAAGGCTGGCTGGATCACCGAAGGCTGGTGGCACATCGAAGGGCAGACCTGCAAGACGCTGATCGAAGGCCCGCTGTCATCGAGGTTTTATTATCTCTATGCAGAAGATGCCGAGCGGGGCGGACGCTGGGACGGCCCCATCAACATGTGCGTGGCTGAAAAAGAGTTCAAGGTTGCCGGGGTCACCGACTGCGTAGCACGCGGTTTCCAGCGTGCCGGTTTCCAGGAATACGACACGGGCGAGCAGGCGAACTGGATGGTCCAGCTCACCGACGAGCCCGCAACGGGCGGCAATGCGGCCGCCTCGGGAACGAACGGTCAATGAGACGTAGCCGCAAGGTCAAGATACTCGCCACACTCGGTCCGGCCTCTTCCGACGAGGTCATGATCCGCAAGCTCTTCGATGCGGGCGCCGATGTCTTCCGCATCAATATGAGCCATACCGACCACGATTCGATGCGCACGCTTGTTGGCCGTATCCGTTCGGTCGAAGAGGCGGTTGGCCGGCCCATCGGCATCCTCGCCGACCTGCAGGGACCCAAGCTCCGCGTCGGCAAGTTCGCCAATGGCAAGGAAGAGCTATCAGTCGGCCAGACCTTTACCCTCGACGACAACCCCGACCTCGGCACGTCGAGCCGTGTCCACCTGCCGCATCCTGAAATCCTCAAGTCGGTCCAGACCGGCCACCGTCTGCTCATCGATGACGGCAAGCTGGAGCTCAGGGCAACCAAGACCGACGGCAAGTCGATCGTCTGCACGGTCGTTGCCGGCACCAAGATTTCCGACAAGAAGGGCGTCAGCCTGCCCGACACCGACCTGCCGGTCGGCGCGTTGACTGAAAAGGACCGCAAGGACCTCGACGCGGTGCTCGAAACCGGCGTCGACTGGGTCGCGCTGTCCTTCATCCAGCGGCCCGAGGACCTCGCCGAGGCGCGCAAGATTGCCCAAGGGCGCGCGCTCCTGCTCTCCAAGATCGAGAAGCCGCAGGCGGTTGCCCGTCTCGCCGAAATCATCGAGCTGTCCGATGCCTTGATGGTCGCCCGTGGCGATCTCGGCGTCGAGATGCCGATCGAATCCGTGCCCGGCATCCAGAAACAGATCACCCGCGCGGCTCGCCGTGCCGGCAAGCCTGTGGTCGTCGCCACCCAGATGCTGGAATCGATGATCACGGCCCCGGTGCCGACCCGTGCTGAAGTTTCCGACGTCGCAACGGCCGTGTTCGAAGGCGCCGACGCCGTCATGTTGTCGGCCGAGTCGGCTGCCGGCCAGTACCCGGTCGAGTCGGTCGCGACCATGGACCGGATCGCCCAGCAGGTCGAAAAGGATCCGACCTATCCCGGCATCATCAACGCCCAGCGTTCGCAGCCGGAAGCGACCGGCGCCGACGCCATCTCACTTGCGGCGCGCGAAATCGCCGAGACGCTGAAATTGTCGGCAATCGTCACCTACACCGCCTCGGGCACCACCGGGCTGCGCGCGGCGCGCGAACGGCCGCAGGTGCCTGTCATCGCGCTGTCGCCGATCCTCGCCACCGCGCGCCGCCTGTCGCTGCTCTGGGGCACGCATTGCGTCGTCTCGCCGGATGCGGTGGATCTCGACGACATGGTCGACCGCGCCTGCAACGTCGCCTTCAACGAAGGCTTTGCCGCTGGCGGCGATCGCGTCATCATCACCGCCGGCGTGCCGCTCCGTACCCCTGGTTCGACCAACATGCTGCGCATCGCCTATGTCGGGCCGGAAGGCAAAGGCAGCAGGTAATTTATGGGAGTAGGGGAGTAAGAAAGCGGGGGAATAGGCGGCTCAAGCCGTCCTCCTCGTTCTCGATGTTCCCTTACTCCCCTACTCCCCTACTCCCTTAGTTTGGCGCCTTCTCGTTCACGCACATATCCGTCCCGAACGCGTCGCCGGCAATGCGGGCCTCGACCTGCCGCGCCATCGCCTGCAGGTCACGTGGTTGGCCGGCGAGCCTTTCAACCGCTGCCGCGACCAGATCAGGTGCCACCCAGTCGGGTTTGTGGCCGAGGTTCCTGACCCAGACCAGCTCGGCATCCGGAATGTCGCGGGCAAGGCCGATCGAATGGATCTCCTCGTAGACGACTGTGTCTGCGTCGCCCGACAGCACCACAGTCGGCGCCTTGATTTCGGGATAGCGAGGCGCCGTCTTCAGCGCGTGCCGGTACAAGCCCTCGACATCAATCGCATTGGCGCGAAACGGCTGCGGCCGCAGCACCAGCTTGATGGAGGCTTCGTCGACATAGAAATCGGGCGCCTCGTTGGGCGAGAAGACGCAGGTCGTGGCCGCATCGATGCGCATCAGCCCGGCCGGATTGGCAACCATCGCGGCGAACAGCCGCCCGACCACCGGCATGGCGCTCAGGCTGTAGTACCAGGACGTGTCGCCGCCCGGCCAAGGATGTGTTGCCGCCGACAGGAACAGCAGCCCGCGCGTCTTCTCAGGGCGCTCCAGGGCGAAGGTCGCCGCGATCGAGCCGCCGAACGAATGGCCGATAATGATGGCGTCCTTGACATCGAGCCTGTCCATCAGGGTAGCGATGGTCGCGGCCTGCCCTTCCTGCGTCTCGTTGCTGCCGGGCCCGCGTTCGGACCAGCCATGGCCGGGCCGGTCGAAAAACAGCATCTCGGCGCGGCCTTCGAATTGTGGCCTGAGCGGCAGCATCTGGTCCTTCAGGTTGGCGGATGCGCCGTGGATGAAGACCAGCGGCGGCAACTCCGCGCCAACGGGCGCCGGTACATGGACGTAATGGATGTTGGCGCCCGCTATGTCGATGAAGCTGCCCACCGGCGGATTGCGGCGCTCGATCAGCCATGAGGCCACGCCGGTAAAGCCGGCAAGCGCAAGCACGATCGCAACGAGCAGGACCAGGACAAAGGTGAGGATGTTCATGCGGCTCGTTGGAGGGGAGTAGCGAAGTAGGGGAGTAGGAGAATAGGGCAGTGAGAGAGCAGGGGGAATGGGGCATCAATCGGCGACCCTCACCTGCTCCCTTACTGCCCTATTGCCTTACTCCCCTCTCAAATCCCTTCGCCCGCAAGCTCTTCCTCCAGCCGCGAAACCTCGTTTTGGGCATTTCGCAGCATCGGGTAGATGACCAGAACGCGCTGCCAGGCCTGCAGTGCCAGCTCGTTGTGGTTGGTGGCAGCCATGATCTGGGCCATGCCGGAGAGGGCGCCGAAATGGCGCGGCTCGAGCTCCAGCGTGCGTTCGATGTCGGTCATCGACTTGCGGAAGTTGCCCATCATGAAATGCACGGTGGCGCGGCGGTTCCAGCCTTCGGCATATTGGGGCTGCAGGGTCACGACCTGGTCGAGGAAATCGAGGGCAACGTCGAACTTCTTGGCTTCCAGCGCCTGCTGCGCCCACAGCATCATGAGGTCGACGGAAGCGCTGCCAGACCTGTACCAGGCTTCCCAGATCCGGTTGGCGAGGCGTTCGGCGGCCTTTTCGTTGCGCTCACGCTTGAGGTCGGAAAACAGCGAATCGAGCTGGGTGTCGGCCTTGGCGACGACGGTATCGCCGCTCGTCTGGGCAAACGCCTGGAGCGGCAGCGGCGTTGCCGCGATGGTCAGGACAAAAAAGGCAAAAACGCTCCGCATGCGGAAATTCTAGACCCCCGCATGGGAACGTCAAACTGAAATTGCCGTGATGCGCCGGCCGCGAGTGGCCGGGCGAGCATCAGCCCTGGCGGGCCTTGTAGCGCGGCGCAGTCTTGTTGATGATGTAGATACGGCCCTTGCGACGAACCAGCTGGCAGTCACGATGGCGGCCCTTGAGCGCCTTGAGCGAATTCTTGATCTTCATGTCACTAACCCGTCAGATGGGGCCCATCTTCCGGGCCGAAACCAAAAGCACGCCCAAAGTGCGCGCCCAATTTGTGTGAGTGGCTCTTAGACGAGGAGTCTTGGTCAGTCAACCGCGACAGGGCACAGCATGGCGGATTGATTGGCTTTTTTGCCGGCAATGGTCGTGGCCGTGCCGGGACGGGGACTTGCCAGTGGACAGCCTCGCTGGAATCCTCCCGCTCGTCAAACAGCGGAGAGGCAGATGCGGCATTCGATTCTCTTGATCTCAATGGCCGGCGTGATGGTGGCATCGGTGGCGTCGGCCGAGGAGTGCGACCGCAACGACCAGACCCAGATGGGCATGAACATCTGTGCGGCCCAAGACTACGCGGCGTCAGACGCCAAGCTGAATGTCGCCTATGGTGACATCATGAAGCGCCTGTCCGACAACGCCGGCGCGCGCAAGCTGTTACAGGATTCGCAGCGCGCCTGGATCGCCTTCCGCGATGCTGAATGCAAGTTCGCCTCCTCCGGCGTCGAAGGCGGATCGGTCCAGCCGATGATCCATTCCGGCTGCCTGCAGGGACTGACCGACGCGCGTGTGACGCAACTCGGCAGCTACCTCAAATGCGAGGAGGGCGACCTGAGCTGTCCAGTACCGGGCCAGTAGGCCGGCAGTCCGCGGCAGAGGTCTCGTCTCAGGCGTATTCTGCTTTGTTCTTGATATCGCAGGGAAGGCCGAACTGCGCGCCCCAGCGGCATAGTGATTCTGCTGCCGCGTTGAGGGCTGCGCCGCGTTCGGTGAGCGAGTAGACAACCTTGGCCGGCAATTCCGAATAGACCTTCCGGTCGACGAGCCCATCGGCCTCCAGTTCGCGCAATTGTTGCGCCAGCATCTTTTCGCTGATCCCGGGAATCGACTGCCTCAACCGGCCGAACCGGCGTGATGCCGTTCCGAGCTGGCAAAGGATGTCTATCTTCCATTTGCCTTCGGTCATCCTGACAGCCGCTACAAAGCCATTGTCCGCCGTCTTGTCCATGCTGCTCTCCTTACCGCCAGGTGACCACTTACGCCCGGGTTCGTATTGTGTGCCGCCCATATCACCATACCTCCACGACGTCGCGACAGACGTCGCGTCGTGGCGCCGCCAGTTGATATGGAGAGTTGGAATGAAGCGTTCAATCGCCGTTTTGGGAACCGGACGCATGGGCTCGGCACTTGCCCGCGCCCTGCTTGCATCAGATTATCGCATGACGGTCTGGAATCGTACAAAAGACAAGGCCGAACCGCTCGCCTTGCTCGGCGCAACCGTCGCATCTTCAGCACTTGAGGCCGTGACTTCAGCTGAAGTCATCATCGTGAATGTCAGCGACTACAAGGCGACTGGAGGCATCCTGCGCGACGATGCAGTCGCTTCCGCCGTCCGCGGCAAGCTGATCATCGACCTGACGTCGGGAACGCCACAGGGTGCGCGCGAAGCCGCCGAGTGGTGTGCCAGGCACGGCGCCGGCTATCTCGATGGTGCGATCATGGCAACGCCTGACTTCATCGGCACCGATGCGGGCACCATCCTGGTCTCGGGGCAGGGCCAGGCCTTTCAGGACAACGAGGCCGTCTTTCGCGCGTTGGGCGGTAATGTCCAGCATGTCGGACAAGACCCTGGACGTGCCAATGCGCTTGATAGCGCTTTGCTGGCCCTGATGTGGGGTGCATTGTTCGGAGCGCTCAACGCCATCGCCGTGAGCCAGGCCGAAGACATCGATCTGGGCGAACTGGGCCGGCAGTGGACGGCGACAGCGCCCGTTGTCGAGGGGCTCGTCACTGACCTCATCAAGCGTACCGATGCCGGCCGTTTTGCCAGCGACGAGGAGACCCTTTCGTCGATTTCCATCCATCACAGTGCGTTCCAGCACCTCCTGGAACTCATGGATGCGCGGGGCATCGACCGCGCCGTGGTTGACGCTTACGGCTTCCTCTTCCAGCGGGCGATTGCAGCCGGCCAGTTGCATGGAGATTTCGCGGCGTTGTCGCAGTTCATGGGCAAGGCCGCATAAGGGCGGCTGCAACGAGGAAGCTGGCCGCGTCGCCGTCCAGCTTCCGCCTGACAGGTCATATGAGAGAAGAATGTCTTTCACGCTTCTCGTCGACACCTATTGCGCCGCCTGGTCCAGCGAGAGCGCCGAGCAGCGGCGGGCGTTGCTGTTGCCGCTCTGGAGCGACGGTGCAACCTACACGGATCCTACAGTCCATGCCGAGGCTGCGGAGGAACTGCTCGCGCATATCGAGGGAATACAGGCCAGGCACCCCGGAGCCCGGATTCTGCGCACCAGCAACGTGGACATTTCATCATGGCGTGGCGCGCTTCGCCTGGAAATTGGTGATGCCGGACGGGACATCGCCGCCCGAGGGCCTCGACATCGCCTTTGTCGATGGCGACCAGAAGCGCATAACGCGCATCATCGGCTTCTTCGGTTCGATGCAAAGGCCTGCTGCGTGAGTTTGGCGGCACGACGAGCCGGCGCAGCCACAGGTGCAGTCAGCCCATTGCTGGCGGCTGTCTTTTAGCGGCGCGGCAACAGCCGGGTGAAATGGCCCATCTTGCGGCCGGGGCGGGCCTCGGCCTTGCCGTAGAGATGCACAGCGACGTCGGGCTCGGCCAGCAGGGCCGGCACCCTTTCGATGTCGTCGCCGATCAGGTTTTCCATGATGCAGTCGGAGTGGCGGTTGGCGTCGCCGAGCGGCAGGCCGGCGACGGCGCGGATGTGCTGCTCGAACTGCGAGACCACGCAGGCCGCCTCGGTCCAATGGCCTGAATTGTGTACCCGCGGCGCCATCTCGTTGACCAATAGCGAGCCGTCGGCAAGGACAAAGAACTCGACGCCGATGACGCCGACATAATCGAGTGCCGTGAGGATCTTGCGTGCCGCGTCACGTGCTGCCATGGCTGTTTCGCTGCCGATCGTGGCCGGCAGCGTCGAGGTCGCCAGAATGCCGTTGCGGTGCACGTTCTCGGCCGGGTCGAAGACGGCGATGCTGCCATCGGTGCCGCGCGCCGCGATGATCGAGATTTCGCGCTCGAAGGCAACGAAGGATTCGAGCACCAGCGGCACATTGCCGAGCGAGGCGCAGGCGCCGTCGAAGCCGCCTGTCGTCATGTTGCGGAAGACCATCTGGCCCTTGCCGTCATAACCCATGCGGCAGGTCTTCAGCACGCCGCTGCCATCGAAGGCCTTCAGCGCCTCCGCCAGCTCGGCATCGTTGTCCACAGGCCGGAAGCCGGCTGTGGATATCCCGATCCCGTTCAGGAATGTCTTTTCGACGAGCCGGTCCTGGGCAACCTCGAGGGCGCGTGCTGGCGGGTGGACGGCGATCGTGCGGCCCAGCCGTTCGGCAGCGACGACCGGCACGTTTTCGAATTCATAGGTGACGACAGCACTTGCGCGCGCCAGTTCGTCGAGAGCGGCGGGGTCGTCATAGGCGGCGACGATCTGGCGATTGCCGACCTGGGCTGCCGGGCAGTCGGCCTGGGGCTCCAGAACGATCGTCCGGTAGCCGAGGCGAGCCGCTGCCATGGCCAGCATGCGGCCGAGCTGGCCGCCGCCGATGATGCCGATGGTGGCGCCGAGGGGAAGGGGCGCGCTCACGCGTCGTCCGTCGGCTGTTCGGCGACCCGTGCGGTCTGGGCAGCGCGCCATTCGTCGAGCCTTGCGGCGAGCGCGTCGTCGGACAGGGCAAGCACGGCCGCGGCAAGCAGTGCCGCGTTGGCGGCACCGGCCTTGCCGATGGCAAGCGTGCCGACGGGGATGCCGGCCGGCATCTGGACGATGGAAAGCAGCGAATCCTGGCCCGACAAGGCCTTCGATTCGACCGGCACGCCGAACACCGGCAGAGAGGTCATGGCTGCAGTCATGCCGGGAAGATGGGCCGCACCGCCGGCGCCGGCGATGATGACGCGGAAGCCTGCTGCCTTGGCGCCCTTGGCGAAGTCGTAAAGACGGTCGGGTGTGCGGTGGGCCGAGACGATGCGTGCCTCAAAGGCGATGCCAAGCACGTCGAGCAATTCGGCGGCATGGCGCATGGTCGCCCAGTCGGACTGGCTCCCCATGATGATGGCGACGTCGACCCTGTCTTTGCTCACGCGCGGCACCCCTGCTTGATAAGCCTGCGCTTAACCGAAATGCATGGCCATCGCAACCAAAGGCCGTCCGAAAATGGCGGTTTCTCAGGCGATGATGTCGGGGATGATGCGGTCTTCGATCTGGCTGATCTTGTCCTTGAGGACCAGCTTCTTCTTCTTCATCCGCTGGATCTGCAACGTATCGCAGCCCATCGCGATCATCGCGTTGATTGCGGCATCAAAATCCGCATGGTCCTGCTTCAAGCGTGCAAACTCGAGACGAATCTCGGCTTGTTCCTGTTCCGACATGTCTACCGTCTGCAAACTCACTGGCGCACCCGGGGCGCTCCTAAGGCGGGGTCGGCGACTCCTTGTCACCGGCGCGAAGCCCTTATCACATTTCACGCTGTCAGGAAATGCTACCACACTTTATTCGACATCGCCGACGGGGGATGGCAGACTGTCATGGTTCCGTCACAGAGCACTGTCTGCGGTGGGCAGGGCTGTGCCCGGAGCATCGAGGAAACCATGAAAGGGAGAACCAATCATGTCTCTTGCTTCCCATCTTGAAGAACTCCAGCGCAAACATGGTGACGTCGAGCGCCAGCTCGGCGAAGCAATGAATCATCCATCCATGGACGACCTGCAAATCGTAGCGCTGAAGCGTCGCAAGCTGGCTCTCAAGGACGAGATTGAAAAGCTGAAAGGTGACCCGACGCAGCACTAGGCTCAGTCACAGCACTAGGCTCAGGCACGAGGTCTCCAGCAAGGCCCTGATTTTCGGCAAGGGCCCGACAGCCGGCGGCGAAGCAACATCGCCGCCGGATCAGGGTGATCTTTATCAGCCAAATCATCGCATGACCGGAACAGCGCATCCGCAGCGGGATGCTCGTGCGTATCGGTGGTTGAGCCGGCGCTGCCGCCAGGCGATTGCCGTGATCAGCCACATCATTGGCACGTCGTGTTATTGTCCGGCATAGGACTGGCGCATCCATCCTCCTGGGCATGACCGCCTCCGAGGCGGCACCGGACAAAGCCTCAGGCGTCCCAGAACTGGTCCAGCCAGATGTTGAGCTTGCGGAAGCCGGCAACGCTGACCGCATAGACCCGGCGCGTGCCTTCGGCGCGGGCGCTGACAAGGCCGGCGTCGAGCAGGACCTTGAGGTGTTGTGACACCGCCGGGCGTGAAACCGGCAGGCCGGCGGCAAGTTCGCTGACGGTCTTGGGGCCACGCCGCAATTCTTCCAGCAGATGGCGCCGGTTGGCATCCGATATGGCGAGGAAGGGCGCGTCAGTTGTCATGGCTCATTTGTGCCGCAACATCGGCGAAATCTCAACTACCGGTCGCAATCGCCGTACTGGCGTCTCGTCGCACCACCTTGCTGTCAGGCGGCGTCCTCGTGCCTGGGGTCGAGGCGCAGCGATTCCGGCGTCGCGCTGCGGTCGGCCGGCTGAGTCTTGAAGGCCTCGCGATCCTCGATCGGCACCGGCGCACGCCGCTTGATGCGCAGCGCGGTGTAGCCGGCGAGCATGAAATGCGCGGCAGCTGTCGCGAGGAAAAGCGCTTCCGGCCGCATGTAATCCATCAGGCCGGCGCCAAGCAGCGGCCCGACCATGGTGCCGAAGCCGTAGAGCAGCAGCAGCCCGCCCGAAACCTTGACGAAATCCTCAGGCTTGGCGTGGTCGTTGGCATGTGCCACCGCCAGCGAATAAAGCGTGTAGGCAAAGGCGCCGTAGCAGGCGGTCATGGCGATGACGAAGGCGCCTGAGCGCGGCGCCACCAGGAAGATCAGCACGGCGGCGACCGCCGAAGCGAGCGAGGCGCCGATCAGCACATAGCGGCGGTCGGTGCGATCGGAGACCTTGCCGATCGGGATCTGCAGTGCGGCACCGGCGACGACCACGAGGCTCATCATCAGCGCGATTTCGGGCGTCGAGATGCCGACGCGCGCGCCATAGACCGCGCCAAGCGTGCCCCAGTCGCCATTGGCGACGCCGATGAGGAAGCAGGCCACCGAGGCGACCGGGGAGTTTGCGTAGAGGCCCTTGATGTCGAGCGAGACGTCCTGCAGCGGCTTGGGGTGGGCGGCACTCGAGACCGCAGTCGGGATCAGCGACAGGCAAAACAGGATGCCTGTCACCATGAACAGCGAGGCGCTGGTGACGTCACCGCCGGCGACCATCATCTGGCCGGCCATGATCGAGGCGTAGGTGACCATCATGTAGAGGCCGAAGACGGTACCACGGTTCTCGTTGGTGGCGCGCTCGTTGAGCCAGCTCTCGATGACCATGAAGGCGCCAGCCATGGCGAAGCCGGTAAAGGCGCGCAGCAGGATCCAGACATATTCGTTGACGATCAGGCCGGTGAGCAGCGCGATGATGGCGGCGGATGCGGCAAAGGTGCCGAAGGCGCGGACATGGCCGGCGCGGCGGACGACACGCGGGGCAAAATAGCAGCCGGCAACAAAACCACCGGCCCAGGCGGTGCCCATCAGGCCAAGTGCGGTGGTGGAAAAACCTTCTTCCTGGCCGCGCAGGGGCAAAAGCAGGCCATGCAGGCCCGATGCTGCGAGCAGGAAGGCTGTGCCGCGGAGCAACGACAGGATCGGCCGGTAGGTTGCGAGCATCTGGTGTCCCACCACGAATCAATTAGGCACTGGCACCTGATGATAACCCGTTTGGGGCATATCGGTGGCGGCGCGCGTTTCAGCCGCGCTTGAACAGCGCCTCGGCGGCCGACTTGGTCGAGCCCTTGACGGTGAGCTCGGCCTCGAGCCGGCGGATCTCGGCGCGCAGGGCCGCGATGCGCTCGTTGAGCTCACCGACCGAAAGCAGCGACAGATCCTGGCCGATCTCGTGGACCGGTTTCTTCTTGATCGGCTCGTCGTCGAACAGCGCCATCTCGCTTGCCTCCATCTCGGACAGGCGTTTGCCTGATTTGCCAATCAGAATACATAGTGCGGTCAAACACATGTAAAGTCCGGGGCATACCGGACCAGCGGAGACCGAAAAGACATGGCCAATGTTGCCAAACTTCCAGCCAAGATGCTCGCGGTGGCGATTTCGCAGCCGGGCGGGCCGCGCGTGCTCAAGGCCGAGAAGCGCGACTTGCCGGAACTTGGCGAGGGCGAGATCCTGATCCGTGTGCATGCGGCCGGCGTCAACCGGCCCGACGTGTTGCAGCGCAAGGGCGCTTACCCCGCGCCGCCGGGCGCCTCCGACCTGCCCGGGCTCGAAGTGTCGGGCGAGGTGGCAGCACTTGGCGAGGGTGCCAAGCGCTGGCGCATCGGCGACGCGGTCTGCGCGCTGACGCCGGGCGGCGGTTATGCCGAATATGCCAGGGTGCCCGAAACCAACGCGCTTCCCATGCCTACAGGCTTCACCTTCACCGAAGCTGCGGCCGTGCCCGAAACCTTCTTCACCGTCTGGCACAACGTATTTGAGCGCGGCGCGCTCAAGGCCGGCGAGACGCTTTTGATCCATGGCGGCTCGTCGGGCATCGGCACTACGGCGATCCAACTCGCCTCGGCCTTTGGCGCTTATGTCATCGTCACTGCCGGTTCCGAGGATAAATGCGCTGCCTGCCTCAAGCTCGGAGCCGATCGGGCGATCAACTACCGCAAAGAAGACTTCGTCGAGGCGGTGAAGGACGCCACCGGCGGCAAGGGTGCTGACGTCATTCTCGACATGGTTGGTGGCGACTATGTCGGCCGCAACTACAATGCTGCCGCCGTCGACGGCCGCATCGTCCAGATCGCGACGCAAGGCGGGGCGGTGGCGAGCGCCGATTTCTCCAAGCTGATGGTCAAAAGGCTGACCCATACCGGCTCGACGCTCAGGCCGCGCACGACCGAGTTCAAGGCCAGCATCGCCGCAGCACTCGAAGCCCAGGTGTGGCCGCTGCTGGCCGTCCGCCGCGTGGCGCCTGTCATGGACATGATCTTCCCGCTGCGCGAAGCCTGGCGGGCGCATGAGCGCATGGAAGAGGGCGAACACATTGGCAAGATCGTGCTGGATGTGGGCTGAGGGACCTTCTGCCTCGCCTTTGTGGGAGGGCCGGGGTGGGGATCTTCTCCCCGGCGCTTCCAAGGAAGCCCTTTACCGCGCCCGGACCAGAAGCTCATCGCCAAGCATGGGCGGGGCCTCAGGCAACGATGCCGCGCACGGCCCAGGCGATGTTGGCAAAGGAGCGCGGGCCGTCGGGCCGGCCGGCCTCGTAGGCATCGCGCGCGGCAGCCTCGGCGCGCGCCTTGTCCGCCTGGTCGAGCGTGGCGACAAATTTGCCGATCGGACCTTCTCCTGAGCCGATGGGCACCCAGAGATCGTTGAAATCTGCATAATCCATACGCAGCAAAAGCTGGGATTCCTCGACGCGTGACAGTCCTTGTGCGACGAAGGCGGCTTTCATCTCGCCCGGCTGCATCATCGGCTGGAAACAATAGCGGGCGCGCAGTTGCCGGCCAGCTTCGCCCAGCGCTGCCAGCGAATCGACGACCATGCGCATGCCGGGCATGCCACCACAATGATCCCACACCGTGGCTGCGACCACCCCGCCTGGCCGCGTTACCCTGGCCATTTCCGCGATCGCTTTGGGCGCCTCGGGCACGAAATGCAGCACCAAAAGCGCGAGCGTTCGGTCGAAGCTTTTGTCCGGGAAGGGCAGGGCGCAGGCATCGGCCTGGCTGATCTTTATGCGCGGGTCCGTATTGCGCGCCTGAGCCGCTGCGACAAAGACCGGCGAGAAGTCGATGGCCGCGATTTCCCCGAGATTTGCCGCCTTGGCCAGCACGAAGGTCAGGCTGCCGGTACCGCAGCCGACGTCGAGCACTTTCTCGCCATCGGCGAGGCCGGCAAAGTCGATGAAGGGGATTGCGAGTTTCTGGCTCCAGCGGCCCATCAACTGCTCATAGCCGGCCGCATCCTGCACGTTGAAGCTTGATGTCATCGAAGCCTCCTATGCCAAAAAGGCATGGTAAGCCGCCGCGAAAGAGATGGGAAGAAAGACTGTCGACTGATCCACACAGGCTAGCTCGTGAATGACCTGCGCCCATTCCCGCCGTTCAGGCAGACGCTGCAATTTCCTGTCATCGGCTGACAGCCTTGGCACACCACTGGGTCGGTCCGGAAAGCAGCCATTGCGATAGTTCAAAGCCAACAGCATTTTGTAGACTAGGAGTGATCCCGCCGACGCGGCAAGCGCGCAGTGGCGCTGGAATGTCGCGCGTCCCGCCTGCTAGGGCTGGACTCCAGTCTTGAGTGGAGAGGCAGGTGCCGAACACATCAGGTGGCCGACCCAGTCGATCGCAATGTCTTCGGTCCTGGCGCGCCATGTGCGGAAAGGCTCGCCGTCTTCGGCCATGCCGACGCGAGCCCAGTCGCTCCAATCCCGCATGGCCCAGATAAGCACCACCTCGGAATCATTGCGCATGGCGGTGCGAAAGGCGCCGACAAGCTGCAGCCCCAATTCCATTGCCTGGCCAAGCCAATGCTCCGACACCAGCCGCAAATAATCCTGCGCCAGGCCTGGCTTGATATTGACTGTCTCGTGCAGGAATACCTTGGCGCCGACCACACTGCCGTCGGCACAAAGTTGCTCTATGTCGGGTGAGTAAGGGGCTGCGATCAACAATCGGTCGAGGCCCCCGCTGCGGTAATCTTGAGCCGTGAGCCACCACATCTCAAGCGCCTTGTCCTGCATCGTGTCCGTGCCGGTCTCATGCGCGAAACTGGCAGCCAGGCTGTCCCAGTCTTCGTACTCCCACAGGTTCACCACTTGTGGCCAACGGCCCGTGCTGCCGAGCGTCCCCCAGACGCCGAAGCATTTTTGAAGGCGTTCGGCACTGTGCCGACCCCAGTCGGTCGTCATGTGTTTGAAGTAGTTAGCCCGGTTGGCGCCGATGATGTCGATATATTCGTGGATATAGATCTTGGAATTCATTCGGGCCTCCCAAAGGTCAGCTAGCTGCCACGCCCTGCCGGGTGGCACTACAAGGGCAGACGAAGAATGATGCCCATCTCGCCGAACGCCCCCGAAGCGCGCTATCGCATTTCGGGGCAGTTCGGATGCTGCGTTGGATCTAGCGGGATCCTTTGGTCGAGGACGCCGTCCAGGGCAGCATCAACCGTCCGAGCCAGCGGACCAGCGAGCTGAACAGGAAACCCATGAGGGCTACGGTGCAGATACCGACATACATCCGGTTGGCCTGAAACAGCGACCACGAATGCCAGATGCGATAGCCTATGCCCTGGCTTGCCTGGACGAACTCGACGCCGACGATGACCAGCACCGCCGTGCCGATGGCGATGCGCATGGAAATGAACAGCTGTGGCAAAAGTGCCGGCCAGGTGACGTGCCTGAACATATTCCAGCCCTTGGCGCCGAAGGAGCGGGCGGCCTCGTGATAGTTCTCGGGGATGGCAAGCACTGCCTCCATGCACTGGATCCAGACCAGGAAGAACACGGTCATGCCGACAAGCAGCACGCTCGGCAGTTCGCCAAGTCCGAAGATCAGCAGCAGCAACGGCAGCAGGGCGAGCTTTGGCACCGTGTAGAGCGCGGTAAGGAACGGCTCCAGCGCGGCGCGTGTCAGGCGTGACAGGCCGAGCAACAGGGCGGCGCCAAGGCCTGATGTGACGCCGATGGCGAAGCCGGCGAGTACACGCAGAGCACTCGCGATCACATCCTGCTGCAGCATTCCTGTGCGCAGCATTTCGACCGCTGACAGGAAGATCGCGCTCGGGGCGGGAAAAAAGCGCGAATCGAGAAGGCCGGCGCGGGCGCAGATCTCCCACAGGATGAAGAACACGACGGGCGTCGCCATCGCCAGCACCTTTTCCTGCCTTCGCGCCCGCAGCGCATAACCACGTGGGTCGCGCTCGGCTTCGCCCGGTCTGATAGCGATGGTCTTTTCCATGCTCGTCGCCTCCTCCGCGTCGATGTCTGTTTCAGGCAGCGTGCTTGCCGACCTGCTCTCGCAGCAGGTTCCAGATTTCCTGCTCGAGCTTGGCGAACATGGGCTCTCCGCGGATTTCCGGCGCGCGTGGTCGGGCGAAAGGCACCTCGAATTCGGCGATGATGCGACCTGGCCGCGCCGACATCACCACGACCCGGTCGCCGAGCAGCAACGCTTCTTCAAGGCTGTGGGTGACGAAGACGACTGTGCGTCTGTCTTCTTGCCAGAGCGTCAGCAACTCGTCCTGCAGGATGCGACGGTGCTGGGCGTCGAGCGCGGCGAAAGGTTCATCCATCAGAAGGATTTCAGGCTCGACCGCCATGGCGCGAGCGATGGCGACACGTTGCAACATGCCGCCGGAAAGAGCCGGCGGATATGCATTGGCGAAGTCGGCGAGGCCCATCTTGCCGAGCCAGGCCGTCGCGCGCCTGTCGGCCTCGGCGCCAGACATGCCTGTCATCTCCAGACCGAAGCGGACATTGGCCTGGATCGTCTTCCACGGAAACACATTGTAACTCTGGAACACCATGGCGGTGGGAACCGCGCGCGTGCCACTGGCATGGACGAGGACCTCGCCCTCGCTCGGCCTGTGCAGGCCGGCAATCATCCTGAGTACCGTCGACTTGCCGCAACCCGACGGACCGACGAGGCAGACAAACTCGCCACTCCTCACCTTGAGATCGACACCGGCAAGCGCTTCGACATTGCCGTTGGCGTCATAACGCTTGCGCACCCCTCGCACTTCTATCTTGGCAGGGGCCTCGGCGACCAATGGCATGGCAGCTGATATGTCGGTTCTGCGCAATGAGTTCATCTGTCGCTCCGTGAGGAAGTGCAATCCAGCGAGCGCCAAGGGCATCCGCGGACGGGAGGCTAGGCCGATAGGCGAAATCAAAACAATCGCTTCCGCAGATTTTCCGGATAGCCGGAAAAGTGCCGGTTGCGTTTGACAGCTTGTTCCGTTCGACGCCTAATCGACGTGTCTCAAGTGGCGGAAATCGTTGCCGCCTTGGAGAGCGGCGGCGGCTTTCGTTCCCCGCAGGATTGTTTCAATTCCGTGCCGGATTTCCGGCGTTCACGGCAGGCCACCAACGGCGAGCGCCATGCGTTCGACGGACGGTGGACTGCGACCTGAAGAGTGATTTGCGAGTTTGCATATGCAGATCGTCGGCATCGACACTGGCGGCACCTTTACCGATACGGTCATTCTTACCGGCGACGGCAGGATCGGGGTCGGCAAGGCACTGACGACGCACGGCCGCCTGATGGAAGGTGTGATCGCCTCGCTTGCTGTCGCCTCCCGCTCGCTTGGCAAGAGCCTGCGCGAAATCCTCGAGGTGACCGACATCCTGTCGCACGGCACCACCGTTGGCCTCAATGCCCTGCTCACCAACGCCGGCGCCAAGGTTGGCCTGCTTGTGACCTCAGGCTTTGAGGCGACACTGCCGATGGCGCGTTCCAACAAGGTGCACGGCCTGCCCGACGAGGACAGCATCAATGCGCTCAAATGGCGCAAGCCGGATCTGCTCGTTCCCCGCCGCCGCATCATCGGTGTACGCGAACGCATCGACGTCGATGGCAACATCATCGTGCCGCTGGATGAAGAGCAGGCCCGGCAGTCGATCCGCCAACTGGTCGCGCGCGGTGCCGAGGCGATCGGCATCGCGCTGATGTGGTCGCCGGTCAATGGCAGTCACGAGCGCCGTCTCGCCGAACTCGTTGCCGAGGAGGCACCTGGCCTGCATGTGACGTTGTCGAGCGAGCTCGCGCCACGTATCGGCGAATATGAGCGCACCGCGACCGTTGCCATGAATGCCTATGTCGCACCTCTTGTCGGCGACTACCTGACCTCGCTCGACGAGGCGTTGCGCGATGAGGGATTTTCGGGCCTGTTCCTGATCGTGACCATGGGCGGCGGCGCGCGTCGCGCGAGTTCGCTGCACGACGCCCCGATACATCTGCTTCAATCCGGACCCGTCGGCGGCATCATGGCCGCCCGCCAGATCGGCGCGCGGCTTGGGCATGTCGACGTGCTTGCCACCGACGTCGGCGGCACCAGCTTCGATGTCGGCCTCGTCGTCGGTGGTGCCCTGCCGACCGCTTCCCGACCACGCATCGACCGGCATAGCCTGGCCGTTCCCGTCATAGACCTGGCCTCTATCGGAACGGGTGGAGGCAGCATTGCCTATGCCGATCCCGAACTCGGCGTGTTGCGGGTCGGACCGCAAAGCGCCGGTTCGATGCCCGGCCCGGCCTGCTACGGCCGCGGCGGCACGCAGCCTACAGTGACGGATGCCGCTGTCGTTTTGGGCCATCTCGATCACCTCGGCGGCGCGCTCATCCTGGATCGCGACGCTGCGCGGTCGGCGCTTGCGCCGCTTGCCGGCAAGCTCGGCCTTGAAATCGAAGAGGCGGCCGAGGGGATCTTGCGCGTCGCCAATGCACAGATGGCCGATCTCGTCCGCCGCGCCAGCGTGCAACGCGGCCATGATCCTCGCAACTTCGTGCTTTATGCCTATGGCGGGGCAGCACCTCAGCATGTCGGGCGCTATGCCGCCGAGATCGGTGTGAAGGCAATCGTCATACCGCGGCTGGCGCCGGAGTTCTCCGCGTGGGGGGCAGCCTCCAGCGACATGCGGACCTCCTATGAAATCGAGCTGCCCGCCCGGCCGCTGCAGGACTTCCGTGATGGCGAGATCGACGCCTTCGGTCGGCTTGAGCAGCGCGCCCGAGGCGAATTCGAGGGGCTGGCGGAGGCGAGCCTGGCAGGTGCCGTCGAGATACGGCGCAAGATCGGTCTGAAATTTTCTCGCCAGCTGCACCGGATCGACATCGAAGTGCCGTCGTCACGGCTTGGTAGAGCCGAGATTGCCGCTGCCGAGGCCGCGTTCCGGTCCCGCTACGAGCAGATCGTTGGTCGGGGTTCGGCCCATGCAAAAAGCACGATCGAACTTGCGGCCGTCGTCGTTGAAGCGCGTATGCCGATCGTCATGCCCGACAGCGCCCCGACGGGGATGCGCGGCGCGCTCCGGCCCAGCCGGCAACGGCGGGCCTGGTTCGGGGGTCGTGAGCAGGAGACGCCGGTCTTCCTGTGGGCCGAGCTTGGCGTGGGTGTCGTGATATCGGGACCTGCCTTCATCGAATCCGACCAGACAACGGCAGTCATCTATCCCGGCCAGACGGTGACGACCGACGTGGACGGCAACCTAACCATGACCGTGCCTGCGGTGCACAAGCGCTCGCCTTCGCCCAGCATCGGGGAATTCGCATGACAATCGGTCCGATCGAGCTCGAAATCATCCGCCACCGACTTGAAGCCATCAACGCGGATGCAGGGGAGACGCTGGTCCGTGTCTCGGGTTCGCAGATCGCCTCCGAGGCGAGTGATTTCAACACCGCGATCATGACGGCCGACGGCACTGTGATCTCGTGCAGCAAGTTCATTCTGGTGCAGTCGACATCGCTCAACCTTATCGTTCGCGACATCCTCGATCGCTATGGCGAAAACCCGGGCATTGGTCGCGGTGACCAGTTTCTTACCAACGATCCCTATCTCGGGACGCTGCATCAGCCCGATGTGACGCTGGTGGCGCCGATCTTTCACGGCGACAGGCTGATTGCCTGGGCGGGGTCGACGGTGCACGAACCGGATGTCGGCGGGCCGGTCAGCGGCGGCTTCAACTATGCAGCCCGCTCGATCTTCGACGAAGCGATCCCGATCCCGCCGGTCAAGATCGTCGAGGCAGGCAGCATCCGCCGCGACATCGAGCGCGACTACCTTGCCCGCACCCGAACACCCGAGCTCAACGCGCTCGATTTGCTCGGCCAGATCGCGGCGAACCGCGCATCCGAACGTCAGGTGCTGGAACTCTGCGCCGCCTATGGCACCGATGGTCTCGTGCACGCGATGGACAGGCTGCTTGCTTCGACGGAGGCAGCCTTCCGGCGCCGCCTCATTGAGCTGCCAGATGGCATTTGGCGCGAGAATTCGTTCATTCAGCATGAGCAGCGTTGCGGCGCCGACTATTTGCCGAACCAAGTCTACGCGGTCCGCCTCGCCATGACCAAGACAAGCGACAAGCTCAGCTTCGACTTCACCGCCAGCGACGACCAGGCTCCTGGCGCGGTCAACTCCACCTATCCGACGCTGGCCAACTTCACCATGGCGGCGGTGCTCGTCCACATCTGCCAGGGCCTGCCCTGGATGCCCGGCGCCATATGGCGCACCATCGACATATGCACCCGAAAGGGCTCGATCGTCGATGCCGAGTGGCCGGCCGGCGTCGCGATGAGCACAGGCACCTCGGCACAAGCGATCCGCAACTGCGTCAGCGGTTGCCTCGCGCGCCTGCTGGACGGTTCGGCGGCGCATGCGCACATGGCCATGGCCTCGTCGCAGTCTTCGGGCGCCGGCGGCATGTCGATTTCGGGACACCGGCGCGACGGCACCCCGTTCACCACGCTGTTTCTGGATGAGCTGAGCGGCGGCGGCGGCGCCACCGTCCATGCCGACGGGAGCGACACGTCGGGTACGGCGACATCGCCGGGCGCGACGCCGTCGAACCTCGAAACCAACGAAGCATACTATCCCGTGCTCTATCTGACGCGCCGCGAGTTGGCCGATTCCGGCGGACCCGGCATGCGACGCGGTGGCGTCGGCGCAATGCATGCCTATCGCCCGCACCAGACCGACCGATCGATCGCACTCTTGTCCATGGCGCAAGGCTTGCAGCATCCGGCGACAATGGGCGCAGCAGGCGGTGAACCCGGTTTGCCCAGCGGCTTCGCCATCATGAGTTGTGACGTGCCGGTGGCCGTTTCAAGCGGCTGGGCGGAGCTTGCGGATGCCACTGATTTTCGGCTGCCCGATGCTGCAACCAGGCTCTATCCGGATCAGATATTGGTCACGTCCTCGCAAGGGGGCGGCGGCTTTGGCGATCCGCTCGAACGCGATCCGGCTGCGGTTGCCATGGATGTGCTCGATGGTCTCGTCAGTGTGGGCAATGCATTGCGCGACTTTGGCGTGGTCCTGCGTCTCGACGGCAACCAGGTAGAGATCGACCGTGACGCGTCGGAGGCCGCGCGAAAAGCACGGCTCAAGGTTCGGCTCGGCGGTCGCGATCCGCGCACGATTGAAGGTCCGGTCAGCGGACGTCGCCTGTCCAGCCATTTCCGGGCCGTCGCAGTCTCCGGTGGCGAGCAGGTCGTATGCGCCGTCTGCGGTCATGGTATCTGCGACGCTGGCGCGGACATCTACGCATCCCTTGCCGTCCATGAAGCCGTCGCCGGCGAGCGATCAGCCATCACCGACCGTTATCCCGGCAGCGAACGCTTCCGCATCCGCCATTTCTATTGTCCCGGTTGCGCCCGACAGGTCGACGTCCAGGTCGCGCTTTCAGGCGATCCGGTGCTCGAGGCGATTGAATTGCCGGTTCCCCGCATTCCGACAGAGACAAGACCATGACAGCCATCCCTTTGCCCTATGCTGACGATCCCGACACGGCGGGCTTCTGGGACGCGGCACGCGAGAGTCGCCTCGTCGTCCAGCGCTGCAAGGCCTGCGGCCATTGTCAGTTTCCACCACATCCGTTCTGCGCCGCCTGCGCCCATGCCGAGACGGAATGGGCCGAAACGTCCGGTCGAGGTTCTGTCTGGTCGTACGGTGTTGCGCATGGTCCGACGCTGCCTGGTTTCCAGGATGTGGTGCCGTATCCAATGATCGTCGTCGAATTCGAAGACCATCCGCATATCCGCATGGTCGGCAGCCTGGTTGCGGCACCCAACGCTGCCATCAACAGCGTACCAGTTTCGGCAATCCGCATCGGCATGCCAGTCGACGTCACCTTTGCTGCCGTCTCCGACGACATCACCCTGCCGCGCTGGATGCCGCGCGTTTCCGAGAGCCTGAAGCCATGAGCGATATGATCTCCCTCAAGGACCGGACTGCGATTGTCGGTATTGGCGAGACCGCCTTTGGCAAGGCCATGGTGCAAAGCGAGGAGCAGCTTGCCTGCATGGCGATCAAGGCGGCGCTCGACGACGCCGGCATCTCGCCGTCGGAGGTCGACGGCCTCTGCTCGCTCAATATGGAGAACGTCTTCCAGCACGACATCGCGCGTGATCTCGGCATGAAGGAGGTGACCTATTATTCGCAGATGCCCGCCGGCGGACATGGCGGCTGCGGTACCGTCGGCCATGCGGCCATGGCGATTGCCACCGGCCAGGCCAAGGTGGTCGTCGGCTGGCGCTCGCGCAAGCGGAGCGGCCGTGCAAGCCGTGTCTGGGCGCAACTGGAGCAGCGCATTCAGGGCAGCCGTGACACCTGGCTGAGACCTTGGGGCATCATCCGGCCTGTCGACGAGGTCGGCGTGATGTACACCCGCTATATGCACGAATTCGGCGCCACCCGCGATCATCTCGCCAATGTCGCATTGGCGTTCCGAAGCCATGCCAACCGCAATCCCAAGGCCTTCATGCATGCCAAGCCGATGAGCCGCGAAGACTATTTCGCAGCGCGCTGGATCAGCGAGCCGCTTTGCCTATTCGATTGCTGCCTCGAGACGGACGGCGCGATCGCCTTCGTCGTCACAGCAGTGGATCGCGCCAGGGATTGCCGCAACAGGCCCGTCTACGTCCACGCCGCAGCCCAGGGGTTCGATGGCGGCAGCGCCATCCTTGCCAACTACTTCACGGCCGATCCGATGCGCTCGCAGGCTGCGACCTGCGCGAAGTCCCTGTGGCGCCAGAGCGACTTCCGCGCTGCCGACATCAAGGTGGCGCAGTTCTACGACGCCTTCACGCCGGAGGTGTTCTTCACCCTCGAAGGCTACGGCTTCTGTGGGCGAGGTGAAGGCGCTGCCTTCACCGAGGATGGGGGCGTCGCGCTCGGTGGACGCCTGCCGGTAAACACCGGCGGCGGCAGCCTCTCCGAGGTCTATCTGCATGGTTTCAACATGATCACCGAAGGCGTGAAGCAGATGCGCGGCAGCTCGACCGGCCAGGTCGAGAACGCCGACTGCTGTTTTGTCAGCTCCAGCGATCTCGGCCCGACCTCAGCGGTCGTGCTGCGCAACTGAGAGGGGCAAAGGATGCACGATACGATCATCTGGATCAGCGGCGCGACGCAAGGGCTGGGCCTCGGGCTTGCCCGCAACGTTCCCTACGACAATGCCCGCATCATCAACCTGTCGCGGCGCAAGCACCCCGACTATGAAAGCGTGACCTTCGACCTGACCGAGCCCGCCTCATGGGACCGCGTCCGCGCTCATTTCATCCGCGAACTCGCCGCCTTTCGCGGCAAACGCGCCATCTTCATTCACAACGCCTATTCTTCCCAGGCCATCGGCGTTGTCGGCAAGGTCCCCTCCGGAACTTACGAAAAGGCCGTTCTTGCCAATCTCGCCGCCCCTTTCGTGCTGGCCGAAGCGTTTCTCCAGGCCTGCCGCCCCGGTTATGAGGCCGGGCTGGTGATGCTGTCGTCGGGTGCCGCCGTGGCAGCCCTCGAAGGCCTGGCCGCCTACTGCGCCTCCAAGGTGGCGATCGAGCACTGGGTCGAAGTCGTCGCCCGCGAACGCGAAAGCCGCGGTGTATCAGGGCCATGGGTGGTGGCGGTACGGCCGGGCGGCGTCGATACGCCGGCCCTGCGCGCGGCAGCCGAAGTCGATCCCGAACTCTATCCGCGCGTGGCGAGCCTCAAGCGCAACATTCCAAATCGCGTCGACATAGACACGGCGGGCAGACGGATCTGGGCAGCACTGCCGCCGGCTCCGGATACCGCGGTCATCTCATTCGCCGAGCCGCCTGATGACCCGGCATTCCAGTTTGGTGGTCCGCGCATAAGGCAACTCGCCGGGTCGAGCTGGAAGCTGGTCTACGACGCAGGCTGACAAGCGCATCGGTCCGAATCCGGAACGCTTTCCGGAGAGCACGAGGTGCAGGGGCAATGGATCAGGGCGTCCTCTTGCGTCCGTTCGGACGCACGACGCTCCAGGAGGTTGCCGACCGGTGGAGGACCGGCGGCGAAAAGAAGCAACAGGGAGGAAGCAATGAAATCTCTATGGAAGAAACTGGCACTCGCCGCCGCCGTGATCGGGGCAAGCTTCGGCGCCCGTGCCGAAGGCTCCGACGCGCCGAAGCCACTACCGCAGCGTGAGAAGGTGATCGTCGCCATGACCGCCAAGGTCGAGGCCTACATACCGATGCTGCTTGCCGACCGGATGGGGGAGTTCGACAAGGAAAACATCGACATCGAATACACCTTCGCCAAGTCGAGCGACGGCATCGTGCTCCTGTCCACGGGGCGCGCTGACGTGCTCGGCGGCCAGCCGAGTGCGGCCATCTTCAACGCCATTGCCAGCGGCGCCGACATCCGTGTCGTCGCCCCGCTCTTTGTCCAGTCGCCGGCCTCGAAGCAGGGCATCTGGGCCAACAACGCCTTCCTCAACGGCCGCAAATTCACCGTCGACCTGTTCAAGGACCAGACGGTCGCCAGCGCCATCGGCCTCGGCTCGACGGCGTCCTACTTCCTGCAGACCGAGCTGGAAAAGGTCGGCCTGTCGCTCAAGGACGTAAAGTTCCAGACCATGGCGTCGGCCGACATTCTGGTGGCGCTTGAAAACGGCGCCGTCAATTTCGGCTATCTGATTGATAGCATCTGGCAGAAGGCCGACGAATCCAAGGTGTCTTTGGCCTTCGTCCAGGGGCCTGAAATGTCCGCCGGCTCGTGGAGCTTCGGTCCGCGCCTGCTCAAGGAGCGGCGCGACATCGGCGAAGCGGTGATGCGGGCGCTGGTGCGCACGACACGCACCTATCTGCAGGGCGACTACCATGCCAACCCCGCGGTCATGAAGATCATGCTCGAGGATCTGCAGCTGCCCGAGGAGACGCTGAAAAAGGGCGTGTCGCTGACCTTCGATCCCAATCTCTACATGCCCGGGGATCTCGCCGCCCGCCTGCAGAAGACCTATGCGCTCATTCCCGAGGTCTTGTCCTACAGCGAGCTGATGCCGGAGGACCGTGTCGTCGACCAGGGTTTCATTGCTGCCGCGGGCATAACCATTCCGGCGAAATAGGCAGGTCGTCATTGGCCCGGTGCAGTTCCGCGAGGCGCTGGTGCCGGACGGCGATCTGCCTCAGCGCCGATCCCAGCGCCTGCGTCGCGGCACTGTCCTCGGGATCGGCGCTGACGAGCCCGACGGCGACAGGAACACGCATGAACTTCGACTGGAAGGGGGCAGCCACCGCTGTCGCCCCTTCCGCCGAGAAGCCGCGGGAGGTGGCATAGCCTTGTTTGCGAACCGTTCTGACCTTGTCGAGCAAGGTGGCGACGCTGGCCACGCGCCTCGCCGGCGGCTCGGTGCGAAACATGCGCTTGGCAATCTCCACCACCACCTCCTGCGGCTTGCCAGACAAAAGCGCCATGCCGGCCGCTGTCGACCAGTCGTAGTCGGTGAAGCCTTCGACATGGACGCCGGCGTGAAAGTCAGAGCCGGCGATGATCGCCGAGCACTGGACCCAGCGATCGTTCTGCATGCACAGCCATACTGTCAGGCCGGTGTGGCGATGCACTTCGTCCATCAGGTCGGAGACTGCCGTGCCGCCGAAGAAGGAACCTTCGATGCGCCTGGCCAGAGTGACGATCCGGTAGGAAGGCAGGTAAACCTTCTGACGCGGGTCGAAGGCGAGGTAGCCGGTGCGCACCAGCGTCTTCAGAATGTCGTCGGCGCTGGAATTGGGAATGGCAAGCGCACGGCTGATCTCGGTCGTACGCGCCGGCCGCGGATTGGCCTGGAAGTATTCGAGCAGGGACAGCACGCGCAGGCTGGATTTCACCACGCCGCCAGAGCGGTCATTGGTGACGCCCCGCAGCAATTCGTTGGGCTCCTCGAATCCCAACTCCGCCCGTCTCGCCGTGTTGGCCGCGGTTCCCATGGCGCTCTCCTCTCCTTGCGCCGGCGTGCCGGCACAGAGCGTTTCGCCGCCAGTTTGGCACCTTGCCGAGAAGCTGAATTCGGCCATTTGGCCTAGGCCAATCGCCCGGAAATCCGACAAACCGAAAGACCCGACATCATGCAGACCATCCCACAGGCAATCCAGCACGCCCGCGAAGAACTCGACCGCAGCCTGGTCGATCTCCAGCGCATGTTTCGCAAGAAGAGCGGCATTGCCTATGTCGGCCGTGTCGACGCGTCGCCGCAAGCGCATAGCTGGTTTCGCCGCTTCGGCGATGACGTGCGGTTTTGCTACGTCAATCCGCGCGGCGGTGAGGCCGGTGGTGTGCCTGTCTTCACGTCGATGGCGGAGGTGCCTGATCATATCGACCTCGCCGTGGTCAAGGTGGCGCCGGCGATCGTTCCGCAGGTAATCGCCGATTGCGGTCGTCGCGGCGTGCGCGATGTCATCGTCTTCAGCTCCGGTTTTTCAGAAGTGGGTGCCGAGGGTGCCGCGCTCGAGGCCAAGGTCGCCGAGGCCGCCCGTGAACATGGCGTGCGTGTCATCGGGCCGAACACCAACGACAACACATTCGAGCAGTTTCCCGTGCCGGAGCATCATCGCGGCGGCCTCGTCGGGTTGGTCACCCAGAGCGGCTTCAACGGCCGGCCCATCGTCGAGGGCATCGCCATGGGTGCTGCCTTCCGGCGTTGGGTGACGGTGGGCAACGAGGTCGATCTCGAGGTTGCCGACTTCATCAACTACTTTGCCCATGATCCGCAGACGTCGGTCATCGCAGCCTATGTCGAAGGCTTCAAGTCGATCGCCAAGCTCAGGCTGGCGCTTGAGGCTGCCAATGCGATGAAGAAGCCCGTGGTCATGCTCAAGATGGGATCGACCGAGCGTGGTGCGCGCATGGCCGCATCGCATACAGGCCACCTCGCTGGAGCGGATGCGGTCATCAACGGCTTGTTCCGGCAGTATGGGGTGATCCGGGTCCGCGATCTCGACGAGTTGCTCGAGACGGCCAACCTGCTTGCCAAGCTGCCGGCGGGCACCGGCCCGAACTGTGCGCTCTACTCGGTTTCGGGAGGCTCGACGACGCTGATGGCCGAGCTGGCCGACAGCTATGGCGTGAGCTTTCCCGATCTGTCGCAGGCGACGATCGAAAAGCTCTACGCCTACCTGCCCAACTACGTCACCGTCTCCAATCCGATCGACAATGGCGGCGGCTTTGTCATCGCTGCCCCGCAGCAACAGCGTATCGAGGTGCTTGAAGCCATTGCCGCCGACGCAAACGTCGATGTCATCGTGGTCGGGCTGACGGCGGCCCTTGGCCTGCTGTCCGACAGCTTTGCCGCCGACGTGCTGGCTTTCGCACCACGTTCGCCCAAGCCTGTGGTCGCGGTGTGGGGGTCGGTGCTGACCGACAGTCCCGGCTATCGCGACCTGGTCAAGTCAGGCGTGCCGATCTTCCGCTCATTCCGCAAATGCTTCCGCGCCATGCGCGCGCACGCTGACTACGAGGCCGCAAAGGCGGCATTCCGCAGCCGCTCCTGGGATGCAGCAGCATTGTCGGCCAGCCAGCAAGGCGCGCTGAAGCAGGATGGAATTCTCGACAGCGGACAGGTGGCCGCATTGCTCGACGGCTCAGGCATCTGCCGTGCTGGCGAGCGCCTGGTTACCTCGTCCTCCGAGGCAGCAGAAGCGTTCGCGGCCTGGGGAGGGCGCGTCGTCATGAAGCTGGCTTCGCCCGACATCGCCCACAAGTCGGATGCGGGTTTGGTGCTGCTCGACATCGGTGACGCTGTGACTGCCGCAAGCACTTACGAGAGCCTGGTGGCAAAGGCGAAGACCCATTTTCCGGCGGCTCGGATCGAGGGTGTGCTGATGCAGGAACTGATCGTCACCGGCGTCGAGATGATCGTCGGACTGACGCAGGATCGCGATCTTGGCCCAACCATCACCATCGGCGCCGGGGGCATCTATGCCGAAATCCTGAAGGATGCGGCTACGCGACCGTTGCCTGTCGACAAGGACGATATCAGCGACATGATCGCCAGCCTGAGGCTCTCCCCTTTGCTCGATGGCGCCCGCGGCGCGGAACCCTCGGACAAGGAAGCCCTTGTCGATCTGGTTTTCAAGCTGGCGCAACTGGGGCTGGCCGCCGGTTCCGCGATAGCCGAGCTTGACCTGAATCCGGTTATCGTGCTGCCGGACCGGGCTGTGGCTGTCGATGCGCTTGTCGTCGCGGCCAACTCATCGACATAGCCGCACGATGGCGCAATTCTGCGGCGTTTGAAGGGAGAATTGGGATGCGCATCCAACAAGGGTAGGAGGTCTTCAAATGCGATCGGGCGACCGACCGCGAGCCTGGTGTTGACCCCACGCCGGTGATCGACGGTCAAGTGAGCCCCTGCCGGCTACCTGATCGCCGCAACCGGACCGACTGGTATTAGCCCCAAGCAGGACATCGCTCCATCGCTTGATAAGGTAACCCTTTTCGTTGACAGACGCGCCGTTCCCTTCTGCTTATCGCGTAACCATGGTGGTGCCGACTTATGCCCATGCCGACACCCCTCCATCCCTGCCTCTTCGGCCTCGCGCATTGGCTCGCCGCACTTATGGCCTTCGTCGTCGTGTCGATGGAGAGGTGACGGGGCGGACGCTGCACCGACCTGATCTCGCAGCGTGCGGCGCAGCCCTGTCTGACCACGCTGATCGCGCTGTCGAGCGGGGCCGAGTCTATGGCTGAAAGGGATGTGCGCCGTTGATGGCTAGCATCCCACAGTCTTATCCGCGCATCGTGTGGCGCTACTTTCGCTTCAGCGCGAGAGGTAGCGTTGCCGAGGAGCCTGAGCCCGAAGAGCTTGGAGCGTTTTCGTTAGTCGGTGATCAGGAACGTCCTGTTGCTGGCCACGTCGAGCAAGGGCAGTTCCTTGTTGCCGGTGACACTCTTGCTCGCCGCGTTGCCGCCAAAGTAGGCAATGCCGACAGAAGCGCTGAACTGCTCCTGGCCTGAGCCGAGTGGGCCGGAGGGCGTGCGTGGCGCCAGAAGGCGCAATTATCGCTTCTTCCCGCGCTTGCACCCGCACTCCCGTTGGTCAAACAGAGCCCTCAAACGACAGCTAACGCTTGGTCTTCGAATGGAAGCTTCCAGTCCCCTCCCGGCCCAATCTGATCATTCCGATGCGAAGTCCTCTTGTCCTGCAAGCATCCAGCAATCGCAGCCGGGGTGCGGAGCAACATAAGTACGAAAGAGACTTGCGTGATCTAGCGATCCCCCGAACAAGATTGGGATAGCGACCGCTGTATCGTCTCGAAAACCCTGCTGTTGCCGATTTGTGAGACGTTGAACCTCATCAGGTCTCCTGCCGTCTGGGCAGGGCTGAAAGCGTTCCCGGGCGCCAGGACGACACCATCGACAAGTGCTGCCCTTGCCACTTGTGCCGACGATCGAGGACCAGGAACTCTACACCAGAGAAACATCCCGGCATGCGGTTCCAGCAAGGGCACGATGCCTATCTCCCGCAACTTCGCTCCGACTTCGTGGCGTGCTCGAGCAAGGCGCATCCGCAGTCCCTCGAGATACTTACGATGGCCACCGTCACTGAGCACGCTGAGGACGAGCTCCGCGTTGAGACGCCCGCCGCCGAATGTTGTCGCAATTTTCAGGTCGACGATCCCGTCTATCCAATCCTTTTTCGCGGCAATGAACCCGCATCGGGCTGAAGCAGAGAGGGTTTTCGAGAAGCTGCCGATGTGGATGACTCGGTTCAAGCCGTCGAACGCGGCGAGCCGCGGGCCGGGCACATGCTCAAAGTCGGCAAAAATATCGTCCTCGACGATTGTCAGACCATGCTGTTCGGCCAGCATCAGGACACGATGGGCGATAACAGGAGAAAGCGTCGCTCCCGTCGGATTATGGACCGCCGAGTTCGTGATGTAGAGGCGTGGCCGATGCTCTGCGAGCACGGACGCGAACACCTCGATATCGGGCCCATTTGGGGTGTAGGGAACGCTGACGACCTGAACCCGGTGCGCTCTCAACAGCGCCTGGAAGTTGAAGTAGCAGGGATCGTCGAGAAGCACGGTATCGCCAGGGTCGATGAGATAGCGACAGAGAAGGTCGATGGCCTGGGTGCCGCTTTCGGTCAGGATGACCTGGTCGGGTGGCGCCTCAATGCCCTTCTCTGCCATTCGCCGGGTGATCAATTGCCGAAGGGGTGGCAATCCCAATGGCGATCCATATTCGGCCAGGGCAATCCCCGAAGCCCTGGAAAGTGCGCGTAGACCGCGCCGGAGGCCAGCCTCGGGAAGCCAGTCAGGGGGCAGCCACCCGCAGCCCGGCTTCTCGGTATTGTCGGTGGCTTCCAGCGATTGGCGGGACACCCAGAACGGATCGATAGCTCGGTCGAGCTTCGGACCAACCTCGGACAGCAACAGTGGGGCGGTCTGTGTCGCCACGTAGAAACCGGAACCAGGACGGGATAGCACCACCCCCTCGGCAACGAGGCGGTTATAGGCTTCTACGACTGTCGAAACCGAGACGCCTGACGTCTTGGCGTGTGCCCGTACGGAGGGAAGCTTGCTGCCTGGCAAGAGGCTGCGTCCGGCGATTCGACGCCTGATCTGCTCCATCACCATTTCAATACGGGTTGTGTCCATCTGTATTGCCTTTGTGGCCATAACAGTAATGTCAAACTGTACCTTACCGTATCTGGCGGTTGCAAGCGGCTGCCTGCATAGGTCCATGGACAAAGGGGGTGCCATGGAACGGTCGACAAGCGGTTGGTTGTACGGATTGATAGGTGTGATCATCTTCAGCGGGTCACTGCCCGCCACGCGCGTTGCCGTTCAGTCTCTTGATCCGGTTTTTCTGACGGTTGCTCGTGCGGCAATTGCCGGCATTCTCGGAGTTGTCTTACTAGCCGCCTTCAGGGAGCGCCGCCCGGAACGTCGCGATCTTGTTTCCCTGGTGGTCGTTGCCCTCGGCGTGGTGGTTGGTTTTCCGCTTTTGACGGCTTTTGCCCTTCAGCATGTCACGTCGGCCCACTCGATCGTGTTCATCGGCCTCCTTCCGCTCTGCACTGCGATCTTCGCCGTGATCCGCGGCAATGAGCGACCCAAGCCGATCTTCTGGCTCTTCTCGGTTCTCGGAAGCGCATTGGTCGCCGGGTTTGCGATTAGCCAGGGGCTGTCTGCCTCGCCTGTCGGCGACGCGCTCATGCTGGCCGCGATCATCGCTTGCGGGCTCGGTTACGCCGAAGGGGCGACGCTCTCGCGCAAGCTCGGTGGATGGCAGGTCATCTGCTGGGCGCTGGTGATATCCCTTCCGGTGATGCTGATGCTCACGGCGATCTATTGGCCTGCCACATTTGAGAACGTGACGATTCCGGCATGGACAAGCCTGGCCTACGTTTCCCTGTTCAGCATGCTCATCGGCTTCGTCTTCTGGTATCGCGGCCTTGCGCTTGGCGGCATCGCCTCGGTCGGACAACTTCAGCTCCTGCAGCCATTCTTTGGCCTCGTGCTTGCCGCTACATTGCTCCGCGAGCCCGTGACCCCCGTGATGTTGGTCGTCACCGTCGCTGTCATCTGCTGCGTCTTCGGGGCGCGCAGGTTCGGCAAATGAGGTAGAGTTGGATGTGTGCGCCAGCCGTTGCAAGGAGGCCACTCTGCCGGGCGTTCATCGTAGGGCATACCGCAGTCGGCCCCATGGTGGCCGCGCAGTGGCGCGGTTGATCAAGGCCAACCCCATCCCGACCAGCGATACCGCCGTTGTATCCATCAACACTGCGAAAAGAGCCGACAACGCATACGAGGCGAACTCGCACCGCGTTGTCGGCAGGCGGGGACCGAGGCGAACGGGCTTGGCCCAAGTTAGTCAAGGCTGCGTCCAGCCCGTCGATGCTGCCTGGCGGATCAACGGAACGGCTGCAGGTGCTACTGCGATACCCGCGCAGCCCAGGGGGACCTGCACCGCTGGAGTGCGCTGGTCATGCTCTGACTACCAGAGCGGCTTATCCAGCTTCGTGCAGGCTATGGAGTTTGCCTGGCTTTCCGGCAGGTGCTTGAAGAAGTTCAGGTTGGTCACGCAGATCTCGCCATTGCCGAAGGCGATGCTTGCGGGAGCGCCGAGAGGCGCCTGGAGCGGGTTGCCCAGCTGCTGTCGCTTCTTGGCGTCGGCACTGACCTTCCAGATTTCGCTGCGCGTGGTCTCGGTCAGGTAGAAATTGCCGTCCTTGTCGACCTCCAGACCATCCATGTTGTCGTAGCCGAAGGCCAGCATTTCAGCCTGTCCGGCACTGCCGTCATCCTGGATCGGCACCTTGACCAGCAACGGGATGCCGCCTGTCACGCCGTAAAGCGACTTGCCATCCGGTGCCAGTGCTATGCCATTGACGCCGACGGGATAACCGCTGAGAGAGCGGTCTCCCGGACTGAACAGCGGGTCCTTCGACCACAACTCGGCCGATTTCTGCTCGGGGTCTATTTTCCAGATCGCCTGCAGGCTGAGATCCGACAGGAAGATCTTGCCGTCCGGTGTTATGACCGGGTCGTCGGGGAAGCAGAACGGATATCCGTCGGCTCGCGTCACCACCGGCTCGACCTTGCCCGTCGAGATCGTGACCTTGTACAGGCCGGACCTGGTGACAGTTGCATCACCGCATCCCTCGACCGCCAGATTGGCCTTGGCAGGCCAGGGGAAGCGTTTGGAGTATTCGGAAAAGGCGACGTAGAGGTGATCCTTGCCGTCCCAGTCGATGCCGACGGTGCTGCCTTTGGCATCTCCGATCACCGTCCTCAGATCGGCGATCTTGGTCGACGTGCCGTCGGTCGCGACCTTCATGACCAGCGCGGAATGAAACAGGCTGACATAAAAATTGCCGTTGGTGTCGCCGACGAGCCCTTCGGGCGCATCGTCGAACTGCGTAAGAATTCGCCAGTCGGATGCCAGTGTCTGTGATGCAAGAGACGATGCAAAAAATGCCAGAAGTGCGCCACGACGCAACATTTTTCTCTCCCATTTTGTAGATGATAGGTCCTCGCCTAATAAAGGGTGGACGTGTTCAAATGGGCTGCATCGTCTGTTCGGACTAATGCTCTGTCGTGCTTTCGCAACGCCGTCCGGCTTCAAAAAAGACACGACTGCCAGGCGCTGTTCGGCAGCTGACCTCAGATCACCGTGGCGAACTTCCAGGCGGGGTCGGCCGCACGCCCGCGGGCAAAAACAAGCAGGTCCTCGGCCACCTGGCTGACGGCGGCGGAATGCACGCGATAGCGGTTGACCGCAAGGGCCCAGGTGACATCGAAGCCCTGGATCACCGCCATCGAAACCCTGTCGTCGCGCTTGTGTTCGTAAATGGATGAATAGGGCAGCATGGTGTAGCCGACGCCGGCGCGTGCAAGCTCGTAGCACATGGCGACCGACTCGACTTCGACAACGGTGTTGATGGAGAGATTTCCGGTTCCGAGCTTCTGCTCGAGATAGCGCCGGATCGGATTGCCGGACTCAGGTAGCACCAGCTTGTGCTGCACCACGAAGTCGGCCGAGACCATGCCTTCGACGCCCAGTTCCGCGCTTTCGGTTCCGACAAGCATCATCGGTTCGCGAACAAGCGGCGTCAGGCTGAAACGCTGCGTTCGCGGCTGCAGCGCGGTGATGGCGACGTCGAGGGTCCGCCGCTGCATCCACACCTCGAGTGCGTTGGAGACGATCTCGCTAACACGCAGCGTGTAACGCGGATGTTCGCGGACGACCTTCTCCAGAAAGGGGATGGCGAGCAAGCGGTTCAGCGATGAGGGCAACGCCAACGATACGGAGGTCGAGCTTTCCTGGGCGATCTCCTCCTTGATCAGGACCGCTTCGCGCAAAAGCTGCGGTGCTCGCCCGGCCAGCAGCAGACCGGCCTCTGTCAGCTTGGTTCCTGTGGTGTCCCGCCGGAACAGCGAGGCGCCGATTTCGCCCTCGAGAAGAGCGATCTTTCGGGAAAGCGACGGCTGGGACAGGTTCAGGTCGGCGGCCGCACGGTTCATGCTGCCAAACTCGGCGACACGCAGGAAGCACTCGAGAAGCCTGAGATCCATGTATCGCTCGTTATTCAGAAACCGTTGAAGTCATATGACCATTATAGGAATAGTGGAGGATCAGATCTGGCGCTAGCCTCCGGGACAGTGGAAATCGCAGAGCTTGTCCCTATGCCCGAAGCCTACATCATCGATGCCGTGCGCACGCCCGTCGGCCGCAAGAAGGGTGCGTTCGCCAGCACACACTCTGCCGATCTGGGCGCCTACCCGATCAGGGAACTGGTCAAGCGCACCGACGTAGATCCGGCCAGCATCGACGACGTCATCTTCGGCTGCACGGAAACCATCGGCCCGCAAGCGGGCGACGTCGCCCGAACCTGCGCTTTGGTGGCCGGCCTCCCCGAACATGTTCCGGGGGTGACAATCGACAGGCAATGCGGATCGTCGCAGCAGGCAATCCACTTCGCCGCCCAGGCCGTCATGAGCGGAACCCAGGATCTTGTGGTTGCCGGCGGCGTGCAGAACCTCAACCTGATCCCGATGGGTGCGGCTATGGCGGTCGGCACGCAGTTCGGTTTCGACGACCCTTTCAGCAGCTCGCCCGGCTGGCAGGTGCGCTATGGCCAGCAGGAAGTCAGCCAGTTCAGGGCCGCCGACATGATCGCTGAGAGGTGGAGCTGCAGCCGCGAGGACATGGAACGTTTCGCGCTTGAAAGCCACAGGCGCGCCATCGATGCCATCGATCGGGGACTGTTCGCACCCGAAATCGTTCCCGTCGGCAACTTTTCCGTCGACGAGGCGCCGCGCCGTGATACCAGCCTGGCCAAGATGGCTGCCTTGGCTCCACTGCGCACTGGTGGCCGGGTCCATGCTGGCGTCGCCAGCCAGAACACTGACGCTGCCGCAGCCATACTGATTGCGTCCGAACAGGCCGTGAAGGACCACGGGCTCAAACCGCGCGCACGAATCCACCACATCTCGGTTCGCGCTGCCGATCCTATCTGGATGCTGACGGCGCCGATCCCCGCCACCCGACACGCGCTTGCCAAGGCGGGTATGCGGGTCGACGACTTCGACCTGTTCGAATGTAACGAAGCCTTCGCTTCCATCCCCATGGCCTGGATGCGCGAGCTCGAAGTGCCGCACGAAAAGATGAACGTCAATGGCGGCGCTATCGCGCTCGGTCATCCGCTCGGCGCCACCGGCGCCCGCATCATGACGTCGATGTTGTCCGAGCTGGAACGACGCAATGGCAGGTTTGCCCTGCAGACCATGTGTGAGGGCGGGGGGCAGGCAAATGTCACCATTATTGAGAGGATGAACTAGGCAGAACCACCGGAGCGCCAACCAGTACGAACAACATAAGTGATCCGAACAAGCTTGTTCGGGTGTATATTACTTATTTTTGCTTATAATTACTTAAGTAAACGCAAATATATATCGTCCGAATAGACGATTTGTAATTAGATTTCAGAAAATATTGTCGTCGAGGGCATCCCGCATATTCCGAGTCCCGATTGGAAACTTGCCTACTCGCCCACATCCACATCTGGCCTCGTCAATCGCTTAGGAGACCTTGATGATTTCGAATACCACTGACGTACTTGTCATCGGCGGCGGACCGGCCGGTTCCACTGTCGCAACCATCCTTGCCAAGCAGGGGATCAAGACCACTGTTCTGGAACGCGACGTGTTCCCGAGATATCATATTGGCGAGTCGCTTCTTGCCTCGCTGATGCCGATGCTCGACGCAATCGGCGCCGGGGAAAAGATGAAGAAGCATGGCTTCGTCGAGAAGCCTGGCGGCTACTTCAACTGGGGTAACGAAAAGTGGTCGTTCCGCTTCGACGAGATCGAGGGTGCACCAAACCACTCTTATCAGGTCAAGCGCTCGGAATTCGACAAGCTGCTGCTCGACCACGCAGCGGAGAATGGCGCGAGCGTTCACCAGAACGTCAAGGTCAGCAAGATCGAGTTCGACAATGGCCGGGCGGTCTCGGCGAGCTACCTCGACCGAACCTCAGAGACGAGAGGCAACATCAGCTTCAAGTATCTGGTCGACTGCTCCGGCCGCAGCGGCGTGATCGCCAACGAGTATACGAAGGACCGGCATTTCCATAACGTCTTCAAAAACGTTGCCATCTGGTCCTACTGGTCCGGGACCAACCTCTTTTACGACGATCTGCCTGCCGGCTCGACCCGCATCATCTCGGTGGAGGCCGGCTGGATCTGGTTCATTCCGCTCAACGACGGCACGGTCAGCGTCGGCACGGTCATCACTCGCGATCAGCTGCGCAAGGAACGCGATGGTGGGCAAAGCGCCGAACAGGTCTATGACCGGTTGCTTGCCGACAATGAGGAGGCGCGCATCATCCTGAAGGATGCCAAGCGCACCGACATCAAAATGGAGACGGACTACTCCTACACGTCGGAGCGCTTCTCGGGGCCGGGCTACTTCATGTGCGGCGATGCCGCGTGCTTTCTCGACCCGCTGCTGTCGAGCGGCGTTCACCTTGCGATGGTTTCTAGCCTCGTTGCCGCCGCGTCGATTGCCAGCATCCTGAAAGGTCATGTCGACGAGGCGCGCGCGGTCAATTTCTTCGAGACCAGCTACCGGCAGGCCTATCTTAGGTTCCTGATGATGGTTTCCGCCTTCTATGACCTCAACAGAGGGCAGGCAGGCTATTTCTGGGAAGCGCAGCGGCTGACCTCCAAGGACTATTCGGACCGCGACATGAAGAAGGCGTTCGTCAGCATCGTGTCTGGCGGCGCCGACTACACCGAGGTCAGCGATGGCCGCTACGGCGAAATCGTTGCCAAGCAGGTTGCCGAAAAGCTGAGGCAAGGTGTCGACATGCGCCGCGGCACCGGCCAGATCGGCGACGAGACCAAGCGCGAGAACATGCAGTTCATGGATGCTCTCAACGGACTGCAGTTCCTGCAGGCCAACGCGGCGATCGACGGCCTTTATGTGGTGACGCAGCCAGAGATCATGCTGGCCCAGACCGCAGCCTAAGAAGCCAGGGCCGGGCGACAGCCCGGCCCTTTCCCCGACATTTGTCCTGGGCGCCGACGCGACCAGGATCCGGCGATGCTATGAGGTCTTGCGATGGAGAATTGGCTCGCATTTTCGGCCGCGACGATAACGCTGCTTTTCGTTCCAGGGCCAACCAACACGCTGATTGCAACCAATGGTGCGCTGCTCGGCTGTAAATCTGCCCTGAAGCTCTTGCCAGCAGAATTGCTCGGATACCTCTGCGCCATCCTTGGCTGGTCGCTCGGTCTGTCGTTGGCCGCCCGCTTCGTTCATTCGGCCGCATCGTTTGCCGCGATCGCCGCTGCCGCGGCCCTGCTCTTGTCGGCGCGCAAGCTTTGGACCTGGGACATGGCGCGTCAGAACCGGACCGGCTCGCGCGCCGCCGACATCTTCGTCGTGACGCTGTCCAACCCCAAGGCACTTTTGTTTGCACTCACCATCGTTCCACATCTGCGTGAAGGCAACATTCCGGCCGCGCTGCCTTATCTGATGTGGCTGTCGCTGCTCATCCTGACCATCGGGTCCATCTGGACACTGATTGGCGCCGGCATCGCCCGACGGTTCCAGCATTTTGCCTCGTCGCGGCTTTTTGCCCGTTTGGGGGCGGCAGTGCTGGTGTTTTTCGCCACTTCGCTCTTCGTGACGACCCTGCTGCGCGCCTTCGAGCTTTAGCAGCCCATCGATCACAACAACGATTTCCAACCAGGCTCGTTCGCCCCGGTTAGGGGCGAACGACAACCCTTCATCGCACCCAAGGCAGACAGATGATCTCAGAAGACGCCGACTGGAAGTTCACCACCATTCCTGCCCTCTGCGCGCGCGCAGCCGAGCTCTATGGCACACGCACCGCAGTCGAAGACAATGGCGTCGTGCTGAACTTCATCGAGCTCGACGCGATGCGCAAGCGCGTTGCCAAGGCGATGATCGCAGCCGGCGTCCAGAACGGCGACCGCATCATGGTCTGGGCGCCCAACACCTGGCAATGGTTCGCCACCGCCCTCGGTCTCGTCACCGCAGGCGCCGTGCTCATTCCCGCCAGCACCCGCTTCAAGGGCGCGGAAATCGCCGAACTGGTCAAGCGCAGCGGCACTTCGGTGCTGTTTTCCGTCGGCACCTTCCTCAACACCTACTATCCCGACCAGCTCCGTACCGAGACGCGCGAACTGCTGCGCGAAGTTGTCGTCATCGGCGATCCAGGCAATGGCGACCGCAGCTGGGACGATTTCGTCGCCGCCGGCGACAGCATCAGCGATGCCGAGCTAACCGCGCGCGAGGCCACTGTCGGCCCCGACGACCTCTGCGACATGCTCTTCACTTCGGGCACCACGGGATATCCCAAGGGCGTCATGTATGGCCACCTGCAATGCCTGCAGGCGATCGACGCCTGGGCGACGCGTGTCGGCATCCGCGAGCACGATCGCATCCTGGTCATTCCGCCACTTTTCCACGTCTTCGGCTATCGTGCCGGGGCGATGGTGGCGCTGATGCGTGGCGCCGTCTTCATGCCCCATCTCACCTATGACGCCGGCGAAATTCTCAAGCGTGTCGCCGCGGAGAAGATCAGCGTCATCCCCGGTCCACCCGCCATCTTCCAGGGCATGCTCCAGCATCCGGAGCTGGCGAACTTCGACACCTCCAGCCTGCGCCTGGCCGTGACGGGAAGCACAACAATTCCACCCATTCTGGTCCATCGGATGCGAACAGAACTCAACATAGCGGGTGTGGTAACGGGCTATGGTCTGACCGAATGCGGCGGCTACGGCACCATGTGCCAGGCGACCGACCCGGATGAGGTGATCGCCAACACCGCCGGCAAAGCCTCGCCCGGCGTCGAAGTCCGTATCATCGGCGAGGACGGCCACTTCCTGCCCGACGGCAAGCCGGGCGAAGTGGTGATCCGCGGCTATATCGTCATGAAGGGCTATTTCAACGATCCCGAAGCCACTGCCAGGACCATCGATCCGGAGGGCTGGCTGCACACGGGCGACATCGGCTATTTCGACACGGACGGCAACCTGCACATCGAGGACCGGCTCAAGGACATGTACATCACCGGCGGCTTCAACTGCTACCCGGCCGAGATCGAGCGTTTGCTCAGTGAACACCCGGCCATCGGCATTGTCGCCGTGATCGGCGTGCCCGACGAACGGCTCGGCGAGGTCGGTAAGGCCTATGTGGTGCTGCGCCCGGGCACCAATGCCACCGAGAAAGAGATCATCGATTGGTCGCGTGCCAACATGGCCAATTACAAATGTCCGCGCAGCGTCGAGATCCGGTCCTCATTGCCAACGAGCCCGCAGGGCAAGGTGGTAAAGGATCAGCTTAGGGTTTCATTTGCAAAATGTGCCTGAAGGGCACTTTGGGTCATTCTCGAGGCTGCATCAGCGCCCTGTCGTCAGACAGACACGCCGTTCCCTTCTGATTGGTCCGCGATTATGGTGATGCCGACTTCTGGCAGCATTAACCCGACGTGACCACACCCTTCTCCCATCCCCGCCTCCTCGGCCTCGCGCTTTGGCTCGCCGCACTGGTGGCCTTCGCGGCCGTGTCAGTGGAGACGTCGCGGACGCGGATGGCGGACGAGGTCGAGGTAACCGGGCGGACGCTGCACCGGCTGATCTCGCAGCGGGTGGCGCAGCATGATGCGCATCTGACCACGCTGATTGCACTGTCGAGCGGGGCCGAGCCGGCGCCCGACGGGGCCGTACGGCAGGTGATGGAGAGCATTTCGCGGTTTTATCCGCGCATCGCCTGGCTGACGCTGGTTTCGCTCGAGCAAGAGGTCGCTGCCAACGGCGCCGTGGCCGGAGGTCAAGGATCGGTCGAGCCAGGCAGCTCGGGAGCTTCGCAGCCGGCAGGCGGCGGCGCTTCGGCTGTGATCGTGCGCGAGATGGTGGACGTGCCCGCCGGCGATGGGGTTGAGCTGGCCCCGCTGGGGGAAAAAATCGTGGCACAGGTGCGGGGCAGGCCGAGCGTCTACGCCGCTGGCGACGGGCGCTATCTCCTGGCCAAGCGCGCGCCGGAGCCGTCTGACCGCGCCGTGGTGCTGATGATCGAGGCCGCCAGGCTTCTGGAGCCGGAGGAGCGCCCTGGTTTTGCGCATCTCAGGATCAGCCTCGATGGTGCCGACCTGGTGGACCTGCCGGCCGATGCGTCGGTCGGCCCGGGCGTATCGTGGCTAAAGCCGCCACATTTCGAGAAGGTGATCGACGGGCAAGGGCAGCGGCTGTCCTTGTCGCTCGACCGCGCGCTGCCTTTGGCCGCACTGGTGCCGCCGGGGCGGTTCCTGGGCTTTGCCGTGGCGGCCGGTCTGTTGGCTGCGGCCTTGAGCTTCGGGCTCGGGCAGCGGGCGGCGGTGAAGCGATCCGAGCTCGCCGCGCGGGCGGCGGAGGCGCGAGCGCTCTTGCAGGAGCGGGAGACGTTGTTGGCGCATGCCTCGCGCGTCAACGCCATGGGCGAGCTGGCGTCCGGTATCGCGCATGAGCTGACGCAGCCGCTGACCGCCCTCCTGAGCCGCAGCCAGGCGGCCCTTCGGCTTTCGCAGGCGGAAAGGCCCGACATGGCGATGATTTCGCAGGCGCTCGACGTCAACGTGCGCGAAGCCAAGCGTGCCGGCGAGATGCTGAAGCGGATGCGCGACTATGCCTCCAACAAGGCGCCTGAACGGGCGCGGCAGGACCTGAACGCCATCGTCGCCGAGGTCGTGGCGCTGACCCGCACTGACCTCGAACGGCGCGGCGTGGCGCTGGTGCTGGAGCTTGGGCAGCCGGCGCCGGAGGCGGTGGTCGACGCGATCGAGATGGAGCAGGTGCTGCACAATCTGATCCGCAATGCGGCCGAGGCACTGGACAGCGCCGGGACTGTCGAGGCGCGGATTGCGATCGCAACAACAATCGTCGGCGCGGAAGCGAAGATCGAGGTCGAGGATAACGGGCCGGGCATTGCTCCCGACGTGCTGCCGAAACTGTTCGTGCCGTTTTTCACCACCAAGGGAGACGGCATGGGGCTGGGGCTGTCCTTGTGCCAGACGCTGGTGGAGCGGGTCGATGGCCGCATCGAGGCCGGCAACGCCGTTGGCGGCGGGGCACGGTTCGTGATTACGCTGCCGCGTGCGTCGGTCGGACGATCCGAAGCGATTGCCGGCAAGCACGATGGCTAGGTTGGACAGGCGCCGGAGCGTGTTGGGGTGTCCGCGGCTGTGCTCCGGGGAGTGAAGGCATGAGCAGGTATCAGGTCTATCTGATCGACGATGACGAGGCGGTGCGCGAGGCGCTGGCCTTCCTGCTCGGCACCTATGGCATAAAGGTCGAGACTTTTGGCGATCCGCAGATTTTCCTGGCGCATGTCGACGAGGGCAAGCCCGGCGTGCTGGTGGTCGACCTGCGCATGCCCGAGGTATCAGGGCTGCAGCTTTACCAGAAACTCGCCGAGCGCGGCATCGACTGGCCGACGGTGATGATCACCGGGCATGGCGACGTCGCCGCCTGCCGGCGCGCCTTCAAGGCCGGCATCCAGGATTTCCTGACCAAGCCTGTCGATGGCGAGGTACTTGTCGAGGCGCTGCAGCAGGGGTTCGGTAGCCTCGATGCCCGGTTGGAAAAACGCGAGGCGCGCACGCTTCTGGCCAAGCTGACCGAGCGCGAGCGCGAGGTCCTCGACATGGTGGCGCGAGGCTGGGCAAGCAAGGAGATCGCAACCGCGCTCGAGGTCTCGGCCCGCACCATCGACGCGCACCGGGCGAAGATCGCGGACAAGCTTGGCACAAGCTCGGTGGCCGAGCAGGTGCGATTGGCGCTGATCTCCTAGTGGGACCTGATCCTGTCCGAAAACCGGCCTCCACTTTTTGGGGTCATGCCCTGGCGGTCGCGGCAGTAGGTAATCCTACCTAGGGCAGGTGGTGGCATCGCGGATTCAGCACGGCAGCGGTTCGGCGTAGTTCTGGCCTCGGACAAGCAAGACGCTTTCTCCCGAGCAACATCAGGACAGGAACCCAGTCATGATCAAGAGCATTTTCCTCGCCGCCGCTGCCACCGTTGCCATTTCGGGCGCTGCTTCCGCACAGGTGCTGACCGAGAAGAATATCTCGTCGAGCCTCGCCGTCGAGATCGCCCAGAACGCGGTCGCCGCCTGCGCCGCCGACAAGTACAACGTCACCGCTGCCGTGGTCGACCGCGCCGGCGTGCTGCGCGCCCTCGTTCGCGCCGACAATGCCGGCACGCACACGGTTTCGGCTGCCCAGGACAAGGCCTTTACCTCGGCCTCGTCGCGCACGCCGACCTCGAAGATGGCCGAGAACGTGCAGAAGAACCCCGGCGCAGCAGGCCTAGTCGACATTGACGGCTTCCTGGTGCTCGCCGGCGGCATGCCGATCAAGGCTGGCGACGCTGTCATCGGCGCCATCGGCGTCGGCGGCGCACCGGGCGGCAACTTCGACGAGGCTTGCGCTGTCGCTGCGCTCGAAAAGGTCGCCGACCAGCTGAAGTAAGCCTGTCCGATAGCTTTGCCGGCAAGAACGAAGCCCCGCTTCCTGGACCAGGAGGCGGGGCTTTTTCGTTTCCGTCGCGCCGGTCAGAACCCCATGGCGAAGCTGCCGCGCAGCTGGTGCGCTGCGGTGCCGTTGCCGATGGCACCGGCATAGCTGACGTCGAGGCGGGCGTTGTCCCTGACGGCAAAGCTCAGGCCGGCATCGTAGACGAAGGCCTCCGACGCCAGGCTGTCACCCAAGACGGAAAACGGTGCCGTGCCGGCAAGGGTGAGGCGCGACAGCGGCGCGTCGCTTTCGGTGTGGCGCCAACCGAGCATGCCCTGCAGCGTGACGGATCGCGCGCCGGCCGGCAGTTCGGCGCTCGCTCTGATGCCGAGGGTGGAGATGGTCGCATCTTGATCGCCGGCTGCCCCGGTCAGTGCTGCGCCGCCGCCGGTCTCGGCAAATCCGTCGCTGCCGGTCCTGACATAAGCGATGCCGGCAAACGGCTCGACATAGGATGCGCCGAGGCCGAGGCGGTAGCCGACGACGCCATGGACGAGGGTGGTTGAAGCATCGTAGCCGGCGGCGAGACTGTCGGAGAAGCCGCCGAAGGCGACACGACGTTCGCTCGACAGATCGTGCCACGCCTGGATGGCGCCGAATTGCAGGCGAAGCGCACCAAGCTCGGCCCCGGCGTAGACGCCGGCATGCAAGGTGTCGGCTGTACCGGTGGCAGTCCGCCTATCCCCGGAGATGCTGCTGCTGGAATAGCCGGCCATGGCGCCGAGGCGGATGCCTTCGGTGACCTCGCCGTCGAGGCCGCCAAACAGTGCCGCGGTCTTGACCTTGAAGCCATCGGCGTCGTCGACGCCTGACAATTCCGAGATATTGCCCACGCCTTCGACCCAGAAGGCACGCGATGGCTTTCCGGCCGCTGTGTCGAAGGTCGTGCGGATGCGGTTGTGCACGGCATCCTGTGCCAGTGTCGCTGATATGATGCCGGCGTTCATCAGCGAGGGGTGGATGTCGCCTGACAACTGATCGAGCGCGTCGCCCGCGCCGCCGGCGGAAAGGCCAAGCAGGCCGCCGACCATCGGGTTGCCGGCCGGCAAATTGTCGAGCGCGCCGGCCACGGCCTGCTGGTTGTCGGTAGTGGCTACGCTGCCGAACGCAGCACCATTGAACTGCAAGGTGAGCCAGACCTCTGTGGCGTTCCTATAGTCGAGCGCACTGTCGAGGAAGGCAAAGTCGTCGGTGACGCCGCTGAAGGCGCCCGTCAGCGCTCCGGTTGTCGACAGGATCAGATACTCGTCCAACAGCACGCCCGTGCCACTGGCGATGATATGGACCGAAGATGTCGCATCGATGGAGGCCGTGCCGGCGGCGATGCGGCTGGCTGTGCCGCCAATGCCGACCTCGTAGAGTGAACCCGCCTGAAAGGCGAAATCGCCGGCCACGTCGAAGGTTCCATCGGGCGCGACGGTGGCGCCGGAGCGGATCGTGACGTCACCGAGATCGCCGCTGCCTTCAAGCCTGGCGGTCGAGAACACGTCGAGCGTGCCGCCGAGGCCATAGCCGATCCACAATGTCCCGCCCGCAACGTCGGTCGTTCCGGTGAAGGCCGAGCTGTCGCCAAGCAGGCGGCTTGTTCCGCTCAGATGCCTGATCGCGCCGCTGCCCGAAATGGCCGCGGCAAAATCATGGGCATCGTCGCTATGATTGAAGACAAGCGTGCCGCTGCCCGGTCCGAAGACGACTTTCGGTGCATCGACGTTGCCCGCAGCGACGGCAGCGTCGCCCTCGGCCGCGCCGATGTTGAGCGTGCCGGTGGAGCCGCCGGCGAAGCCGATCTGGATGCCGGCAGCTGCCGTCGAGATCGTGCCGCCGTGGCTGACCGTGGCGGTACCAGCACCATTCCAGCCCAGCATGACATATGAGCCTGAAACGACGCGGGACTGCGGGCCGGAGACCACCAGGTCGCCGACGCCGGAGGCGTTGGCTCCGACGATCACTGCTGCGCTTTGCAGTTTGCCGCCTGCCGTGAGGCTGGCCGAACCGGCCGAATTGACGCCTATCCTGATGTCGACGGTCGAGGTGAGGGCAGAGTCCGTACCATCGATGGTCAGTGTGCCCGAGGAGCCGGCACCACTGCCCAGAAACGTACGATTGTTGGCCGTAACCTTCGCGCCGCCGGAGATATGCAATTCACCGTCGCCGGCCTGGCCGAGGATCAGGTTGGCGTTGGTGATCTGCCACAGCGTATCGGCACCCGAAATGTTGGCGATGCCGTTGCCGCTCGCCTGCTGGCCCAGGCTTGCGGAGTAGCTGCTCGCAGTTGCGCCCAGGCTGAGATTGAAGGTGCCTTCGCCTCCGTCGCCGACAACAAATCCGCTGTTGCCGGTGCTCAGCGACGAGTTCGTGCCGGTCACGTTGACCAGGCCGACGCTGCCCGCGTGGGTGGCCACCGATGCGTGCGCGGCTTCAACGCTGCCGCCAGCCGCGATATTCAATGTCCCCGATCCGTAGAAGCCGACATTGAGATCGCCGGTCGTCCAGGTGGAGCTGCCGCCCGTAACCGTCGCTTCGCCTGTCTGGCTGCTGGCTGGTGGTGCGCCGTTGGCCGACGAGTTGCCGACTATCGCCGATGTCGAAGCCAGGCTGCCGCCATTGACGATGTTGAGCGAGGCGCCGGCGACGCCGCCGATGAAGAGTGTGCTTGTGCTTGCACCGGGGGTGCCAATGCTTGGTGCATTGGGCGCGCCCGGCTGGTTGACGATCACGGCCGTTCCTGCGGGAGCGCTGCCGCCCGACCAGTTGTCGCCGTTGAACCAGTCGCTGCTTTGGTCCCCTTCCCAGGTCTGGGCATGTGCAGCAGCGGCAAGGGTGCACAATACGGTGCTGGCCATGCCGGCTATCGAAACAGCGCGCAACAATCCGCGCATGGCCGTATTGTGGCCAGTTGTCATGATACGCCCCCAAAAAATCGTCGTCTCAAAATGGTTTTCCGCGCGCAGAATGCTGCCGCTCGAATGGAGTGTTCAAATATGCCGCCAGTAATCCCGCCCAAAGAAAAACGTCGTCAGCGTATTACGCAAGCCGACTCCCGGCGGGATAGCTTGCAGAAAACTTGGATGTCCCCTTTCCAATGAATAGTAAGCTTTTGCTGATAGATCAACCGGGTCAAGGCCGGTTTATACACTTGACCGCCAACCGGAATGGCCGGGAGCAGCTGCGGCATCGCCGGGGTTGGCCGCCTTCCGGAAGGTGGCACCGAAGGCCGCTTTGGCGCGGTTCCAAAATCGTTGCGGTGGCCGGCGAATGCGTCTATATACGGGCCGAATTTCCCATTTTCTGGTGGTCTGACCACCGCCCGCGTGAGGGACGCGGGCGAGCGAAGAGGATATATCGCATGGCCAATACGCTGCTTATGCCCAAGGCGACCGCTGTCTGGCTGGTCGACAACACGGCACTTTCCTTCGACCAGATCGCACAGTTCTGCTCGCTGCACCCGCTCGAGGTGAAGGCGATCGCCGACGGCGAATCGGCCCAGGGCATCAAGGGCATGGACCCGATCATGACCGGCCAGCTGACACGCGCCGAGATCGCCAAGGGCGAGGGCGACATCAACCATCGCCTCAAGCTGTCGGACCCCAAGGTCCGCGTGCCCGAGACCAAGCGCAAGGGCCCGCGCTACACGCCGCTGTCGAAGCGCCAGGATCGCCCGAACGCCATCTACTGGCTGGTCAAGAACCATCCCGAGCTCAAGGATGCGCAGATCTCGCGCCTCGTCGGCACCACCAAGGCGACGATCGAGCAGATCCGCGAGCGCAAGCACTGGAACATGGCGACGCTGACGCCGCTCGATCCGGTGGCGCTCGGCCTGTGCTCGCAGATCGACCTCGACATCGAAGTGCAGCGCGCCTCGCGCGGCCGCGAAGCAGCCGCTCCTGTCGGCGATACGCTGCTGCCGGCCTCGCTGACCGAGCGCCTGACGCCGGAGCAGGCCGCGCCCAAGGACGAGGACAAGGAGCTCGACGCCAACGCCGTGTTCGCCAAGCTCTCTGCCCTGCGCTCGAAGGCGCCGGACGAGGACGAAGACGACAAGTTCTGAGCGTTTTCCCTCGCACAAACAAAGGCCCCGCATTGCGGGGCCTCAGACTGCTGACAACCCCCTGGCGAGAGTTGGGGGTTTGTGATTCAGTGGGTGATGTTGAAGCGAGCCGGCCCTGAACAAACCGCACTTGAGATCGTCACGCTCGATCAACTGGTTCCAGTTGATCACCTTCTGCGCAAGATCGATGGTGTTATCGATTTCTCGTTCATCCACGATCTGACAGCGCCGCTTTACTGCGCCGACAATGGTCGCCCGCCACTTGATCCGACCTTGATGTTCAAGGCGCTGTTCATCGGCTACCTGTTCGGGGTGCGCTCGGAGCGGCAATTGGTGCGAGAGATCGAGGTCAATGTCGCCTACCGGTGGTTCCTGCGGCTGAAGCTGACGGACAAGGTGTTCGACGCCTCGACATTGTCGCAGAACCGACGCCGGCGCTACCAGGACGAGACGATCGCGCAGGCGATCTTCGACCGCATTGTCGAGCAGGCGATCGGGGCAGGCTTGGTCGACGGCACGGTGCTCTACACCGACAGCACGCACCTGAAGGCCAATGCCAACAAGGGCAAGTACGACCTTGCCATGGTCGCCAAGTCGCGTGCCGACTACTGGGGCGAGCTCGACCGGGCGATCGATGCCGAACGGGCGTTGCACGGCCAGAAGGCGCTGAAGGAGCAGGAGCGGCAGCCTGCGGTGAAAGAGACGAAGGTCTCGCGCACCGATCCTGAGGCTGGCTATATGGTGCGCGAGGGCAAGCCGAAGGGCTTCTTTTATCTCGATCACCGCACGGTGGATGGCGGCTTCGGCATCATCACCGACACGTTTGCCACGCCGGCCAACGTGCATGACTCGATCGTCTATCTCGACCGGCTCGACCGCCAGGTGGAGCGTTTCGGCTTCGACGTCACGGCGGCGGGGCTGGATGCCGGCTATGCCACGCCAGGCATCGCCAAGGGCCTGGAGGACAGGAACATCCACGGTGTCGTCGGCTATCGCAACCCGACCCGGCCAAAGCCTGGCAAGATGAGGAAGGGCGCTTTCGTCCATGAGCCGGACCTTGACGGCTATCGTTGCCCGCAGGGCCAGTTGCTCACTTACGCCACCACCGATCGCGGCGGTTATCGCCACTACAGGAGCGACCCGACGATCTGCCGCAACTGTCCGCTGCTGGCGTCTTGCACATCAAACGCCAAGGCCGAGCGCACCATCACGCGCCATGTCTGGCAGGATGTCCGCGAGCGGGTCGATGCCAACCGCTTAACCGCATGGGGCAAGGCGATCTATCGACGCCGCAAGGAGACGGTCGAGCGATCCTTCGCCGATGCCAAGCAGCTCTTCGGCCATCGCTATGCCCGCTTCCGAGGGCGAACACGCGTCGCCTGCCAGTGCCTGATCGCAGCCGCCGCCCAGAACATGAAAAAGATCGCAATCAGCCTCTGGCAAAAGCCAAAACCAAGCCTCGCATGAGGCCAAAGCGGGCTCGCAACGAGCCTTGGCATCTGCTCCCCGACATCAATCCAAAAGCTCAATCAACCCACAAAACAAAACCCCGCCGAAATTCGACGGGGTTTGTCAGCAGTCTGAGGCCCCGCATTGCGGGGCCTTTTTCGTTTCCGGTTTGCTCTGATGTCACCGGTCAGCAGGTCAGTCAGACAGCCGGGATGCCGGCATGTCACGGCCGAAGCGATGCAGGGTGAGGCCGGGTGATCGGTTCGACGCCGGGGCTGCGAAAGTGATGGCCGCCTCGACGTCCTTGTAAAAGAAGCGGTGCTCGCCCTCGGCAAAGAGCCGCAGTTTCGGCTGGCCGCTGAACTGGGCGTAGAGGGCATCGTCTTCGCGGATGACGCTGAGGATGACGTCGGGCGCGAGCTGGTAGCGGCCGGTGTAGGTGTCGAACAGGCTTGAATCGACCGGAACCTCGGCGTGCCGCGGTTTAACCCTCGTCAGCGGGATCTCGCGATTGAGCAGATGCAGGCCGATGTCGCTGACACCGGTGATGGCGTTGGACAGGACGACGACACCTCTGCGTGAGCCTGGATGAAAGCCGATGAAGGCGCTGTAGCCGCCGGTGCCGCCATCGTGCCAGGCAATCTCGCCATTGCTGCTTTTGGTGACGACCCAGCCGAGCGCCGCCGAGGTCTCCTGTTCACCGATGGCCCGCCGTGTCGCCAGTGTGCCGGCAAGGGCAATGGTCAGCGGCGTCTTGTTCGTGTTGACCGTCACCTGCAGCAGGTCGAGCAGGTCGTTGGCGCTTGAACGCAAGGCACCGGCGCCGGCAAAAGCGGGCAACTCCCAGCTGGGCGCAATCTCCAGCATGTCATTATGGCCGGTGGCCAGGCGCTTGCCGAGATGAGGCGGCAATTCGATTGCCGTGCTGCGCATGGCCAGCGGGCCGCTGATGCGGTCGTGAACGAGGGCCTCGAAACTCTTGCCGGCGCGGTGAGCAAGGGCCTGCCCCAGCAGCGCCGAGCCCAGGTTCGAGTACTCATATTCCGTACCGATGTCGCGCGGCAGCTCGTAGCCCGACACGAAGGCATTGAGCTCATCGATCGTGTAGTCGGCATAAGGGTTGGTCTCGTCGGCCGGCTCGATATTGTCGGGCATGCGCGGCAGGCCGGAGGTCTGCGTCGCCAGGTCGACGAGGGTGATCGCCTTGCCGCCCCGTTCCGGCACGGCAACGTTCATCGGCAAATATTTGGCCACCGGGTCGGTCAGCGCGACTTCGCCGCGCGCTGCGATGTCGGCCAGCAACAGCCCGGTGAATACCTTGGTCACCGAGCCGATCTCGAACACGGTGTCGCCGTCGACAGGTCGCGGATCGAAGCCGCCGCAGTCGCCATGGGCAATGATGCTGCGCCCGTCCGGCCCGATGGTGCCGACGACTATGCCGACGCCTCGCCTCTGAACGTCGATCCGGTCGGCGAGGATGCGGCGGATTTCCGTCCCGGTTGGCGTCTGACCCGACCAGTCGCCGGCAACTGCGGACACGACGATGGGCCTGTCTTGCTTGCGGTCGAGATAGAGCAGCCCACCGGTCACGGCTGCAACGGTGAAGATCACGGCGGCTGCAGTCAGTGCACCTGAAAATGCGGAGAGTATCCTGAGGCGTCTCATGGCGATGCTGTCTCTGGGCGCGGATTCGGCGCGACTGGCAAATCGAACAGCACTGTCTGGTCCCGGCAGATTGCAAGAGCATTGCGGCAGCTGCGATTGGCGCGGGCCGGCGGGTCGTTGAACACATCGCTTTCGCTTGCAGACGGCGTCGGTCGCCGCCGCCGTCACCTCGATCTCGTCGGACCAATGAACGACGTCGCCGCGTTCAGATGAACGCCTCTTTCAACAGCCGGCTGGACAGCCGCCAAGCGCTCCGGGAAGATGAGGGTGCGAAGCATTTGGGCGTGTGGTTACGGATACCAGGGAGGCGGCCATGAGCAGCGATACCGAGCATCTACGTCTTGCGGTGAAGATCGCCGGGGAAAGCCGGGCCAGCGGTAATCATCCCTTCGGCGCGATACTGGTCGGGCCAGAGGGCGACGTGCTGCTTTCATCCGGCAACACCTTCGCAAGGGATCGGGGCGTTGGCCACGCGGAGGCGAATGTGGCCCGCGCGGCCGCGCAGCAACATGATCCGGCCTTTCTCGAACGATGCACGCTCGTGACCTCGGTCGAGCCGTGCTGCATGTGCGCCGGGGCATGTTACTGGGCCGGCATCGGCACCGTGGTCTATGGGCTGAGCGAAAAGCGGTTGGCCGAGCTCACCGGAGACAATCCGGAGAACCTGACGCTCGACCTCAGCTGCGATCAGGTGTTCGCAGCCGGACGCCGCCATGTCGCGGTTCGTGGCCCATTCCCCGAGCTCGAAGACGAGATCGTCAACGACCACAAGGATTTTTGGTGACAGAACCCATCAGCAACGGTCGAGGCGCGTGGCAGAAACGTATGCCAGCCTGAGCCTATGCGTTCGGTGAAAACCAGGCGGCGGGGTGGCCAGTGTCCAGCCAGGAATGGCTTGCCCCGGCCAAGTACGCGGCGGTGGATAGTCAGCTCAGTCGGTCACGCGCGGGGCTGAAATGTTCTCGCCGAACTGGTGCAAGGTCAGGCTCGGCGAAGGACTGGCATCGGTTCGTGTGAAAGTGATCGCGGCCTCGACATCCTTGTAGAAGAAGCGGTCTCCTCCCTCGGGGAAGAGACGGAGCCTGGGTTGGTCGGTCAACTGGGCAAACAGTGTGTCGCCATCGCGGGTAATGTCGAACACCATCTTCGGTGCCAACTGATAGCGGCCGACATAACCGTCGAGCAGCTTCGGGTCGATGACGGCCTCGACCGGTTTCGGCTTCGGCTCGGAAAGCGGAATGTCCCGGTTGAGCAGGTGCATGCCGATATCGTTGACGTCGGCATCGGAATTGGACAGCACGACGACGCCCGTCCTGGAGGCCGGATGGAAGCCGAAGAAGCTGACGAAACCACCGGTGCCGCCGCTGTGCCAGACGATGTCGCCCGACGAGCTTTCGGTGATCATCCAGGCGAGGCCGACCTGCGTGCCGTCGTTGACCGGCTTGCGCTTGAGGCTCGCCGTGGCAATGGCGTCAGTGAGCGGCGACTTTTCAGTGCTCGCAGCCATGGCCAGCAGATTGAGCAGATCGTTGGCCGACGAGCGCAGCGCGCCCGCACCGGCGATGGCCGGAAGATCCCAGTTGGGAACAGGCTGCAGGTCGCCATTATGGCCGGTGGCCATGCGCCCGGCGAGTTCGGGCGAAAGCGTGATGGCCGTGCTCGACATGCCGAGCGGGTTGGTGATGCGTTGGGTCACCAGCGTCTCGTAGTCGACGCCGGCGCGGCGGGCGAGCGCATGGCCGAGCAGGCCGAAGCCGGTGTTGGAGTATTCGAAGTCGGCACCGATGTCGCGCGGCAGCTGATAGCGCGACAGGAAGCGATAGAGCTGTTCGGTGGTGTAGGCGGCATAAGGGTTGAGCACGTTCGTCGGCTCCAGGTCGTCGGGCAGGCTCGGCAGGCTGGAGCGATGGGTGGCCAGGTCGGCAAGGGTGATCGACTTGCCGCCGCGCTCGGGCACGGTGACGCCTTCGGGCATGTATTTGGCAAGCGGGTCGTCGAGCCCGATTTCGCCACTGGCCACCATGTCGGCGAGCAGCAGGCCTGTGAAGCCCTTGGTGATGGAGCCGATCTCGTAGACGGTGTTGCCGTCGACCTTGCGCGGATCGTTGGCGCCAAACTTGCCATGGGCAACGATGCTGCGGCCATGCGGACCGATCGTGCCGACGACGATGCCGACGCTTTCGCGCCTTATGTCGATACGCTCGGCAAGAATCTTGGCGCTCCTTGTCGGCGGGAAAGGAACTGGACGACACACTGGCCGAGGCTTTGGTCACGGCAAAAGATCCTTCGATCTGGCGGTCAAGTGAAAGCAGGCCGGTCGAGAACGCGGCGACGGACAGCATTGCCGTGGCGGCAGCCATGGCGCGGGAGCGCATGAAAGGCTTTGTTGCGGACTTCATCGTGTTGTTTCTCGAAACTGGCGTTGTCGCTTGGGAGCTGGCGCCCTTCTGACAGCCCGAGATTGCAAGAGCATTGCAGGGGGTGGCCAGCGCTGACAGCAAAAAAGACCCCGCCGGGGGGAGCGGAGCCTTTTTCGTTGACGCCAATGCTGGAGGTCAGAGGCTGGTCAACCGGGAATGGGGCCATTGGCAGGCAGGACGAGCGACCTGAGCACCTGCACGCCGATGTCCTCGATGCCGACATCGGTATTGGACAGGATGACGACGCCGACCTTCGCTCTGGGGTGGAAAGCGATGAACGAGCTGAAGCCGCCGGTGCCGCCATTGTGCCAGATGACCTCGCCGGTGGCGTTCGTGGTCACGACCCAGCCAAGGGCGGTGGCCCCGCCGTCGGTGATCTGTCTGCGTGTCGCGAGTGTTTTGGCAAGCGTCTTCGACAGCCGCACGGCCCGTGGCGTCTGGCGCTGGCCCAGTGTCATTTCGAGGAAGACCAGCAGGTCGTGGACCGACGAGCGCAGCGCGCCCGCGCCGGCGAGCGTGGGCAGGTCCCAGTTGGGGACGCCTGTTAGCGCGCTGTCATGTCCGCGCGCCATGCGTTTGGCGAGGTCGGGGGGGAGTGTGATCGCCGTGCTGGACATGCCCAGCGGGTCGGTGATCCGCTGCCTCACAAGCGTGGCGTAGTCGACGCCGGCGCGGCGGGCGAGCGCATGACCAAGCAGGCCGAAGCCGAGATTGGAGTATTCGTATTCGGCGCCGATCCTGCGCGGCAGAGTGTAACCCGACAGGAAGGCGTGGAGTTGTTCGGTGGTGTAGTCGGCATAAGGATTGGCGTCATCGGCCGGCGCCAGATTGTCGGGCAGCCGCGGCAGCCCCGACATGTGGGTGGCAAGGTCGGTGAGCGAGATCGTCTTGCCGTCGCGCTGGGGAACCGTGACGCCGTCGGGCAGATATTTGGCGACGGGGTCTTTCAGGGCGACTTCGCCGCGCTCGGCCATGTCGGCAAGCAGCATGGCGGTGAACACCTTGGTGATGGAGCCGATCTCGAACAGCGTGTCGCCATCGACGGGACGTGGATCGGCGATGCCGAACTTGCCATGCGACACCACGCTGCGGCCCTTGGGGCTGACGATGCCGACGACGATGCCGACGCCCTGTTTGTGCTCGTCGATACGCTCGGCAAGCAGCGCGCGGACCTTGGTGTCTGCAGGGATGCTGCCGGCAGCATTCGCCGTCGAGGTGACCAAGGGGCGCTCGATCAGGCGGTCGAGATAGAGCAGGCCGCTCGAAAAGGCGGCTATCGTCAGGATCGCGGCGGTGGCAGTCAGCACGCCCTGGAGTGCCGTCTTCTTCTTGGCTGGGCCAGTCATGTCACACATGTCTCGTAAATCATCCGGGACAGCTTGGTGGCTGGTCCGGGTTGCGAGAGCATTGCGTGTGGCGGACCGTCTCGCAGAGTAGGTCTGGAACGCGCCGAAAATCGAGCCGGCTTACGTGCTGGCGATGAATTTCAGGATGCCGGCAATGCCCGAGCCCGTGGTGCCGTCCTTGCGGTCGGACGGATGGTTGATACCGTCCATGACCGGCACCTCGGTGAAGTCGAACGGGCTGATGCCTTGGAGGATAGCGGCATTGACGCCAAACTGGTTGGGGTTCGAACGGCGCTGGTGATGGGTGTAGATGCCGCATTTCGAGCAGAAGTAGTGTTTCGCTGCCCGGGTGTTGAATTCGTAGGTGGTAAGGGCCTCATGGCCGGCCAGGACATCGACGCCGCCGAGATCGGCCGAAAGTGCTACCGCGCCTCGCATCCGGCAATAGGAGCAGCTGCAGCGCCGGGCGCTGCGCAGACCGTCCGACAGCCTGACGCGCAGGCGGACCGCGCCGCAATGGCATGCGCCGTCGATTTCTCGGATATCCATGTCCATGTGCAGTCACCTCTTCCGCCTCGTATCCCGAACCTAGCGGCATGCAGGATGGTTGGGTATGGCTGCGGGGCACAAAAGAAAAGTCCCGGAGCGTGAACTGACCCCGTAAAGTTGGACGGTTCATTGAGCTGGTAGATTTAAGGGCTGGGTCCTGTATTGCACAGGGGCCAGCCCTTTCAGTTTCAGTTTGATGCGGCGGTGGTTGTAATAGTCGATGTAGCGCTCGATGGCCTTATCGAGGCTTTGGACAGTTTCGAACCTTTCCGGGTGGAAGAGCCCGGACTTGAGCGTGGCGAAGAAGCTCTCCATCGGTGCGTTGTCGAGGCAATTGCCTTTGCGTGACATGCTTTGTGCAAGGCCTCTGGTTTCCAGCCTGCGCTGGAATGCCGACATCTGGTACTGCCATCCCTGATCGGGAATGCAGGGTCGGCCGTTCGTCCTCATTGAGCCGGGCGAAGGCTTTTGTCAGCATATTGTCCACCAGTTTGAAGCGCGAGCGGCGCGCCGTCTCGAAGGCGACGATCTCGCCATTGTAGAGGTCCATGATGGGAGACAGGTAGAGCTTGTCGCCGGCCACGCTGAACTCCGTCACGTCGGTCACCCATTTGCAGTTGGCGCGGTCGGCGCTGAACTTGCGCTGCAACAGATCGGGAGCGGTCCGCCCAACCTCGCCCCTGTAGGAACGATATTTCTTCGGCCTGACCAGCGACTTCAAACCCATCCCGGCCATCAGGCTCTGGACGGTCTTGTGATTGACGCGCTGACCCGACTGGCGCAGTTGCGCAGTCACCCGGCGATAGCCGTAGCGGCCCTTGTGGCTGTCGAAGATGGCCTTGATCGCCTCCTTCAGCGCCACATGGCGGTCCGGGCGCGAGGCTGCCTTTTGCCTGTAATAGAACGTGCTGCGCGGCAGCTTCGCCAGATCGAGCAGGCCCTCAAGCGGATGCAACGGCCTTAACGCCTGGACGGCTTGTGCTTTTTGGGCGCGTGTCCCTGCGTTAAGGCCTCCAGTTTTTTTAGGTAGGCGTTCTCCATCCGCAGTTGCTTCAGTTCGGCCAGCAGTTCTTCCCGGCTTTTGGCTTCGTCACTGGGTGCAACAGGCACTGCGGGGGCCGGCGGCTTCGACATGGGGCGTCCTCCGGGACGTGGGCCGAGTGCCTCTATCCCACCCGCATGATAGCGCTTCTCCCAGCCCGCCAGGCAACTGGCATTGCGGATATTGAACAACGCCGCCGTCTGGCGATACGACAGACCTTCTCGCCACATCCGCTCGAGCACTGACAGCTTGAACGTCGCGTCGTAATGATCGTATTTGCCCGACAGTCCCGCCCGGCCATGCGCCTGGTACAAAGCCACCCACTTGCGGACAGTCGCCGCGTCAACTCCACGCTTCGACGCCGCACTCGCGTAGCTTTCATCCCCGCACAAATAGCTATCGACAACCGAGCGCTTGAAACGCGCACTGTGTTTGGACATGCAAAACCCCCGAAGGTTGTGTCCAACTTTACGGGGGGCAGTTCACGTTGCCGGGACAGTTTGGGAGGGGCGGGGAGGGAAACTGCGGTTGTCAGCCGCCGGAGCTGCGGTCGTGTGTGCCATAGGATTCGCTGCGTTCGACGCTGCGGTAGTAGTCGACAAGCAGCTTGCCGCGCTCGGGCTTGAAGCCGCGGCCGGCAGAAGTGACCGCCGAGATGCGGTCGATGCGGAAGGCGCGGAAGTCGTTGCGCATCTCGCACCAGGCGATCAGCGTCCAGACCTTGCCCCAGAACCACAGGCCGAGCGGGCGGACCTCGCGGGCAGAGCCGCGGCCGGCCTCGTCGTTGTAGTCGAGCTTGAGCACCTGGCGCTTTTCGACGGCGCGCTCGATCAGGTCGATCGCCTCGCGGTCGGCGTCTGACACCACCCACATCGGCGTGTGGATCTCGGTGCGGGCGATGCGGTCCTTTTCCGAGTCGGGCAGGACCGCGCCGATCTTGACCAGCGCTTCGTCGGCGGCACGCGCCATGGCGGCGCCGCCAAAGGCGCGGACCATGCGGGCGCCGGCAACCAATGCGACGATTTCGTCCCGTGTGAACATCAGCGGCGGAAGGTCGAAACCCTCCCTCATCATATAGCCCACCCCGGCCTCGCCATCGATCGGCACACCCGTCGATTGCAGGTCGGCGATGTCGCGATAGATCGTGCGCTCTGAAACCTCGAGCCACGCGCCCAGCTTATGCGCGGTCACCAGGCGGCCACCACGGAGATGCTGTACAATCTGGAACAGCCTGTCGGCGCGTCTCATCGATTACCCCTCAAGTCTCGCGCTGTTCTTGGCCAAGTGGGGGCGCCTGGCGTCGATGACAATGCGCGTCGTCAAAATCTCAGTCCGGAACGTCGCCAAGCGCCTGACGCAGGGCGACGCCGGAAGCCCGCAAGATGCGAACCGTTCATACTATCATCGCACAGGCCTCCTGACAGCGTATTGTCAGGAGGCGTCATCATGTCCGTGCATTGCCGCCGGCATGCTCGCGGGCAAACATGGCACGCATCTCGCCGATCTGGTCGACGAGTTCGGGGTAGAGCGTCTCGAGGAAGGCGGCGGCGAAGGTGCCGGGCGCCGAACCAGGGGCGGAGACGATGTTGCTGTCGGCGACGGCGTGCGGCACGTCCTGGTAGCCCTGAGCGCCGGCGTAGGCAGGCTCATGCCCGAGGATCCAGTCGCGGCCGTTGCTGGTGTGGGAGACACCGTCGAACAGGCCGGCACGGGCGAGCGCAAGGGTGCCGGCGCAGATGCCGCCGATGACGCCGCCGCGTGCGGTGACAGCCTTGAGCAGTGGCGAGACATCAGGCGCGTCCTTGCCCGCCCAGCCGTCCGAGCCGATGACGGCGACAGCGTCGAGATCCATGTTTTCCGCGGGGTTGGCGCCGCGTGTCGGCGACAGGTTGAAGCCGGCGATCGAGGTCAGCGGGGCCTGGTGCGGCGAAATCGCGATCGCACGCGCACCGAACCACTCAGCCGCCGAAGCGGCCAGAAGGCCATACTCCCAGTCGGCATAACCTTCGATGAAAGGACGCCGATTGTCTTTGGTGCGGTCATGGGCGTGTCCCCTCTGTCAGGCGATAAGGTCAGTTGCGGTCGCTGCGGCGGGCGTCGAAACGGTCGGGCCAGCCGATATCCTTGCGGATGCTCGTCGGCAGAGAATTCATGAGCCGCTCGGTGCGGATCTCATTGTGCATGGTCCTGACCTTGCCGGCATAATGCCTGATGGTGCGAAAGATGACAGGCGTAAACGTGTTCATGGCGGGTCCTCCTTATCTTGACTGGGAGGAGTATCGCACACCCCTCCTGACAGCAGTCTGTCAGGAGCTCGCGGCCGTCTTCGCCAATGTTTCCGTCAGGCTTTGGCAGGAACCGTGCCGTTGAGCGCGAGACGCCCGCCATCGGCGAAAATCGTCTGGCCGGTGATATAGGAAGCATCGTCGGACGCGAGGAAAGCGGCGATAGCTGCGATCTCCTCAGGCTCGCCGATGCGGCCGAGCGGGGTGCGCGACAGAATGCGGGCCTTAGCCGCCGGATCGGCCTTGGCACGGGCCAGCATGTCGGTCGAAATCGAGCCGGGGCCGATGGCGTTGACGCGGATGCCATAGGGCGCGAGACCGAGCGCCATGACAGTCGTCAGCTGGCCGACGCCGCCCTTGGACACGGCATAAGGCACCTGGTCGGCATGGGCGACGACCGAATTGATCGACGACATGTTGATGATCGTGCCAGCGGGTCCACCTGCCTTGACCCTGTCGGCCATCATGCGGGCGACGGCCTGGCCGGCCAGGAAGGCGCCCTTGAGGTTGACCCTCAGCACGCGGTCGAAATCGTCTTCGGCAAGGTCGAGGAAACTGGCCTGGTGGTCGATGCCAGCATTGTTGACCAGAACGTCGACGTCGCCGAAGGCGTCGATGGTCGATGCGACGAGATTGTGGACGTCGAGGCGCTTGCCGACATCGGCGCGAACGAACCTCGCCTCGCCGAGCTTTTCCAGATCGCGCTCGGCGGCATTGCCCTCTTCGTGGTCTATGTCGGCGATGACGACCCGCGCGCCCTCGCGCAGGAAACGCTCGGCGATGGCATAGCCGATGCCCCTGGCGCCGCCGGTGATGATCGCCGTCTTGCCGTCGAGCTTCATTGTCCGCTCCTGCCCTTGTCGCCGCGCGGGCGAATCCTGCGGCGGACAGTGGCGGGAAGGCGGGGCGCGGTCAACGGGGAGGCGCCTACCTCCACCCTCGGTCCGTCCCCATAAGGGGGAGGACTGCGGCGCTGCGCCATTGCAAAGGACTTCGGGGAATATAGGATACCCCCCTATATTATGCGAGGTGGCTATGTCCCACGTGGTTCGTGAAAAATCCAAGCTGCTGGCGCGTGTCAGGCGCATCAAGGGTCAGGTCGAGGCGGTGGAGCGCGCACTGGAGGCCGAGGTCGGCTGCGCCGATGTTTTGCAGCTGGTCGCCTCGGTGCGCGGCGCGGTCGGCGGACTGACCGCCGAGCTGATGGAAGACCACATCCGCGACCATGTATTGGCGCCCGCCGACGCGGCCGAGCGCCAGCGCGGCGGCAACGAGCTGATCGACGTCATCAGGACTTACTTGAAATGACCCACGACCATCCGCATGGCCATTCGCATGGCCGGCACGAGCATGCTCATCACGATCATCATGGGCATGGCCATCGCCACGCGTTCGAGGCAGCGCACAGCCATGTCTTTCTCGGCGAACGCCATGACCGCAATGCGCGGCGGACGATGTTCGTCATTGCGCTGACGGCGGCCATGATGGTGGTGGAGATCGTCGCCGGCACGATCTATGGCTCGATGGCGCTGGTGGCCGATGGCTGGCACATGTCGACCCATGCGGCGGCGATGCTGATCGCAGCGCTTGCGTATGTCTTCGCGCGCCGGCAGGCGCACAATCCGCGCTTCACCTTCGGCACGGGCAAGGTCGGCGACCTCGCGGCTTTTGCCAGTGCGGTGATCCTGGCAATCGTGGCGCTCTATATCGGCTGGGAGAGTGTTGCCCGGCTGATGAACCCGGTGGCGTTCAATTTTCGCGAGGCGGCCATCATCGCCGTTATCGGGCTCGTGGTGAACCTCGCCAGCGCCTGGCTGCTGCGTGACGGCGGCCATCACGGGCACGACCACCAGCACGCTCATGGCCACGACAACAATCTGCGCGCCGCCTATGTCCATGTGCTGGCCGACGCGCTGACCTCGGTGCTGGCCATCTTCGCCCTGGTGATGGGCGCGATCTATGGGCTGCGATGGATCGATCCGGCCATGGGCATCGTCGGCGCCGTGGTCATCGCGCGCTGGTCGTGGACGTTGATCCGCGATGCCGGCCGCGTGCTGGTCGACTATGTGCCGTCTGGCGACGATTTGCCCGATGAAATCCGCGAAGCGGTGGAGGCGGACCGCGACGTGATCACCGACCTGCATGTCTGGCAAGTCGGCCCAGGCCACCACGCGGCGATCGTTTCGCTGAAGTCGAGCGCGCCGGCGACGCCCGAGGCCTACAAGTCGAAGCTCGCCCACATCCACAACCTGTCGCATGTGACCATCGAAGTGCAGCCGGCGTAAGGGAGAGCCAGGGCTTGGTGCGCCTTGATCAGCCGCCCGAGGCTGCCTTGAAAACCGCCATCTGGGCGTCGAAGGCGCGCCTGTAGGCGGGGCGGGCCTGGCCGCGGGCGACATAGGCGGTGAGGTTTGGATAATCCTCGACGATGCCGTCCCCCTCCAGCCGGCGCAACACCATCACCATCATCAGGTCGCCGGCGCTGAAGGCGCCGTCGAGCCACTCGGCATCGCCAAGCCTGTCCGAAAGCTGGTTCATCCGGACGCGGATGCGATCCTTGAGCATCGGTATGCGTTCGGCGAGCCAGGGCTTGTCGCCTTCCACGAAAGGCGCCTGCTCGAGCTCGACGATCGGCGGCTCGACAGTGTTCAGCGCGGCGAACATCCAGGTGATGGCGCGCGCCCGGGCGTTGGCTTCCCTCGGCAGCAGCCCGGCATGACGCTCGGCAATGTGAAAGATGATGGCGCCTGACTCGAACAGCACGAGGTCGCCTTCCTCATAGGTCGGGATCTGCCCGAAGGGATGACGCGCCAGATGCGCCGGCTGCTTCATCGCCTTGAACGAGACGAGACGGACGTCGTAGGGCTGGCCCACTTCCTCGAGTGCCCAGCGTACGCGCATGTCGCGCGCCAGGCCCTGGCCCTGGTCGGGCGAGGCTTCGAATGCGGTGATGGTGGGCGTCATCGGCTGGCTCCGGTCGATTGCTTGTCCGTGCATGGTGCCTTCAAAGGACGAAAGGCGGGCAGCGTTCCCGACAGTTTCGTCGCAATTTCTTGAGTCCTGGGCATTTCGCGCCCGCGAGCTCCAATAGCGCATGGCCGTGGTGCTTTTGTCAGCAGACAACCGCCGTGGCCTTCCATCACCGGCGGTCGGGGTAGACAATGGCAGCCGCGCCCCTATGTCGGAAGGGCGGGAGGGTTCACGCCGAACTGGCCACATGCGAGAGGAGCGCACAATGCCTGTTGCCAAGAACACGATCTGCCTGTGGTACGACAAGGATGCGGAGGCTGCCGCCCGATTTTATGCCACGGTCTTTCCCGACAGCAAGGTCACGGCCGTCCATCGCGCGCCGGGCGACTATCCGTCGGGCAAGGAAGGTGATGTGCTGACGGTCGAATTCACCGTCGCCGGCATTCCCTGCATCGGCCTCAATGGCGGGCCTGTCTTCACCCATGACGAGGCGTTCTCGTTCCAGATTGCTACCGACGACCAGGAAGAGACCGACCGCTACTGGAACGCCATCGTCGGCAATGGCGGCAAGGAAAGCGCCTGCGGCTGGTGCAAGGACAAATGGGGTCTCAACTGGCAGATCACGCCACGTGTGCTGACCGATGCCATGGCTGCCGGCGGCGCGGAAGCCAAGCGCGCCTTCGCGGCGATGATGGACATGAAGAAGATCGACGTTGCCGCGATCGAGGCCGCACGGCGGGGATGAGGCTGACGCCGTTAGGCGGCAGCTTTTCTGACCCGCAAGGCAGGTTAGCTTAGGTCTTTTTCCAGCCGGACGGCTGGTGCCAGTTCCGTCTGCACGGCTGCGGCAAAGCGGAAGCCTGACGCCTGGTAGAACGGGCGTGCCCGCTCGCCGGCCACGACCTCGATGGTTTGCGCACCGAGCGTTCTGGCGTGGCGTTCGGCTTCGGCGACGAGCAGGCTGCCTATGCCCTTGCGCCATGCTTCCGGCGCGACGAAGAGGTCCTCCAACTCGGCCCGGGTGGCATCGTCGCCCGCAAGCACAGTCACGAAGCCGACGATCTCGCCGGCCAGTTCTGCAACCGCGATATTCGGCAGGTGCGCGGCCGGAACCTCCCTTGCCTCGGGCATCGCCAGAAGCTCCTCGACATGGTCTCCCCAGGCGAGCGAAGACCGCAGCTTGAGCGCGCCAAGGACGTCGCGATCCTCGGCGCGAGCGGGGCGGATGCTGACGGACATCGCCGTTTCTGCGCGCTCCTTCAGCTGCGGCCTCACATCTTCTCGCCAGGCAAGGCGCTGGCCTGCCTGACCCAGTCGGAGAACTGCGCCTCGTCGAAGGGCTTGTTTTCGTAGATTTCGAGATAACGCACGTCAGCCTGCTTGGAGGCGCCCGGCGGCAGCGGCACAAGCTGCGCGCCCTTGAAGAAGGCGACCTTGACGTATTTGGTCATGCAGTGGAAGCCGAGGAACCAGATGTCCTTCTCCATGCCGTAGAAGGGCGAGTTCCACTTCACTGCCTTGACCACGCCGGGCACCACCGCGGTAACCAGGGCGTCGATGTGGCGGCCGACGTCCCGTTTCCAGCCGGGCATGGCGTCGATGTAGGACTGGAGGACGGCGTCGCCATAACCCTTGGCGATCTGCGGATTGCCGCCGGACAAAAGCTTGGGTGCCGCGTCCTTGGCCATCAGGCATGGCCTTTTGCCGCCGGCAGCGTGTCCTGACGGCCGCCGAAGTAGGGCGCGAAGAACATGTAGATGCCGGTCGGGATCAGCACGAAGAGCGGCGGCAGCGGCAGATAATAGTACCAATCAGGCAAGGTGGTGATGGCCATGCCGATGAAGATCGAAGCGACGATCAGGCTGAAGAGCAGCGAGGTCCAGCGATGGATGATGCGGATCACCGAGTTCATTTGCAGTACTCCCTGAAATCGATGTTGTTCAGTCGAGCTTCGAGACGACGTTGCCCAACTGGTCGAAGAAGCGCGGCCAGCCGACTGATGCACCCTGGTAGTAGGCCTTCTGGGCCGTGGTGAAGCCGCGCTGCTCCATGCGCAGGCTGGTGCCCGCCGCAGTCGGCGCGAGCGTCCAGGTGACGATGCTCTTGAGGTCTTTGGTATCCCAGCGATAGGACAAAGCGCGGTGCTCCTCGACCGTCTCGACCTCGCAATCGACCTGGCCCCAATCGGCGGAGAGCGTGAAGCGGCGGCCGGCGACCGGGATGAAGTCGTTGTTCATCAGCCACTCGGCGATGAGATGCGGCTGGGTCAGCGCGCGCCAGAGCTTTTCCGGCGGACAGGGGAAATCGCGTTCGACCACGACCGAGCGCGTGGTTTCCATCGTTTCGGTCATTGGTCCATCCTCTTGAGTAAATTGTCGAGATCGTCGAAGCGGTCGTTCCAGAAACCGGACATTTGGGTCGTCCAGTCGATCAGCGTCCGCAGCGCTTCGCGGTCGGCGCTGTAATAGGTGTAGCGGCCCTGCTGCCGGTCGCGCACAAGGCCTGCCGTCTTCAGGATCTTCAGGTGTTTTGAGACCACGGGTTGCGACACGCCGGCCTTGTCAAGCAGACCGACGACTGTGGTGTCGCCATTGCGGCAAAGGCGCTCGAACAGGCCGCGGCGGGTCGGATCGGAAAGCGCGCGAAAGATCGCGTCCTGGGGTTCGGTCATGTCCCATACCCAAATGGCTATGAATTAATCCATAGCCATTTGGGTATGGGATTGTCAATGGGGAATGGAAACCTCTGTGGCCTACGCTGCTCCCCAACCTTGCGCGCAGGCGGGACCCTGTTGCACAACAGGGCATGTCGAAGACCACTCCCGCCACCCTCGCTCTGACCAAGTCGAGCATTCCGTTTGCGCTCGCGACTTATGACTATGACGCCGGGGCCGACCGTGTCGGGCTGCAGGCGGCGGAGGCGATGGGGGTTTCGCCCGGCATCGTGCTCAAGACGCTGATGGTCGAAGTCGACGGCAAGCCGGCCTGCGTGGTGGTGCCCTCCGACCAGGAGGTCAACATGAAGAAGGTGGCGGCGGCCTTCGGTGGCAAGGCTGCGCAGATGATGAAACCCGACACTGCCGAGCGGCTGACCGGTTACAAGGTCGGTGGAATCAGTCCGTTCGGCCAGCGCAAGCAGGTGCCGACTGTTGTCGAGGAACTGGCGACGCTCGAGGACGAGATCTTTCTCAACGGCGGGCAGAGGGGTCTGCAGATCCGCATGCGGCCCGACGACCTGATCGCCGCGCTGGGTGCCAGGGCGGCCGACCTGATCCGCTGAAGTTTCGGACAGGCAAGCTTCGTTGTTCCAATTCGATGCAAGTTCTCAGCGCCGTTGTCTTTGGGCGCGGGTCAATCGCTACTTCCGCTTGTCGGCAAAATGCTGCTTCAGCCTGGCGATCTCGCTAGGCGACACGTCCTTGATGTCGGCGACCTGCATCCAGGCGTCGATATAGTGCTCGGCGGCGTAGACGTGGCCATAGCCCATCGGCGCGGTGGTCGCCATGGCGAGGTCGAGCGTCAGCTGCAGGAAGGTGACGACGGGGTACCAGCGCAACTCGGGCGAGACGTCGGGGCCGCGTGGCGTCTTCATCCAGTCCGGCTCGCTGTAGAGCGCGCGGGTTTCATAGAAGGTGATCGGGTCGGAGGCGTATTGCAGGTAGACCAGGCGCAGTGGACCCCATTGAGCGCCCGGAATGTCGAGCGCGTTCTTCTGCGCGGTGAAGCGGACATAGGAGCCGTCACGGAATTCGGGCAGCCACTCCGGCGAGCCGGGATTACGGTCGTCGGTGATCGAGTGCCAGATCCGGCTGGCGAAGGGCGGGCCGCTGAGCAGCGCGCCTTGATAGGGATCTCCGAGGACCTCGAACAGCTCGTTGGACAGTTCGGTGCTGAGCGCGCCGAGGCTGAGGCCGAAGAGATAGAGTTTCGGGCGCGTATCCCTGGGCAAGGTGTGCCAGTAGCCATAGATTTCGCTGAACAGAGCGCGCGACTGCTCGGCACCGTAGCCGGGCTCGACCAGGAGCGACAGCCAGCTGGCGAGATAGGAGTATTGGGCGGAGACGCTGGCGACGTCGCCATTGTGCAGGAACTCGATCGGGTCGATCGCCTGCTCGTCGACCCAGCCGGTGCCGGTGGGCGTGACGATGACCAGCGTCGAGCGTTCGAAGCCGCCGGCGCGTTTCAGCTCCTCCAGAGCCAGCTTGGCGCGCTGCTGTGGCGTGTCGCCGGACTGGAGGCCGACATAGACGCGGATCGGCTCCTTGGCCGGTTTGCCGGTGAGCTTGGCGATGTCGGCGGCAGTCGGGCCGGTGGCGATGTAGGAGCGGCCCATGCGGCCGAGATCCTGCCAGCCCACCAAAGATGCAGCGCTGCCGGTCCTGGCAGGCTCGGAGGGCTGCCGGGTTTCGGCCGGCATCAATTCGTCGAGGCGCTGGAACGAGCTGTCCATCACGCGCAGGCCATAGCGGAAGATGATGCCGTCGGCGGCCGACCAGAACAGGAACACCGCAATCGTGGTGCCGATGACGTAGGAGACGCGCGTCGGCACGAAGCGGCGCAGCTTTTCCGAGACGAAGACAAGGGTCCGCTTGAACAGACGGCCGAACGCCACGAGCACGACGAAGGTGACCAGCGCGATGGCGCCAACCTCAAGCGGATGGGCGGTGTCGACCGGGGCAAGCTGCATCAGCCGGCGGATCGAGTTCTGCCATTCCGACGCCTGCCACAGGAAAGCGAGACCGACGATGCCGCAGGCGATGGCGGCGATCAGCTTGCCGGCGATCAGGATGCGGGCGCGGAGTTCGGGCAGCTCGAGATAACGCCAGAGCCAGCGCAGGAATAAGCCGCAGCCATAACCGACGGCAGCGGAAAGGCCCGACAGCACACCTTGGGTCAGGTAGTTGCGCGGGATCAGCGTGGGCGTCAGTGACGCTGCGAAAAACAGCGTGCCGAGCAGCAGGCCGGTGGTCGAGAACGAAAACCAGTAGCGGACGGCCCAGTTGCGCAGCATGCCTATGCCCCCAATCCTATCAGGCCAACTTGCCGCGTGCCTTGTGCTCAGGCAATGGCACAGCGTCCAAATCTGAGGGAAAGGCAAAGCCTTAGCTGGGAGCGAGCGCATCCATATTGCGGTCCGCTGGCATCTTCACGTTTCGGGCGCAGTTGAAACTGCAGCCTTTCGGGATCTTGGCGTCGCCCACTCAAATCCTCATGGTGAGCCTGTCGAACCATGAGGATTTGGTGCCGTGAGGGCCGTCAGGCCACGCCGATGCCGCGCGCCTTCAGCGCCTCCGTGATCTCGTCGAGGATGACGGGGTCGTCGATGGTGGCGGGCATCTTCCAGTCCTCGCGGTCGGCAATCTTCTGCATCGTGCCGCGCAGGATCTTGCCGGAGCGCGTCTTGGGCAGCCGCTTGATGGTGACCACCATCTTGAAGGCGGCGACGGGACCGATGCGGTCGCGGACGAGGCCAACGACCTCCTTCTCGATCGCTGCCGTGTCGCGGGAAACGCCCGAGTTGAGCACGATGAAGCCGCAAGGGATCTGACCCTTCATGGCGTCGGCGATGCCGATGACGGCGCATTCGGCGACATCTGGGTGTTCGGCCACGACCTCCTCCATGCCGCCGGTCGACAGGCGGTGGCCGGCGACGTTGATGATGTCGTCGGTGCGGGCCATGATGAACAGATAACCCTCGTCGTCGATGTAGCCGGCGTCTGATGTCTTGTAGTAGCCGGGGAACTCGGCGAGGTAGGCGTTGAAGAAGCGCTCGTCGGCATGCCACAGCGTCGGCAGGCAGCCGGGCGGCAAAGGCAGCTTGACCACGACATTGCCGAGCGTGCCGCGCCCGACCTCATGGCCGGCATCATCGAGTACGCGCACGTCGTAGCCAGGCATCGGCACGCAGGGCGAGCCGTATTTGACCGGCAGCAGACCGAGCCCGACCGGGTTCTGGCTGATCGGGTGGCCGGTCTCGGTCTGCCACCAATGATCGATGACCGGGACCTTCAGCTTGTTCTCCGCCCATTTGATGGTTTCTGGGTCGGCGCGCTCGCCGGCGAGGAACAGGGTGCGGAATTTCGTAAGGTCGTATTGCGGCACGAAGAGGCCTTGCGGGTCTTCCTTCTTGATGGCGCGGAAGGCAGTGGGAGCGGTGAACAGGGCAACGACCCCGTGTTCCGAAATGACACGCCAGAATGTGCCAGCATCGGGCGTGCCGACCGGCTTGCCCTCGAACAGGATGGTGGTGGCGCCGTGTAGCAGCGGGCCATAGACGATGTAGGAGTGGCCGACGACCCAGCCGACATCGGAGGCTGCCCAGAAGACTTCGCCCGGCCTGACGCCGAACTCGTTTTCCATCGACCATTTGAGCGCGACCATGTGGCCGCCATTGTCGCGCACCACGCCCTTGGGCTGGCCTGTCGTGCCCGAGGTGTAGAGCACATAGAGCGGATCGGTGGCGGCAACGGGGACACATTCGACCGTGCGGCCGGCAGCCTTGGCGGCACCGACCGTTGCGGCATAATCGAAGTCGCGGCCGGCGACGAGATCGCAGGCCAGCTGCGGCCGCTGCAGGATGAGGCAGTGTTCCGGCTTGTGGCTGGCGAGCTCGATGGCACCGTCGAGCAACGGTTTGTAGGCGATGACGCGGCCAGGTTCGATGCCGCAAGAGGCCGAGATGATCAGCCTCGGCGTGGCGTCATCGATGCGGGTGGCGAGCTCCTTGGCGGCAAAGCCGCCGAACACCACCGAATGTATGGCGCCGAGCCGGGCGCAGGCGAGCATGGCAAAAGCAGCTTCTGCGACCATCGGCATGTAGATGATGACGCGGTCGCCTTTTTGCACGCCCTGGTCCTGCAGCACGCTGGCGAGCGCATTCACTTCGGCGAGTAGCCCGGCATAGGTGAATTTCTGCTGCGTGCCGGTGATCGGGCTGTCGTGGATGAGGGCCACCTGTTCGGCGCGGCCGTCCTGCACATGGCGGTCGAGCGCGTTGTAGCAGGTGTTGCATTCGGCCCCTGCGAACCACTGGCCATAAACGCCGCCCTCGGCGTCGAAGACCTTGTCCCAGGGCTTGAACCAGTCGATCGCCCGCGCAGCCTCGGCCCAGAACCCCTCGGGATCGTGGGCCCAACCGTCATAGACCTCGTGATAGCGAGATGGCATGGCGTTTCCTTCCCAGGACAGTGGCCCTCGAGGCCGTCATTGTTGGCTTAGTTTGTACCCGCCGGCTCGACCGGGCGTCCATTTGACCTTGGTTTAAGAGGCTGTCCGCAAATGCCGTTTTCGACGCGTTTTGGTGCACTGCCGCTGTTCTCAAATCGTAGTGCTTGCTGCCGCACTGTAGCAGATCGGCTCATCGCCTTTGACAGGCACGCGCGAAGTTGATCAAAGACGGCATGTCCAAGGCGCTGTCGCTCCTCATCCTCGCCATCATGGCGATCCAGCTGGTCAAGCCGCTCGGCCTGCCCGGCCTGAGGCGGCGCCGCGATTTCTGGAAGCTCGCGGTGCTGGCGCTGGCGGCGATTTCTGCGACCGCGCTGCTGGGGCACTAGAAAGCCGGCGCCAGGCCCTGCCACGAAATATGCGCGCCGAGCAGGGCCAGGCCGGCAAAGAACCAGCGCCTGAAGGTTTCAGCCGCGATGCGACCGCGCAGCCAGCCGCCGAGCCACATGCCGGCAAGCGCCGGCAGGATCGCGAAGGCCGACATGCCGACCTGATGGAGCGGAACCGCATCGTTGGCCCACAGGCCGATACCGAGCGCGACGGTCGAGACGGTGAAGGACAGCCCCAGCGCCTGCACCAGATCGTCGCGGCCAAGGCCGATCCCGCCGAGATAGGGCACGGCCGGGATGACGAAGACGCCGGTGGCGCCGGTCATGATGCCGGTGAGCGCACCGACAACAGGGCCGGCCCAAGGTTCGGCGACCGGCGGCACCGACATGTTCAGCTTGAGCAGGCCGAGCGCTGCATAGGCGAGCAGCACAAGCCCGAGGCCCGCGGTGACGATTGATGTGTAGCCGCTGGTGATCAGCCCGGTGAAGGCGAGCGTTGCCGCGGACACGGCTGTCATCATCGGCCACAGGCGCCGCACGAGTGCTGCGACGTCGGGGCCGGCGAGCAACTGCCAGATGTTGGTGACGAAGGAGGGCAAGAGCAGGATGGCGGCGGCTTCCGCCGGCAGCATGACGAGGCCGAGCAGCCCCATGGCGACTGTCGGCAGGCCAAGCCCAACCACGCCCTTGACCAGCCCGGCAAGGACGAAGACGGCGCCGACGACGATGATGAGCAGGTAGGGCTCAGGCATGGTCGTGACCATGCAATGGTGCCTGACATGCAGGCAAGTGCCCCCCCCACAGTTATGGGGGGTTCGCCGGGGCAAAACCCCATCCCAACCCCGGCGAACCTTACCTGACCGCAAGGGTCAGGCTCCGGCCATCGCCGGCAGCTCATATCAAGCAGGATGCGTGCCAGCTGTTTCTGTGCCGGATTGGGACGAGGCGCCGGGCTGTCGCCCTACAAGTTGACGACGTAAGATCCTGGCGATCGGCTGATGGTCCGTCATGAAGGGCGAGGGGATGACAATGACCGATGGCGATGTAAGACGCAGCAGCCGCGTTTTGTGGTATCTTGATACGTCCAGCGTTGGAGCGGGGGATGAATTCCCAAGGTGTTGCCAAGGTGCCGTTCGGGCCGACGACCGCTGCGGCGATCGTTCTTTCGCTGATGATCTGCACGCTTGTCGCCTATTTCGTGATGGCTGCTTTGACGATTGCTGTCGGGTGGTTGCCGATGCTCGATGATCTGATGGCGGGCACGTTCCAGCAGGCGCGCTACATCAGGATTTTTGCCGCGATGATTGGCGCTGCCGCGGGCGGGTTTTCCGGTGTCTGGGTGGCGCGGGCGGTCTGCGATTTCGCCTTCGCCGCCTATGTGCCGCGCGCGGTGTTTTACGCCATGGCCGTGCTCGCCGCGGCCGGCCTTGCCAAGTGCTGGTACTCGGGATCGCTGGCCGAAAGCGCCGTGGTGCTGGCGCAACTGGTCGCGACCGTCGTCGGCGCCTTCATCTGGTTCTGGCCCGATCGTTCGCCGATCACCATGGGCAACGGCATCGTCAGGTCCGACTGATCGGGGAGCAGCCCGATCCGGCCTGACGCGTGACCTGCCGTACCATCGGCAATCGGGCGCGAGCTGCTGGACTTGCCGGCTGCCGGCAGCTACCTGTGGCTGATGAAGCAGAACAATCTCTATCTCATCATCGGCGTACTCGCGGCTGCCGTCATCGCGCTCGGCATCTATGTCTATCGCCAAGAGACCAAGCCCAAGGGTGTCGAGTTGCGCATCGACGAAACCGGCATTTCGGTCCAGGAAAAGTAATCACGGTCTTTGCCGCCAATGCCGGCGTCGCCTCGCTGGCGAAGGCCATGGCAGTGTGTTGACGTTGGCAAGATCTGCGTTGCTGCGCTCCAGGCTTGATGGAATGATGGGTTATGGCGAGATTGACGAACACGGCTCCGAACCGGGTGTTGGCCGTCGACACGATGGTGGTGAACGAAGAGCCGCTGCTGGCGCTGCTCAACCTCGAGACCGATGACGGCGCCGTCGAGCTTGCGATCAACCGCACGATGGCCGAACTGATCGTCGATCAGCTGCTGACCCTGCTCGGATATGACGAGGAAGAATAACCCTCCGCCTCGGCCATCATGGCGTTTTGAACGCCGTTGATGGAACGCTCTGCCGCATCAGGGGTTGTCTCATGACGAGACGAAGGAACCTGCGATGTACGAGCTTTTGCAGAATCTTCTGGCCGCGACCTGGTACGGCCAGCCCGCCGAGGGAGTTGGCGACGCCTTGCCCGACGAGGCGGCCACCGGGGGCGTCAGCGAGCGCCTGCATAGCGATCTTGATACCTGTTTCCAGGCGATCCACGAGCAGATTTCCGAGCGCGAGCGATGAACTATCGCTACGACGCCGCAGGCTCCCTGATCAGGGCATCCCTGGAACGATGGAGAGGGCGGCCAATCACGTTCGGAAACCAGAATGGCCGCGAAACGGGTGCACGCGCGCCGCGGGTTTGGCCCCGATCCGATCCTGGTGGCGCGGTTTCTCGGCACGCAGCGAGGAACAGGAAGCCAGCGGACGAATATGGCAACACGGAACGGGTCGTTGAGGCGTCGGAGAAGGTCTCGGACGGCCGGAACCCGCCGAAATCAAAGCCGCCCACCGGGTCAGGAGAGGAGTGAGCCACGTGAACGTCGCTAACCTGCAGCTCGAGGGCCTGCTGATGGCCATCGCCACGATCAACAACGTGCTGGTTCGCAAGGGCGTGGTTTCCAGCGAGGAGATCGACATCGCGCTACGCAAGGCCGAAGCCGGCGAGACAGCGGCAGAGCGCTCCGGAGAGTTGTCGCCGGCAAATCGCGACGCCGTCAATTTTCCGATCCGCCTGCTGCAACTGGCCAACCAGTGCCAGCCGGAAACGGATATGCCGTCGTTTTCGGCGCTGGCCCGCATGGTTGGCCAGATGAAGGAGGCCTATAACGACCAAAGGTGAGCTCTGCCTCAACCCTTTTGCCGTCGTGCCACATGCCGCGCTGCTTCGGTTTTCAGATGGCGCGGCGTGAGGCAGCCGCGGGGGCAGAATGAAGATCCTTGTTTTCCAGCATCTCAGGGTCGAGCATAGCGGCATCTTCGCCGCGTTCTGGCGCGAGGCTGGACATAGCGAGCATGTCGTGGAGCTGGATGAGGGCGAGGGGATTCCCGACCTCGAAAACTTCGACATGCTGGCCGTCATGGGCGGACCGATGGACGTCTGGCAGGAGGAGGCGCATCCGTGGCTGAAGCCGGAGAAGGCAGCGATCCGGCGCTGGGTGCGCGAGCTCAAGCGGCCCTATCTCGGCATTTGCCTCGGTCACCAGCTTCTGGCTGACGCGCTAGGCGGCAAGGTCGGGCTGATGAAGGCGCCGGAGGTTGGGCTGGCAACCGTCGAGCTGACGCAAGCCGGTCGCACCGACCGACTGTTTGCGGGCATCGGCCCTGACATCGAGACGCTGCAATGGCATGGCGCGGAGGTGTCTGTGTTGCCGGAGGGTGGCGAATGTCTCGCCGCCAACCTTGCCTGTCCGATCCAGGCGCTGCGTGTCGGCGAAAGGGCCTACGGCTTCCAGTATCACATGGAAATCACCGACCGCACCGTCGGCGACTGGTCGGAAATCCCGGAACATACCGCGAGCCTGGAGCAGGCGCTGGGGGCCGAGGAAGCTGCACGCCTGGCGCAGACGGTTGCGCCGCACCTGCCGGTATTCCGCAAGACGGCGAGCCGCATCAACGACAATTTCTTCGCCGCCATCGGCGGCTGAGATACAGCCGATTCCGGCCCTCTTGTCGGCCACAAACCGACATGGCCGGTTGTATTCGCTGGCGTATCGCCCTAGGCAGGCATGAACCAGAAAAAGAGGACAGAACATGCCCAGGCCAACGAACTACAATCAGGACCGTCGCGACCGCGACCGCGCCAAGGCAGCGAAGAAGGCCGACAAGTTGGCCGCCAAGGCCGAAGCCCGGCTGCGCGGCAAGGCCGGCTCGGAGCTCCAGTCGGAGCCCGAAAGCGAAACTGAAGAGTAAGGTGCTTAATGCGCCCGACCGGGCGCATGTGAAACACGAACCTGCGTATCCGGCCTTGGCCGGTGCGCCGGTCAGTCCTTGTCGTTGATAAAGATGCTGGCTTCGCGCGCCGCGGCGACAAAAGCCCGCCGCGCCGCCATGGCCGGCTTTTCGCCCGAAATAGCGTCGGAGCATGCCTGAAGGGCGGCCCGATGCTTCGGGCTTTTCTTGCCAGACCAGCTGTTGAGCAGGAAGGCTGAGGCTTCGTTGGCGCTGCGAAGCAGCAGGGGCGTACCGGCGGGGTCGCCCTTTACGGTGACGGGCGTTTCGAACCTGATGTTTTCCATGGTCGCTCTCATACGCGAAAGTGCTGGGGGAAGCGAGCCGCATAACGCCTGGTGGTTGAAGCGTGGCCAGCATGCGGCGCAGCGCCTCCACATTTGGTTGAGAACAGACTGGCACTTGTGAGGCTGGAGCTGGCATGAGAGAGGAGGCGGGCTCGGCATGCATCGTGCCGGACGTGGGGGAACAATGACAAGCAAACGGATACTGCCTGCTGTTCTGGGCCTGTTGATTGCCAGTGCCGCGCCGGCATCGGCCGAAGGCGACCGCTACCGGGCCTTCAGCACCACCGCAGAGAGCATCACCGGCGACATCTCGATGGACGATTTCTCCATCACCTTCGCCAATGGCCGATCGCTGAAGTTCGCCGCCTTGCTGGGCGACCATTTTACTGTCGACGGCGAACGGGTGAACGCCTCGGTCTACAGCGTCGAGGACCCCTCGGATCCCGAGCTGGAAAACGGCAACAGGCTGTGCGGCGCCGGCGACGTGACTTACCTGGCGAGTTGGTCCGGCGGCGAGGGCCTGACGAACGTTGCTGTGTTCACCGGCGACGAACCGCCGGAAAGCAGCGCGGATATGTGCGCGTCGTATACGTATCAGGATTGATGGGAGCTGGTGGGGGGTGCCCGAGCTACTGTTTCGGTGGCGCCTGCTGGTTTGAGGACAGCGCGCCAGCAGCACGGTTTCCCTTGTCGCGGCGGCGGTCCTCTTGGTCAGCAATTGTGACGGCATAAAATGCCGCCAGACCGATGCCTGCTCCAAGAAACCAACCGACCGCTCCGAACAATGTTCCAACCATCCAGACGCAAGCGCCAACAACAAACATGATAAAAAAGCTTGGGCCGTGAATTTGGGGTCTCCGGGCATGGAGAAAATCCAGGCGATCAAGGAGGCGCCTGCAATTGTGCGACATTGACGTTCGCGGCGCATTCTTGCCGGCATAAACAAAAAGGCCCCGGATCGTGAACTGACCCCCGAAAGTTGGACACAACCTTCGGGGGTTTTGCATGTCCAAACACAGTGCGCGTTTCAAGCGCTCGGTTGTCGATAGCTATTTGTGCGGGGATGAAAGCTACGCGAGTGCGGCGTCGAAGCGTGGAGTTGACGCGGCGACTGTCCGCAAGTGGGTGGCTTTTTACCAGGCGCATGGCTGGGCGGGACTGTCGGGCAAATACGATCATTACGACGCGACGTTCAAGCTGTCAGTGCTCGAGCGGATGTGGCGAGAAGGTCTGTCGTATCGCCAGACGGCGGCGTTGTTCAATATCCGCAATGCCAGTTGCCTGGCGGGCTGGGAGAAGCGCTATCATGCGGGTGGGATAGAGGCACTCGGCCCACGTCCCGGAGGACGCCCCATGTCGAAGCCGCCGGCCCCCGCAGTGCCTGTTGCACCCAGTGACGAAGCCAAAAGCCGGGAAGAACTGCTGGCCGAGCTGAAGCAACTGCGGATGGAGAACGCCTACCTAAAAAAACTGGAGGCCTTAACGCAGGGACACGCGCCCAAAAAGCACAAGCCGTCCAGGCGTTAAGGCCGTTGCATCCGCTTGAGGGCCTGCTCGATCTGGCGAAGCTGCCGCGCAGCACGTTCTATTACAGGCAAAAGGCAGCCTCGCGCCCGGACCGCCATGTGGCGCTGAAGGAGGCGATCAAGGCCATCTTCGACAGCCACAAGGGCCGCTACGGCTATCGCCGGGTGACTGCGCAACTGCGCCAGTCGGGTCAAGGCGTCAACCACAAGACCGTCCAGAGCCTGATGGCCGGGATGGGTTTGAAGTCACTGGTCAGGCCGAAGAAATATCGTTCCTACAGGGGCGAGGTTGGGCGGACCGCTCCCGATCTGTTGCAGCGCAAGTTCAGCGCCGACCGCGCCAACTGCAAATGGGTGACCGACGTGACGGAGTTCAGCGTGGCCGGCGACAAGCTCTACCTGTCTCCCATCATGGACCTCTACAATGGCGAGATCGTCGCCTTCGAGACGGCGCGCCGCTCGCGCTTCAAACTGGTGGACAATATGCTGACAAAAGCCTTCGCCCGGCTCAATGAGGACGAACGGCCGACCCTGCATTCCGATCAGGGATGGCAGTACCAGATGTCGGCATTCCAGCGCAGGCTGGAAACCAGAGGCCTTGCACAAAGCATGTCACGCAAAGGCAATTGCCTCGACAACGCACCGATGGAGAGCTTCTTCGCCACGCTCAAGTCCGGGCTCTTCCACCCGGAAAGGTTCGAAACTGTCCAAAGCCTCGATAAGGCCATCGAGCGCTACATCGACTATTACAACCACCGCCGCATCAAACTGAAACTGAAAGGGCTGGCCCCTGTGCAATACAGGACCCAGCCCTTAAATCTACCAGCTCAATGAACCGTCCAACTTTACGGGGTCAGTTCAAACCGCCGGGGCTTTCGCATTTCTGCCTGATGGCCTGGCTTACGCGGCCTTTTCCAGCGCGGACTTCCACTGGCCGAGGGCGGCCAGGTGGTTCATGTGGGCGCGGTGGGTGAAGGCTGCCTGGCCGGCGGCGAGGTTTTCGGCCTTGCCCGACCATGCCTTCTGCGGCGCTGCCTGCAGCGCGCGGCCGTAGGAGAAGGTCAGCTTCCACGGGTGCGGGCCGATGGCGTTGATGGCGTTGAGGTTGGCGGTAGCCTCCTCGTCGGACTGGCCGCCCGAGAGGAAGGCGATGCCGGGGACTGCCGCCGGAACCGTCTCGCGGAACAGCTTGATGGTCTTTTCTGCGATTTCCTCGGCGCTGGCCTGCCTGGCGGCCTTCTTGCCGGAGATGACCATGTTTGGCTTCAGGATCGTGCCTTCGAGCACGACGCGGGCGGCGTAGAGCTCGTCATAAAGCTTGACCAGCGTTGCCTTGGTGACGTCGTAGCAAGTGTCGATGTCATGTGCGCCGTCCATCAGCACTTCCGGCTCGACGATCGGCACGATCCCGGCTTCCTGGCAGAGTGCAGCGTAGCGGGCGAGTGCCTGGGTGTTGGCCGAGAGCGAGTAGGCCGACGGCACGTTCTTGCCGGTGTCGATGTCGATTACGGCGCGCCATTTGGCGAAGCGGGCACCGAGCTTGTAGTACTCGGCCATGCGCTCACGCAGGCCGTCGAGGCCTTCGGTGATGGTGTCGCCGGGGAAATTGACGATGGCCTTGGCGCCGGCGTCGACCTTGATCCCGGGAATGGCGCCCGATGCCTTGATGAGATCGACCAGCGGCGTGCCGTCGGCGGCGGACTGGCGAATTGTCTCGTCGTAGAGGATGACGCCGGAGATGTACTTGGTCATCGCCTCCTTGGTGCGGAACATCATCTCGCGATAGTCGCGGCGGCTGTCGGCCGTCGACTCGACGCCGATGACGTCGAAACGCTTCTTGATGGTGCCGGAGCTTTCGTCCGCAGCCAGAATGCCCTTGCCGTTCGCCACCATGGCGACGGCGATGTCTTCGAGACGTTCGCTCATACAATTACCTCCTGGTCAGATGCGGCGCGCATAGCAGATGGTTTTCCTGAACGGAATGCCGGCAACAAGCCTATAACCGATTGAAATTATTTCAATCGTTTTAGCTCGCGGGCAAGATTTACGACCGGTTGTTACAGATTTGAACTTATGACTAGACGAATAGCAAAAGGTACAGGGTGCGAGGTATCGGAACCGGTCAATTCGACTCGGTCTGACCATACGTGTTCGGGTCATCTCGGCCGACCGTGCCGGCGTCTGTCTATCTATTATATCAGTGGATGCTAAAATATTAGCTTGCCGCATGCGCCTGTGCGCATGACGATGATGGGAGGCTGCCATGGCTGATGGCGCAATGAATGTCTCGAGATTCGAGTTCAAGTCCCACAATGAGCCGGACGAGATCCGCTCGCCGGACAAAACCCGTGTCGAAGTGGTGCGGCTGACAGGCTTCACCCTCGGCCGGCTCAATATGGAGCCGGGCTGGCGCTGGTCGGAATGCGTGAAGCCGGTGGTGAAGACCGACAGCTGCCAGGTCTCGCATGTCGGCTATGTCGTTTCGGGCACGCTGACGGTGAGGCTGAATGACGGGACGCAGAAGACGCTGACCAAGGGCACCTCCTACACCATTCCGCCTGGGCACGACGCCTGGGTCGAAGGCAACGAACGTTTCACCTGCATCGAGGTGATGAGCGCCGAGCAGTATGCCAAGCCGGCATAGGTGGGTTCAGGCTTGGGCTGGGAAGCTAGACGGGACGGGCGCAGACGGTGTGGACCCCTCTCCGTCTCGCCCTGCGGGCGAGCCACCTCTCCCCAGAGGGGCGAGGAACCCAAGCTGGAGAAGCCTCGCGCCCAATCCGCGTCTTAGCTGAGCTTGCGGGTAGCTCAGCCTGGCCGCTGGTGTGTCAACCGAACCGCGGATACTTCCACCGAGAATGCCAGGGAGCTGCCGGTTCAGGACCGGCTTCCTCGCCCCTTTGGGGAAAGGTGCCGAGCGCAGCGAGGCGGAGAGGGGCGCCTGGCGCCGACTAAGCTGGCGTCGCATGAAAAGGGTTCTCCCTCGCGATCGCGAGGGAGACAGACTGCTGCACGTCAGGCCTTGAGCACTTCGACGCCGGGCAGTTCCTTGCCTTCCATCCATTCGAGGAAGGCGCCGCCGGCGGTGGAGACATAGGTGAAATCGTCGGCCACGCCGGCATGGTTGAGCGCTGCCACCGTGTCGCCGCCACCGGCGACGGAGACCAGCTTGCCGGCCTTGGTGCGGGCGGCCGCGTGCTGGGCGGCGGAGACAGTCGCCTTGTCGAAAGGCTCGATCTCGAAGGCGCCGAGCGGGCCGTTCCAGACCAGCGTCGAGGCGCGGTCGATCCAGTCGTTGACTGAAGCGACGGTCTTGGGACCGACGTCGAGGATCATGGCATCGGCAGGCACTGCCTCGATGGCGACGACCTCGTTGGCGGCACCCGCCTTGAACTCGCGGGCGATGACGCCGTCCGACGGCAGGATGATTGCGCAGCCGGACTGGGCAGCCTCGATCATGATCTGCTTGGCGGTAGGGGCGAGGTCATGCTCGCACAGCGACTTGCCGACATCGGTGCCGCGCGCGGCGAGGAAGGTATTGGCCATGCCGCCGCCGATGACGAGTGCGTCGACTTTCTTAACCAGGTTCATCAAGAGGTCGATCTTGGTCGAGACCTTGGCGCCGCCGACGATGGCGACGACCGGCTTGACCGGGTTGCCGAGGCCTTTTTCCAGTGCCTCGAGCTCAGCCTGCATGGTGCGGCCGGCAAAAGCGGGCAGCTTGTGGGCGAGGCCTTCGGTCGAGGCATGCGCGCGGTGGGCGGCAGAGAAGGCGTCGTTGACGAAGATGTCGCCATTGGCGGCGAGCTGCTCGACGAAAACAGGGTCGTTCTTTTCCTCGGCCTTGTAGAAACGGGTGTTTTCGAGAAGCAGGATGTCGCCGTCCTTCATGGCGCCGACGGCGGCGGCGGCCTGTTTGCCGATGCAGTCGGCGGCAAAGCCGACCGGGCGCCCGATGACCTGCGATGTGGCGGTCGCGATGGGCGCCAGCGACAGGGCCGGATCGGGGCCGTCCTTCGGGCGGCCGAAATGGGCGAGCAGGATGACCTTGGCACCCTTGCCGGCAAGCTCGGTGATGGTGGGTGCGACACGCTCGATGCGAGTGGCATCCGTCACCTTGCCGTCGGCGACCGGCACGTTGAGGTCGACGCGGACGAGAACCCGCTTGCCGCTGACGTTGCCGATGGTGTCGAGAGTCTTGAAGGCGGCCATAAGGTTCCCTTTCCTATGGAGAGATTGCGCGGACCATACAAATCGCGGGCGCGGATGCAAGGTTTGCGCGGCGGAGTGGGTGAAATTTTGATGCTCACGGCCCTTCCTGGTGCGGTCGTGAGCGGCTATCGCCGGAGAAACGAGGGGAAACATGCGCATCGCGGTCACCGGCACGCACGGCAGCGGCAAGACGACCCTCATCGACGACTTTGTCGCCGCACATCCAGCCTATGAGCACGAGCAGGAGCCCTATTGGGCGCTGGCGCAGCATGGCACGCCATTCGCCGACGGTGCCACATCGGCTGATCTCGATGAGCAGCTGGAGCAGAGCTGCGCGATGATCCTGGCGTCAGTTGCTTCGCCCGACATCGTCTACGACCGCTGCCCGCTCGATTTCGTCGCCTATCTGGAAGTGGTCGCAGTCCAGGAGGGCTTCGAGTGGGTGCCGAGCGGCAAGCTGCTCGGCAGGATCGAAAAGGCACTCGCGTCGCTCGGCCTCGTCGTCTTCCTGCCGCTGTCGCGGCCGGCCGAGATCGACGTGACGATCGAGCTTCCACGGCTGCGCAGCAAGCTGGATACGCGGCTGAAGGCAATCATCTGCGACGACAAGCTCGGGCTTCTCGAAGGGCGCCCCAAAATCCTCGAACTGCGGGGCACGCGGGCGGAGCGGCTGGCGCGGCTTGCGGAGATTGTGGCCGGGTGAAGACGGCGCTGCTTGCCGCGCAGTCTGCCGGCAATCTGCGGGATGCCGAATCCGTGCGCCGTCCGGCCTCAGGCGTTCTTGATATGTTCCAGTTCTGCTGATACGTTTCTGCGGAATGCTGGAGGACAATGACGATGAGTGCTTATGCCACTGTTGGTGCGATCGACGGTGCCAAGTCGAACGCCTTTTATGACGCGACCTTGGCTACGATCGGCTGGAGCAAGCACACGGAGTTTCCGGGTTGGCGCGCCTATTCGGAGGGCGGCAAGGGCGATGGCTTCGTGCTTTGGGTCTGCAAGCCGTTCGATGGTGAGCTCGCCAGCGGTGGCAACGGCTCGATGGTCGGCTTCATGGTCAAGTCCACCGCAGAGGTGGATGCGTTCCACGCGGCGGCGATGCAGCATGGCGGAACCGATGAAGGCGGGCCGAACCCGCGTCCACACTACGGGCCGGACTGGTATTCCGCCTATGTGCGTGATCCCGCCGGGAACAAGCTTGCGGTGGTCTACAACGGGTGAGGTTGAGGACGGGCGGTTGCTGTCAGGCGATCCTTCCAGGGCGCGGCCCCTGTCGCAGACGGGCTGCAAGCAGAGAGGCTGAGTGCTTGATAGGCGCGACGTCGATGCCCTCCTACTCCTTGTGGGGAGGGCTGTAGGGGTGTTTTGGGGTGTCGCGCGACGTGTACCCCACAAGCGGAGGGGGGGCGCCTCACGCGTCCTCGGATAACCCCTCGGAGGTCGTCGACGCTTCCGTCTTGGCCTGCTTCTCCGGCCGCTTGGCGAAGAAGCGCCTGATGCGGTCGCTGATCTCGCCGCCGCTGAGGAACACCGGAACCGGCGGCGGGGGCGGGGCGGGCTCGATCGACAGGCCGACAGAGACGATGCGGCCCTTTTCGTCGACGTCGCGGACGATCAGGTCTATGAGGCCGAGCGAGACGCGGTCGGCATATTCGACATGGCCGCGCAGGCGCAGCTTGATCAGCTCGGCGATGGTGAGCTTGCGCTCTTCTTCCTTGACGGTCGCGCCATAGGCGGCTTCCAGCTCGCCGGCGAGATGGGTCTGGTCGACGGTGAAGGCGCCGAAGAAATCTTCGTCCTCGGCATCGACCTCGGCACGGCTGGCGAAGAGCCGGTCGAGCAGGCGCGGGTAGCGGTCGGGCACGAAGATGTAGACGTTGTCTCCTGCCTGCAGGCGGCCCATGTCCTGGAAGCGCATCGAGCGGCCGTCGCGTACGACCAGCGAGGGCCGCGCCCAGCGCGGGATTCGCTGCCCCTTGGCGACCGGCGAGCCCGGTACGACGCGATAGGCGAGCAGCTCGTGGTGAGCGGAGCCGGGCAGTTCGAGCTCGACCTTGTCGAGCGGGCCGAAGCGCTGCGGCACGATGAGGCCGAGGCGGCGGGCGAGCGGGCCGACCGTCCAACCCTGGATGACGAGCGACGTCAGCACGATGATGAAGGCGATGTTGAAGATATCCCTGCCGTTCTCCAGTCCGCCGAGCACGGGGGTGATGGCGAGCAGGATGGAGACGGCGCCGCGCAGGCCGACCCAGGAAATGAAGGCCGTTTCCTGGCGCGGGATGTTGAACGGGATGAGGCAGAGCCAGACCGCCACGGGGCGTGCGACGAACATCAGGAACAGGCCCAGCACCAGTGCTGCGACCAGGATTTCAGGGAACTGCGACGGCGTGGCGAACAGGCCAAGCACCAGGAACATGATGATCTGGGCGAGCCAGGACATGCCGTCCTGGAAGCGCTTGAGCGTGGATACGGCGCGGATGTCGGAATTGCCGGCGACGAGGCCGGCGAGATAGACGGCGAGGAAGCCCGAGCCGCCGACAGCACCGGCTGCGGCGAAGACCAGCAGCGACAGCGTCAGCACGAAGATCGGCAACAGGCCACGGTCGAGGTTGAGCCGTTCGACCAGCTTGACGATGAGGAAGCCGCCGAGCAGGCCGATGGCGGCACCGAGGATCATCTGGACGAAGAAGCCGACGACGAGATCGACAAGCAAAAGGTCGGTGTCGGGCTTGGCCCCGAGCGCGATGATCTCGACAAGGGTGATGGTCAGGAAGATGGCGATCGGGTCGTTGGTGCCGGACTCGATTTCGAGCGTCGAGCGGACGCGCTCGCGCAGGTTGATGTTGCCGGCGCGCAGCAGGAAGAACACGGCGGCAGCGTCGGTCGAGGCAACGGCGGCCCCGAGCAGGAAGGATTCGAGCCAGGTGAAGCCGGTGAGATAATAGGCGGCGATGCCGAAGACGACGGTGGTGATGCCGACGCCGATGGTGGCGAGCGTAAGAGCCGGCATGCCGGCCTGGCGCAACACGCCGACGGGCGTGCCGAAGCCTGAGTCAAACAGGATGACGGCAAGTGCTATGGCGCCGACGAAATAGGCGATGTGGGCATTGTCGAAGACGATGCCGAGGCCGTCGACGCCGCTGGCAAGGCCGATGCCGAGGAACAGCAACAGCAGCGGGGCGCCGAAGCGGAAGGCGATCAGGCTCGAAAACGCCGCCGCCACGACCAGCGCGGTGCCTACCAGCGTGATGAGATATACCGCCTGTTCCATCCCCAACCCGTCTGCGAACCACCTGTTAGCTGCGTCGGTTGAGAGTGCGGCGAAGAAAAGGCCATGTCCAAGCAAGAATGGATTTTTGCCGGCTTGGACCAAACATTTTTGCATTGCGGTAGAAATGAAAACGCCCGGCCGAAGCCGGGCGTTGCCAGTAGGTTAGTGCATGACCCCGAAATCGAAAGTCGATTTCGGAAAGGATCATGCAGCCGTTAAGTGCTACAGCGTCCTTTGCGCGTCCTGGCGGACGCGCGGCGCTGTAGTCGCCCGAGGCGGGCGCGGCAATCAGCCGATGGTGCGGCCCATCACGACGGCCGTGTCGGCCATGCGGTTCGAGAAGCCCCACTCGTTGTCGTACCAGGACATGACACGGACGAGGTTGCCCTCGATGACCTTGGTCTGGTCGAGCGCGAAGGTCGACGAGGCCGGGTTGTGGTTCATGTCGATGGAGACCAGCGGCTCGTCGGTGTAGGCAAGCACGCCCTTGAGCGGGCCATTGGCGGCAGCGACGAGCACCGCGTTGACCTCTTCGACCGTGACGTTCTTCTTGGCCAGGAACTTGAAGTCGATGCAGGAGACGTTCGGGGTCGGCACGCGGATCGAGACGCCGTCGAGCTTGCCCTTGAGTTCCGGCAGCACCAGGCCGACGGCCTTGGCGGCACCGGTCGAGGTCGGGATCATCGACATCGCCGCGGCGCGGGCGCGGTAGAGATCCTTGTGCATGGTGTCGAGCGTCGGCTGGTCACCAGTGTAGGCATGGATCGTGGTCATGAAGCCCTTTTCGATGCCGAAGGCATTGTTGAGGACCATGGCGACGGGAGCCAGGCAGTTGGTGGTGCAGGACGCATTCGAGATGACGATGTGGTCCTTGGTGATCTTGTCGTGGTTGACGCCGTAGACCACCGTCAGGTCGGCGCCGTCGGCGGGTGCCGAGACGATGACACGCTTGGCGCCGGCGGCGAGGTGCGCCGAAGCCTTGTCCTTCGAGGTGAAGATGCCGGTGCATTCGAGCGCGATGTCGACGCCGAGTTCCTTCCACGGCAGCTGCGACGGGTCCTTGATCGCGGTGACCTTGAACTTGTCGGTGCCGATGTTGATCTGGTCGCCCTCGACCTTCACTTCGTGCGGGAAGCGGCCATGCACGCTGTCGTAGCGCAGCAGGTGGGCGTTGGTCTCGACCGGGCCGAGATCGTTGACGGCGACGACGTCGATGTCCTTGCGGCCCGACTCATAGATGGCACGCACGATGTTGCGGCCGATGCGGCCGAAACCATTGATGGCAACTCTAACGGTCATGTTGGTTCTCCTGGGGGACGTCTTATGCCTGAAGCCGAGCCGTGGCGGCCTCTGCGGCAGCCTCGGCGGTGATGCCGAAATGCTTGTAGAGCTCTTCGATCGGGGCGCTGGCGCCGAAGCCGTGCATGCCGATGAAGACGCCGTCGGAACCGATGAAGCTGTCCCAGCCCTGGCGGATGCCGGCCTCGATGGCGACCTTGACCTTGGCATTGCCGATCATCGCCTTGCGGTATTCCGGGCTCTGCTGTTCGAACAGCTCGAAGGCGGGGACCGAGACGACGCGGGTCGGGTGGCCGGCGGCCTGCAGCAGCTTGCGGGCGTCGAGCGCGATCTCGACCTCGGAGCCGGTGGCGAAGATGGTGACTTCGGCATCGCCGTCGGCAGTGGCGAGTTCATAGGCGCCGTAGCCGCAGAGGTTTTCCTCGACATATTCGGTGCGTACCGTCGGCAGGTTCTGGCGGGTCAGCGCCAGCGTCGACGGGGTCTTGCGATTCTCCAGCGTCAGCTGCCAGCACTCGGCAGCTTCCGTGGCATCGGCCGGACGGAAGACGATGTGGTTGGGGATGGCGCGCAGGGCCGCCAGATGCTCGACCGGCTGGTGGGTCGGGCCGTCTTCGCCGAGACCGATCGAATCATGGGTCATGACGAAGCCGACGCGGATGCCCATCAGCGACGCCAGGCGCATGGCCGGGCGGGCATAGTCGGAGAAGCACAGGAAGGTGCCGGAGTAGGGGATGACGCCGCCATGCAGCGCCATGCCGTTCATCGCCGCGCACATGCCGAGCTCGCGGATGCCGTAGTGGACGAAGCGCTGGCCGTAGTCCTCGGCCGTGATGTTCGTGGTCTGGCTGGTCTTGGTGTTGTTGGAGCCGGTCAGGTCGGCCGAGCCGCCGATGGTCTCGGGCACGACGCCGTTGATCACCTCGAGCGCCATTTCCGACGACTTGCGGGTGGCGACCTTCGGCTTGTCGGCGGCGAGCTTCTTCTTGTACTCGGCGATGGCGGCGTCGAAGCTGGCGGGCAGGTCGCCGCGCATGCGGCGCTCGAACTCGCCACGGACTTCCGTGCCGGCCTCGGCGAGGCGCTTTTCCCAGTCGACGCGCTTCTTGGCCGAGTTGAGGCCGGCGAGACGCCATGCGTCAAGGATGTCGGAGGGGATCTCGAAGGCAGGGTATTCCCAACCGAGTGCCTTGCGGGTCGCCTCGATTTCGGCAGCACCCAGCGGCGAGCCATGCACCTTGTTGGTGCCGGCCTTGGCCGGCGAGCCGAAGCCGATGGTAGTCTTGGCGGCGATCAGCGTCGGGCGGTCGGAGCGCTTGGCGGCCTCGATTGCACCGGCAATGGCTTCCGGATCATGGCCGTCAATGGCCAGCGTGTTCCAGCCCGAGGCGGCGAAGCGCGCCAACTGATCGGTCGAATCCGACATCGAGATCGGGCCGTCGATGGAAATGTTGTTGTCGTCCCAGAAGACGATCAGCTTGTTGAGCTTGAGGTGACCGGCAAGCGACAGCGCCTCCTGCGAGATGCCTTCCATCAGGCAGCCGTCGCCGGCGAGCACGTAGGTGTAGTGGTCGACGAGCTTGTCGCCGAACTGGGCATTCATGATGCGTTCGGCGAGCGCCATGCCGACGGCGTTGGCGAGACCCTGGCCGAGCGGACCGGTGGTCGTCTCGATACCGGCGGCGTGGCCGTATTCAGGGTGGCCGGCGGTCTTGGAGCCGAGCTGGCGGAAATTCTTGATCTCGTCGAGGCTGATGTCCTCGTAGCCCGAGAGGTAGAGCACCGAGTAGAGCAGCATCGAGCCATGGCCGGCCGACAGCACGAAGCGGTCGCGGTCGTGCCAGTGCGGGTTTGCCGGATCATGCTTAAGGAAGCGGGTGTAGAGGACGGTCGCGATGTCGGCGGCGCCCATTGGCAGGCCGGGATGGCCGGAGTTGGCCTTCTCGACCGCATCCATGGACAGAAAGCGGATCGCATTGGCCATCCGGTCGTGTTTTTCGCGCGAGGACATCGTCCCTCCCATAGCCGAGAAAAGGGGCCGCCGACGGCCCCAGAAAGGTGGGGGGACACATAGCAGGCACAGGGCTTGAGTCAACAAATCGGTGCGTTTTCGCGCCCTCGTTGCGGCGCGAAGTCACGCCCCGGCCGCTTCGCTGTGTCGGCTTGGACACGCTTAGTGGGGGAAAGACAAAACAGCTTTGTTGACGCCTCCTTCAACCGGTGCCTAATGTTTCCTTGATAACGCGTTCTGAAACGTGCGCGATTCGGTGATGGGCGGGGGTCTACGAGAGCCATGACCGGGGATACGACACTCAGGGAAGTCATTGGCCGGCTAGGCAGGGCGATCGATACGCTCGAGGGCGCGGTCGCCGCGCGGCTCGAGCACGATCAGGACTACGGCGAAGCCGAAGCCGAGGTCCAGCGCATGAATGCCGACCGGGCGCGGCTGGCGCAGGAACTCGACAATTCCGAAGCCCGGGCCGAACGGCTGGAAGAAGCCAACAAGGAAGTCTCGCGGCGGCTCGTGACGGCGATGGAGACGATCCGCGCCGTGCTGGACAGGTAGGGTGGAGATGGCGCAAGTCACCGTTACCATCGATGGCAAGCAATACCGCATGGCCTGCGACGAGGGCCAGGAAGAGCACCTCATCGACCTTGCCAACCGTTTCGACCGCTACGTGCTGCATCTCAAGGATTCGTTCGGCGAGATCGGCGACCAGCGACTGACCGTGATGGCCGGCATCATGGTGATGGACGAGTTGTCCGAGCTGCAGAAGCGCGTCAAGGGCATGGAAACCGAAGTGCTGACGCTGCGCAAGACGCGCGACGATGCCTTGACCAAGGCCGATAAGAACGATGCGGCGCTGACCGGCGCGCTGGGCTCGCTGGCCGAGCGCATGGAGCAGCTGGCGCTGAGCCTGACGAAAAAGGCTTGAGCGCGGGGAAGGTTCTGGGACGGGCTTCCACCTTCGGGGGAAGATGGAGACCGAAAGAAAAACGCGCCGGCATGCCGGCGCGTTTTTTGTTTCAAGCTGAGGCCGATTGTCAGGCGTCGATGGTGCGCAGCGCCTGGGCCTGCTTCTTGGCAGCGGCCTTGACCGCGTCCTGGACCTTTTCGAAGGCGCGGACCTCGATCTGGCGGACGCGCTCGCGGCTGATGTCGAATTCGGCCGAAAGCTCTTCCAGCGTCAGTGGCTCGTCGGCAAGACGACGCGCCTCGAAGATGCGCTTTTCGCGGTCGTTGAGCACCGACATGGCGCTCGCCAGCATGCCGCGGCGGTTGTCGAGCTCGTCCTGCTCGATGAGCATGGTTTCCTGGCTGTCATGGTCGTCGACAAGCCAGTCCTGCCACTCGCCCGACTCGCCTTCGCTGGCGCGGATGGGTGCATTCAGCGAAGCGTCGCCCGACAGGCGGCGGTTCATCGACACCACCTCGGCCTCGGAGACATTGAGGCGCGTGGCGATCTCGGTGATGTGCTCGGGCTTCAGGTCGCCGTCGTCGAGCGCCTGAATCTTGCCCTTGACCTTGCGCAGGTTGAAGAACAGACGCTTCTGGTTGGCGGTGGTGCCCATCTTGACCAGCGACCACGAGCGCAGGATGTACTCCTGGATCGAGGCCTTGATCCACCACATGGCATAGGTGGCGAGGCGGAAACCGCGCTCCGGCTCGAATTTCTTGACGGCCTGCATCAGGCCGACATTGCCTTCCGAGATGACTTCGCCGATGGGCAGGCCATAACCGCGATAGCCCATGGCGATCTTGGCCACCAGACGCAGGTGGCTGGTGACCAGCTTGTGGGCGGCGGTGGTGTCTTCATGCTCGTTGTACCGCTTGGCGAGCATGTACTCTTCCTGCGGCTGGAGCATCGGAAAGCGACGGATTTCTTCCAGGTAGCGGCTGAGGCCGCCTTCGCCGGAAACGATACTGGGTAGTGACTGGGCCATAAAGCACCCTCCCTCTTTGCGAGATATGCCCCCTGATCCAGGCGAGCATGTGGCGCGGCTGCCGAATGCCTGTCGCGCTATGGGTCTTATACAGGAACAAAACCAGAAAAGACACTATTTGTTCAACGCGAAACAGAGTGTCACGCCTAAGTGAACAATACGAGTCAGGTTTTCTGATCGAAGGTTCAGAGATTGCGAAAGCCTTCGACCAATTCCCCCATGTCGCGAGGCAAGGGCGCCTCGAACCGCATGATGAGATGGGAAGCCGGGTGGCGAAATGCAAGGAGGCGGGCATGCAAAGCCTGGCGTGGAAATGCCTTGACCGCGGACTTCAACGGTTCGGGCAGCCGGTTCGACTTGGTCCGGAAGGCCTGGCCATAGTCGGGATCGCCGACGACGGGGTGGCCGATATGGGCCATGTGAACGCGAATCTGGTGGGTGCGCCCGGTTTCCAGCCGGCATTCGACCAGGCTTGCCGTGGTGAATTCGGCCTGGTCCTGGCCGAACCGCTCCTGCACGGTGAAATGGGTGATGGCGTGGCGCGCGTCGTCGCGGTGTTCGGGCACCACGGCGCGGCGGACACGGTCGGCGTGGCGGCCGAGCGGAGCGTCGATGGTGCCGGTCATGCGCTGCGGAAAGCCCCAGACCAGCGCGTCATAGGCGCGTTCGAGGTCGCCGGTGCGGCCATGGTCGGCGAAGGCCTCGGACAGCGACTTGTGGGCGCGGTCGGTCTTGGCAACGACCATGACGCCCGAGGTCTCCTTGTCGAGGCGATGGACGATGCCCGGCCGCTTGACGCCGCCTATGCCCGACAGGCTGTCGCCGCAATGGTGGATCAACGCATTGACCAGCGTGCCGGTCCAGTTGCCGGCGCCGGGATGGACGACGAGGCCGGCCGGCTTGTTGATGACGATCAGCTCGTCGTCCTCATAGAGAATGTCGAGCGGTATCGCTTCGCCCTCGGGTTCGGCCGGTTCGGCCTCGGGCATGTCGATGGCTATTTCGTCGCCGGCAGCCAGCTTGCGCTTGGCCTCCTCGACGACCTTGCCGCCGATGCTGACCGCGCCCTGCTTGATCAGCGCCTGGACGCGGCTGCGCGACAGATCGGGCGCAAGGCGGCCGGCCAGCCACTGGTCGAGCCGCACACCTGCGGCATCGGCGTCGGCTTCGAGCACTATCAAAGTGCCTGTCGCTTCGCTATCTGATGCGCTCATAACAATTGTTCCGGAAGTTTTGCCATGTCTCGGCCCGCTATCGAAGAAGAAGACAAGCCGCTCGACCCATCGGTTGAGCGTGTCCGCAGGAAACTGGTCCGCTTCTTCATCATCAATATAGGGCTGTTGTTCATCGCCCTTATGGCCGTCCTCGGCGGCGTTGTCTACAAATCGCGGACGCCGGAGGCGGCCGCTCCGGTGGCGAGCGGCGACATCCAGGTGCCGGCGGGCGGCCAGATCAGCGGCGAGATCATCCTGCCGGTGGGCGCCAAGATCATGTCGCAGGCGCTGTCGGGCAACCGCATCTCGATAGACGCCGAACTCGTCGACGGCAGCAGGACCATCTTCCTCTACGACATGTCAGAACGGCGCCTGATCGGCCAGTTCCAGGTCCGCACCAAGTGAGCGGCTTCGCCGCCCGGCGCCGCATCGCCACCGTCTCGGTGGTCGTCGCCGATTACGACCAGGCGATCGCCTGGTATGTCGGCAAGCTCGGGCTTTCGCTTGTCGAGGATGTCGACCTCGGCGGCGGCAAGCGCTGGATAACTGTCGAGCCGGGCAGCGGGCAGGGCGCAAGGCTGCTGCTCGCCAAAGCGGATGGCGAGAGCCAAGTGGCGGCAATCGGCAACCAGACCGGCGGGCGTGTGTTCCTGTTTCTGGAGACCGACAATTTTGCCCGCGACCATGCGGCGATGCTGGCCAATGGCGTCGAATTCCGTGAAGCGCCGCGCCACGAGGCCTATGGCACCGTCGCCGTGTTCGCCGATCTCTGCGGCAATCTGTGGGATCTGATCGAACCGAAGCGTTGATGCCCCTGCGGCAGCCTGGACAAGTGCAAATAACGCGTGCCGGGCTGTTGCTTTTTCGAGAACGCCAGCCTATATGGCCGATCTCGGCTGCGCCCATCGTCTAGCGGTCAGGACACCGCCCTCTCACGGCGGGAACAGGGGTTCGATTCCCCTTGGGCGTACCAACGATTTCAGGCACTTAGTGCATCCCCCTCTACATTCGTTGTCGCAATCGTTGATAAGTGATCTTGTCGACGACCGCAGGCGATTCCGGGTCGGTCGGCCGAATTCCCTCATTGCCATGTGATTTTTGAGTACGTGGTGGAGGCGACTGCAGGTGCGATCTACGCCTCGCTACAGATTTTTTCCCGGATTTATACAGTTACCTCCGATAATGTTGATCGTTGTTTTTGTTAAGATTTTTTTGTATTACAAATAACGTATGTCATAATACATGATAGCGACATACATAAAATAGTACATCATGGCGAGTTGATGGTTATTTACTGGCGTTGTATGTTGTCTTCATCAGGTTATTGTTGGAGGCAACATGAAGAACGTCAGGAAAGTGCAGTCCGGTGTCGCCCTTGCTCAAGGTGGGGCCCTCACGGTGGACGAGACGGCGGACTATCTCAGGGTCTGTCGCTCTACCGTGTACAAGCTTTTTAAAGACGGTGACTTGGTTCCGGCGCGCGTGCGCGGCCGGACGCTTGTTCGGCGGGCGGATGCGGATGAATTTCTACGCCGCTGTGTTGGCGCCGCGTAAGGGGCGCCAAGATGTGGACCTCTGCAATTGAAGATCGTCTTCGGCCCAAACATCCCCTCCGCTTCGACGATCCTCACGGGTCTAGTCTGCTTGCGTTTCTGACGGAGGGGTATCGGCTTTTCATCGAGGCATATCAGCCGTCTCCCTGGGGGCCTCTGCTTGATGCGGACCCGGCGGCCGAACTGTCGCCAGCCGAGCGTAACCTGTTGGAAGATCATCGGGCCACCCATACGGCGGTCCATGCTGTGCTGCGAAGAAGGGCCATTGAGATGCTGGCCGCAGCGCGGTTCATCGACCCGCAGGCCCAGATCTATGCAGAGGCCGAAGAGACGATCATCGCTGAACTGGTCAACGGGTGGAGCACCACGCAGCTTGCTATCGATGTGCGTCGGGAAGACGAGACAAGTTGGCAGAATAAGGTCTACTGCGTGCCGGCTCGCGCGATTGCGGGCTTTTGCGAGTTGTTGAGCCTCGAAACCGGCCGCATGAAAATTACGCCATTCGGGAATGCAGCGGCAACCGTTCTAAATCTTGGCATCCCAAAAAGGGAAACAGGCTTGGCCGGCCGGCACATTCTGGCGGGCTACCGGCGATGGACCCGCGACCTGTTGCAGGCGGTCAATCGATATCGCGACAGACGCTTGTCAGGCGAAGATTTCGTCGACCTCGAATACCGCAACACCACAATGGTCGTTCATGCGCTATTGGTCCTTTGGCTTGAAGCTCCAAAGGTTGAGCGCTTTCGTGGAGTAAGCGGGGTCGCCTTGGCGCGCTCGATCGCCGCGCGCGACGGCATTGTCTACCGCATTGGTAAGGCTGCGGCCCAACCTCTGCCCATGCGGGCGTTGTGCGATTTGGCGGGCGTAAATCGGCCTCGTATCGCACAAGCATAGGCCTGAAGATTGGCACCGCGACCATTCTCCAGGAGTTTTCCATGCATCAACCAGCAGCAATCGATCCCGTAGTTTTTCTCACTGTGAACGAGGCGGCGACGCGAGCCGGTCGGTCAACATCTTGGGTGCGCGAGTGGGTTGCTTGCGGTCAGATTGGAGCGCAGCGGCTCGGCCCCCGTGGCTTGTTGCACGTCGATCGATCCGACCTGGACGCTTTGATCGCAGTGTTTGGGCGAAAGCAGCGTAAGCGCCCCCATCTGCGATTGGTGATCAACAATACCTAGAAATGTAAAGGCCGGCCCCGCGCGAACGGGAACCGACCAATTTCATTACGGATGCGAAATGAACATAGCTCAAGACCCTGTTCGATTGCAACCTTCGGCGCTATTTGGCGACCTCGTTGGAACCCACGTTATTGGGCGTCAAGATCATCCCGACTTAGGGGCTTCGCCCCTTTCAGAGGAAATCGACCGGCTAGTCAGCAATGGATATCTTTCGCTGCTCCGCCCATGCGCTCCAGCAGGTGCCACCTGTTCGTTTCGAGATCGTCAAACGAACGAAATCGTCGACAAGATCGCCGACGGAAAGATACCTAGCCAATTCAAAAATGGCAGGTGGTTCGGCCTCCCAGATTGGAGAAATCTCGCGCCGAATATGCGGGACGTGGACGGTTGGCGCCAATATCCGGGTGCCGGTTTGTGCCTGGTGACCGGGTCCGTCGGTGCCTTCGATATAGACATTAAGATCGCGCCAACTGAAGCCAGCCCCGAAGCGGATCGAGGGCGTCAGCTTGTTGCTGAGGTAAATCGCATCGTTGCCGGGGTGCTGGGGGTTCCGGTGGAACGGTTGTCTCGCCGATGGCGAGAGAACTCGACCAGCAGCTTGGTCTTCGTTGCGCTACCGGAACCCATCGGCAAACGAAAGCTGCAGTTCGTCGATCAGGCCACCGGATGCGAGCACGCGATTGAATTCATGGCCGCTGGCCAGCAGGTGGTGATTACCGGCTTGCACAAATCAGGCGCGCGGCTGCGTTCGTCTCTGATTGACACTCCGATCTCAGAATTGCCGCCGCTGAGTGCGGCAGATTTAGACCGGGGCATCGCCGCAATCACATCCGCGGCCGCGCGGATCGGTTTTGACTTGAAATCGTCTAAGGCACCCGTGGCCCGAGATCACGATCTCCCGGTGTCGTTCGAGACCGCCGTTCTACGCGAAGTCATGAGCAGACGCGCGGAATGGGCCTCGGCGGTGGTTCCTTGCATTCCCGGTGACTACCACGAATGGCGAGTGTCTTCCGCCGAGCTCGATCGTGAACTCGAGGAAGATCTATCTATCTACTCGGACGGGATTTTCGATCACGGCACCGAACGCGGTCACACTCCCACATCGCTGATTTGCGAATTCGGAAACCTCGATGAGAGCGGTGAAATCAGTTTCGGCGGCAGCCCAATATACGGGCGTTCCGGCGACGAGCCCTTCGCCGTGGTAGGCGAGCCGGATCCGGCGGTGTTGCGCCCCAATGAGGCATCGGCGTTGACCTGGCTCTGCAACACCCTGGCTGGAGAAAGCCCGCCTTTTCCGGCGAATGCAACTTGGGCAGGATCAATTCAAGAAATAGCCAACTCGGTGGGCGTAAGCTGGGGGGAGCACGAGCAGCACCGCCAGAACAAACTGGCCGCGACCTACTTTGAGGACCTGACAGAGGTTGAGCCGCTGTTCGGACCTGAGCCCAGTAGCGCAGTCCCGGATGTGTTCAAAACGCTCAGGCTCGACCAGCTCTTGGACCTTCCCGACCCGAAGTTCGTTGTTGCCCGTCACCTCCCGGAGCGCAGTCTGGGCTTTTTGTTCGGTGCGCCCGGCGCCAAGAAATCGTTTCTCGCGCTCGATTGGGCGATGCATTTGGCGTTTGGGAAAACGTCGTGGCATGGCGATGACATCATCGCGAAACCGGCCGGCGTCGTGCTGTATCTGGCCGGCGAAGGCGCCCACGGCATGAAGGCTCGCGCGGAAGCGTGGATGCAGCATCACCAGATACCGCTCGACCAGCGTTCCGCCGGGCGGTTCCATCTTCTGCCTCACTCGGTCGACCTGATGAAGCCGGAACAGGTCAAGAAGCTCGCTGCAACGCTCCGCCTACGCATAGCCCAACCGATCGTAGCCGTGGTGGTGGATACCGTTTCTCGTTCGATGCCGGGCGCGGACGAAAACCTTCAGAAGGACATGACCCTGTTTGTTGGGGCCTGCGACGCAATCAAGAGCGAGTTCGACTGTCTCGTCCTCGGCGTTCATCACGCCAGCAAGAGCGGCGACATGCGCGGCTCAACCGTATTGCTTGGTGCTGGCGATTTCGTTTTCCGGATGGAATGCAAGCAAGGCCACCTGGCCGGCAAACTCCATTGTGAAAAGCAGAAGGACGCACCCGACGGCTGGAGTGAGCCCTACCGCTTCGAAGTCGTTCACCTGGGAGATGGTCGGTCGTCACTCGTGCCTACTCGTGCCAGCGAGATAAACGGCGACGTGTCGCACGAGCGCATAGCGCTCATCTTGGATGCGATGCAGGCCGCGTGGGATACACGAAAACCATGGGCGAAGTCTTCTAAGGCTGGAGAACGATGCGCGGTGCGGCGCCTGGCTGTCGACTTCGGCATCAATGCCGACCAAGCGGAAACGCTCATCACCTTCTTGGAACGCACCGGCGACATCGTCTTCGATGTTGCTGATGCGAAGAGCAAACTTCGTGGTTTCCGCGTAGTCGCAAGAAACGACCAAGGTGATGAAGATGAAAACGCCTTTGACTAGCCACGCTCATCGCAGTGCGGGCCGCTTCGATGCATCGGACAATTTGTCCGGGATAGCTGGTTGCATGGCGGAAAATCGGCGGAAGTGGCCTTGGCGGAAGTCCGGCGGAAATGGGCGGATCGGCGGAGATCGTACAGTTAACTTATTGAAATCATTGGCGGAAATGGTTGGCGGAAGTGGCGGCGGAAGTGAATGGCCGTTTGGCGGAAATGGGGTAGCTAAGTCATTGATTTCATTGATGGCGGAAAATCGGCGGAAATACCCTATAGGGGTTGCGGCGGCGCTACGCTCGCCTGCCCGGCTGCGCCGCCTCCACCCTACTATTGGGGCCCAGACCAATCTGGGATTTCATAGACAAAATGTCCGGCGCGAGGTTCGGATACCTCATGGGCGCTATGCGGAGAAACAGCAATGAAGAAGCGACGCCCCCGCAAAGCTCCAAATGCCTGGCAGTCGTCGGCGCAATGGCGATCGATCGGATCGGCCGCAATTCGCGAATGGAACGCGAAGCGCGCGCGCATGCCGAAATGCGGCGCCGCTCGCAAGAGTGACGGAAAACCCTGTCAGCAAACACCGATGGCGAATGGACGTTGCTACCTGCATTCGGGAAGGGTGCCCCGCGGCGACCGGTGGCATGTACCTCAATTCCCGAACGCCGACGCACCCGACTTTGAGCGCAAACTACAGCGCAAGCTTGCTGACCGGGAGCGCGCAGCAAAGAGACTTGCCGCACGCCTGGCAGCGATGACCCCGGACGAGCTCGCCCGATATCGCGCTTGGCATGTCGCGAGGCGACCTGGCGCTGCGGCAGCTCGGCAGCGCGCCAAGGCCGAGCGAGAAGCAAATGCCGAATTCCGGAAGCTCGCTAGCCGTCCGCGCTCGACGATACAGGGCTCGGAAGCTGCGGAGTTAGAGGCGGCAATATCAGAACTGAAAACCGAGCTGGCGCGCCGTCAACCAACCCAACCTGATCCAATAGGGGCATTCGCGTGAACGACACCATTGATGACGAATTCGACGACGAAGAAGATCGGCGTCGGGCTACCGTAATCAGACGCGCGCGGGTCGAGGGCGTTGAAGTCGCCTACGAAAGTGCCCTTGCTACCTGCCGCGACCCCCTGGCGTCTGCGCAAGCAAAAGCGAGTTCGCAACGCACCCTATTGCAGATCGGCGGAATGCTGGATCGACACGACCGTAATTCCGATCAACAAAAGCCAATCCACGAAATGGACGGCAACGAACTCAACGCGATGGTCGCCGCAGCTAAGCGAAAGCGTGACAGGCTGGCAGTTGCCCAGCGAGGGCAGGATGGATCGCAACGCAAAGGCAGCGCTTTCGACTAAGGTCAACGTACTTTCAAGCTTCTTTTCCGCTCGAGGCCGTTCAGCCAGTGGCGGAAACGAGGAACTGGTTCGCACCGCGCCTCCAACATGCCGGCTTTTTTCCAACGATCGGCATGGCGAAAGCACTCGAATGCAGAACCATCCAAAAGATCCCAATCTGGCATTCTCGTTGACTGAGGTCTTCTTGCGTCTTCTCGGATGAGCAGAAAATACCAGACGGGTTCATTCGCCGCCTTCAGAGCGAAAACCGCAATCGTTGATGCGATGACTAACAACAATAGCCAAACTAAACTCTTGATAGGCCCCTCCTGTTTCGAAAACTTGCCTAAACGTTTTTTAGCTGTTCACAACGCAGCTGATCGGCCCGCTAGTTACTTCTTCTCATCACGCGATCGTCGAAACGACTGCCGCTGCAGCCACACCTGGCGAGCAAGCCGGCGGAAATCTCTTTCGGGCGTTCTCGGGCTGGCCGCGGCAGATTCAACCGCCTCTTGTGGCGCTACGAGAGCCGCCAGATAGGCGTTGAGGTCGTCCACATCTATTCTTACGGGGCGGCCGGGGATGTAGGTCAGCCGCCCCGTCAAGCGCAGTCGCTTAACCGTCGCGGGCGAGCAACTTAGGATGTTAGCGACCTCTATTTCGGTCAACAGCTTGCCGAGAGCCACAGCGACGCCCTTCAATTTGACAACGCCAACTACGCTATGAACTAAGCAATTTGCGAACGTTTGTCCAATTGATCATTATGTAGATTTCGTCGTTGCTGTAGATCGTCAAAATCAACACAGTAGTAAATCAATATATCTAAGCGTCATTCAAGAAAATATGTTGACATATTCTTCGGGACTGCTACTCTGAACATAGGCCCGAAAAGCCAAGAAGAAATCAGCATATTTCGATTTTCGTCCGGGGGCTGTCGCGCATGTCCAAGGGGTCGACCCCCAAAGGCGGCAGGGGCCTAGCTTCGGTCTTTTCGACCCCGGACCTCTGTTTGCCGCCCGAAAAGCGGCTCTAGGAGAAGCACAAAATGAGCAACGTTATCGATTTCGCTACGCGTCGCACACTTTCGGCGACGGATGCCGCGCTGAAGCCTGAAGATGAATGCGATTGGACGTTTAAGAGCGATGCACACGCCGAGCACAAGAACATGGTCGAAGTCGTCATGCTTGTCGAAGCCGGAGCCGTCGCCGAACTGGAGGAGGCGCATTTCCAGGCCTGGGGCCGACACATGCGCCGTGCCTTCACTCCGCGAAAGGCCGAATTGGTCGGGTAAAGCCACGCGGCTCATCATTCAGAAAGATACAAAGACCCGCTGCTTCTGCAGCGGGTCTTTGTCTTTGGAAAAGGAGGGGTGAGCGTGCTTTCCGATTTCTGCCCGTTGATCGAGCTCTGCAACGAAAGCGATTGGCCGCGAGACGGGCGGCTGCACTGGCGCATTCGCCTTCAGGTACGCGGCAATTGCCTCGCAGACTGCTATGACGCCGTTCATCGTTTTCGCTCGACGAACGCTGATCACCCCGGAATTGGCCATTGCAAAGCCTGGCACGAGGCCCACGCAAGCGGCAGTTCGTACTATCATTTCAGCGTCCAGGTGCCGGCGGGGCTGCTGCCCCCGGTTATGGCCGCGTTCGGGTATGAATCGTAGGACACCTGTCCTATTCACCCCTAGTTTTCAGGGGTTGCTATCAACGCGCTACCAATGCCCGCACTAAGCCATTGATAATGCAGCGCGGCTAACTGTGTGAGAAACGCAGTGGGCGCCGGCAAATACGCATATTTCGCCGTTTCGAGGCTGCGTGTTCGACAGGCCCTAGGCCTGCCCTTCACACTCTAACCCTCGGGATGCCGGGGCACGTCAGGCCGACCCCCACCCCTGCCGACACACGGAAATGAGCGACTGCGGCGCCGTCGGCGGGTCGTACAAAATTCCGGCCGTTTCAAACTTTTGGATGCGGTGATTTTATACGATTTCCTGATTTTCTAAGGCCATAGCTTCGTACATCTGTAGGTGGGCATTCTTTCTCATCAGAAGGGAAGTCCGATGCAGCCCGAGTCACTATTCCCCCATTGCGACGAACTCATCGACATCGCACCGCCGTCGCGGGAGAGTATCGAGTTCGACGAAACGATCGACGGCCTCATATTCCAGTTTTGGAAGGCCACGCTCCGCCATGTCGACGTTGCGTTCGAGCTGCAATTGGCATTGTCGGAGCTACGGCGACACCGTCCCGCGTTCGCCCTGGATGGTGGGCGTGAGGCAGCACTGTCCCGCGCTATCGTGGCCGCAATCTCGTCTTCAATCGACCGGCTCCCGCCAGGCTACAACCGCCGGCAACTGACGGCTTGCGGCCGAGCAGCCTTGGTCATTGTGCGTCACTGGTCGCGCGAGCCCGGCGCCTGCCCCGCCCATGCCGACGACGCACGACTGCTCGTCGGATTGGTCGACCGCGACCTGCGCAACATGCTCGACTTCAGCCATCTGCAGGAACGCAAAGCTAACAGGCGACAGGCGACAGTCGCTGAACTGATGCGGAAGACCGGCGGGTCATTCGCCGGCAACACAGCCCTCGCGAGGGCAGCGTGATGCTGGCAATCTGCAAGAAGCGTTGCTATGATCAACGCGCCGGAAAACAGCGAAACTCGGGCAGTCGCACTCACCGCGGGCTAACCCCGAACGTCAACTGGACCCTCCCACAACAATCGCATGCTCGGAAGCAGAGCTTTCGTGTGCCGTTGGGAGTGGCGATGAGTGCAGCGGCATGTTGACCGGCTTCCCAACCATCAAACATGACGGCACCCCGTTGTTTTCGGTGCCCAGATCCAATCGTCTGGGCGGCTCAGATGGCCATAGCGGAAAGGCAAACAATGCCGATCGTCGAATTTGAAGGCCAGCGGGTCGAGTTTCCGGACGACTTTTCCGACGATGAAATCGCCGAGGCGCTTTCCACCCTACCTGCCAAGAGTTCGGTCGCATCCCCGCGGAGACCGAATGTGATCCAGGTCCAGGCTCCTGACGGGACGATCGTCGAATTTCCGGATGACACTCCGGAAGAGGTGATGACGAAGGCGATGCGCGACACGTTCGGCGGTCCCGAAGCGCCGGCTGCTGCAACTCCGGCCGCCCCCGTTCCGATCGGCGATGCCCGTGACGCAACCGGTGTGCCCGGCGGCGTTGCGGAAGCACCGTCGCCGGAGCGTTCGCTTATCGATACGATCATGGGCAGCGCCGACTATGCCGATGACACGGCCGCCATCGGCGTCCGCGAGGGCCGCAGGGGCGCTGCCCAAATGCTTGGGCTTCCGGTCGATCTGGTGAACGCAGGCCTCGGTTTCGCTGGCGTTCCGATCAGCGACCAGCCCTTCCTCGGCGGCGACTACCTGGACGAGCTCTTCGGCGTGCCTTCCACCTTGGCCGCAGTTGCCCTGGACCGCCCCGCCGAGCTGGAGCCGCAGGACGCCTTTCAGCGTGTCGTCGGCCGTGTCGGCAAGGAGATCGGTGCCGCCGCCGTTCCAGTCGCCGGCGCGCTCGGCACTGCCGCCCGCGTCGGCAAGGAAGGTGCCCGCGAGATGGGCGCACTTGGCCGCATGTTCGTCGAGCCGGCTGCAGTTGCTCCGCGCGCTCTGGTCCAGAAGGAGGCGCAGTTCGCCACGGGTGCCGGCCTTGGCGCTGGCCTTGCGAACGAAGCCGCCGGCAACGATCAGAACGGCGACAACTTCTGGTCCGATTTCCTCGGCTCGCTCGGTGGCGTCGGCGTCACCGCCCTCGGCTCGCGGCTGACCGGCGCGGCCCGCAACGCTGTTGCTGCCGCCACCGGCAAGCCCGCCATGATGGACGAGGTTGCCGGCCAGGAGGTGGCCGACCGCATCATCAACAATTCGACCGCCGCTGGCGAACAGTTCGCCAAGACCGGCCGTGTCGACACGGCTCCGCTCGCCGCTCAGTTGCGTCAGCCCTCGCAGGTTGAAGACGTCGTCCCTGGCTACGTCGCCAACATCGGCGATCGCATGCAGGACCCGTTGCTAATGACGATGGTCCAGAACCAGGACATGCTAACGCCTGGCGCCGCCAACATGCGCCGCGTCGGCAATGAAGCGGCCGTATCTTCAAAAATGGATGCCGTTGCCCCGCAGGGCGATCCGGCGCAATTTCGCGCAGCTCTGTCGTCCGGTCGCGACGCGCAGATCGCGGAAGCGCAGGAGGCCGAGGATCTGGCCCGCGCTATCTTCGGCGAAGCGGAGCAGGGCGTTCAGCCAGGCATGCGCGACGCCACGGCGCGCGGGTCCTCGCTGCGCTCTGGTGTTCAGGATGCCTATGACGCAGTGCGCCAGTATGTCAGCGAGCTTTGGGACCCGGTGAACAACGCCACGACCCAAGTCGATGTCGGGCCGCTCCGCGATCGGTTCGCGGCGGTGGACGAGAGCCTGCCGGTCAACGATCGCACCAGGTTCCGCCCGGCGGAGGCAGACGTACCGGGGCAACTCGCGCCGGCTGACACTGATGGCATGGTTCCGCTGAACGAAGTCACGTCGATCCGGGGCGGCCTCTCCGACGATCTGCGGGGCCAGCGCGCCGCAGGCCAGCGCAACGCCGCGCGCGTCACGCAGCAGTATCAGGACGAGGTCGACAATTTCACCGAGGCCGCCATTCCGCCAGAGCTGCGCGACCAGTATGAGACGGCGCGCGCCGCCCGCACCGACCAGGGCAATCGTTTCGAGCGCCCCGGTACTGCCATCGCCGAGACATTGCGGCCCCGTGAGGGTGGCGGCTACCGTCTGGACGACAGCGCCGTCGCCGGCCGCTTCGCTCAGCCTGACAGTGGTCGCATCAACGATACCCGCGCCTTGCTGCGTGAGGCGGGCACGGATACCCGTGTTCGCAATGCGCTGGCGGATGAAGTATTGGCCGACGTCCAGAGCCGTGGGCTGCTCGAGCGCCCCGAGGCGCTGAACCGCTACATGAGCGAGCGGAACATTCTGCTTGGCGAATTTCCCGAGCTGCGCGACAGCCTGACGCGCGCCCGCGCCGCGGGCGAGTATCGCACCGGCGTCGAGCAGGCCAGCGCGGAGACGCAGAAGCGCCTCAACACGCCTGGCCGCTCCGCGCAGGCCAGCTACCTCCAGTTCGGCGACGAAGCGACCGTCGACGCAGTGCGCAATCTCACGTCCGGCCCCAAGCCGCGCGAGGCCGCCCGCGAGCTCATTGAGGCTGCCGGCGGCACGCCGGAAGCCCGGCAGAATGCTCGAGCGGCACTGTGGGAAGCGGTTAAGACGAAGAAGCTGCCGGCGCAGGGTGCCACGGGCGGCGACCGTTGGGACGCCAAGAAGCTGAAGGCGTTCTTCGACGACCCGAAGACCGCGGCTGTCGCCGACGAGCTCTGGTCCGACAATCCCGAGGATCTGGCCTCCATCAAGGACTTCTTCAACGCGCTCGCCGGCGCCGAAGGCAGCGTCCGCACGCGCGCCCCAAATTCCTCCGGCACCGCGCAGGCGCTGTCCGGCAAGTTCGATCCGTCGCTGTCGCCTACCTCGATTGCCGCACGAGCCAGGAGTGTGAACCGCGGGCAGATGTCGCTATCAATCGCAGTAGTGGATGTCGCCGCAATGTGGCTGCGGGGCCGTTCAGCAAAAGTGCAAGCCCGTGCCATCGATACGATGGCGTCTGCGGCTTTCAACAATCCCGGCATGGCGGCTGATCTGCTCGAGAAGTTCAATCCGGCAGATCTCGCGGCAAAACGTCGGCGAATTTTGCAGAAGTACGGCGTCCGAGCCACGCAAGTTCTAAACCTGCTCGACGAGATCCAGAGTGAAGACCCGGTACTCGATGCCGTTCAGGGCGACGGCGAACCGCAGGCCGCGACGTCAGGGCTCAGCACGCAGGATATCGCCGGAATTTTCGATCACGGCACCGTTGGCAATGGGAAGCGACCAGCCGCACAGACGTCACCCGCTCGGCCTTAGCGCAAAGACAAGGGATCATTCATGGGCGCTCCAAAGAAGCCTGTCCTCGACTACAGCTACACTGGCTTTCAGGCGGAACAACAGGAGGGACCTTTTCCAGGCACCAATCTGGACGCCGACCTAGCAGAGCTGAAGCGCGGGGTCGACGACACGATCGATGCTTTGGCTGACGTTCGGCGTTCGGATGGTGCTCTGCCGAACGGAAAGGTTACCCCCGACAGCCTGTCCAACACCGTATTGGCACTGCTGCGAGGTGACGGCCCGACAGGCCCGACAGGACCAACCGGACCAGCGGGAGCAACAGGACCGACAGGCGTCGGCGCAACGGGCGCGACAGGACCTACCGGCGCCACATCCACGGTTCCCGGCCCGACAGGGCCGACGGGTCCCGTTGGAGCTACGGGGCCAACTGGACCGGTCGGTGCCACGGGGGTTTCGGGTCCAACTGGCGCGACAGGCCCTACCGGAGTTGGAGCGACCGGAGCAACCGGAGTAACTGGGCCGACTGGCGCGACTGGACCCGGCCGAGAAGTGCTGACAGCTAACCGAACCTATTATGTCCGCACTGACGGCAACGAGGCCAATACCGGGCTTGCTGATACGTCGGCTGCGGCATTTCTGACCGTTCAAAAGGCTGCGATAGTCGCTCAGGGGCTGGACGCCAATGGCTTCACGATCACTATCCAGGTCGGAGACGGGACGTACACGGCTGGCGCAACGTTCAGGGGGCCGGTGCCGGGCTCGACTGCCGATCCAGCGGTGACCATCAGGGGCAACTCTGGCACGCCAGGGAACGTCGTCATCAATGCCGCAAGTGGCTACTGCTTCATCGCGCAGTGGGGTGCCCGCATTCGCGTACAGGATATGGAACTCCGAAATTCAGCTGCCGGTGCGTGTCTTTACGCGCGAGGCGGGACGATCTGTTTCGCCAATATCCGCTTCGGCGCGTCGACCGGTGGGCACATCGAGGCCAACATTAACGGTGAAATCTACAACTCGGGGAATTACTCGATTGTCGGCGGAGCCGTGTCTCACCTTCATGCGCCTGCCAGCGGAAACATCGCCATCACATCGGCGACAGTCACCCTGACGGGCACGCCAGCATTCAGCGCGTATTTTGCTGGTGCCGCAGCGGGCGTCATCTCGATCGCCAGCGTAACATATTCAGGCTCTGCGACAGGAACACGCTATCTGTCCCACAAGGGCGCCCTCATCGACACTGGCACCGGCAACGCGAGCTTCCTACCAGGCAATGCGGCAGGAAGTGTCGCGACCAACGGGCAGTATCTGTAAGCGGGTCAGTTCTGGTCGAGGAAATCGCTTCTTACCGTTAGTGCGGCGTCAGCACCGGCATTCATGAGATTGCGCAGTGACTGTGCCGGATCAGGATCGGGGCGAGGCCAACTGCCGTGTACGAAGAATGTGACGGTTAGCTTTCGCGCGTGAGCTGCGGCAACGAACTCATCGACTGGCTCGTCTGATAGCGGGGACTGGATCATAATCCCGTCCAGGCCGCTGGAAGCGATCTCGTCGAGGGTTTCGAACGGGATGTTCGCTGCGAAGTCGTACTTCTTCAGGATTACAGGCGAGCGCGGGTAGGCTGCTTTGTACGCCTTGCCTTGCTCGATATCGTAAACTGAGAATGACAGGAGATCCTCGCTGATCCCGGAACGCCCGATCGCCTTCTGCATCTCAGCCAAATGAGACTGGTGCACCCGGGTATCAAGCAGCGCCATTCCTTTGTCACCATTGGCCGCGAGCGCGTCGGCCAAGGTGGGCACTCGAACATCGTGACCTCGCCACGCGCCAATCACTGTTGCCGTCACTTCTTTGGCTGGAAGGTCGGTGATCTTCCGTTTCGTGCCGTCAACAAGCTTGACGCTGTCGTCATGGCTCAAAACAGGGGTGCCGTCGTCGAGTATCAGCGTGTCCAGTTCGATTCCATCATATCCTAGCTCGTAGGCATAATTGATGGCCTCGACAGAGTTCCCAACCGGCCGTTCATCCTTATAGGTGACGTTCTGCCCCCAAGCGAACAGCTTAATCTTGCCTTCTGCCATGGCCGATGAAGTCGGCATCAACATCAAGGCGGCGATTGCCAGCAATCGAATAAGCGTCATCTAAACTTGCCCCGCCTCAATATCCTGCCTGTTCCGCATAACTCTGCGTCAGGGGCAGGTCAACGCGGCTGACTGCTTTCCTGATCGGCGTGTGTGCAATGTGGATTACGGACCTTGCCTTCGATGTGTTGATCCGAAAGTTCAAGGGACCGCTCGGGGGCGGTCTGGCAGCGGGTGCTGCCATTACCGGCATTCTGTCGCGGCCGGCCAGCGCCCTGCAGGCTGCAGCCGTCTCCCGCGGCCTGGCACAACTCGTTACGTCGCCATCATTTCGGAAGTGGGTGACGAACACGCGCCAGAACATGCCGACCGCCGGCAAGATGGCCTATCGGACGGCCGCCGCGCCCGCGTTGGTGGATGTCGTCACCGGTGCCTTGGCCGAGAACAAGGACGTTCAGACGGCCATGGAATGGTTGAACGAGGGCGCCTCGCAGATCGATCAAACCGGCCAGCGGATTGTCCGGCCGCCTCAGGACGCGGGGTCTTGGGAACGGTTTTTCCGTAGCAACTAGGTAAATTGTCCAATCCGTCCGGCTTTTTGGATCATAGCACGGTAACGTTCGAGTATTGACGTTACCTTCATGCCTCTGTGGGTACTGCCATGTAGAGTTGCGAACTCGGTCTGCCGATAGCGCTCGACAAACCGGTATTCCCAAGCATCGCCGCCGACCTGTTCCGTCAAGCCGTTACTGAGCAAGCCCATAAAGCTGTCCAACACACGAGTAAGCTCTACCGTTTGTTCCCCCATCTGACGGCCGAAGTGGTCACGGTTCTGAAATATGAAAAGCGGCTCTCCGCTGAACAGAGTTTGAAATTGCCTTGCGGCGATCTGCTGATCGACGTCGCGATTGGCCATACCCGTCGCGATGTTAAATGCACCAGTCTTTCTCAGGTGATATGCGGCAACAAGCGGGTACACATACAATAGCGGTACAGGAACTTTAGCTTCCGCTCGGTTTGTCACACTACTGAGCATATCCATGCACTGCTTTATATCTCGCAACGACAGGCCCGCGATTCGCGATATTGCGGAAACCATCTGGCGCTGTGTTTGGTCGGGAATGGGCAGATAGCGATCTTCCACCAGCCCAAGTTCAGTCCATTGCACATCAACAAACTCGTCGAGAGTGGGTTGATCGAACGAGTAGGTGCGGTCGAAGAAGCGGTGGAGATACGTATCCGCGTCGAACCCGGCTCCGTACACGGCACGTATTGTATGAGCCAATTGATCCGTATGGGTCGCAACCAAAAAAATGACATTGGGGACGTCGAATAGGTGCTTGATCCGTTCTAAGAGTGATATCGCATAGATTGGCCGGCACCTATCAACTTCATCAATCAGAACAAACAGCGGGTTGCCGTTCTTAACCCCCTCTCCGAGCTCTGTGCGAAAATCGTCGATCGCCTTCTGCCCCTCTTCGAAGTGCTCGAGCGCCTGTTCGGCATACTCACTCAATGTCTGCTCAGTTGCTTCGGCGATTGACTTCGTCACGTCGTCCGCAATTCCTTCGACAGCTTCTTGACCAATGAAGAACCCGGCTCCGCGCTTCACTAGCCCCAGGGTGGCTCGCGTGGCGATCTTCCCTACGTTCTTCGTCAGTGATTGCCGTATGTCGGCCGACTTGCCCGCCTTTGGCAGGGCCCCTAGTATCGCCGACATGACCGGAAAGATCGGGTCATCCGCGTGATCGTCGCGCCATGCGTTGACCTCCGCGACCCCAAATCCATGAGAGCGAAGCTGTTGGGCCAGCCTGGTCATAAAAAAGGTTTTGCCGGCGCCCCACGGAGCGCTCACATTAATCGATACACCGCGCTGTCCTGTCTCTACCGCCTGGGCATTCCGCTCCAGTAAATAGTCAATCAGGAAGTCGGCGTCTTCCTTGCGCTTTAGGTGATCGCCCGCCCAGATTTCGGTTCCCATTTGCCCCACCAAATTCTCAACTTGCTTATGTATCGATTGTGAACCTGCCAACTAGTAGATGGTCAGCAGGCCGGAACCGTCTGGACCCATTTTCTTGTAGTAGGCAGCACAATCACTGTCAGTAAGCTCGCCCATCTCGGCGCTAAGGCGATCCCACGTGGAGCCCGCTCGTTCATCCGCAAAATCCGACTGAACAAGGCCGACTTCCGAGGTTACCTCATTGATTCTGGGGACGTTTCTAGAAATGCTCTGCTGGGAGCACTTGCCGACAAGGATCTCAGCGGTCATTACGGCTTCATAGACTTCGTTCTGCGCCGGCGTGAGGTTCCGCGCAGAACTGGCTGTTGGCCATATCAGCAGGGCTGCAGCCATAGCAAAGGCAGCTAACTTCATTCCATTCCTCCCTGTTACCCGCACCAAGGCCGTTTGACCTTCGGTCGCCAGATGATCGCATGGCCTTCGCGGAGCAGAATGTTTTCCGCCAACTGGCCATTACCAAGCCTGACACGCACCAACGGTCGACGCTGGTCTGTATCATCCACGTGTCCAGTGTCTTCGATCCGCAGACCTGGCTCGCGTAGGAGCTCAGCCAGTCGCTTCTTGGCCTCCTTGCCGAGCATGCGCTCGCGGTCGCACTTCGCTCGCCCGCCAGTCTCTGGGGTGTCGATGCCTGACTTGAACGGCACGCCGTCGCCGATCAGGCGCATATTCTGGCCGTTGCACTTGATGGTGTCGCCGTCCACCGCGGTGAGCTGCACGCACGAGATGACCGTCGCTGCTATGAGCGTGAGCATAGGAAATCCCCCCGGATCGCTAAGCCGGTTGTGGCATGTGCCTGCGCTTCTGCCAATCGCCCTCCGTCACCATCCCCAAAGTGGCGGGGTCTTTTGGAAATTTGGCCCGAATTGGTTGTGTTTCCAGCGCGTCATTATTGACGTGCAGAACAAGATCGAAAGGCCTTCTCGAGCTCGCTTGTGAAGCCGGTTGGCCCGCGGCGCGCCAAAGAAGTCTTCTATTGGGAAACAGTCGGGCACGTACGGCAGCACGTCGCTGGGAACCAGCTGCACCCAGAGTTCCGGCTGGTCGATGTCGAACACGAGCTGCCAGGTGCTTCGTGCGTCCGCCGCGATGTCACAGATTACAAGGCCCATGGGTCATCTCCTCTTTCGAGAAGACTGCGGCAGTCCACAAGGCTCCGCTATCGCAAGATTTGGCTATTGACGAGCCGCCGCCGATAGGCACTGGCCATTCGGTGTTCATGATGGGTGTGGGGCTTCAACCTGCCCTGACCAATTTGTCAGGGCCTGCTGGCTTCGTGCGGCGCGAAACTATGACGAATGTTGTTATCGCCGAACGATCCGCGGCAGATCGTTGTCTGTCGACTTGGTGAACGCCTCAACGAAGCGATCGTATTCACGTTCGCTCTCTTTTTGCAGAATCTTAGCCTCGCTCGTCTGAAGGCGTCGCACTTTTGCGGTGTCCGCACATTCATCGGCAACAGAGAACATTTCGTTCAAATCGCGACCGAAACTCATTGTCGTTCTCCTGTTTAGTTGTGCAACCTGGCTTGGCGTTGACCATACCGCGAATTGAGAGCGAGGTCGAAGTAATGTTTACGCTTAATCCAAACCAGCCCTTCGCTCTTTGTAATTACAGCGACGTCAACCGGCCCGCCAACAGTTTGAGAGGGCCTTGTAACCTTCTCCTTTAGCGATTGCAAATTGATTAAGGTTTCCGCAAGGCCTGTCATTTCCTCGATAGGAAGAACCGACAAAACCCGACGAAATGGATTGCCATGTTCTTCCTGCGCGGCGTCGAGCACTGCGTCACCAACGGCTTTGCGCGCCTCGCCGACCAATTTCTTGCGATCTTTGATCGTAGCAGGATCGATGCCAGCGGCGGTACAGACTTCGCCTACCAGGTTATCTAATCCATCGTTTACGGCAGACATTACGAGGCCGAAAACGTCTTGGCTTAGGCCAAGTTGGAACGTGTCGCTCATACTCGTTTGCGCAAATGCCTTTATGCTGGCCGGTCTATGATGGTCGACTGAGAAGCCGCCAATTCGTTCGGTGAGATGATTGCCCGCAACTATTCCGGAGGAGAGGTATTCGACATAGGAGGGGAAGATTTCATGATCGCCATAGCCGGCGAACACAATTCCGGTTGATCCTACAAACTCGTCTACGAATTTGAGAACCGTCCACAGTCCTGTTTCCGCCATTTCCTCAATATCGTCCGGGAGATATGGTTTCAGCACTGCGGCTTTGGCAAACCAATCGGCAAGATCTTTTTTCTGGGCATCGACGAACTTATCTGCAACATCTTGCTCCATTGCGGAGTGCAATCTGCCGTCTTTGTCCGCTCGCGCTCTAGCTTCTGAGAGTTTCTTCTGTGCGTTGGCGCGTGCAATTTTTACGTCGATCGATAAGTCATCCGGCAGGATGATTGAGAGCAGAAAGGACCGAGCTGACCTCACTGTCTCCTGAGTTCTGATGGCATCCGAGAATAGGATTGGGCTATTATTGATAAAGGAGAAAAATTCGTCGGCGTATCCGGCTAGATTATTAAAGCACTTGTCGCCAAGCTCTCGTCGAAAGCATTTAATGATTATCTCCCACGGGACGCTCATCAAATTAGCCGAATCGAATATCATTATTCCAACGGGATGATGATCGCTTAGCTGAAATATCTTGTTGGCTCCCTTAAAGTACCGCTCTTTGGGGCCGTCATCTGACGTGTGGGTTACTGTGCTCGCGCTGTCAGAAGCCAATACAATGGCAAGCTTATTGAGTACGCAGACTTCAGATGTCAAAGCACATTCCCCCTATGGCTTTGAATGCAGCGTAGCCCGATAAAAATGAGTCGGCAATCAGTGCGGTGACATTCAACGGCAGGGCCGGCAAATCATGAAGGCTTGATTCTGCTCGCGACACCGCTGCCGCCCGGCTGTCCAAAGGTGGCGAAACGCGCCGCCAGATCGATCTATCGTCCGAAGCGACCTGTTGGCTGCCTGAGGGCGTACTCTCTCTATGGGGCAATGTTGCGGAGCACGCCGGCTCCCTTTGCCGCGGCCTCGAAAGCCTTCCCGGCAGCGTTGGCTTCGGCCATGCCCTAAAGAGCGTCGAAGTCACACCTCCTAGATCAACGATGCCTGAGATTGAGGTGAAACGATCTGGGTAGGAGGAAGATCCACTGTTGTCAGCATGTCGTCAGGTAGCGGACGCTGCAGCTTGCTCGCCTCTGCCCAGGGCGCTGTCAGCCACGTTTCAATCTCTTCCGGTGTCGTCAACATGACGGGCATTGCCTTTTCGTGGATCGGGGCAACGACACCGTTCGGGCTCGTGGTCAGGAAGGCATAGACCTCCCAGTCGAGCACGCCGTCGCGAATGGTGCGGGCGCCGCGCCATGGCGTCCACAGGCCGGCAAAGACAGCGAGCGGCTTGCTTTCATTGAGCGCGAACCAGAAATTGCGATGCCGACCGGTGAGGGGGTCTTTGTCGCCCTCGACCGGGCTTGGCTCGGCGAAGCTGGTGAATGGCACCACGCATCTGCTCTCGACGCCGAGATGGGGCGCCCAATGCTTGATGTCCGTCCGCCGGATGTTGGTTACGCCCTTGTCGGGCTCCTTTTCCAGCAGCGCCTTGAAGTCGACGGTTTGACCCTTCGCCTCAAGCTTTGCCGCGCGGGCCTTGGTCGCCTGGAATTGAACGTTTGAAGCCGTGGGCATACCCCAGTTGAGCATGGCCAACTGCCGGCGCCCTTCGAAGTTGCGCACCACAGGCCCATTGCGGCCAGGATAGACGTCGATCGACGGTTCAAGATTGCCGGCGATGTCGTCAAGCACCTTGGTCAGGGCGCGAAGCTCATCTTGCGAGGATGAAAAATTGTAGAGGTTGCACATGGGGGTAAACTGTCGTGGGGTGGAGGTGCCGTCAATCGGAAGAGCACCACATGACTCCAGAGCCGGAACTGTTCTCTGCGTCGCCGCAGCAAGCTCTGATGGCCGCATTTTCGGCCTTGCACCAGATAGAGAAGATCTTCTCATCTTCCTCTGTCGGAGTGAGGTCCAGGGGCGTGCCGTCTTCCAGCGAGTAGACGTTGTCGTAACGCTCCAGAACCATCAGGACCGAGCCGATGGCCTGATCTGGGTCAACGCCGTACATGTCGAGAATGGCCTTGGCCGCTGCCACCCCGCAACGGATGTCTGCGGGTGATGCGCCGGGAATATCGAGGGTCAGGGGCACAAGGGGCCTCCTTGCTGCGACGTGTATTTCTTGCCATCGGCCTTGTGCTCGTAGCAGAACCAATGCGGCTCCTGCTTGCCGGTGGCGAAGCCCCAGCCGCCATCCTTCTTGCAGCCGGTATGCTCGCAAAAGTGCTCGTAGATGCCGCCGGGCTTTCGCGGTGCGGTGTTTTGCTCGTCGCTCATGCCCATAGGTTAGCGTGATGTGAATTGACTCCGCAAGGAGTTTGTTCCTATTTCGTTCTCATGCCCGCGCCGAACCGAACAACGCCCTTTCCGCTGTCGAAGCTGAACGATGCCCGCGATTTCGTCGAGGTTCGATGCGGCTATTGCAAGCGGGCCCACATCTATTACCCGACGGACCTAATTCAACTGTTCGGCGACGTCGACGTGGATTCTCTATCCGGGCGGATGAAGTGCGAGAGTGTCCCTGGAGGCCATGGGTTCCTCAAAGTCGAGCGCGTTTTCTCCGGCTCCAGGGAGATGGAGGGCAAGAAAATCCGCCGGCTTGTCGCCATCAAGATCCGGCGCGAGCCAGTCTGGCGGGAAGAATGACGTCCGCAAAGACACGCGAGAATACAAAGCGCTGGCACATTCGCCAGAACCAACCGTATCAGGTCGCGCTGCCCAACGACTTTTGCTGCATGGAGAATTACGACCTCCTAGCTCGGTATTGCCAGCGCTTCGAGCCGCGCCCTAGCACCCAGCAAGTCACTGCGAAATGGCCGAATGGCAAGCAGGAGGACTATCGGCTCTATTGCTTCGCGAGCCGAGCCGATGCTGACGTCTTTGCGGCCGAGTTCGAATGTCTTCACTTCGATCCTGCAAAGGATCGGGAGTGCGGGCGCGTCAACGGCGCCTGGCTACGAACAGACGAGTGGAAGCCGATCGAGCGATGCGGGCCACTCCAATTGCCGCGGTTCTTTCGGGAATACGGGCGGTAGCGGTTGGCCGCGAAAAACGCGAGAAATCACGGCGCCGGATATCCGGGTCAGATATCCGGGGCGAGCCGCCGGATCGTGTCGGCAACATAGGACGGCGCCAAATGCGCATAGTGCTTCTCTGCCATGCGAGTGTCGCTGTGGCCGAGCGCCTGCGCGACTACCATCAGGGGAGCGCCATTTCTCACCATCGTGCTTGCATAAGTGTGTCGGAGTTCGTGGAGCGTCACATCTGAGAGGTTGGCTTGCGCCAGGAGTGCCTTCCACGGCCGGTTGTAAGTCGAAGTTGCCCAGGCTGCGCCATTCTCCTGCCGAAGTAACGGATCGGCACTGCCGCGGTCTCCAGCAAGCCGGCCGAACAGTTCCGCGCCTCCTGCAGGCAAGGGGATATGTCGCGGCTTCCCGCTTTTGCTTTCGGCAACGAAGACCGACTGGTTCGCTGCGTCATAATCGGCAACTCGTAGCCGGGCCAACTCGCCAAAACGTGCGCCCGTTACCAGGGCGGCAGAGACAAGATCCCGAATTGCCCCATTGCTCGCAGCGATGAGTGCTTTTTGCTCCGCAGGTGTCAGGAACCGAACTCGCGCGGCCGTCGTGCCGCGATACGGCTTAACCAGCCGCCACGCGGCGTCGTCGGTGACCAGCCGGTTGTTGAACGCCCAATTCAGAGCAGCTTTCAAAGTCGTGAGCGTCCGGTTTGCCGTGTCACGCCTGCGCCGGATGACTTCCGGATCGCCAAGATCGACGCTGACGGTGTTCGCCCTATCGGCTGTCTTGCTGGTGCGAAGGCGCTTCTCCGCCGACACCATGCCGTCGCGCCAGGTCCGGACCCTCTCAATCGTTAGGTCGGAGACGCGGATGGTGCCCAACCTAGGGCGGATGTGGAATGCAGCTCTCGACTGCGCGTCGGCTATCGACTTCATGCCCTCGGCGGCTCGAGCCTCGAAATACCTGTCCAAGGCCGAGTTCACGGTAAGGGCCGGAGCCTCTTCCTTTCCAGTCTTCAGCCACTTGGCCCAGGCGCGAGATGCATCTTTGGCCTGCTCATGCGTCAGTACGGCACTTCCATCAGCCGGCAGGACGTCGTCAGCACGCCCGAGCCGAGTTTGAACTCTCTTCCCATCAGTGGATCTCGAGGCTGCCAGCCAGCTGCCGCCCCGGCCATGGCTGCCACGACCGCGGCGGTAGCCAAGCCTTACGCCTGGACTGATGATTTCCCACTCGGGCGCGTCAGATGTGGGGAGGGCCGCCCGAGCGGTCCGGCTGGATAGAATGCTGCGGCGTTGCGCCATGCCTGATCGCTTTCGTTGTCGATTTCGTTGCAATCAAGTCGCACAATCGCCTATGATCACAAGTGCACAATAGCGCACTTTATGATTGAAAATCAAACCTCTAGGAGGGTGTAGGCTTGTGCAGGAATGTGCAAGATGCCGCCCTCTCACGGCGGGAACAGGGGTTCGATTCCCCTTGGGCGTACCAACGATTTCAAGCACATACTGTAACTCGAGCCGCTGCCGTCAAACGATGGTCAAGCAGGGCCATTGGTCTGACGCTCTAGATCCTGCGATCGCGCCTGGCTGGCCCATTCTAGTTGTCCGGCCAGTGCGCAGGAGCGTTTCGCATGCTCATTCCCGAAACGCCGACGACGCTCCGGGCATTGTTTGTCGCGGCCTACTCGATGATGGCGGCAACGGCCTCGGGCTTCGAGACGGCGTGGCTGCCCGCCGTTTCGGTGACGGTCGCGCCCGCGCGCTCGGGCGTCATGCGCTGCGCTGCCGGCGGGATCATGCGGTCGTCGGGCGCGCCCAGGTAATAACTCGGCCGACGGCGGGTATCTCGCGACCGATCTCTGGCAGGAACTTGCCGAACTCGTGACACCGGTCACACCCAACGCCCAGGCTGTCGTCGGCAAGGTCGAGGACCTGGAAGCGCAGACGCGGATCAAGGCGCAGAAAGCCAGGAAGGCGATCGACACTTCGTTCCATCATCTTGCCCATGACCTGCTCACCGCGAGAAACTGGATGGATGTCAGCGAAGCCCAGAACCCGGGCAGGCAGTTTGGTGCGGCGCCGACCGCCCCGCCGAGCGCGCTGCGGGAGGAAGTGCCATGGCAGCAGCCTGCAGCGGAACGGCCCAAGCGGCCGCTCGGCTTGGTGGTCTATGACTTCATGCAACAGAACCCGGCGTCCAATTTCTATTCGGGCGGGCTGAAGGCACCCGACCTGCCCACGCTGCCAAAGGCAGCCGTGTTTTCCGCAGCCAACTATTGGCTCCAGACGGTTGGCCGTCGCGCGGACCAGCGCGACGCCACTGGTCCGCGCGAAATCCTGTGCGGTGACAGCCGCCGCGCCAGCGACGACCGACCTGTCCTGGTCTTCGACGACCTCCTGGCTTTCCGGACTACAGCCCCGTGCCGGAATGCCCACCTAAGGCCTGACGTCCCGCGAGATGTCAGGCCTTTCTTTTGGTGGCGACATGCATTGCCGGCATGTCGCGTGGCCGCAGCGTGTGACCGCCACTGCCACATCGCTGCGAAAACGCCATGTGGAACCTTGCCTGCCCGTCGGCGTTGCGGTGACAAAGGAGAATGCCGTCATGCTTCGAACACTAGCACTGTTTGTCGTCGGTTATGCAGCATACAGGATCGGTCGAGAGTTCATCGCCAGCGTGCCGTCGGATTTCGATCCCGTGCCGGCAGCGCCGAAGCGTCGCCGCAAGCCGGTCGTGAAGCCGAGCGCCAAGACCGCCACGGCGACCACGCACTGAAAGCCCTCGGAAATCAGGGCGGGTTCCAAACCCGCTGATTTCCGCGACTACGCTTGCTTTCTCAAAGCGCTACGTTCGGCGGGTGCGGTTTCGGAAACAGCGGCCGGCGGCTGACGATCGTGGTCGAACTGCTGCGCCTCGGGCAGAGGATGCAGCCAGTTTTCCCGTCGGCCAGTCCAGAGTTCATATTGAGGCGTCAGATCGGAGGGCACCACGTCGAGACTGCCGAGCATGACTTCGGCCTTGTCGTCGCTGACGAAGGTGACGCGGCTGCCGCAGGTGACGCAGAAGCTGCGGCTGCCATATGTGCTGACCTGGCCCGTCTGTTCGAGGGTCGAAACCGGCCAGACCGCGTAGGCGGAAAATGCCGAGCCGCTGGTCTTGCGGCAATCGGCGCAGTGGCAGATTCCCGACACGCAGAGGCTCTCCGGTCACCCGGAATGTGACGGCACGGCAATAGCAGCTGCCGAATCGGATTGTCTCGCTGCGACGGTTTTCCACGGCAGAACTCCTTTCCGCTTCAAAGGAAAGCCACAGGCAAACGTTCCCTGGGTTAGAGGGGCATTCGGCCGCGTTTCGGCGTTACGATCCATGGCTCGATCGACACCGCGTCGGTTTCGCGGATGCCGACGGAGCGGGCAAAGCCGGCAAAGGCATTGCGGGCACCATCGACCGACAGCCGGTCCTCGCGTGCCGCATGGCAGGCGCGCATCGCCGTGTTGTAGATCGGTCCGCGCCTTTGTTCGGGCCACCTTGCGAGGAAGCCGAGCGCATCGGCGACACTGGCAATCTGCAGGATGGCCTGATCGGCGTCCCTGACGAAGATCGGGCTGGAAAAGGTTTTGGCTGTCATCACTTCCTCCCGGGTCATGGACCGTCTTTCGAGCAAGCGAACCTGCCGGCTTTCGGCGCGACAGGCAGACCAGGAAAATGGCTACGGCAGCCTTTCCCGTCAAGAATGGAGTTCAAGCCGCATCCGGCGACGCGGCCAGTATTCCGGCCTCGTTGCAGAAGCTTTCGAAAGCTTCCCTCGCCTCATCGACAGGGATCGAGCCGTTGATCGCGGCCTGCATGGCGTTTTCTGCGAGATAGAAGAACGGATTGCGCTTGTCTTGCGGCCAGCCGTCAAGAAACTCGACGGCATCCGACACCGAGACGACCTCGCGCAGCGAAAACTCTCCATCTTTGACCCAGACGTTCGGTGTAAAATCCATCCACCAAAACGCGCCCGATGGCGGAGAGTTGCATCGGCGGCCTCAGTGCGCAGTCGATCGATAGCATTTTCGCTTAACAACAGAGGGCATCGGCCGACAACGCTCGAGGTGCCATGCCGCCGCGAAATCATCCTGTGCTATCGGTTCTCCTGTAGGGATCAGCAAGGTTCAATTCAGGATTGCTTGATATCAACTGGCCGAGTTACTGACCGGAACTGGAGCCGCCTTTGAAGGGGGCTCATTGCCAAAAATGCAATTGCCATCGCGACTTTCATGCACATGCCCGCCCAGAATCCGCCCCGCCGCCCGACAGAGCCGATGAGCGCAGTGGAACTGACTGCGCATCCGCTCTTTCCACGCATCGACCGGCGCCTGGCTCTCCATCTGATCGCCATCCACGAGCAGACGCCAAGGCTGGCGCGGCTCAAGGCTTCGCACCGCAAATGGCTGATGACCCAGTCGCTCTATGCGCTTACGCTCGAGCGCACGGAGGACGACCCTCATTCCGGCCTTTCGCAGTCGCGCCTGGTCGACATCGCCACCAGCATCGGCGCTGTCAGCCACAACACGGCACGAGCCTTTCTGCAGGAATTGCTGACCTACAAGTTTCTGACCGAGATACCCACCCCGCACGACAAGCGGCTACGCCTGCTCGACACGACTGAGGCGAGTCGGAAGGCGATGACCGGCTGGTTCATGGGGCATATGAGCTGCCTCGATGAGCTGGACAATGGCGGGCGGCACGCCCGCTGCACCGCCGACGACAGGATCTTCCGCGCCGCCCAGCCACGCGCAGCCCGGCGGCTGATCGAGAACCCGGTGTGGCGTTATCCGGCCGAAAGCATCAATTCGTTCCTGCAGTCGGAACTGGGCGGGATGATCCTGCACGAGCTCATATCGCGCATCGAAGATTTCATCCCGCAAGACGGCAAGGTGATCGTCGGTCCCTCCAGCCTGGCGGAACTCGCCGCGCGATACTTCATCTCCGTCACGAACCTGCGCAGAATGTTCAAGAAAGCGGAAACAAGCGGGCTGATGGGCTGGTCGGAGGCATCGGACCAAAGGGTGTTGTGGCTGTCGGCGACGTTCCTGGACGACTATTTCCTGTGGCAGGCGCAGAAATTCGCCGCCCTTGACGAGGCCTATTGCTGGGCGGTCCAGAACATTGTCGGGCACAACCACTCTGCAACCGGCTGATCCAAGCACGACGATGTAGAAATGCCGCGACATCAACAGGCGGCAAGATAGAACCAGATTTGGTCGTTTCCGGACGCGCAGGTAGCCCTTATCAGGCGCTGAAGGGCGTGCGGCAGTCAGGTTCAGGGCAACGAAAGGTTGTCGTGCTGTGCCCCTTCATTCCAGGGGTTTTTCATGAAAACAGTTCTTCTTGCTTCGACCTTGATGCTTGCCGTTGCGGGCAGCGCGCTTGCCGCCGATGTGGTTGCCCACGAGCCGGCGCCGGCGGAGGCACCCGCTGGTTTTGTCTGGACCGGTGGCTATGTCGGCCTGCATGGCGGCTACGCCTGGCTCAATGGTACGGTCGATGTCGCCACGGCCGAACGGCCCTTCGATATCGATGGCTTCGACAACGGGCTGCTGGGTGTCCATGCAGGCTACAATTGGCAGCTTGGCGGCGGTTTCGTCGGCGGTATCGAGGTTGACCTCTCGCATGCCTGGACCAAGCGGGACTTGGTCGTCCGTGTCAGCGTTCCCGATTTCCCGCCGATGGACATTCCCGTCGAAGCCGGGACCAACTGGCAAGGCAGCGCGCGCCTGCGCGCCGGCTATGCGATGGACCGTACGCTGCTTTTCGCGACGGGCGGCGTTGGCTTCGCCAATACCTACGTGAAGATGCAGGCCTATGACGAGAGCAAGACGTTCCTCGGCTGGACAGTGGGTGCCGGCATCGAGCACGCGTTCACCGACAACTGGATCGGCCGCCTCGAATACCGTTATGCCGATTTCGGTTCGGAGACGTTTCCGGGCGACATCAAAATCGGTCTCAACGAGCACACCGTGCGCGCCGGCATCAGCTACAAGTTCTGACCGGCACTGCCCGACTAGAAAAGAGCCCGGCTTCATCGCGCCGGGCTTTTTTCGTCATGGAACGGCTGGTCCGGCTGGACCTCACTCGGCTGGCAGGCTGCGCACGAATTCGACGCCGTCGATGACAAGCAGGTGTGGCTCGGGTGCGGCGGCGATGCGCTGGACGCCGTCGCTGCAGGTAAACACCGGCCAGCCGCTGTCGGCGCACAGGATCTCGACGAACCAGTTGCCGAGCTGGTCGGTCAGGCTGATGCGCAAGGCGCCGTCCTTGAGGCGCCGTGCATGGGAGCCGTTGGTTGCAGTCCAGGTCCAGGGTCCGCCGAGAGGCGGCCGGGAGAACATGACAAAGGGATAGGTCCTGGGCGGCAGGTCTTCATATTCGGCCGCCAGGCGATAGCGCATCATCGCGGTGGTGTAGTCGGCGGCGATGGACGGCCAGCGCGCATAGAGCATGCCGACGCCGTGCAGATGCGGATCGACAAGCAATTGGCGAGCACGGCTCTCGGCAGCATGGGCCGCCGTTGCCATGGCGACGGCGGCGATGGCAGCAAGCAGCATTGCGATGCGTCGCGACATGTGCCCGGGCCTCAGAGCCCATCCCGGATAGGAACGAGCGCTCGTTGGAGCGTGACCTTGCCCGCGAACCTGTTTCCCAGTTTTCGGGAAAGAATCAGTCGACATCATTGTCGCCGCTTGCCGTAGCGGGATCAATGGCGGGATGATTTCTGCCTTCGGACCGCAACAGGGCAGGGCCGATCGGAAAAAATCTTGGGAAAATTGAATCGGGATGAAAACCCCGAACGCCTCCTGCGTTCGGGCATCAGGTCGATGCCAGAACCTGGTGAAGCGCGCCAACAGGCTGGCGTCCAATTCACCCGGTCCCGAAAGCCTGATGCTTTCGGGCTAGCAATTCGGGGTTGCAGACCGCCTTTTCGTCAGGCGGCGGCTCTTGCCCTGAAACGGGGTATGCTTGCCAGCAGCAGATCCTTGTCACGCACGCCGCTACGATAAAGCTTGAGGAGCGTCCTCGCTATCTCGCTTGCCCAGACGGAACTCGGGTCTTCGCCGCGTTCGTGGCAGATCTGGTCGAACACATGCTGAAGAAGCGCGAGATCCCTGGGATAAATCGGGGAGTTAGGCTGGGTGAAAAGTACGTGCTCCATAGTCTTCTCCCATATGGTGTTTGTTCTTTTGTCTTATGCTTTGCTGCTGAGTTTTTGCCTGCTTGCTGCCGCGGTCAGCAAAGCTGATCGCGATCAAGAACCAAATCCGCGCTCATGCCCTTGGGTATAGAACGAGGATAGAGTTCAGCATCGTCACGTATGTGGAAGCATCTGCCGCAGGCGATCGCATCAATATGCCTCCTTGAGGCAAAGGTTGCATGCAGGCGTGGGTCATTTCAGGGCAGAAATTCTGCTCTACAACCTGTGTGATGTCGAGTCACTCTGGGTTGCAACGGAGTTGCAGGAAAAGGTGCTCAAATGAAGGTGAAAGGGCCCGCCAGGAGGGGGACGGCAGGCCCTTTCTGGACGTGGCTGAAAGGAAAAGACCACGCCCGGTGTGCCAGAACGCAACTCTTCGGGGCGGGAAATGGTTCCCTTCAGACGCGCTTGCTTTACATCAGGACATCGACAGTGATCATTTGCCTTCATCATTTGTTCACCATCAACTCCCCACCATTCATGTGCGCAATGTATCGAGTGCGCGTCTTTGGCAACGCCCGGCGGGCTGCACAACCCTTCGCCCGCCGGTGCGCCTCAGGCCCCTGACATGGCCTTCCCAACGCTGCCTGCATGACTTAGCCTGACGCTATCGCCGCTGCCCACTGGCTCGCCGGCGGGATCGCAGGAAAGGCATAAGCTCTTGGCTGAAATGACCATCATCGTCGAATTCGAGACAGTGGACGGGGCGGAGGAGCAGTTCCTCGACCTGATCTCGGAACACGCCCGTGCCTCGCTGCAGGAAGAGCCGGGCTGCCTGCGCTTCGAGGTCATCAAGCCGGTGGAGCGCGACGGCACGCCGATCGCGAACAAGGTGATGGTCAACGAACTTTATGCCGATGAAGCGGCTGTTGCCGCGCATGAGCGGAACCCGCGCATGCCGGATGTGCAGGCGGCACTTTCGCCCTTGCTCAAGTCGCGCCGGCTGATCCTGGCGCGGTCGCTCGGCCTCGTTGATCCCAATGGCGGCATGCGGCCGGAAGAGCTCAACGCGGCCAATGACGATTAGCGCAGAGGTTTCAGGCCGACCTGGCACCGCTCGTGGCGATTTCCCGGTTGCCCGATGCTGACGTCGCGGAAAGTAAGCGCAGGTCAGGTGTGGTTTTTCGTGGTTTCTCGCTCCAGTTACATTTGCAATTGCTGATGTGCGGCGCTGCGATGTTAAGGTTAGTCAGTCGTTAATGCTTCTGCGGCAAGGTTTGTCGTGGCGGTCTGCGGGGGAGCAGCATCGCTCCATGCATGCAGGGCTGACGGATGCGGAAAATTCTGGGCTCGGACGTCAACGATCCGACCGGCGGGCCGGCCAATGAGCGGGGGCTGACGAACGAGGCTGGCGGCGCGCGGGCCCTGGACGATCTCGACCTGCCTTATGCCGATCTCGAACGCACCATCGAATCGATGAACATGGGCGTGGTGCTGGTCGATGCCGGCCTCAACGTGCAGTTCATCAACCGGGCTTTCCACGACATCTGGAGGCTGACAGTCGGCCAGGTCGTCGTCGGCTGCCCGTTCAGGGCGTTGATGGACATCAATCGCTACAGCGGTGTCTATGCCGTCGCCGACGCCGACTGGGAAAGCTACGTCGCCCTGCGCGAGTCCGAGATTGCGGCCGGTGATGTCGCGCCGCGTGAATTCCGCCGCGCCGACGGCTGTACCATGATCTATTCGGTCACTGCCCTGTCCGGCGGCAAGCGGCTGGTTTCCTATTACGACGTCAGCGAGATGAAGCGCCGTGAGGTCGAAGCGGTCGAAGCCCGCCATCGGCTGGCCGAAGTGCTGGAATCGCTGCCGGCCGGCGTCGTCATCTATGACCGCGACGACCGTTTCGTGCTTGCCAACCGCAAGCTCAAGAGCGCCTTGCCGGCACTCCATGACGTACTCACCGAAGGTCGCACGCTGCGCGACAGCATGGTGGCAGCGCAGCGCTCGGGCTACTTCCGCGACACCAGCGACGACGACCTTGATGCCCTCTATGACGCCGATCCTGAGGCGTGGGTCGAGGGCATGATGGAACGCTATCACTCCAGCCAGGCGGTGCGGGAGCGGCGCAATCCCGATGGCCGCTGGTACCAGATCTTCGACCAGCGGCTGGCCGACGGCACCTTCATCGGCGTGCGTGTCGACATCACCGAACTCAAGCAGCGTGAGCGTGCGCTGCAGGACTCGATGCGCGAGAACGAGGTGTTCCGCAGCCTGATCGACAATGTTCCGGTGTCGATCTACGCCAAGCATGACGACCTCAGGCTGATGTATGTCAACCAGGGCTGGTGCGAGCTGACCGGCTATTCCAAAGAGGAAGCGATCGGCAAGACCGACCTGGAGATCTTTGGCCCGGAAGGCGAACCCTTCATGGAGGCCGACCGCGAGGTCATGCGCCGCGGCACGACTGTCGAGATCGAAGAGACGGCAACATGCGCCGACGGCATGGTGCGCCACCAGTTCGCGCGCAAGAGCGCGATGGTGGCCTCGGACGGTTCGCTCTATTTGATCGGCTCGACAACCAACATCACCGAGCTCAAGCAGCGTGAAGTCGAACTCGAGGAAGCGCAGCGCCGGGCCGTGCTGGCCGACCGCGCCAAATCCGAATTCCTTGCCAATATGAGCCACGAAATCCGCACGCCGATGAATGGCGTGCTCGGCATGGCCGAGCTTCTGGCGAAATCCGATCTCGACCCCAAGCAGAAGACCTTCACCGACATCATCGTCAAATCGGGCAATGCGCTGCTGACGATCATCAATGACATCCTCGATTTCTCGAAGATCGACGCCGGCCAGCTGGTGCTCGACCCGATCCCGTTCAACCTGTCGGAGGCGATCGAGGACGTCGCCACGCTGATGTCGACGCGGGCCAAGGAGAAGGATCTCGAGTTGATCGTCAGGATGCAGCCCGATCTCCGGCATCTCTATGTCGGCGACGTCGGCCGCATCAGGCAGATCATCACCAATCTGCTCGGCAACGCGGTGAAGTTCACCGATTCCGGCCATGTGCTCGTCGACGTGACAGGCCGCAGCGACGGCGAGCAGACCAAGCTGCATGTCGCGGTGACCGACACCGGCATCGGCATCCCCGAGGCCAAGCTCAAGCTGGTGTTCGAGAAGTTCAGCCAGGTCGACGCGTCATCGACGCGGCGGCACGAAGGCACCGGCCTCGGCCTTGCCATCACCTCGCGCCTCGTCGACATGATGGGTGGCGAGATTGGCGTGGAGAGCGGTGAGGGGGCGGGTTCGACCTTCTGGTTCTCCTTGACCCTGCCCAACGCCGGTCGGCTGGAGACGCGGCCGGCAGCACTGATCGACGTCACCGGTGCGCGCGTGCTGATCGTTGACGACAATGCGGTCAACCGCACGATCCTGACAGAACAGATGCTGTCGTGGGGCTTTGATTCCTGTGCCGCCAAGAGCGGCGCTGAGGGACTGCAGGTGCTGCAGGCCGCGCAGGCGATGGGCATCAATGTCGACTGCATCGTGCTCGACTACCAGATGCCGGGCATGACCGGTGCCGAGATGGCCCGAATCGTGCGGCAGTCGCCGACCCTGTCGGACACGCCCGTCGTCATGCTGACCTCGGTCGACCAGTCGCTTTCGGGTCCTGGGCACCGCGATCTCGCAATTGATGCCCAGCTGATCAAGCCGGCGCGCTCGTCTGCTCTGCTGGAGGCGCTGGTCGCGGCGATCCAGCGCAAGCGGGCACCCAACCTCACACCGGCGCAGATGGTTGAAGCTCAGGTGCCGGCTAAGCTTCCCAGCAGCCCTGCGCCGCAAGCAACGCGCCTCCGCGGCGGCCAACGGCCGGGCGGCGATGGCGGGCTCGACATTCTCGTTGCCGAAGACAACGAGGTGAACCAGATGGTGTTCAGCCAGATCCTGGCCGAGACCGAGCTCAGCTTCGAGATTGTCGGCAATGGCCGGCGCGCGGTTTCAGCCTATGGCGAGCGTCGTCCCAAGATGATCCTGATGGACGTGTCGATGCCCGAGATGAACGGGCTCGAGGCGACGAGCGAAATCCGCAAGCTCGAACGCGGCACCGGCATGCGCGTGCCGATCATCGGTGTCACTGCGCACGCACTCAAAGGCGACAAGGAACGCTGCCTCGAAGCCGGCATGGACGACTACCTGCCCAAGCCGATCAGCCCGCGGGCGCTGCTCGAAAAGATCGAGCGCTGGTCGTGGCAGGACGAGGAGCGCCGCGGCGCCGTCTGACCCGAATCCGGAACCCACGCTGGTCCGGCGCTCGAAGACTGTGGAAATGTGACAGCCGGCGGCGACAAAGTCCGGCCTGCCGTTGGGTCGGCGGCTTGCTTTCGTTGCCTGCCTGTAGTTTGCCTCGCGCCGGCAAAGGACCGAGGAAACGACCCCTTCAGCGCCATGCACAGCAATCGTTACAGGGGTGACACGAAACTGTCATGCAACTGTAATAGAGGGGGGCTATTGGCTCACCGGGCGCCGAGGAAAGGCGTCATAAGAGATACTCCAACAGGAGCAGGCCCCAATGAAAAAAGCTCTTCTCACTGCGTCGGCTGCTGCCTTCGCGATCGCAGCCTCGGCAGGTTATGCCTCGGCCCGCGACCAGATCCAGGTCGTCGGCTCGTCGACGGTTTTCCCGTTCACCACTGCGGTCGCCGAGAAGCTCGGCCAGGGCGGCAAGTTCAAGACCCCGGTCGTCGAGTCGACCGGCACCGGCGGCGGCATGAAGCTGTTCTGCTCGGGCGTCGGTGAAAACACCCCCGACTTCACCAACGCTTCGCGCGCCATCAAGTCCGGCGAGATCGAAAGCTGCAAGGCAGCTGGCGTGACCCCTGTCGAGATCAAGGTTGGCTTCGATGGCATCGTCATCGCAAATGCCAAGTCGGGCGCTCAGGTCGACCTGACCAAGGAGCAGATCTTCAAGGCACTGGCCAAGAATGTTGCCATCGACGGCAAGGTCGTTGCCAACCCCTACATCAACTGGGCTGACATCGACGCATCGCTGCCGGCTACCAAGATCGAAGTGCTTGGCCCTCCGCCCACATCCGGCACGCGCGACGCGTTCGTCGAGCTGGTCATGCTCGAGGCCTGCCAGGACGAAGTCAAGGCCGCCAACGAGAAGGCCTGCGCGGAAGTTCGTGAAGACGGCGCTTACGTCGAAGCTGGCGAAAACGACAACCTGATCGTGCAGAAGCTCGAAGCCAATTCCAACGCTTTCGGCGTGTTCGGCTTCTCCTTCCTCGACCAGAACGCTGACAAGCTGCAGGGCCACAAGGTGGACGGCGTCGAGCCGACCTTCGAGAACATCGCATCCGGCGAGTACAAGGTGTCGCGTTCGCTGTTCGTGTACGCCAAGAAGGAACATGTCGGCGTGATCCCCGGCATGCAGGAATTCATCGCCGAATATACGTCCGAAGGCGCCTGGGGTCCTGAGGGCTACCTCGCCGACAAAGGCCTGATCCCGCTGCCGGACGCTGAGCGTGCTTCGGTTGCCGAAGCTGCAAAGGCTCTGAAGGGCCTGGGCTCGTAATCAGTCCCACCTGAGACCATCCCGGACGGCCGCTCCGTCCGGGATGTTTCTTTCTTCGCGGGTCCGGCCGAGGTCGGGGCACCCGAGTGCACCTACGAAAACAGCGGTCCAGGATATCACCGAATGGTCACCTATCTGGTCTTTGCGCTTGTCGCTCTTTTCATAGCTGCATATTGGCTTGGCCGCTCGCGATCGCTCGCGACGGTTGGTGGAGAAATTTCCAAGCTTCACTCCTTGCCCAGCACGCATGGCATGTTCCTGGCGCTGGTCAGCGCAGGGCCAGCCCTTGTTGCGCTCATCGTCTGGGGCATAGCCACGCCAGCCATTGAGGCCTCTATCGTCAAGAGCCGGTTTGTCGCAGAGCTGGCCACGCTCGGCAAGCCCGAGATAGAAGCGTTTACCCGCGATGCCCGTGCGATCGCTTTCGGCGGCGTCGTCGGTTTCACGGACGCCACCAAGGAAGCGGCCGCCGAAGCTTTCAAGTCGGTTCATGCGACGAGCAGCTGGTTGATCCTGGCGCTCTGTCTGGCTTTGGCCGCCGCAGGGCTCTATTTTGGCTACGCCAAGATCGCCCCGGCTTTCCGTTCGCGCCATATCGTCGAACGTATTCTCCGCGTTTTCCTGATCATGTGCGCCGCTGTCGCCATCCTGACGACGGTCGGCATCGTGATGTCGCTGATCTTCGAGTCGCTGCGCTTCTTCGCCCAGGTGCCGATCTACAAATTTCTGTTCGGCACACACTGGAGCCCGCAAAGCGCCTTCACCGGTGCCGGCAGCGGGGCCGGCGAGGTCAATCCCGACATCTTCGGTGCGGTGCCGCTGTTTGCCGGCACTCTGCTGATCACATTCATTGCGATGGTCGTCGCCGCACCAGTTGGCCTTATGGCGGCGATCTATCTGTCGGACTATGCATCTCATGGGGTCCGTGCCGTCGCCAAGCCGGTCCTTGAAATCCTTGCGGGCATCCCGACGGTGGTCTACGGCTTCTTCGCCGCACTGACTGTCGCCCCATTCTTCCGCGGCATCGGCGAGAGCCTGGGGCTCAGCGTTGCTTCCGAATCGGCGCTGGCGGCGGGCATCGTCATGGGCATCATGATCATTCCGTTCGTGTCCTCGCTTTCCGACGACGTCATTAATGCCGTGCCACAATCGCTTCGCGATGGGTCCGCTGGCCTTGGCGCAACCAAGTCTGAAACCATCCGCAGGGTGGTCCTCCCGGCTGCCTTGCCGGGCATTGTGTCGGCAATGCTGCTGGCAGTCAGCCGTGCCATTGGCGAAACCATGATCGTCGTCATGGCGGCAGGTCTTGCGGCAAACCTCACAATCAATCCGCTCGAAGCAGTGACCACCGTCACGGTGCAGATCGTGACGCTGCTCGTCGGAGATCAGGAATTCGACAGCGCCAAGACACTTGCCGCTTTTGCCTTGGGCCTGGTGCTGTTCTGTATCACGCTGACCCTCAACATCGTCGCGCTGCGCGTCGTCAAGAAGTATCGGGAACAGTATGACTGACACGACCTCATTTCCGGCCGTGGCTGCACGGCCGCGCAGTGTCCACACCGACGATGCGGCGAAGGCAAGGCTGAAGGCGCGTTACGCGGCAGAGCTGCGTTTCAAGTGGATAGGCGCTGGTGCGGTGGCGCTTGCGGGCCTGTTCCTGATCATCCTGCTTTCGACCATCGTCACACAGGCGTGGCCGGCACTGCGGATGAACTACATGACGCTGCCCATCGATCTTTCGGCGGCAAAGGTCGACCCGGCGAAGCCCGGTGAGGCGAACTACGACGCGCTTGTTCAGGACGCGCTCGCCGCCAAGGTTCCGGGAGCGACAAGCCGCCAGGACCGTCGGCTGGTGCGCGGCCTGGTGTCGACAGGGGCCGGTGTCATGCTGCGCCAATCGGTCGAAGCCGAGCCCTCCATGCTCGGCAAGACGGTGGACTATGCGGTGCCGGTCGACGATTTTGCAGATCTTTACCTGAAGGGCCTGCTCGCGGGTACCGGAAGCGTCCAGGCGCTTTCCGGTTCGGTGACGCCCTCGGCGGCCGCCGGCGATGTAGGTCTCACATTTTCCAGCGACGCAATCCTCGCTATGGCGCGTGATGCTGGCGCGACCGAAGAGAACGGCGTGCTGCGCCTGACGACGGGGGCCAAGTCGCTTCTGGTCGAAATGAATGGCGCAACGATCAAGCTCAGCGAAGTCGCGGCCGCGCCTGGAGGCGGCGCCGTCGCAAAGGGCCAGGCCATCGGCAAGCTCGATGCAACGACCCCTGCCGCCGACGGAGCTGCCAAGCTTCGCGTCATCGACATGCCGGAAAGCTCGCGCAAGATCGGCGACAAGGAAATCGTCTGGCTGGACGGGCTGAAGGCACAAGATCTTGTCGAGAGCCGTTTCAATTCGATCTTCTTCTTTACGGGCGCGAGCCGCGAGCCCGAACTCGCAGGCGTCTGGGGTGCGGTGGTGGGCTCGTTCCTGACCATGATCGTCACCTTGGCGATTTCCTTCCCTATCGGCGTTGCCGCTGCCCTCTATCTCGAGGAATTCGCGCCGAAGAACCGCTGGACCACGCTGATTGAAGTGAACATCAACAATCTGGCGGCGGTGCCCTCGATCGTCTTCGGTCTTCTCGGTCTTGCGGTGTTTCTCAACTGGTTCGGGCTGCCGCGTTCGGCGCCGTTGGTGGGCGGCATGGTGCTTGCGCTGATGACGCTGCCGATCATCATCATCGCCTCGCGCGCTTCGCTGCGGGCGGTCCCACCTTCGATCCGTGAGGCTGCCCTTGGCATTGGCGCATCCAAGGTCCAGACGGTGTTCCACCATGTCCTGCCGCTGGCGATGCCAGGGATCATGACCGGAACAATTCTCGGTATGGCCCATGCACTTGGTGAGACCGCGCCTCTCCTGATGATCGGCATGGTCGCCTTCATCGTCGACATCCCGGGCGGCTTCACCGACCCGGCCACCATCCTGCCCGTACAGATCTTCATGTGGGCGGATTTCCCCGAACCGGGCTTCCAGCAGAAGACGTCGGCAGCAATCCTGATCCTGCTCGCATTCCTCGTGTTGATGAATGCCATTGCCGTGATCCTGCGCAAGCGCTTCGAGCGGCGTTGGTAGACAAGGAACATCTTGCTATGAACATCATGACCGAAAAGACCCTCGAAGAGGTAGTGAGCTCCGAGATGAACAAGCCAAACGAAGCCATCAAAATGCGCGGTGACAAGGTCATCGTGCACTACGGCGAGAAGCAGGCGTTGTTCGGCGTCGATCTAAATATCCGGGAGCACCAGGTGACGGCGCTGATCGGCCCGTCGGGCTGCGGCAAGTCGACCTTCCTGCGCTGTCTCAACCGCATGAACGACACCATCGACAGCGCTCGCGTCGGCGGCAAGATCACGCTCGACAATGAAGACATCTACGATCCCAAGATCGATGTCGTCGAACTGCGTGCCCGCGTCGGCATGGTGTTCCAGAAGCCGAACCCGTTCCCGAAGTCGATCTACGAGAATGTCGCTTACGGCCCGAAGATTCATGGCTTGACGCGCAGCAAGGCCGAGCTCGACGCGGTTGTCGAGTCCAGCTTGAAGAAGGCGGCACTTTGGAACGAGGTCAAGGATCGTCTGACTGAGTCCGGCACCGGCCTGTCGGGCGGGCAGCAGCAGCGCCTGTGCATCGCGCGCGCCATCGCCGTTTCGCCCGAGGTGATCCTGATGGACGAGCCGTGTTCGGCGCTCGACCCTATCGCCACCGCCAAGGTCGAGGAGCTGATCGACGAACTGCGCGAGAACTACACGATCGTCATCGTCACGCACTCGATGCAGCAGGCGGCGCGCGTGTCGCAGCGCACGGCGATGTTCCACCTCGGCTATCTCGTCGAGGAAGGCCCGACCGACAAGATGTTCACCAACCCCGACGACAAGCGGACGCAGGACTACATCACCGGCCGCTTCGGCTGAGTGGGTTTCGTCGCGGCACACGATACGAGGAAGAAATCATGGGCGAACATACAGTCCGGTCCTTCGACGAAGAACTTCAGCACGTCGACCAGCTCATCCGCGACATGGGCGATCTTTCCGGCGCAATGGTGGCCGGCGCCATCCGCGCGCTTCTCACGTCCGACCAGGCACTGGCGCAAAACGTCGTTGCCGACGATACGATCATGGACGCCAAGCAGCGCGATCTCGACAATTCGGCGATCACGCTGATCGCCAAGCGCCAGCCGATGGCGCAGGATTTGCGCGCCGTGGTCGGTGCCATCCGCATGGCGGGTGACCTCGAGCGCATCGGCGACCTCGCCAAGAACATTGCCAAGCGGGTCGGCGCCGTCGGCCAGTCGCCGACCCCGCGCAATCTCTCGCATTCGATCGATGCGATGGCGCAGCTGGTGCTTGGCCAGGTTCGCGGCGTCGTCGATCTCTATGTCGCGCGTCAGGCCGAGGGCCTGAAGGATCTGCGCGCCGACGACCAGAAGATCGACATCCAGTACACCGCCGTGTTCCGCGAACTCCTGACCTACATGATGGAAGATCCGCGCAACATCACGGCCTGCACGCATCTGCTGTTCTGCGCCAAGAACCTCGAGCGCATCGGCGACCATGTCACCAACATCGCCGAGAACGCCTATTTCGTCGTGACGGGTACGCAGCTGCCGCTGAACCGGCCCAAGGTCGACGAGACCACGACGACGGTTCCGGCCTGAGCATTTCCGCAACCGCATGCGTTTGGCGCGGGGGCGCTGCATAGGTTAAATCAGCGCATGGTCCAGAAGCGGCCATGCGCAAGGACAAGGTATAGCCAATGATCGCTCCCAAGGTCATGGTCGTCGAAGACGAAGAGCCGCTGGGCGTGCTGCTTCGCTACAATCTCGAATCCGAAGGCTATCAGGTCGAGGTCGTCACGCGTGGCGACGAGGCCGAGATCCGGCTCCAGGAAAACGTGCCCGACCTGCTGGTGCTCGACTGGATGGTGCCGGCGCTGTCGGGTATCGAACTGTGCCGCCGGCTCAGGATGCGTCCCGACACCGAACGCCTGCCGATCATCATGCTGACGGCGCGGGGCGAGGAAAGCGACAGGGTGCGTGGCCTTTCGACCGGTGCCGACGATTATCTGGTCAAGCCGTTCTCGACGCCGGAATTCATGGCGCGCGTCAAGGCGCTGCTGCGCCGGGCCAAACCCGAGGTGTTGTCCTCGGTGCTCAAGGTCGGCGACATCATGCTCGACCGCGAGTCGCACCGCGTCTACCGCAAGAAGAGCGAGATCAAGCTCGGGCCGACCGAATTCCGCTTGCTCGAATTCATGATGCGGCACCCGGGCCGCGTGTTCTCGCGCAGCCAGTTGCTCGACAATGTCTGGGGCGAGACGATCTATATCGATGAGCGCACCGTTGACGTGCATGTCGGGCGCCTGCGCAAGGCGGTCAACAACGGCCGCATGCCTGACGTGATCCGGACCATCCGCGGTGCCGGCTACGCCATCCGCGAGGACTGAGCCGCTTCGGGCTCTTTTCCGCTCAGCTAGGCGACGTCGGCACCGGCACGGCGTGGAGCCGTGCCTGCGGCAATGATCTCCTGATCAACGGCAAGCAGCGCGCGCATCATCGCGCCCTCGCGTTTGAGTGGAACCTCGTTGGGTTCGGTGTCGAAGGAGATCGCCTTCGAGTGCAGCCCGCCCGCCGTCTTGGCGATGGCCGCGCGCACATGTGGCTCCATGATGTCGAAGGCGGTTGCGCCGACGCCGACGAAGGCGAGGGGGGCGGGGTCGAACAGCGCAAACATCGAGCCGAGACCAAAGCCGATGGCTTCGCCGGCCTTGCGGAAGGCCTCGCGTTCGGGGCCATCATGGTCACGTGCCGCATCGGCCACGGCCCTGATGTCGTCGTCGGACAGGTCGGCCAGCGGCTCGGCATTTTCGTCGCCAACCCTTGCGTTGCGCCAGATGGCGTAGTTGCCGGCATAGGCCTCGATGCAGCCGCGGCGGCCGCAGCGACAAAGCGCGCCGTCCGGGCGATGGATCATGTGGCCGAACTCGGCACCCGACGACTGCGTGCCGGTGAACAGCTCGCCCTTGATGACGAGGCCCATGCCGATGCCGTGCGAGAGCAGGATGGCGATGAAGTCGTCGCGATAACGCATCGGATCTCGCCAGCGGAGGGCCTCGGCGATCATGTTGCAGTCGTTCTCGACCGAAACAGGTACGCCGAACTCCTGCTCCAGCCGGTCGGCGAAGGGGATGTCGTCGTAGCGGGTGATCGGAGACCACAACAGCTTGCGCGAGGCGGCGTCGGTGATGCCCTGGACGGCGATGGCGATGCGTAGAACGGCGCCGCCCGAAGTGCCGGCCCTGTCGATCAGGCGCCGGACCATTCCGACGCATTCGTCGACCAGCGCCTCGGCAGGCATCTGCTGCGTGACAAGCCGCCGGGTCTCTTCGGTCACGGTGTTGCCGGCATAGTCGATGATGGCGGCGGACAGGCTGTTGAGCGAGAGCACGACCGCAACGACAGACGCAGCGTCGGCATCGAGCATCAACCCGACCTGCGGCCGCCCCCGTTTCATGGAGACGGGTTCGCTGAACTTGGCCTCGGCAAGGATGCCTTCTGATATGAGATCGGAGGAAATAGTCGAGATCGTCGAATGGCTGAGGCCGGTGGTGGCGGCGATTTCGGTGCGCGATGGCTGGCTGGCTCGGCGAACCGCGGATATAACCATGGCGCGGTTGCGCCGTCTCAGATCGTCGTGACGTATGCCGACCGACATGTGCTCGTCTTCCTCCCGGCGAAGCGCTGCCCTTCTTAAGCGGCAGTCCCTTACGCGCCAAGTGATTGTGACAGAGCCAGCGCCAAATGTCTCTATTTATTTCGGGCTCCGAAAAAAATAAGGAGCGCTCGCGAAACCATGTTGACAGTGGCCGGGCATTGAGTCAGTATTTTTTCGAGGCTCGAAAAAAAGAGCTTCTCCAAGGGCTATCGCGAAGTAGGCGCGCCCATTGGGCGCAGGGAGGAAATAATGAAAAAGTTTACCACCGCCATCCTGGCGGGCGTTGCCATGACTCTGTCGCTTACGGCAGTGACTTCGGCAAAGGACAAGGTCATCGGCGTCTCCTGGTCGAACTTCCAGGAAGAGCGCTGGAAGACCGACGAAGCCGCCATGAAGGCCGCCATCGAGGCCGCCGGCGACAAGTACATCTCGGCTGACGCGCAGTCGTCGCCGGCCAAGCAGCTGACCGACGTCGAAAGCCTGATCTCGCAGGGCGCCAACGCCCTGATCATCCTCGCTCAGGACGCCTCGGCCATCGGACCGGCTGTCGACAAGGCCGTCGCCGAAGGCATTCCTGTTGTCGGCTACGACCGCCTGATCGAGAACAAGGACGCCTTCTACCTGACCTTCGACAACAAGGAAGTCGGCCGCATGCAGGCCAAGGGCGTGTTCGCCGCCAAGCCTGAAGGCAACTACGTCTTCATCAAGGGCAGCGGTGCAGATCCGAACGCCGACTTCCTGTTCGCCGGGCAGATGGAAGTGCTCAAGGAGGCCGTCGACGCCGGCAAGATCAAGAATGTCGGCGAGGCCTATACCGATGGCTGGCTGCCGGCCAATGCCCAGAAGAACATGGAACAGTTCCTGACCGCCAACGACAACAAGATCGACGCGGTCGTGGCTTCGAACGACGGCACCGCCGGCGGCGCGATCGCAGCGCTTCAGGCACAGGGCCTTGCCGGCTCGGTGCCGGTGTCGGGCCAGGACGGCGACCATGCCGCGCTGAACCGCATCGCGCTCGGCACTCAGACCGTCTCGGTGTGGAAGGACGCGCGCGAGCTCGGCAAGAACGCCGCCGAAATCGCCTCGCAGCTCGCCGATGGCAAGAAGATGGAAGAGATCGCCAACGTCACCAAGTTCAAGACGCCTGGCGGCCTCGAGCTGAACTCGGTCTTCCTGACGCCTGTTCCGATCACCAAGGACAACCTCAACGTCGTCATCGACGCCGGCTGGGTTGGCAAGGACGTGGTCTGCCAGGGCGTGGCGGCCGGTTCGGTCGCAGCCTGCAACTGAGATCGGTTCGATCCGGTCGGTCAAACGCCGCGGCTTGCCCGCGGCGTTTTTCAAAAGCGCCCGCTTCATGACATGGCGGATTGACCCTATCATGCGCACACCGGCTGCCGCTTAGACGGCTATCCGGTCGGGAGGTAACAATGACAGACACGACAACCAACGCGCCGGCAGACCGAGCGCGAACGACCGAACTCAGCCCGGTCGGACGTTTTCTCAAGGCAACCGAGATCGATACGCGCATGCTCGGCATGGTCGGTGCGCTGCTCCTGATCTGGGTCGGGCTGCAGGTGATTTCGAGCTTGCGCCTTGGCGTCAACCCGTTCGAATTCGACAGCCGCACCTTCCTAACCGCTCGCAATCTGTGGAACCTGTCGGTGCAAGCGTCTGCCGTGGCGATTATGGCGACCGGCATGGTGCTGGTTATCGTCATGCGCAATATCGACCTGTCGGTCGGGTCGGCCGAAGGCCTGATCGGCATGGTGATGGGCTTTGCCCAGGTGCATTTCCTGGTCAAAGCCGTCGGTCTCGAACTTGGTAATCCGTGGATCTGGGCGTTGGCACTTGCCATTGGTATTGCGCTTGGTCTGATGATAGGCGCGCTGCAAGGTTTCGTCATCGCCTACATGGAGGTTCCTGCCTTCATCGTGACGCTGGGCGGATTGCTGATCTGGCGCGGGGCGGCCTGGTGGGTCACGTCAGGCCAGACGATCGCGCCGCTCGATGCCACCTTCCAGCTCATGGGTGGTGGTCCGCAGGGCGCCATCGGAGCGACGTGGAGTTGGATCGTCGGCCTTGTCGCATGCCTGGCTGTGGTGTTCCTGCTGCTGCGTGGCCGCCAGCAACGCAAGCGCTTCAAGTTTCCGCTGCGGCCAGTCTGGGCAGAGGCATTTCTCGGCGCCGTTACCTGCGGGGTCATCCTTGGCGCGATCTGGATCGCCAACTCCTACCCTTGGCCGATCGGTATCGTGCGTCGCTACGCCGAGGCCAACGGCATTACCATCCCTGAAGGCGGCCTGTTCATCGCCCATGGCATCGCCATTCCCGTCCTGATCGCGGTGGCCGTGGGCATCGTCATGACCTTCGTCACCAACCGCACACGCTTTGGCCGCTATGTCTTCGCCATCGGCGGTAACCCGGAAGCAGCCAACCTCGCCGGTATCAACACGCGCTGGATCACCATGAAGGTGTTCATGATCATGGGCGTGCTGGCGGCGATCTCGGCGGCAGTCTCCAGTGCTCGCCTGAACTCGGCTACCAACTCGCTCGGTACCCTGGACGAACTGCTGGTCATCGCGGCAGCGGTCATTGGCGGCACCTCGCTCGCCGGTGGCTCCGGCACCGTTGCCGGTGCCATGCTGGGTGCGCTTCTGATGCAGTCATTGCAGTCGGGCATGGTGCTGCTCAACATCGACACACCGCTGCAGAACATCGTCGTTGGCCTGGTGCTGGTCGTGGCCGTCTGGCTCGACACGCTCTATCGCAAGCGCGTCTAACGAAATCCGGGAGCCAAGATCATGGAACAGACCCGTATCCCGCTCGTCGACCTAAAGAACATCTCCATCGCCTTCGGCGGCATCCGTGCCGTCGACGATGCTTCGGTCGACCTCTATCCCGGTGAAGTGGTGGCGCTGCTCGGTCACAATGGTGCCGGCAAGTCGACGCTGATCAAGATCCTGTCGGGTGCCTACAAGCGCGACGCCGGCACCATCATGGTCCGGGGCGAGGAGGCCGCGATCTCCAACCCGCGCGACGCCAAGAAATACGGCATCGAGACGATCTACCAGACATTGGCGCTGGCCGACAATGTCGATGCCGCCGCCAACCTATTCCTCGGACGCGAGATCATGACCGCCTATGGCACGCTCGACGACGTCGCCATGGAAGCCGAGGCGCGCAAGGTGATGGGCCGGCTCAACCCGCGCTTCCAGCGCTTCAAGGAGCCGGTCAGCAAACTCTCCGGTGGCCAGCGTCAGTCTGTGGCGATCGCACGTGCCATCCTGTTCAATGCCCGCATACTGATCATGGACGAGCCGACGGCAGCCCTTGGACCACAGGAGACGGCGCAGGTCGGCGAACTGGTCAAGCAGCTCAAGGCCGATGGCATCGGCATCTTTCTCATCAGCCACGACATCCACGACGTGTTCGATCTCGCCGACCGTGTCTGCGTGATGAAGAACGGCCAGGTCGTCGGCACGGCCCGCACCGAGGACGTGACCAAGGATGAGGTGTTGGGCATGATCATTCTCGGCAAGTGTCCGCCTGGCGCAACGCCCGGACCGGGGGCAATGCAGATCGCTGCCTGAACAGGCCCTTTGCCGGCTCAGGCAGGCCGCACGTCTGGCTCAATGCACGATCGCGAAAAGCAGTTTCACCTTTGCGCGATCGTGCTTTAATGGTGCGTGGGTGACGCGAGCCAGCCGGAATTGAGAAAGTACTTCCCCAGTCTGATCTTTATCGCCGTGACCCTCGTCAGCCTGACGATGGCCGGGCTCGTGTATCTGGCGACCGTGGAGGCGGCGCGGATCAAGTTCCAGTCCGTCGCCGACGACGCGCTCAACCGCATCGAGGGCAGGCTGGAATTCGACTTTGCCTTGCTGCATGCGACGCAAGCGATGTTCGTGGCGCAGAAGGGCCATCTTTCGCGCGACCAGTTCCGCGACTATTTCGCTTCGCTCGATGCGGAGAAGAATTTCCCCAGCCTGCGCGGCATAGGCTTCCTCAGGCTGATCGAGACCAGCCAGAGCGAGACGGTCATGCGCGAACTGAAGGACGGCTACGGCATCGACCGGGCGCTGTTTCCTGAGACGACGCTGAACTGGCGGACGCCCATCGTGCTGTTCGAGCCGATGAGCAAGGCCAGCCTCGATGCGATGGGCTACGATATGGCAACCGACCCGCTGCGCCGGCCCGCCATCGAATCGGCAATGGCGGCCCAGGGCGAACCCAGGGCGACGGGCAGGGTGCTGCTCGGCCAGGGCGACAACGAGAAGCAGCCCGGGATCCTGGTGCTTTCACGCGTCGACCGCCCGGCGGCAGAAGGTCCGGCACCCGCTGGTTTTCTCTATGTCGCCTTCCGCACATCGGAGCTTTTCCAGGCAGCACTCGGCAAGGCGCCGCTACTGCCGGTGGCGGTGGAGGTATTCGACGGGACGATGGGCGATGACACGCTTTTGTTCCGCTCGCAGGTGCCACCCGATCCCAGCTATGGCAACGAGTTTTCGGTGACGCGCGAGGCCAATGTCGCCGGCCGCAGATGGACCGTCAATTTCAGGCCGAGCACAGCGTTTGCGCCGCCATCGCCGCGTGCCGCGCCGCTGATGCTCGGGGTTTTCGGTCTCGTGCTGGCGGGTGCGATCGCGCTTGTCGCGCGCTATCAGCAGCGCGCCTATGAAGCCGCGGCGCAGTTGCACGAGACGACCGAGAAGAGCCTGCTGGAAAAGGACCTGATGCTTCAGGAAATGAAGCATCGCATCAAGAACTCGATTGCCCGCGTGCTGGCGATGGCGCGGCAGACCGCGGCGCACTCCGAGAACATCAATGACTTCTCGTCGTCCTTCTCGGCGCGGCTTCAGGCAATGGCAGCATCGCAGGACATGCTGACACGCTCGCGCTGGCAAAAGGCCGATCTCAGCGAATTGCTGCGCATCGAGTTGGGCCAGGTGTTCGGCAAGGAATTGCCGGAGGACATGATGAATGGTCCGACGGTCGAACTGGACGAGACGACGACGCAGGCACTTGGGCTGACCTTCCATGAGCTTGCGACCAACGCGTTGAAATATGGCGACGGCGACAACTCGGTTGGCGGCCTGAAGGTGAACTGGCGCATGAACGGCCAGGGCAAGAAACGGCGGCTGGTGCTCAATTGGGCCGAACGCAACGGCAATGGCGTATCGGAGCCTGAGAGGACCGGCTTTGGCACCAAGCTTATCGACATGAACATCACCCGCGAGCTCGATGGCAAGATCATGCGCCGCTACGCCAAGGACGGACTGCTGGTGGAGATCGACATACCCTATCGCGGCTGAACGCCGCGACATCGGCAAGAAGCCCGGTTCACAAAGAAATACCCGGCGAGGCCAGAGCCTTCGCCGGGTTTTGTCTGCAAAGCCGTTTAGCGGCAGCGCGCTGTGTAGATCTGGCCACGGCTGTTGCGGTATTCGCAGTAGCCATTGCGCAGGTTGCGGACCAGCAGGCCCGAGGCCGCGCCGACGGCACCGCCGATGAGTGCGCCCCGGCCGCCGCCGATGAGAGCGCCGGCAACAGCACCTACGCCCGTGCCGGTGGCTACGTCGCGCTCGGTCGTCGTGCAGCCTGAGATTGCAACGACGGCTGCAACGACAAGGATAAGCTTCTTCATGTGGTCAGTCCTCTCACTTTAACATCGCCCGGTGAATACTTAGCGTATCGGTCCAAAAATCGGAATCGTTTTTCCGCTCGCCGCATCAATTCAACGGCTTAGCGTATCCGCATGATGTCGGCTCCTCGGTCTGAAGGGGACAGGCTGATACGCTTGCGCATCAGTGGAGATAGGCCGGCTTGCCGCTCGCCGCATCCGCCGCGACGACGACGCTCGAAACCGACAGCGACGCTTCGAGCATACCGTTGGGCAGCACATTCCAGGTCAGTTGGTCGTAGTCGTCCTCGAGCGCGGGATCGACCTCGAGGCATTTGGCAAAGGCGCGTCTGTCGCGCGATGTGAACGCGGTCAGAACCTTCGGCAACTCGGCCTGGCAGGCGTCATATGCCTCGAACAAGGGCGCTGGCGCCGGTGTCTCGCGGCAACCCGACAAATCCTGCGAGCAGGAAACGACCAACAGAAACGCTGCGATGTGTTCCATGACAAACCACCTCGGCCAAGAAACGGCGGGTGGCGGGCAAAAGTTCCGTGATCCAATCGAGCTAAACCGTTTGAATCTCCGGTGTCATGTGGCGACGGCTAATCCCTGTCGATTTCGAAGTTCGCCTGGGGCATGAGGAGACGGTATTGCAGCCTGTCGACGCCGATTTCGAGTACGGCACTGCCGCTCAGCGCCGCCGGGACGACGCGCTCGAGCGCGACCGAGCCGAAGCGCTTCTTGCGTGTCGTCGCGTCGGCAGTCGGGCCGATTGCCTCCGACCAATGCAGCGCCAACTGCCCTTCGCCATCGGGACCGGACACCCTGCTGGCCGTCACCTCGACGTGACCGTCTGCACGCGAAAGCGCGCCAAAGCTCACTGAATTGACCGCCAGCTCGTGCACGGCAAGACCGATATGCAGGGCGGCATTGGGGGTGAGATAGGGATCCTCGCCAAGGATGTGGACGGCATGCTCGGTGTCGCTACTGTAGCGTTTGACCTGGCCGATTACGAGTTCGCGAAAGCCTGCGCCGCGCCAGTTCGACGACGTGACCAGATCCTGCGACGAGGCGAGCGACTGCAGCCGGCCGCGAAAACGCTCGAGGAAGACGTCGATGGAGCCGGAATAGTGACCGGTCTGGCTGGCAATGCTCTGGATGATGGCAAGCAGGTTCTTGGAGCGGTGGCTGACCTCGCGCAGCAGCGCCTTCAGCGTTTGCTCGCGCCGCTTCTGCTCTGTGGTTTCGATGACGGTGACGACGACACCCTGGACCTGGCCGCTCGACGAATGGTCGGCGTCGATACAGACATCGTACCAACGCATGCCTGCCGAGTTGTCGGCGATGCTGACCTCGAGCCCGTCCGAATTGCCGGTGGCAAGGACGTTCTTCTTTGCAGCCACGAGCCGGTCGGCCTGCTGTTGCGGCAGGGAGTTGGCCGTCCCGGACTGCTCTTCCAGCACCTCCGCCCAAGGCGGCTGCAGATTGTGTGACCACACTGTCTGCAGGGTGTGATCCTGGTAAAGCACGGCGATGCCGGCATTGCGGGAGACGTGGAGAAGAGCGGCGTCCAATCGTGAGCTCGGTCCCATTGATGCTGAGGGATTGGCCATGCCACGAGAGCCTTTGCTCTGCTTCTTGCGGTTCAGCCGAATGATTTCGACTGGAACCAAATGGGACCGCCGGGTAACGCGTCAGTGCTGAGCGCTACCCGGCGGCGCTGGACTCCGACTGAGGGGGCCGGCTTCCAGTCTCGGGTTGGTTCTTCATGTTACCGACGTCATCACGCGCGCCTGAACAGGCCCGCAATGAGCGAGATGACAAGAAACGCCAGGAAGATGAAGAACAAGATTTGCGCGATGCCGGCAGAAGTTCCGGCGATACCGCCGAAGCCGAGGGCGCCGGCGATAATCGCGACGACAAGGAATACGAGCGCCCAATACAGCATGATCTATCTCCTTCAAATGATGAATGAAAAACGTGCCGCCGCAAGGATGGTTCCCTGAGGCGAGGCCAAAAAGCCCTATGCCGCAGCCTTTGCCTGTCTGTCAAAGAACAATGCCTGACTTATCAGCGCCTTGACCATTTCAGGGTTGAACGGCTTGGTGACGAGGAAGGCCGGCTCGGGGCGCTCGCCGGTCAGCAGGCGCTCGGGGAAGGCGGTGATGAAGATCACAGGCAACGGCGCTGACGACAGCATCTCGTTGACGGCGTCGATGCCCGAGCTGCCGTCCGCGAGCTGGATGTCGGCCAGGATCATCTTCGGGCGCGTCCGCTTGAACAGCGCTATCGCTTCCGCACGGGTGCGCGCCGTGCCGACGACGCGGTGGCCGAGGCTCTCCACCATCTCCTCGATGTCCATGGCGATCAGTGGTTCGTCCTCGATGATCAGGATGTCGGTCGCGACCTGGCGCGAGATTTCGCCGCTCGCTTCATGGAGCAGCTTGGTGAACTCTTCCTCGTCGGCGTCGAGCACTTCGGCAGCTTCAGCCTCGTTGAAACCTTCAACGGCAACCAGAAGGAATGCCTGGCGCGGACGCGGCGAGAGTGCGGAGAGATTGGCGGCGGCGCGCTTTTCCCAGGCCAGGCTCGGGCCATCCTGGGGAACGCGGATGGAGACTGAGGTGAAAAGACGGGCAAATATCTTGTAGAGCGCAATGCGATCGTTGGAAGCGGACGGGAACACATCGATGTCATCGATCAGTGCTTCGAGCATCGCAGCCACCAGCGCATCGCCGCTCTCCTGGGAACCTGCCACCGCACGCGAGAAGCGACGGAGATAAGGCAGGTGGGGGGCAATTCTCGTGGATAATGTCATGGTCGACGTCTCCCTCATGTGACGTTGCTGAAACTGTTGTGAAGCGACACACAACGCTTGGTCTGTGCAAAAGTTCCTCTTTTGTGGAACCTATCCGCATTTGAGGAGTTGGGTGCAAAATTCGATAAACCGCAAAGGTTGTTGCGCGCCGTTTGGGGCGGGACGTCCGACGGGGCAAAAGGGCAAAGCAAGCATATGACAAGGCAGACAAGTGGCGCAGCCAGCGCCAGGCCGAACCGTCTTCGCGACGGTGAGCCCCTTGGGGCAAATTCAGAAATCGGCCGCAAGCTCAAGCAATATTACGATGAACTGGTGTCCGACGAGGTGCCGGATCGATTTGCCCAGCTGTTGAGCCAGCTGGAACAAGCCGAACCTGAGCAGCAGAAGGACTGACCGGGCATGGCAGCTTCCCAAGGTTTCAAGGGCGACCTGCTCGCGACCATTCCTGGCCTGCGCGCTTTCGCCATGTCGCTGTCGCAGAACGCCGACAGGGCCGACGACCTTGTCCAGGAAACGCTGGTCAAGGCGTGGGACAAGCAGTCGAGCTTTCAGCCCGGCACCAACCTCAAGGCGTGGCTGTTCACCATCCTGCGCAATGAGTTCTATTCGCAGATGCGCAAGCGTGGCCGCGAGGTGCAGGACAGCGACGGCCTTCTGACCGCACGGCTCGCCGTGCATCCGAGCCAGCCCGGCCGACTTGATCTCGACGATTTCCGCAAGGCGCTCGAGCAACTGCCGGAAGACCAGCGCGAGGCTATCATCCTGATCGGCGCGTCGGGCTTTTCCTATGAAGAGGCGGCGGAAATCTGCGGCTGTGCCGTCGGCACCATCAAGAGCCGGGTCAGCCGCGCCCGCAACAGGCTGCAGGAGATCCTGGACATCTCGGGCGAGGCCGACTACGGCCCCGACGCGATCGCGGCCCAGGTGATGGGCTCAACTGTCAGCTGAGCGCGCGCGCTTGCGAATGCTCTCGGTGACTGCCTCGATGAGATCGGCGCCGGCGTAAGGCTTGCTCACCAGGGTCACGTCAGGGAAGTCGATGAAGATCTCGTCAAGCTTGTCGTAGCCAGAAGCGAATACGAACGGAACGCCAGCCGCTTCCAGCGAGCGGGCGAAGTCGAAGGTCGGCTCGCCGCCGATCATGACGTCGATGATGGCGGCATCAAAGGGCGCGGAGATTTCACGTGCTTCGCGGAGATTGCCAGCGATGGCGACTTCGCCGGCGCCGTGGTCCCTGCAAAGCTGCTCGACGTCGAGTGCGATCAGCGCCTCGTCTTCGAGAACAAGTATACGCAGTCCTGAAAGCGGGCTCGACACGTCGTGGGGCACTCCATGGAATCGAAGCCGAACATGACGGCAGTCGCGGCTGCTGTCATTTAAAAAAGACATGCTGCGGCAGCGGCGCACCCGTGAGGAACCTTCGGCGCCATTAAGGCGTTGCCGGTGACATTTCTGGAGGAATTCATGACCGAGCAAGGCATTCCGACCGACACTGTGCGGCAGGTTTCGTGCGAGAAGTGCCCGCTCAGGCCATTGCCGACCTTCCGGCCGTTCGACAATGACGAGCTGGCTTTCGTCAGCAGCTTCAAGCGCGGCGAGCTGTCCGTCGACAAGGGCGCGACGCTGCTTTCCGAAGGCAGCAACAGCGCCCATCTCTACACTGTGCTGGCGGGATGGGGGTTTCGCTACAAGCTGCTGGAGGACGGACGCCGCCAGATTCTCAACTACGTGCTGCCAGGCGACATGATAGGCCTGCAGGGCAGCCTGATGGGCGAGATGCAGCACTCGGTGGAGGCGCTGTCGCCGATGCTTTTGTGCATGTTCGAGCGCGACAGGCTGATGGAGCTTTATCGCGGCTATCCGGGGCTGGCCTACGACATCACCTGGATCGCCTCGCGCGAGGAGCGCATGCTCGACGAGAACCTGTTGAGTGTCGGGCGCCGGTCAGCCCTGGAGCGAGCCGCCTATTTGCTGGCCTTCATTGCCAGCAGGGCGCGGAAGGTCGGCATGGACGGGACCGGCAAGGTGGAGATTCCGATCACCCAGCAGCACGTCGCCGACACGCTCGGACTGTCGCTGGTCCACACCAACAAGACCATCCGCAAGCTGATCGACCGCAAACTCGTGCAGTGGCGCGATGGCGGCTGCAAGGTGCTCGACATCGAGGGATTGATGGCGCTGGCGAACTGGGGCGGCCTCGACGAAGGTGTCCGCCCTCTGCTTTGACAGGAGCGTTGTCTTCTTGTGCTTGCGCAATTCCGGACGGGAAAACGCGGCGCATTTTTCCTGGAACTGCGCTTAGCGCCCGTATTGTCGGTCGAGTTCGTCGACGCCCCAGTTCACGCCGGGCAGCACATTGCGGATGATGGCGTAGCCGACGAGCAAGGCCGGGATGGCGATGAAGCCGCCTACGGCGCCCCACAGCCAGATCCAGAACGCCAGTGCCAGCAGCACGACGAAGGGATTGAGCGTCATCGTCCTGCCGATGACCAGCGGGGTGACGAACTGGCCCTCGACGGTGTTGACGCCGAGATAAAGGATCACCGGCAGCAGGCTCGTAGCCAGCGTGTCGAACTCGGTCAAGCCGACGGCGAACAGGATCGCCACCATGGCCAGCGGGCCGATGAAGGGGACGAAATTGGTGAGGATGGCGAGCGCGCCCCACAGCGGCGCCGAGGGCACGCCGAGCAGATAGAGGCCGATGCCGACGGTGATGCCCTCGGCGATGTTGATGACGGTGATCGACAGCAGATATTGCGACACCAGTTGCTCGACGTCGCGGAAGATATGGGCGACGCGCCAGCGCAGGCGACGGTTGAAGCAGAGCCTGAGGATGGCGATCCTGGTCTGGTCGCGCGTGGCGACGAAGAAATAGAGGCTGGCGAAGAACAGCAGGATCTGGGCGATGACCGCGGGCGCCAGTGTCGCCATCGTCTCGACGCCCATGCCTTCGTCGACCGAGACCGATACGCCTTCGCCGCCGGTGACCTGGCGCAGCTGGTCGCGCATGCTCTTGAAGGTCTCGAGCGGCCCCTTGAGGTCAGCCAGCTGGGTGGCGAGCTGAGACCAGATCTGCGGCAGGCGTTGGAGCCAGAAGCTGAGCGGTGAGCTGACCAGCAGCGCAAAGACGCAGACCGAGACGATGAACAGCAGGACGACGATCGCCGCCGACAGTGCCGGCGGCACCTTGAAGCGTTCAAGCCGCGAAGCAAGCGGGCCGAGCATCAGGCCGATGACGACGCCAAGGCCGATGGGCGTGAGGATGAACTCGCCGGCATGCAGGGCGAACACCGTGACGACGATGCCGATGAAGATGATCGATACCTGTGCACCGCGCGTGAGAAGAATCTCGAAGTTGGATTTCGGCGGAAGGCGCACGGTCGGCGCCTTCTTGATGGTGCGAGTTGGCATCGAAGATTTTCCAGCTGAATGAGGCTGGCAAAACGTCCGGTGGTCGGCGATGGTTCCTTGGAACGACGGAACCGACAGGCGCATGAGGCGTTTCGACCCATCGAACGCAAGGAGCAATGACATGGCTGCAGCTGCAGGAAAGGCCGGCAACGGCACCAAGACGACGCCAGACCTCGAGGCCGACATCAAGCAATTGAAGGCCGATATCGAGGCGTTGGCCAAGCAATTGGCGGCGACCGGCGAACATGGCTACGGCGCTGCGCGGCGGGCCGCGGCGCTGGGGGCAGAGCAGATGAAGGCGCAAAGCGACGCAGCCGTCGAAGCGTTGCGCAGCAATGCCCGTGACATCGAAGACCAGATCATGACCACCGTGCGCGAGAAGCCGGTGACGTCGCTTGCCATCGCCGCCGGCGTTGGTTTTCTCGTCGCGCTGCTGGCGCGGCGCTAGCGCGCCGATCGGAGATCAACCGATCTTCGATCGGCGATGCGCAATTTTCAGGCACAAGCCGGGGGACATATGCTGGCATCACTGATTGCGAGTTTCGCGACCGGCGAGACGACTTTGGCACTGAGGCGGACACGTCGCGCGGCGGCTGCCTACCTGGCGGCCGGGATCGCTGGCCTATGCGGCGCGGGCTTTCTCGTCGGCGCCGCCTTCATCTGGACGGCTGAGAAATTTGGTCACCTCGAAGCGGCAATCGGTTTTGGCCTCGGTTTCCTGCTGCTGGCGGGGTTGATCCTGCTCGTGCACAAGCTGATGGCCGGGTCGCGGGCACGCGAAGACGAGCGTCGCCGGCGCGCCGATATCGCGGCGCTGGGTACGACGGCCGTGATGGCAGTGCTGCCGACATTGCTGCGCAGCAAGGGTGGCATCGGCGCGCTGCTGGGACCGGTGGTGGCGCTGGCCGCCTATGCGATCTATCGCGAGAATCGCAAGCCGGACGACGGCGATGGCGTGGCGGGCGAATAGGCCCGCCAGATGTCAGGCTTCCGCCGTTTCACCTAGCGGCATCGAAATGTGGGCACGCACGCCCTCGCTCGGAAATTCGTGCGTCACCTCGCTGGAGATGACCTTTGCCAGGCTGCGGCGGATGAGGATCGAGCCGAAACCGTGATGGCTCGGCGGGACGACCTCCGGTCCGCCGCTTTCAGTCCATTGTAGCTCCAGCCGCTTGTCGCTGGTCACTGTCCACGACACCACAACGCTGCCACCCGGCGCAGATAGCGCGCCATATTTGAGCGCATTGCTGGCCAGCTCGTGCAGGATCAAAGCTAGGCCCAGCGTCTGATCAGGGCTGAGCAGCGCGTCGGGGCCAGAGATTGAAATGCGCGGGGCGTCATCGTCGTCGAAGGGCGAGAGTTCCAGCCGCGCGAGGTCACGGATGCCGATGCCGCGCCATTCATATTCCGACAACAATCCGTGGGCGAGGCCAAGCGCGCGCAGGCGCTGGCTGAAGGCGTCGAGGAATTCACGCGGCTCGCGGGCGTGGCGCACCGTCTGGGTGGCCAGCGCTTGCACGGTGGCTAGCGTGTTCTTGACCCGGTGATTGATCTCGCGCAACAGCAGGCGCTGGCGCTCCTCGGCACTGCGGCGCTCCGTGATGTCGTAGTTGACGCCGAAGACCAGCGTCGGACGGCCGTCGGCGTCACGCTCGACGACGCGGCCGCGGGCGGCGAGCCAGCGCGGCGGGTCGAAGCCGCGGATGCGGTATTCGCCGGAATAGTCGTCGCTGCCCTCAAGCGCTTCCTGGAAAATCTTGCGTGTCTTGCCGATGTCGCGACGGTCGATGGAAACGACGATGTCGCGCGCCCGCATTTTTGCAGCCGGCGGCATGTTGAAGAGTTCGGGCAGCAGCGTGTCGCATTCGACGATGCCGGTGCGCGGATCCCAGACCCAACTGGCAAGGGCAGCGGCTTCAAGTGCTATCGCGCGGCGGGTTTCGGCATGCACAAGCGCGGCCTCGGCGCGCGCGCCAGCTTGCGAGCGGTCGCGCAGGACGACGAGGCTGCCCGCAAGGGCGGCGACGTCCTGCAACTGCGCCTGCCTGTCCGGATCGGGCGCAGGGCGCCGTTCGTTGTCGAGCACCAGCAGTGCTCCGAAGGTGCGTCCTGACATGACGATTGGCGCGCCGGCATGCAGAAAAAGTGTACGGTTGACTGCTTCGGCAGGGCCGTTTGCGAGGAACCCTTCCGCCAGATCCAGTGCCTCAGTGATCTGAGCGGAGGACAGTCCGACGTCCGCCTGGACAAGCTGTCGTCCGTCCTGGTCGGCGAGGGTGAGCAGTGCTGCCGGTGCCGACATCAGGGCGGCTGCAAGCTTTGCCATCCGGTCGAAATCAGGATCGCGCTGCGCGCGCCCTTGGGCCTCGTCGGCGCTGTCGTCGGCGTCGTTGCTCGCATTGCTTCTGTCGTCTTGCACTTGGCCATCCCTCTTGGCCTGGGGAAACTAGAGCACGTCCCGCAATCGATGAATCGATTGTGAAGTGACGGGCGCGTTCGGTGCTGATTCAACATCTATCTCGATGGAGGTGGAGTATGGGGAAGGCACTGAGCGGAGATCTTCGGTTGCGGGTCTTGAAGGCTTCAGACGAAGGCATGTCGGCGCGCAAGGCGGCGGCGCGGTTCGGGGTGGGCGTATCGAGTGCGATCCGCTGGATTGCGCGGGCGAAGATCGGCGAACTGGCGCCGCGGCCGCAGGGCCGCCGCCGCGCTTCCAGTCTCGACGCGCATGAAGGCTTCATCGTCGGGATGATCGAGGAGCACAAGGACATCACGCTCAACGAGATGGTGGCTCGCCTGGAGGGGGAACAGTCGGTGCGGATCAGCCGCAGCGCGCTGAGCGCCTGGCTTGGCCGGCGCGGCTGGACGTATAAAAAAAGTCCGCGCACGCATTGGAGCAGGACCGCCCCGACATCCTGATGCGCCGCCGTGCCTGGTTCGACGGCCAACTCGACCTCGAGCCGGCGCAGTTGGTGTTCATTGATGAAACCGGACTATCGACCAAGATGGCCCGCCTGCGCGGAAGAGCGCCACGCGGCGAGCGTTGCCGTGCCGGTGTGCCGCATGGCCACTGGAAGACCACCACCTTCACCGGAGCGCTGCGGCTGACAGGCATGACCGCGCCCTTCGTCTACGACGGCGCCATGAACGGCAACGTGTTCCTCGCCTATGTCGAGCAAGTACTGGTCCCGACGCTCAAGCCCGGCGATGTCGTCATCATGGACAATCTGCCCGCTCACAAGGCTGCCGGCATTGGCGATGCGATCGAGGCTGCCGGCGCGAGACTGCTCTACCTGCCGCCCTACAGTCCCGACTTCAACCCCATCGAGAACGCATTCTCGAAGCTCAAGGCTCTGCTGCGCGCAAAGGCCGAGAGAACGATCGCGGCACTGTGGGACGCGGTCGGATCGGTCATCGAACTCTTCACCCCCGCAGAATGCGCCAACTACTTCAAGGCAGCCGGCTATGACCCAGATTAAACAGGATGCGCTCTAGACGGGTGCGGCACGCTTGAAAAGCCTTGGCCGAAACTTGGGAACCATGCCGTTATGCTGTCGTTAGCCCTCCTGGAACCATTTGGGAGAGCAGCGATGAGCAAGATCATTCCAGCCCGAAAGGCGCGTCAGGGGACGCGCGGCCGTCACGTCCTGCTGGTGCTTCTGGCAGCGCTGATGCTGGCCATGGCGGCATGGGGTGCCGCAGAATTCTATGGCGAGATGATCGATCAAGATGCCAACCAGACGACCACGGCTCCCGGCTAAGTATCTTGGTTGCCATGGAGATTTCGTCTCGCCCGTCCAATTGCGGGCGACGGTTTCGAAGGCCAGGCCGGCCAATCCCGACAGGGAAAAATTCGGAACCATGGCGGGGTCACGGCGTTGTGAACCCGTAGGAGGCCGCGCCTGACCGTTCCGGCAAAAGACAGGTCGAAGCGCGGCATGCATGAACAACACGCACGAGGAGACTCTACCATGATCCGCAACCTTTTGGCCACGACCGCCATTACAGCCCTGCTTGCGACGGGCGCCTATGCCCAAGATACGACAGCCCCGGCGCCCGCTCCGGCAGCACCCACGGAAGCCGCTCCGGCGACGCCTGAGGTCATCCCGCATGCCGATGGCTTCCTCGCGACCAACATCATTGGCGAGAAGGTCTATAACGGCACCGCTGACGACGCCGAGAACATCGGCGACGTGAATGATATCGTACTCACGGCCGACGGAGCGGCGGACCAGCTGATCATTGGGGTTGGTGGTTTCCTTGGCATCGGCGAGAAGAATGTCGCCCTGCCGTTCAAGGACTTCGACTGGGCCGAGAGAAACGGCGACCGCTGGCTGGTAATGGCCACGACCAAGGAACAGCTGCAGGCACTGCCCGATTTCGACCGCCGCGCCTATGATCCGGCACCCGCGCCTGCAGCGGCGACTGATCCGGCCGCTCCGGCGACCGACCAGACGGCGCAGGCACCCGCTGCCCCGGCAACACCGGAGGCAACGTCGCCTGCAACCAACGAGACAGCCCAGGCACCCGCAGCCACGCCTGATGCGGCGACGACCGACGAGACCAAGACGGCTGCGATCGACAAGTCGACGCTGAAGGAACTGCCTGCCGCCGATCTGCGCGCCGAAGAGCTGATGGGCACCACCGTCTACGGCGCCGACGATGCCAATATCGGCGAGATCGGCGATATCCTGATGACCGCCGACGGCAAGATCGATGCCTATGTCATCGACGTTGGCGGCTTCCTTGGCGTCGGTGAAAAGAAGGTCGCGGTCGGCAGCGACAACCTTGCCTTCATGGTCGATGCCGACGGCAAGAAATATCTCTACACCACCTTCACCAAGGAGCAGCTCGAAGGCCAGCCCGTTTATGACGCGGGCAGCTGGGCCGAAAAGCGCGACGAGCAGCGCCTGATCATCGTTCAGTAGTTGCGGCGTACCTGAGAGGAGGGGCCCGTGCTTCGGCGCGGGCCTTTTCGTTGAGGTTATGGCAAGCGCAGGAAATGGCCTGTCGGGCCATTCTCGGCCAGCTCCGATAGCGCCAGTGACTGGTCGAGATGCCTGGCGCGCCAGTCGAGCAGCCTTTCGGCAAATTCCAACCGCACGGCCAGCCACTCCGGATCATTGGCGAGGTTGCGTGTTTCGCCGGGGTCATTGGCGAGGTCGTAGAGCAAAGGCGGCAGGCCGCCGCCGAAATGCACGTATTTGACCGTTTCGGTGCGGATGACCGACAGGTTGAGCTGTCGCGAACCGGTGCCGAAATAGGCTTCCGTGGTGCCGTTGGCGACCGAGCGGAAATCGTATTCCCAATGGGCGGCGTCGCGCCAGTCGGCGGGCTCGTCGCCATCGAGGAAGGGTTTCAGCGATTGGCCGTCTAGATGCGGCTGCGCCGCTCCGCCGACCAGCTCAAGCAAGGTCGGCATGATGTCGACGGCAGCGGTGAAGCGGTCGACGGTGCTGCCGGCCGCCCGCTCATGACCGGGTGCCTTGACGATGAGCGGGATGTGGTAGGAGCCGTCGAACCAGCCGCCCTTGCCGAGCATGTGGTGGTCACCCATCATTTCGGCGTGGTCGGAGGTCAGGATGACGATGGTGTTGTCCCAGTCGCCCTTGTCGCGGATGCCTTGCCAGATGCGCCCAAGCTGGGAATCGACCTCCGAGATCATGCCGTAATAGAGCGCGCGGATCTTGCGGAATTCGTCCTCGCTCCAGTCGCCGACCTTGCCGGGGGCGCCGGGGATGAAGCTCGACTTACCCTGGTGATGCTCGAGGTGGTAGGCGAGGAAGGGGTGGCTTGCTTTCTCCGCTTCGAAGCTCGGCGCCTTGTTGTAGGCCGGGCCTTCCGCCGGATCGTACATGGTGTTGAACGGCTCTGGCACGATGAAGGGCGGATGCGGGCTGAGGAAGGAGACATGGGCGAACCAGGGCTCGCCCTTGTCCTGTTCGCCGAGCCAGCGCAGGAACTCGCCGGTGAGGAAAGCGGCCGGCGTTTCGTCTTTCGAATAAATGGGAACCGCGTTGCTGACCTCGGGCGCATCGGCATTGGCCGGCCAGTGGACATCGGGGAAGCCGGCGCTGGAATCGATGCCGCGCTGGGTGAGCCAGGACAGCCAGCCCTTCTGGTGCTCGGGCAGAAGCTGGCGCGTGGTGAAGCCGGGCAGGACACCTTCATAGCTGCGCAGGAACGGGTCGCCCGGCGCGCGGTTGCGCGGGTCGGGCGAGACGTCGGTGTAGCCGAACAGGGTCGGGTCGTAGCCGACGCGGCGCGCGGCACGGGCGATGTTGTCGTGGCGATCGTCGAGCGGCGTGCCATTGCGGCAGACGCGGTTGTTCATCTGGTAGAGGCCGGTGTAGAGGCAGGCGCGCGCCGGCGAACAGGGGGCCGCACCGGCATAGTGGCGGGAAAACAGCACGCCCTCGCGCGCCAAAGCGTCCGAATTTGGCGTCTTCACCACGGGATGACCGACAGCCGACAGGCTGTCGCCGCGCCACTGGTCGCAAGTGATGAGAAGAATGTTCTGCCGTCTGCCGGTGCCTGCCAAGCTCGCCCCCTGGAACTGAAATCGCGGGCCAAGGAAGCCGGATTCACCGCCATGCGCAAGCGTCCTCTCTGCCGCAGCGGTCATACCAGAAAGTGTGAACGAGCTCGCCTTCATTGTTCACTTTTTGGATACTGACCATTCTGTGACCGGCCACTATGACGCGACAATCGATGCGCCCATATTCGGCCCAACAGAGCGGCAGGGGCCGCGGCAAGCGAAAGGAGCAAGACGATGCTCAACCAGATCAAGGGCCTGCACCACGTTACCTCGATGGCTGGGGATGCGGCTGAAAACAACCGGTTCTTCACCCACAAGCTCGGCCTGCGCCGGGTCAAGAAAACAGTCAATTTCGACGCGCCCGACGTCTACCACCTCTATTATGCCGATGAGCTGGGCACGCCCGGTTCTGTCATGACCTATTTTCCGTTCCCGAACATCGGCAAGGGGCGTCCCGGGGTCGGCGAGGTCGGCACCACTGTGTTCTCCGTTCCCGAGGGTACGCTGCCCTTCTGGGAGAAGCGCTTCACCGAGCAGGACGTCAGCGGACTCGCGCGTGACGAGCAGTTCGGCGAGAAGCGCCTGAGCTTCGCCGGTCCCGATGGCGACGGTTTCGCGCTTGTCGAGGCCAAGGGCGACAGCCGTGCGCCCTGGATCAAGGGCGGCGTCGGCAATGACGAGGCGATCCGCGGCTTCCACTCGGCTTCGCTCAGGCTGCGCGATGGCGGGGCGACCGAAGAGCTTTTGAAGTTCATGGGCTATGAGACGGTCGACACGTCAGGCAACATCAAGCGGCTGGCATTGAAGGACGGCAATGGCGCCGACGTCATCGACATCGAGACGTTGCCGGGTGCGTCCTTCGCCGGTCTCGGTGCGGGATCGGTGCATCACATCGCCTTTGCTGTCGAGAATCGGGCCAAGCAGCTCGAGGTGCGCAAGGCGCTGATGGAGACGGGCTACCAGGTGACGCCGGTGATCGACCGCGATTATTTCTGGGCGATCTACTTCCGCACCCCCGGTGGCGTGCTGTTCGAGATCGCGACCAACGAACCCGGCTTCGACCGCGACGAGGACACCGCCCATCTCGGCGAGGCTTTGAAGCTGCCGTCGCAGCACGCGCATCTCAGGGATTATTTGGAAAACAACCTGCAGCCGCTGGGCGACTGAGGAGGGACCGATGAGCAAGGACGCTTACATCCACAAGGTGCTGCCGGGGGAACCCGGCGGACCGCTGGTCTTTGCCTTCCACGGCACCGGCGGCGACGAGAACCAGTTGCTTGGCTTTGCCCGTGAGCTGGCGCCGGGGGCGACCATCGTGTCGCCGCGCGGCGACGTCTCCGAAATGGGTGCGGCGCGCTTCTTCCGCCGCACCGGCGAGGGCGTCTACGACATGGAGGATCTCGCCAGGGCGACCGGCAAGATGGCCGAATTCGTCAAGACGCATGTCGCGGCAGTGGAGCCGTCGCAGGTGCTGGCGCTCGGCTACTCAAATGGCGCCAACATCCTGGCCTCGGTGCTGTTTGCCGAGCCCGATTTGTTCGATGCTGTCGCACTGATGCACCCGCTGATCCCGTTTGCGCCTGACGTGAAGGGCAGCCTCAGCGGCCGGCATGTGTTGATCACGGCGGGGCGGCGCGATCCGATCTGTCCGCCTGACCTGACGAGCCGGTTCGACGCCTGTTTGCGGCAAGCCGGCGCCGATATCAGTCTCGAATGGCATGACGGCGGCCACGAGGTGCGGCCCAACGAAATCGAAGCGGTGAAAAGCCTTTTCGCCGGCGTGACAAAAGGAGCGGCAGCATGACTGAAGAACTGGCGGCGATCGAGCGCGAGGACCGCGGCAGCAAGGGACGTTATGTCATACGCGGTGCCGGCGGCGCCGATGCGGAGATGACCTACAGCAATGTCAGCGAGACGCTGTTCATCATCGACCACACCGAGGTGCCCGATGCGTTCCGCGGCCAGGGCGCCGGCCTGAGGCTGGTGACGCGGGCGGTCGAGGACGCGCGCGCGGCGGGCAAGAAGATCATCCCGCTCTGCCCGTTTGCGGCGGCGCAATTCCGCCGTCACCCCGAATGGGCCGACGTGCTCAACAGCTGACATTGAGAGTTGTTGTCTGGCGTCGGCCAGGCAGCAGCATAGCGATCGCGAAAGGTCGGTGCAGGCGACTGCATCGGCCTTTCGTTTATTTTCGAATGTGCCTGAATTTCAGGCAGGCTGTTACAAAGGCGATTCTGTCTGTTTCTCGAAATGGTACAGCCTCCAGGTGGAAATGACTGAAATGGCGACTGTTTGTGACCGATTAGACAGAAATGCTGACTGTTTGTGATGTTTATCGGTTGTTGCATTAGGCGTCACTGATCAGCATCGCTGTGTTACAAAGCGCGATTACATTCACATTAACAGGGGAATGAAATTTAACGAAAAGAGCTGCCCAATGTCCGGTTCCACCCAGCTTGCCGAGTTCGACCACAAGTTCCAGCCGCGTTCACACATCTATCGCCGCCCGCGCCTTGCCATCCGCCAGCGTGCCAACGAGCACCCGATGGCAATGTTTTCGATTTTCGTATTTGCCTCGCTGGCGTCGATGGCCCTGGCGCCGACCAGTGGTCCGGCCTTTGCCTCGATGGGCACGCGGCTCGGTGCGTTCGAGGGCGCGCACACGACCGCCAAGACAGACCGGCTGCCGCTGTCCGAGACCGATATCGCCTGCCGCGGGCAGGCTTGGGGCGCCGAAAGCAAGATCTGCGTCGAGACCATCGCCAAGGAAACCGGCATGCGCGAAGCCCGTAAGGTCAGGCTGATCGCCAGTGCCGAGCCGGTCCGCACCACGCCCAACATCTTCTAGCGCTCTCCGAGCGCTGCCACCTATCCCCGCGCCTGCACAGATATCCTCCAGCGCGTACCTCCCCCGCGGCCTCGGCTGCGGGGGCTTTTTTTGTTCCGGTGTCGGCCGGCCTTAGTCTCTCGGGACGATGCAGCAACGACCGTCGTCGCGCGACCGTCGTACCCTCAAGCGAGGGGAGCAGCGATGGGCCGCGTCGAAGGAAAAGTTGCGATCGTCACCGGAGCGGCGTCAGGCATGGGCGAGGCGAGCGCCAGGCTGCTGGCCCGCCAGGGTGCCGCCGTCGTCGTCAGCGACCTGCAGGCCGACAAGGGCCGCCAGGTCGCCGAGGCGATCAGGATCGCCGGTGGGCGCAGCCTCTATGCCGAACATGACGTAACCTCGGAAGCAGGCTGGCAAGAAGTGATGGCAAGGACGCTCGAAGCATTCGGCGGGCTCCACATCCTGGTCAACAATGCCGGTGTCGGCGCGCCCTTCGGCAGTGTCGAGGACCTCAGCCTCGACGACTGGCGCCAGGTGATGGCCGTCAACATGGAGGGCGTGTTCCTCGGCACCAAATATGGCATCGAGGCGATGCGAAGGACCGCCAAGGGCGGGGCGATCGTCAATTTTTCGTCGACCATGGGCCTTGTTGGAAGCCCGTCGACGGCTGCCTATGTCGCGAGCAAGGGTGGGGTGAAGCTGTTCACAAAGTCGGCCGCCTTGCACTGCGCCAAGCAGCGCTACGGCATCCGTGTCAACTCGATCTGTCCCGGCTGGATCCGCACGCCGATGTCGTCGGGCGCGCTGGACAAGCTGGCTGCGAGCGGCGAAGGCAACAAGGCGGTCGAGCTGACGCCGCTCGGTCGGGTCGGCGAACCCGAGGACGTCGCTTACGGCGTGCTCTATCTCGCTTCGGACGAATCGGGCTTCGTGACCGGCACCGAACTGGTCATCGACGGCGGCTACACGGCGCAGTGAGCTCAGGCTCCGTCGGCGACCTGTTCGCTGACGGCGCTGAGCGCGCTGCGAACGTCGAAAGTGCTGAACGGCTTTTCCAGAATATGCGGCTTGAGGTTGGGCGGCAGCTGCTCAAGCTCGGCTTTGGCGCCGATCAGGTCGCCGGTGACGAGCACGAAGCGTGGCGCCATCTCGGGCTGTGTCGCGACGATGTCGCGGAAGATGGTGATGCCGCTGCGGTCGGGCATGCGCAAATCGGAAAAGATGATGTCGGGCTGATCGGCGAGCGCCTCCGAGACCGAGTCCCAGGTCGAAACGATGCGCGACTTGACGCCCATCAGTTCGAGAATGTCGGCCAGCGAAGCGGCAACGTCGGGCTCGTCATCGATGATGACGGCATGGCGCAGCCCGCTCGACTTCGGCGTCGCTTCGAGCATCGTGCCGTGGCTGTCGCCCATCGGCGGCAGTTCGACGACGAAGCGGGCACCCGTCGGCATCACCGGCTCGAACCAGACCTTGCCGTTGTGGCGGTCGACGATGGCCTTCGAGATGGACAGGCCGATGCCGGTGCCGACGCCGACCGGCTTGGTGGTGAAATAGGACTCGAAGATGCGGTCGCGGATCGCCTCTGATATGCCGGGGCCGGTGTCCTCGACCGAGAAGCCGGCGCTGCCGTCGGCATTGCGGAACGTCCTGACGCGAATGATGCGGTCGCCGGGTGCTGCGGCCAGCGCATGTTGGCTGTTGACCAGGAAGTTGGCGGCCACCTGGGTCATGTGGTCGGCGTCGGCCATGACGCTCAGCGTGCCCGGCACCAGCTCGGTGGCAATGCTGATGCCGCTGGAACGCGCGCCATAGGCGGTGACTTCGAGTGCGGCGCGGATGACCTGGTTGAGGTCGGTCTCGGCGCGCGAGGTCGGGTGCAGACGGACCATGCCGAGGAAACTCTTGACGATGCGGCCGCAGCGTTCCGCGGCCGCCCGCACTTTCTCGGCGCGGACCTTGGTCTGAGGGTCGTTGGCAAATTCATGCAGCAGCGTCGATTGCGCCACCACCACGGCGAGCGGATTGTTGAGCTCGTGCGAGACGCCGGCGAGCAGCGAGCCCATTGCCGCCATCTTTTCGTTCTGATGCAGCTTTTCGCGCTGGCGGTTGATTTCTTCCTCGGCGCGGTGCTTTTCCCTGAGGTCGCGGATCGAGCCGAGCACGAGGCGTCGGTCGGCGAGCCGCATCTCGTTGGCGGTGAGCTCGATCGGAATGATCTCGCCCGACGCGTTCTGGGTCACGGTCTCGAGCCGGTGGCCGACCATCGGCGAGCCACGCCCGGCCAAATATTCGGCACCGTTGTTGTAGCCCTTGCGGTAGTAGGTGGGGATCACCGTGTCGAGCAGGTCCTTGCCCAGGATTTCGTCGCGGGTCCAGCCGAACATCTTCTCGGCCGCCGGGTTGAACTCGATGATCGAGCCGGTCTCGTCGACCACCATGATGGCGTCGAGCGAGGCCTGCAGCATCGTCCGGCGGATGATCTCACTGACATGATACTCCGACAGCGAACGCTCGATGGCATCGCCAAGGGCGGCCGCAATGATCTCGAGTGCTGCAATTTCGTCGTCGTTCCAGTGGCGCTCGACGATGCAGTCATTGACGGCGAGCGTGCCCCAGAGATGGCCATGCGCCGACACCGACACCGACAGGAACGACTTGATGTGCTGCTTTTCGAAGTCATTGCGCAGGAAGCCGCTGAGGTCGCGGGTCAGGCCGGTGAAGATCTTGCCCTGGCGGCCTTCCTCGGCGAGGCGTTCAAGCAGCGGGTCGGAATCGACAAGCGTCTGGTTGATCGTCGTCGGCGGCGCAGCGACGGCGTCGATCTTCGGGTCGACCCAGAATGCGGCGATCGACTGCGCGAAGCCCTGGCCGGGCACGTCGCGCAGCCGAAACAGGATGGTGCGATGACCGCCGAAACCTGTAGCGAGACTGCGCAGGATCGTGTCGATCTCGATCTGCCAATCCTGGGCTGCGCGCAGCCGGCGCACGATCTGCCCGGCCACGATGGTGGGGCTCGGCGTGCCCGACGGGTTGTCGGTGCGGGAGACGGTCAACAATGTCATCGCGGTTCCTGGCGGGGCCCGGAGGCTTTGGTGCGCCATGCGTCCAAGAGGACGCACAAAGGACGCTCCAGTTTCATAATCTGCGCATCGTGCTTTCCGAAAATCGACTGCGATTATCGGGTCGATGCGCTAGTAGCCTTCGCTGCCGGGCAAGGAGAAGATGTAGCCTTCGCCACGCACGGTGCGCAGAAATTTCGGGTTCGCCGGATCGTCTTCGATTTTCTTCCTCAGGCGCATGATGCGAATGTCTACGGCGCGTGAGGATTCGGGGTCTTCGGCAAAGCCGATGGCCTCGGAAATCGTGGTTCGGCTGAGCAGCCGGTTGGGCCGCGTCAGGAAAACCTCGAGCATGTCGAATTCGCTCTTGGCGAGATCGATGATGGCGCCACTGCTGCCGGTGACGAGGCGACCGTCGAGGTCGGCCTGGAACGGCCCGAAGGCGATGGTGCGGCGCGGCGGCTGGGCGGCCAGCAGCGACTGCCGGTAACTCTCGGGCTGCGGCACGCGCCGGATGACCGAGCGCACGCGGGCCAGAAGTTCGCGCAGTTCGTAGGGCTTGACCATATAGTCGTCGGCGCCGATCTCGAGGCCGACGATGCGGTCGAGAGCCGTGCCTGCGGCGGTGGCGTAGATGATGCCGATCGGCATTTTCGCTCTGAGCCAGCGGCCGAGCGACAGCCCGTCTTCGCCGGGCATGGCGATATCCAGGATGGCAAGCTGGAATTGTTCGGTTTCGATGATGCTGCGCAGGGCAGCGGCACTCTCGACAGCAGTCACGTCGAAGCCGTTCGCGCCGAGATATTCGGCGACGGCATCCCTCAGGTCGGGCTCATCTTCGACGATGACAATCCGAGCGCGCAGTTTAGTCTCGCCTCCGCTACCGGCGGAAAGTAGATTGGGTATAAACATGATGTCCAGCGATCATTTCAGGTGGGCAGTTGCCAATGGCTTCCTGCCTCGTTAGGGGCGATTTTGGGCTAGGGGCGAGGCGACTGGGGACCCATCCCCGGCCGAGCGCATCCCTGGGCATTTTCTTGCCACGGCAGGCGCCGCGCAGTCCGCGCCGGCAGGCCATGGTCGCACTGAGGCTGACGATGCGGGGTGGAACGTGGCTGGAAGATCGGTCGTAGCGCTTATCGCCATTGCGGAGGTGATTGCCTCCGACCTGACCGATCATCTCGAACGGCGCGGCCATGACGTGCGTTGTGCCAAGCGGCTGTGGGAGGCCGAGCCGCTTTTGTCGGCGAAGGGGATCGATGTCGTCGTTGTCGGCGACGGCGTGACGCCGGCCGAGGGGCGTGACCTGCTGCGCCGTTTCGGCGGCGAGGGCGGTCCCGACTTCGTGCTGATCTGCCGACCCGGTGAACTGGTCGACAAGGTGCTGGCGCTCGAACTTGGCGCCGCCGATGTCGTGGAGAGCCCTCTCGTGGTGAGGGAACTCGCCGCGCGCATCGGCGGCCTCCTCACGCGCCGGGGACGCGGCACGCAGGAATTGGTGGTGCTGGAGAATTCGACGGTCGACCTGCGCTCCGCACTCGTCATGCACAGCACCGGCGAGGAAGAGCAGCTGTCGCCCGGCCAGATCGCGCTGCTCAAGCTGTTCCTGTCGCAACCAAGGCGCGTGCTGACCCGCGACGACATCATGGCGGCGGCGCCGGCTGAAAGTGCCGATGCCTTCGACCGCTCGATCGACTCGCGCATCGTGCGCCTGCGCCGCAAGCTCGACACCGAAAGCATCACGACCATCCGGGGTTCGGGCTATCGTTTCGACCCCCCGACAAGGACGGCCGGCCAGGAGGCCGGCACAACCACTCCAACCGAAAACCCGAACTGATGACGCCGAGTTGACCAAAATGTCAGCTTGCCGGAGCAACGACCGCCGGCGCGGCCATCTCGACAATCGCCGTCTCTTCGGCATGGGCCCTGTCCTTGAGGAGCACGCTCGCTACGCCCGCGAAGCCAAGCAGCCCCTGGGCATAGAGCAGTGCCGAAAGCACCGATGCTGCGAATTGTCTCTTCATTGCAGTGGCCCCGTTTTCCGTTTCAGGGGTTCAATCAAAAATGGCTACCGAGATACCCGCGCCGCCTGACCTGCCGTGGACGGCGCGGGTATCCTGTCCTCGCTGCGAATGACGCGCGAGGGTCTGCTCACCCAGGCCAGGCACCCACGCCCATGGACCCGGCCGATGTGCAGAGTTGCGACGAACAAGGCTGCTGCGAAGAAGATGGCTGCGAAGGCCACCGGCGCCATGTCCTGCACCGGTGGCAATTCAGCTGCCATAGCGTTGCCCGGACTGGCCAGAAAGCCGATTCCTGACAGAATCGCCGTAGCGACGCCCACCCGCAGGAACCATCTCGCAGCCAGCCGTTTCGCGCTCATCCAACCTTCGCAACGTTCGTTTCGTCGTGGCTGAATGTGCCGGCCGGCTGTATCGGGAAGATGCCGCCGGATGGCCTTTAGTGCTTCCGAATGTTTCAAGGACGTTGCCGGGCCGGCCGGCGCTTGCATTGCGCTTTCAGCGGCATAACCCGACGTCATATCAAATGAATCATAAGCGGCGGCGGCCTGCGAGCGCTGCTTCAGCCCAGTTTGCGTCGCCGCGCGGCTGTTGCAAACCTAGGGACGTCAATGACTGCGAAACCAAACTTGGCAATTTGGAAACGAATATGAAACGTAAAGAATATCTAAACGAAATATGTCTGAAACACGGCTCTGGCAAAAGACGTCCATTCCGAAAATGCATTTTTACTGCCGGCGCGGCCGGCTCAAGGGGGACGTCATGAATTCCGAACTGAAGAAGCGCATCATCAACATTGCCGCCATCGCAATGACCGGCGCTGCACTGCTGCTGGCTGCCGGCCAGGGCAGCGCCTTTGCCGCTAGCAAGATCGTGGCGCGGGTGTCGATCAGCCAGCAGCGCATGCATGTCATCATCGATGGTCGATCGGCCTTCATCTGGAAAGTGTCGACTGCGGGCCGCGGCTATGTCACGCCGAAGGGCTCCTACAAGCCGACGCGCATGCACGAGATGTGGTATTCGAAGAAGTACGACAATGCGCCGATGCCGCATTCGGTGTTCTTCAATGGCGGCTACGCCGTGCATGCGACCAACCACATCAGCCGCCTCGGCCGCCCGGCCTCGCATGGCTGCGTGCGCCTGCACCCCGACAATGCGGCCGACTTCTACGAGCTGGTCCAGGCCTATGGCCCGTCCAACACCAGCATCCAGATCGTCAACTAGGCATTCGGGCCAGCCCGGGCGGGCGCGACCCGTCTCGGCTAAAGCGCGTTGTTGACAAACCAGTCGTAGGTCGAGCGGATGCCGCTTTCGAGTTCGATGCGCGGGCGCCAGCCGAGATGGGCGAGCTTGTCGCCGCTCATCAGCTTGCGCGGCGTGCCATCCGGCTTTGACGTGTCGAGGGCGATGCGGCCCTCGAAGCCGACGACACTCGCCACGGTCTCGGCCAGTTCGAGGATCGTTACGTCGGTGCCGGAGCCGACATTGACGTGCTGGTCGCCGGAATAGGACTTGAGCAGGAACACCATGGCGTCGGCGGCGTCGTCGACATGGAGGAACTCGCGCCGCGGCGTGCCGCTGCCCCAGATCGTCAGTTCGGCCGCACCAGACAACTTGGCCTCATGCGCCTTGCGGATCAGCGCCGGAAGGACGTGGCTGGACGTGAGATCGAAATTGTCGCCCGGGCCGTAGAGGTTGGTCGGCATCGCCGAGATGAAGTCGGCCCCATGCTGCTTGCGATAGGCTTCAGCAAGCTTGAGGCCGGCGATCTTGGCGATGGCGTACCACTCGTTGGTGGGTTCGAGCGCGCCGGTGAGCAGCGAATCCTCCGCGATCGGCTGCGTCGCGAATTTCGGATAGATGCAGCTCGAACCGAGGAACAAAAGCTTTTCCACGCCGATCTTGTGCGCGGCATGGATGACGTTGGTTTCGATCGCCAGGTTCTCGTAGAGAAACGCGGCGGGATAGGTGGCGTTGGCGAGGATGCCGCCGACCTTGGCGGCAGCGAGCAGCACCGCTTGTGGGCGGGTCTCGCCCAGCCAGGCCTCGACCTCGGCCTGCCGGGTCAGGTCGACGGTGTCGCGCCCGGCGGTGATGACTTCGCAGCCTTCCCGTGCGAGGCGGCGCATAAGCGCTGAGCCGACCATGCCGCGGTGTCCGGCGACCCAGACGCGCTTGCCGGCGAGCGGATAGAGGATGTCAGCCATTGCTGCGCTCACCGGTTTTTGCCAGCGCGAGACGATCTTGTCGAACCATCTCGGCCACCAACTGGTCGAAGCTGGTGTTGTGGTGCCAGCCAAGCGCCTGTCGTGCCTTGGAGGCGTCGCCGAGCAGATAGTCGACTTCGGTCGGGCGGAAGTAGCGCGGGTCGATCTCGACGAGAACGCGGCCGGTGGCGCTGTCTATGCCGGTTTCGCCGACACCCTCGCCGCGCCATTCGATGCTGGTGCCGATCTCAGCGAAGGCCTTTTCGACAAAGGTGCGGATCTTGTGGGCTTCGCCGGTGGCGAGCACATAGTCGTCGGGCTTGTCCTGTTGCAGCATCATCCACATGCCGAGCGCGTAGTCGCGGGCATGGCCCCAGTCGCGCCGGGCGTCGAGATTGCCGAGATAAAGCCGGTCCTGGATGCCGGCCTCGATCGCCGCCACGGCGCGGCTGATCTTGCGGGTGACGAAGGTTTCGCCGCGCAGCGGGCTTTCATGGTTGAACAGGATGCCGTTGGAGGCGTGGATGCCATAGGCTTCGCGGTAGTTGGCGACGATCCAGTAGGCGTAGAGCTTGGCGGCGGCGTAGGGCGAGCGCGGGGCGAAACCTGAAGTCTCGTTCTGCGGCGCCGGGATGTTGCCATAGAGCTCGGAGGTCGAGGCCTGGTAGAAGCGCGTCTTGCCGACGAGACCGAGCAGGCGGATGGCTTCCAGCAGCCTGAGCGGCCCGAGCGCATCGGAGTTGGCGGTGTATTCGGGCGTCTCGAAGCTGACCTGGACGTGCGACTGGGCGCCGAGATTGTAAATCTCGTCCGGTTGCGTTTCCTGCACGATGCGGATCAGGTTGGTGGCGTCGGTGAGGTCGCCATGATGCAGGATCAACCTGGGGTCGGCGACATGCGGGTCTTCGTAAAGATGCTCGATGCGGCCGGTGTTGAAGGACGACGAGCGGCGCTTGATGCCGTGGACGACATAACCCTTCGATATCAGGATCTCGGCGAGATAGGCGCCGTCCTGTCCGGTTACACCGGTGATCAGCGCCACCTTGCCGTTCTTTGCCGGCGCTGATTTCTGCTCGTTCGACATTCCGTTTCCTTGCCCGATTCCTGCGGTTCCTGCGTGCGGCGCACCCTAGAGATGTTGAGTGCACTGCGAAAGAGGCGGCTTTGGGGTCATGCGCCGAGTGCGCTTTCCCGGGCATTTCTGCATGTTTTGCCACAGCAACATTTTGTGCATTGCACGGCAGTGCATATTTGCGGCATGCAAGGGTTGTCCAATCGAGGTTGATGAAGCCAGCATTGGCAAAATTTGGCCATTTCAGACGAAATCATATGTTTTGCACGCCTGTGCAAATTTTTGCAGAATCTGGATTGACATGAACGTACCGTCGATGGAATGAATATGCCAACAGGCACGGGAATGTGTCGCACCGCCGGGAGGCGGCGGTGGTGTCGGAAGCAGGACGGGTGAGGTGTGTCCGGGCGGCTCAAGCTGCGGGGCGCAAGGTCCGCTTCGAGGCGCCCAACGGAGGAGAATTCATGCTCATGCCATCGCATGCAGGCCATGCAGTGCATCTGCGCCGGGTCGTCCCCGGTGACGTGTGCAGCAGCCATGACGGAATCTGCCGGCGGGGCGTGACCTCGTGAGCGGCCAATCGCAGAGTTCTGTCCAGACGGTGGTGAAGCCGGCGACCGTAACCCACGGGACTGTGGCTACCCTGAAGTCGCCGACCCGCTCACAGCGCCTGCGCTACCGGACCAAGGTGGCGCTGCGCGAGCCGACGACGATCATTGGCGTGCTCGCCGCGGCACTGTTTGCCTATCTCATCGTGGTGCCGATCATCTCGATGCTGTCGGATGCGATGCGGGTGCAGTTCGGCGACGAACGCCGCATCAAGCAGGATGTCGGCGAACTGACCTGGTACTACATCGACCGCGTCTTTCTCTCGCGCATCTCGCACGACCTGTTCTGGGAGCCGCTGGTCAACACGCTGAGCGTGGCGGCCGGCGCTATCACGCTGTCGATGCTTGTCGGCGGCACGCTTGCCTGGCTGCTCAGCCGCACCGACATGTTCGGCCGCCGCTGGTTCGCCACCGCCCTCATCGTGCCCTACATGCTACCGGCCTGGACCTTCGCACTGGCCTGGACGACCCTGTTCAAGAACCGAACCGTCGGCGGACAGCCCGGCTGGCTGGAATCGATCGGTTTTTCGCCGCCCGACTGGCTGTCCTACGGCCAGTTGCCGGTGACAATCATCCTGGCGCTGCACTACTCGCCCTTCGTCATCCTTTTGTTCGGCAACGCGCTGCGCCGCTTCGACTCGCAGCTCGAGGACTCGGCCCGGATTCTCGGCGCCGGCAGGCTGACGGTGGCCCGCAAGATCATCATGCCGCTGATGCGCCCATCGCTGATGTCGGCGATGGTGCTGATCTTCGCCAAATGCCTCGGCGAGTTCGGTGTGCCCTACGTGCTCGGCCTGCCGGTCAATTTCGACGTCCTGGCGACCTCGCTCTACCAGAACATTTCGTCGCGCCAGGTCGGCGTGGGAGCGGTGCTGGCAGGCGCCATCATGCTGATCGGCATCATCACCATCACCATCGATGCCCGGCTGATGCGCGAGGCGCGCCGCTTCGTCACCATCGGCTCGAAGGGCTCGATGAACCGGCTGAGCCCGCTCGGCATCCTCAGGCTGCCGGCGACCGGCTTTGCCGCGCTGATGTTCCTGCTCAGCGTCGGCCTGCCGATCGGCACGCTGTTCCTGTCGACTGTGATGCGGGTGCCCGGCCAGTTCAACCTCGACAATTTCACGCTCGACTACTGGATCGGCACCAACCTCAACACGGTGGCGCTGCAGACCGGCATCCTGCTCAGCCCGGATCTTTGGAACGCAGCCTGGAACAGCTTGCGCATCGTCGGTGTCGCCTCGATCACCTCAGGTATCCTCGGGCTGCTGGTCGGTTATGTGGTGGCGCGTACCCCGGTGAAGCCGCTCGGCACCTTCCTGCGCCAGGTGACGTTCCTGCCTTATCTGGTGCCCGGCATCGCCTTTGCAGCTGCCTATCTGTCGCTGTTTGCCGTGCCGCGCGGGCCGATCCCGGCACTCTACGGCACGACGCTGATCCTGATGCTGGCGCTGATCGCCGACCAGATGCCCTATGCCTCGCGCGCCGGCATCGCCGCCATGACACAGCTCGGAAAGGATCCGGAAGAGGCGGCTCAGATCGCCGGCGCCGGCTGGTTCCGCCGCATGATCTCGATCGTCATTCCGATCCAGAAGGGGTCGCTGACGACGGGCATCCTGTTGCCCTTCATCTCGGGCATCAAGGGCCTCAGCCTGTTCGTCGTGCTGGCGGTTCCTTCGACCGACGTGCTGACCACCTATTCGCTCCGGCTCGTCGACTACCACTACACGCAGGCCGCCAACGCCGTCGTGCTGATCATCGCCGGCCTCGCCTATTTCGGCGCGCTGCTCGGCCAGAAGCTCACCAAGACCAATCTCGCGCAAGGACTGGGGAACTGACATGCCGAAGATCAACCTGAGCGGCGTCGAGAAGAACTACGGCGGCAACTCGGCCAACGCGGTGGCCGATCTCGATCTCGAAATCGGCGATGGCGAGTTCATGTGCCTGTTGGGCCCATCCGGCTGCGGCAAGACCACGACATTGCGCATGATCGCCGGGCTGGAGCATCTGACGGCGGGCGAGATCCGCGTCGGCCAGCGTGTCGTCGATTCGGTCGTCGATGGCGTGTTCGTGCCGCCGGAAAAGCGCGAGATGGGGTTGGTGTTCCAGAGCTACGCGCTGTGGCCGCATCTGACCATCGAGCGCAACACCGACTTCGGCCTGCGCCTGCGCAAAATGCCCAAGGCCGAGCGCGAGCAGCGCGTCGACCAGGTGATGAAGACACTTGGCATCGAGAAGTATCGAGATCGCTATCCCTCGCAGCTGTCTGGCGGCCAGCAGCAGCGCGTGGCGCTGGCCCGCATGCTGGCGGTCAATCCGGAGGTGCTTTTGCTCGACGAGCCGCTGTCCAACCTTGATGCCGCTCTTCGTCTCGAGATGCGGGCCGAGCTCAAGCGGCTGCACCGCGAGTTCAAGACCACCATCGTGTTTGTCACCCACGACCAGTGGGAGGCAATGACGCTGGCCACCACCATCGCGGTGATGAGCGAGGGTGAGCTGCAACAGGTCGGCACGCCCAACGACATCTACGACCGGCCGGCCAACCGCTTCGTGGCGCAGTTCGTCGGCAATCCGCCGATCAACATCGTTGAGCTGGGTGATGGAAAATCGGAGGTGTCGCAGCTCGCCAATGCCTATCTCGGCGCGCGTTTCGCTGAGTTGCGCGACGCGGGCTCGATCGGCATCCGACCGGAGGCGATCCGGCTGGCTGATGCCGAGCGCGGCGTGGCCGACGGCGCCGTTGCCGGCCAGGCCGAGGTGACCGGCATCCTGCCCACCGGCGGCAGCTGGATCATCGAGCTCACCGCTGGCGGCGAGAAGCTGTTCATGACCACGCACCAGTCGCCGGAGGTCGAGGTCGGCGAGGCCGTGACCTGGTGGGCCAAATCAAAGGCGCTGCATGTCTTCGACAAGGCAGGCCAGCGCATGGAGGTGGCCGACAGGCTGATGCGGCCGGCGAAGCTGCATTGAGCAGAATTCCCTTCGGGCGGTGGAGGACTGCCCCGGGGCGAAGCAAGCAGGACCATCGGGAACGACACGGCCGGCATGGCGCCGGCCTGACAAGGGAGGAGAGAATGAGCAGGGATTTCAGTGTGAAACGGCTCCTGGCGGCGACGGCACTGGCTGCCGCTGTCGGATCGTTTGCCGGCGCGACACAGGCCGAGGAATTCGACCTCAACGCGCTGGTCGAGGCGGCGAAGAAGGAACCGCCGATCAATGTCTATTCGAGCACCGGCAAGATCGTGAAGCAGGCCGAGGCCTTCACCAAGAAGTACGGCGTGCAGGCGACCGGCACCAAGGCCAATGCCGCGGCGCAGCTGGAAATGGTGATCCGCGAGGGCCAGGCCAAGAACGTGCAGGGCGACGTCATCCAGATCAGCGACGTGCCCGCCGGCGTGGCGCAGTTGGTGCCGCAGGGCTTCGTCGAGAGCTGGCTGCCGCCGGATCTCGCCGCCAAGATCCCGGCGCAGTACCAGAACCCGCTGACCGTCTCCAACGAGGCCAACGTCTTTGCCTACAACACCCAGCTCAACGAAAGCTGCCCGGTCAAGAACATCTGGGAGCTGACGGAGGCCAAGTGGAAAGGCAAGCTCGCCATGCAGGACCCGCTCAACAAGGCGTCCTATGTCGACTGGTTCAACCAGATGGCGACCAACGCCGATGACAAGGTGGCTGCCGCCTACAAGGAGTATTACGGCAAGGATCTCGAAGCGGGTGAGGACGGCGCTACCGGCGCCTGGGTCAAGGCGCTCGCCGCCAACGGCCCGTTGCTCACCGATGCCGACGAGGCAGCTGCCCAGGCGGTCGGCGCTCCCGACCAGAAGGAGCAGTTCATCGGCCTGATCAGCTCGGCCAAGTTCCGCAACAACCAGGACGTCGGCTCCAAGCTTGGCCTGTGCAAGGATTTGAAGCCCTTTGCCGGTTGGATGTATCCGAGCCTCGGCTTCATCGCCAAGGGCACCGACAGCCCGAACGCATCCAGGCTGTTCATCCACTATCTGATGACCGAGGAGGGCATCGCCCCGCAGGCGGCCGACGGCAAGATGTCGACCAACAGCGACGCCAAGCTGCCCGACGACGAACCCTCTGGCATCGGCAAGGTGCTGGACCAGATCTTCCCCTACGACTCGGCGTCGGCCCAGAGTGACTGGGACGCGCGCCAGGATTGGCAGGACCTCTGGCGCATCAACTACAAGAAATAGCGCTTGCGATTGTCGCGCCCGGCACTGACGCCGGGCGCGTTTCAGCCGGATTTTTGGGGAGGAAACGATGAAACCGGCATTTGGAACGAGCAGGAAAGTTGCACTGGCAACGACGGCGCTGGCCGGGCTGATGACGGCCATGGTTATGGCGTCGGCTCCGGCGCGCGCGGAAACCTTTGACCTCAACGCGCTGGTCGAGGCGGCGAAGAAGGAAGCGCCGATCAATATCTATGACAGCACCGGCAAAATCGTCGAAATGGCCGAGAACTTCACCGCCAAATACGGAGTGAAGGCAACCGGCATCAAGGTGTCGGCGAGCGCGCAGCTCGAGATGATCGTGCGCGAGGGCCAGGCCAAGAACGTCAAGGGCGACGTGGTGCTGATTACCGACGCGCCAGCCGGCCTGGCGCAGTTGCTGCCGCAGAAATTCGTCGAGAGCTACCTGCCGCCTGACATGGCCGACAAGATCCCGGTCAAGTTCCAGAACCCGCTGGCGATCACCACCAATGCCGCTGTCTGGGCCTACAACACCGAGGCCTACGATGCCTGCCCGGTGAAGAACATCTGGGAGCTCACCGATCCCACGTGGAAAGGCAAGGTCGCCTTCTACGATCCGCTGTCGAAGGGCACCTATCCCGACTGGTTCAACCAGACTGCGACGCATGACGACGACAAGATGAAGGCTGCCTACAAGGCGCATTTCGGCAAGGAGATCGAGGTCGTTGAAGACAGCGCGACGGCTGCCTGGGTCAAGGGCTTTGCCGGCAATTCGCCGCTGCTTGCGGATGCCGACGACGCGATCTCCGAAGCTGTCGGTGCGCCCGGCCAGAAGGAACCGTTCTTTGGGCTGATGAGCTCGGCCAAGTTCCGCGACAATGCCGACAAGGGTTTCAAGCTCGGGCTCTGCGAAGGGCTCGATCCCTGGCCGGGCTGGACCTATGTCAAGCTCGGACTGATCGCCACCGGCACCAAGAGCCCGAACGCGGCCAAGTTGTTCATCCACTACATCCTGACCGCGGAGGGCATCGCGCCGCAGGTGAAGGACGGCAAGCTGCCGACCAATCCCGACATCGGCCTGCCTGCCGACGAGCCGTCGGGCATCGGCAAGGTGCTGGACAAGCTGCAGCAATACGACGCCTCGACCGCGCTCGAAGATTGGGACGCGCGCCAGGATTGGCAGGACCTCTGGCGCGTCGCCTACAAGAAGTAGTTTCCCGGTGGGCTAGGGACGGGGCCCTTCTCCTTCGGCTCCGTCCCGCTTTTTTCCCTTGGCCCGCTTTCATCGGGACAACTGGAGACGTGATGATGTCTGACAATTCGGGGCGAAAGCTCGCGCCACCCAGGGCATTGCTGCTCGACTTTGGCGGCGTGATCGTATCGACGACGCACCTGCCTGGCTGGCGGGAACGGCTGGCCTTGCATGTGCATGGCCTGCTCGTCCAGGCCGGCGCTCAGGTGTCGGCACTTTCGGTCGAGCAGATCACCGCCGACATCAAGGCCGGCGGCATCGCCGACTCGCACTGGAAGGATGCGATGTCGCGACCGCTTGCGCCGCGCGAGCTGCGCCACGAGGAATTCTGGGGCGACTTCGTCGCCGGCGACTGGCCGCAGCAGGCGCGGGATGTCGTCGTGGCCGAGGCCTACGACCTCTGCCGCAAGATGGGCAACTGGAAGAGCGAGCGTGTATTGCGCAACGGTATGCTCGACCTGCTCGACGCGGCAGATGGCGCAGGCGTGCCGGTCGGCATCGTCAGCAACGCGCTGTGCGGCCAGGTGCATGTCGATTTTCTCGACGTCCATGGGCTGACCGGGCGCTTTGCCGTGGTCATCCACAGCGACGAGGTCAAGATGCGCAAGCCGAACCCCGAGATGATCTGGCTGGCGACACGTTCACTCGGCATCGAGCCGGAGGCGGCGTGGTATGTCGGCGACAATTTCGACCGCGACGTGCTGTGCGGCAAACGTGCCGGCATTGGCGGCAACATACTGATGGAAGCCAAAGGTACATACGACCTGCCTTATGACCTCAAGCTCAAGCCGGATGCCATCGTGGCGGATCCTGTCGGGCTGCTCGGCCTGTTCCGCGAAGCCGGGCGCGGGATCGCGGCATGACGAGCATCGAAGAGTCGAAGCGCCTGCGGACGGTTGCCGAACAGGCAGCACAGCTGATGCGCGAGCCGTTGCTGGCGGGGTTCCGCTCCAACATGGATGTCGATTACAAGGTCGACCTGCACGACGTGGTCACCAGGCACGACAAGGAAGCCGAGGTGGCGATCCGCGCCTTCATCCTAGACGCAGTCCCTGACTCGATCGTTGTCGGCGAGGAGGCAGGTGAGAGCGGCGTCGGCCGGGTACGCTGGTATGTCGATCCGATCGACGGCACCTCGAACTTCGCCCGCGGCTTTGCCTTCTGGTGTGTGTCGGTCGGCGTGGCGATTGACGGCGCGGTCGTTGCCGGCGCGGTCTATGATCCTGTCGCCGGGAACCTGTTTGCGGCCGACCTGACCGGAGCCTGGTTGAATGGTGAGCTGTTGCGCTCGCGCGCCATAGCTGACGAACGGCAGGCGACGCTGATCACGGGCTATCCGGTGGCGCGTGATTTCAGGCGCGATGGGCACGAGCAGACGCTGGCCAATTTCGGCGAGTTGGTCGAGACATTCTCGACGCTGCGGCGGCCGGGCAGCGGTGCGCTCAGCCTCTGCCATGTCGCTGCCGGCTGGGTCGATGCGTCAGCCGGCTTCGGCTCCAATCCCTGGGACGTGGCGGCAGCGGTGCTGATCCTCACACAGGCCGGCGGCAGCTATCACCCGCTGACCCTTGGCAAGGTCGATGCCGGCGTGCCCGACTTCATGTGTCCCGGTTATGTCGCACTCGGGGAAGGTGCCGACTATCCGACGTTGATGCGGGTGGCGCGGCGCATCTCCGACGAACGCGATGCAGCCCGTGCGCGAGACGCCGCATGATCGTTGGAACGCGTGTGCATCGATGTCAGATCACGGGCTTTCTGCGCTTCTGTCGACTGCAGAAATATTATCCAACTTAATGCGTTGACGATTTTGCACAGCTGTGCAATCTGACGTCAACCACACCACAGGCGGCATAGAAATGACGGTTCACGCAACAGCCACCACTGCAGATACCGGCCTCGACCGGCGTGCAGCATTCTGCCGTGACATTGCGCGTTCGGCGGGCGCGGTGGCGCTCGACGGGTTCACCAATCGCGTGGCTGGTTTCGACATGAAGGGGCCGCAGGATTTCCTGACCGAGACGGACGCGGCTGTGGAGCGGCACCTCAAGGCGCGTCTCGCCGAAGAATTCCCCGAGGACGGTTTCCTCGGCGAGGAAGGCGGCGGGGCGATCAAGGCGGACATCTGGGTCGTCGACCCGATCGACGGCACGGCGAATTTCGCCCGCGACATTCCGCATTTCTGCATTTCGATCGCTTTCGTCAGCAATGGCGAGACCGAGATCGGCGCGATCTACAACCCGGTGTTGGACGAGCTGTATTTCGCCCGCCGCGGACATGGCGGCACCCGCAATGGCAAGCCGTTGTCAGTTGCCAAGACGCGCGATTTCGATGCTGCCTGCGTCGAGTTCGGCTGGTCGAATCGCAAGACCAACACGCGTTATCTCGACGTGCTCTCCAACATCCTCGAGCGCGGCGCCAACGTCCGTCGCGGCGCCTCGGGCGCGTTGGGGCTCGCCTATGTCGCCGATGGCCGCTCGGATGCCTATGCCGAGCTCCACATGCATGCCTGGGATTGCCTGGCGGGGCTGCTGATGGTCAGGGAGGCCGGAGGCGTCGTCGCGCCGTTCCTTTCGGTCGGCGGCTTGACCGAGGGCGGGGCCGTTCTGGCTGCGGCGCCCGGCGTGGCGCTCGGCATGAGCGAGGCCACCGGCATCGCGCTCGAGGCCGGCAAGTGAGAGTCCCAGATACCCTCAAGCGTCAAGGCCGCCAGATGGACAGCAACAGCCCGCGATATGAGCGCCCGGCGCTCAGCCTGATCGAGCGTGACATCGCCGGCTACGGCATCGACATCTATGTCGGCGGCATGGACGGCGCGGGCGACCTCGAACTGCTCAGGGAAAAGAACATCACCACGGTGGTGAACTGCGCCGTCAATCTCGACTTCAACTACGCCACCGAGCCGTTCGGCGAAGGGGAGGCGGCTGACGCGATCTACGGCATCGGCGCCGTGCGCTACTACAAGCTCGGCCTTATCGATGGCCACGGCAATCCCGAGACCATGATGCTGTCCGGCTTCTACCTGCTGCGCGGAGCGCTGAGCCAGGTGCTGCCTGACAAGGTCACCTACAAGCGTCGCGAAAAGGGCAATGTGCTGGTCAACTGCCGTGGCGGCCGCAGCCGCTCGGTGTCGCTGGTGGCGCTGTTCCTGCATGTCGAGATGCCGGCCAAGTTCCCGACGCTGGATGCAGCGCTCGACCATGTGCGCACCCGGCGTGATTTGCGCCGCGACGAATGGCATGAAGCGCCCAAGCCGATGCTGGTCGAGGCCGCACGCAAGGCAGCGCAATGGATCGCCATGATTGACAAGGGCTTGCCTGCGCCGGCCCTGGCCTCCAAGGACTGACGGCGCGCTCGTTTTGCTGTGAGACTGACATGAAGATTGCCGTCATCGCCGACCCGCATTTCCACGACATCGACAATCGCCAGAGCGTGGGGCGTGGGGACAGGGTGGCGTTGCGGACGCTGGCCGACACCAATGCGTCGACGCGGGTGTTCAACGAAAGCTTCCATGCCACACACGCACTGCTCGACGACATCGTCAGGCGCGGCATCTCGCTTGTCATCATCGCCGGCGACCTGACCGATGACGGCCAGCAGTCGACGATGGCCGCGGCGACGGCGCTGCTTGCCGAGTATTCCAGGCGCTTCGGCCTGCGCTTCGTGGCGACGCCCGGCAATCACGATCTCTATGCGATCCACGGCCGCCACCAGAGCAAGCGCTTCCTCAACCCGGACGGATCGCACATGCTGGTGACGAGCGATCCCTTGGCGGAGCAGGGCGGCTCGGTCGAGCGCATCGTCTCGGACGACATGTATTGCGGCGGGTATGGCGCAGCTATCCCGGCACTGGGTGATCTCGGCTTCTTCAGGCGCGACGGCGACCTTCATTGGGAATGCCCGTTCGGCACCGACGACAGGCTGGAGGCGCGGACCTTCGAGATCGTGTCCGGGGATGGGCAGACGATGCGGCGGATGATTGACGCCTCGTTCCTCGTCGAACCGGTCGAGGGGCTGTGGCTCTTGTCGATTGACGCCAATGTCTTCGAGCCGAAGAACGGCGACCTCGATCCGACGCTGGAGAAGAGTTACCACGACAGCACGGACGCCGGCTGGAACGCGATGCCGCGCAACAAAGGTTTTGTCCTCGACTGGATGAAGGACGTTGCTGCGCGCGCCGAAGCGTTGGGCAAACGGCTGGTCGCCTTCTCGCACTACCCTGTTATCGACCCGCTCAACGGTACCTGGGCGGACGAGGCGAGGCTGCTCAACGACACCAGTTTCCTGCGCCGCACGCCGCGGGCGGAGGTGTCGAAGGCGGCAGCTGCCACAGGCATCAACGTGCATTTCAGCGGCCACCTGCATATCAACGACACCGCCGTCTTCCGCGACGGCGACGACTGGCTGGTCAACATCGCCGTGCCGTCGATGGTCGGCTTTCCACCGGCCTACAAGGTCGTAGAGATGTCCGGCGAAAGACTTGAGGTCGAGACGGTGGTCGTCAGCGACGTGCCGTCATATGACATTGCCTTTGCCCTCTATCGTGTCGAAGCGGAGCAGGAGGGAACGTCGGCTGCTGTGACCGAAGCGACCGGCCATGCCGATTTCCTCAGCCGGCATCTCGCCGAGATGGTCAGGCACCGTTACCTGCCCAAGGAGTGGCCGCAGGACCTGGCTGCGCTCGTGCCGCAGCTTTGCCTCGGCGACCTGGAGATGCTGGCGAGGACCGTGGCGCCGCTGACTCCGAAAGATCTACCCTCGGTCGTTGCTTCGGTGTCCAGAACCGGACCGACGAAGCTGCAGGACTTGCCGTTCTTTGAGATGATCGTCGACTGGTACAGGCTGCGCAAGGGCCGCGAGCTGGCGCTCGACTTCATCGAGCCCGCGCGCATCGCGATCTATCGTCATCTCGCCGCGCGTTTCGCCGCCGGCGCCTGGCCGGCGGGAAGCCTTCAGGACAGGCTGGCATCGTTCATGCGGATGCTGAGCGACTGGCTGGCCAGTGCCCCGTCACGCGACTTTTCCGTCGACCTCGCCACTGGCGAGGTGATGCCAAGGGATCATTTGGGCCGTACGGTCCGGCGCCAGACCGGGTCGGCGTGAAAGCTGACGCTGCCGCCACGCTGGCGCAGCGGATCCTCGCCGTCGAGCAGCATAGTGATGTGATCGGCCACCTGCACGATCGGTTGGCGGAAGGTGGTCAGCTGGTATGACGCCCAGCCTGCCTGCTCGATGTCGTCGAAACCGACGACGCAGAGTTCCTCCGGCACATTCATGCCGAACTCGACGCGTGCCGCATCCATGAAACCGCAGGCCAAAAGGTCGGTGACGCAGAAGGCGGCGTCCGGCCGGTGCGAGCCGCTGAGCAGAAGTCGTCCGGCCTCGAAACCTGCGCCGTAGCCGGTGGGGCCGGCGCGCGTGATGGTAACATCCAGCCCCGCTTCACCAGCGGCCGTCTCGAAGGCGCGCTCGCGCGCCACCAGGCTCGGCGTTCCGGCCTGCGACGACACCACGGCAATGCGCCGGCTGCCGGCACGGTGCAGCATGTGGAAGGCCTCGCGGGCGGCCGCCGCATTGTCGACGCTGATGTTTTCCGGCCCGTCGAGATGATCGTCGCGGTTGATCAGGATGACATGTTGGCCGCTGTTGAGGCAGGTGTTGATCAACGATGTCGGGGGCGTGCCCGACAGGACGACCGTCGCGTTGGCGCGGTAGTTCAGCGTCTGGCGCAGCGCTGCTTCGACACTGTCTGTGTCGCCAGAGGTGTTGATGACCATGGCGACGCGGTTGATCGCCTGCAGGCGCCGGGTGATCGCGTCGATCAGGCGCGAATGGTAGGGCGTGTTGATGTCGGCGCCGATGAGGCAGACGATGCCGCTGTCCTCATGGATCAGGCTGCGGGCGAGGTGATTGACGTGGTAGCCGAGCGTTTCGGCGGCCTCGAGCACCTTCTTGCGCGTGGTTTCGGAGACGCTGGCGCCGTCGGTGAAGGTCCGGGACACGGCCGAGCGTGAAACGCCGGCCAATTCGGCGACCTGCTGTGCGCTTACGAATGACCTGCCCGGCTTGAGTTCGGACATCGGCGGCTCCAGTTTGGGTCGGTCGTCGACCGCATTTGGCTGCTTGCACAAATGTGCAAGGACTGTTCCCCTGATACAATCGGATCGGGCAGTCTGCAATCCTGGAACCGGAATCTTGCAATGTCGGCGAGCCGAATTCCCCGCCGCCCGCTGTCAGGCGGCGACGGGTTCGGGCTGGAGGAGATCGGCGAGCGTGAGATTGCGGATCAGGGTCGACAGCTCGGGCTCGTCGATGAGCACGGCCGCGTCGGTTGGCGTCAGCCAGGCGCGTTGGCGGGCACCCGCTTCCTGCCAGGCTTCAAGCTCCTCGGTCACCTCGATAAGATAGGCCGTGACCACGACGTGGACGAAGCTGGTCGACAGCCGCTTCCAGTAGCAATAGCTGCCTGCGGGCTTTTTCAGGGCTTTGCCGCGCACGCCGGCCTCTTCGCGCGCCTCGATCAGCGCGGCCTGGCGCCCGCTCTTGCCCTTCATCGGCCAGCCTTTGGGGACGATGAAACGGCGCGTGCCGCGCGACGTCACAAGCATGACCTGAAGCTCGCCGCCCTCGTTCACGCGGAACGGGATAGCAGCGACCTGGGCAATGCGCTCGCCCTTGCTCGCCTTGCGGATGGTCTTCTTGTCCTTCGGCATTTTCGCCCGTTCATTTCCTTTGTCGGTATGAAGCACTGTCGGCTTCGATTGTATCGCCTCGGCCCGTTAGGGTTCATGACGCTCAAGATAGTGCAATGAACACGATTGCAAAATGCGCAAAAAGCACTCACTCTGCAAGTGACCAAAGCGACAACAGATCGTTAGACGGCGAATAATTGTGTGGAGGGAATCGAGATATGAAAACTGCCCTTTTGCGTTCGGCCGCGCTGGCCGGGTTGATGATGGCCGGCGGCGCGTCGGCGCATGCTGAAAGCCTGACGCTCTATTGCAGCGCCGACGAGGCCTGGTGCCAGCAGATCAAGACCGGCTTCGAGGAAAAGACCGGCATCACCGTCGATATGACCCGCAAGAGCTCGGGCGAGACCTATGCCCAGGTGCGCGCCGAAGCGAGCAACCCCAAGGGCGACGTGTGGTGGGGCGGCACCGGCGACCCGCATCTGCAGGCAGCCGAGGAAAACCTGACCGAGGAATATGTCTCGCCGATGCGCGGCGAGTTGCACGACTGGGCGATCAAGCAGGCCGAGGCGGCCGGCAACAAGACGATCGGCGTCTACTCTGGCGCGCTTGGCTTCGGTTACAACAAGGACTTGCTCGCCAAGAACGGCTTGCCTGAGCCGAAGTGCTGGGCCGATCTGACCAAGCCCGAATTCAAGGGCCAGATCCAGATCGCCAACCCGAATTCGTCGGGCACCGCCTACACGACGCTGGCGACGATGGTGCAGCTGATGGGCGAGGATAAGGGCTTCGAGTTTATGAAAGCCCTGCACAAGAACGTCAACCAGTACACCAAGTCGGGCTCGGCGCCGATCAAGGCCGCCGGCCTCGGCGAGACCACCGTCGGCATCGTGTTCATGCATGATGCGGTGGCGCAGACGGCCGCTGGCTTCCCGATCGTGACGGTCGCCCCCTGCGAGGGCACCGGCTACGAGATCGGCTCGATGTCGATCATCAAGGGCGCGCGCAATGCTGAGGCGGCCAAGAAGTTCTACGACTGGGCGCTGTCCGCCGACATGCAGGGCAAGGCCAAGGACGTGAAGTCGTTCCAGCTGCCGTCGAACAAGGCGGCGACCGTCTCCGAGCTGACGCCTGATCTCTCGACGATCAAGCTGATCGACTACGACTTCAAGAAGTACGGCTCCAGCGAGGAGCGCAAGCGGCTGCTTGGCAAATGGGACATGGAGGTCTCCTCGCTGCCGCAATAATCCATGCGCTCCCGCGACGTAAGCGGCCGCCTGCATCCGACCGTCGTCCTCTGGACGGTGGTCGGATTGCTCGGCTTTGCCGTGCTGCCCTGGTATGGCGTCGAAGACGGGTTCTTCGGCTTTTCCTGGCTGTTCGAGGGTTATCCGCTCGACAGCGAGTTCGCACCGGTGCTGATCCTCAACCTCAAGGGTGAGAAGCTGTGGCTGGCCCCGCTCGGTCTGCTCCTGGCCGCGCCGCTGTTCTTGTGGGGGCGGACGAAATCCGATCCGATCTTCGGCAAGCTGCTGGTTGCGGTCGGTGCCGCGGGTTTTGCCTGGCTGCTGTTCCAGGGTTTCGCCATCGGCTTGCGGGGCTGGCAGTTCGGCTGGCTCGAAGGACTGTTCGGCGAGCTTGGCGATCGCCAGTTCGGCATGGGTTATGGCGCGCTGCTGGTCGGCCTCGCCTTCCTGTTCCTGTTTTCCGTCGGTCTTGCCGCGCGCGGCGCCGTCGGCGGCGACGTCTTCGTCGTCTCGACAATCGCTTTCGTGGTGGCGGCGGTCGGCCTTTTCATCTTCATGCCGATTCTGCAGATGCTGGCCAATGCGCTGGTCACCGAGGACGGCGGCTATTCGGTCACCACCTTCCTCGGAAAGCTGTTCAGTCCGCGGCTTTGGAGCCTCGACTGCCTGGCCGGCGGCAGCCGCTGCGGCGTCGCCTGGAACTCGCTGTTCCTCGCGGTGCTCGTCGGGGTGCTGACGACGGTGCTCGGCCTCGTCTTTGCGCTGATGGTGACCCGCACCGGCTTCCGCCATGGCAAGCTGCTGCGCGCACTGACGGTGCTGCCGATCATCACGCCGCCCTTCGTCATCGGCCTCGCCATCATCCTGCTCTTCGGCCTATCCGGTGCTGTCACGCAGACCTTTTCGGAGCTGTTTGGCATCCAGCCGACGCGCTGGATCTATGGCCTGCCGGGCCTGTTGATCGCGCAGCTGCTCGCCTTCACACCGATCGCCTTCCTGGTGCTTATCGGCGTCGTCGAAGGCGTCAGCCCGTCAATGGAGGAGGCGGCACAGACGCTGCGCGCCAATCGCTGGCAGACCTTCTGGACGGTGTCGCTGCCGCTGATGCGACCGGGCCTCGCCAATGCCTTCCTGCTCGGCTTCATCGAGAGCATGGCCGACTTCGGCAACCCGCTTGTGCTGGGCGGCAATTTCGACGTGCTGTCGACGGAAATCTTCTTCGCCATCGTCGGCGCACAGAATGACGAGGCGCAGGCAGCGGTGCTCGCCATCGTGCTGCTCGTCTTCACGCTGCTTGCCTTTTACGCCCAGCGTTTCTGGCTCGGCAAGAAGTCGTATACGACGATGTCCGGAAAGGGCGATGCTGGCGTTCATCCGCAGCTGCCCGCGGGCCTCAAGCGCGCCGTCTACGCCACGGCTGGCTTCTGGGTCGCCTTCACCATCTTCGTCTACGCCACCATCTTCTACGGCAGCTTCGTCAAGCTGTGGGGCGTCGATCACAGCCTGACCTTCGCCCATTATGTGAAGGCATTCGCGGTGGGCTGGAACGAGTTCGGCATCCACTGGAAGGGCTCGGCCTGGAGCTCGTTCTGGACGACTTTGCAGATCGCCTTGATCTCGTCGCCGCTGACGGCGGCCGTCGGCCTGCTCACCGCCTATCTTCTGGTGCGGCAGAATTTTGCCGGCAAGAACGCTTTCGAGTTCGGCACCATGCTGTCCTTTGCCATTCCGGGCACCGTCATCGGTGTGAGCTATGTCATCGCCTTCAACGTGCCGCCGATCGAGCTGACCGGCACCGGCATCATCCTCGTTCTGTCCTTCATCTTCCGCAACATGCCGGTCGGCGTGCGGGCAGGGGTGGCGTCGATGTCGCAGATCGACAAGAGCCTGGACGAGTCATCGCTGACGCTGGGCGCCAATTCGTGGCAGACCTTCCGCAAGGTGGTGCTGCCGCTGCTCCGGCCGGCGATCGTCGCAGCACTCGTCTATTCCTTCGTGCGCGCCATGACGGCGATCAGCGCCATCATCTTCCTGGTCAGCGCCCGCTACGACATGTCGACGAGCTACATCGTCGGCCGTGTCGAAAACAACGAGTACGGTATCGCGATCGCCTATTCGGCGGTGCTGATCGGCGTCATGCTGGCGGTGGTCGGGCTGATGCAGCTGCTTGTCGGTCGCCGCAACATCGGTCGCCGTGGCCATGAACTCTCGCAGTCGCGCACCAATGTGAGCCAACCGGCATTTTCGGGAGGGAGCTGATGATCAAGAGCAACGCCGCTTCGGTGGAGTTTCGCGCGGTCACCAAGGTCTACGGCAAGAGCCCGGCGCCGGCGGTCAACGACGTGTCTTTGTTTGTCGAGGCAGGCAAACTGGTGACGCTGCTCGGCCCGTCCGGCTGCGGCAAGACGACGACTTTGCGCATGATCGCGGGGCTGGAAATGGCGACGCGCGGACAAATCCTTATCGGCGGGACCGACGTTACGCATCTGCCGGCGACCGACCGCGACGTGTCGATGGTGTTCCAGTCCTATGCACTGTTTCCGCATATGACGGTCAATGAGAACGTCGAATACGGGCTGAAATTCTCCGGCTTCGCCAAGCGGGAAATCGGCGATCGTGCCCGCGCCGGGCTCGAACTCGTCGGCCTCGGGGGGTATGGCAACCGTCTGCCGAGCGAGCTGTCCGGCGGCCAGCAGCAGCGCGTCGCCGTGGCGCGGGCGCTTGTGCTGGAGCCGCAGGTGCTGCTGTTCGACGAGCCACTGTCCAATCTTGATGCCAAGCTCAGGCGCCGGGTACGCGAGGAAATCCGCGACATCCAGACCAAGCTCGGCCTGACGGTAGTCTACGTCACCCATGACCAGGAGGAGGCCTTGGCCGTCTCCGACCGCATCATCGTCATGAACAATGCCGTCATCGCCCAGGACGGCACGCCGCGCGAACTCTACGACGCGCCGGCGGATGCCTTCGTCGCCGACTTCATCGGCGAGGCCAACATCTTCGATTGCGATATCGCCTCGGTAGAAGGTGAGCTTGCCACTGTGCGGCTAGGCGGTTTCGAAACGCAGCTCGACGCGCGCGGCATGCGGCCGGGGCCGGCGAAGCTGGCGGTGCGGCCAAGCCGGATCCAGATCCGGGCGGTGGGCGCGCCGAGCACCATTCCCGGGAGGCTCGATAAGGTCACCTATGTCGGCTCCGACCTCGAGTTCATGATCGGCACCGAGTTCGGCGAGGTCTTTGCCGTGTCGCCCGACGTCGATGCGCCGTTCGTGCCGGGGCAGGACGTTGGCGTGGGGTTCGCCGCACGGGGACCGGTGTTGATCAGGGCCTGAGGTTGCCTGTTGCACCGAAGCGCTTCGCTTGAACACAGTTGCCATGCCGTGACCAAGACCTTGCCTCAGGAGACCAGTCTAGACGGGTTGGTCTCAGATGAAACTCTGCGCTGCCGCCGCCACTGCGAGGTAGCGCAGCAGCTTGGCGGCCCCGACCAACCCCAGAAAACTCCACAACGGCTCTTTCAGCATGCCGGCGATCAAGGTCAGCGGGTCGCCGATAACAGGCACCCAGGAGAGCAGCAGCGACCAGCGGCCGTAGCGGTGGTACCAGGCCTCGGCGCGGGCGAGAGCGCCCGGACTGGCGGGAAACCAGCGGCGGTCCTTGAAGCGCTCGACCTGGCGGCCGAGCAACCAGTTGACGAGCGAACCGAGCGCGTTGCCGAGGGTGGCGACGGCGATCAGCAGGGCGAGCGAGTAGCCGCCATTGACGACCAGCCCGGCGAGCAGGGCTTCGGACTGGGCGGGCAAAAGCGTCGCGGCGGCGAAGGCCGCGACGAAGAGGCCGCCATAGGCGGCGAGGCTGGTCATCGAAAGCCGGCTACTGGGTGACGCGGCCGGACAGGCCGTCGATGATCGGGCAGTCCGGGCGGCTGTCGCCATGGCAGTTATGCACGAGGTGGCGCAGCGTGTTGCGCAGCTCGGTCAGCTCGGCGAGCTTGCGGTCGATCTCGGTAAGCTTGGTCTCGGCAAGGGCCTTGACGTCAGCACTTTCGCGCTCCTTGTCGCCATAAAGCGACAACAGCTGGCGGCATTCCTCGACCGAAAAGCCGAGGCTGCGCGAGCGCTGCAGGAAACGCAGGCGGTGCACGTCCGACATCGAATAATCGCGATAGCCGTTGTCGGCGCGGTCGGGGCGCAACAGGCCGATGTCCTCGTAATAGCGGATGGTCTTGGCCGGCAGGCCCGACTTTTCCGAAGCGGTACCAATGTTCATCTGTCACTCCTTGCGCATCCTGGAGCGGCCTTGTGCGTCCATCCGGATGCACCGCGCTCGAGAGCGAGTTGTTGTCATATAAAGCTTCCAGTAACTGGAAGTTCAAGGGGCTGGCGAAATCGTGATGGGCCGGGGCAGCTGATGCCGCCCCGACCCACTTTCAGGCTCAGTCGGCGTAGGCCATCGACGTCATCATGCCGCCAACCATGTGGTAGAGATGGTGGCAATGCAGCGCCCATTTGCCGGCATTGTCGGCGTCGAAGGCGATGGTCACCATACCCATGTTGGCCGGCACCAGCACCGTGTCACGCACCGCGCCGGCAAAACGCTTGCCGTTGACGGCGACCACCTGGAAATGGTGGCCGTGCAGATGCATCGGGTGCGACATCGTGGTGTGGTTCATGAAGGTCAGCTCGAAACGGTCGCCGCTCGCCACCGCCAGCGGCTTGTCCTGGCCGTGCATGGCGCCATCGAGCGTCCAGACATAGTTGGGGCCTTCGCCGAGCATCATCGTGTGCTTGCGAGTTGCTGCCTTCTCGGACAGCGGCTTGGTGGCACGCAGCCTTTGCTCAAGGTTGACGCCCACGGCGGGGAAATCCTCGTCGGCCATGTCGGCAAGCTTGCCGACCGACGCGCCCTTGGCGGCGAGCACGACACCGGTGCGCATGCGGCCACCTTCCTGCACGGCGAAGACCGGCCAGGCAGAGGCTTCCTTCGGCAGTTCGAGCAGGATGTCGAGTCGCTGGGCGACGGCGAACTCGAAGCGCGTGCCTTCAACCGGTTCGACCGGCATGCCGTCGACCGCAAAGAGTTTGCCCTGGAGCTTGCCGAGGTCGAGCCACATGTTGGTCGAGGCGGCGCCGTTGATGAGGCGCAGCCTGACACGTCCGCCTGGCTCGACGGAGAATATTTCTGGGTTGTCGAGGGTGCGATCGTTGGCCAGAAGCGCGTCGTACTGCACGTCCTGCAGGTGGGACATGCCGCCCATCTGGCCGGCCGCCTGGCCACTCATCTGCATGGCGCCCATCGCGCCATGGTCCATCGTGTCGTGGCTTGTCTGGCCGCTGGGCATCGCCGTGCCGGACATGTTGTGGCCCTCGTGGCTGCCGCCGGCTGCTGGCTCGGGTGCGGGAGCGGGCGCCATGGCGCTCATGTCGTGGCCGCCCGCCTTGAGTTCGGCGAGGATCTCCTGCGGGTCGCGGAAGGTGAAGTCGTGGAACAGAACCACCACCTCCTGCACGTCCTGGCCTGCTTCGTCAGGGTCGCGAACGATCAGCGGAGCTGCGAGCATCAACTGCTCCTGAAGGCCGAAATGTGAATGCATCCAGAAGGTGCCAGGGCGGGCGAGGGGGAAGTCGTAGTCGTGGCTGCCGCCGTCGGGGATCGGCTCCTGCGAGATGTCGGCGACACCGTCCTGCTGCCATGGCGGGGTGAGGCCGTGCCAATGGATGACGGTCGGCTCGCCGATGAGGTTCTTCAACCGGACGCGGAAGTTTTCGCCGGCATTCATGACGATGCCGGAAGAGCCGTCGGCTTGATGAAGGCCGAAGACATTGGCGGCCTTGCCCTTGACCTCGATGACGCGCTTGCCGGCGGTGATGACCTTGTGGCCGTCGGCACGGGCCGGGCGGACCGGCATGAGCAGGGACGGGACTGCGGCAGCACAAAGCGTTGCCGCTGATGCCGCGAGGAAGCCGCGGCGCGAAAGGGTGTTCATTTCATTGTCTCCAAAACTGATGTCTCCCGGCACGGGAATGTGCCGGGGCGTGCGCGTCCAAACGCGTCAGTTCAGGAGAGGGACGGTGGCCGGAGATGCGGCGAGGCGATCGATCCGTGGAGCGGTTCGGTTCTGGCCGGAGCCGGCGAAATGCCTGTCAGGTCGGGGAAGGCCGTCGCCATAGGCAACGGCGCGCAATAGCTGCACGAGACGAGGCACTGCGCCAGGCATGCCTTCTCGTCCTGCGTGAGGTCGCCACAGCAGGCAATGTCAGCCTTGGCATGATGCGATACGCTCTGGGCAGCATGTGGCTGATGCTGGCTGCCGCCCTGATGCGCGGAAGCTGCCTGGCCTAGCGCGAGGACAAACAGCAGCGCCAGCGGCAACATCAGCCGCAGGATCTTGAACGCCTTGGCCCTGCCGTCGTCCATGACGGCAATGCGCGCGCCAATCTGCCCGCGCCGGTTGGCGAGGAAAGGGCGGGTTGTGTCTGCGATGTGCCGCATGGATTGCATATCCTATCAATGGGGATTGCACCCCTGCAAGGTCAAGCGCCGTTGTTGTCGCTGCCCTCGGGGGTGAAGAAGACGTCGGCGTGAATGTCGAAGGCATGCACCCCAAGCGCTCCAAGTGCCGCCAAACAGGAATCGACCATCGCAGGCGGTCCGGCGACATAGGCCTTGGCGCCGTTGAGGTCGCTGTGGTCCTGTGCCAGCGCATCGGCGACGAAGCCGTTACGCCAGCCATCGGATGCGGTCTGGGACAGCACCGGCATGAAGCTCAGGTTGCGAAACTGTCTTTCCAGCGCACGGAAATGCTCGACCAGATAGAGGTCACGCTCGGCGCGGACGCCGAAATAGACATGGATCGGCTGGGCCATGCCCTGATGCAGTGCCGTCTCGACGATCGACTTGATCGGCGCAAGGCCGCTGCCGCCGGCAAGGGCGACGATCGGGCCTGAATGCACCTCGCGGAGATAGGCGGAACCGGCCGGGCCATCTATCTGGACGGTGTCGCCCGCAGCAAGCGAAGCGTGGATCCGGCCGCTGGTCAGGCCGCCCGGCACGGCCCTGACATGCAGCTCGACAAGCTCCTCGTTCGGCCGGCTGGCCATCGAATAGTTGCGCGCCGGTGCACCCGGCACCGCCAGCGACAGATATTGGCCGGCGGCGAAGCGGAAGCTTGTACGATCGGCGAGCGCGAGGCGGATCGAAAGGATGTCGTGCGTCATGCGCTCGATGGCGACCACCTCGGCCTTCTGTGCCTCTGCCGGCTGAGCAGCGAAGGCTTCGGCCAGCCATTCGACGACGACGTCGTCGCTCGGCACTGCACGGCAGGCAAGGATGAAGCCGTCGGCGCGGTCCTGTTCGGAGAGCGCGAAGGGCGAGTGTTTGCCGAGCTCGACATGGCCTGAGACCAGGCGCGACTTGCAGGCGCCACAGCGGCCGGAACGGCAGCTGTGGGGGTAGGCGATGCCGGCATCGAGCGCTGCCTGCAGGATCGTCTTGCTATCGCCGACCGCGATGCGGCGGCCCGGTTGGGGCAGGGTCAGGTAGGTCATGGTCATGCAGCCCGTGTCAGGTCGAGCAGCGCCGCTATCTCGGCGCGCTGGGTCGGGAAGGTGCCGAAGAAGACGTGCTTGCCGTCGATAATGGTGATCGGTGCGACCCGCACGCCGGTGCGGCGCTTGGCTTCGTCGGCGATTTCAGGGTTGCGCAGATCGCGCTCGACGAAAGGCAGGTTCTCAGCGTTGAGCCAGCGCTTCAGCGCCAGGCAGTCGGGGCAGGTGGGCGTGGTGTAGATCTCGATCCAGGGAGCGTTCGGCATGGTGGCCTCGCGTGATTGAGGGGTTGGGAAGAAGCGGCCTGCTTCATTGCGCGAGCGTGCCGCCGGAAGGTTCCGGTCGCACGCGCCCCCAAGCAGGCCGCTGGACTGACTTATTCGGCCGGGACCAACGACGGTGCGCCGGATACGGTGGTAGCACGGGCCGGAGCCTTGAAGCGCTTCAGCCGCATCGCGTTGCCCAGCACGAAGACGCTCGACATTGCCATCGCGCCCGCCGCCAGCATCGGCGACAGCAGCGTGCCGCTGACCGGGTAGAGCACGCCCGCCGCGACCGGGATGAGAGCGGCGTTGTAGGCGAACGCCCAGAACAGGTTCTGCCTGATGTTGGCAATCGTCGCCTTCGACAGGGCGATGGCGTTGGTCACGCCGAGCAAGTCGCCCGACATCAGCACCACGTCGGCGCTTTCGATCGCAACGTCAGTGCCGGTGCCGATGGCGATGCCGACATCGGCCTCGGCGAGCGCCGGCGCATCGTTGATGCCGTCGCCGACAAAGGTCACTGCCCGGCCACCGGCACGCAGGCGCTTGACGGCGTCGACCTTGCCGTCGGGCAGAACCTCGGCGACGACCTCGTCGATGCCGAGCTGGGCGGCGATGGCTTCGGCCGTGCGACGGTTGTCGCCGGTGATCATCGCCACCTTCAAGCCCAAGTCGTGCAGGGCGCGGATCGCCTGCGGCGTCGTCGGTTTGATCGGGTCGGAGACCGCAATCACCGCAGCCAGCTTGCCGTCGACCGCCGCATAGAGCGGGGTCTTGGCCTTGAGCCCCATGCGGATCGCCGTCTCGGCGAAGCCCTTCACCGAGATGCCGAGCTTGGCCATGTAGCGGTCGGCGCCGACGGCGACGTGGTGGGTGCCGACGCTGGCACTGACGCCGAAGCCGGGCACCGCCTCGAAGGAACCGACCTCGGCCAGAACAAGGCCTTCATCCTTGGCCGCTGCGACGATGGCTGCCGCAACCGGATGCTCCGACTGGGACTCGACGGCTGCCACCAGCGCCAGCACCTTGGTGCGGTTGAAACCTTGGGCGACGTCCAGATCGGTCATGACAGGCTTGCCGGCGGTCAGTGTACCGGTCTTGTCGAGCGCTACGACCTCGGTCGATTTCAGCGACTGCAGCGCCTCGCCGTTGCGGAACAGGACGCCGAGTTCGGCGGCGCGGCCGGTGCCGACCATGATCGAGGTCGGCGTGGCGAGACCCATGGCACAGGGGCAGGCGATGATCAGGACGGCAACGGCGTTGACCAGCGCGAAGGTGGCGGCCGGCTGGGGGCCGAAGACCAGCCAGACGAGGAAGGTCGCAGCCGCTGCCACCATCACGGCAGGCACGAACCAGGCGGTGACCTTGTCGACCATTGCCTGGATCGGCAGCTTCGAGCCCTGGGCCGTTTCGACCATGCGGATGATCTGGGCCAGCAGCGTGTCGGCACCGACCTTGGTGGCGCGGTAGGTGAAGCTGCCGGTCTTGTTGATCGTGCCGCCGACGACCTCCGCACCCTCGCCCTTGCTGACGGGAATGGGTTCGCCCGAAATCATCGATTCGTCGACGAAGGACGAGCCTGAAAGCACGATGCCGTCGACCGGAACCTTGTCGCCGGGACGCACCTGGACGACGTCGCCGAAGACAACCTCATCGAGCGGGACGTCGACGAAGCTGCCGTTGCGCTCGATACGCGCCGACTTCGCCTGGAGGCCCACAAGCCGCTTGATCGCCTCGGAGGTGCGGCCCTTGGCCTTGGCCTCGAGCACGCGACCGAGCAGGATCAGCGTGACGATGACGGCCGACGCTTCGTAATAGACGTTGGCGGTGCCGGCCGGCAGCAGGCCCGACGCAAAGGTGGCGACGACCGAATAGGCCCATGCGGCGGTGGAGCCGAGCACGACCAGCGAATTCATGTCTGGTGCCAAGCGCAGCAGTGCCGGCACACCCTTCCTGTAGAAGCGCAGGCCGGGACCGAACTGGACGATGGTCGCCAGCACGAAGAAGGCGATGTAGAGCTGCTGCTGGGGGACGTTCATCATCAACCAGTGGTGCAGCGCCGGGATGGCATGCCGGCCCATCTCCAGCACGAAGATCGGCAGGGTGAGGGTGGCGGCGACGGCGAAGTCGCGCTTGAGGTGGGAGAACTCGCGATTGCGCGCCTCTTCGCGGCTGTCGCTGCTGGCGGCCGCGACCGACGGGTCGGTCCGGCGCGGCTCGTAGCCGGCCTTGCGGATGGCGGCGTCGATGGCCGAGCGGGCGGTGCCGCCCAGCGTCTCGATAGTGGCGCGTTCGGTGGCAAGATTGACTGAAGCCGTCGTCACGCCGGGCACTGCGGCGATGGCCTTTTCGACCCGACGCACGCAGGAGGCACAGGTCATGCCCTCGATCTCGACTGCGATCGTCTCGGCCGGCACGTCGTAGCCGGCATTGCGGATCGCGGCGATGACGCCGTCGGAATTGACGTCGGCGTCGAAGCTCACATCGGCGCTTTCGGTGGCGAGGTTGACCGATGCCGTGACGACGCCGGGGACAGCCGCAATCGCCTTCTCGACGCGGCGCACGCAGGACGCGCAGGTCATGCCCTCGATCGGGAAGCTTTGTCTTGTCGTTGCCAGGTTCAAGGGAGCGTTCATCGGTGCGGACCTCTAGTTAATCACTTTCGGCCCAGAGGTCTAAGGGTTCCAGCGTTGGGAAGGTCAATAGAACTTTTTGCGATTATCGTCGATTTGGTCAACATGCTGAAAATACTGAACTTTCCTGATGGAGAGTGCCGGATCTTCCGGGTTTTCGCGCAATCCCAAGCTGGTAACATATCCGTGATCGACAAATCGATTGACCTTCCTGTAGCTGGAAACACCAGATTGCAGGAACGGCGCGATGCCGGCCCAACCAAGGATTTCTTGAATGCTGAAGATGAATGTTCCCGACATGACCTGCGGTCATTGCGCCGGCATGGTGACCAAGGCCGTGCAGAGCGTGGACGCTGCCGCCCGCATCGACATCGACCTGAAGGCGCAAACCGTCTCGATCGAAACCGCGGCGGATGCCGCCAAGGTGGCCCAGGCGCTCGACGCCGCCGGCTATCCGGCCCAGGCTGTCTGAAGCCTGCCTTCCGGAAGGGCGGCGCGACCGGGGGCGGTGCGCCGCCCGCTTGGTTTGACTTCGCCTTCGACAGCATAAACCTTGCCGCGCAAGAGTTTCCGCAGCCACAAGTGGCCGCGCGAACATGACGCAACCTGCAACCGCCCTCATCCCCTAGTATTTCCGCGCCAAATCAAGCTATGATGCGGCTGGCCTTCCTCAAGGGACAGCGTCCCCTGGAATGCCGGGAGGACAGAGGATGGCCATAGCGCTCGTACTCGTTCTTGTTGTCATTGGCTCGGTGCTGTTCCACGTGCTGAGCCCTTGGTGGTGGACGCCGATAGCCTCCAACTGGGGCTACATCGACAGCACTCTCGTTGCGACCTTCTGGATCACCGGCGCCGTCTTCTCGGCGGTCGTTCTGTTCATGGCCTATTGCGTCTATCGCTTCCGCCACAAGGAAGGGCAGAAGGCCGCCTACGAGCCTGAAAGCAAGAAGCTCGAATCCTGGCTGACAGCGATCACTGCCATTGGCGTGGCGGCGATGTTGGCGCCTGGTCTCTATGTCTGGAAGCAATTCGTCACCGTGCCCAAGGATGCGACCGAGGTCGAGGTCGTTGCCCAGCAATGGCAGTGGAGCTTCCGGCTGCCCGGCGCCGACGGCAAGCTCGGCACCTCCAATGCCCGCCTTGTCAGCTCCGACAATCCGCTCGGCATCAATCCCGACGACCCGAACGGCCAGGACGACGTCGTGGTCGAGGCCGCCGACCTGCATCTGCCGATCGACAAGCCAGTCAAGATGCTGTTGCGCTCTATCGACGTGCTGCATGATTTCTACGTGCCCGAGTTCCGCGCCAAGATGGATATGGTGCCGGGCATGGTCACCTATTTCTGGTTTACCCCGACACGGACGGGAACCTTCGAGGTGCTGTGCGCGGAACTCTGCGGCACCGGGCACGGCTTCATGCGCGGCATAGTCATGGTCGACACCGCGCAGGACTACACGACATGGCTGCAGCAGCAGTCGACCTTTGCCCAGTTGAGCGGTCCCGCCAAGGTTGGCGTGCTGGTCGACCGGGGCAAAGTCACGGCCAGCATGGAATAGGAGACACGGCGCGACCGCTCGAAGGCGGCCTCACCGCGAAAGCAGAGGCATAGAGCAACAGGGTGCACGCATGGTCGATGTCACGCCGCATGGAGCAGACCTCATCCCGCCGGCCGAAGTGGGCGAGATGGAGCTTTACCATCCGCACAGCTGGTGGACGAAGTACGTCTTCTCGCAGGACGCCAAGGTCATTGCGATCCAGTATTCGGGTACGGCACTGGCCATCGGGCTCGTCGCGCTGGTGCTGTCCTGGCTGATGCGGCTGCAGCTCGGTTTTCCCGGCACCTTCGATTTCATCACGCCCGAGGCCTATTATCAGTTCATGACCATGCACGGCATGATCATGGTCATCTACCTGCTAACCGCGCTGTTCCTCGGCGGCTTCGGCAATTACCTGATCCCACTGATGGTCGGCGCCAGGGACATGGTATTTCCCTACGTCAACATGCTGAGTTACTGGATCTACCTCCTCGCCGTGCTGGTGCTGGTGGCAAGCTTCTTTGCGCCCGGCGGGCCGACCGGCGCCGGCTGGACGCTCTACCCGCCGCAGGCGATCTTGTCTGGCACGCCGGGGGGCACGGGGCCGGGCATCATCCTGATGCTGGTGTCTTTGATCCTGTTCATCATCGGCTTCACCATGGGTGGCCTCAACTATGTCGTGACCGTGCTGCAGGCGCGGACGCGCGGCATGACACTGATGCGGCTGCCGTTGACGGTGTGGGGCATCTTCACGGCGACCGTCATGGCGCTGCTGGCTTTTCCTGCGCTGTTCGTCGCCTGCGTGATGATGTTGTTCGACCGCGCCATCGGCTCGAGCTTCTTCATGCCGGCGATCGTCGAGATGGGCGAGCAGTCGCCGCACAATGGCGGCAGCCCGATCATGTTCCAGCACCTGTTCTGGTTCTTCGGCCACCCCGAGGTCTACATCGTGGCGCTGCCGGCCTTCGGCATCGTTTCCGACCTGATCAGCACGCACGCCCGCAAGAACATCTTCGGCTACCGCATGATGGTGTGGGCCATCGTCGGTATCGGCGCACTCAGCTTCGTGGTCTGGGCGCACCATATGTATGTCTCGGGCATGCACCCCTATTTCGGCTTCTTCTTCGCCACCACGACGCTGATCATCGCGGTGCCGACGGCGATCAAGGTCTACAACTGGGTGCTGACATTGTGGCGCGGCGACATCCACCTGACCATTCCGATGCTGTTTGCGCTCGCCTTCATCGTCACCTTCGTCAATGGCGGGCTGACCGGCCTGTTCCTCGGCAACGTCGTCGTTGACGTGCCGTTGTCGGACACCATGTTCGTGGTTGCCCACTTCCATATGGTGATGGGCGTGGCGCCGATCCTCGTGGTCTTCGGCGCGATCTATCACTGGTATCCCAAGATATCAGGCCGGATGCTCAACGAGTTCATGGGCCGGTTCCATTTCTGGGTCACTTTCATCGGCGCCTATCTGATCTTCTTTCCGATGCATTATGTCGGGCTGGTCGGCGTTCCCCGGCGTTATCCCGAGCTCGGCGACACCGCCTTCATCCCGCCGTCGGTTCACACGCTGAACGAGTTCATCACGGTTGCGGCACTCACCGTCGGCTTCGCCCAGCTGGTGTTCCTGTTCAACCTGTTCTGGAGCATCCGCCACGGCAAGGAGGCGGGTGACAATCCATGGCGGGCGACGACGCTGGAATGGCAGACCGCCGGCACGCCGCCGCCGCATGGCAATTTCGGCAAGGAGCTGCCGGTCGTCTATCGCTGGGCATATGACTACAGCGTGCCCGGCGCGCCCGAGGACTTCATCGCGCAGAACGACCCGCGCCCGGTAACGCAAGGCGGGCATGCATGAGCGCCATCCTGATCTTCTTGGGCCTGGTCACCGCGATTGCCGGCTGGTGGCTGGCGCGGCAGCGGCTGATGTCGAAGCCTTGGCTCGAGGTCGGTCCGATCGACGCCTTTCCCGAGACGGAAGCGCCGGTCATGCATCCGGCGAAGATCGGGCTCGGGGTCTTCCTCGCTGTCGTCGGCGCGATTTTCGCGCTTTTGATCAGCGCCTATTTCATGCGCATGGCCTATGCCGACTGGCAGGCGACGCCGATGCCGTGGCTTTTGTGGCTCAACACCGGCATGCTGGTGCTGGCGAGCGTGGCGTTGCAATGCGCGGTGGTAGCCGCGCACAAGGGCCAGCTCGACAATCTCAAGCTCGCGCTGCTGACCGGAGCGCTGGCGTCGGTGGCATTTCTGGGTGGCCAGCTGCTGGCATGGCGCGATCTTGCCGCTGGCGGCTACTACGCCGCCGACAACCCGGCGGTCAGTTTCTTCTACCTGATCACCGCGATGCATGGCCTGCACATCATCGGCGGGCTCTTCGTACTTGGCCGGGCGAATGTCAGGGCATGGCGCGGCGACAAGCTTGCGCGGCTCGTGCTGACGACAGAGCTGTGCGCCATGTACTGGCACGCGCTGCTCGTCGTCTGGCTGGTGCTGTTTGCCGTACTGATGGGCTGGGCGGCCGACTTCATCGACATCTGCCGCAGATTGCTGAGCTAGGAGGACACGCCGATGGCCGAGACCTCGCTGGGACATGTCGACCACACTGCGCCGCGGCCGCCGGGCCTGCGCGGCTTCATCGCCGACTGGTCGTCGGACCAGCGCGCCTTCAAGGGCGTGTCCTGGGGGAAGGCGATGATGTGGATCTTCCTGCTCAGCGACACCTTCATCTTCGGCTGCTTCCTGCTGTCCTACATGACCGCGCGCATGTCGACGGTCGTGCCGTGGCCGAACCCGAGCGAGGTCTTCGCCCTGCATCTGTTCGGCCAGAACATCCCGCTGATCCTGATCGCGATCATGACCTTCGTGCTGATCTCGTCGTCCGGCACGATGGCGATGGCGGTCAATTTCGGCTACCGCCGCGACCGCAGGAAGACGGCGGTCCTGATGCTGTTGACCGCGCTACTTGGCGCCACCTTCGTCGGCATGCAGGCCTTCGAGTGGACCAAGCTGATCAGCGAGGGCGTGCGGCCATGGGAGAACCCGTGGGGTGCGGCACAGTTCGGCTCGACCTTCTTCATGATCACCGGCTTCCACGGCACCCACGTGACGATCGGCGTGATCTTCCTGCTGATCGTCGCGCGCAAGGTCTGGCGCGGCGATTACGAGACCGGCGAGCGGGGGTTCTTCACCAGCCGGCGCGGCCAGTATGAGAGCGTCGAGATCATGGGGCTCTACTGGCACTTCGTCGATCTGGTGTGGGTGTTCATTTTCGCGTTCTTCTATCTTTGGTGAGGTGAAGCGATGGCACAGGCAGAGGCGCAGGATCACGGGCTGCACGGACATGCGGCTCCCGCTCCGGCAATGGCGCATGCCGAAGGGCAACAGCACCCGATCAAGCTCTATCTGGTGGTCTGGGGCTGGCTGTTCATCCTCAGCGCCTGCTCTTACGCGGTCGATTATTTCGCCCTTCAGGGTATGCTGAGATGGAGCCTGATCCTGATCTTCATGATGCTGAAGGCGGGACTGATCGTTGCCGTGTTCATGCACATGGCCTGGGAGCGGCTTGCGCTGAGCTACGCCATCATCGTGCCGCCGCTGGTGATCCTGGTGTTCGTCGCAATCATGGTGATCGAATCCCGCTACACCGAAATCACCCGCGTGCTGTCCTTCGGCGCGGGATAAGCCACGTCCACCAGCCGCCCTTCCTTGCCGCGGCAGTTGCAACGGCAAGCTGCAACGGAATGGCGCATGGCGCGTTGCCTTGCGCCGGATTAGTATCGCGCCCGTTGGCGCAATGCGCCGGCCACAGTGAGGAGATAGCCATGAAACTGACGGCATGGGGCGCTCAAGCCCTTCTTGCAGCTTCGGTTCTAGCCACCAATCCGGTTCATGCGGCGGGCGATGCGGCCGCCGGCAAAAAGGTCTTCACCAAATGCATGGCCTGCCACGACATGGCGGTCGACAAGAACAAGATCGGCCCATCGCTGCATGGTGTCATCGGCCGCACGGCCGGCACGCTGCCGAGTTTTGAAGCCAAATATTCCGATGCGATGAAGCAGGCGGGCGCCGGCGGCCTAGTCTGGGACGAGGCCAATATCGCCGCCTACATGAAGATGCCGAAAGAAAAGGTCCCGGGCAACAAGATGGCTTTTGCCGGTCTCAAGGACGATACCGACATCGCCAATGTGATTGCATATATCGAAGAGATGTCGAAGTAGCCGCAAGATGGCAGCCGGATGCTCGCAGGCAACTCGTGCCTCGCGAGCAGTTTCTGCAACATATGCACATTTATTGTGCGGCATCCTCCAAACGGGGGATGCCGCCGCTGCCCAAATGGTGTTCATGACTGGGCGGGCGCCCTAGCGCCCGGCGGATGCAAATGCATTTTCCGGGCGGCATTGCGGATGGCGGCGCTGCGATTGTAGACCCGGTCTGTATTGCAGGTTTGCGTTTTAAATATCTAGCTATTGCTGCCTCTTTGCGGGGGGAAATTGCGGCATTCCTTGGGAGACCACGGAAGCCGCACCATTTCCTTAGGCACGGGCCTGTTCAGACCAGTTGCGAGCGTCGAGAGCGTTTCCTCTTTCTTGTCTTCGCGGAAACTCTCTATCTTCTTGTTTTTGCGCAATTCCGGACGGAAAACCGCCGCACACTTTTTGCTGGAATTGCGCTAGTCCGGTGCGTCGAAATCGGGCGCCACAGCCGCGATGTTGTAGGCTTCGAGCCGTGCCGTCGGGGCGTAGGCCGTATCGAAGCTCAGTATCGTTGCAGTACCAGGTGTCACCGGCACGACACGTGAGGGCGGCAGCCCCAGGAAGGCGTGGCAGGCAGCGCGGATGACACCGCCATGGACGATGGCGAGCGTGTCGCCGTTGCACTTCTTCAGGCAGTCCCGCAACCCTTCGACGATGCGGGCGCAGAAATCCGCCCATGCCTCGCCGCTGTCGGGGGTGAAGGTGCCGGCGCGCCAGGCGAGATATTCGTGCGGACGCTCGGCCTCGAGCTCGTGCTTGATACGGCCGGTCCAGTTGCCCATATCGATCTCGCGCAGGCGCGGGTCGAGCGGCGCGTCGCCATAGCCGAGCAGGCTTGCTGTCTGGCGCGTACGGCCGAGGTCGGAGACCACGACGCGGTCGGGCGCCATCGCCCTGGCGAAGGACGCAAAACTCTCGACCTGCCTGATGCCCCGCGGCGATAGCGGCGCGTTGTCGTGGCCCTGGAGCCTGTGCTCGGCATTCCAGGTGGTCTCGCCATGGCGCACCATTACCAATCTCATCAGTCGATCCTTTCACCAGTCATTGCAAAAACCGCGCTCGGCTCGCCCAGGAAACTGAGGCGGATCTGGTCGCCGATCGCCGCGCTGAAATAGCCGTCGGCCATGGCGGTCAGCCGTTGGCCGTTGGAAAATGCCGTCACCATGGTGCGCCCGGCGATAGGGGCGGCTTCCTCGAAGCGCGCGGTGATCGCAGGTTGCCCCTCGATGTCGCCGACCTTGATGTCATGGGCGCGGTAGAGAAGCTGGACGCCGTCATGCGCCTTGGCGCGCTGCGCATCGGCCAGCCGTAGGCCATCATAGACGAGGCCACCGTCCTGTTTCGTCACCGAGATGAGATTGGCCGGCGGCGTGCCGAGGAAGGTGGCGACGAAGGTCGTGCGCGGGTTTTCCAAAAGCTCGAGCGGCGCGCCGAACTGGTCGACCTTGCCGTTATTGAGCACAGCGACATGGCTCGCCATTGTCATCGCCTCGACCTGGTCGTGGGTGACGTAGACAGAGGTGGCACCTGTGGCGCGGTGGATGCGCATCAGTTCGCTGCGCATCTCGATGCGCAGCTTGGCGTCGAGGTTGGACAAAGGCTCGTCGAACAACAGGATGCTCGGCTTGGGGCCGATGGTGCGGGCAATCGCCACGCGCTGCTGCTGGCCGCCGGAGATCTCGGCCGGGTAGCGTTCCTTCAGCGCCGAGATGCCAAGCAGACCGAGCACTTCGTCGACGCGCGCGGCACGATCCGCCTTGCTCCACTTGGCCACCCTGAGCGGCCACTCGATGTTGCCGGCGACCGTCATATGCGGCCACAATGCATAACTCTGGAAGACGAGGCCGGCGTCGCGGCCGCCGGCGTCGGCGACAAGGCCGCGCGTGCCGTCGGAGACGGTGCGGCCCATGAAGGCCATCTCGCCTTCGCTCGGTATTTCCAGTCCGGCGAGCATCCTGAGCAGCGTGGACTTGCCGCAGCCGGACGGGCCGACAAGCACCAGGAACGCGCCCTGCGGCACCGAGATGTCGACATTGTCGACGGCGGTGAAGCTGCCGAAACGCTTGCTGACGTTGCGGATCGCGATCGCAGCCGGATTGCCGTTGGCGGGGTTCATGCGGATTTCCACTTCTGGACACGGTTCTGCAGGCGGTGCGCCAGGAGCGTGGCGATGACGCAGAGGACGAGGATCACCATGGTGATGGCGTTGGCGAACTGCATGAAGCCTTCGGCGGCATAGCGGTAGGCAAGCATGCTGAGCACCGGCGAGGTCGAGGTGAACAAAAGCACCACCAGCGACAGGTCGCGGACGATCTTGACGAAGACCAGCAGGGCGCCGGCGAGCAGGCCGCGGATGGCGAGCGGCATGATGATCGCGCCCATGCGGCGGAAGAAGCCGGCGCCGGTCAGTCGCGCGCTTTCCTCGATGTCGGCCGAGATCTGGCCGAGCACCGAGCGGCCCGACTGCACGGCATAAGGCAAGAGATGCGCCGAGGCTGCAAGCACCAGGAGGAGGAAGGTGCCGTAGAGCGACGGCAACGGTCCGATCGGCGCCCCGAACAGCGCGATATAGGCGGCGGCGAAGGCGATCGAGGGAATCAGGATCGGGGTGAACGAGACCTGGCCGAGGACGGTTGCGAGCACGCTGCCCTTGTTGCGGGCGATGGTGTGGGCCAGCGCCAGGCCGAGCGCCATGGTGGTGATCGCCACCGTGACAGCCAGCTTCAGCGTCATCCACAGCGCCTCGATCAGCACCGGATTGCGGAAGATGCCGGCCTGGCCCTGGGCCATGTCGGTGCCGCCTTCGCCGATCCAGAAATGCGTCGTCCAGTTGGAGAACAGCGAACCGTTCTGCAAGGCGAAGCTGGAGGCGGTGAGGATCAGCGCCGGCAGGAAGGTGGTGAGCAGGCAGAGCAGGACAGCGACTGCAAACAGCGGCCAGCGCCATCTGCCAAGCGGAAAGCGTTTGGTGCGGCCGCCCTTGCCGGTGACGGTGACGAAGTTCTTGCGGCCGGCGACAAGGCGCTCGCCGAGCCAGAGGAAGGAGGCGGAGACGACGATCAAAAGCAGTGCGATGACGAAGCCGCGTTCGGTTTGGCCGGTCTCGATCATCCCGAACAGGCGCGTCGACAGCGTCTGCATCCTGACCGGCAGGCCGAGCAGGGCAGGGGCGGCGAAGTTGGAGACGGCACCGGCAAATGTCAGCGATGCGGCGGCGATCAGCGCCGGTGTGACCACCGGCAGGATGATGCCGAAGAAGATGCGCGAGCGCTTGGCACCCGCGACCTGCGCTGCCTCGACGAGATCGGCGCCGATGGAGCTCAAGGCCGCCGAGATGACGGTGAAAGCAAGCGAATAATAGTGGGCGATGAGCACGATCAATGTCGGCAACAGGCCCCAGGCGAGCCAATCGGGCACGATGTAGCCGTTCGCCTCGAAGAAGCCGACCGAGCCGCCGAGCCGGCTGTTGCGGAATAAAGCACCCCAGGCAAGGGCCGCGGCAAAGCTCGGGATCATGAAGGGCAGAGTGGCGAGCAGGCCGAGCGTCCTTGGCGCCGGCACGTCGGTGAGCACGACGAGCCAGGCAAGGAAGCCGCCCATCAAAAGGCAGCCTGTGGCAACGCCGATGCCGAGCAGCACCGTGTTCAAGAGCGGGCGCCACCACAGGTTTTCGGACATTTTCGAGGCCAGCACCGCCTGCCAGGCGTCACGACCTTCGATGGTCAGCGTCGACAGGACAATCTTGACCAGCGGCGCGATGACCAGGATGCCGACGACAAGGATCAGGATGATGGGAACGAGTGTTTCGGAGCGCAAAAAGCCTCTCCGGGACAACACGGATGTTGTTACGGCGGACATGACATTCTTTCCGGGAATTGCAGTGCGCGGGCAACGGTGCCGCGGCAACACGAGGCGGCGGACAACTGGGCACGGAGAACAGACCGGCGCCTCCCCCAAGGCGCCGGTCCGGCCGCGGTCATTGCAGCGTCAGCACCAGGTCTGCAATACGCTTGCGGGCAGCGGCTGTCTTCACCGGATCGATGCGCCAGGCCTTGAGCTCCTTGAGCGGCACGGAGTCGGCGTTGTCCTTGATCGACGGCCGCACGGCATAGTCGCCCGCGACGTTGAAGGGCTCGAAGGCCGGTCCGCCGGTGGCAGAATCGTCGCCCATCATGAAGTCGATCAAAAGCCGCGCTGCCGCCGGGCTCGGCGCCTTGTCGACCAGTGCGAGAACCGCCGGGAACAGGATGCCGTTGGACGGCTCGACGTCGTTGGCGACCTGCAGTGCCCAGCCTTCCTTCTCGTTGTCGCGGCGGTCGGAATAGGTGGCGAAGCCGACTGGCGGGTTCTTGGCGGTCTTGTCGCCGATCGCCTTGTTGATGACATCGGAGTTGGGCACTAGGACGAGGTCGTTGGCAAAGAGGTCGCGGACGAATTGCTCGCCGGCGCCCTGCAGGTCGCTGTCGACTGATATCGGCTTGCCGAACTGCGCCTCATAGGCCTTGGCCATTTCGTCGGGGCGGAGCGAGAACTCGACCAAGAGGTCGAGCAGCTCGCCGCGCTGCAGAGGATCGACCATCAGCACGCGGCCCTTCCATTCCGGCGTCGTCAGTGCCCACAGGTTCTTGACCGGCGCGCCATTGGGATTGGCAACTTCGTTGTACATCAAAACCTTGGTCGACAGGCGCTGGGTCAGAAGCGGCGTCTTGTGCTCGTCGGCGAGTTCGCCCGCCACGCGTGGCGGAATGTAGGGCACGACACGGTTGGTCTTGACCAGGTCCTCATAGACCACCGGCGTGTCGGCGATGTAGAGTACGTCGACGGCGTTGACGCCGGCGGTCTGCTCGGCGACGACGCGGGCGATCTGCTTGACCGAGCTCATGTCGATGCCGACCAGGTCAATGCCGGGATAGGCCTCCTCGAATGCTTTCTCCACCTTGGCGATACGGCTCGACAGCGAGAAGACGGTGACCTTGCCTTCCTTCTGTGCCAGCGGCAGCAGTTCCTTGACGCTCATCGCGTCGAGTTCGGCGGCGCTTGCCGTCAGGGGCAGTATGGCGACCGCTGCAAACAGCGCCCATTTCATCGACTTGAGCATCTTTCCCTCCCAGGTTTTCTCAATCGAATTCGTCGAACAGGCCGGACAGGCGCTCCAGCGCGCCCATGACGCGGGTCTGGTGCCGGCCGGCGATGGTCAGAAGAATGGCGTTGACGATGGCGAACGGCACCGTCGGCGTCTGGAATTCGCTGCCCGAGCGGCCGCGCGGTGCCGCCAGCACGAGGTCGACAGCCGGCTGCATCATCGTGCCGGCGAGGTCGGTCACGAGCACCGCCTTGGCGCCCTGCGCGTGGCAATGCTCGACCAGTGGTGCATAGCTCGCTGGTTGCTTGCGGAAGGCGAGCGCCAGCACGAGGTCGCCCTGCTGCATGCCGACGACACGCTCGGCGATGTCGCGGCCACGGCCTTCGAGCACGATGGTGGTCATGCCGAAGCGGTCGAGCCGGCGGCGCAGGAACTGGGTGATCGACTGGGCATGGCCCTGGCCGAACAGGAAGATGCGTTTGGCATCGACGATCATGTCGGCGGCGCGGTTGATGCTGTCTTGCGAAACGGCAAGGCGGAGGTGCTCGAGCGCTGCGATCTCGCTGTCGATCAGGTCGAGCAGAAAGTCACCATGCTCGACCTTGGCGACGGAGCGGCGCATTCGCTCGGCGGCGTCCTGGCTCTCGACAAGCTCGCGCTGCAGCTGTGAGCGCAGTTCTGGATAGCCCTTGAAGCCGAGCTTCTGGGCGAGGCGGGTCGTTGCCGCCTCATGCACGCTGGCGCGTTCGGCAAGCCGGGCGCTCGAGAGGAAGGCTGCCTCGGCGGCGTTTTCGAGCAAGGCCGAGACGAGCCGCTGGTCGGCCCCGGTGAGGCGGGTCGAATGGCTTTTGATGCGATCCAGCAGCGTCATCATCTTGCATCCATATTGCGCTCGACTCTTAAGATGCAAGATATCTTGCAGTCAAGCGCAAAGGTTGCAAGATCAGACTTTCTGCCTTGCAGGGACCAGATGGCGGAAAACGAAAAAGGCGCCCTCGGGGCGCCTGGAGAGTTCGGACAGGCCGCAAGCCTATTTGTATTTCATGTAGCCGACGAAGCCGGTGATCCTCCAGCGGTCGTTCTGCTTGCGGCAGAAGTAGAGCGTCTGCCAGTTCAGCACGTCGTCGCTGCCGTCAGCGCGGCGGATGGTGCCGTCGAACTTCTTGCGCGCCAGGGCAACATCGCCTGATATGTCGATCTCGGTCAGGTTCGTGGCGCGGAAGATGCCGTCGGCAAGCGGCTCGGCATAGGCGGTTGCAGCCGTCTCGGCCGCCTGGCGCAGCCACTCGTCGCGATAGGTCCCGAGCGACGGAAAGGCGGCATTCCAGTCGTCAGGATTGGCAGCGTTGTGGGCATGGATGCCGAGGAAGCGCTGTTCGTCGAAGTCGTCCGCAACCATCGACCAGTCCTGATCGACAAAGGCTGCGATATCGCGCTCGACCAGCATCTCCCAGATCCGGGCGCGGTCGATGTCGTCGGGGAAGGGGTTCTGCCTGGAGTTCATTCAGTCACCTAGGGGAAGTCTTGGGTCGTCGACCTTCAGCATGCTGAGGCTTTGCTTGATGCGGCGCAGGCCTTCGAGCACGTTCGTGCCGCGGGATTCGGCGGTGGCTGTCGCGATCATGTCGAGGATGGCGAGCAGGGCGAAACGCGATGAGGTTGGCTTGTAGATGTTGCCGTCCTCGATCGGCTGGAACGGGATGACGATGTCGGCGACTTTGGCCAGTGCCGATCCGGGCGCGGTTATGGCGACGGTCTGCGCGCCATATTGGCGGGCGACCTGCACGGCATCGATCACCGACTTGGCATGGCCGGAAACGGAGAAGGCAACGACGGTCGACTCGGGCCTGGCGACCGCCGCGTACATGCGCTGCAGCTGGCCGTCGACCTGGGCCACGGCAGACAGGCCGAGGCGAAACAGGCGGTTCTGCAACTCCGTCGCCATCATCGATGAGATGCCGCCGGAGCCGAAGCACAAGATGTGCGGCGAGGCCGAAAGCCGCTCGGCCACCGAGATCAGCGTGCCCATGTCGAGACTGTCCGAAGCGCGCTGGATCGCCACGACAGCGGCTTCGGTGACGGCGGAGGCGATGCGCTGCTCGCGTGCGTCGCGGCTCAGCGGCTCGGGCTTGAGATACTGGCCGCCGATGGCGATGGCCTGTGCCAGGAAGAACTTGAAATCGCGCACGCCGTCGCAGCCGAGGTTGCGACAGAAGCGGGTAACTGTCGGTTCGCTGACGCCGACACGCGCGGCGATCTCCGAAATGGCGGCCTTGGAAGCGAAGTCGAGATCCGACAGCACAAGGCTGGCCAGGCGCTTGTCGGACTTGGAGCCGTCCTGCGCCATGACCTGAAGCCGGGTGATGATGTCGGCGATGTTGCTCATACGGGCAGGCCGGTTGCCTTGTCGAAAAGATGGATGTTCCTGGGATCGGCGGTCACCGGCAGCGTCTCGCCCGGCTTGACCGACACGCGGTCGCGGAACACGGCGCGCACCTGCTCGCCGCCGACCGCGCCATAGATGTGCGTCTCGGAACCGGTCGGCTCGACGACGTCGATCCTGAGCTTCATCGCCGCATCGGTGCCGCTGATGACGAAGTGCTCCGGCCGGATGCCTGCCTCGACCGCGCCTGCGAAGGCCGACGCGCGGCTGCCGTTCAGCGCCAGTCTTTCGCCGTCGGCCGTCTCGAAATAGGCGCCCGCCGCACCGAGCCTGCCCGAGACGAAGCTCATCGACGGCGAGCCGATGAAGCTCGCGACGAACTTGTTGGCCGGTCTGTCGTAGAGTTCGAGCGGTGCACCCACCTGCTGGATCTTTCCCTGGTTCATGACGACGATGCGGTCGGCCATGGTCATGGCCTCGATCTGATCGTGTGTCACGTAAACCACCGTCGATTTCAAGCGCTGATGCAGCGCCTTGATCTCGGTGCGCATCTGGACGCGCAACTGGGCGTCGAGATTGGAAAGCGGTTCGTCGAACAGGAACACCGAGGGTTCGCGCACGATGGCGCGGCCCATGGCGACGCGCTGGCGCTGGCCACCGGAGAGCTGGCGCGGATAGCGGTCGAGATAGGAATGCAAGTTGAGGATGGCAGCGGCGTTCTTCACCTTGGCATCGATCGCCGCCGCTGCCTCACCTCTGATCTTCGGGCCGAAGCCGATGTTTTCGGCCGCGGTGAGATGGGGAAACAGCGCATAGGACTGGAAAACCATGGCGATGTTGCGCTTCTGCGGCGGCAGGTCGTTGGCGCGCACGCCGCCGATCAGAAGATCGCCATGGCTGATCGGTTCGAGCCCAGCCAGCATACGCAGCAAGGTCGACTTGCCGCAGCCGGAGGGGCCGACGAGCACGACGAACTCGCCGCTCGGAATGTCGAGATTGATGTTGTCGAGCACGCTGTGCTGGCCGAACGACTTGGACAGGTTGCGGAAGGTCACGCCGGTCATGGTCTTCACGCTCCCAATATGTCGTCGATGAAAGGCAGGCAGCCGGCGGTCAGCCCGGCGTCGACAGGCAGCACCGTGCCGGTAATGCCTGAGGCGCGCGGCGAGGCGAGGAAAGCGACCGCTTCGGCCACCTCCTGCGCATTGACGATGCGGCCAAGCGGATAGAGCCGCTGCAGCTTGCCCAGGATCGCGGGGTCCTTGGCAAGGCGATGATCCCAGGCGGGCGTATGGATAGAGCCCGGGCAGACGACGTTGGCGCGGATGCCCTGGCGACCGTGCTCGACAGCAATGGCGCGCGACAGGGCATTGATGCCGGCCTTGGCAGCCGCATAGGCCGGATTGCCGAAGTGCGACAGCGCGTTGACCGAGGAGATGAAGACGAAGGTACCCGAGGCGCGCTTGACCATCGGCTTGAGCAATGCGTTGGTGAGGCTGGCGACGCCGGTCAGGTTGAGGTCGATCTCGGTTTCGATCCGCTCCTGGGTCAGCGCCGGCATGGTTTCGGCGCGCGTCCAGCCGGCATTGTTGATGACGATGTCGGGCACGCCGTCAGCTTCGACCAGCTTGCGCGAGGCGGCTTCCAGTCTGGCGCGATCGGTCAGGTCGAAGCTGTGGCGGCCGGCGAGATCGAGCCCGTCCATCGCTTCGATCGACTGGTCGCAGCCGATGACGCGGGCGCCACGCGCGGCAAAAATAGTTACCAGCACCCGGCCGAGGCCGCCGCCGGCTCCGGTGATCAGGACGGACTTTTGCCGAAACTCGTCGTCTAGGTTCAATTCTGTGCTCCCACAGCGATCTTGGCCGCTTTCTGCCTTCAGGACTATGGCTGAAAATGTAATTAAGCAACAAAGAAAATCGCTTGATATGCCGAAAATCGCCGATAATGTAAGAAAGTCACTTAATCAAACAGGCGCGTGAAGCGCTGGAGGAGCGGGCCTGCGCCCGCGGGAGCAAGGGAACACCGACATGGCGATTTCAAAGTGGAAGAGCGGCCTGCTGGCCGGGTTGAGCGTGCTGGCCTTGGCAGCCCAGGCGAATGCCGGCGAGGTCCGGGTGACGGTCGCCGAATACAGCTCGAAGACCGGCCCCTATTTCCAGGAAGTGGAAAAGGCGTTCGAGGCGGCCAATCCCGGCATCGACGTCAAGTTCGAGGTCGTGCCGTGGGATGTGCTGCTGCAGAAGCTGACCACCGACATCACCGCCGGCACCAATGCGGACCTGTCGATCATCGGTACGCGCTGGCTGATCGACTTCGTCCAGCAGGACGTCGCTGAGCCGCTCGACAGCTACATCACGCCCGACTTCAAGGGCCGTTTCATCGATACCTTCCTGTCGCCCTCGATCATGGACGGCAAGACCTACGGCCTGCCGATCGCCGCTTCGGCGCGCGCCATGTATTACAACAAGGAACTGCTCGAAAAGGCCGGTGTCGCCAACCCGCCGGCGACCTGGGCCGAGCTCAAGGACGCTGCCGCCAAGATCAAGGCGCTGGGCGGCGAGAACTATGGCTACGGCTTGCAGGGCAAGGAAATCGAGACCGACGTCTATTACTATTACGCGATGTGGTCGCAAGGCTCGGAGATCCTCGACAAGGATGGCAGCTCGGGCCTCGACAGCGCCGGCGCCATCGAGGCGGCCAGGCTCTACAAGTCGCTTATCGACGAGGGGCTGACCCAACCCGGCGTCACCTCCTATGCGCGCGAGGACGTGCAGAACCTATTCAAGCAGGGCAAGGTCGGCATGATGATCACAGCCCCCTTCCTGTCCAACCAGATCAAGGAAGAAGCACCGAACCTGAAATATGGCGTCGCTGCCATCCCGGCTGGTCCCAGCGGTGCACGCGGCACCTATGGGGTCACCGATTCCATCGTCATGTTCAAGAACTCGAAGAACAAGGACGAGGCCTGGAAGCTGCTCGACTTCCTGTTCCAGACCGACTGGCGCGCCAAGTTCACCCAGGGCGAGGGCTTCCTGCCGGTGAACAAGGAAGAGGCCAAGATGGACTACTACGTCAACAACGCCGACCTCGCCGCCTTCACGGCACTCCTGCCCGACGCCCGCTTCGCGCCGGTCATTCCGGGCTGGGAAGAAATCGCCCAGATCACCTCTGATGCGATGCAGAAGGTCTATCTTGGCGAGGGCGATCCGGAAGCCCTTCTCAAGGAAGCAGCTGTTAAGGCCGACGGCATCCTGAAGAAGTAGTCTCTTCGCCCTTCCGCCGGTGGCGCACTGGGTGCGCCGCCGGTTCCCTTTCCCGTGCTCCGGCCAAGGCTCTCATGCACAATCGCGCCCTGCCATATCTGCTGACGCTGCCGAGCCTGATCCTGGCCGCGGTGGTGATCTTCTGGCCCGTCGTCGACCTGATCCAGATCGCCACCCATGAGGTCAGCCGCTTCGGCCAGCTGCGCGACTTCAACGGCGTGGCCAATTTCTCGGCGCTGGTCGCCGATCCCGATTTCATCAAGGCGCTGCTGCGGACCGGGGTGTGGACGGCCGCCGTGGTTGGCGGCGCGCTCCTGGTCTCGATCCCCGTGGCGGTCATCCTCAACACTGACTTCTACGGCCGCTCGGTGGCGCGGGTCATCGTCATGCTGCCCTGGGCGGTGTCACTGACGATGACGGCCATCGTCTGGCGCTGGGCGCTGAATGGCGAAAGCGGCATGCTGAACTCTGCCCTGCGCGGGCTCGGCCTCGCCGACCAGAACATCCAGTGGTTGGCTAGTGCTGCGACCGCATTCCCGATGCAGATCATGATCGGCATCCTGGTGACGGTGCCGTTTACCACCACCATCTTTCTGGGTGGGCTGTCGTCGATCCCCGACGACCTCTACGAAGCCGCCGCCCTCGAAGGTGCGGGGCCGGTGCAGCAGTTCAAGCGGATCACTTTTCCGCTGCTCAAACCCTTCGTCAACATCGCCATCGTGCTCAACACGATCTATGTCTTCAATTCGTTCCCGATCATCTGGGTGATGACGCAAGGCGGGCCGGCCAATTCGACCGACATCCTCGTCACCCATCTCTACAAGCTGGCTTTCCGTGTCGGCAAACTCGGCGAGGCCTCGGCCGTCTCGCTGGTGATGCTGGCGATCCTGCTCGTCTTCACCGCCATCTACATCAGGCTCGCCATGCGGGGAGAACGGGCATGATCTCGCCGAAGCTCAAGCGCACCTTCATCGCCTGGGCGCTGCTCGCGCCGCTGGTCGTGGTCACGCTGTTTCCGTTCGCGGTGATGTTCCTGACCGCCGTCAAGCCGGCCCAGGAAGTGCTGACGCCAAGCTGGTGGCCGAGCGAATTCCGCTGGCGCAATTTCTACGACATGTGGGTCGCGGCCGGTTTCGGCCAGGCGCTGGTCAACTCGTTGCGCGTGTCGCTGATCGCCACCATCGGCGCCATCCTCGTCTCTATTCCCGCCGCCTATGCCATGTCGCGTTTCCGCTTTGCCGGGCATGGCGCCTTCCGGCATTTCCTGCTTGTGTCGCAGATGATCTCGCCGATCGTGCTGGTGCTCGGCCTGTTCCGGCTGCTCGCTTCCTTCGGTCTTGTCGAAAGCCTGAATGCCGTCGGCGGCGTCTACATGGCCTTCAACATCGCCTTCACCGTGTGGATGCTGCAGAGCTATTTCGACACCATCCCGCGCGATCTCGAGGAAGCCTCGTGGATGGAAGGTGGCAGCCGCTGGCTGACCCTGCGCAAGGTGTTTTTGCCGCTCTGCGTGCCGGCAATCGCCGTCACCGCCATCTTCACCTTCATCAATGCGTGGAACGAGTTCGTCGTCGCACTGACCATGCTGCGCAGCCAGGAAAGCTACACGCTGCCGATCCAGGTGTTTTCGCTCGTCGCCGGCCGCTATACCGTCGAATGGCACTACGTCATGGCTGCAACGCTCGTCGCCACCGTGCCGGTCGCCATCCTGTTCGTCTGGCTGCAGCGCTACCTGGTCCGCGGGCTGGCCCTCGGCGCCGTCAAGTAACCCTTACCTCCCGACAACAAAGAAACGAACCCAAGATGCGCATCTTCACCGCCTCGCTGGCGACAGAAACCAATACCTTCTCGCCGGTGCCGACAGACCGTGCATCGTTCGAGATGGCGTTCTATGCCGGGCCGGGCCAGCATCCGGAGACGCCGACCTTGTGCTCGTCGCCGATCGTGGCGCTGCGCCGTCGCGCCGAGGCCGATCGCCTGACCGTCATCGAGGGCACGGCGACCTGGGCCGAGCCGGGCGGACTGGTGCAGCGCCAGACCTTCGAGGCGCTGCGCGACGAGATCCTCGACCAGCTCCGGGCTGCCATGCCTGTCGATGCCGTCATCCTCGGCCTGCACGGCGCCATGGTGGCGCAGGGTTATGACGACTGCGAAGGCGACCTGCTCGCCCGGGTCCGTGACATCGTCGGGCCCGACGTCGTTGTCGCTTCCGAGTTCGATCCGCACAGCCATCTGACGCCGAAACGCGTCGCCGCCTGCAACGTGCTCGCGGCCTTCCTCGAGTTCCCGCATACCGATTTCTATGAGCGCGGCGAACATGTCGTCGAGCTTGGACTGGCCGCTGCGCGCGGCGAGATCAAGCCAGTCATCTCGACCTTCGACTGCCGCATGATCACGGTGTTGCCGACCAGCCGCGAGCCGATGCGCTCCTTCGTCGACCGCATCAAGGCGCTGCACGGCAAGGACGGCATCCTGTCGGTGTCGGTGATCCATGGTTTCATGGGCTCCGACGTGCCGGAGATGGGTTCGCGCATCGTGGTCGTCACCGACAATGACAAGGCCAAGGGCGATGCGCTGGCCGAAAAGCTCGGCCGCGAACTCTATGCCATGCGCGAAAAGACGGCGATGGAGATGCTCGACACTGACGCCGGCATCGACCGGGCGCTGGCCGCGCGCAAGGCCAACCCGACCAAGCCGGCAGTCATCGCCGATGTCTGGGACAATCCGGGCGGCGGCGTTGCCGGCGACGGCACCTTCGTTCTGCGCCGGATGCTGGAGCGTGGCCTCGACAAGGTTGGTGTCGCCACCATCTGGGATCCGATCGCGGTGACCTTCTGCCATGCCGCCGGAGAAGGCGCCATCATCGACCTGCGCTTCGGCGGCAAGGCAGGCCCGCAGGCCGGCGAGCCGATCGACGCCAGGGTTCAGGTGCTGAAGACGGTCGAGGAAGGCTGGCAGAGTTTCGGGCCGAGCCGCGTCACGCTTGGGCTGACGGCTCTCGTGCGGATCGTGGGCACCGAGGTCGACGTCATCCTCAACACCAACCGCACCCAGACTTTCGAACCCGATATCTTCACCAATCTTGGCGTCGATCTGGCTGACAAGGACATATTGCTGGTCAAGTCGACCAACCATTTCTACGCCGGCTTCGTGCCGGTTGCGGCCGAGATCATTTATGTCGACGCGCCAAGCTCCTATCCGAGCAATCCGCGCGTCACAAATTACACCAAGCTTGTCCGTCCGATCTGGCCCAGGGTCAGCGATCCCTGGGCTGTGTGAGGCGGCGGGGCGCTTAGCCCCGCCTGTCGTTTCGTCAGGTCGCTGGACGGAACGGCTTGGCCAGCGAGGCCGGGAAGTGCAGCGCCAGCATCTGGCGGTTCTGCGAGATGATGACCAGCACCACGATCGTTGCGAGATAAGGCATGGCGGAGAGCAGTTCCGAGGGCACCGCGATACCAAGCGCCTGGCCCTGCAGCTGCAGAATGGTCATGCCGCCGAACAGCCAGGCGCCGAGCAGCACGCGCAGTGGTCGCCATGTCGCGAAGACAACCAGCGCCAGCGAGATCCAGCCCTTGCCGGCGGTCATGTTCTCGACCCAGAGTGGGGTGTAGGCAACCGACAGATAGGCGCCGGCAAGTCCGGCCATCAGCCCGCCGAACAGCACGGCGAGATAGCGGATCCTGATCACCGGATAGCCGATGGCATGCGCCGTCTCGGGTGACTCGCCGATGGTGCGCAGCACCAGCCCGCCCTTGGTGCGGTACAGGAACCAGCTGATGACGAAGAACATGATGATGGCGAAATAGACCATCGGGTCGAAGCGGAACAGCATCGGCCCGATCACCGGAATGTCGGAGAGATAGGGGATGTAGATCTTCTTCAGTGCGTCGATCGGCGCCGAGCCGAAATTGCGGCCGAGAAATGCCGACACGCCCGAGCCGAAGATGGCGAGCGCCAGGCCGGCGGCATACTGGTTGGTCAGGAAGGTCAGCGCCAGCACGCCGAACAGCAGCGATGCGGCGGCACCCGCAAGCGCGCCGGCCAGGATGGCGACCGGCATCGGCAGCCCGGCGACGATGGCCCAGAAGGCGAAGGCGGCACCCATCAGCATCATGCCTTCGATGCCGAGGTTGAGGACGCCCGATTTCTCGACGACGAGTTCGCCGAGCGCTGCAAAGATCAATGGTGTTGCGGCAATGATGGTGCCGGTGAAGATGGCAATGAACAAGTCCATCAGGCATGCTCCGGAATGCGGCGAAGCCGGTAGAAGATGAAGAAGTCAGCGGCAAGCAAGAAGAACAGCAATATGCCCTGGAAGATGCGGGTGAGCGCAGCCGACAGGCCGAGGTTCATTTGCACTGCTTCGCCGCCGAGGAACAAGAGCGACATCAGCAATCCGCCCAGCACGATGCCAAAAGCGTTAAGACGGCCGATGAAGGCGACGATGATCGCCGCGAAACCATAGCCGGGCGAGATTTGCGGCGACAGCTGTCCGAGCGGGCCGGAGACCTCGGCCATGCCGGCGATGCCAGCGGCAGCGCCACCGGCAAGCAAACCGGTCCACACGGCAGCGGATTCGCGGAAGCCGGCGTAGCGTGCTGCCAGAGGGGCTGCGCCCGAGACCGACATCTTGTAGCCAAGGAAGCTGCGGTCAGTGAACAGCCACATCAGGAACACGGCGACCACGGTGATGAACACCGAGGCGTTGAGCCGGTAGGCATAGTCGAAAGGCTCGAACATCGCCGCCGCCGACAGCAGGGCCGTCTGCGGATAGTTGAAGCCGGCCGGGTCGCGCCAGGGGCCGTGCACCAGCCACGACAACAAGAGCGTCGCGATATAGGTCAGCATCAGCGTGACCAGGATTTCGTTGGTGTTCATCCGCGCCCTGAGGAAGGCAGGGATGGCGGCCCAGGCCATGCCGGCGATGGCGCCGGCGAAGAACATCAGCGGCAGCAGCAGCCAGCTGTCGGGATTGGGGTAGAACAAGCCCACGCCGCAGGCTGCGAGGGCGCCGATGATCAACTGGCCCTCGGCGCCGATGTTCCAGACATTGGCGCGGAAGCCGACGGCAAGGCCGCAGGCGATGAGGATGAGCGGCGACGCCTTGAGCAGCCACTCGGACAGCCCGTTCAGCGAATTGAGCGGGGTGATGAAGAAGGCTTGCAATGTCGCCAGCGGGTCGTAGCCGAGCACGGCAAACAAAAGCGAGCCGACGAGAAGGGTGAGCACGGTCGCGATGACCGGCGCCGCCACCCGCATCCTGGCGGATGGTTCCGGTCTTTGTTCAATCCTGAATCGCAACTTCGCCTCTCCCATTGGTGCCGTTGCCGCGGTCGACCCTTGTCATCAGCAGGCCGATTTCCTCGCGGTTGGTTTTTGTCCTGATCAGTGGCGGCGAGACCTGGCCCTGGCAGATGACAAGCAGCCGGTCGCAGATCTCGAACAGTTCGTCGAGCTCCTCCGAAATCACCAGCACGGCCGCGCCCGACCGGCTCAGATCGACAAGCGTCTGGCGGATGAAGGCGGCGGCGCCGACGTCGACACCCCAGGTCGGCTGCGCCACCAGGAACAGCTTCGGTTCGAGCGCGATCTCGCGGCCGACGATGAATTTCTGCAGGTTGCCGCCCGACAGGCTCTGGGCGCTCGACTGCGGGCCGTTGGCCTTGACCTTGAAACGCTCGATGATCTTGGCGGCGAAGCTGTTTGCCTGCTTGCGGTCGACGAGACCGTTGCGCACCAGGCCGGAGCGGTGGGCCGTCAGCACGGCGTTCTGCCACAGCGCGTGCGGCGGCACCGCGCCGCGGCCAAGCCGCTCTTCCGGCACGAAGGCCATGCCGAGTTTGCGCCTTTCGCTGGCGTTGAGATGGGCCGCAGCCTTGCCGCCGATCTGGATCGACAGCGCATTGGCATGTGTCCGTTCGCCGCTGAGCAGCGAGATCAGCTCGGCCTGGCCGTTGCCGGAGACGCCGGCAAGCCCGACGATCTCGCCACCGCGTACCTCGAAGGAGACGTTCTTGAGTTCGACGCCGTATTTGTCGCGGGCAGGGGCGGTGAGCCCGCGCACCTCGAGCACCGGTTTGTCGCTCGGCACCGAGGGTGAGACGTGCATTTCGGGCAGCTCGGCGCCGACCATCAGCCGCGCAAGTTGCGCCGAGGTGCTTTCCTTGGGTCTTGCGGTGCCGGTGACCTTGCCGTTGCGCAGCACTGTCGCGGTGTCGCAGAGCTCCTGCACTTCATCGAGCTTGTGGCTGATGTAGACGATCGAACAGCCTTCGGCGGCGAGCTGGCGCAGCGTCTCGAACAGCTTGACGACGGCCTGCGGCGTCAGCACCGAGGTCGGCTCGTCGAGGATCAAAAGCTTCGGCGCCTGCAGCAGGCAGCGCACGATCTCGACGCGCTGGCGCTCGCCGACGGACAGGTCGTGGACGCGGCGATAGGGGTCGATCGGCATGCCGTAGCGGTTCGACAGTTCAGTGATCTGGCGCGCCAGCGTGTCGAGGTCGAAGCTGCTCGACACCGCAAGTGCGATGTTCTCGACCACGGTGACCGATTCAAACAGCGCGAAATGCTGGTAGACCATTTCGATGCCGAGCGCGCGCGAGGTCGCCGGGGTGTGCGCGGCAATGGGCTTGCCGTCGCAGAAGATCTCGCCGGAATCCGCCTGGGCGGCGCCGTAGATGATCTTCATCAGGGTCGATTTGCCGGCGCCGTTTTCGCCGAGCACGGCGTGGATTTCGCCTGGCATGATCGACATCGAGATGTCGTCATTGGCGATGATGCCGGGATAACTTTTGGTGATGTTGCGCAATTCGAGGCGTGGGGGCATAGCCGGGTCCTGCCGTGAGGGTTGGACGGTGCGCAGCCATAGACCAACCGGGGCGGTGCATGACCCCGAAAATCGGAACCGATTTTCGGGAAGGATCGTGCACCCATTTTAAGCGCTACAGCGTCCTTTGCGTGTCCAACTGGACACCAGGCGCTGTAGCGCCCCGGTGGAATTGCTAGCGGTTGCGAGGGAGGATCAGGCGAGCTTGCCGATCATTCCCTTGACGAACCAGTTCATGCCGCGGATGTCGGCATCGGCCAGCACGCTGCCGGCCGCGACCTTGACGTTGCCGTCCTGGTCCTTGAGTTCGCCGGCATAGGGGTGGATCTTGCCGGAGCCGATGTCCGCCTCGAGTTGCTTGAGCTTGGTGATCACGTCGGCCGGGATCGCCTCATTGTAAGGCGCCATCTTGACGACGCCACCGGCCAGGCCGTCCCAGCGCGCCTCGGGCTTCCAGGTGCCCGCGGCAACGCCCTTGGCGGCGCCGACATAGTCGCTCGACCAGTCGAGGGTGAAGGCGGTGAGCTGCTTGCCCGAGCCGAACTTGGCCATGTCGCTGGCGTAACCAATCGACCATGCGCCGCCTTCGCCGGCAACCTGCACGCCGGTGGCGGTATCGGTCATCGAGCAGATGACGTCGCAGCCCTGCGACAAAAGCGTGTTGGCGGCTTCCTTTTCCTTGCCCGGATCGAACCAGGAATTGAGGAAGATGGCGTTGCAGGTGGCCTCGGGATTGACGCTCTGGGCGCCGAGCAGAAGCGCGTTGGCCGGGCCGACGATGTCGGGGATCGGAAAGCCGCCGATGAAGCCGATCTTGCCATTCTTGCTCATATGCGCGCCGGCGGCACCGGCAACGAAAGTGCCTTCGTAATACTTGGCCTCGAAGGTGCCGAGATTGGCGAGGTGGACGATACCGGAGCAATGCTCGAAGGCGACCTTCGGGAAGCGCGGCGCCACCTTCTGCATCGGCGTGCCATGCGAGAAGGAGGTGCCGAAGATCAGTTGGTTGCCGGAAGCGGCGAGCTCGCGGAAGACGCGTTCGGCGTCCTGCGGCATGAAGATGTTGTCGATGACGGTGAGCGCCACCTTGTCGCCGAACTCGGCCTTGATGGCATCGACGCCAAGGCTGTGCTGCTTGGTCCAGCCGATGTCGGCGATCGGCGAGACGTAGACGACGCCGATCTTGAGCGGCTCCTGGGCGCTGGCGATGCCGGCAAGGCCGCTGGTGCCGAGTGCCGCGCCCGCGGCACCGGAATATTGCAGAAATTGCCGTCTGGTCAGATTGAACATGGTGGTAACCCTCTGTTGGTTGGATGCGCCCGGCTTTGTGCCGGGTCTATTTTACGACGTGGACATGGGTGTGCGTCCGTGCCCCGCCATTCTCTCCTGCCTTCTTCCTTGGTGCCGGTTTCGGCGGCTCGCCTGCCTTGCCGTCGAGATAGGGTTCGAGCGCTTCGCGTGGCGTCAGCTCGGGAAAGACCTGGCGGTCCATGATGTAACCGCGCACGACGGAGCGGTGGTGCGCGTCGATCAGCTCCATTGCCGGCTTGAGCCGGCCCTTTTCGAGAAGTTCGATGAGCTTGGCGTGGTCGTCGAGCAGGTTGCAATAGTCGAAGTCGGCGGTGATCAGCGAACGCAGCAAGGTGGTGCGGCGGACCAGCTGGGCGTGAATTTCCTGCATCACCTTGTTGCGGCTTAGGCGCACGAAGACGGTGTGGAACTCCTGGCCGAGCACGTCGGCGAGTGCGTCGTTGCCTGAAGCCACGGCCTTGCGCTGGCGCTCGACATGCTGGCGCAGTTCGGCCCAGCCGGCAGGCCCGAGACGGTCGCTCAGCTGGGCGGCGACGCCCTGTTCGACAAGGGTCAGCGCGTCATAGATCTCCATCGCGTCCTGCATGCTGGGACGGGCGACGAAGGCGCCGCGGTTGCGCTCGATTTGGGCAAGGCCGTCGTCGGCAAGGCGGATCAGCGACTGGCGGATGACGATGCGGCTGACGTCGAAGACCTCCGACAGCTCGCGCTCGCCAAGCTTGCAGCCGGGCACGAGGCGGTGATCGAGGATCGCCCGCGTCAGTATGTCGGCAATGGCCTGCGAGCGGTTGCTCATGGCGTTCTCCTTCCCGCCAGCGCCTTTGGCTTGCTTGACGGCCAGCCCGGGTTCGCGCCACGCCGGCGGCGTCGCATATCCCAGGTTACGGTTTCCATATCGGTATTCAATCGCTGGCGCCTGTCAACCAAAATTCTCACATCGGCATGCAATTTCTTATTGATTGATATCCAATCCTGTGTTTCCAATGAGGACATAACAGAGCTAGGTTCACGGGGAAGTGCTAGCCAACAGGGAGGGTGCGATGAGCACAGCAGCCCTTTGTAGCGACAGAGTCCTGCTTAACGATTGGCATGTGGTTGCGGACCTCGCCAACCTGTCGGTCGGCGCGCCGTTTCACACCCGTCTGCTGGGCGTCGACATCACCATCCATTGCCGCGGGCGCTACAACAAGGAAGTCGTCCGCGACGACACCGGCGCCCTGGTCACTTCGACCAAGCGCTACGGTTTCCTCTGGGCCTGCCTCGGCAAGCCGGAGCGCGACATTGTTTTTGTGCCGGAGGCCGAGGAAGGCGATCGGTATCTCGTCACCGGTGGCTCGATCGCGGTCAAGGTGTCGGGCTTGAGGATGGTCGAGAACTTTCTCGACATGGGCCATTTCCCCTTCGTTCACACCGGCTGGCTCGGCGACGAGCCACATACGGAGGTCGCGCCCTACAAGGTCGAGCTGACGGCCGCCGACGAGCTGGTCGCGACCGAATGCAAGTTCTACCAGCCGGTGGCTTCGCCGACGGCCAAGGGAGGTTTTGTCGTCGACTACATCTACAAGGTGATCCGGCCCTACACGGTGGCGCTCTACAAAAGCAATCCGGTGCAGAAGGATCGGCTCGACGTCATCACCCTGTTCGTCCAGCCGGTCGATGAGGACAATTGTGTTGCCCATCCCTTCCTTGCCTACCTCAAGGATGGGATCGACGAGGCTGGCATTCGCAGCTTCATGCAACTGATCTTCGCCCAGGACAAGCCGATCCTGGAGAACCAGGTGCCCAGGCGCCTGCCACTCGACCCTCGCGCTGAAACGCCCATCCGGGCCGATGCCGTCGCCGTGCTGTACCGGCGCTGGCTGCGCGACAAACCGGTCACTTACGGCGCAATACCGGCGCGGATGTGATCCGCACCCTTTGTGAAGGATATGCATATGACCAAGACGCGATGCACGGATCAGGTGATCCTCGACCTCTGGCACCCGCTGGCCGCCCTGTCGGAAGTGGCAGCTGGTGTCGTCGTCGACACGGTGCTGCTCGAGGAGCGTCTCAGCTTTGCCATTGACGGTGAGGGAAATGCGGCTGTCTGGCGCGATCGCGCCGATCTCGCCGAGGGCAGCCCTGTCGATATTGCCGTCATTTCCGGCAAGCTGCCGCTGAAGCTCGCCTATGGCTACATCTGGACCTCGCTCGGCAACCCGCCGGCCGACTTGTTCCCGATTCCGGAGTTTGACGAGGTCGATCGCCGCAAGCTCAACGCCGCCACTTTTGGCGTCAATGTCTCGGCGCCGCGGGCGATCGAGAACTTTCTCGATATGGGCCACTTCCCCTATGTCCACACCGATATCCTCGGCGCCGAACCGCACACGGAAGTGAAGGAATACGATGTCGAGATTTCCGTCGATCGCGACGAAATCCTGGCGACACGCTGCCGCTTCTTCCAGCCGATGGCATCGACGGCCTCGGACGGCGGCGCCGACGTCGACTACATCTACCGCGTGCCGCATCCCTATTGCTCGGTGCTCTACAAGTCGAGCCCGCTCGACGAGAGCCGCCTCGATGTCATCGCCGTCTTCCTGCAGCCTATCGACCAGGAGCATGTCCGCGCCCACATGCTGCTGTGCGTGCTGGACGAAGACAATGAGGACAAGGTCATCAAGCGCTTCCAGCAGACCATCTTCGGGCAGGACAAGCCGATCCTGGAAAACCAGTTCCCGAAGCGCCTGCCGCTCGATCCGCGCGCCGAAACACCAATCCGTGCCGACAAGTCGGCGATCGCCTACCGCCGGTGGCTGAGCCAGAAGGGCGTGACCTACGGGGTCATCCCGGCCGCCACCTGAGCGCCTGAGGGCGCCAACGAAAAGATCTTAGCGAGGACCATATGCTCGACCTAGCCAAATCCAGATGGCATCCCATCGCCGCGGCGCACGACCTTCCGTTGCGTCATGTTTTTCACGGCCAGCTGCTCGGCCGCGAGTTCGCGGTCTGGCGTGCCGATGATGGATACGTCAACATCTGGGAAAACCGCTGCCTGCATCGCGGCGTCCGCCTGTCGATTGGCATCAATGATGGCCGCGAGCTGAAGTGCCAGTACCATGGTTGGCGCTACTCGAACCGCACGGCCGGCTGCACCTACATCCCTGCGCACCCGGCCGACGCACCGGCCCGCACCATCACCAACCGCACCTTTGCCGCCATCGAGCGTTACGGTCTCGTCTGGTCGGCGGAAGAACCGCAGGGCGAAGTGCCGGAGGTGGCAGGGCTCGCCGAGGGTCGGCTGCTGGCGCTGCGCGGCATCCCGGTCAATGCGCCGGCCGACGTGGTCGCCGCCAGGCTGAAAGGCTACCGCTTCCAGCCGAGCGGCAGGATCGACGGCTCCGCCGCCAAGGTCGCGGTCGAAGCTGCAAGCACCTTTTCGGTGGTGCTGCGTTCAAGCGAGGCTGATGCCACCACGCTGGCCGTGTTTTTCGTCCAGCCGGTCGATTCCAATCGCTCGGTGATCCGTGGCGTGCTCGACGGGCAGGTCGAAGGCGCTGCGCGCCTTGCCGTGCTGCGCCATCACAATGAGCTGCTCTCCAGGCTGCGTCTGGCGGTCGAGGCCGAGGCGGCGCGCGAGCCGGCACCGGCGCCGCTGGAGCCGGTGATCGAGCGTGTCTCGCCCGAACTCGCCGAGATGCCCGAGGAGAGCAAACACGGCCGCAAAGCGACGATCCGTGTCGAGGTCGCCAGGAAGTGGCCGGCCGCCGATGGTATCGCCGGCTTCGAGCTTCGCCCGATCAAGGGCCTGCTGCCGACCTTCCAGCCCGGCGCCCATATCGACGTGCACCTGCCCAATGGGCTGATCCGGCAATATTCGATCACCAACGGCCCGGGCGAAAGCGACAGCTACGTCATCGGCGTCAAGCTGGAGCGCGATTCCAAGGGCGGGTCGACCTGCCTGCACGAGACAGTGCGCGAAGGCGACGTGCTGGCGATTTCCGAGCCGCGCAACAATTTCCCGCTGCGCCGCGACGCGGTGAAGACCATCTTCATCGCCGGCGGTATCGGCATCACGCCGTTGCTCGCCATGGCCCAGGCGCTCAACAACCAGAACCTGGTGCATGAGTTGCACTACTTTGCCCAGAACGAAGCGCAGCTTGCCTTCCCGGAGAAGACCAGCGCGCTCGGCGCCTCGCTCAAGCCGCATCTCGGCCTTTCGCCAGACCAGACCGGCGCCAAGCTGCGCGAGATCCTCAGCGGCTACGGTCCCGACAAGCATGTCTATCTCTGCGGTCCCGGCCCGATGCTGGAGGCGGCGCGTCATATCGCGGCTGAGATGGGCTGGCCCGAAACGGCGGTGCATTTCGAATACTTCAAGAACACCAATGTCATCGACGACAGCACCAGTTTCGAGGTGGCGCTGGCGCGCTCCTGCATGACGCTGACGGTGCCCGCCGGCAAGACGATCCTCGAGGTGATGCGCGACGCCGGCATCGACATGCCGTCTTCCTGCGAGCAGGGCGCCTGCGGCACCTGCCTCGCCACCGTCATCGAAGGCGAGCCCGACCACCAGGACGTCTATCTCAACGATGCCGAGCGCAAGTCCGGCACCAAGATCATGACCTGCGTGTCGCGTGCCAAGTCGGCGCGGCTTGTGCTCGACCTCTAGGAGTTTTTGATGATCACGCTCTACGACTACGAACTGTCGGGCAACTGCTACAAGCTGCGCCTTTTGATGAGCATGCTCGGCGTCGACTGGAAGACGGTGCCGGTCGATTTCTACCCCGGGCGCGAGCACAAGTCGGACTGGTTCCTCAGGATCAATCCGCTCGGCCAGCTGCCTGTCATCGACGACGACGGGCTTATCCTGCGCGACGCCCAGGCGATCCTCGTCTACCTCGCCTCGAAATATGACGCGGCGGGAACCTGGTACCCGCGCGACAATCCCGCCCTGCTCGGCGAGGTCAGCCAGTGGCTGGCCTTTGCCGACGGCATCACCGCCACCGCATCCGCCGCCCGCCTGCACGACGCTCTGTTCTACGACTTCGACGTCGAGGCGGCCCGCACTGGCGCGCACCGGCTGTTCCGCATTCTCGATGAGCATCTGTGGTTCGGCGAGCAGGAGGGGCGCGACTGGATCTGCTCGGCGTCACACCCGACGATCGCCGACATCGCCTGCTTCCCCTACATCATGCTGTCGGAAGAGGGCGGCATTTCAAGACAGGACTATCCGGCGATCCGCCGCTGGTGCGATCGGGTCAAACGCATCAAGGGCTTCACGGTCATGTCCGGCGTGTTCCCCGCAGGGCCTGCCAAGGCGGCCTGAAGTCAGAAGACAACATTCAAGCCGGTGACATGCACGGCTGACAATCCAGATTTGGGAGTGAGAAGAAAATGAAAACCCGCGCCGCCGTCGCCGTTGGAGCCGGAAAGCCGCTCGAGATCATGGAGGTGGACCTCGAGGGGCCGCGCGAGGGCGAGGTGCTGGTCGAGATCAAGGCGACCGGCATCTGCCACACCGACGAATTCACGCTGTCAGGCGCCGATCCCGAAGGCATCTTCCCGGCCATTCTCGGCCATGAGGGTGCCGGCGTCGTCGTCGATGTCGGCAAGGGTGTCACCTCGCTCAAGAAGGGCGACCACGTCATTCCGCTCTACACGCCGGAATGCCGCTCCTGCCCGTCCTGCCTCAGCCGCAAGACCAACCTGTGCACCGCGATCCGCTCGACGCAAGGCCAGGGGCTGATGCCTGACGGCACCTCGCGCTTCTCGATCGGCAAGGACAAGATCTTCCATTATATGGGCTGCTCGACATTCTCGAACTTCACCGTGCTGCCCGAGATCGCACTCGCCAAGGTCAATCCGGACGCCCCCTTCGACAAGATCTGCTACATCGGCTGCGGCGTGACGACAGGCATCGGTGCCGTCATCAACACCGCCAGGGTGGAGATCGGTTCAACGGCGATCGTCTTCGGTCTCGGCGGCATCGGCCTCAACGTGCTGCAGGGTCTTCGCCTTGCCGGTGCCGACATGATCATCGGCGTCGACATCAACAATGAGCGCAAGGCCTGGGGCGAGAAGTTCGGCATGACGCATTTCGTCAATCCGAAGGAGGTCGAGGGCGACATCGTTCCTTATCTGGTCAACATGACCAAGCGTGGTGCCGACCAGATCGGCGGCGCCGACTACACCTTCGACTGCACCGGCAACGTCAAGGTGATGCGCCAGGCACTGGAAGCGTCGCATCGCGGCTGGGGCGAGTCGATCGTCATCGGTGTCGCCGGCGCCGGCCAGGAGATTGCGACGCGTCCGTTCCAGCTGGTCACGGGCCGGACCTGGAAAGGCACCGCCTTTGGCGGCGCACGCGGCCGCACCGACGTGCCGAAGATCGTCGACTGGTACATGGAGGGCAAGATCCAGATCGACCCGATGATCACCCATACGCTGAAGCTCGAAGACATCAACAAGGGTTTCGACCTGATGCATGCAGGCGAAAGCATCCGCAGCGTGGTCGTCTACTAACTCCCAAAGCCGGCCAGGCCCCCATGGCCGGCTCCCCCAAACGCCACGGCTTTTCGCCGGCCCTCAAGCCTCCCAGCTTGGCCCGCGTGTTCCCGAAGCTGGGCGTCGACCGGCGGCGTGTCCGAGGTTTCCACAACCCCTCGGCCGCGCCGCCGGCATCTCTTTGAACGGTTGCAGGTCGCCGCCCCCGAGGTTATGCCGGGGCAGCAATTCTTGACGAGAAGGCAGAGCAGATGAAGACCGTTTCCACGTCGAAGTCGCATGGCGGCATCCAGGGCGTCTATTCCCACGCCTCCGAGGCCTGCGCCTGCGACATGACCTATGCGGTGTTCGTACCGCCGCAAGCCAAGAACGGACCCGTGCCGGTGCTGTGGTATCTCTCGGGCCTGACCTGCACCCACGCCAATGTCATGGACAAGGGCGAATACCGCCGCCTGGCCGCTGAGTTCGGCCTGATCATCGTCTGCCCCGACACCAGTCCGCGCGGCGAAGGCGTGGCCGACGAAAAGGACAACTGGCAGTTCGGTTCGGGCGCCGGCTTCTATGTCGATGCGACGCAGCAGCCCTTTGCCGCGAACTACCGGATGTATTCCTATATCACCGAGGAACTGCCGGCGCTGATCGCCGCAAACTTCCCCGCCGATATGTCGCGCCAGGCGATCTTTGGCCACTCGATGGGCGGGCACGGCGCGCTGACCATCGCACTCAAGAACCCGGAGCGCTTCAAGAGCTGCTCGGCCTTCGCACCCATCGCCCAGCCGTCGACCGCCGGCTGGTCGAAGCCGGCGCTGGAGAAGTATCTCGGTGCTGATGAAGCTGCATGGCGCGCCTATGACACGACGCTTCTGATCGAGGACGGCAAGCGGTTTCCGGAGTTCCTTGTCGACCAGGGCTCGGCCGACAGTTTCCTGCAGGAGGGCCTGCGCCCCTGGCTGCTCGACGAGGCCTGCAAGAAGGCAGGCATCGGGCTCACCCTGCGCATGCAGGATGGCTACGACCATTCCTACAACTTCATCTCGACCTTCATGGACGACCATTTGAGGTGGCACGCCGCCCGTCTGGGCTGAACGCCGAAAGTCGCTCTCACGGCCTGGCCGCCAGCAGCTTGGCGAAGACATGGCGCTTCGCCTTGCCGATGCTGATCTCCAGCGTTTCATATTGTGCCAGATGCGCCGCGATTGCGCTTGCAAGCATGCAGCCGGTGCCGCGCATGGAAACCGCGATGCGCGACGCCTCGAAGCGGATCGGCTCACGGTCGGGCAAGAGCAGCATGTCGGTGGCGCTCGCTCCCGTGGCATGCCCGCCCTTGACGAGAATGGCGGGCGCTCCGGTCTCGAAAAGCTTTGCTGCCTGGCTGACGATGTCGCGTTCGCCGGAGGCGAGCGGCAGGCCGGTCAGCAGCGCCAGTTCCGGCAGGTTGGGTGTGACCAACGTGCAGAGCGGAAACAGCTTGCGCTTGAGCGCGTCGACGGCGCCGCCGTCGAGCAGCTGACGTCCCGAGGTCGAAGCAAGCACCGGATCGAGCACGACAGGCACCGGCAGGCTGCTCGCCAGCACCGAGGCGACGGTGTCGATCGTCGCGGCCGTTCCCAGCATGCCGATCTTGACCGCAGCAATCGGATTGGCGGCAATGGCCGCGCGCATCTGCTCGGCAATCAGCTGAGGCGGCATCCGTTCGATGCGCTCGACGCGGGCATGTGTCTGCACCGTCACCGCGGTGACGGCGACGCTGCAACGCAAACCGAAGGCCGATACCGTCTCGACGTCGCGGACGATGCCGGCGCCGCCGCTCGAATCCGAGCCGGCGATGATCAGCACATGCGGGGTCATCGCCACTGAGCCGTCGCTGCCAGCCATTCGCGCGTCCGCGCTTCGGGATCAGCGTTGAGCGTGATGTCGGTGACGACGGCAGCTACGTCGGCGCCTTGCGCGAAGACGCCTGCTATGCGGTCGACATTGAGTCCGCCGATGGCGACCAGCGGTGTCGCGCCCACGCGCCGTTTCCAGAGGGCGATGCGGTCGAGCCCTTGCGGCGCCCATTTCATCGCCTTGAGGATGGTCGGATAGACGGGACCAAGCGCGACATAATCGGGCGCGGCGGCAAGTGCTGTGTCGAGTTCGGCGTCGTCATGGGTGCTGAGGCCGAGCTTCATGCCGGCGTGGCGGATCGCTTTGACATCCGCTTCTGCGAGATCTTCCTGGCCGAGATGAACGAAGTCGCAGCCCTCGTCGATGGCGAGGCGCCAGTAGTCATTGACGATGAGCTGGCAGCGGTGGCGTTCGCAGACGGCCTTCGCCGCGCGGATTTCGCGGCGCAGGCCGGCTTCGTCCATGTCCTTGATCCGCATTTGCACCAGCTTGACGCCCAACGGCACCAGCCGCTCGATCCACGCTGCGGAATCGACGATCGGGTAAAACGGGTCGAGCTTCATGAAAATGCTGCCATGCCGATAACGGGGGTGGAGGGGACGGCCATGTCGCGTGCTTCGAGCGGGCCGGCGCGGAAGGCCTGGCGTCCTGCTTCAATCGCCTTGCCGAAAGCCGAAGCCATGGCGACGGGGTCGCCTGCCTTGGCAACCGCCGTGTTGAGCAGCACGGCGTCGTAGCCGAGCTCCATGACGGTGGCCGCATGCGACGGGCGGCCGATGCCGGCATCGACGATGAGCGGCACATCGGGGAAATGACCGCGCAGGCTGCGCAGGGCGTCGAGGTTCTGCGGCCCGCGCGCGGACCCGATCGGCGCACACCAGGGCATCAGCAGCTTGCAGCCGACATCGAGCAAGCGCCCGGCGACGACCAGATCGTCGGTCGTGTAGGGGAAGACGTCGAAGCCTTCGGCAGCCAGGATCTTGGCCGCCTCGACCAGGCCGAACACGTCGGGCTGTAGCGTGTCGTGGTTGCCGATGACCTCAAGCTTGATCCAATCGGTGCCGAACACCTCGCGGGCCATGCGCGCCGTCGTGACCGCCTCCTTGACCGAATGGCAGCCGGCGGTGTTGGGCAACACCCGGACGCCGAGCGACTGGACCAGCGACCAGAATTTTCCACCTGTCTTGCCGCCGGAAGTCTCGCGGCGCAGCGAGACAGTGACGATATCGGCGCCCGACGCTTTGATTGCTTCCGCCATGATCGCAGGCGAGGGGTAAAGTGCGGTGCCGAGGAGCAGGCGGGACGAAACCTGTTGTCCGTAGAGTTCGAGCACGGGTCAGCCTCCCTTCATCGGCGCAAGAATCTCAATGCGGTCGCCGTCGGCCAGGGCGCAGTCGTCGCGCTCCCGTGCCGGAACCACCTCGCCGTTCAGCGCGGTGGCCAGCCAACTGCCCTCGTAGTCGAGCTCAGTCAGCAGCGCCGCCAGCGTGCCGGCCGCGACCTCGTGGCTTTCGCCGTTAACGGTGAGCTTCATGGGCGAGCTCCTTTTTCGTCTTGTGGCCCAGGATCATGTCGGTGGCCTGCCGCGCCATCTCAGGCGCGAGCAGGAAGCCGTGGCGGTAGAGGCCGTTGATGCGGATCGTGTTGCCGTCGCGCTCGACACGCGGCAAATTGTCGGCAAAGGCTGGCCGCACACCGACACCCGTCTCGATGAGTTCAGCTTCGCCGAAAGCCGGATGCAGCGCATAGGCGGCGTTGAGCAGTTCCATCACTGAACGCGCGGTGGTCGGCCCGGTCACGTCGCTTTCGAGCATCGTCGCGCCGACCATGAACAGGTTGCCGGAGCGCGGCACGACATAGACGGGCACGCGCGGATGCAAGAGCCGTACCGGGCGCGCCAGCGAAATGTCAGACGTCCTGAGGATCAGCATCTCACCGCGCACGCCGCGCAGGCCCGGGCTCGGGTCTGCCAGGCCTGTGCAGTCGGCCTCGATGTCAGGCTCGCCGGGTGCCAGCACGGCGCCGTAGCCGAACTCGAAGCGCACGCCCAATTGCACCAGCTTTTGCTGCAGCCCGAGCATCGCCTTGCGCGGATCGACATGCGCCTCCTCGGTGAAGAACAGTGCGCGTCCGAAACGTCCTTCGAGGTCAGGCTCGAGTGCTGCGATCGTATCGGCGTCAACCTCGCGAAAGCCGGACGTTCGGCGGCCGAAGCGGTCGAGTTCACCCGCGTCCCGGGCTGGCGCCACGACCAGCGTACCGTTGCGCATGACATGCCCGGGCAGGGCGGCGGACCACCAGTCGGCGGCATCCCGTCCGAGCGAAAGCACCATCTCTTCGGCGCTCTCGCGTTCGCACCAGGGCGCCAGCATGCCGCCGGCCTGCCATGAGGCATTGCCGGCGATCTGCTTGCGCTCCTCGACAACGGTCACGCTTGCGCCGCGCGTGGCCAGCTCATGTGCGAGCGTCAGCCCGGCGACGCCCGCACCGCGGATCCGCACCTTCATGGCTGGCCTGCCGTCTCCGCGGGTTCGGCGCTTTCCACCGGCATGTAGAGGTCGCCGCCGTCGCGGTACTTTGCCGCCATCGCTGCCAGCCCTTCCTTCTGCGCCTCGGCGCGGATGTCGTGGGAGATCCGCATCGAGCAGAATTTGGGGCCGCACATGGAGCAGAAATGCGCCACCTTGTGCGCCTCCTTGGGCAAGGTCTGGTCGTGGTAGGAACGCGCCGTCTCCGGGTCGAGCGACAGGTTGAACTGGTCTTCCCAGCGGAACTCGAAGCGCGCCCGCGACAGCGCGTCGTCCCTGACCTTGGCGGCCGGATGGCCCTTGGCGAGGTCGGCGGCGTGTGCTGCGATCTTGTAGGTGATGACGCCGACCTTGACGTCGTCGCGGTCGGGCAGGCCAAGATGCTCCTTGGGCGTGACGTAGCAGAGCATCGCCGTGCCGAACCAGCCGATCATCGCAGCGCCGATGCCCGAGGTGATGTGGTCGTAGCCGGGTGCGATGTCGGTGGTCAAAGGCCCGAGCGTGTAGAAGGGCGCCTCGCCGCAGACTTCCAACTGCTTGTCCATGTTCTCCTTGATCTTGTGCATCGGCACATGGCCGGGGCCCTCGATCATCACCTGGCAGTCCTTGGCCCAGGCGATCTTGGTGAGTTCGCCGAGCGTCTCCAGTTCGGCGAACTGGGCGGCGTCGTTGGCGTCCGCAATCGAGCCGGGACGCAGGCCGTCGCCGAGCGAAAAGGCGACGTCATAGGTTCGGCAGATGTCGCAGATCTCCTCGAAATGCTCGTAGAGGAAGCTCTCCTTGTGGTGATGCAGGCACCATTTGGCCATGATCGAGCCGCCGCGCGAGACGATGCCGGTGACGCGGTCAACTGTCAGGTGGATGTAGGCGAGCCGCACGCCGGCATGGATGGTGAAATAGTCGACGCCCTGCTCGGCCTGCTCGATGAGCGTGTCGCGGAACACCTCCCAGGTCAGGTCCTCGGCGATGCCTCCGACCTTCTCCAGCGCCTGGTAGAGCGGCACCGTGCCGATCGGCACCGGCGCGTTGCGGATGATCCAGTCACGGATGTTGTGGATGTTGCGGCCGGTCGACAAGTCCATCACCGTGTCGCCGCCCCAGCGTGTCGCCCACACCATCTTCTCGACTTCCTCGGCCATCGACGAGGTGACGGCGGAATTGCCGATATTGGCGTTGATCTTGACCAGGAAATTGCGGCCGATGATCATCGGCTCGCTCTCGGGGTGGTTGATGTTGGAGGGGATGATGGCGCGGCCGCGGGCGACCTCGTCGCGGACGAATTCCGGGGTGACGAAATCGGGAATGACGGCGCCGAAGCTCTCGCCGTCGCGTTGAAGCTTGGCCCGGATCTGCTCGCGGCCGAGGTTCTCGCGGATGGCGACGAATTCCATTTCGGGCGTGACGATGCCGGCGCGGGCATAAGCAAGCTGGGTGACGGCGCGGCCGCCGGTGGCGCGCAGCGGGGCGTTGCGAACCGGGAATTCCGGCGTCAGCCTTTCGCCGGAGACGAAGCCATTGTCCTCAGCCTTGACCGCGCGGCCTTCATAACGCTCGACGTCGCCGCGGGCGATGATCCAGTCTTCGCGCAGCCGCGGCAGGCCGCGCTCGATGTCTGTTGTCACCGACGTGTCGGTGTAGGGGCCTGACGAATCATAGACGGTGACCGGCGGCTCGCCGGCGCTCGGATGAACCGAGATCTCGCGCATCGGCACACGGATGTCGGGATGTAGCTTGCCTGGCTTGTAGACCTTCCGCGACGCGGGAAGTTCGCCAACGGTGACTGATGGGGTGTGGGCATTCATGAGTGAGCCTCCTGGTTGGAGACCCAGTCCATGCGATGAGAAGGAGGAGAGGTTTTGCCTGGGGACTTCGGGCAAGAATGAGCCCGAATGCCTTAGCCGGATATCCGGCCTGCTGCGCCTCGCACCGTCCCTACGCCAGTATGAACTGGATCAGGTTCAACGGGTCACTGCGCTGCGCGAGCCAGCAGAATCTCAGCCCCTTGTCGGGACCCCCCTGGTGAGCCCTAAGCATGGAGGCGGAACCGGCGTCGTGTCAACGGCCTTTCGCCGAGGCCGAGAGAATGCCAAAGTCGGGGGCATCGAGACCCATTGCGGTTTCGAAGACGATCGGATAATAGGTCAGCGTTACTGACGTAAATTGTCTGCCGCGCAGGGAGGACCATTTGGCCTGCGCACGCGACAGGAGGAGCATCCGTGACGGACAATCCCGCGCCGCTGAAGTTCCATGTGCCCGAGCCGGAAGTGCGCCCGGGCGGCACCCCCGACTTCTCAAATGTGCCGATCCCCAAGGCGGGTTCGGTCGACAGGCCGCCGGTCGACGTCGATCCCAGGACGATCCGCGACCTGGCTTATTCGATCATCCGCGTGCTCAATCGCGAAGGCGATGCCGTAGGTCCATGGGCCGGTACGCTGACCGACGAGGAGCAGCTCGAAGGGCTGCGCCACATGATGACGCTGCGCTCCTTCGACGCGCGCATGCAGATGGCGCAGCGACAGGGCAAGACCTCTTTCTACATGCAGCATATGGGCGAGGAGGCGGTCAGCTGCGCCTTCCGCAAGGCGCTCGTTCAGGGCGACATGAACTTCCCGACCTATCGCCAGGCCGGCCTGCTGATCGCCGGCGGCTATCCGATGGTCGACATGATGAACCAGATCTATTCCAACGAGATGGATCCGCTGAAGGGCCGCCAGCTGCCGATCATGTATTCGGCCAAGGATCACGGTTTCTTCTCGATTTCCGGCAACCTGACCACCCAGTATATCCAGGCGGTGGGCTGGGCGATGGCATCCGCCATCAAGGGGGACACCAAGATCGCTGTCGGCTGGGTCGGTGACGGCGCCACCGCCGAGAGCGACTTCCACGCCGCACTTGTCTTCGCCTCGACCTACAAGGCGCCCGTCGTCCTCAACATCGTCAACAACCAGTGGGCGATCTCGACCTTCCAGGGCATCGCCCGCGGCGGCTCCGGCACGTTTGCGGCGCGTGGGCTTGGGTTTGGCATCGCGGCCTTGCGTGTCGACGGCAACGACTATCTCGCTGTCCATGCGGTGGCGAAATGGGCGACGGAGCGGGCCAGGCTCAATCTCGGGCCGACGCTGGTCGAATATGTCACCTACCGTGTCGGCGCACATTCCACGTCAGATGATCCATCCGCTTACCGGCCCAAGACAGAGTCCGATGCCTGGCCGCTGGGTGACCCGGTGATCCGGCTGAAGAACCACCTGATCAAGCGTGGCCTATGGTCGGACGAGCGCCACAAGCAGACCGAGGCGGAAATCCTCGAGGCGGTGATCACGGCGCAGAAGGAAGCCGAGAGCCACGGCACGCTGCATGCCGGCGGCAAGCCGTCGACGCGTGACATGTTCGAGGGCGTCTATGCCGAGATGCCGCCGCATCTCCGTCGCCAGCGCCAGAAGGCGGGAGTGTAGCCGATGCCGCGCATGACAATGATCGAGGCCATCCGCAGCGCCATGGATGTCGCCATGGGCCGCGATGACAACGTCGTCGTTTTCGGCGAGGACGTCGGCTATTTCGGTGGCGTCTTCCGCTGCACCCAGGGTCTTCAGCAGAAATACGGTCGGGAGCGCTGTTTCGACGCGCCGATCAGCGAATTGGGCATCGTCGGTGCCGCCGTCGGCATGGCTGCCTATGGCCTCAAGCCATGTATCGAAATCCAGTTCGCCGACTACGTCTATCCAGCATATGACCAGATCGTTTCGGAAGCGGCACGGTTGCGATACCGCTCCAGTGGCGAGTTCACCTGTCCGATCGTCATCCGCATGCCCACTGGCGGCGGCATCTTCGGCGGCCAGACCCACAGCCAGAGCCCTGAAGCGCTGTTCACCCATGTTTCCGGCCTCAAGGTGGTCGTGCCGTCCAATCCGCTCGACGCCAAGGGCCTGCTGATCGCCTCGATCGAAGACCCGGATCCGGTGATCTTTCTGGAGCCGAAACGATTGTACAACGGCCCCTTCGATGGCCATCACGACCGCCCCGTCACGGCATGGTCGAAGCATGAGTTGGGCGAGGTGCCTGATGGGCACTACACCACCCCGCTCGGCAAGGCAGAGATCCGTCGGCCGGGTTCCGCCGTCACCGTTCTCGCTTATGGCACCATGGTCTATGTCGCCCAGGCGGCGGCCGAGGAGACAGGTATCGATGCCGAAGTCATCGACCTCCGGACGCTTTTGCCGCTCGATCTCGAGACCATCGTCGCCTCGGTCAAGAAAACCCGCCGCTGCGTGGTGGTGCATGAGGCGACGCTGACCTCCGGCTTCGGCGCCGAGCTCGTGTCGCTGGTGCAGGAAAACTGCTTCTACCATCTCGAAGCACCCGTCGCCCGGGTTACCGGTTGGGACACGCCCTATCCGCATGCCCAGGAATGGGACTACTTCCCCGGACCCAAGCGTGTCGGCGAAGCTTTGATCGAAACGATGGAGGCCTGAGCATGGGCGAACATGTCATCAAGCTTCCCGATGTCGGCGAAGGCGTGGCCGAGGCTGAGCTTGTCGAATGGCACGTCAAGATCGGCGACCTCGTGCGCGAGGACGCGGTGCTTGCCGCCGTCATGACCGATAAGGCAACGGTCGAGATCCCGTCGCCGGTCGACGGCGAAATTGTCTGGCTCGGCGCCGAGATCGGCGACACGGTTCCGGTCGGCTCGCCGATTGTCAGGATAAAGGTCGCCGGCGATGCGCCGTCGACCGCAGAGCCGGCCGCCGAATCCAAGCCGGAGGCCAAGGCGCCAGAAGCTGCCAAAGCCTCTGCTGAGCCGGCTAAGAAAGAAGAAGAAAAAACGCCAGCCACCCCGAAGCCTGCCGCTACCACAGCAGCCCTCAAGCCTGTGCCGCGTGCCACGACCGGCCTGCCGCGTCCCGAAGGCGAGCGTCCGCTCGCCTCTCCTGCCGTCAGGCTACGCGCCAGGGAGGCAGGCATCGACCTGCGCCAGGTGCCGGGTACCGGTCCCGCCGGGCGCGTCACCCACGAGGATCTCGATGCGTTCGCCGCCCGTGGTGCTGCCGTCGTCGTCGCGGGTCTCCAGGAAAAGACCGGCGTCGAGGAGGTCAAGGTCATCGGCCTGCGCCGGCGCATCGCCGAGAAGATGGCGCTGGCCAAGTCGCGCATCCCGCACATCACCTATGTCGAGGAGGTCGACGTCACGGCACTCGAGGAGCTGCGCGCCAAGCTCAACGCTTCGAAGAAGCCCGAGCGCGCCAAGCTAACCATCCTGCCGTTCCTGATGCGGGCGCTGGTCAAGGCCGTCGGCGAGCAGCCGCAGCTCAACGCCGTTTATGACGACGACGCCGGCATCATCCATCGCCATGCCGGCGTGCATATCGGCATGGCCGCCCAGACGCCGGGCGGGCTGATGGTGCCTGTGGTCAAGCATGCCGAGGCGCGCGACCTCTGGGATTGTGCCGCCGAGGTCAACCGTCTTGCCGAGGCCGCCAAGGCTGGCACGGCAACGCGCGAGGAGCTGACCGGCTCGACCATCACCATCACCTCGCTCGGTGCGATGGGCGGCGTCGCCACCACGCCCGTTATCAACTACCCGGAAGTGGCGGTCGTCGGCGTCAACAAGATCATGATCCGGCCGATGTGGGACGGCACCCAGTTCGTGCCGCGCAAGATGATGAACCTGTCCTCCAGCTTCGACCATCGCGTCATCGACGGCTGGGACGCAGCGGTCTTCGTCCAGCGCATCAAGGCGCTGCTCGAAGCGCCGGCAATGATCTTCGTGGAGGGCTGAGGCTGTGAAGGAAATCTCCTGCAAGCTTCTGATCATCGGTGCCGGACCCGGCGGCTATATCTGCGCCATCCGCGCTGGCCAGCTCGGCATCGACACCGTCATCGTCGAAGCCGTCAAGCCCGGTGGCACCTGCCTCAATGTCGGCTGCATCCCCTCCAAGGCGATGATCCATGCCGCCGACGAATATCTCAAGGTCTCGGAGATGGCGGCGGGCACAAGCCCGCTCGGCATCTCCCTGTCGGCACCGGCACTCGATCTCGCCAGGACCGTTGCCTGGAAAGACCGCATCGTCGGCCGCCTGACGACAGGCGTTGCCGGCCTGCTCAAGAAGGCCCGGGTCAAGTCGGTGCAGGGCTGGGCGCGCTTCCGCGACGGCAAGACCGTCGAGGTCGACACCGAGACCGGCCTGCAGGTGATCCGCGCCGAAACCATCGTCATCGCCACCGGCTCGGTGCCTGTCGAATTGCCGTTCCTGCCCTTCGGTGGATCGGTGATCTCGTCGACCGGGGCGCTGGCACTCAAGCAGGTGCCGCAAGCGCTCGCCGTCGTCGGCGGCGGCTACATCGGCCTTGAGCTCGGCACTGCCTTTGCGAAGCTCGGTTCGAAAGTCACAATCGTCGAAGCCTTGCCGCGCATCCTGCCGCAATATGATGCCGAGCTGACCCGGCCCGTCGCCAAAAGGCTCGAAGCGCTCGGCGTCAAGGTGATGACAGGCGCCAAGGCCAAGGGGCTTTCAGCCAAGGGCGATGCGCTGCTGGTCGAGGCCGCCGACGGCAGCGAGCAGAAGATTGCGGCCGACAAGGTGCTAGTGACTGTCGGGCGCAAGCCGCTGGTTGAAGGCTGGGGCCTCGAGGAGATCGACCTCGACCGCGACGGCCGCTTCATCCGCATCGACGAGCAATGCCGCACCTCGATGCGCGGCATCTATGCCATCGGCGACGTTACCGGCGAGCCGATGCTGGCGCACCGCGCCATGGCCCAGGGCGAAATGGTCGCCGAGATCGTCGCCGGCCACAAGCGCAGCTGGGACAAGCGCTCGATCCCCGCCGTCTGCTTCACCGATCCGGAGGTCGTCACCGCGGGCCTTTCACCCGACGAGGCCAAGGCGCTCGGCATCGAGATCAAGTCGTCGTCATTCCCGTTCTCGGCCAATGGCCGGGCGATGACCTTGCTCGGCGAAGACGGGTTCGTGCGCATCGTTGCCCGCGCCGACAACCATCTGGTGCTCGGCATCCAGGCCGTCGGCACCGGTGTCTCCGAGCTTTCCTCTGCCTTCAGCCTGGCGATCGAGATGGGCGCCAGGCTGGAAGACATCGCCGGCACCATCCATGCTCACCCGACCCAGGGCGAAGCCTTCCTTGAGGCAGCACTGCGTACGCTCGGCCACGCGCTGCACATCTGATGCCCTATCCCGATTTGGACGCGGCCTTGCGCCGCGTCCCCTCCTGCCTTGCCCAATCAGCCAAGCTGGGCTAACAAGCCCACGCACTGGACGACCAGTGCCTAGTACGTTCGGGGACGGCCCCATCCAGGAGATGGCGCCGCAGACTTGTCACCTGAACTGATTCACCCCTTGAAACCGCGAAAACATGCAGCCTCCGCGCGGCGGACTGCTTTGTGCGCTCGACCCTGTCAGGCTTCCGGATCGGGTTCCGGGGCGCGCGCTTTCGCATTCGCATTGACCAGACCGGAGAGGCGCCATGGCCGGACCGATAGAACAATTTGAAATCAAGCCGATCTTCACCCTGTTCGAGTTTGCCGGCCAGGAGATCGCCTTCACCAACTCCGCCGCCCATATGGTCGGCGTCGCGGTGTTCGGCGGGCTGTTCCTGCTGGTCTCGACCAGCGCCCGCGCCCTTGTGCCGACCCGGCTGCAGTCGATCACCGAGCTGATCTACGAATTCGTCTCCAGGACCTTGCGCGAAAATGCCGGCGAGGGCGGCATGACATTTTTCCCGCTGGTGTTTTCGCTGTTCGTCTTCATCCTGATCGCCAATCTGGCCGGCATGTTTCCTTATGCCTTCACGGTCACCAGCCACATCATCGTCACCTTCTCTTTCGCCATGATCGTGTTCGGCACGGTGACGCTCTATGGCATCTGGAAAAACGGGCTCGGTTTTTTCAGGCTGTTTTTGCCATCCGGCGTGCCGCTGGCTTTGGCGCCGATCATCGTGCCGATCGAGATCGTTTCCTACATCTCGCGGCCGATCAGCCATTCGGTGCGCCTTTTTGCCGTCATGCTGGCCGGTCACATCACGCTCAAGGTCTTTGCCGGCTTTGTCGTCAGCCTCGGCAGCATGGGCACGCTCGGCATTTTCGCCGCCGTGCTGCCGCTTGCCATGACGGTTGCGCTGACGGCGCTCGAACTTCTGATGGCGGTGATCCAGGCCTACATCTTTACCATGCTGACCTGCATGTATCTCAACGACGCGCTGCACCCCGGGCACTGAACGGGCGCTGCCAAACAAAAACCCCGGCGCGAGGCCGGGGTTTTCTGTTCAGGGCTGGTTGGCCGGCTCACTCGCGCGGCGGCCAGACGTGGTCGCTCATCCCCATCTTGGGCTCGCCCAGCAGCGGCGTTTTCAGCGCATGCACGCCGCCGACCGAAAACAGCCAGATGATGTTGCGGTCATATTCGGTGAACACCGCGAAGCTGGCATTGTCGAAGGTGTAGTCGGGCATCTCAGATGTCGTCGGGAAACGCGGCACGAAATAGCCTGATATCTTCGGCTGTGCCGGGTCCTTGACGTCGAAGATCTGCAGCCCGGCATTGTAGAAGGCGTAAGGCACGATGCCGTCGCGGCCATGGCCTGGCTGGTGCGTGGTGCCGGAGCGCTTGGGCCCGAAGCTGCCTTTGCGCTGGCAATAGTCGGTGAATTTCGCTTCCTGCGGCGGTGTTGGCCGCGGGAAGGTCGCCACCACCTTGGGTGCCGCCACATCCTTGGCGTCGATCACCAGCACATCCTTGTAGGGCTCGTAGCAGTTCGAGTTCATCGGATAGCCATTGGCGAAGACGTATCCGGTGCGCGCATACTGGCTGGTGTCGACATTGTCGAACTCGGTGCCGGCAAAGCTCGGTGCTGTCTCGACATGCCCCTTGATCTCCGGCCTGTCGGGATTGGAAAGATCGAAGGTGTAGAGGCCGAGCCCGCCCATCGCGCCGAAAGCGACCTTGCCGCCCTTTTCAACCGGGGTCGGCAGGAAGAGCGGCATGCGCGAACCCATCCATGACGTGCGGTTTCCTGCGCGCGGGTTCATCAAATAGGCGTCCTCGCTTGCCTTGTCGCCGACCACCTGGCCGGGCACCGTCACCTGGCTGACAAAGACCGGATTGGCCGGGTCCGACATATCCCAGACCTGATAGCCCGGCGAGTGCAGGTAATCGGGGTATTCGGTCAGTGCGTAAGAATCGTCGGGGGCCGCCGACAGGTACATGTATTTGCCGCCGAACCAGGCGGGTGCGTCGAGCGAGCCCGAGCCCTCCTGCTGGCCAACGGGCGCATTTGGGTTCTTGGTGTCGGTGGTGCGGGTGGCGATCAGCTTCCAGTCGTCGGGCGTCGGCCCGTTCATCTCATAGACCTTGAAGCCCTTGAGCGAATTGTAGTTGCGCAGGCTCGCGACGATGTCGGGCTGGGTGCGCTTGTTGTCGAGAATGCCGAAGCGGCCGATCTCGTAGGAGGCGACGACGACGTTCTTCTGCAGCTTAGCGCTCCAGGCGATGGTGATGCCGCCGAAATAGTCCTGGACCGTCTTGGCGTCCCAGTCCTCGCTCGAACCTTCCGGCCCCCACACGCCGCCCCTGGAATAGACGACCTTGGCCTTGGCCGGGTCGGTGATGTCGAGCACGCGCATATAGTCGCGGTCGTGCACATACATGTAGCGCTTGCCGTCGAAGTCGGCGACGTCGGGCCAGGCATGCCAGGGCGAGCTTATATGCGGATAAAACGCGATCTCCTCGACATTGTGGCTGTAGCTGTTGTCGTCCCAGGCTTCGAGCTGGCCGGGAAAGGCCGGGCTGTCGCCCAGAGGCGTGGCGCGCGGCGCGCGGAAGGTGCCGTCCTCCGCCATGCCATAATCCTTGCCCGGCTCGAGCGCCGGCGGCGCCTTGTCGTAGGTCAGCGCGTTCCACTGCTTGAGGTAGGGGTCGGTGATGTTGATCTCGGTCGGCACCTTGCTGCCCCAGTCGGCGGCCCGAGCCACGCTGGCGGTCAGCGCCAGCACCGAACAGCCGATCGCGATAATCCTTGATGTCATGACGTCCCTCCCGACGGTTGGCCGCCAGCCCGCGTTCCTCGCTTGGGGCCTGTGGCGGAGTGGTCAGTTGAGGAAAGTTCGGTCAGTCAGAAAAGTGAATTTTCAGCACACAGCTATGAGCAGTTGGCATAGATGAGTATTGAGGTGAATGAGTTTGGATACACAGATCGCCGAGGGCATGCAAAATGCGATTGCGCCGCATTCAAACACATCTGCGAGAGAATGGAGTGGTGATCCCGACAGGAATCGAACCTGTGACCTACAGATTAGGAATCTGCCGCTCTATCCTACTGAGCTACGGGACCACTCGGCTGCACACATAGCGGCTTCGAACGGATTCGCCAACGGTTTTTGGCAGGCTTTGCCTGAAACGGTTTGGCGGCGACTGATGCCGCCAAATCCTGTTTCTGCGTCCAGGGCCGGTTGGCGGCCCTGGAGGCGTTTGGGCGGCGAAGGTCAGGCCGCGAGCGCGGTTTCGGCGAGGCGGACCCAGTAGCTGACGCCGTGGGGGATGGCCTCGTCGTTGAAGTCGTAGGCGGGGTGGTGGAGGTTGGCGGTGTCGCCATTGCCGATGAAGATGAAGGCGCCGGGGCGGGCTTCGAGCATGTAGGAAAAGTCCTCGCCGCCCATCAGCGGCTGGATCGCCCGGTGCACCTGCGGCTCGCCGGCGACGGAGGCTGCGACATCGCCTGCGAACACGGTCTCGTTCTCGTGGTTGAAGGTGACGGGGTAGTTGGCGTCGTAGTCGAGCTCGATCGCCGTGCCGGTGGCTTCGGCCACGCCGCGACAGATGGCGCCCATGCGCTCCTCGGCGAGCTTGGCGATTTCCTTCTTCAGCGTGCGCACGGTGCCGGCAATGACAGCCTGCTCGGGAATGATGTTGTAGGCGGTGCCGGCGAGGAACTTGGTCACCGAAACGACGATCGCCTCGGCCGGATCGGTGTTGCGCGAGGCGATTGCCTGAAGTGCGGTCACCAACTGGCTTCCGGCGACGATCGGGTCGATGGCGCGGTGCGGCATGGCGGCATGGCCGCCCTTGCCCTTGACGGTAATGGTGAACTCGGCGGTCGCCGCCATGATCGCGCCCGGGCGGATGGCAAACTGGCCAACCGGCAGGCTCGGCATGTTGTGCATGCCGAACACCTTCTGGATGCCGAAGCGCTCCATCATGCCGTCCTTGACCATCTCGTTGCCGCCGCCGCCGCCTTCTTCGGCCGGCTGGAAGATGACGGCCACCTGGCCGGCGAAATTGCGCGTCTCGGCGAGATATTTGGCGGCACCCAGAAGCATCGCCGTGTGGCCGTCATGGCCGCAGGCATGCATCTTGCCAGGTACTGTCGAAGCATAAGGCTTGCCGGTGATCTCCTCGATCGGCAGCGCGTCCATGTCGGCGCGCAGGCCAACCACGCCGCCTGCACCGAGGCTGCCCTTGATGATGCCGACGACGCCCGTCTTGCCGAGGCCGGTGACGATCTCGTCGCAGCCGAACTCCTCGAGCTTGGCTTTGACGAAGTCGGCGGTCTCGAAGACGTCGAAATTGAGTTCCGGCTTCTGGTGCAGGTGACGGCGCCAGCCGGCGATCTCGTCCTGCATTTCGGCGGCTCGGTTCAGGATCGGCATGTTGGTCTCGACTTCCTGTGTGTTGGACCGTCTGTTTGTTGAGCCAGGGGTCCGGATTCGCAATTGTGATCGCCCAAGCTCTGCCATCTTGGCGTCACATAGGTTATTTAGCAGCGGCGGCGACGCCGTGGCCATGGGTCTTTCGTACCGGCCAGCGCGTTGCCATCCCGGTTTACGGAAATCTTATGGACGGCCGGCTATGATCGGCAAGAGGCGATTTCGGATTTGATGATGAAGATTAGGTTCGTCAGAAGCATGCTCCTCGGCCTAACGGTCGCAACCGTGCTGGGCGCTGTCCCCGCGTCGGCCAATCCGGCGATGCTTTTCGACGTCAATTCGGGCGCCGTCATCGAGCACCAGGAAGCGTTCAAGCGCTGGCATCCGGCCTCGCTGACCAAGCTGATGACCGCCTATACCGCCTTCCGCGCCGTCCAGGCTGGCGAGCTGGCGCTCAATTCGCCAATCAAGATCTCCAAGAAGGCGGCGGCCTTCCCGCCGGCCAAGATGGGCTACAAGCCGGGTTCCGTGCTGACGCTCGACAACGCGCTGAAGATCATCATGGTCAAGTCGGCCAACGACGTGGCGGCTGCGATCGGCGAAAATGTCGGCGGCACGCCAGAGGCCTTCGCCGCACGGATGAACGCCGAGGCGCAGCGCCTCGGCATGGTCGGCAGCCACTGGGTCAATGCCAACGGCCTCCACGATCCCGAGCAGTATACGACGGCGCGTGACCTCGCGATCCTGGTCAGGGCGATCCGCCTCGAATATCCTGAATATGCCGCCTATTTCGACATCGAAGGCATCATTGCCGGCAAGGCCAAACTCAAGAACTTCAATCCGCTGGTCGGCCGCTTCCCCGGCACCGACGGCATGAAAACAGGCTTTGTCTGCGAATCCGGCTTCAACCTGATCGCCACCGCCACCCGCGACGGCAGGACACTTGCGGCGATCGTGCTCGGCGCGGACTCACCAGACAATCGCGCCGAAGAGGCGGCGAAGATGCTGCAGACCGGTTTTGTTCGCAACGGCGCGTCGGTCAGCGTTACAGGGCTTGCGCCCTATGGCGACAACCGCGACGTCGCGACGAGCATGCGCGAGGAAGTCTGCTCGCCCAAGGCCAAGCATGCGGCTTCCGATGGGCCGGCGCCGACCGAGGCAGGGGCTGCGCCCGACAAGGTCTCGATCATTCCTGAAATGACACGCCAGCGTAACTGGGTCACCGTCAGCCTCGGCGGCGCCACCGGGCCGATGCCCAAGGCGCTCGGCGGCCGCGACATCGTTGTCGACACTGGCGTGCCGTTGCCGACCTGGCGTCCCGACAGGCCAGCGCCCGCAGGTGCTGCACCAGTTGCTGGCAAGGTTAAGGCGCGCTCGTGAATTCGCAGGCAGTTTTCCCGATCCCGGTATCGGTGCTGACCGGCTTTCTCGGCGCCGGCAAGACGACGCTGCTCAACCGCCTGCTCAAGGATCCCGAGCTCACCGACACGGCCGTCATCATCAATGAGTTCGGCGATGTCGCCATCGACCACCTGCTGGTCGAAAAGGCCTCCGACGGTGTCATCGAGCTGTCCGACGGCTGCCTCTGCTGCACCGTGCGCGGCGAGCTCGTCGACACGCTGGCCGATCTCGTTGACCGCCTGCAAACCGGCCGAATCGAGCGGCTGGCGCGGGTTGTGATCGAGACCACCGGCCTTGCCGATCCGGTGCCGGTGCTGCAGTCGATCATGGGCCATCCCGCACTCATCCACGCCTTCCGGCTCGACGGCGTCATCACCCTTGTCGATGCGGTCAATGGTGCATCGACGCTCGACGCCCATGTCGAGGCGGCCAAGCAGGTGGCGGTGGCCGACCGCATCGTGCTGACCAAGGCCGATCTCGTCGACGATGCCGAATGGCTCGATGCGCTCAGGGCGCGGCTTGCCCGCATCAACCCGGGTGCCGAAATCCGCGACGTCGAAGGTGCAGCGGTGGCAAAGCTGTTGCAGTGCGGGCTCTACGACCCGGCGACCAAGACCGCGGACGTGCGCCGCTGGCTGGGCGAGGCGCATGCGCATGACCACCACCATCACGGTGACCACGGTCACCATCATCACCACGACCATCATCATGATCACGACCATGGTCATGATCACGACCATGGCCATCATCACGACAGCCGGGTCGGCTCGTTCTCGCTGACGCACGCCGGTGCGCTGCCTTTCTCGACGGTCGAGATGTTCCTCGACCTGTTGCTGTCGACGCAAGGCGACAAGCTGTTGCGGATCAAGGGCATCGTCGAACTGCTGGAAGACCGGGAGCGGCCGTTGGTCATCCATGGCGTGCAGAAACTGCTGCATCCGCCGGCACGCTTGCCGTCATGGCCGGATGCGGTTCGCGGCACAAGGCTGGTGCTGATCGGCATCGACCTGCCGCGCGACTATGTCGAACGCCTGTTTGCCGCCTTCGTCAACAACCCTGCCATCGACACGCCGGACCGCGAAGCGATGGAAAACAACCCGCTGGCGATCGCCGGGCGGTAGGGTCCTGTCGCTGTCTCCAAGGACGCACCGACTCCGAACTCAGCTTCCGCGTTCGACCAGAAAACGGTGGCCGCCTGAAAAGGCCGTGGTCTCGATCAGGCGGTGGCCAGCCTCCTGGCAGAAGGCCGGGATGTCTATGACAGCCAGCGGGTCGGTGGTTTCGAGCCACAACAGCTCGCCTGACGACATGTCGGCGAGCCGGCGCTTGGCCTTGAGCACGGGCAGGGGGCAATTGAGCCCCCTGAGATCGTAGATTTCGGTGGTTTCGCCCACGCCGATCAGCTGCCGAACAGGTTGAGCAGCTTCTTCTTGAGCTTGGTGGCAGCTCCTGCCTCTTCGGCGGGGGCCGCCTGCGCGGCCCGCGTCGGCGCTTCGGTCACTGCGGGCTGTGGCTGCGGCACGGCGGCGATCTCGACCTGCTGCTGGGCGGCAAGCTTGGCAGCCTTGGCGGCAGCGATGGCTTGCGCCTTTTCCTCGGCAGCCTTCTTCTTGGCTTCCGCTGCCGCATCGAGCGCTGCCATGCGGCGGCCTTCGGCCGAATCGATACGGCCCATGCGGGCGGTGGTCTGGACGATGCTGCCGTCCTGGGCCATCGCCGGCGGCTCCAGGGTCACGCGCTCGCCGCGGGCACGGCGCTTGGTCCAGTCCGAAACGATTGCCGCTTCCTTGATGCCGGCAATCGTCGGCTTGGGCGCGGGAATGTCGCCACCGGTGGCGCTGGCAAAGGCAGCGTCATACTTGCTCTTGTAGGCCTGGTAGGCGGTCTGCAGCGCCTGCGGCTGGGTCACTGCCGGGCAGGCGCCCGTCGGGTTGAACGTGCCACCTGCTTCCGGGACCTGGTTGAAGACGTAGCGCTTTTCGCAGACGTCGACTTTCGGCGGCACCTTGGTGATCTCGAAGTGGTCGTAGCCTTCCTTCAGCATCGCCCAGAACTGGTAGTTCGGGTCGTTGCGGTAGCGGGCCATGTTGGCTGCGGTCATGCGGAACGGATAGGACTGGACCTGGAATTCGGTCTGGCCGCCCTTGAAGGCATCGCGCGCGAAGGCGTAGATTTCCTCGATCTGCGCATCGGTCATCGAGAAGCAGCCTGACGACGAGCAGGCGCCGTGAACCATCAGGTTCGAGCCGGTGCGGCCGTTGGCGCGGTCGAAGGCGTTGGGATAGCCGATGTTGAAGGCGAGGTGATAGCTGGAGTTCGGGTTCATCTGTCCCGGACGCACGGTGTAGAAGCCCTCCGGCGACTGGCGGTCGCCCTCGGTGAACTTGGGGCCGAGCTTGCCCGACATCTTGCAGATGTCGTAGCTGGCAACGATGTCGTAGCGGCCGTTGGTCTTCTGTTTCCAGACCTCCAGCTTGCCCTCTTCCTTGAACACGCGCGCCAGCACGGGCGAGCTCTTGTTCATGCCCTTGGCCTTCATTTCGGCCACGATCTTGGCCGGCAGCTGCCTGTTGGCGTGCTGCGGCACGAAGTCGGTCACGGAGGATTCCGAACAGCCTGCCACCGCAAGGGCAGCGAGAAGCAATCCGGCGCGTGCGATATTGGCGATCATCGGTCTAAATGTCGTCTCTGATTGCAGTCATGGCGCATGCGCCAACGACCGGCCCGTCCTGGTACTGCCTCGACCTTAGGGTCGTTAACCTTGAAAAATCCTTACCGCAAGTTCTTGGCCCGTCCCACGCGCGAAAAATCACGGCAAGTTCATTGAGCCGGGCGAGGCGGCATTTTTGTGGCGAAAACGTGCCGTGGCCCATGGGGCCCACAGTTTGTGCAATCACAGGCTGCGCATTGCGCCTTGCGAAGATCGATTCCGATTTTCGGGCGGATGCTAGAGGCTGCGGCCGATGGAGAGGTACTTCTCGCGGCGCTGCTCGCGGAAATCGATGTTCGAGCCGTTGAATTCGGCGAACGTCTTGGCGATCAGGTCGCCGGTGGCCGAAATGACCGCCTCGGCGTTGCGGTGAGCGCCGCCCAGCGGCTCGTCGATGATCTTGTCGATGATCTTGAGCGAGAGCAGGTCCTGCGCAGTGATCTTCATGTTGGTCGCCGCGTCTTTGGAACGCGTCGTGTCACGCCACAGGATGGAGGCGGCACCTTCCGGTGAGATCACCGAATAGATCGCATGCTCGAGCATGAACACGCGATTGGCGGTGGCAATGGCGATCGCGCCGCCCGAGCCGCCTTCGCCGATCACAACCGCGATCGACGGCACCTTGAGGCCGAGGCAGGCTGAGGTCGAGCGCGCGATGGCTTCGGCCTGGCCGCGCTCTTCGGCGCCGACGCCCGGATAGGCGCCCGCGGTGTCGACGAGCATGACGACGGGGATGTTGAAGCGGTCGGCCATTTCCATCAGGCGCACGGCCTTGCGGTAGCCCTCGGGGCGGACCGAGCCGAAATTGTGCTTGAGGCGGCTCTTGGTGTCGTTGCCTTTTTCCTGGCCGAGCACCAGCACCGGCTCGCCACGAAAGCGGGCGAAACCGCCGACCATGGCATTGTCTTCGCCGAAATTGCGGTCGCCGGCCAGAAGCGCGAAATCGGTGAACAGGCCGTTGATGTAGTCGAGGCAGTGCGGGCGGTCGGGGTGGCGCGCCACCTGGACCTTCTGCCAGGGCGTCAGCGCCTTATAGGCGTCACGCAGAGCATCACGCGAGCGCTTCTCCAGCCGCTTGATCTCGTCGCCGACATCGACGGCCTCGCCATTTTCGGCAAGCTTCTTGAGCTCGAGGATCTTGCCTTCGAGATCTTGGACCGGTTTTTCGAAATCGAGGTAATTGTACATTGGCGAGCGGACTACCACGCTGAAAATTTGAGGCACCGGGGGCCGGGGCCTGTGGCACCGCGCCAGTGGAACGTGGCACTCACATAGCGATATGGGCCCTAATCGGCAAGCGGATGATGCTCGTTGACCAGTTTCAACAGCCTTTCTTCCAGCACATGGGTGTAGATTTGCGTGGTCGAAATGTCGGAATGGCCAAGCAATTGCTGCACCGCGCGCAAGTCGGCGCCATTCTGCAGCAGGTGGCTGGCAAAGGCATGGCGCAGTACGTGTGGCGAGATTTTCGCCGATGCGATGCCAGCGCGGGCGGCCAGACCCTTGAGTTCTCTGGCGAAAACCTGGCGCGGCACGTGCCCGCTTTCCGACGAAGCGGGGAACAGGAACGGACTTTCGACCAGCCGTGGGTTGGCATTGCGGTCACCCAGCCAGCGCCGCATCGCCTCGCGCGCCTTGGCTGACAGCGGCACCATACGGTCCTTCTCGCCCTTTCCGCGCACGACGAAGAAGCGCTCGTCGCGCAGCGCCACCGTCAGCGGCAGGCTGACCAGCTCCGAAACGCGCAAGCCGGTGGCATAGAGCACCTCGACAAGCGCGTGCAGCCGGGTCGCCGCCAGGCTGTCGCCCTCGGCGGATTCGCTCGCTTCCATCGCCGCGCGGTCAAGAAGCCGGCCTGTTTCGGCCTCGCTCATCGTCTTGGGCAGCGGCCGATCCTTCTTCGGGCTGTCGAGGACGCCGGTGGGGTCGTCGGTTCGCAGGCCTTCGGCATAAAGGAAGCGGAAGAACTGCCGGAGTGCCGACAGCTTGCGTGCCTGTGAGGTCGCTGCGAAGCCGCGGCCGGCAATGTCGTCGAGATAGCCGCGGATGGCTGGGGCGTCGGCGTCGGCGAGGCGGCCGCCGAGAAATTCCGAGGCGTCTTCGAGGTCGCGGCGATAGCTGGCCAGCGTGTTGTCGGCAGCGCCACGCTCGGCGCTCATCATTTCGAGGAAGGCCTCGATGCGCGCACCGCTTTTCATTTTTTTGGCGCGAGCTTTTCCGGTGGAATGCGGATGGTTATCTCAGCCTTCTTCGGCTCGACGAACATCACCAGCGCAAACATGGCGCCGTATGCGATGCCCGCCAGAACAGCGAGCGTGACAAGGAACCGGAAAAGTGTCGGCATCGATGTGTTTGCCCGTCTGTCCTATCCTGTGCCCTTATGGGACGCCGTCACAGGCAATTCAAGGGCGCGTTTGCGGTCATGCGCTTGACGCAACGGGGCTTTTCATGTCGATACGCCGGCGAAAGGGACGCCATGACACCCGACGCGCAGACTCCATTTCCCGAAGGCTCCGTAGCCGCCCTGCTAGAACGGCTCGGCACCCGTTCGATCGTTTTCGTCGGCCTCATGGGCGCCGGCAAGACCGCCATCGGCCGCAAGGTCGCGCAGTCGCTCGGCCTCGGCTTCATCGACAGTGACCACGAGATCGAAAGCGTGTCGCGGATGACAATTCCCGAGCTCTTCGAACGCTATGGTGAGGTCGAGTTCCGCGCGCTTGAACAGCGCGTCATAGGCCGCCTCCTGGAAGGTGGCCCGCAGGTTCTGTCGACCGGCGGCGGCGCCTTCATGAATGCACAGACCCGCGCGGCAATCGCAGGCCACGGCGTTTCGGTCTGGCTCAAGGCCGAGCTCGACCTTCTGATGGAACGCGTTTCCAAGAAGCAGAACCGGCCGCTGTTGCAGAATGCCGATCCGCGTGCCGTGCTGGCCAAGCTGATGGACGAACGCTACCCGGTCTATGGGCTTGCCGACCTCACCGTTGCGACACGCGACGACCGCAAGGAGGCGATCGCCAGCGAGGTCATCGAGGCGCTGTGCAGCCATCTCGGCGTGCCCGGCAGAATTCACGTTTCGGAAGGTTCGGAGGATCACGAATGAGCGTCGTCACCGTCGAAGTCGGACTTGGCGACCGCGCCTATGAGATCCTGATCGGCCCGGGCCTGATCGCGCGCGGCGGCGAGCTGATCCAGCAGCGCCTGCCCAAGGCGCGTTGTGCCATCGTCACCGACGAGAATGTCGCTGCTGCCCATCTCGAACCGCTGGTCGAAAGTCTCACGGCCGTCGGCAATGCGCCTGCTGTCATCACACTGCCAGCCGGTGAAAAGACCAAGAGCTTTTCCTCGCTGGAAACCGTTGTCGACCAGATCATTGCCGCCCGGCTCGAGCGCGGTGATGCGGTGATCGCGCTTGGCGGCGGCGTCATCGGCGATCTCACCGGCTTTGCCGCCGGCATCGTGCGGCGCGGCATGAATTTCGTGCAGGTGCCGACCTCGCTGCTGGCGCAGGTTGATTCGTCTGTCGGCGGCAAGACCGGCATCAACAGCCCGCGCGGCAAGAACCTTATCGGCGTCTTCCATCAGCCGAAGCTGGTGCTGGCCGACACCGGGGCCCTCGACACGCTGCCGCTGCGCGAATTCCGCGCCGGTTATGCCGAGGTCGCAAAATACGGCCTGATCGACCGCCCGGATTTCTTCGCCTGGCTGGAGCAGAACTGGCAGGAGGTCTTTTCGGGTGGTGCGGCTCGCATCGAGGCTATAGCGCAGTCCTGCCGTGCCAAGGCCGACGTGGTTGCCCGCGACGAGTTCGAAACCGGCGACCGGGCGCTTCTCAATCTCGGTCATACGTTCGGTCACGCGCTTGAAGCTGCCACTGCCTATGACGGCGCACGGCTGGTGCATGGCGAGGGTGTTGCAATCGGGATGGCACTGGCGCACCGCTTCTCGGCCAGGCTCAATCTGGCAAGCCCCGACGATGCGGCACGCGTCGAGGCGCATCTGCGCGCCGTCGGCCTGCCGTGGCGCATGTCCGACATACCTGGGGACCTGCCGGACGCCGATGCGCTGTTCAACTACATTACCCAGGACAAGAAGGTGTCGCGCGGCGCACTGACCTTCATCCTGACGCGCGGCCTCGGCCAGTCCTTCATCGCCAAGGACGTGCCGGCCTCCGAAGTGATTTCCTTCCTCAAGGAGCAGCGTCAGGGATGATCGAGGCCGGCTGGATCGCTGCGGGCGCGCTGTCGGGGCTGGTCCTTGCCGGGCTGGCCTTCCGCGAGCGGCTGCTTGCCTCGCTCGGCTACGAATTGATTGCGCTGACGCCGCAGCGTTCCGGCCACGCCGAACTGCGCGGCGCGGTCGATGAACTCCATCGCGACGGCCAGGTGGTCAAGCAGGACCGCGACCAGGTCGGCGGCCTGCTCGACCTGCATGAGCTCGAGGTGTCGGACGTGATGGTCCACCGAACCAACATCCGCTCGATCAATGCCGACATGGCGCCCGAGGCACTGGTGCGCGAGATCCTGCAGAGCCCCTACACCCGCATGCCGTTGTGGCGCGGCTCGCTCGACAACATCGTCGGCGTCGTCCACGCCAAGGACCTGCTCCGCGCGCTCAATGACGTCGAAGGCGACTATTCACGCGTCGACGTGCCGAAGGTCGCCTCCAAACCCTGGTTCGTGCCCGACACGACCTCGCTTCAGGAACAGCTCAACGCCTTTTTGCGGCGCAAGGCGCATTTCGCCATCGTCGTCGATGAATATGGCGAGGTCGAAGGGCTGGTGACGCTGGAAGACATCATCGAGGAGATCGTCGGCGAGATCGCCGACGAGCACGACATCGATATTCAGGGCGTCAAGCAGGAGGCCGACGGCTCCGTGGTCGTCGATGGCACCGTGCCGATCCGCGACCTCAACCGCGCGCTCGACTGGCACCTGCCGGACGACGAGGCGACGACGATCGCCGGCCTCGTCATCCACGAGACCCAGTCGATCCCCGAGGAAAAGCAGGCCTTCACCTTCCACGGCAAGCGCTTCATCGTCATGAAACGCGACAAGAACCGCCTCGCGCGGATCAGGATAAGGCCCACGGTGGTCGAGCCTCAACCGGCCGCAGCGCGTCCGCCGAAGTAACACCCGGCCACAAGACCCGACCTGCCGCCAGGCCAAGCACCGCGCCCGCCAGTTGGGCCGCGATGAATGCCGGCGTGTCGGCGGGCGCGATGCCCGCGAATGTATCGGTCAGCGCCCGCGCGATGGTCACAGCTGGATTGGCGAAGGACGTCGACGAGATGAACCAGTAGGCCGCAAAGATGTAGAGACCGACGGCGGCGGGCGTCGTTTTGGGTGCCTGGGCAATGCAGCCGAAGATGGTCAACACCAGTCCAAAGCTTGCGACTGCCTCGCCGAGCCATCGGCCCGGGCCGGTTCGGACCGTGGTCGAGACCTGCAGCAGCGGCAGGTCGAACATCGCGTGCGCCAGCAATACGCCCAGTATCGCGCCGCTCGCTTGTGCTGTGACATAGGGCGCGACCAGCGACCATGCCAGGCGCCGGTCGAGCGCCGTCACGAGGCTGACTGCTGGGTTGAAATGCGCGCCGGAGATTGGCGCGAGAATGGTGATGAGCACCACCAGCATGGCCCCGGTGGCCAGGGCATTGCAGAGCAGTGCCAGCGCTACGTTACCCTGCGCAAGCTGCGCCGCCATGATGCCGGAGCCGACCACGGTTGCGAGAAGGAAGGCACTTCCCAGGCATTCGGCAAGCAATCGCCGCGCGAGCAAAGCGCTCATGTGCTGGAATCGCCTGCTTTCGTGCTGGCACCTTCCATCTTGCCGATATCATGCAGATGTGCGGTCAGCGCCATGCGGTCGAGGCTGGTGATGGGCAGCGCGGTGAATGCCCTGATGCGGTTGCGCATGTATTTGAAGGCGGTGACGAAAGCTGCTTCCTTTTCGAGGTCGGTGCCTTCGACGTGGCTCGGATCCTCGATGCCCCAATGCGCGTTGGCCGGATGGCCGAGCCAGACCGGGCAGGCTTCGCCGGCAGCGTCGTCGCAGACGGTGAAGATGAAATCCATCTCCGGGGCGCCGGCAGCGGCGAACTCATCCCAGGTCTTCGAGCGGAAGCCGTCGGCCGGATAGCCATAGCTTTCAAGCACCTTGAGCGCGAAGGGATTGACGCTGCCCCTGGGCTGGCTGCCGGCGGAAAAGGCGTTGAAATGCGGTGCCCCATCCTTGCGCAGGATGCCCTCGGCGAGGATCGAGCGGGCGCTGTTGCCGGTACAGAGGAAAAGCACGTTGAAAGGCCGATGGGTCATGGCATTACTCCGATGGCGTGCAGCAGGGAGACAATTCGGCGAGCAGCGGCGCGCAGATCTCCGGCTTGCCGTCGCAGCAATCCTGCAGCAGGAACAACAGCACATTGCGCAGGGCAGGGAGGTTGGCGCGGTAGATGATCGAGCGCCCCTGGCGGTCGCCGGTGGCGAGGCCGGCGCGGGTCAGCACGGCCAGATGCGCGGACATGGTGTTTTGCGGCACGTCGAGTCGGCGTGCCAGGTCGCCGGCGGCAATGCCGTCCGGCTCGGCGGCGGCCATCTGGCGAAAGGCCTCCAGCCGTGTCGGTTGGGCCAGCGCGGCGAGAGCGTCGATCGTGTCGTTTACATCCATATATCCAGACTAATGGATGTATGTGACAGGCAAATGACGAGGCAGCGCGGGGCTGCGCTCAACAATCGTGCAGAAAGAAAATTACCAGCGTGTCGCTTCGCCGGGGGCTGCCGGCTCGATCGCCAGTGCGTGCAGGCCGGCCTTGAGTTCGGCTGCCAGTGCATCGTTGACGGCGCGATGGCGGTCGATGCGGCTCATGCCGGCAAATGCGGGAGCAACGATGCGGATGCGGAAATGCGTCTCGCCTGACCCGTCGAAGGTGGCGTGATCGCCGCCGTCGACATGGTGATGGCCGGCATGCAGGTGGCTTTCATTGAGCACGACGAGCCGCTCCGGCGAAAATGCCTGGTTAAGCTTCGTTTCGATGGTCGCCTGTATGGACATCGGTCTCGCCTTTCACCACATGTGTCGCCGCGACCAATCATGCTCTCGGGCAAAATTGGGCCGCAAATCAGGCGTTAGGGCCAACATCCTCGAAATGTCAATTCTTGTTTCGCCGCGCCAAGAGGCGGTAAATACGATCAGATGAAGCCGTACCCAAAATATTTCGACAAGATCCGCGTCCGGCCCGATCCGGAAGCGGAGGTGAAGTCGCACGCGCCGCTCTGCCAGTGGGATGGCTGCAAGCAGCCGGGAACGCACAAGGCGCCGGTTGGCCGCATGCGGGAAGGCGAGTACTTCCGCTTCTGCTTCGACCACGTGCGCGAGTATAACAAGGGCTTCAACTACTTCTCCGGCCTCGCCGACGGCGATATCGCGCGTTTCCAGAAGGAAGCGCTGACCGGCCACAGGCCGACCTGGACCATGGGATCCAACGGCTCGGCGCGTTCGGCGCCTGACTTTGCCCAGCAGCGCTCGGGCCGCGCCGGCTACTACAGCCGCATGCGTGATCCGCATAATCCTTTCGGTGCCGGCGCGCCGCGCCAGCGCAAGGCGAAGCCCTTGGAAGCCAAGGCGCTGGAGACGCTCGGCCTCGATTCGCGGGCCACCGGTTCCGACATCAAGGCGCGCTACAAGGAACTGGTCAAACGCCACCACCCCGACGCCAATGGCGGCGACAGGGGGTCCGAGGACCGCTTCAGGGATGTGCTCCAGGCATATCGCGTGCTCAAGCAAGCGGGATTGTGTTGAGCCAGCCGCGGTCGCGGCCTTTTTCCAACTTTCATCTGGTCGGAAAAGGCTTTATGACCGCCCCCGAAGAAAATTCGATTGCCGGCGTGGCCTGAAGCCACGCGCGTGGAGACGCTATGAACAAGGTCGATCGCGACATCACGAACCTGCCTGATACCACGGTGTCGGTGAAAGACACCTTCGGCTTCGATTCGAAGATGGTCGTGCCGGCCTATTCGGCGTCGTCGGAGCATGTGCCCGACATCGATCCGGACTATCTGTTCGACAAGGCGACGACGATGGCGATCCTCGCCGGCTTCGCCTACAACCGCCGCGTCATGGTGTCGGGCTACCACGGCACCGGCAAGTCGACCCACATCGAGCAGGTCGCCGCCCGCCTCAACTGGCCGATGGTCCGCGTCAACCTCGACAGCCACGTCAGCCGTATCGATCTGGTCGGCAAGGACGCGATCGTCGTCAAGGAAGGCATGCAGGTCACCGAGTTCAAGGACGGCATCCTGCCCTGGGCCTACCAGCACAACGTCGCGCTCTGCTTCGACGAGTATGACGCCGGCCGTCCCGACGTGATGTTCGTCATCCAGCGCGTGCTCGAATCCTCGGGCCGCCTGACCCTGCTCGACCAGAGCCGCGTCATCCGCCCGCACCCGGCTTTCCGCCTGTTTGCCACCGCCAACACCGTCGGCCTCGGCGACACCACCGGCCTCTATCACGGCACCCAGCAGATCAACCAGGCCCAGATGGACCGCTGGTCGATCGTGACCACGCTGAACTACCTGCCGCACGACAACGAAGTGAACATCGTCATTGCCAAGGCCAAGCACTATCGCGACGCCAAGGGCAAGGAGATCGTCAACAAGATGGTCCGCGTCGCCGACATGACACGCTCGGCCTTCATCAATGGCGACCTGTCGACGGTCATGAGCCCGCGTACCGTCATTACCTGGGCCGAAAACGCCGAGATCTTCGGCGATGTCGGCATGGCCTTCAGGCTCACGTTCCTGAACAAGTGCGACGAACTCGAACGCTCCGTCGTTGCCGAGTTCTATCAGCGCGCCTTTGGTGAAGACCTGCCGGAATCCGCTGCCAACGTCGTGCTTGGATGATCTGGTAAGATGCGGCCATGCATGGGGATACCCTTTGCTGTCCTCGTGCTGGTGCTTGCCGGGAGTGGATCTCCAGTAATGGCACAGGAACTCGCTGCAGGTCAGGTGTGGTCGTACAACGAAGCTGAGCCTAAGACGTCACGAGTCATAATCGGGAAGGTAGATCGTTTCGATGGGCAGCAGGACCGAGTTGTTTCGATTGTCGTTACGGATGCACCAATTCCTTCCGCAAGTTCGACGCATCAGACAATTCAACATCTGCCTGTTGCCGAAGAAAGTCTGCGTAAAAGCCTGATTGGACTTGAGGGCCAAGTAGAGGTTCCGTCCGGGTTCGTCGACGGATATCAGCATTGGCGTCTAGTGTACGACGAGGGCAAGGCTGGCTACTTTACGATCCCAGTCAATGAGATCGTGAAATACGTAGGCCAAGTGGCAGGTCAGCCTCGGACGGCAGAATAGCGAGTGTGACTGATTATGGCAGGGCCGGGCGACAACACACGCAACAAGTCGAAGACGGGCTCTGAAGCCGACAGCTTCAAGCGCGCGATGACCGTCTGCATGCGTGCCATTTCGGGCGACAACGGCCTCGAAGTGGCCTTCGCCAAGGAGCGGCCGGCGCTTGCCGGCAATCGCGCCCGCCTGCCCGAGCTGCCCAAGAAGGCCTCGCCCAGTGACATCGCCGTCACCCGGGGCCTCGGCGATTCCATGGCGCTGAAGCGTGCCTGCCACGACGGCCGCATCCATGCCCGCCTGGCGCCCGAGGGCAAGCAAGCCCGTGCCGTGTTTGACGCGGTCGAGCAGGCGCGTGTCGAGGCCATCGGCAGCCGCGCCATGACAGGCGTTGCCCAAAATATCACCTCGATGCTCGAGGACAAATACGCCAAGGCCAATCTCGCCGACGTCACCGAACAGTCGGAAGCGCCGCTCGAGGAAGCGCTGGCGCTGATGGTGCGCGAGAAGCTGACCGGCCAGCCCGTCCCCAAGAGCGGCGAGCGCATGGTCGCGCTCTGGCGCGACTGGGTCGACCAGAAGGCCGGTGGCGATCTTGACGGCCTGCTCGGCAGCCTCGAGGACCAACAGGCTTTCGCCCGTGTCGTCCGTCATATGCTGGCCTCGCTCGAGATGGCCGAGGAATATGGCGACGACCAGGAGACCGAGGACAACGAGGACCAGGACGACGACCAGCCGCAAGGCGAGGAGCAGAGCGAGGAGGGCGGCGAGGACGATTCCGGCTCCGAGCAGGCACAGTCCGAAGATGCCGAATCCTCCGCCGACGAAGAGCAGTCCGGCGAGATGGAGGCGTCCGATGCCACGTCCGACGAGATGTCCGACGACGATGACGTCGATTCCGAGACGCCGGGCGAGGCGCGCCGCCAGGACAATCCCTTCGCCAACCTGCCGCGCGAAATCGACTACAAGGTCTTCACCACCGCTTTCGACGAGACGGTGGGCGCCGAGGAGCTGTGTGACGAGGACGAACTCGACCGTCTCCGCGCCTTCCTCGACAAGCAGCTCGCCAATCTGTCTGGTGTCGTCGGCCGTCTCGCCAACCGCCTGCAGCGCCGCCTGATGGCGCAGCAGAACCGTTCCTGGGACTTCGACCTGGAAGAGGGCTATCTCGACCCCGCACGCCTCGTGCGCGTCGTCATCGACCCGATGCAGCCGCTGTCGTTCAAGCAGGAGCGCGACACCAAGTTCCGCGACACCGTCGTCACGCTGGTGCTCGACAATTCCGGCTCGATGCGTGGCCGTCCGATCACCGTTGCCGCAACCTGCGCCGACATATTGGCGCGCACGCTGGAGCGCTGCGGTGTCTCTGTAGAGATCCTCGGCTTCACGACGCGCGCCTGGAAAGGCGGACAAGCACGCGAGAAGTGGTTGAAGGACGGCAAGCCGCCGAATCCTGGCCGCCTCAACGACCTCCGCCACATCATCTACAAGTCAGCCGACGCGCCGTGGCGCCGCGCCCGCCGCAATCTCGGCCTGATGATGCGCGAAGGCCTGCTTAAGGAAAACATCGACGGCGAAGCGCTGCTCTGGGCGCACCAGCGCCTGATCGCACGGCCCGAGCAGCGCAAGATCCTGATGATGATCTCGGACGGCGCGCCGGTGGACGATTCGACGCTGTCGGTGAATCCGGGCAACTATCTGGAGCGCCATCTGCGCGCCGTCATCGACCTGATCGAGACGCGCTCGCCGGTCGAGCTTCTGGCGATCGGCATCGGCCACGACGTAACGCGCTACTATCGCCGTGCCGTCACCATCGTCGACGCCGAGGAACTGGCAGGTGCGATGACCGAGCAGCTCGCCTCGCTGTTCGGCGAAGAGAGTGCGCGCGAGACCCGCCGCGGCGGCTTCCGGCGCGCCGGGTGAGCTTGTCCATGGCCCGGCTGCGGCACCTTGCTTGCGCTGCCTTGGCGGCGCTCGCGCTGTCGGCATCGCTCACCGCGTCCTCGCGCGCCGAGCAGCCTGCCATCGAGCGCATCGAGATATCAGCCCGTCCCATCGCCCGCTTCCAGATCGGTCTCGACCAGAAGATCTTTGGTCCGCTCGAATTCGTCGGCGGCCTCGAAATGACCTCGTCGTCGCGCAATCTCGGCGCGCTGTCGGCCTTCCGCTTCCTCAAATCGGGGAGTGACTTCATCGGCGTCGCCGACACCGGCTTCTGGTATTTTGGACGTGTCGCCCGCGACTCCGCGATGCGCCCGACGGGCATCGAGAACTTTCGCATGGTGCAGATGGTGGACAGCTCCGGTGTCGCCATCGAAAAGAAATGGCAGGCCGATGCAGAGGGCCTTGCGGTGAAGGACGGTATCGCCACCGTCGGCTTCGAGCGCACCCACCGCGTCGCCCAGTACCGCATCGATCCCGACAACATGCAGCCGCCGTTCCGCGAGCTCGATTTCCTCGTGCCGCGCAACGAGCTCAGGACGAATCGCGGCTTCGAGACCGTCGCCTATTCCACTGAGAAGGGCGGGCTTGTGGTGGTGTCGGAAAAGAGCCTCGACACATCAGGCAACATCTTCGCCGCGATCATCGAGGGGCCCAAGAAGGGCGTCTTCACGGTCAAGCGCAACGGCGAGTTCGACATCACCGACGGCGCCTTCCTGCCCGATGGCGACCTGCTGCTGCTTGAACGTAGCTTCTCGATGGCTTCGGGCGTGAAGATGCGGCTCCGGCGCATTGCCTCCGAGACAATCGCCAGGGGCCAGGTCGCCGACGGTCCGGTGCTGCTGGAAGCCAACATGGGCTATCAGATCGACAACATGGAAGGGCTCGACGTCTGGCAGCGCAGCGACGGCGCGCTGATGGTATCGCTGGTCTCCGACGACAACCATTCGATCCTGCAGCGCAACCTCTACCTGGAATTCATCCTGCACGGCGATTGAGCAGCGATTTTCCGCTATTGTCGGCGCCTGCGATGCGGGAGCCAGCCATGTCGTCCGATGTCACCAGCCTCATTGACCGCTACTGCGCGGTCTGGAACGAACCCGACGCCGACAGTCGCAAGGAGCTGCTCGAAGCCGTCTGGGCCGAGCGGGCGACATACACCGACCCGCGGGCCGACACTGTCGGTGCTGATGAGCTTCTGGTGCATATCGCAAGTATCCGGATGAGCCGCCCCGGTGCGAAGATCGTCCGCACCACCGCTGTCGATCTTCATCACGGCGTTGCCCGTTTCGGCTGGCGCGTCGTCGTGGCCGACGGCACGCCGCTGCCCGAAGGCCTTGATATTGCCGAGCTTTCGCCCGACGGGAAGCGCATCGCGCGCATTATCGGCTTCTTCGGGCCGATGGTGGCGATCTGATCTGCCTGAACTTGCCCTTGGCCGAGCCAAGCAGGGAGCCGGCCGCTGCCATCAGGGCAAAAAGAAAGCGAGGGGTCCCCCAACCCCTCGCTGTAAAGTCGGACCTCCGGGGTATCCTCCCCGTAAGGCGTCCCGTGATCAGGCTGCCAGATGGCTTGTCGCGGCCTGGGCGTAGTTGTGGCCGAAACGGTTGGCGAGGAAGGCGTCGAGCGCGATGTCTTCCTGGCGGATGAAGCCCTGCTGCGGCAGCGCACCGTTGGCCAGCATGTCGAGCACGGCGCAGATACCCGAAGCCGTGGTGATCTGGATGGCGCTGCGCACCATCGTGCCCATCTGGCGGCTGTAGATCTTATTGGCGTAGCTTTCCTGGAGCAGGCGCCCGCCCTTGCGACCGCTGACGGTGACGAAGATCACCACCACGTCCTGCATGGTCGCCGGCAGCGAGTTCTCCAGGATGTCCTTGAGCACTTCGCGGCGGTGACGCAGGCCGAGATCGTTGAGCAGCGCCTTCATGATCGCGGCGTGGCCGGGATAGCGAATGGTGCGGTAGTTCAGCGTGCGCACTTTGCCCTTGTAGGTCTCGCACAGCGTGCCGAGACCGCCCGAGGTGTTGAACGCCTCATAGGTGATGCCGTCGAGCGAGAACTCTTCGCGTTCTTCCAGCGGCGGCACCTCGACCAGCGAGCCTTCGACGATCGCCTCGCAGGGCTCGCAATACTCGTTGATGACGCCGTCGGTGCTCCAGGTCAGGTTGTAGTTCAACGCATTGGACGGGTACTGCGGCAGTGCGCCGACGCGCATGCGCACGCTCTCCAGCGAATCGAAGCGCTTGGCGAGATCGTTGGCGACGATCGAGATGAAGCCCGGTGCGAGGCCGCACTGCGGGATGAAGGCGCTCTTGGCGGTGACAGCCAATTCCTTGACGATGCGGGTCGAAGCGACATCCTCGGTCAGGTCGAGATAGTGCACGCCGGCCTTGGCGGCTGCCTCGGCAATGCGTGTGGTGAGGTGGAAGGGGGCTGCGGAAAGTACGGCGAACTTGCCTGCCAAAACGGCGTCGAGGGCGCCAGCTTCGGCGATCTCGACCTTAAGCGTCTCGACGGCGTTGCCGGTCTCGAGCGAATCAAGTGCGGCCTGCGAGCGGTCGACCACGGTCACCTGGTAATCGCCACTCTCGGCCAGCATGTCGGCGATGGTCGAGCCGATCTTGCCTGCGCCAACGACAACGATCTGTTTCATGGTCATGTCCCCTTCAAATGGAATTTCGCGCGGAGTCTACGGTCGCACCACGTCAAAAGGCAGTATCGATATTGCCGAAAGGCCGATATGTTTTGGACGAAACGACGTATGGTATCGACGAAATGACGACAGACCCTGATCGCGCCCTGCTTGCCTTGTTGCGCGAGAACGCGCGCGCCTCGACGGCCGAGCTGGCGCGCAAGCTAGGTGTGTCGCGAACGACGGTGCAAAGCCGGATCGAGCGGCTGGAACAGCGTGGGGTGATTGCTGGCTACAGCGTCAGGCTGTCGCCAGACTACGAGAAGAACCTGGTTCGCGCGCATATCCTGGTCACCGCGCTGCCCAAGGTCTCGGCGGCGGTGGAGGCGGTGCTGAAGCGGATTCCCGAGGTGCGCACGCTGCATTCGGTCAGTGGCAATTTCGACATGATCGTCGTCGTCGAGGCGCCGTCGGTGCGCGACCTCGATGCCTTGATCGACCGAATAGGTGCGCTCGAAGGTGTCGAACGCACCTTGTCGTCGATCATCCTGTCGACGCGAATCGACCGCTGATCGGCCTCAGCCGATCGCCGAAAGGTCGTGACGAAAGACGACCTCGCCGCCGATGATCTCGCCCGTCGCGCGGAAGCCAACCTCGCGATAGAGCGCCATCGCCATTTCGTTTTCCGGCACGACGCTCAAGGTGACATGGCCGCAGCCGGGCAGTGTCGCCATCAGCTTCAGCATCTCCAGCAACGCCTTGCGGCCATAACCGAGCCGCTGGTAACGCTGGTCGATCATCAGCCGATAGATCCAGTAATTGCCGTCGTCGGGATCGAGCGCATACATGGTGAAGCCGACCGGCAGGTCATCGGCATAGATGGCGAAGGGTACGCAATGGTCGCCGTCGTCGGCCTCCTCGATCGACTCTTCGTTGCTGGCGACAAAGTCCTGCTGTGCCGGCGCGACGTGCAGTTCAAGCATTGTTGCCCGCTCGGCATCGTTGAGCGGGCGTAGTGTAATGGTCATGTGTCCACCGTGTCTGACGTAACTCCCGCGACATTGTCGAGATTGCATTACGCCAGCATGTCCCCGGTGGTCGCGGAAAGTAGCGAATGCTCCCCGATGCTCATGCGCTCGGCTCGCTTGCCGCCGCCTGTCGCAGCAGCTTGGCAAGCTCCTCGACCGGCTTGACCGCCGAAGTCGGCGCTGTCCCGGCGAGGACCATCACCGGCACGCCCGATATGCCGCGTTCGACGGCGAGGCGCTTGTCGGCGCGCACGGCGGCGGCGAAGTCGTCGCCGGCGAGCAATTGCGCCACCGCACCTGGCGCAAGCCCGGCCTCGCGGCCAAGCCGGTCCAGAACGCCGCGGTCGGCTATGTTTTCGGCCTCGCTGTGATAGGCGCGCAGCAGGCGTTCCATCACCGCGTCGGCCTTGCCGCTCGCTGCACCAAGGTGAACCAGCCGGTGCGCGTTGAAGCTGTTGACCGGGCGGGCGTTCCCCAGGTCGAGCTTGATGCCCTCGACCGCTGCGAACCCTGTGATCTGGGCGATCCGCGCTTCGGCCGCATCGCCGCGCCATTGCCTGAGCATGTCGGCGGCGCTGTCGCCTGATATCAGGGCGCCTTCGGGCGACAACTCGAAGCTGCGCCAAACGATCTTGATCGGCGTGCCGGAAAGCGCCGAGGCGGCTTCGAGGCGGCGCTTGGCGATGTAGCTCCACGGGCACAGCACGTCGGCATGCATCTCGATCTGCATGGTCTCCTCCCGGCTCAGGTGTCGATCGGGCGCGGGCCGGGCGCGATTTCGCGGACGAGGTTGTAGCGCGGTGGGCCGCTCATTCTGGGCTCGGCCTTGCCCTTGAGGCCGTCGATGACGCCCTGGATCGCCGCAATGCGCGCGGCATTGTCCGAAACGCGCTCGAATTCGCGATGCGCGGCTTCGCTTTCCCAGTGGATGATGTTGTAGACGCGTGTGCCGTCGGTGCTGGCAAACAGATGCGCCGACTTGTAGCCGGGATAGAACCGTACCCATTTTTCCTGCAGGCCGGCGAAGGCGTCGATCAGCTCTTGCTGTGTCTGGGCGCCGTCCACGGTGTAGTCGATGATCGAGTAGAATCCCTGTGTGTCCTGCATCTGCATGTCCTTTCGTCGCTTTGATGAGCCGAAGGTAAGGACAGGTACCCGGGCGGATTAGCCGGAGATTTCAGGATGCAGCTTCCGGATCGACGGAAGATCAGGCGACGAACAGCTGGCGCGGAAAATGCGCGACGACATGGTCGATGAAGGAGCGCAGGCGCCTCGAGACGATGCGCTGGCGCAGATAGACGATGTGGATCGGCTGCGCCTCGCCGCTCCACTCGGGCAACAGAATCACCAGCTCGCCACTGGCCAGTTCCCGGGCCAGGAACGCAGCCGGCACCAGCGCAATACCACGACCCGCGACGGCTTGATGCCGCAACGACGAAAGCTGGTTGCCGGTGAAACGACCGGAGATGCTCAGTTTGTAGGGGTCGCCGCCGGCGTGGCGTAGCTGTGCCGAGGCATATCCGGAAAAGGACATCAGCTGGCCGGTGTCGATGTCACCAGGATGGCTGATTGGTGCATGTGCCGCGAGATAGGCAGGTGACGCCACGAGCCTCAGCGCGGCACTGCCAAGCGAACGCGCCACCAGCCCCGAATCGTCGCGCAGCGTGCCGACCCGAATGGCGACGTCGATGCCATCAGTGAACAGGTCGGCGTTGCGGCCGCTCAGATTGAGCTCCAGCGAGATGTTGGGATGAGCCTCGAGGTAGCTGCTCAGCAGCGGCGCCAGCACATCGTCCATGGCGATCGTGCTCGCCACTCTGAGCTTGCCGCTCAGCCCTGCCGCCGTGTCGGTCAGCTCGGCCTCGTAGCCGCGCAGTTCGGCCAGCGCCCGCGACGCGACCTCGTGATAGCTTGCGCCGGTTTCGGTCAAGGCCAGACGTCGCGTGGTGCGCTTGAGCAAGGTGCTGCCGAGGCGGGTTTCGAGTGCGGCGATACGCTGGCTTACCGTTGAGACGGGGATGCCGGTGGCTCTGGCTGCGCCGGAAAAGCTTCCGGTCCGAACGACCTCGAGGAAAAGATCAACCGAATCGAGAGCCATACCCTTGCCGATCATGCCGTGGCGCGAGCCGGTAAGGTATGCGGCGGCGCCCGACATGCAAGAGCAGCCGATCGATCATCGGATGCTCTTGGCAATGCTGTCGTATTTGTTGGCGGCTATGCCAGCGCCGGCTGTGTCCAGCGCGCGGCGATCAGGCGGTAGGGGATCAGCGCGAAGACGGCGATCAGAAGCTTCACCGTGAGGTCGCCGAGCGCCCACGAGATCCAGCGCGCCGCCTCGAACGGCAGCACGCCGAACAGCGGGGCCGCTTCCAGGGCGAATGCATCCTCGGGGCCGAGGAAAGCGAAGGCTGCCGAAAAGGCGATGCCGAAGAAGATCGCCGTGTCGAACACCGAACCGACGAGCGTGCCGAAGATCGGCGCGCGCCACCAGCTCTGCCGGCGCAGCCAGTTGAACACGGTGATGTCGAGCAACTGGGCGGTCAGAAAGGCAGCACCGGAGGCAACGGCGATTCGCGCCAGTCGATCGGCAGCCGTGTCGAACGGGATCAGGCCATAGCGGAACAGCACCGGCGGAATGACGATCGAGCAGACCACCGCAACCGTGAAGCCGACGAAGACGATACGCCGTGCCAGCTTCGGGCCGTAGCGCCGGTTGGCAAGGTCGGTGACCAGGAATGAGAAGGGATAGGTGACGGCGCCCCAGGTCAGGACGTCGGCAAGCGCCAAAGGTCCGACCTGTCCCTGCATCGGGAACTGGACGAGAATGTTGGAAGCGACGACGACAAGCGCCATGGCCGCCACGAAAGGCAGGTATCTTGAACCGGAGTTCATTTTTTTATCCTGGGTAATGGAACCAGCGGTGCGGGCATAGCCCGGGCGGATTTGGGCGGAGCCTCCATCGTCCTTGCGGCCGTCAGAGGCTCCAGGCGGTCGTCCCCCGCCTCGTCAGACGATTAGGCTGCGGCCTGCTCGGCGTTCTTCTTGGCGATCTGCTTCTTGAGCAGGCGCGCACGCTGCGACAGCTCTTCCGCGTCAGCCTTGATCAGGAAGGCGTCGAGGCCACCGCGATGCTCGACCGTGCGCAGGGCGTTGGCCGAAATGCGCAGGCGCACGTTCTGGTTCAGCGTCTCGGAGATGAGCGTGACGTTGACCAGGTTCGGCAGGAAGCGACGACGGGTCTTGTTGTTGGCGTGGCTCACATTGTTGCCGGTCATGACGGCTTTGCCGGTGAGTTCGCAAGCGCGGGACATGTTACTTACCTTCAGTTCTGGCGGACCAAGCGACGATGACGCACCGAATAACGATGGCGCGCGGTCTCAGTCAGGCGGCCTCATGGAAAAAGTTGGCGTTCCATAAGTGTATTTCACCGACGCGTCAAGCACCCCGGTTGTTTCCAGGCATTGTCCCCAACTCCACAGAATGGTCGGAATTGGTTCTATAACCATTGCGCAGGGACGTAAACAGCGGCAGGCGCAGCTTGCGCTGTCGATGAGGTGTTACCGAGAATGCGCGGCCCCGCACCGATCCTGCTTTGCCTTTGCCTCGCCGTCCTGCCGTCGCCGCTGCTCGCCGCCGGCAAATCCTTCAGCGGCGATTACTCGCTCTCGTTTCTCGGCATTCCGGTCGCCAAGGCGACCTTCGACAGCACCTATGAGGGCAACTCCTATATCGTCAACGGCAGGGTCTCCAGCGCCGGGCTGGCGGCCTTCTTCGACGACACGCGCGGCACGATCTCGTCGCGCGGCAGTTTTGGCGAGGGCCGCACCAGGCCACGAGCCTTCCGCGCCGACTATGTCTCGGGCAAGGTCAGCTCGCTCGTCGCAGTCGGCTTTTCCGGCGACCGCGTCACCAGCACCGAGGTGGTGCCGCCGCCCAAGAAGCGCGGCAAGACCTGGATTCCGCTCGGCGCCAACGACCTGCGCGGCGTCGCCGATCCGATCGCCGCGACCGTCATCCGCGCGCCCAGCCTCGACAAGGTCTGCGGCCGCACTGTCAGGATCTATGACGGCGAACTGCGTGCCGACCTCAAGCTGACCGAGGTGTCGCGCAAGAAGATGGTGGTCAAGGGGTTCGAAGGCGACACAGTCACCTGCCGCATGGGCTTCCAGCCTGTCTCGGGCTACCGCACCGACAAGAAGGCGCTGACCTTCCTGCGCGACCGCAGCCGCATCATGGTGACGTTTGCGCCGCTCGGCGAAACCGGAGTATATGCGCCTATATATGCGACCGTAAGCACGGAGATCGGAACGATCACCGTCAAGGCACGGCGCTTCGAAGCGACCAATTGAGCATGACCCGAACGAAGCATGTTCCCGAAAAGTGGACATCGATTTTCGGATAAGCAACGAAAAGGGGGCGCCGGTTTCCGGACGCGGTCATGCTCCACGGTGAAAGGCGCGTTGCGCCGGGAGGGGTAAGTGGGGCGCGCAACCTTGATCGGATTTTCGGCGGTCGCCATGTGGGCGCTGCTGGCCTTGCTTACCGACGCCTCCGGTTCGGTGCCGCCGTTCCTGATGTCGGCGATCACCTTCGCCATCGGCACCTGCGTCGGCCTCGTTGCCCGCCTGTTCATGCCCAAGCCCGACAAGGCCGAGAATATCCCGGCGCAGGTCTGGATCATCGGCATCGTCGGCCTGTTCGGCTACCACTTCTTCTACTTCACCGCGCTGCGCAACGCGCCGGCGGTCGAGGCCAGCCTGATCGCCTATCTCTGGCCGCTCTTCATTGTGCTCGGCTCGGCGCTGATGCCGGGCGAGCGCCTGCGCTGGAACCACATCGCTGGTGCGCTGCTCGGCCTGGCCGGCACCTTCCTGATCGTCACCAAGGGCGGCGGGCTGGCCTTCGAGCCGCGCTACGCCTTCGGCTACATCATGGCCTTCGCCTGCGCCTTCCTGTGGTCGGGCTATTCGCTTCTGTCACGCCGCTTTCCCTCGGTGCCGACGACCGTCGTTACCTGGTTCTGCCTGGCGACGTCGGTCCTGTCCCTTGCCTGCCACCTGGCGCTGGAAGAGACCGTGCTGCCGGCCAATGCCGGCCAGTGGCTCGCCGTGCTTGGCCTCGGCCTGATGCCGGTCGGTGCTGCCTTCTATGCCTGGGACATCGGCGTCAAGCGCGGCAACATCCAGGTGCTCGGTGCTGCGAGCTACGCAGCCCCGCTGCTGTCGACCCTGGTGCTGATCGCGGCCGGCTTCGCCGAACCATCGCTGCGCATCCTCGCCGCTTGCGTGCTCATCACCGGCGGTGCGGTGCTGGCGGCGAAATCGCTGATCTTTGGCGAGGGCAAGGGGCCGGCCGCCGACGGGGCAGGAGCCTAGCCGACACTCGGCTCCCAGCCCGGTTCCGCCAACTCGAACTGGGCGAATTCGAAACCCGGTGACACCGTGCAGCCGACAAGCGTCCAGTCACCCAGGCAACGCGCCGTCTGCCACCAGCCTGACGGCACCACGCATTGCGGCCGCTGGCCGGCTGTCATGTCGATGCCGAGCGTGTGGGCGACGATGTCGCTGCCCTCGTGGAACAGTGTGAGCTCGATCGGCGCCCCGGCATGAAAATGCCAGATCTCGGCAGCGTCCTTGACCCGGTGCCAGTGCGAGACGTCGCCGTGCTCGAGCAGGAAATAGATCGCCGTCTGGTTGCCGCGCAGACCATGCGGCCCGCCTTGCGGGCTGTCGCGAAAGGTCTCGACATACCAGCCGCCCTCGGGGTGGCGCTGCATGCCGAGTGTGGCGATGATCTCCTGAGCCCTCATGGTCAGATCGGGGTCGAAGCCGAGCCGTGCCCATAGATCACGACGAAGCTATCCTGCTCGATAAATGGAACGTGGATCCGTGTGAGCAGTGCGATCAGTTCGCTTGAGCAATCCTGTATCACCGGGCTTACCAACAGGCCTCTGTGCTCGGTGTAGCGGGGTGCAATCCTTATCCACTCGATGTGCAGGCCAAGGCTCGCTTCGTGGGTTCTTGCCCAGTCGCCGAAGTATGCCGGTGCGTACTCAAGCTCGTGTGTCTCAGGTGCCTGATGCACGTATTTGACCTGGTATGCGGGCGGAAAAGGCAGCTGATACATACCCCGACAAAGTTCCCGCCACTTCGTGTCGTTCATGTATGAAGCCAAACCGCGCTGTGTCAGGATTTCCCTGATGCGTTTCTTGTCCTTTGCATCGGTGAGCAGATACACATGGTCTGGATCGAGCGTTGCTATTACCATTTGTCCATCATTGCAGCGATGCTGGAATGCCGCAACATTTCGTGCGGCTGAGGTGTGACTGATCATCCCACCCGCTGCATGCTAAATGTGGCGATGATCTCCTGAGCCCGCATGGTCAGAAATTGTCCTTGCGCCTGCGGACCTCAGTGAAGACGTCGACATCAGTCGCCTGTTCCATGCCGAGATGCTTGCGAATGGCGGGATCAGCCCAGCGCAGGAACGGGTTGGTGGCAAGCTCTTCGCCGATCGTCGTCGGCAGCGTCGGCTTGCCCTCGGTGCGGAGCGCCTCGATCTTTTCGGTGCGGGTACGCAGGGCTGCGTTTTCGGGGTCGATGGTCAGGGCAAAACGGGCGTTGGACAGCGTGTATTCGTGCCCGCAATAAACCACCGTCTCGGGGGGCAGGGCGGCCAGCTTTTTCAGCGATTCGAACATGACGGGTGCCGGGCGCTCGAACAATCTGCCGCAGCCGAGCGCAAACAGGGTGTCGGCGGTGAACGCAACCTTCGATTTCGGCAGGTAATAGCAGACATGGCCGGCCGTATGTCCGGGAGTCTCGATGACCTCGATGGTCTCATTGCCGAAGGGAATCACCGAGCCTTGTTCGACCGTGTCGTCGATGCCGGGGATCTTGTCGCGCTCGGCCTCGGGCCCGACGATGCGCAGCTTGAAGCGCTGTTTCAGCGCGACATTGGCCTCGACATGGTCGGCATGGTGATGCGTCGTCAGGATCGTCGACGGCGTCCAGCCGCTCTGTTCGATCGCCGCCAGGATCGGGCCTTCCTCGGGCGCATCGATGATCGCCGTCTCGCCGGTTTCGCGGTCGTGCAGCAGGGCGCCGAAATTGTCGGTGCGGCACATGAAAAGCTTGATCTCGACAGCCATGACAGGACTCCATTTTGCCGGGAACGATAGGGCGCGCCGCCAAGCCTGTCACGCCAAATGGGGCGGGGTCGTTGAAGTCGGCGGGCGGCGCGTCTACCTTCGGCCCATGAATTCCGACATCGTCGATCTTCGCTCCTTCTACTCGACGCCGCTTGGCCGCCTCGCCGAGCAGTCGATATCCATGGCGCTGTCGTCGGTGTGGGCCGGTCTGCCCAATGAGCGGCTTGTCGGGCTCGGTTACACGCTGCCCTGGCTCGACCGATTCGGCAGCGATGCCGAGCGTGTCTTTGCCTTCATGCCAGCTACACAAGGCGCCGTCGTCTGGCCGGCGAATGGGCCGTCCTCGACGGCACTCGTCTTTGACGAGGAGTTGCCGCTCGTCGATTCCTCCGTCGACCGGGTGCTGCTGGTCCATTCGCTCGAACATGCCGAAAACCCGCGCGAGACGCTGAAGGAGATCTGGCGCGTGCTGTCGCCGGCGGGGCGCATCGTCATTGTCGTGCCCAACCGGCGCGGCATGTGGGCGCGTTTCGAGCACACGCCCTTCGGCACCGGGCGGCCATTCTCGTCCGGCCAGCTCAACGAACTGTTGCGCGAGGCCAATTTCACCGTCTCGGCATGGTCGGATGCGCTGCATTTCCCGCCGTCACGGCGCAAATGGATGATGAAGTTCGACCATCTGTTCGAGCGCGCAGGCCGCCGCCTCTGGCCGATCTTTGCCGGCGCCATCGTCGTCGAGGCGCAGAAGCGCGTCTACCAGGGCATTCCGGTGGCGCAGCGCGCCTCGCGGCGCGTCTTCGTGCCGGTGCTGTCGCCCACCGGCGCCTCACGCGGCTTTCCAGCCCTGCGCCGTGGCGACGCGGAGCATGGTGGCTAGGCTGTACCTCACGAAGGGGTGAAGCCGCACCACTTCCATTCCGACGCCATTGCCGCGACACTGATCCATCCGTCGGAGAGCCTGCAAACGATGCTGGGCGTGCTGGCCATAGTCTTGTGTCTGGGCTGCGAGGTGCCGCGCCCGGTGGCTGGTGTTGCGGTCGATGTCGAGCTCGTGCTTGCGGTCGACGTCTCGCGCTCGATGGATCTGGAAGAGTTCACCCTCCAGCGCGCGGGTTATGTCGAGGCGCTGCGCCACCCTGATTTCATTGATGCCGTTCTGTCCGGCCAGCATGGCCGCGTCGCCATCACCTACTTCGAATGGGCGGGCACCGTGCGCGAGGAATCGGTGGTGCCGTGGCAGATCATCGACGGGCCGCAGAGTGCTGCCGCCTTCGCCGCCAGGCTCGAGGCGAGGCCGTTCAGCGGCTTTCGCGGCACCTCGATCTCGGGCGCGGTCACTTATGGCGCCAACCTGTTCGACAGCAACGACGCCGACGGCTTTCGCCGCGTCATCGACATTTCGGGCGACGGGCCGAACAATTTCGGCAACCCGGTGCTTCCCGCGCGTGGCGCTGCTCTGGCCCAGGGAATCGTCATCAACGGCTTGCCGATCCTGATCCGGCCGTCGCGAACGGCGTCCCGGCTCGACCGTTATTACGCCGAATGCGTCACCGGCGGCCCCGGCTCGTTCGTCCTGCCGATCAAGGCGGCGTCGGAATTCGCCACTGCAATCCGGCGCAAGCTGGTGCTCGAGGTCAGCGGCGACACCCATGCCGTGCCGGTCGTCAGGATCGACACCGAGCCCCGGGTCGACTGCATGGCCGGCGAACGCGACAGGCGGATCTATTCCGATCCCTATTTCCCCGAGCTAGATCGTTAGACTGCGAATGCGTTCGTTGCCGGGAAACCTTGCGCGGAATATGCTTGTTTTCTAATGTTTCTGCGGATTGCGGCACTCTTGGAGCAGAGAGGTACTGCCATGGAGGGGGAACAGATCGGGCGCCTGCTGCGCCAGGCCGCGGACCATGCCATCCGTTACAGGTCGGAACTGCCATCCAGGCCGCAGCGTCCGCTGCATGGCTACCCCGACGCCTTGGCCGCCTTTGACGGCCCTTTGCCCGAGACCGGAGAAGCACCCGGCGTCGTGGTCGACGAACTGGCGGCACGGGCCGAACCGGGTCTCAACGTTACCACCGGCGCACGCTTCTTCGGCTGGGTCATTGGCGGTTCGCACCCGGTTGGCGTCGCTGCGGACTGGATGACCAGCGCATGGGGCCAGAACGCCGGCAACCACCACGCCATGCCGTCGGCCGCCGCGGCCGAGACGGTTTCCGCGCGCTGGCTGCTCGACCTGCTCGATCTGCCACGCGAAAGCTCGGTCGGCTTCGTCACAGGTGCTACGGTGGCAAATTTCGTTTGCCTGGCCGCAGCGCGCGGTGCGGTGCTGCGTCGTGTCGGCTGGGATGTCGAAGCCAACGGCCTGTTCGGCGCGCCGTCGATTTCCGTGCTGATCGGAGACGACGCCCACACCACGGTGTTTTCGGCGCTGCAATTCCTCGGCCTTGGCCACGATCGGCTGATCCGGGTCGCCACCGACAGCCAGGGCCAGATGGTCCCGGACGATTTCGCTCGCCGTGCAGCTGACGTGCGTGGGCCGGCAATCGTCATCCTGCAGGCCGGCCAGATCAACACCGGCGGCTTCGACAGGTTCACCGAACTGGTGCCGATCGCCCGCGGGGTCGGTGCCTGGATCCATGTCGACAGCGCTTTCGGTGCCTGGGCGCGTGCCTGCCCTGCTTTCAGGCATTTCACCGAGGGGCTCGACGCTTGTGATTCCTGGGCAACCGATGGCCACAAATGGCTGCAGACGCCTTATGACTGCGGCTATGCCATCGTCCGCGACAGCGAGGCGCATCGCCGCGCCATGACGATTGCGGCGAGCTATCTGCCGACGGCTATGGAGGGCGAGCGCGACCCCAGCCATTTCGTTCCCGAACTGTCGCGGCGGGCGCGTGGTTTTGCCACCTGGGCGATCATCCGCCATCTCGGCCGCGAGGGCATAGCCACGATGGTCGAGCGGCACTGTCGTGTTGCACGGCTGATCGCCGATGAGCTGCGTGGTGAAAACGCCATCGCAGTGCTCAACGATGTCGTGCTCAACCAGGTGCTGGTGCGTTTCGGCGCCGACGAGCCTGCCGAGCGCGGCGATGAACTGACCCGGGCAACGATCATCCGGCTCCAGCGGGACGGCGTTGCCTTCGCCGGCGGCGCCAAATGGCGCGGACGCGAGGTGATGCGCATTTCGGTGATTTCCTGGCTCATCGACGACGCGGCCGGCAAGGCTACCGCCGCAGCCATCATCTCGGCCTGGCGCGGCGTGCGTGAAACGTCCCAGGACTGACGCGAATATTTCCGGTTACTTGGCTTCGCCGCCGGCATATTCATCCGCCTGCCTTCAAATTTGCCAGATCGATCCCTAGATGACAGCGGGCTTGGCCCACCGTGAAGAATAGGGGTTTCCTCCTGACCGACGTCATCAACCAAAAGCGCGCCGTGCAGCATTCCAGGGGCAAGCGCGCGATGCTGATCGTCAATCCGCGCGCACGCCGTGGTGGCGGGTCGATCGATGCCGCCCGTCAGGTGCTCGTCGATGCCGGTCTCCAGATCGAGGAGATGGCAACAAGCAAGGACGAGAACGCCTCCGAGCTGATCTCGCGCAATGCCGATCATTTCGACATGGCAATCGTTGGTGGCGGCGACGGCACGCTCAACAACGCGGCCGCCGGTCTGTCCTATTCCGGCCTGACGCTCGGCGTGTTGCCGCTCGGCACAGCCAATGACTTTGCCCGCACGATGGGCATTCCCGCCGACCCGGTGAAGGCGGCGGAAATCATCGCCGCCGGCCACCAGGCAACCGTCGATCTCGGCGAGGTCAACGGCCATCTGTTCTTCAACGTCGCCAGCATCGGTTTCAGCGCCGAACTGGCGGGCGAGCTCACCGAGCACGCCAAGAAGCGCTGGGGCACGCTGGGCTACGGCATCGTCGCCGCCCGCATCCTGATGCGTTCGCGGCTGTTCACCTGTTATGTCGACCATGACGGCACCACCGAAAAGATCCGCACCATGCAGGTCTCGGTCGGCAACGGTCGCCATTATGGCGGCGGCATGACCGTCGAGGAGACCGCGACCGCCGACGACGGCTGGCTCGATCTCTACAGCCTCGAGGTCGACCATTGGTGGCGGCTGCTCAGGCTTCTGCCCAGTCTGCGCAAGGGCACGCAAGGCCAGTGGGACGACGTCCGCGCCTTCAAGACCACGGAGGTGACGATCCGCACCAAGCAGCCGCGACCGGTCAACACCGACGGCGAGCTGGTTACCTGGACGCCGGCGCATTTCCGCATCCGGCCGAAATCGGTCAACGTGTTCGTGCCGAAGGGCTAAGCCTCGGCCAAAGACTGCGTTTTCAATCACGGTCTGTTCAGCCGACTCGCTGATACGCCATCGCAGTTGAATGGCACACTCCGCCCGCGCCGATTCGCACGAAGCGGCCAGCCGGAGGATGCGCATGCCAGCCCAATCGTTCATCCACACCAATCGTGAGCCTCTGGCAGCAGATGTCGACGGCCGGTTTTTCGACCATCTCAGAATGGCGCGGCAGGCGCTTGCCGGCTCTCCGGTGCGCCGAACACTCGTCTGGCTCGGCCTGTCGATCCTGACCGTCATCCTCGCCACGTCGGCCGGGCAGATCGTGCTCAACCGCTGGAACAAGCCGTTCTACGACGCGCTCGAAAACCGCGACCTCGACGCCTTCCTGCGCCAGCTGACGATCTTCGCGGCGATCGCCGGCTGCCTCCTGGTGCTGAATGTCGGCCAGCAATAGCTGAACCAGATGATCCGGCTCAAGCTGCGCGAGGGGCTGACGCTCGACCTCATCACCGAATGGCTGCGGCCTGGCCGTGCCTTCCGCCTCGCCAATGCCGGGGCCGTCGGCGTCAATCCCGACCAGCGCATGCAGCAGGATGCCGGCCACCTTGCCGACCTTACAACCGACCTCGCCATCGGCCTGCTGCAGGCCTCGATCCTGCTGGTGTCCTTCGTCGGGGTGTTGTGGAGCCTGTCGTCCGGCTTCGTCTTCCACGTCGGCGAGCGCTCGTTCAGCATTCCCGGTTACATGGTCTGGGCGGCGATCGCCTATGCCGGCTCCGCATCGCTGCTGAGCTGGCTGGTCGGCCGGCCGCTGATTGCCCAGAACGCCGATCGCTATTCGCGCGAAGCCGAGCTTCGTTTCTCGATGGTCCGCATCAACCAGAACATCGACGCCATCTCGCTGGCGCGCGGCGAGGCCGATGAAAAGCGCCGGCTGGAGCTCGATCTTGCCGGCGTGCTCAAGTCGCTGCGCCGCATCTTCGCCACCCAGATCAATCTCGGCTGGGTCACCGACGGTTATGGCTGGTTTACCGTGGTCGCGCCGATCCTGGTCGCTGCACCGGTCTATTTCGCTGGCGACATCAGCTTCGGCGGGCTGATGATGGCTGTCAGCGCCTTCAACCAGGTCCACGCCTCGCTGCGCTGGTTCATCAACAATGTCGGCGCCATCGCCGACTGGCGCGCCACGCTGATGCGCGTCGGCGTGATCCGCCGCGTGCAGGTCTCAGCCGACGGGCTGCACGACAAGGAGGAGCGCATCGACGTCGCCGAAAGCCACGACGGCAGCCTGGCGTTCGACGATCTCCAGCTGGTCTCGCCAAGCGGTTGCATCCGGCTTTCGGAGCCGCATCTCCGGGTCAGGCCGGGCGAGCGCCTGCAGGTCACGGGCGAGGCAGGTGCCGGCAAGACGCTGCTGTTCCGCGCGCTCGCCGGGCTGTGGCCATGGGGCAAGGGCCGCATCGAACTGCCCAAGGACAAGCAGGTCGCCTTCCTGCCGCGCGTTTCCTACCTGCCGCCGGGCACGCTGCGCGAGGTGCTTGCCCATCCGTCCAGCGGCACAGTCCTCGACGACAAGGATTTTGCCGAAGCGCTTGCCGCCGTCGGGCTGGAGCGGCTGGCAACCTCGCTCGACCGTGTCGCGCCATGGAACGATGAACTCACCAGCGACGAATTGCGGCTCGTCGCCTTCGCGCGACTGCGTTTGCACAAGCCAGACTGGGCGATTGTCGACGAGGCCTTCGAGACGCTCGACGCAGCAGCGCATCAGCGGGTCAAAGACATGTTCGAGGGCGAGCTCGCCGGCACCGGCGTCGTCTATTTTGGCCCGCAACGTCACAATGGCGGCCTGTTCGACCGGACAGTCCACCTTGCCAAGGACAAGCGTGGGCCGGTGCTCAAGCCGATCCGCATCAAGGATGTGGCAAAGGCCAAGGCTCCGGCTTGATCGGCCGGGCTGCAGGCCGCTGGAGCAGGCCTGCAGCGGTGCGCTCAGATCGCGTGCGTCTGCGCATCCGAGCAAGGCTTGGCCGACGACTTTCCGGCACCGAACAGCACGAAGCTGAGTGCCGCCAGCACCCATACGCCGAGGCCGCCATAGAGCATCACCCAGTGGAATCCGTTGACCAGCGCGGCATGGACCGCGTCGGCCGGCACATCGAGGGCGCCTTGTGCGCCGTCGGTTACGCCACCGGCGGCGATGCGCTCGGCCAGCGAGCGGAGCTGGCCGGCATCGGCGCCCTCGGGCAGCGCCCCCCTAAGTCCTGCAAGGATGCCCTCGACGAGAACGAAGCCCATGACGGCGATGTTGATGGCAAGCGCGATCAGCCTGGCGCTGGCATCGATGCCCGAGGCCATGCCGGCGCGGCTGGCCGGCACCGAACCCGTGGTCATGTTGGTGGCCGGCGTCGTCGTCAGGCCGAGGCCGATGCCGGCAATCAGCGCCCCGGGCAGCACCGTCAGGCCGCTCGCCCCTTCGACAGGGCTGCCCAGCCACATGGCGATGAAGCCGAGGCCAATGGTGAACAGGCCGAGCGGAATGACGGTGCGTGGGCTGGTGCGCAAGAGCAGATACTGCGCCACCGGCGACATCACCAGGAACGGCACCGTATAGGCGAGCACGGCGAGTCCCGTTTCGGTGCTGTCATAGCCGAGGCCTGCGGTGAAATAGATCGGCAGGTAGACCATGAACGGCCAATAGCTGAAGTTCATGCCGACGCAGCCGACGATGGCGCCGGAGAAGTCGCGGATCCGGAACACCGAGAAGTCGAACATCGGGTGCGAATGCCGCCGCTCGACCGCGACGAAGGCGATCAGGCCGATCAGCGTCGCCGCGGCGATAGCGAGAGCCGTCGGGCTGAGGAAGCCGAGATCAGCGCCTTGGGTGATGTAGTAGGTCAGGCCGAAGACAGCAGCACTCAGGATGACGATGCCGGGCAGGTCCAGCCTCGTCGCCTGCGGGTCACGCGATTCCTTGACGCTGCCGAAGGTCAGCACCAGGCACAGCAATGCCAGTGGAGCGTGCACGAGGAAGACCCACTGCCAGGTCGACAGGGCGACGATCACGCCACCGATGATGGGGCCAAAGCCAAGGCCGATGCCTGATATGACGCCCCAGACGGCAAAGGCGCTGCTGCGCGCCCTGGCGTCCTGGAACTGGTGCGACAAAATGGCGATCGAGCAGATGAACATGGCGCCGCCGGCCATGCCCTGCAGGAAGCGGCTGACGATCAGCACGGTGGTGTTGGGGGCGAGGCCGCACATCAAGGAGGTCACGCCGAAAGCGGCAACCGTAAGCGCAAAAACGAGCCGGCGGCCGTAGCGGTCGGCCAGCGTTCCTGTTGCCATCAGTACCGTCGTACAGGCGATGGTGTAGGCGTTCATGATCCACTGCATGTCCTTGAAGTCGGCATGCAGCACATGTTCGAGCGTCGGCAGAATCACCGGTACGCTCGCTATCTCAAGACCAAACATCAGCGCCGACAGGCAGATCGCCCCCAGCGCCAGACTGTCTCTCATCGTCCGCTTCATCCCATGTCTCCGGCTGGCGGCGTCGGGGGAGGAAGTCCGGTCGCCGCTGGTTATCTGGAAACATCCGAGATATGCCAAGCTTGAGCATGCATAAATGCTATGCAATCCTATATCAGTGATAACAAATCGGGATAGATGACATGCTGTGGCTCGACGCGGAGGCCGTCCGCAACTTCGTCATGGTGGCGGACCTGCAGAGTTTCACCCGTGCAGCCGACGCCATGGGCTCGACCCAGGCGGCGGTAAGCGTCAAGCTCAAGCGGCTGGAGGAGCGTGTCGGCCGCAAGCTGATCGAACGTACTCCGCGCCGCGTCAGGCTGTCGGCCGACGGCGCGCTGTTCATCGAATCGGCACGCAGCTTCCTAGCCGCGCATGACAAAGCGGTTGCCGGCCTGTCATGTTCGGCGCGGCGCTTCACGCTCGGCATTGCCGGCCATGTCGCCGGACCGGAGGTGACGACGCTGCTGGCCCGCCTCAGCCAGCACGACCCGGCCCTGACCATCGAGGTCCAGGTCGACAATTCGACCTTGCTGCTCGACGCCTTCGACCGTGGCGAGCTCGATGCGGCGATTGTCCGGCGCGAGGATGACCGCCGCGACGGCGAGGTGCTGGGACCGGAGCATTTCGGCTGGTTTGCGACGCCCGAATTCGATCATCGTCTTGGCGAGCCGATCCGGCTGGCGACGCTGTCGCGGCTGTGCGGCGTGCGCGATCTGGCGATACGCACGCTCGACGATGCCGGCATTCCCTGGGTCGAGGTGTTCGTCGGCGGCGGCTCGTCGCTGGTGACGGCGGCAGTGTCGGCCGGGCTGGCGACGGCGGTCTTTCCCAGCCGTCTCGCGCCGCCCGGAACCGTCGAAGTCAGCCGCAAGTTCGGTCTGCCCGATGTGCCGGCAACCGAAATCGTGCTGCACTCGTCGCTCACCGACCGCCGCTCGCGCGAAGCCCTGCGCATCCTCGCCTGCGCCTTCCACGAGCACCGGGCAAAGGCGGGGTAGGGCAAAGGACCGCGCCCGGGTTCCGGACGCGGTCTTGTGGTGCTAGCGACCCTTGCCGATGTTTTCCAGATCGTACTCGGTGGTCTGGTAGACGCGGTTGATCCAGTTGCCGAACAAAAGATGGGCGTGCGAGCGCCAGCGATTCAGCGGCCGGCGCTGCGGGTCGTCGTCGGGGTAATATTCGTGCGGCACGGCAATCGTCACGCCGGCGGCCACGTCGCGGTCATACTCTTCCTTGAGTGAGGTCGAGTCGTATTCGATGTGGTTGAACATGTAGAGCCGGTTGCCGGCTTCTTCGGCCAGCAGGCTCGGGCCGGTCTCTTCCGATTCCATCAAAAGCTCCAGGCCGGAGTCTTCGGGGATGTCCGAGGCACGGACCTCGGTCCAGCGCGACACCGGTATGGCGAAATCGTCGGAGAAGCCGGCGAGATAGGGCGAGGCAGGCGCGTTGTTGTTGTGGCGGTAGACGCCGAACGCCTTGTGCTCCAGCGTGTGCTTGGGAACGCGGTGAAAATGCCAGGCGGCCGCCATCGCGCCCCAGCAGATGAAGAACGGCGAGTGCACGTTGGTCGTCGTCCAGTCCATGATCTGCTTGAGTTCGTCCCAGTAGGTCACGTCCTCGAAAGGCAGCAGTTCCACCGGCGCACCGGTGATGATGAAGCCGTCGAACTTGCGATCCTTGACCTCTTCCCAGGTCTGATAGAAGGCGATGAGGTGATCTTCTGAGGTGTTCTTGGCCTTGTGGGTGCCGATGCGCACCAGCGTCAGTTCGACCTGCAGCGGGCTGGCGCCGATCAGGCGCGCGATCTGCGTTTCGGTCCTGACCTTGTTGGGCATCAGGTTGAGCAGGCCGATCTGCAGCGGACGGATGTCCTGGCGGAGAGCTGTCTGCTCATCCATGATGGACACGCCCTCTTTTTCCAGCACTTGGCGGGCGGGGAGTTGATCCGGGATCTTGATCGGCACTGTGCGAACTCCAAAAAACAAAACCGGCATTGCTGTCGCAAAGCCGGTTTACGGATCGCAAACGGCCCTTTAGCGACTTGTTTAACGTGGCTGCAAGCCGACCGGCCAAATCACCACGGGTCTATGCCCTGCTATTACGCCCGGTCGGGGATTGCGTCAACCGCGACCCATTCGTCCGGCCAGACCGCCCGGTTCCGCCGGTTTTCCTCGACATTGCGTGCACCGGGCGGTATTTCCGCTGCGGCCTCCGGCCGGAGGCGCCAATCCAGGATATTTCGAAATGACCAAGGCACCCGAGCAGATTCGCCCCGAACCCCGCGCCGGCATCATGGACATCGCAGCCTATGTCCCCGGCAAGAGCTCCGCTCCGGCAGGCGTCGCCAAGGTCCATAAGCTGTCGTCGAACGAAAATCCGCTCGGCGCCTCGCCCCATGCGATCGAGGCCGTCCAAAGGCTATCGCATAAGATGGAGTATTATCCCGATGGGTCGGCGTCACGCCTGAGGCAGGCGATCGCGGCGACCCATGGGCTGAATCCTGCCAACATCCTGTGCACCAATGGCTCCGACGAAGTGCTGGGCCTGTTGTCCCAGAGCTATCTCTCGCCGGGCGACGAGGCCGTCTACACCGAGCACGGCTTCATGGTTTACAAGATCTACACCCAGGCAGCCGGTGCCACGCCGGTCGTTGCCAAGGAGGATGCCGAGAAGGCCAGCGTTGACAACATCATCGCGGCGGTGACGCCGAAGACCAGGATCGTCTTCCTCGCCAACCCCAACAACCCGACCGGCACCTACCTGCCGTTCGAGGAGGTGCGCCGCCTGCACGCGGCACTGCCCAAGAACGTGCTGCTCGTGCTCGATGCCGCCTATGCCGAATATGTCCGCCGCAACGACTATGAATCGGGCGTCGAGCTGGTCGCGGCCAACGAGAACGTCGTCATGACGCGGACCTTCTCCAAGATCCACGGCCTTGGCGGCATGCGCATCGGCTGGATCTATGCGCCGTCGCACATCATCGACGTGCTGGAGCGCATGCGCGGTCCCTTCAACGTCAATGCGGCGGCGATCGAAGCCGGCGTGGCGGCGATGGAAGACCGCGGCCATGTCGAGCGCACGGTGGCGCACAACGCCAAATGGGCGGAATGGCTGGTCGCCGAGTTCGAAAAGCTCGGCCTGCGCGTCACGCCTTCGGTCGGCAACTTTCTGCTGGTGCACTTCCCCGATGACGGCAAGCACTCGGCCGCTGCCGCCGACGATTATCTCACGGCGCGCGGCTATATCCTGCGCAGGGTCACCGGCTACGGTTTCCCCAATGCGCTGCGCATGACCATCGGCACCGAAGAAGCCAATCGCGGCGTCGTCGCCGCACTCACCGAATTCCTGAAAAGTTGAACCATGTCAGATCCTCTCTTTGAAAAGATCGCCCTCGTCGGCATCGGCCTGATCGGCTCGTCGCTGGCCCGCGTCATCCGCCGTGAAGGGCTCGCCCGTCACATTGCGATCACCACCCGCAGCGCACCCACGCTCGCCCGCGCCGAGGAACTCGGCCTCGGCGACAGCTACTCGACCGACGCCAAGGCAGCCGTCAAGGATGCCGACCTCGTCATCGTCTCGGTGCCGGTCGGCTCGTCCGGCGCCGTGGCTGTCGACATCGCATCGGCGCTGAAGCCGGGTGCCATCCTCACCGACGTCGGCTCCACCAAGGCCTCCGTCATCGCGCAGATGGCCCCGCATGTACCCGCGGGCGTGCATTTCATCCCTGGCCACCCGCTGGCCGGTACCGAGAAGTCGGGTCCCGACGCCGGCTTTGCCGAACTGTTCGAGAACCGCTGGTGCATCTTCACGCCGCTGCCTGATACCGATCCGGTGGCGCTGGAGAAGCTGTCGGAGTTCTGGCGCCGCTGCGGCTCCAACATCGATACGATGGATCCCGAACATCACGATATGACGCTCGCCATCGTCTCGCACCTGCCGCACATCATCGCCTACAACATCGTCGGCACGGCCGACGACCTAGAGTCGGTGACCAAGTCGGAAGTCATCAAGTATTCGGCTTCCGGTTTCCGCGACTTCACCCGTCTGGCGGCGTCGGACCCGACGATGTGGCGCGACGTCTGCCTGCACAACAAGGACGCGATCCTGGAAATGCTGGCGCGCTTCTCGGAAGACCTGGCGTCGCTGCAGCGGGCTATCCGCTGGGGCGACGGCGACAAGCTGTTCGAGATGTTCACCCGCACCCGCGCCATCCGCCGCTCGATCATCGACGCCGGCCAGGAAGTCGACGTGCCGAACTTCGGCCGCGAGGCCATCGAGCATCCGGCGAAGGGTTAGGGGAATAGGGGAACAGGGGAACAGGGGATCGTCCCCCTACTCCCCTACTGCCTTACTCCCCTAATCTACCGCCGGTACCATGCCGAGCGGAATGAAGCCCAAAGTCGCCTTGCCCTTGACGATCTTGAGCGGCAGGGTCGGCGCGTCGCCGAGCAAAGCGAGGCCGGTGAAGGCGGTCTCGAACTGCTTGGCCTGCTCCGGAATGACCTGAGACAGGATGCGCGACAGCTCGCGCGGGTTCTGGATCGTCACCTTGAGATCTGCATCGATCAGTCCATCGTCGCCGACCGACCATGGGCCACTGAGTGCGACGCCGGTCGTACCGCCCGACGTCAGCGTCAGCGAGCGAATGCTGCCCGACTGGCCGCGCAGCGCCGGCTGCCTGCTTTCCACAAGGGCAACGCCATTGTTGAGCGAGGTGTCGGCACTGCCGTCGAGCTTGGGCAGCGTGCGTCCGCCGATCGCCTGCGGGTCGATCTGCAAGCCGGTGAAGGTACCGGCGAGATCGATGTTGGCGCCGTTCGGGCGCAGATGCGTCTGCGTCTGCTCGGCGGTGAACAGCGGCTTGGCGACGCCGTCGATAAACGCTGCCTGGCCGGAAAGCTTGAGCGTTTCGACCGAGATACGTTCGGGCAACGGCTTGGCGATACGTGCGCTGGCATGCAGCAAATCCCAGTTGAATTGCAACTGAGGCAGGTCGGGCGCGGCGATCCTGAGCGGGCCGTCGATCTCCAGCACCGAGTGCATAGGTTGATAGACCTGGGCGGCGGTGCGGAAACTGCCGGCGCTGGCCGAAATCCTGCGCCCCGCATCCTCGTAGTCCAGCCGGTCGCAGAACAGGCCGATGCGGAACGGGAAGCCCTTGATCTCGGGGTTGGCGCATTCGAGCGACACGCCATCGCGGTTGACGCCGGCGATCGCCTTGCGCACCTCGCTTTCGGCCTTGCCGGCGAACCAGAACCATCCGGCGCTGTAGCCGCCGAACAGAAGCACGATGAAAAGCCCGAGCCACATGAAGCGGCGGCTGTAGTTTGCTCTTGGTTCCTGACTTGACGGCATGCTCGGGCTCTCGCTAACGCGGTTCTGTTCACCGCGATCACCAACAGGCTGGCGATATGGGCGATTTTTGGGTTTTTGGCTACGGTTCGCTGATGTGGCGGCCAGGTTTCGCGCATGTCGAGACGCGCCGTGCCCGGTTGATGGGGTTTCGTCGTTCGCTCTGCATCCGCTCCTGGGTCCATCGTGGCACCGAGCAGCGGCCGGGCCTGGTGCTCGGCCTCGACCGTGGCGGCTCCTGCGTCGGCCTCGCCTTCCGCGTGCCGGGCGACCTGCGCGACGAGGTGGTTGCCTATCTCAGGGACCGCGAGCTCGTCACCAGCGTCTATCTCGAACGCCAGCTGACCATCCAGTTCGATGGCGGCGGAAAGGCGGAGGCGGTGTGCTACATCGCCGACCGCAAGCATCATCAGTATGCCGGCAATCTCGACGCGGCGCACGCGGCCGAAATCGTCACCGGAGCCGTCGGCCAGTCGGGCCGCAACGAGGATTATGTGCTCAGCACCGTCGAGCATCTCAGGGCGCTCGGCATTCGCGACCATTGGCTCGAAGATGTGGCACGTCTGGTCGGCAAATAGTTCTGTGTCAGGAGGCAAAATCAACGCCCGTTTTTCGGCGGCGCGCCGAGCGGAGACGCGCTAAGGATCAGCCATGCTGTTCCAACGCCCCGATGACGACACGCTTTATGATGCCCTGATCGCCCGCGATGCAGGCTATGACGGTTTTGCCTATGTCTGCGTCAGGACGACCGGCATCTTCTGCCGGCTGACCTGCTCCGCGCGCAAGCCCAAGCGCGAGAACGTGCAATTCTTCGACACCACCGCCGAATGCCTGCATGCCGGCTTCAGGCCCTGCTTGCGCTGCCGGCCGATGATGGGCTCGGGCGAAGCTGAGCCACTGGTCGCAGCGCTGCTCGAAGCACTCGAACGCGAGCCGGAGCGGCGCTGGCTGGAGGCCGATATCGTCGCCATGGGCCTCGATGCCTCGACAGTGCGCCGCGCCTTCAAGCGTCGTTTCGGCATGAGCTTTCTCGAAATGGCGCGGCTGCGCCGGTTGGGGCAAGCGGCGGAGAGGCTGACGTCAGGTGACAGCGTCGTCGACGCCCAGGTCGAGGCGGGTTTCGATTCCGGCAGCGGATTTCGCGCGGCTGTCACCCGGCTGCTCGGCGAGGCGCCGGCCAAGCTGCGCGGCAAGACCATGCTCAAGGCCGACTGGATCGAGACGCCCATCGGCCCGATGATCGCGATTGCGGACCAGCATGCCCTGCACATCCTCGAATTCCTCGAGCGAAAGGCGCTGGCGACAGAGGTGCGCAAGCTACAGGCGGTCACCGGCTCGGCCATCGCCTTCGGCAGGGCCGCACCGATCGATCAGATCGAGGCGGAACTCTCCGCCTATTTCGCTGGCACGTCTGCAGAGTTCGCAACTCGGCTGGCACCGCAGGGCACGTCCTTTGAACGTCAGGTCTGGGACGGCTTGCGCCGCATTGCTGCGGGCGTCTCGGTGACTTATTCCGGCCTCGCCGGCGAGATCGGCAACCCCGCAGCCATACGTGCGGTCGGCCGCGCCAACGGCGCCAACCCGATCGCCATCGTCATCCCGTGCCACAGGGTGGTCGGCGCCAGCGGCGACCTGACGGGCTATGGCGGTGGCCTCTGGCGCAAGCGCTGGCTGCTCGAACACGAGCGGCGCATTGCGGCCGGGCTAACCAGGCTGGTCACGCGCGAGTAAGCCGTCTTTCTATGTACGGATCAGAAGTCGAAACCACATCGATGACGTGATCCGCGCAAATAAGCTCCCAGTGCGAGTATTTTCCCGGGAAGTCGTCGGATGCGAAGGTCGACGCCCCGACGAAATCAAGGAAGGCCGATTGCGATCGCACTAGCAGGCGATCATCACAATCTGGCCGATTATCCGACTGCCAATAGCTCTCGTTGCGAACCGCATAGGCAATGTAGGAATCCCACGTCAGTTGCCAGGACTGTTCGTTGGTTACCTGTATGACTGGTCGGGCTATGAAGTCTGTCCCGGGAACTGTTGTTGCGTTCTCCTGGGCACTTGCCTCTGCCACGACAACGCGAAGGACGTTCGCCTCCGGCTCCCCGATTTCTTGCAGGAAGAATGTTCGGCGGCCGGTCGGGAACAGTGTCACGTGTTTACGCCCAGTTCCTTCAGCCGCTTCGCCGCCGTGGGCGGCATGGGGGGCGGGTTCTTCGAGGTTGCTGCTTCGATCAGGAACGCGTCGCAGGCGGCCTCGGTCTCCGAGATCAGGCGTTGCATGAACTCCTCGCGCGACAGGCCAGCCGGGATCGGCTTCAGGAAGCGCGCCTTGATGGTGCCGGGGAAACGCAGAAATTTGCGGCGCGGCCAATACAGGCCGGCGACATGGGCGACCGGCACGACGGGCATGTTGAGCGCCGCATAAAGTTCGGCGATGCCCCACTTATAGGCCGGCTCGTCGCCGGGCGCGCGGCGTGTCCCTTCGGGATAGATGATCAGCTGGCGGTCGTTCTGCATTTCCCGGCGGGTCGCCACCACCACCGCTTTCAGCGCTGCCGAGCGCTTGCCGCGGTTGACAGGGATCATCTTCATCTTGGCGATGTACCAGCCGAAGAACGGGATCCACATCAGCTCGCGCTTGAGGATGTAGAGCGGGTCGCGCAGATAGGGGAAAAAGGCGATGGCGTCCCAGAACGACTGGTGCTTGGGCGCCAGGATGAACGAACCTGCGGGCAGGTTCTCGAGCCCCGTCACCTCGCTTTTCGTTCCCGCGATCTTTTCCTGCAGCCACAGGCTCGAACGCGCCCAGAATTTGGGCACCAGCCAGGCCCGGTGGCGCGGCGACAGGAAATAGTAGGGCGTCCAGAAGATCATCTGGGCGATCAGGCTGACATAGAAGACGAAGTTGAATGCCAGCGAGCGGATATGGAGCATTGGTGAGGGGCGCCTGAGGACGGGATTTCGCCGTTGGTTACACCAAGCCGTCCAAAAAGGAAAACGCCGCTTCGCCTTGGAATGAGCTTTTGCGTGGCAGAGTGCCTATTCGGCGGCGGCCTGCACCACGACCATGCCGTCCGAGGTCGGCTTGACCGGCACGATGCCGCGCGCCAGCGCCAGCAGGTACTTGTTGTATTCGGTGAACAGCACGCGGAACGCTTCGGGCTTGGTCAGCCAGCGGCCTTCGCCAAGCTTGGAGTTGACGACCGGGTAGGGCTCCAGGCTGGCCTTGCGCAAAAGCCTGCCCATTTCCAGCATGCTGCGCGGCATGTGGTAGTTGTTGGTGACGAGGATGACACGGGCGTAGTCGTGGCTTTCGACCCATTTGGCGCTTTCCTCGGCATTACCGATGGTGTCGAGCGCGGCGCGGTCGATGTCGACACGGTTGAACAGCGACTTGTCGCTGCGAGTCGCCAGCTGCAGTTGCCGGCGCGTCGCCGAGGGATGGACGCCGCTGATCAGCAGGCGTTCGCCTTTGCCGGCCTTGAGCAGGTCAAGTGCCGCATCCAGCCGCGACTGGCCGCCGGTCAAAACGATGATGGCGTCGGCCTTTGCAGGGTTGGCCGGCGTGGTAAGTCGACTGACATGGGTTGCAAACAGCGCGAAGCCACCGGTGAAGATGAAGGCTGCTGCGACGAGGATGAACAAAATGCGGCGCAAAAAAACACTTCTCCGGCGCGGCTTGAGCCCGGCCGGGTAGGTTTTCGATCCGGAAACCGTCCCCGATGCGGCGAGCGCGTTCTGACCCATCACGAAGCCATGGTTAAGCAGGGATTGCGGCTTTTGCAGCGCCTATCTAAGCACATTCTGCAACAAAGTGACATCATCGGTGATCACATCCTTTCCGGATGCTGCACGTCGATGTCGCCGAGATAGCTGACGACGGTGAAATGTGATGTCGCGGCAGTCAATGCGCCAATGACAGCGACGATCACGGCGACGCCGAGATAACCGTTCAGGCCGATGGCGAAGTTGCCGAACAGGGCGGTTGCCTGGTCGGCTTCCGGCGTCGCGAGATTGAGCGACGACCACCACGAAAAGATGATGAAGACCACCACAGCGGCAACGCCACCGGCGGCCGCACCCGTCATGCCGGTGAGCAGGAAGTGACGGCGGAACTCGCTGGCTATGAAATTGGCCTCGGCGCCGACGAAATGCAGCACCTCGATGATGTGGCCGTTGCCGGCCATGGCGCCACGCGTCGCAAACACCACAGACAGCACAGTCGCTGCCAGCATCAGCACCAGCACGCCGGTGCCGATGGTGACCGTCGTGCGCGCCATCGCCACCAGCCGGTCGACCCAGGTGCGGTGATCGTCGAGCGTGGCGGTTGGCACCTTGGGGCTGATCGCCTGGCGCATCGCGCCGAAATCGGGCGGGCTGCTCTGGTCGATGGTGACGATCACCAGCCGCGGCACCGGCAACTCGTCGATGTTCAATCCCGAGCCGAGCCACGGTTCGAGCAGCCGCGCGGTAGCGGCGCGATCGACGATCTTGGTGCCGCTGACGCCGGCGAATTCGCCGGCGATGCGTGCGGCCGTCTCCAGTGCCGCCTCCATGTCCAGCCCTTCGGCGGGCTTGATCTGGATCGTCGCCTCGCGGGCGATCTGGTTTTCCCACACCGAGGCGGTGTCGCGCACCAGCGTGACCGCACCCAGCGTCAGGCACGACAAGAACGTCATGATGGCGATGACCAGCACCAGCGCGCGGCCGGCGATGTTCTGTGACGGCACGATGGGGGCGGTCTTGCGCTGCAGCCTTGGCGCCGGCTGCTGGAGCGGCGCATCCTCGAATTCGTCCTCGAATTCCTCGCCGTGTGTGCTGCTGTCGGCTTGGGCCTCAGTCATAGATGTCGAGCCTTCCGCCGGCGAGAATCATGCGCCGAGCATCGACCTGGTCCATCAGGCCGAGATCGTGGGTTGCGATCACCACCGCGGTGCCAAGCCGGTTGAGCTCGATGAACAGCCTGAGCAGGCGCCGCGCCAGTGGCGGGTCGACATTGCCGGTTGGCTCGTCGGCCAGCAGGATCTCGGGCTGCTCGATCAGCGCGCGGGCGATCGCGGCGCGCTGCTTTTCGCCGCCCGAAAGCACCGGCGGCAGCACATGCATGCGCTCGCCGAGGCCGACCCATTTGAGCAGTTCGGTGACGTCGGTGCGGTAGCTTGCCTCTTCGCGCCCGCGCACGCGCAGCGGCAACGCCACATTCTCGTAGGTGGTCATGTGGTCGAGCAGGCGGAAATCCTGGAACACCACGCCAATACGCCGGCGCATCAGCGGCAGCTCGGTGCGCGAGATGCGCGAACGGTCCTTGCCGAAGACGCTGATCAGGCCACGCGTCGGCTTGAGCGACAAAAACAGCAGCCGCAGCAGGGTGGTCTTGCCCGCGCCCGACGGCCCGCTCAGGAACTGGAACGAGCGCTCGGGGATGTGGAAGGAGATGTCACGCAGGATCTCCGGTCCCATCCCGTATCTGAGGCCGACATTCTCGAAGCGGATCACGTGCTGCAGACCTTGAACTTGCGAAACATTGGGAACTTACGAAACCCTGGGAACTTGCGAATCCACGGAGATTCATCGGGACCCTGGCTGCCCGTTTCTACGAAACGACCATGGGTCCGCATGGTTAAGAGACGGTTAATTTCCGTCCGGAATGGGGCGCCGAAGCACCTCGGTGGCGAAGCATTAACCATTTCCGTTTACCCCCTCTCGGCAGAATGTCTAAGGGGTCTGATGGCTGAGCAGCGGAAAGCACGCCCGGTTTCCGGCGAAATCATGACCGATGACGGCCGCGACACATCCGCCCAACCCCAGCGCGCGCCTGCCTTGGACATTGTCGACGCCGATTTCGAAGTCGTGGCTCGCGCCGATCGCCGAAACGAATCATCCGCCGTCCAGCCTGTCCTCGCCACTCAGTCAGCCAATCGGGGCGGAATGGAGATGCTCAGGCCAGCGCATTCGCGGCTGGACGCCCGGCCGACGCGCGGCGGGCCGATCTTCTGGCTCTCCGGTATCTCCTTGGTGGCAATGGCGTTTTGGGTCGCCGGCGGACACCAGGTGCTGCATGCTGCGGCGTTTCCGCTGTCATGGCAGGCGCCGAAGCTGCGCCTCGCCGACGTCGTTTCGCGCATCGACAGCTCCGGCCGCAAGCCGCTTCTGCTCGTCGACGGCACCGCTTTCAACGACGGAAACAGGGCGGCATCGCTGCCGCCGATCGTCATCGCCGTCACCGGCGATGACGGCAAAGTCCTGCGTTACAGGCTGGGGACAGGCACGGTTCCGGTGGCAGCCGGCGCAAGATGGGACTTTTCGAGCCGGCTCGACGTGCCTATGAACGGGGTAAAGACCGTCACGGTCGCTTTCTCGGAATAGGATGCTGTCATGCCTGTTGTGCGCGACAAGGAAATCGAAGTGCTGTTCTCCGCCTCGGCGATCGCACGGCGCAATCTCGAACTCGCCAAGGATATCGCGGCGCACGACTACACTGACCTTCTGGTCATCTCGGTGCTGAAGGGCTCGTTCATCTTCGCCGCCGACCTGATCCGCGCCATGCACGACGTCGGCCTGTCGCCGGAGGTCGAGTTCATCTTCATTTCAAGCTATGGTGCCGGCACCACGAGCGGCGAGGTCCGCGTGCTGCGTGACATCGACAACGAGGTTGCCGGCCGCGACGTCCTGCTGATCGACGACATTCTCGAATCGGGCAAGACGCTGAAGTTCACCCGCGAGCTGATGATGTCGCGCGGCGCCAAGAGCTGCTCGATCGCTGTGCTGCTCGACAAGCGCATGCGCCGCAAGACCGACCTCAATGCCGATTATGTCGGTTTCGACTGCCCCGACTATTTCGTCGTCGGCTATGGCATGGATGTGGCGCACGCCTTCCGCGAGCTGCCCTTCGTCGGAGTGGTCAAGGGCGAAGACTGATCAGCCGCTAATCACAAATTTTGCGGCATTCAGGAATCGTCAACCAGTCGCGGCAAATATCGCCGCCATGGCAAAACTTCTGATCGTTGAGGACGATGAGTCCGTCCGCACTCTCGCAGCCCGCGCGCTCGAACGCGCCGGCCACAAGGTCGACGTCGCTTGCGATGGCGCCGAAGGGCTCGACTCCATTCACGCAGAGCGCGGCGGGTACGACCTGATCGTCTCCGACATCCGCATGCCGGAGATGGACGGCATCGAGATGGCGCAGAATGCAGCACGCGCCTATCCCGGGCTGCCGATCCTGCTGATGACCGGCTATGCCGACCAGCGCGAGCGCGCAGAGGAACTCGACGCCATCATCATCGATGTGGTGCAGAAGCCGTTCACGCTCAACGACATTCGTGACCGCGTTTCGCGGGCGCTGGCTGCTCAGTCGGCAGTGGCGCTCGCCGGCGCCGCCTGAGGCGTCCGCGTCCCGACATTCAGCGCGAATATACCGGCGCCGACGATCAGCAGCGCGCCGATCACCGTGCCGGTTCCGGGCACCTCGGCGAATAACAGGTAGCCCCACAGCGGTGCCCACAACAGCCCGGTGTATTCGAAAGTCGCCGCCTTGTTGGCGGGCGTCAGCCGATAGGCTTGGCCAAGCAGCACCATGCCGACAGCGGCAATGATGCCGCAGGCGCCCATCATCAGGAAGTCGCGCAGGCTCGGCCAGATCCATGGCCGCATCAAAAAATCGAGGCTGGGATGGCCTGTCTGCTGGAAGCCGGCGGCCGAGAAGATCGTGGTGATCAGCACGGCGCCGAAGAGATAGGCGGCGTTCTGGTAGAAGGCCATTGTCGTCGCACTTTCCGTCACGCCGACCTTGCGCGCCATCAGCTGCGAGAAGCTGTAGAGAAACGCCGAGGCGAGCGACAGCAAGGCCGCCCATTCGAAGATGCCGGCGCCGGGATTGACCATGATGACCACACCGAAAAGCCCGACCGTGCCGGCGGCAAGGCTCTGCCACGGCACCCGTTCGCCGAGATAGGGACCGGCCATGGTCATGATCAGCAATGGCGTCAGGAAGAAGAGCGCCGCCGCATCGGCGATCGGCAGCGCCGGTATCGCCAGGTAGTAGGCGCAGTAAGACACGAACAGGATCATCGAGCGCGTTGCGAGGAAGCGCCAGTTGGGCGAGGCGAGTGCCGGAAGCCCGACATCGCGATGCACCAGCAGGAGCAGGATCGGCAACGCCACCACGGCGCGGATCAGCAGCGCTTCGCTGACCGGATAGGTGCCGGCCACGGCCTTGATCAGCGCGTCCTGGATCGAAAACACCAGCACGCCCAGGCAAAGGCAGAGGATGCCGAGAAGCGTTCTGTTGTGCATGGTGCAGGAGTGCCTGGCTAAGAGGTCGTCCCGATATTTGTACCTTGAGATCGGGCGGAACGAGAGCGCTTGTCGGCGCCTCCTGTTGGGCCAGCGGCGACAGCGACTGGCGCACAGCTGCCCCAAAAAAATACCCGCCGGCAAGATTGCGGCGGGTGAAAGTGAGGACGGTATTACCAGTCCGCAGCCGCATCTCTTGCGACCACCTTCCAATGGGTAGCGGGACTATTCCCCGCCGTTTGACACGATGCAAACGAATTGGAATGATGGCAGCCATTAGAATTTCTTATGGCTGAAAACGTTTTCATGACCGCACGCCTCGACAGCGACCTGCTGCGCACCTTCCTCGCGGTTGCCGAGAGCGGCAATTTCACCCGCGCGGCCGAAGGTGTCGGGCGCACCCAGTCCGCGGTCAGCATGCAGATCAAGCGCCTCGAGGAGGTCGTCGGCGAGGTGCTGTTCACGCGCGGCGCGCGCGGCGTCGCCCTGACCGAACGCGGCACCGAACTCGTCGGAAATGCGCGCCGCATCGTTGCCCTGCTCGATGAAACGGCGTCGTCGATGCGCGCGGCGCCGCTTGGCGGACCGGTCCGCATTGGCATCCCCGAGGAATATGGCCAGCCTGTTCTGTCGCGTGCCCTGGGTGCCTTTGCCAAGCGCCATTCGAAGGTGGAGGTGACGGTGCGGTTCGGCTATTCGGTCTCCCAACTGGCTTCGCTCGCGGCCGGCGAACTTGATCTTGCCGTGGTCTTCGAGTGGCAATTTCCATCGGGCGCCGAAGTCCTGATGAATGACCCGACGGTCTGGGTGACCTCCATTCACCACCAGCTGCATCTGGAGCGGCCGCTGCCGGTTGCCATGTACACCCGCCACGGCTGGTCGCGGGAGTATGCGCTTCGCTCACTCGAGCAGCGCGGCATCGATTACCGTTTCGCCTACACCAGCGATACCACCAACGGCCTCTCCCTTGCCGTCACCGCCGGACTGGCGCTGGCGCCGATGGCCCGCAGCAACATTCCACCGGATTGCCGCGAGCTGACGGAGGCCGAAGGCTTCGGGGCGATCGACACGACCAGGGTCGTCATGCATCGCAATCCGCGCGCCAACAGCGAAGCCGTCGACGCCATGGCCGACGCCATCCGCGAGGCTTTCCATCAGCGGCGCTGATCGCTGGGAACAAGCCGTATCCTGCCATGCTTCCTGACAAAAGGCTGTCAGGAGACCAATGGGCGGAGTGCGTCGGTACAGGGGGAACAAACGTAGTGAGCTCCCGGCTACCGCAGCTCCAGCAAGCGTTCGAGATAACTCCGCTCCAGTTCGGGGCTGAGCGCATTGCCCAGGCGCTTGCGTATGGCGTCGAGTATCTGGCGGGCGCGCTGCACGTCGATCTCGTCGGGCACCTTGGTCGAGTCGCCGAAGTCGGGACCGGTGGTGGCGCGGGGCCGGCCGAGCGGGTCGCGGTCGGCATTCTGCTGGCGGCCGCCTTCGCCGCTGCCGCCCTGGTCGCCCTGCATGGCCTGCATCTGCTGCATCATGTCCTGGGCGCCCTTGCGCAGCGCTTCCAGCGCGCGGCCCTGGTGGCCGACGGCGCGTTCGCTTTCGCCCTTGCCGAGTGAACCCTCGGCCTGGTTCATCGATTCCCCGGCGTCGCCAAAACCTTCGCCCGGCTTGATGCCGAGGCCCTCGAGCCCCTTCATCAGCGCTTCGAGGTCCTTTTCCAGCTGCCCTTGGCCCTGCTGCATCTGCTTCATCGCGTCGGCAAATTCCTGCGGCGTCATCGGCCGGCCCTGCTGGCCTTTGTTTTGCTGGCCTTGCTCGCCCTGTTGCTGCTGCTGGCCCGGCTCGCCGTTCTCGCCGAAGGGATCGCTCTGCTCGCCTTGGCCGCGCTGCATCTGGTCCATGCGGAAGGTCTCGTTCATCATCTCCTGCTGGCGCCGCATGATCTCGCCGAGCTTGTCCATCTGCTGGCGCATCTCGGAATTCTGCTGGCCCTGCTGACCCTGCTGCCGTTTGCCGGCCTGCAGGTTGTTCATCATGTCCTGCAACTGCGACAGCAACTCGCGCGCCTGGTCGCGGTTGCCCGACTTGGCGAGGTTCTCGATCTGGTCGAGCATGCGCTGCAGGTCGCTCTGGCGCAACTCCTGGGCCGGCGTCTGGTCCTGCGCGGTCCTGTTCTGCTGGTTGCGTTCGGCGAACTCGCGCAGGAAGTCGTTCATCGCCTCGCGCAGCTCGGCCATCAGCTTGTCGATTTCTTCGTCGCTGGCGCCGCGTTCGAGCGCGTCCTGCAAGGCCTGCTGGGCCTGGCGCAGGCGCTTTTCCGCCGCCGACAGGTCGCCGTCCTCGATGCCGAGCGCCACCTGCCAGAGATAGGTGACCACCTCGCGCAGTTGGTCGTCAGAGCTGGCCATCTTGAGCCGCGAGCGGGCGCTCATCAGCGCCAGGTAGTGCGAGAGATTGTCGATCGTGTCCTCGGGACGCAGTGTGATCGCGTCCATCAGATCAAGCACGCGCCGCTTGGCGTTGGCGTCGAGCGCCAGCAGGCGCCGCTGTTCGATCACCGCCCGGGCGAGCGGGTTGGTGAACGGTTTTTCCGGCAGGATGATCGTCTTGGTTTCGCTCTTGGCTTCCTGGCCGGCATCGTCGCTAACATGCAAGGTGAGCTTCACCGAAGCACCAGCCCAGACATGCTCTGTCAGGTCGCGCGTCGCCTTCACCGGCTTCTTGGTCGCACCACGGCGGGGCAGGGAAAGCGGCATTTCGGGCGGGCCATAGAGCGGGCGTGCATCCACCGGCTGCGCGTCGGCAAGGGCGAAGTCGGCCTTGGCCGAGGCCGCGCCATAGTCGTCCTCGATATTGTAGGTCAGTTCCAGCGTGCCGTTGACGGCGCGTTTGGGCTCACCGACGAAGCTGATTTTCGGCGCGCTGTCGGGAATGACGGTGAAGGCCCAGCTGTCGAGCTCGTCGTCGCCGGATTTCAGCGTGAGCTTACCCTGGGCGGTGAGCTTTTCGGCAAACTGCCTGACCGTGGCAACCGGGCCTGTCGCGACAGGCGTTGCTGCGTCGGTGTTGACGCCATTGGGTACGATGTCGCGCACTGTGCCTGCGGCATCGGTGAAGGCGAGCGTTTCGTCGCCCGAGCCGCCGGTGACGCGTAGCGACAGTTCGCTGCCCTCGGGCACGTTGATGACAGGAACGTCCCTGCTTGCATCGGCGGTCAGGAAGATCGGTGCCTTGCCGGTATATGTCGGCGGCGTCACCCAGGCGTCGATGCGCGGCGGCACAGTGTCGTGCGCCGCATGCGCCCGGAAGGCGTCGCCCAGCCGGCCGCCGGTCGGGCCGAAGGAAAATGCGAAGGCGCAAACGAACAACAGGGCAGCGGCGGCGCGTAGTGCCCATGGGTCGCGTTCGGGTACTTGCGTCCGGGGCAGGTCGCCGCCCAGCGTGCCTAGCCGTTCGGCCATGCGCTTCTGGTGCTCGCGCCACAAGGCGTCGGCAAAACTGTCCGGCTTGCCCGACGGCTTGTCGGTCTGGACCTGCACCGGCGTGTGCAGCAGCTGGTTGGCGCGTTCGAGACGGCTGTCGATCTCAGCCCAGCTCGGCAGGCGGAAAAAGCGCAGCGGATAGAGCGAGGCCAACGCGGCTGCGACGAAGGTCACGGCCAGCCCCAGTCGCGCCATGTCGGGCAGGAGCCGGAACAGGCCGAGCCAGGACAGACTGACGAACAGGCTGGCAATAACGATCAGCGGCAACACCAGCGGCCAGCCGCGCTCGACGATCATCGCCGTGGCGATGGCCAGGCGCGTCCTGCCCAGGCCGGCGGCAATGCTACGATGCAGCGCTGGTCGTGTCGGTTCCGTCATCGGCCCTTCCGCTTGGGCGGCGCGGGATGCAGCCACCCTGCCTCAGGGAGAATACCATCAATCGCGGCGAAGGCGAGGCGACCAACGTAATCGTGAAGCTCAACGCACAGCACTTCCGGGGCGGGCGTAAGGAACGTCGTAGAATTCCCTGCTCACCCTGACAATCTGGTGCGCCGTCAGGCGAGCCAGTCGGGCACGGAATCGAGGCCGATCAGCTCTTCATAGGTCCGGCGCTGGCGGACGACATGGAAACGGTCGCCGTCGACCAGAACTTCGGGCACCAGCAGCCGCGTGTTGTAGGTGCCTGCCTGAACCGCGCCATAAGCGCCGGCCGTGCCGACGGCAATCAGGTCGCCGGCCTTCAGCCTGGGCAGGTCGCGGTCGAGGCCGAGGTAGTCGCCGGTCTCGCAGACGGGGCCGACGATGTCGACGGTCATGCGCGGCGCGTTTGCTGCCGGCTGCACCACCGGGCGGATGTCGTGATAGGCATCGTAAAGCGTCGGCCTGATCAGGTCGTTCATCGCCGCATCGACGATGAGGAAATTCTTGGCGTCGCCTTCCTTCACGAAGATGACTTCCGAAACCAGGATGCCGGCATTGCCGACGATCAGCCGGCCCGGCTCGAACATCACCTTGAGGCCGAGCTTGCCGACGCGCTTGTGCACGATCTGGGCATAGGCGTCGGGCAAAGGCGGCGGGTTGTTGTCGGTCTTGTAAGGAATGCCCAGGCCGCCGCCGAGGTCGACATGGTCGATCTCATGGCCGTCCGCCTTCAGCGTTTCCACCAGCTCGGCCATCAGCGCAAAGGCGTCGTCGAAAGGCTGCAGCTCGGTGATCTGGCTGCCGATATGCATATCGATGCCGGTGACCTTGATGCCCGGCAGGGCTGCTGCGCGGGCATAGGCTTCGCGCGCCCGCTGACGCGGGATGCCGAACTTGTTCTCGGCAAGCCCGGTCGAGATCTTCTTGTGCGTCTTGGCGTCGACATCAGGGTTGATGCGCAGCGACACTGGTGCGGTCCTGCCGTTGGCAACAGCGCGTGCCGACAGAAGCTCGAGCTCCGGCTCGGATTCGACGTTGAAGCACAGGATGCCGGCCTGCAGCGCGAAGTCCATTTCGCGCGCCGTCTTGCCGACGCCCGAAAAGACGATCTTCCCGGCCGGGATGCCGGCGGCCAGCGCGCGCCGCATCTCGCCTTCCGACACCGTGTCGGCGCCAGCACCGAGCTTTGCCAGCGTCCTCAACACGGCCTGGTTCGAGTTGGCCTTGAGCGCATAGCAGACCAGCGCATCGAGATCTGCGAAGGCCTTGGAGAAGACCTGAAAATGACGCGTCAGCGTCGCGGTCGAGTAGCAGTAGAACGGCGTGCCGACGGCAGCGGCGATATCGGTCAGCGCCACGTCTTCGGCGTGGAGGACGCCGTCACGATAGTCGAAATGGTTCACGGCAGCATGCTTTCGAAAATGAACAGCGGCTCAGAGCAGCGGGTCGAGGATGAAAGGCTTGTCCTCGACCGGTTTTACCGGTGCCGGGCCCGCCGGCTGGCCGGCCTTCTGGGCATCCTTCTGCGCCTGCACGGCAGCCTCATAGGGGGTGTCGAGGTCGCCCTTGCGGCCGCAGGCGGAAGCCATGCCAACCGCCGCAATCAGCCCGAGCGTCACCAGAATCCTGCCAGCGGTCATGTTCCATCCGTCCGCGAAAATTTCCCCGCTGCTTGTAGCGGAGATTCTTGGGCTTTGCACCCCGGCTAGATCACGCTTTTGCCAGCCGTTTCTTCCAATAGCGAACCTGCTTCTTGACCTCTGCAGGTGCTGTTCCACCGAAGGACGTGCGGCTCTTCACCGAGTTCTGCACCGACAGCACGGAGAAGATGTCGTCGGTGATGCCGTCATGGATCGACTTGAGGTCTTCCAGTGCCAGCTTTTCGAGCCCGACCTTCTTGCTTTCGGCCAGCGCCACGGCACGGCCGGTGACGTGGTGTGCCTCGCGGAATGGCATGCCCAGCGTCCGCACCAGCCAGTCGGCTAGGTCGGTGGCGGTCGAGTAGCCCGAGCCGGCGGCCTTCTTCATCGCCTGCTCGTTGATCGTCATGTCGCCGACCATGCCGGTCATCGCGGCCAGCATCAGGTCGAGCGTCTCGGCGGCGTCGAACACCGCTTCCTTGTCTTCCTGCATGTCCTTGGAATAGGTCAGCGGCAGGCCCTTCATGACGGTCAAGAGGCCGATCAGGTGGCCGTTGACGCGGCCGGTCTTGGCGCGCACCAGCTCGGCGGCGTCGGGGTTCTTCTTCTGCGGCATGATCGACGAGCCGGTCGAGAACGAATCCGACAGGCGCACGAAGCCGAATTGCGGCGTCGACCAGATGACGATCTCTTCGGCGAGGCGCGACATGTGGGTGGCGCAGATCGCAGCGATCGACAGGAACTCCAGCGCGTAGTCGCGGTCCGACACGCTGTCGAGCGAGTTGCGCGTCGGTTCGCGGAAGCCGAGGGCCTTGGCAGTCTTGAAGCGGTCGATGGGGAAGCCGGTGCCGGCAAGCGCTGCCGCACCCAGCGGGCTCTCGTTCATGCGTTCGATGGCGTCGCGCACGCGGCTGAGGTCACGGGCGAACATCTCGACATAGGCCATGCAGTGATGGCCGAAGGTCACCGGCTGCGCCGTCTGAAGATGGGTGAAGCCGGGCATCACGGTAGAGGCATGCTGCTCGGCACGTTCGAGGAAGGCGGCGATCAGCCCCTTCAGTGCCTCGGCGACGCGATGGAACTCGTCCTTGACCCAGAGCCGGAAGTCGACGGCCACCTGGTCGTTGCGCGAGCGTGCAGTGTGCAGGCGTCCGGCGGAGGCGCCGATCAGTTCGGCAAGGCGCGACTCGACATTCATGTGGATGTCTTCGAGCCGGGTCGAGAAGGCGAACTTGCCGTCCTCGATTTCTCGCAGGATCGTGTTCAGGCCGTGAGCGATTTTCTGTTGATCGCCAGCCGAAATAATGCCCGTTTCCGCCAGCATCTCGGAGTGGGCGACGGACCCTCGGATGTCCTGGGCATACAGCTTCTTGTCGAAGCCGATCGAGGCGTTGATCGCTTCCATGATCGCAGCCGGGCCCGAGGCAAAACGTCCGCCCCACATCTGGTTGCTGGCCTTCTTGTCGCTCATCGTGATACCCGGGCTCCGGAGAAAATTGATTAGATGTCGGACCGCAGAAAAATGTTTCCAGCCCCACGCCATATACTGATTGCCGCCGTTGCGGGCGTGATCGCCGGCGCGGTCGCGGTATATGTCAGCACGACCCTTCCTGGCAACAAGACGCCGCAGCCGACGGTCGCCGCCGACACCAGTTCTGCAAGCCCCGACGACAAGCTGTGCGCGGCGAAGGCAGAAAAGGCCAAAGCCGTGGGTGCCGTCGCCGTCGGCCATGTCGCCGCGATGATGCCGGCCGACCCGCCGCAGTCGCTGAAGACGCTTGCCTTCAACGATCCCGAGGGCAAGCCGATGACCATCGCCGACCATGCCGGTCGCACGTTGCTGGTCAATCTCTGGGCCACCTGGTGCGCGCCGTGCCGCGCCGAGATGCCGGCGCTCGATGCTCTGGAGCGCGAGATGGGCGGCGAGGAGTTCGAGGTCGTGGCGATCAATGTCGACACCGGCGACGACACCAAGCCGCAGAAGTTCCTCGAAGAGATCGGCATCTCCTCGCTTGGCCATTACCGCGACAACACGCTCGCCGTGTTCAACGATCTGAAGAAGCGAGGGCTGGCGCTCGGCCTGCCGGTCACGCTTTTGATCGACGGCGAAGGCTGCCTGCTTGCCAACATGAACGGCCCCGCCGAATGGGCCAGCCCCGACGCCAAAAAGCTGGTCGAGGCGGCGCTCGCCAATTAGGGCCTTGCGTGTCCACACACGTTTGCTTTTGCGCCACTGCAATTTGAGATTGCACTGTCGAGGCCGTCATCTTCGCGGTTTTCATCCGCGAAGGAAGCCGCGCGGCATGTCCGTTCCATTTCCAGCCGTTCATTAGCCGGCGTTGTCGGCAGGTGGGGCGAGTCCAATTCTCGGCAATTTGTTTTCGTTTTCTAGAAAAACGAAAGCATGTCATGTGGTTGTGGAAAAAGCGAAATCGAAGCGCGCCAAATGCGACCTTCATGCGATCGCTACAAAACTGTTGTGGCGTTGTCATAATCCGACAATACTGGTCCCAGCGGAACTAAACATTTCGCCAACCAGAACGGGAGCGAGACAATGAAGACCCTAGGCTTCGCGGCCGGAGTTGCCGCCACCATGACGCTGTTGTCCAGCACCTCCGCCTTCGCCGTCACCGAGATCTCATGGTGGCATGCCATGACCGGCGCGAACAACGAGGTCGTCGAGCAGCTTTCCAAGGAATTCAACGAGAGCCAGAGCGACTACAAGATCGTTCCGGTTTTCAAGGGCACCTATCCCGAAACGTTGAACGCCGGCATCGCCGCCTTCCGCGCCAAGCAGTCGCCGCACATCATCCAGGTTTTCGATGTCGGCACCGGCGTCATGATGGGAGCCGAAGGCGCGGTCAAGCCAGTCGCCGATATCCTTTCCATGGGTGGCGCGGCCTTCGACAAGAGCCAGTACCTGCCCGGTATTGTCGCCTATTATTCGAAGCCGGATGGCACGATGCTGTCGTTCCCCTACAATTCGTCCTCGCCGATCCTCTACTACAACAAGGACATCTTCCAGAAGGCCGGTCTCGATGCCGACAATCCGCCCAAGACTTGGCCGGAAGTCTTCGAAGCCGCCAAGAAGATCAAGACCAGCGGCGCTGCGAATTGCGGCTACACCTCGACGTGGCTGACCTGGATCGGCCTGGAGAATTTCGCCGCCTGGAACAACCTCCAGTACGGCACCAACGAAAACGGCCTTGCCGGGACAGACGTCGAGCTGAAGTTCAATTCGGAGCCCTTCGTCAAGCACTTCCAGGCCATCGCCGACCTCGCCAAGGACGGCACCTTCAAGTATGGCGGTCGCACTTCCGAGGCCAAACAGCTTTTCCTCGCCGGCGAATGCGGCCTTTTCACCGAGTCCTCGGGCGGCTTGGGCGACGTCATCAAGTCGGGCATGAACTATGGCCTCGGCCAGTTGCCCTACTATCCTGATCTCGAAGGCACACCGCAGAACACCATCCCGGGAGGCGCCAGCCTCTGGGTCTTTGGCGACAAATCGGACGAAGAGTACAAGGGCGTCGCAGCCTTCTTCACCTTCCTGTCGCAGACGCCGATTCAGGCCCGCCTGCACCAGGTGTCCGGCTACCTGCCGGTCACCATTGCTGCCTATGAAGAAACCAAGAAGTCCGGCTTCTATGACAAGAACCCGGGCCGAGAGATTCCGATCACCCAGATGATGGGCAAGGCCCCGACCGAAAACTCGAAGGGCGTGCGCCTCATCAACTTGCCGCAGGTCCGCGACATCGAGAACGAAGAGTTCGAAAAGATGCTCGCCGGCCAGCAGACCGCCCAGCAGGCGCTCGACAACGCTGTCACGCGCGGCAACAAGGCGATCCAGGAAGCGATCGGCAACTGACGCCCGCTTGATGCCCGCTTGATGCCATCGTAGTGCTGCCGCTCATCCGCCTGCCGGCACCTTCTCCCCTTATGACGGGGAGAGGGACAAGCTGCAAGGTGGCCCGCTCCCTCTTTCCGTTCTTCACGGGGAGAGGGTAAGGGTGAGGGGCAGCGCAAACGCTGGGCCGAAGAATGCGGCGCCAGGCCATTTCTGACAAACGCGTAACCAGAGGCCCTCATTGTCCCCACGCGTCGTCTTTCCCAACAAGATCCTGCCTTACCTGCTGGTGGCGCCGCAACTGGCGATCACCTTGATCTTCTTCTATTGGCCGGCCAGCCAGGCGTTGCGCCAGTCGATGCTGCGCGAGGACCCGTTCGGGCTGTCGTCGAAATTTGTCTGGTTCGACAATTTCAAGAAGGTGCTGTCGGACCCCAACTACCTCAACTCGATCCAGGTCACGGCGATCTTCTCGATCTCGGTCGCGGCGGTGGCGATGGCGACGGCATTGCTGCTCGCCGTCATGGCCGAGAAGGTGGTGCGCAGCCGGGGCCTCTACCGCACGCTGATGATCTGGCCATATGCGGTCGCACCCGCCATTGCCGGCATGCTGTGGCTGTTCCTGTTCAACCCCTCGATCGGCTCGCTTGCCTATGGCCTGCGCTGGCTCGGCATCAACTGGGACCCGCTGCTCGATGGCGAGCAGGCGATGGTGCTCGTGGTGGCTGCCGCGTCGTGGAAGCAGATCAGCTATAATTTCCTGTTTTTCGTCGCCGGCCTACAGGCGATCCCCAAGACTTTGATCGAGGCGGCGGCCATCGACGGCGCCGGCGAAAACAAGCGCTTCTGGACCATCGTCTTTCCGCTGCTGGCGCCGACGACCTTCTTCCTGCTGGTGGTGAACACCGTCTACGCCTTCTTCGACACTTTCGGCATCATCCATGCCGTGACGGGCGGCGGGCCGGGCAAGGCGACCGAGACGATGGTCTACAAGGTCTACAATGACGGCTTCGTCAATCTGATCCTCGGCGATTCGGCGGCACAGTCGGTGATCCTGATGGTCATCGTGATCGCGCTCACCGCCATCCAGTTCCGCTATGTCGAGAGGAAGGTGCATTATGGCTGAGCCGAAAGCCCTTGTGCCTGCGAGCGGTCACGACAAGCTGATGATCGGCCAGTCGATCGCCGGCATTTACGTCGCGCATGCCATCCTGATCCTCGGCATCGTCATCGTCGCGTTCCCGATCTACTACACCTTCGTTGCCTCGACCCATTCGCTGCAGACGATCCTGCGTCCGCCGCTACCGCTTTTGCCCGGCGACCGTTTTGTCGAGAATTATTACGAGGCGCTGTTCGGCGGCGTCGGGCGCATCGGCGGGGTCAGCGTCGCAACCCTTTTGTTCAACACCACCATCGTTGCGCTCGGCATCGCCATCGGCAAGATCGTCATCTCGATCCTGTCGGCCTATGCCATCGTCTTTTTCCGCTTTCCGTTCCGCATGGTGTTTTTCTGGCTGATCTTCATCACGCTTATGCTGCCGGTCGAGGTGCGGATCCTGCCGACCTACAAGGTGATGGTCGATCTCGGCCTGATCGACACCTACACTGGGCTGATTTTGCCACTGATCGCGTCCGCCACCGCGACGCTTCTGTTCCGCCAGTTCTTCCTCACCATCCCGGGTGAGCTGGTCGAGGCCGCGCGCGTCGACGGCGCCGGCCCCTGGCGCTTCTTCAAGGATATCCTGCTGCCCCTGTCGCGCACCAATATCGCGGCGTTGTTCGTCATCCTGTTCATCTATGGCTGGACGCAATATCTCTGGCCGCTGCTCGTCACCAACCGTAACGACATGAACACCATCGTCATTGCACTGAAAAAGATGATCTCCTTTGCCGATGCCGATACCGAATGGCATCTGGTGATGGTCACATCCATGCTGGCCATCGTGCCGCCCATCCTGGTCGTTGTGCTGATGCAGCGCTGGTTCGTCCGCGGCCTCGTCGATACGGAGAAATAATGGCAACCGTCGATCTCAAGGACGTACGCAAGGTCTATGCCGGCGGGGTCGAAGCGGTGAAGGGCGTCTCCATCGCCATTCCCGACAAGGCTTTGTGCGTGCTCGTCGGCCCCTCGGGCTGCGGCAAGTCCACGCTTTTGCGCATGATTGCCGGGCTGGAAACTATTTCGGCCGGCACCTGCTCGATCGACGGCAAGGTGGTCAACGCCATCGGCCCGACCGAGCGCGACATCGCCATGGTGTTTCAGAATTATGCGCTCTACCCGCATATGAAGGTCTACGACAACATGGCCTACGGCCTGCGCAACCGCGGCATGCCGAAGGACGAGGTCGACAAGCGCGTGCGGACCACTGCCAAGACGCTGGAACTCGAGCACCTGCTTGAACGTCGCCCGCGTGAGCTCTCGGGCGGCCAGCGCCAGCGCGTCGCCATGGGCCGCGCCATTGTGCGCAACCCCAAGGTGTTCCTGTTCGACGAGCCGCTCAGCAACCTCGACGCCAAGCTGCGCGGCCAGATGCGCGTCGAGATCAAGAGCCTGCAGCGCCAGCTCGGCGTCACCTCGGTCTATGTCACCCATGACCAGCTCGAGGCGATGACGCTGGCCGACGTTCTGGTGGTGATGAATGGCGGGCTGGTCGAACAGCTCGGCGCGCCGCTCGACATCTATGAAAAGCCGGCATCGACCTTCGTCGCTTCCTTCATCGGCGCGCCGCCGATGAACCTTCTGCCGCTGCGCGGCGGCCAGCTCGTAGATGCGGTGACTTTGCCCGAAATAGCAGGCAACGCCGCAACCATCGGCTTCCGCCCCGAGGACTGCGAGGTCGGCGCCGATGGGGCAGTGTCTGGCGATGGCCTTAGGCTGATGGCCAGGGTCGAGGGCGTCGAGCCGGTGGGCGCCGAGAGTTTCCTCTATTGCGCGGCTGGCGGCGGCAAGATCGTGGTGCGCGTCGCTGGCCGCACCGAGGTGCAGGCGGGCGACCAATTGCCGATCTTTACGCGGCGGGAAAAGCTGCATTTCTTCGGCAGCGACGGCAAGCGCGTCTAGAGGGAGGGCGACGAACCTCGCTGATGTTGTGTCTTGCTGAGCTTTCGACGTGCGCATGGCTGTCCGATAGCAATCGTGAGCGATCGCTTGAATTTGACGACCTGTGCTAACCTCTTGTTCATGCAGCCTGATCGAAAATCGGCTCACGATCCAGGAGGTGTCAGATTTGCCGGCATCGTTGACGAAACTGTCTTCAAGGGCATGGTTGCAACTCGCGGGTTGGACAGTGTTCGGAACGCTCGGTTGTGTCGCCGTCTCGCTCGTGGTCACGATTGCCCTGTTTCGCAATGCCGGCTCGGAAATGCTCGGTCTCGCCTTGATCGAAGCGACGCTCGTGCCGATACTTTTGGCAGCACCGCTGTTTTTCTATCTGACGCTCAAGCTGCGCGAACTGGCCGTCGTCAACCACAAGCTCGTTGTCGCCGCCTCGACCGACGCACTGACCGCCTGCCTCAACAGGGGGGCGTTCTCATCCCGCGTCGAGAATGTGCTTACCCGCGAGATCGCGCGCCGCCAGCGCGCCATGGGCGCGTTGCTCGTCATCGACGCCGATCACTTCAAGATGGTCAACGACCGTTTCGGCCATGCCGAAGGCGATGAGGCGCTGCGCGTCATCGTCGCGGCAATCCAGCCCTGCCTGAGGGGAGACGACATGCTCGGCCGTCTCGGCGGCGAGGAGTTTGCCGTCTTCCTGCCCGGCGCGTCGCCGCTCAGTGCCGCAGATATCGCCGAGCGTATCCGCCGTTCGGTGGCCGACGCACCCTTCCGGCCCGGCGGCAACCGCCACACGCTGACGGTCAGCGTCGGTGGCGCCCTGTTCGACCGGCCGGTGTTGTTCGAGGAGCTGTTCCGCGTCGCCGACCTGCATCTCTACGAAGCCAAGGGCGCAGGCCGCAACCGCGTCGAACTGGCGCCGATGCCGCCGGAACGGACGCCGAGCTGGTATTATCAGGGACGTCCGAACTGAGGCAGCAGGTTCATGGCAGGCGAGGCGCCCGCCGGAACGCCGCTCAGCGTGTCGGGACCGGGTGCTCGCCGCGATAGTCGTAGAAGCCGCGTCCGGTCTTGCGGCCGAGCCAGCCGGCTTCGACATACTTCACCAGCAGCGGGCAGGGGCGATACTTCGAGTCCGACAAGCCGTCGTGGAGCACCTGCATGATCGACAGGCAGGTGTCGAGGCCGATGAAGTCGGCGAGCTGCAGCGGCCCCATCGGGTGATTGGCGCCGAGCTTCATTGCCGTGTCGATGGCTTCGACGGTGCCGACGCCTTCATATAGCGTGTAGATCGCCTCGTTGATCATCGGCAAAAGGATGCGGTTGACGATGAAAGCCGGGAAATCCTCCGAGACCGTCACCGTCTTGTCGAGGTTGGCGACATAGGCCTTGGCGGATTCGAAAGTCTTGTCTTCGGTGGCGATACCGCGCACCAGCTCGACCAGCTTCATCACCGGCACCGGATTCATGAAGTGGATACCGATGAAGCGCTCGGGTCGATCGGTCTGGGCGGCCAGCCGCGTGATCGAGATCGACGAGGTGTTGGTGGCGAGGATCGCCTCCGGGTTCAGCTGCGGACACAGCTGCGCATAGATCTTGCGCTTGATCGTCTCGTCTTCGGTCGCCGCCTCGATGACGAGATCGGCGCTGGCGAGGTCGGCCATGGCGGGTGCGGACGAGATGCGGTTCATCGCATCCTTGCGGGCCTGGTCCTCGAGCTTGCCCGAAGCGACCTGGCGCGCCAGATTGCCATTGATGGTGGCGATGCCTTTTTCGATGCGCTCCGGCGACAAGTCGTAGAGCAGCACACTGTAGCCGGCGAGTGCCGAAACATGTGCGATACCGCCGCCCATCTGGCCAGCGCCGACAATGCCGATCGTCTCGATCTTACCCGTCATCACACCTATCCCGTCGCAGGCTCTTTTAGTTTTGTGCAATGCAAACTAAATGGCCGGGGTAGCACTCGTCTACCCCGGCCATCACATTTTAATCCCTGAGCTGATCGGGCGTCAAAGCGCCTTTTCGAGCTCGGGCAGGACAGTGAACAGGTCGCCGACGATGCCATAGTCGGCCACCTGGAAGATCGGGGCCTCTTCGTCCTTGTTGATGGCGACGATGACCTTCGAGTCCTTCATGCCGGCGAGGTGCTGGATCGCACCCGAGATGCCGCAGGCGATGTAGAGATCGGGGGCGACCACCTTGCCGGTCTGGCCGACCTGCCAGTCGTTGGGAGCGTAGCCGGCGTCGACCGCAGCACGGCTGGCGCCGACGGCGGCGCCGAGCTTGTCGGCGACGGGCAGGATGACTTCCTGGAACTTCTCCGACGAACCGAGCGCGCGGCCACCCGAGATGATGATCTTGGCCGAGGTCAGCTCCGGGCGATCGCTCTCCGACAGCTTGTTCTCGACGAAGGAGGACAGGCCGGGATTGGCCGCAGCGGAGATGGTCTCGACGGCGGCCGAACCACCTTCGCCCGCTGCCTGGAAGGAAGCCGTACGCACGGTGATGACCTTCTTGGCGTCGGTCGCCTGCACCGTCTGTATGGCGTTGCCGGCATAGATCGGACGCTTGAAGGTGTCGGCCGAGACGACCTCGATGATTTCCGAGACCTGGGCGACGTCGAGCAGAGCAGCGACGCGCGGAGCAACGTTCTTGCCGGTCGAGGTGGCAGCGGCGACGATGGTGTCGTAGTTGCCGGCGAGGCCGACGACGAGTGCCGCAGTCGGTTCGGCCAGGCGTTCGGCCAGTTCTTCGCTTTCAGCGAGCAGAACCTTGCGCACGCCCTTCAGCTTGGCGGCTGCATCGGCCGCTGCCTTGGCGCCCTTGCCGGCGACCAGCACGTCGATGTCGGAACCGATCTTCAGGGCCGCCGACAGCGCCTTGGCGGTCTGGTCGGAGAGCGAAGCGTTGTCGTGTTCGGCGATGAGGAGAATTGCCATGTTTTTGATCCCTTTCCGCTTCGCTTAGAGCACGCCGGCTTCGTTGCGCAGCTTGTCGACGAGCTCAGCCGCGGTCTTGACCTTGATGCCTGCCTTGCGGCCACCCGGCTCCTCGGTCTTCAGCACCTTGAGGCGCGGCGTGATGTCGGCACCGAAGTCGGCGGCCGACTTCTCGTCGAGCGGCTTCTTCTTGGCCTTCATGATGTTGGGCAGCGAGGCATAGCGCGGCTGGTTGAGGCGCAGGTCGACTGTGACGATCGCCGGCATCTTGAGCGACACCGTCTGCAGGCCGCCGTCGACTTCGCGCGTCACGTTGGCATGATCACCGGCGAGCTCGATCTTCGAGGCGAAGGTGCCCTGGGCCCAGCCCAGCAGGGCCGCCAGCATCTGGCCGGTCTGGTTCGAATCGTCGTCGATCGCCTGCTTGCCGAGCAGCACCAGGCCCGGCGTCTCAGCCTCGACCACGCCCTTCAGCACCTTGGCGACGCCGAGCGGCTCGACGGCTTCGTCGGTCTTCACCAGGATGGCGCGATCGGCGCCCATGGCGAGAGCGGTGCGCAGCGTTTCCTGGGCCTGCGCAGGTCCGATCGAAACCACGACGATCTCTTCGACCTTGCCGGCTTCCTTGAGGCGGATGGCCTCTTCGACCGCGATCTCATCGAACGGGTTCATCGCCATCTTGACGTTGGCGAGCTCAACGCCCGAGCCGTCCGATTTCACGCGCACCTTCACGTTCGCATCGACAACCCGCTTGACCGGGACGAGAACTTTCATGGGCTGGTACCTCTCTGAACAGCGATATTGTGCGCGCTATAGCAGCGCTTGGCCCCACGCAATTGTCGATTGCCGACATATTGGGCGGAAAAACAGACTTGATCTCGCGCTTTTGGTGGCGGGAGGGCTGCCGCAAGCGGCGGGACCGTAGTTGCGGCTAACCTTAGCGTCAATATCTGCTTGAAGCTCAAATCGTTTGAAAAAAGCTGTGCCAGCGGCCGCTATTGCCGGCCCCAGCGCGTGGTCGGCTGGGCTGTCGGCGGCTCGGGCGTAGCGGGCTCCGGCATGGCCGGCGCCTCGGCCTTGTCAGGGCTCGGCACCGCCTCTTCGGCATCGGCAAACAGCGGCACCTCGCGGCGGCGCAGGACGAGCACCATTACGGCACCGGCGACGATGCCGCCGACATGCGCCGCCCAACTGACCTCGTCGTCGCCGCCGATGGCGATCATCAGGAACTGGAAGGCGACCCACAGGATCAGTGGGATCCAGGCCGGAATGCGCAGCGGGATACGGGCGAAGGCCAGCACCCACACCTTCACCCGGGGGTAGAGGATCAGGTAGGCGGCGACGATGCCGGCGATGGCGCCCGAGGCGCCGATCAGTGGCGTCTGCGAATCCGGCAGGATCAGCCCGTGCAGGAAAGCGCCGGCGACCGCGCAGAGCAAGTAGAACACCAGGAAGCGGAAATGCCCGAGCGCATCTTCGACATTGTCGCCGAACACCCAGAGGAACAGCATGTTGCCGCCGAGATGGAAGATGTCGCCATGCAGGAATGAATAGGTGACGTAGCTCAAGTTTTCCGGAATGATGATCAGATCCGGCGACAGCTCCGCCAGATCGTGCACGACGGAGGGGATGTAGCCGAGCCCGAGCACGGCAGCGGTGGCAAAGTCCTCGCCGCCGACCGTGGTCAGGAGATACACGATGACGTTGATCGCGATCAGGCTGAGCGTGACATATTGCAGCCTGATGTGGCGCAGGTGATTGGAATCATAGAGCGGAATGAACATGCGGCTCGCTTCCGCCCTCCCGGCAACCTTATCAGCAAATCAGCGGTTCTTGCCGGGAACCCATAGCACATCGGCTTTTCCGTTGTCATTGACCACGCGCGCGGCAACGAACAGCAGGTCGGAAACCCGGTTGATGTAGCGTATGCCCTCACGGTTGACGTGTTCGCCGGGGTCCTGCGCCAAGGCCACCATCACACGCTCGGCGCGGCGGGCAACCGTGCGGGCCAGATGCAGCGCTGCTGCCGCCGCCGATCCGCCATTCAGCACAAACGAGCGCAGCGGCTCGAGACCGGCGTTCAGCACGTCGATGTCGGCCTCGATGCGCGCGGTCTGGCTGGCGATGATGCGCAGCGGCTCGTAGCCAAGGTCCTTGCCGGTGTCGGGGGTCGACAGGTCCGCGCCGAGATCGAACATGTCGTTCTGGATGCGGTAAAGCATGGCGTCGATGTCGGGGTTCTCCGTCGCGGTATGCACCCGCGCCATGCCGATGCAGGCATTGGCCTCGTCGACGGCGCCATAGGCTTCGACGCGCAGGTCTGATTTCAGCCGCCTTTCGCCCGAGCCCAGGCCGGTGGTGCCATCGTCGCCGGTGCGGGTGTAGATCTTGTTGAGCTTGACCATTCCGCGCTCCGCTCAGCCGCCACGGGTGAAATAAAGGGTGAGCAGGATGAACACCAGCGCCACTGCCTGCAGCAGCACGCGTGCCTGCATCAGCTTGTTCGAGGTGTTGCCGGAGCCGCCGCGCAGCATGTGGATCAGGCCGCGGATCAGGACCACCACCACGGCGAACATGAAGACGACGGCGAGGATGTTGAAGACGGTAGCCATATTGGTTCCAGTTCAGTCGTAGGCCGGTCAGGCTTGGCGGGCCAGAATTCTGTAAAGCAGCGAAGCAGGCAGCAGCCGCTTCAGCACGACGCCGATTCTCGCGGGCGTCGTGACAACATAATGCGGGCGCGGCCGGGGCGACAGCAGGGCGTGTCGCAATACCGCATGAACCGCTTCCGGTCCCAGCTTGAGCCGCGATTTCGAGCCGCCGCTGGACAGCCTGTCGAGTTGGGCGCGATAGGCCACGTGGTGGGGCGAGTTTTCGTGGTCGATGTAGCGCAGGAACCAGTCGAGCCCGTTGGTGGCGATCTTCGAGCGTATCGGGCCGGGCTCGATCATCGCGACATGGACGCCGCTGCCGGCGAGTTCCTGACGCATGCAAAGCATAAGCCCCTCCAGCGCATGCTTGGAGGCGGAGTAGGCGCCGCGGAACGGCACCGGCGTCAGGCCGAGGATCGACGAGCAGTTGACGATGCGGCCGTGGTTCTGCGCACGCATCACCGGAACGACGCGCCGTGTCAGGTCGTGCCAGCCGAAGAAGTTGGCCTCGAATTGGTCCCGCAGTGCCGCCATCGGCAGATCCTCGACTGCGCCCGGCTGGGCGTGCGCACCATTGTTGAACAGCGCGTTGAGCCTGCCGCCGGTACGTCCAAGCACGGTTTCGACCAACGCCTCGATCGATTCCGGCTTGGCGTAGTCGAGGAACAGCGCCTCGAGACCGTCGGTCTCGAGTGCCGCCAGATCCTCGGTCTTGCGCGCCGTGGCGAACACGCGCCAGCCCTCGGCCTTCAGTGCGCGGGCGCAATGGGCGCCGATGCCCGACGACGCGCCGGTCACGATTATCGTGCGTAACTCGTTGATCGGGTTCACTTCGTTTTTGCCCGGCCTTGCAAATGAGGGCAAAGCCTTCCCATATTCGCCGCCACGAAACAATTGGCCAATTCATGATTGGCCGTGTCACTGTCGGCCGCTAGGTAGTTGGCCAGGACCCAACGGACGGAGCGGAAAACTGGAGCTGATGCGCAAGATCGTCGCCACGAGGCGCGTGCTCTTCGACGCAGCCGGCCATTTCCATGATGACGACGGTTGGGCGATGGCCAGTCATCTCGCCATTTCGGCGCTGATGGCGCTGTTCCCGTTCCTGATCTTCGCCACCACGCTCGCCAGCTTTCTGGGCGCCGATGCGTTCGCCGAAACGGCCGTGCATCTCGTCTTCGACACCTGGCCCGACCAAATCGCGGCCCCCATCGCCCGCGAGGTGGTCAATGTTCTCACCGTGCCGCGCACCGATCTTCTGACCTACGGCGTCGTGCTTGCCGCCTACTTTGCCTCAAACGGCGTCGAGGCGCTGCGTACCTCGCTCAACCGTGCCTACCGCATCACCGAGACCCGCACCTTCTGGTTCCGGCGTATCCAGAGCATCTTCTTCGTGCTCATCGCCACGATCAGCTTTGTCGCCATCTCGGTGCTTCTGGTGTTCGCGCCGATCATCGCGCGCATCCTCGAAGCCAAGTTCGAATGGATCCAGCCCTATATGGGCACCATTACCGTCTGGCGCTTCACCATCGCTTCGGCGGTCATCGTATTCGGCCTGTTTGCCGTGCACATGTGGCTGCCGGCCGGCCGCCGTCGCTTCCTCAGCATCATCCCCGGCATCGTCTTCACGCTCATCGCCTGGGTTGTCGGCTCGACGATCTTCGCCGCCTATCTCGATACCTTCTCGTCCTACGTCACCACCTATGCCGGCCTCGCCTCGATCATGATCGCGGTGGTCTTCCTCTACATCGTCTCGGCGATCTTCATCCTCGGCGGCGAGCTCAATGCCGCGATCAGCCGCTATCTCGAAGCCCGCGCCCGCGTGCCGGGTTGAGCCGTCGCCAGGCCGACGCCGAGCGTGGCGATCGCCATGCCAACCAGTTGGATCGCCGACAGTTCTTCGCCGAACAGCAGCCAGGCAAGGACAGCGGTCACCGCCGGCACGAGGTAGAACAGCGAAGCGACCTTCGATATGGCGCCGTCGCGGATCATCACCATCAACAGGAAGATCGCGCCGATCGACAGCACGAACACCAGCCAGGCCATGGCGAAGATCAGCTCGCCATTGATCGTCACCTGCTGGTGTTCGAAGGCGAAGGAGGCGATGGTCATCAGGATCGCAGCGCCGACATATTGCCAGAATGTACCTGATACCAGGTCGCTGGCCGCGCCGACGCGCTTCTGCCAGATGGTGCCGGCACTGATGCCGGCCATGGCGATCACTGACGCAGTCAGCGTCTGCCAGGTCACGCCGCCGCCGATCGCGCCGAGCTTGGGGGAAAGCACGATCACCACGCCGACGAAGCCAATGGCAAGCCCGACCCAGTGCTTGGGCTTGATCTCCTCGCCGAGCATCTTTCCTGCAAGTACGGCGGTGACCACCGGCTGCAGCCCGGCGATCAGCGCCGACAGGCCCGCCGGCAAGCCCTGGTGGATCGCCCAGAACACGCCGCCGAGATAGACCCCATGCAGCAGCATGCCGATGAGTACGGAGTGCAGGGCGGCCCGCCGCGTGAGCCTGGTGGAGCCGAGCGCCAGCATCACTGCGGCGAGCAGCAGGAAGGCGAGGACGAAGCGCACGGCCAAGAAGGTGAACGGCTCCGCCCAAGGCATGGCGTAGCGCGCGCCGATGAAGCCCGTCGCCCAGAGCAGCACGAAGGTGGCCGGAATCAGCCGCTTTGGAGAAGATGTCATGGATACCCCTGGCGCCGCCGGACGCCGCTTCCGGAAGGAATCTTACCGGGATCGCTCTAATGCCGAACATTAGGACAATCAAAATGAAACGATTGATCCATAGATTCACCGGACCTGATCTGACGACCTGATCTGGGAGAAACTTGCCCGGGAGGGGGCCTGGGAGAACTGCACAGTCGGCCTCTGAAAGGACCGCGCATGCTGTGGAATCTCGATCCGGGCTGGTTGATGATGGCGGTCGCCTTCGTCGCCGTCATGGCCTTCTTCTTTGGTGCTGCACTCGACGCCATCATGAAGGACGACGGCTTCGGCCCGACCGGCAACATGCTGCTGTTCACCACTGGCTTCTTCGGCGCGGTGCTCGTCGCCAACAGCTACGGCATCACGCTGCGCGACCTGCAACTGGCGACCGCCTGGGGGCTTGGCGGCGCCTTCATCTTCATCAGCGTGCTTGCGCTGATCAAGGCGGCGATCGCCCGGATGCTACAACCTTAGTGCATTGGCCTGGTGCATCGGCTCGAAAATCGGCATCGATCTTCGGAACGCACGAGGCGCAGATTCTTAGGGACTCGAGCGTCCTTTGTGCGGCCAATCGGACGCACGGCGCTCCAGCATCGCCTTGACCGATTCTGGCGTCTCACCGGCCTCCCGCAATGCGGCGAGGCCGGTGTCGCGTTGGCTTTTCGACAGCTTTCGTCCATCAGGACCTGTTATCAGCCGGTGGTGGAAATAGCCCGGCTGCGGCAGGCCGAGCACCTGCTGCAGCAGGCGCTGTACCGAGGTCGCGAAATAGAGGTCCTTGCCGCGCACGACATGGCTCACGCCCTGCAGTGCGTCGTCGAGCACCACCGACAGGTGATAGCTCGTCGGGATCTCCCGTCGGGCGATGATCACGTCGCCCCATTGCAGCGGGTCGGCGGCAATTTCCGCCACGCCATCCATCGCCTCGTCGGCCCATTCGCGCCAGCTCAAATGGCCGTCCAGCCGCGCCAGTGCTGCGGCGGTATCGAGCCGCCAGGCAAAAGGCGCGCCCGCATTGATGCGGCGCCGGCGCTCCCGCTGCGACATCTGCTTGTCTGCGCCGGGATAGACCGGCGCGCCGTCTGGATCGCGCGGCCAGCTTTCTCCCGACGCCTCATGGTCCATGATCGCGCCGCGTATCTCGCCCCGGCTCATGAAGGCGGGATAGACGAGTTCGTCCTTCTTCAGCCGTTCGAGCGCTGCCTCGTATTCGGCGAAATGGTCCGACTGGCGCCGTACCGGCCGCTCGTAGGCGACACCCAGCCAGGCGAGGTCGCGGAAGATGCCGGCCTCGAACTCCGGATTGCAGCGAGTTACGTCGATGTCCTCGATGCGCAGCAGCAGCCGGCCGCCGGCACTGGCCGCCATCCTTTCATTGGTCAACGCCGATAGCGCGTGGCCGAGGTGCAATTTGCCGTTGGGACTGGGCGCGAAGCGAAAGACAGGAGCCGTCATGAGCGTTGCTGGTGCCGGATTGAAGGTGTGCCTTGCCGATTGCTACGTTGCCTGCCGCAACCTAACAAGTGACGCATGCGCCGCATCTCCAATCTCGACGACGTCAATTTCGGCCTCGACGCGTTATGCGCGATCGATCCGCGCCTGCAGGCGGTTCGCGGCATGGCCGGCGAGGTGCCGCTCAGGCTGACCGAACCGGGCTTTGCCAGCCTCGCCTCGATCATCGTTTCGCAGCAGGTGTCGACGGCAAGTGCCAAGGCGATCTTCGGCCGCCTGACAGCTCTGGTCGATCCACTGACGCCGCAAGGCCTGCTTGCCGCCGGTGAGGGCATGTTCCGCGAGGCCGGCCTGTCACGGCCAAAGCAGCGCACGCTTCTGGCGGTGGCGCAGGCAGCGACCGACGGCCTCGACCTCGACGGCCTCTGCCGGCTCGACGCCCACGAAGCGATGGCGGCGATGATCGCAATTCCCGGTATCGGCCCGTGGACGGCGGAGGTGTATCTGCTGTTCGCCGCCGGCCATCCCGATATTTTTCCGGCCCGCGATGTCGCCTTGCAATCGGCCGTAGGCCATGCGCTGGGCATCGATCCGCGCCCCGGTGAGAAGGCACTGATTCGGCTTGCCGAATCATGGGCGCCGTGGCGAGGGGTCGCATCGAGGCTGTTCTGGGCGTATTATCGCGAGACCCGTGGTCGCGATGGCGCGCCGCCGGCTGGAAATCCTGCGTAAATCCGCAAAATCGCGGTTTTTTGACGGGTTATGTGACCGGCCAGACGCTTCACATTCCTGTCACCTCGGGCTTACAGTATTCGTGCCGTTAGGTTCGAGGACCAAGGAGGTGCAGGAAGTGACGGTTGCCGTGTCTCCGGATGGGCTCCCAGCACTAGTGCTGAATGCGGATTATCGTCCGCTCAGCTACTACCCCTTGTCGTTGTGGTCCTGGCAGGACGCGATCAAGGCGGTGTTCCTCGACCGCGTCAACATCGTCGCCGAATACGAGCACGCCGTCTCATCGCCGACCTTTTCGATGAAGCTGCCCAGCGTCGTCAGCCTGAAGCATTATGTGAAGCCGTCGCGCTATCCCGCCTTCACCCGTTTCAACGTCTTCCTGCGCGACCGCTTCCAGTGCCAATATTGCGGCACCCCGGAGGATCTGACCTTTGACCACGTCATCCCGCGCCACAGCGGCGGGGCGACCACGTGGGAAAACGTCGTCGCGGCCTGCTCGCCCTGCAATCTCAGGAAGGGCGGCATGATGCCGTCGCAGGCCAAGATGTGGCCGCTGCAGAAGCCGTTCCAGCCGACGGTGCACGACCTGCACAACAATGGCCGGCTGTTTCCGCCCAACCATCTGCACGAAAGCTGGATGGACTATCTCTATTGGGATGTTGAGCTCGAGCCTTGATGAAGGCTGATCTCCCCTTTTTGGGGGAGATGTCCGGCAGGACTGAGGGGGCGAAGGATCGCGACCCCCGAGGTGCTACCCCTTCCTGAAAGCCCCACGCAACGCCACCGCCGCCAGGAAAGCGCTGGCGAGAACGTTCCAGCCGGCGAAGGACAGGCCGAGCACGCGCAAGGCGGCATCCTCGCAACGTGGCGGCACGACGTTGTTGAGCACGTCGAGCAGGCCCTTGCCGCCGGTGTCGATCGTGCCGCTGACGGCCGCGCAATCGGTCGGGCCGGCCCACCAGCGCCATTCGACGCCGGCATGGTAGGCGCCGAGATAGAGCCCGTAGAGCATCAGCAATCCACCTACGGCCAGGAGCGCGCGGGTCATCCAGGCCGGCCAGTGCAGCGCCGACGACAGCGCCGCCAGCGCCATCAGCGGCACTCCGACATAATAGGGCGTGCGCTGCTCGAGGCAGAGCTTGCAGGGCAGGTAGCCGCCGATGTGCTGGAAGCCGAGCGCTGTGCCGACGACGGCTGCCATGGCGACGGTGAGGAAGATTGCGGTCAGCGTCTGGCTGCGGCCGGTCGGAGAGGCGAGGGAAGTCATTCTTGGGTGCCCAGCTGTTGTTACCGGCATTCGCCGTTCAGTGGAGGTATCTGACGAGAAGATAGAGCAAAATAAGGGCAGCGGCGGCGAGGCCGGCGAGCAGCCCGAGGCGCTTTTCGATGAATTCGCGGATCGGCTCGCCATAGGTGCGCAGCAGCCAGGCCAGGAACAGGAAGCGGGCGCCGCGGGCGACGATCGCCGAGACGATGAACCAGCCAAGCGGGAAGCTGACGACGCCGGCGAGAATGGTCACCACCTTGATCGGCGGCAGGTGCGACAGCCCTGAGGTGACCAGCATCAACAGGATGATGCCGGCGCCCGACGAGACCTTGAGCGCTTCGAACTCGTCATACTTGCCGTAGAATTCGAGCACCGGCTTTGCCACCGCCTCGAAGGCGTAGTGGCCGATATACCAACCGGCGATGCCGCCGAGCACTGAGGCCACGGTGGCGATGATTGCGTAACGATAGGCCTTGTCCGGTCGCGACAGCGCCATCGGCAAGTAGAGCACGTCGGCCGGTACCAGGAAGACCGAGCTTTCGACGAAGGCGATGAAGGCCAGCCACCATTCGGCGGATTTCCTTGCCGCGAGCGACAAGGTCCAGTCGTAGAGTCGGCGAAGCATCTGGCCCCCTTGAGATATGCGCTGCCTGTTTAGGAAGAATTGCTGTGGCGCACAATGCTTGGGGTCTTCACGAATGTGAAAGCCGGGGCAACGTTACATTCTGTCGCGTGATCACGCTTGAGACATACTTGCCCGGGCCATCGCTGCAGATGAAGCGTGATGGCACGCAATCGGCGGCCGTGGCCGCCGATCATGGTGTGGTGCTATACGGCGCGCCCGGCCGCCACATGCTGCCCGGGCTGCAGCGCATCGAGCGCGAAGCTGCCCACGCCTACCGGGGCCAACCCGCCCACCGCCTGGATGATCTCGGCCACGTCCTCGGTCGAAAACCCGCCATAGAGCTCGATCAGGCCAAATCCTTCCCGGGCGAGCCGTGCTGCAACCTCGGCGGCCGTTGCCCCATCTGGAACGGCAATGAAATGCGTGTCGAGCGGCGGAAAACTGCTCACGAACCTGTCACGCTCCGGTTCGGCATCCCGCTTCAGGATGATGAAGGCCGCCAGCGGCGGCTTGCCGTCGATGAAGGCCTGATTGTAGGCAGCCGCCGGCTGCAAGGATTCGATGCCAAAGGTCACCGAGCTCACCTTGACGTCGTGTCCGACGACGGCCGAGACCTTGGGGCGCCACGCCGGCGAGATGCCGCCGCACAGCTCGATCAGCTTGGCTCCCTGCGCGGCGAGCTCATGCGCCACCGCCGGTGCCTGTATCGGATCGCCCAGGGCAATGATGGTGATCCTGCCGTCCGGCGTCTCCAGCACGCTTCGGTCGATGGTCGGGTCGGCGCCGGGAGCTTCATAGATCAGGGCCTTGTCGATATGCATGTTGTGTCCTCGTTTGTCTTCGATAGCGACAAGTTGCGACAGAACACTGATCTTGGTAATTGCCATAGTTCTGCAGCCACTGATCGAAGAAATCGAACTGTGCTTGACAATCTGACGCTGGACCAGATGCGAACCTTCGTCGCCGTCGTCGAAGGTGGCAGCTTTCGCGCCGGTGCTGCGCGGCTGTCGCGGGTACAATCGGCGATCAGCCATGCCATCGGCAACCTTGAAGCCGAGCTCAACGTGGCGCTGTTCACCCGCACCGGCCGGAAGCCCGAATTGACCGCCGAAGGGCAGGCGCTGCTCACTGATGCCAGGGCGATCCTGATCAAGGTCGACGCCATGCGCGCCCGGGCGCGCGGGCTGGGGCAGGGGCTGGAGCTTTCGCTCGCAATAGCCATCGATCCGGTCATCCCTGCCGGCATCCTGGCCGGCGCGCTTCTCGACCTCAGGGCCGAGCACCCTTCGGTCGGCGTCGCACTGAAGACGTTGCCGATGCGCGCGGCATTGCATGCGCTCATCAACCGGCACTGCACGCTCGCCATCACCACCGATACCCAGCGCGACAGCCTCGTCGAAGCCGAGTGCCTTGGCCCGGCGCAGCCCTTCGTCGCCGTGTGTGCTGCCCATCACCCGCTCGCGGCGCCGCCCGCAGCCGGTTGGTCGGCGGTCGACCTGTCCGACCACCTACAGATCGTCGTCAGCGATCCCTCGCCGGTGAGCGAAGGGCTGGATTTCGCCGTGCTGTCACCCGGCACCTGGCGTGTCAGCGATCTCGCGACCAAGCTGGCACTGATCCGGGCCGGCATCGGCTGGGGCAATCTTCCCAGCTGGATGGTCGACGTCGACCTCGCCCATGGCGCCCTTGTGCGCGTCACTGCCACCGCCCTGGGCTCACAGTCCGAGACAGCGCTGTCCGCCTATTTGCTCTGGCGCATCGACCAGCCCCCAGGCCCCGCCGCGCGCCACCTGCGCGAACGGCTGCTGGCACATCTTGACGGAGGCAGGTAGTTGCGCGCGACCGCTTTCGCTGCGCCGGCGAACGCCGTACCGGCATGAAGTTGCGCAAAGGCGCCGCTCCCCAGTTGACGAAGGGCCGCCCGACCGTATAGTCCGCGACCATTCTGTCCGTTTAGGGCAGGCCCCTATGGCGGAATTGGTAGACGCGCTCGACTCAAAATCGAGTTCCGCAAGGAGTGCTGGTTCGATCCCGGCTAGGGGCACCATTGACCTTCACGCAGCACTGCGGCGCGGAAGGCGGCTTTGTTCCTCGATCATGCCTTGCATTGTGCCGTCGCGGTGAGGTGAGCCTTCGGGCAAAAATCCGGCAGGCAAGGTCGCAAGCGCCTTTCAAATACTACCAAAAATAGATCGTTTGCGCGTTTGTCACGGTGTACAAAATCGGCCATTGAAGCGTTTATCTTCTATCAACAGGCTTTGCACATGCGCGGAGAGCTTCGGGTCGCGATTGTCATCCATGCATTCTACATGGATGCATTCGATGAAATCCTCGACCTCGCCCAAGCTCTCCCGGCACAACACAAGCTCTTCGTAACGACCGTTCCGGTTCACGAGGCGCTGGTGCGCTCGCGGCTCGATGCTGCGGAGCGAGACTACAGCCTTGGCGTCTTCGAAAATCGGGGCCGCGACATCCTGCCTTTCCTTCGCATGTTTCCAGCTGTTCGCGCCGAGGGCTTTGACGTCGTCATCAAGATTCACACCAAGAAATCGCCGCATCTGAAGGATGGTGACGGCTGGCGCCGTATGTTGGTCGCTGCATTGCTGCAGCCCCAGGCGCTGCAGCAATTGACTTCGGCATTTCAGGCCGACGCTTCGCTGGGCATTGTCTGTCCCGAAGGTCATTTCCTCTCGCTCGACCGCTACATGGGCGGAAACGAAGCGCGCGTCCTTGCCATCGCCCAGCGCCTTGGCCTGGGCCGGGCGCAGCTGCTTGATGCCGGCTATTGCGCTGGAACGATGTTCATGGCGCGTACAGACGTCATCGCGCCACTGGCCGATCTCGGCTTCACGGCCAAGGCCTTCGAGGCGGAGGCCAACCAGGTTGACGGGACGATGGCGCATGCGTTCGAACGCTGTCTGGGTCTGGGGGGCGTCGCCCTTGGCCGCCGCATCGCCTCGAGCGCCGATCCGCTTGGACATGCCGGCTTCAACGACAGCTACGCCTTTACGAGACAGCCACGCCGCCCATCCGCGTCGGCACGCCTGAAATCGGGCTTCAAGGCCGCCCAGGGCAAATTCGGAAATGCGCTGCGGCGGATGCTCGTTCGGCCCGGTTGAACGAGCATCCGCCGCAGCGCACGTTGCCCTATATGATGCCCTGGTCGAAGAGCTGCCTTCTCGTTGAACGCAACTGGTCCCCCGAACCTTTCCTCGTCATGTCCGAAAGGATGTCGGCCAGGTGTCCCTCGTGTCCGACCGCGATAAGGTTTTGTTCGATCTCGCCGATGTCGAACTGCAGGCGGTAGACAAGGTCGCGCTTCATCAGCGGGCAGTTGAGATGTTTCTTGTAAAGGAACCCGGCCGTGTGAATCTGAGAACGCGTGGCGATGCGTTCGCATATCTTCGCGACGAATGCGGCCCAGCTTTCGCTGCCCAAGCTCGCCGCCGGAAGCCTGAGATCCCGACAGATCTGGCCATTCATCGCCCCAACATCCCCGCCGTCAATTTCGCTCAGCCGCAGCCTGAGCTTGTCCGGCGTGTAGACGGTGGTAACGGATCTTGCGATCGGCAGGATTGCCGCGGAGAAACCGATTTCCCCTTTTCGGATCGCCCATAGCCGCGAATTCACCGGCAGGTATTGCTTCCAAAAGCGCGCGAATTCGGAACTTGCAACGATCCTATGCCCCACGGAGAAGCAAAAGGACTGCATGTGGTAGCCATGTTCCCGGTTTTCGAACGAACCGACGATGTCGGCTTCCGCGCCTGCCAACTCCCTGAACAGCGGAGTGAGCCCGTTGCTGAAGAAGTACACGCTGTCATTCAGGTAGAGCAGGCGCGTTGACCCGGTATTTTCGAGCAGGTGAAGTGTCGCATCCCGAAAACCGCCAAAGTCGAGGCCGGCATTGTCGCGAACGATGAGCTTCGAACAGCGTTGCTTGAGATCGGCCAGTCGCTCGGCGTCCAGGCCGTGATTGACCACCAGGACGACGTTCGCCTGGGCCTCGTCCAACGATGCCAGTGCATTGTCGACATACCATGGCGTCTTGTTGGGCTGCCAGACCAGGAAGATGGCGTACACGCTGCCCGGGTGATGCCGCCTGCCCTGATGAACCTGATATGGCTCGTCCCTGCCGAGGCTTCGATTGAACCTGGACTTGATGACCTCGAATTCGTGGTAGCGGATATTGGCAACACGCTTCTTGAGGGACCGCAGAAGTCGCAATTTCGGCATTCCGATCCCGATCTGGTGTTGCTTTGGCGGCCGGACACCGGCAGACGCAATGGAATGCCTGCCGAGGCGCGGCGCTCTGGACCGTTTTCTTGACGCCGAGCGCTTCCGATATTAGGCAGGCTTTCTGTCGGTTGGTAGGTCAACTCCGATCCAGCCACAATGAAATCCCTCGCGGAGGAGCGGAGACGACCGTCCATGCTCGAACGGCGCGACACTTACGACGCCCTCTATCGCGATTTCCGCTGGCAGATTCCGCAAAAGCTCAACATCGGCACCGCTGTTTCAGACCGCTGGGCAGCCGTCGACCCTGACCGAACGGCGCTGCTCGACTACCGCATCGACGGTGCAGCCGAAGAGCTTTCTTTCGGCGAGCTTTCGCGCCGCTCCAACGCATTCGCCAATTCCTTGCGGGCCAGGGGCGTACGCCGCGGCGACCGGGTGGCGCTGCTGTTGCCGCAAAGCTTCGAGACGGCGATCGCCCATGTCGCGATCTACAAGCTCGGCGCGATCGTCGTGCCGCTGGCCTTGCTGTTCGGCGTCGAGGCGCTCGAATACCGGCTGCAGACAGCTGGCGTCAGGGCGATCGTCACCAACGAGGCAGGTTTCGCAAAGGTCAGCCAGGTCAGCGGCCGGCTGCCCGAGCTCGAAGCGATCGTCGTTGTCAGCGGCGGCGACGTCGACGATTTCCATCGCCTGCTCGCCGCGCATTCGCCTGACTTTACAGCCGAGGACACTGGCCCAGACGATCCGGCGATGATGATCTTCACTTCCGGCACGACGGGCCCGCCGAAGGGCGCGCTGCACGGCCACCGAGTCCTGCTCGGCCATCTCCCCGGTATCCAGATTGCGCAGGAGTTCATGCCGCAGTCGGGCGACCTGTTGTGGACCCCGGCCGACTGGGCCTGGGCCGGCGGCCTGCTCAACCTGCTGCTGCCCGGGCTCTATTTCGGCCTGCCGGTGGTCGCTGCCCGCTTCGACAAGTTCGCACCCGAGGCCGCACTGCTGCTGATGGAAAAGATGGCGGTGCGCAACGCCTTCATCCCGCCGACGGCGCTGCGCATGCTCAAGGTCGTGCCCGACATCGGCAAGCGCTTCCGGCTCAGCCTGCGCAGTGTCGGCTCCGCCGGCGAGTCGCTTGGGCGCGAAACCTACGATTGGGCCACAGCCGAGCTCGGGCTTGTCGTCAACGAGTTCTACGGCCAGACCGAATGCAATGCGGTGCTCGCCTCCTGCGCCGGCCTCGGCATCAGCAAGGGTGGGGCCATCGGCAAGGCGGTACCAGGCCATCGCGTCGCCATCATCGACGGCGACGGCCGCCGCGTGCCGCCGGGCGTGTCGGGCCAGATTGCCATTGCCCGGCCGAACCCTGTCATGTTCCTCGAATATTGGCAGAGCCCCGAGGCGACCCAGAAGAAGTTCATCGGCGAGTGGATGACGACGGGCGATCAGGGCATCGAGGACGAGGACGGCTACGTCTCCTTCTTCGGTCGCGACGACGACGTCATCACCTCGGCCGGCTTCCGCATCGGCCCCGGCGAGATAGAGGACTGCCTGACAGGCCACCCGGCGGTGGCGCTTGCAGCCGCCGTCGGCAAGCCCGACGCGCTGCGCACCGAGATCGTCAAAGCCTATGTCGTGCTCAAGGATGGGCTTGTGGGCGATGCGGCACTCGCCGACGAGATCAAGCTCTGGGTGCGCGAGCGCCTGTCGGCACATGAATATCCGCGCGAGGTCGAGTTCGTCGATTCCATGCCGCTGACCACCACCGGCAAGGTCATTCGCCGCATCTTCCGCGACCGGGCAAAGCGCGAGACGAAGACAAGCTGAGCTTGATCCGGAGCCTTCTAGCGCTTCTTGAGCAGGCTGCGCACGCGGTCGCGCAGCCTGACGGCGAGCTTGCGTGTCTCGCGGTACAGGTGCAACTGCGAGGCCGCCTGCCGTGTAACGCGGTCGGCGTCCGGCGTCAGCCCGACGACGAAGGTGCCCATCGGTTTGCGCTCGCTCCACATCTTGCCGACCAGCGGATGGTCGGGCACGGCGCAGCTGTCGGTCATCATGATGTTGGGGTCGTCGAGGTGATGTCCGGTCACCGCCATCATCAGCAACGCGCCCGGTGAATAAGCCGACAGCGTCTCGTCATAGGCGGTCTTCCAGGTGTAGGCGACGCCGGCCTCGACGAAGACGACAAGGCTGGCGATGGTGCGGCCGTCGAGCGTCAGTGAATGGATGCGGCACATGTCCTGTTCCGACATGCGGTGCACCGCCTCGCGGGCGAAGGCGGCGCGGTAGCGGTCGATCGCCATGGCGGTGCGCTGGCGTCCCTTCCAGCCGGAAGCTTCCAGCGTCAGGAACTGTTCGATGGCGTGGCGAACGTCGTCCTGGGTGCGGGCAACCTTGTGCTCGACGACGCCCTGATCAGCGAGTCGGCGGCCCAGCCGGCGGAATTCCTTGTAGTGGCGGCTGCCGAGCGCCTCCTTGAGATAGTCTTCGCCCTCGGCGTCGCTTTCGAGGAAGGGCCGTTCGAACTGACCGGTCACCACCAGCGGCAGGTTACGCGATTCGGCCGTTGCGCTCAGCATCCGCGCCACGGCGCCGTCGAGGCGCATGTCGGGCATGACGAACACTTTCGGCAGCTTGAGATGCGGCCGTGCCAGCATGGCGAAGAAGTCGGCGATCACCCCTTCAGGATCGTCGCGGTCGAGCAGCGGCGTGCCAAGCGGGCCAAACGGGCTCGACCATGTCCGCATGACAGGTATGCCCAGCGGCACCGCCGGCCTCTCCACCGAATAGGGCACCAGCAGCCGCAGCCGGCTGCGATACTCGGTACCGTCGCGGATCACAGCGAGGCGCACCTCGCGGTCCTCGAGCCGCGGCATGGCGGGCGCCAGGAAACGCGGGTTGAAAAAGACGTTGGGCTCGATTGTGCGGGCGCAGAGATGGTCGAGCTCCTCGACGAGGTCGAAGCCGGCCGAGGCCGGATAGATCGCCAGCCTGCGCAGCGGTCTTTCGGCCGATGTCAGTTCGAGATGGGCTGCTTCGGCGGCGTCGGTCGGCACGCCGGCAATGCCGGCGATCAGCGAGCCCGCCGGGCCGCCACTTGTTTCCTCGAGAAGCGGTATGGCTGCCATCAGGCGTTCTCTACCGTGCGTTTCGTGGGAATGAACAGGACCATGACGATACCGAGTTTGCGCCAGACGGTGAAAGACAGGGCGGTGGCCTCGAAGATCATCGCCGCCGAGGTGGCGATCGCCGCGCCCCACAGTCCGAGCGTCGGGATCAGCAGCACGTTGAGGCCGATGTTGAGTGCGAGCGTCGCGGCATAAACCATGGCACAGACATTCTGGTGACCACTCATCGTCAAGAGGCTCTCGCATGGGCCTACCGCCGAACGCGCGACGACGGCTGAAACCAGCAGGAACAGCAGCGGGTAACCATCGCTGAAGCCGGGGCCGAACATGGCGAGCAGCGGCTCGCCGAGCAGCAGCACCACGATGCCCATCGCCAGTGACGGCCAGAACGTCCACGACACCGTCTCGCGGGCAAAGCCGTCGAGCTTTTCGGTGTCGCCATGGGCGATCCGCGCATAGCGCTGGGCGACGCCCGCCTTGACCGCGAAATAGACGAAATGCACCAGCGCCAACGTCTTCACGGTGGCGAAATAGACCGCCACCTTGTCCGGCTCCATGTAGGCGCCGACCATCAGCACGTCGGCGTTGGTGAGCAGGAAGAAGAAGCTCTCGACCAGGAAGATCGGCAGCGAGATCTTCAGCCAGTAGCCGAGCCGGTAGTTGCGCGGGCCAGCGGGGATGCGCCTGTCGGCGCGTGAGGTGATGCGGACGAGCTGGCTGAGCGTCGTCACATAGGTGGCGAGGATGGAGGCCATGACCGCGGTCTCGGCCGTCGGCGCAAAGCCTGTGGCGACGGCTCCGGCCATGAACACCAGGATCAGCACCGGCCGTGTGATGTAGGTCGGCACAAGCGCGGCGAAGGCCCAGGAATTGGCCCGGGCGACGCCTTGCAGCACGTCTGACAAGGCCAGCATTGGCAGGCAGATCATCCCGAGGAAGAACGGCACGATATAGTAGCTCTCGATCCGGCCGGAAAATGCCCAGACGCCGGCCATGCCAAGTGCTGCGATGATTGTCGAGGCGATGATCACCAACAGGCGGCTCGCCACCAACACGCCGCGCAGATCGTCCAGAAGGCCCTTTTCACGGTATTCGGACATGAAGCGGATGATCGAGGTGTGGAAGCCGAAGCAGGACAGCGAGCCGACGATGATCATCGTCACCCACACCAGGACGAAGATGCCGTATTCGAAGCTGCCCATCCAGCGCGCCAGCAGCACCTGGCTGACGAAGGCTATGGCAGCACTGACGATGCGCACGGCGAACGCAAACAGCGACATGCGGCCGGCCTCGCCGCGCTCGTCGCTGCTGAACAGGACTGCGTCGACGCGGCGCAACAGCGGCATGATGCGCGAGGCGATCTGCCCCGGCAGCCACCGTTCGGCCGTCATCGCTGCGGAAAAACGCAACTTGATACACTCCATCTTCCGCGATTTCGCTCACAGCATGTAGCCGATAGCGATTAAGAAACGGTTGGGTGGACCAGACAACCGGGAGGAGAGGGGCGGCATGATCTCAGACGACGAACGCAAATCGATGCTGCGGGCGCATTCGATCGGCCCGAAGATGATCAGCTATCTCCAGGACATCGGCATCACGCGTCTCGATGATCTCAAGGGTGCCGATCCGCTTGAGATCGTGATGCGCATCGACATATCAGTCGGGCGCAAGCACATGAACAGCCTGGGCGTGGCGGCGCTGCGCAACCTCATCGAACTGGCGAACACCAAGGCTTGATCGGGAAGCCGGGCGCGTGGGGTTGACTGGCTCGCTTGTCGGAGCCATCTAGGCGCGTGGGCAGTTTAACCAACGGACTGCGCCGCATGAACCCAAGGAAACAACCATGAACAGCGACAGTCATAGTCGATCGACCAAGCCGTCGACGCCGACCGAAGGGACTGATCGCGGTTGATCGCTCCCCCGGGTCGCCGCCGATGGCTTTCGGCGCGACTGAAGGGGTGAGAAATGAGCTATCCCACCATCATCGAAGAGCTGCGCGACGACGCAGTCATCCGCGACAACGCGGCCATCGCTTCGCGTCTTGCGGAGGAAACCGCACCCGACGTCGTCGAGGTGCTCAACACCTGCGATATTGGGCAAACCGCCCAACTGCTTGAGTTGATGCCGGTGGAGCGGGCTGTCGAAGTGCTCGACCAGCCGGCATTCGACCACGCGGCCGAACTGCTTTCGATTCTGCCGGGGCATACGGCCGCGCGCCTGCTTGCGGGCATGTCGGCCGACCGTGCCGCCGATGCGCTGCGCGAGATCGATCCCGGCGTACGGGCCGAATTGCTGACCGGCCTCGACGGCGAAACGCGCGCGGCGCTGGAACGGCTTCTGGCCTATCCGGAAGGCTGCGTCGGCGCCATGATGACCACGGAGTTCGTCTCGGTGCCGTCCAATTGGACGGTGGCCGAGGTACTTCGCCACGTGCGGGCGGTCGAGAACACGCGCGAAACCGTCTATGCCGTGTTCGTTGTCGATCCGTTGCGGCAAACCCTTGTCCATGCGGTGCCGCTGCGGCGCGTCATTTCGGCTGATCCGAGAGCTTCTATCCTGTCAGCCGTTCCGAAGCGCCGGCTGATCAAGACGTCCGCGCTGGCGCCGCGTGAGGAGGCCGTGCGCCTGATTGCCAAATACGACCTGCTGGCGGTACCGGTTGTCGACAGCAGGAACCACCTCATCGGCATCGTCACCGTCGACGACGTCATCGACACCATGGTCAAGCGCGACACTGAGCAGGTTCATCGCATGGGCGGCATGGAGGCGCTGGACGAGCACTATATGGACATCGGCTTCCTCAGGATGATCCGAAAGCGGGCCGGCTGGCTGAGCGTGCTGTTCCTGTCCGAAATGCTGACGGCTTCTGCCATGCAGAGTTTCGAGGGCGAGCTCGAAAAGGCCATCGTGCTGACGCTGTTCATTCCGCTGATCATGAGCTCGGGCGGCAATTCCGGCAGCCAGGCAAGCTCGCTGCTGATCCGGGCACTGGCGCTGCACGAAGTGCGCCTGGGCGATTGGTGGAAGGTGGCGTTGCGCGAGTTGCCGGCCGGCCTCACGCTGGGCTCGATCCTTGGCGTCATCGGCATGGTGCGCATCGTCACCTGGCAGATGCTCGGCTTCTACGACTACGGTCCGCACTGGCAGCTGGTCTCCCTGACCATCGGCGCCACGCTTGTCGGCATCGTGACCTTCGGCTCGATGACCGGCTCGATGCTGCCGTTTGTGCTGAAGCGACTTGGTTTCGACCCGGCGACTGCCTCGGCGCCGTTCGTCGCGACGCTGGTCGATGTCACCGGATTGGTGATCTATTTCAGCATCGCGCTGGTGATCCTCCACGGCACGCTGCTGTAAGCCAAAGCACAAACGAAAACGGCGGCCCGCTGGGCCGCCGTTTTCGTTTTCCGATCAACTCAGGCGAAGCTGCCGTGGCAGTGCTTGTACTTCTTGCCCGAGCCGCAAGGGCAGGCTTCGTTGCGGCCGACGCGACCCCAGGTCGACTGGTCGTTGGGGTTGCGGTCTTCGGCGGCGACAACGCGGCTGTCCTCGAGCACGGCAACCGAGCCCTCGCCGAAATCGTCCTCGCCGGTGGTGCCGTCGATGTGGTGGCCGTGCATTTCGGGCGCTTCCGGTGGCGGCGCATCCGCTGCCTGGCGCACCAACTCGACGCGCATCAGCTGCGCGGTCACGGCCTGGCGCAAATTACCGAGCATCGCCTGGAACAGTTCGAAGGCCTCGCCCTTGTACTCGTTCAGCGGGTCGCGCTGGGCGTAGCCGCGGAAGCCGACGACCGAACGCAGGTGGTCGAGATTGACCAGATGCTCGCGCCAGAGATGGTCGATGGTCTGCAGCACCACGGAGCGCTCGACATAGGTCATCACTTCGGGACCGAAGCGTTCGGCGCGGTCGGCCGCTGCCTTGTCGGCTTCGGCGGTGATGCGGTCGCGCACTTCCTCTTCGGCAATGCCTTCTTCCTTGGCCCACTCTTCGATCGGCAGGTCGAGGTTGAGGTACTGGATCACGCCTTCCTTGAGGCCTGCGACATCCCACTGTTCGGCATAGGCGTTTTCGGGAATGTGCTTGGCGACGAGATCCTCGATTACGTCATGGCGCATCTCGGCGACAGTATCGGTCAGGCTGGTCGCATCCATCAGCTCGATGCGCTGCTCGAACACCACCTTGCGCTGGTCGTTCGACACGTCGTCATATTTGAGCAGGTTCTTGCGGATGTCGAAGTTGCGCGCCTCGACTTTCTTCTGCGCCTTTTCCAGCGCCTTGTTGATCCAGGGGTGGACGATGGCCTCGTCTTCCTTGAGGCCGAGCTTGGTCAGCATGCCGTCCATGCGCTCGGAACCGAAGATGCGCATCAGGTCGTCCTGCAGCGACAGGAAGAACTTCGAGCGGCCCGGATCGCCCTGGCGGCCGGAGCGGCCACGCAGCTGGTTGTCGATACGGCGGCTTTCATGGCGTTCGGTGGCCAGCACGTAGAGGCCACCGGCAGCCAGCGCCTTTTCCTTGAGACGGGCGACGTCCTCGCGGATCGCCTTTTCCCTGGCGTCGCGCTCAGGGCCGGCCGGCATGTCGGCCAGTTCCTCGGCAATGCGCATGTCGGCGTTGCCGCCGAGCTGGATGTCGGTGCCGCGGCCGGCCATGTTGGTGGCAATGGTGATCGAACCCGGCTTGCCGGCCTGGGCGACGATCGAGGCCTCGCGCTCGTGGTGACGGGCGTTCAGGACCTCGAAGTCCTTGAAGCCGTCCTTGCGCAGGCGCTCGGCCAGCTGCTCGGATTTCTCGATCGAGGTCGTGCCGACCAGCGTCGGCTGGCCCTTGGCGTTGGCTTCCTTGATCTCGCGGACAATCGCCTTGTACTTCTCCTCGACCGTCCGGTAGACCTCGTCGTCCTCATCGATACGGCTGACGGGCAGGTTGGTTGGAACCTCGGTGACGTCGAGATTGTAGATGTTGCCGAACTCTTCGGCTTCCGTCAGCGCCGTACCGGTCATGCCGGCGAGCTTTTCATACATGCGGAAGTAGTTCTGGAAGGTAACCGAGGCCAGCGTCTGGTTTTCCGGCTGGATCGCCACGTGTTCCTTGGCTTCCAGCGCCTGGTGCAGGCCTTCCGAGAAGCGGCGGCCGGGCATCATGCGGCCGGTGAACTCGTCGATGATGACGATTTCATTGTCCTTGACGATGTAGTCCTTGTCCTTCTGGAAAAGGCGATGCGCCTTGAGCGCATTGTTGACGTGGTGGACCATGGCCACGTTTTCGACGTCGTAGAGCGACTCACCCTTGAGCAGGCCTGCCTCGCGCAGCAGGTTCTCCATCTTCTCGGTGCCTTCTTCAGTGAAGATGGCGGTCTTCTGCTTCTCGTCGACTTCATAGTCGGACGGAACCATCTGCTGCATGAAGGCATCGACGGTGTTGTACATTTCCGAACGGTCCTCGAGCGGACCGGAAATGATCAGCGGCGTGCGGGCCTCGTCGACCAGGATCGAGTCGACTTCGTCGACGATCGCGAAGAAGTGACCGCGCTGCACCATCTGGGCGCGCTCATACTTCATGTTGTCGCGCAGATAGTCGAAGCCGAGTTCGTTGTTGGTGGCGTAGGTGATGTCGCAGGCATAGGCCGCGCGGCGCTCTTCGTCGGACAGGCCGTGCACGATGATGCCGACCGACAGGCCGAGGAACTTGTAGAGACGGCCCATCCATTCGGCGTCGCGGCGGGCCAGGTAGTCGTTGACGGTAACGACATGCACGCCCTTGCCGGTCAGGGCATTGAGGTAGACGGGCAGGGTGGCGACCAGCGTCTTGCCTTCGCCGGTGCGCATCTCGGCTATGCCGCGGCCGTGCAGAACCATGCCGCCGATCATCTGGACGTCGAAGGGACGCATGCCGAGCGCGCGCTTGGCGCCTTCGCGCACCGTGGCGAAGGCCGGGACGAGGAGGTCGTCAAGCGAGGCGCCGTTGGCGATGTCCTTGCGGAACTGCTCGGTCCGCGCCCGAAGCTGGTCGTCGGTCAGCGCCTGCAGTTCATTTTCCATTGCAGCGATCGCTTCCACCCGGGGCCGGGTCGACTTGACTCGGCGGTCGTTGGAGGAACCGAAAATCTTACGGGCGAGACCGCCGAGACTGACCATCAAGTGGTCCTTTCAATTCGAATGAAGCCGACTGTCCGCCGGCCAAGCCTGCCGAGGAACATAGGCTGGCAGACTCAACACGAAAAGCGCCCGGAAAAACCCTTCTGGACGCGAAGACGATGGACAGATAAGAGGGGGCACAACTTATGTCAACGTTGCAGAGAGCCTGCCGGAGACGCCAAATTCCGCCACATTCAGGTTGATTTGGAAGTGCGGTCATCACCCCACCGGAGAGTTTAGATGTCTTTTTCGTTCCGTAGCGCCTCGCTTGCCCGCGTCGGGCTTGCCGCCGGGCTTGTGGCGCTGTCGTCGCTGCCGCTGGTTGCACAGGAAACAGCGCCTGCACCCCAGGTCGCTGCCCCTGCAGCCGCTGCCGTCGATCCGAACGCGATCGTGGCGACGATCAATGGCGAGAACGTCACTGAAGCCGACATCACCTTGGCCGAGCAGGACCTTGGCCAGCAGTTCGGCAACCTGCCGCCGGAGCAGCGCCGTGCTGCTGCCTTGTCGTCGATCATCGAAATCCGCCTGATGGCCGCCCAGGCCGTCGAAAAGGGTCTCGACAAGGACGCCGACTTCCAGCGCCGCGTCGCCTTCCTCGACCAGCGCGCCCTGCATGGCGAACTGGTGGAGAAGGAAGTCGCCGGCAAGATCACCGACGACGAGATCCGCGCCCGCTACGACAAGGAAATCGCGGCCCAGAAGCCGGTCAACGAGGTCCATGCCCGCCATATCCTGGTCAAGACCAAGGAAGAGGCCGACGCGATCATCAAGAAGCTCGAAGGCGGCGAAGACTTCCAGAAGCTCGCCAACGAAAACACCACCGACCCGTCCGGCAAGACCTCGGGCGGCGATCTCGGCTTCTTCGGCCCTGGCCAGATGGTGCCGGAATTCGAGAAGGCGGCACTCGCCCTTGAAGTTGGCGCCTATTCCAAGGAGCCGGTGCAGACGCAGTTCGGCTGGCACATCATCAAGGTCGAGGACAAGCGCACCCAGCAGCCGCCGGCATTCGAGACCGTCAAGGACCAGGTCCGCTCGCTGCTGATCCGCGAGAAATACATCGAGTTGGTCAAGCAGGTTCGCGGCGCCGGCAAGGTCGAGATCACCGATCCGGCGCTGAAGAAGGCCATCGACGCCATAGACGCGTCGAAGTAATTTTCTCACCAGAGACAACAAAGGGGCGGTACCTACGGTGCCGCCCTCTTTGTTTGCGTGCGCCATTTCGCCGCCGTGAAGCGGTCAGCGATAGCGGGTCGAAGCCTTGAATGCGACCGGGTCGGCGGCCGCCAGCGCGCCGACGAACTCAGGCACGCGGACCGCCAGCATCATCAGCCACAGCAGCGGCCGGTCGGATGGCCGGCAGAACTGGTCGCCCACCGCATCGATGGTCCGGTGATTTTCCCGAAACGATGCCATCACTGCGCTGACCGCCAGCCCCAGCCGCGAGCGATCGCGGCGTTTGCGCAGTTTCATCAACGCAAACTGGTATCCTTTGTTACGCCGGACGTCCCAGATGAAGCCGAGGCCGTCATAGGCGTGGATGGAGACGGCGCGCGGGTCCACCGCAAATTCCACGTTGTCCTCGTTCATCGCGTCTTGCCTGATGTGGGCGCTGACGAACGGTCCTTGTCCAGGCCGAAAACGATAACGCTCGAGCAGTGCGTGCCGGTAGATCGCACCGTTGCTGGAGACGTGGATCACCTTGCCACGGCGGTCGCGGCACTCGATGAAGCCGCGGTCGAGCAGTGACATCACCCGCTTCATCATGCTGCCGTCGCCATAGGAGGTTCGCCCCGACACCGCTGCGACGGTGGGGTTGTCGTCGAGGGTCTTGTGCAGCGTGGCCATCCATCCTGGCTGCGGCAGGCAATCGGCCTCGACGACCGCGATCAGCGGCTGGTGGCAGTAGGGCAGGGCCGCATCCTTGAGCTGGGAGGATTCGTCACTGTCGTGGGTGACGAGGACGACCGATGGTTCGCCCGGACCAGAGCTGTACGAAAAAGTGCTTTCCGCAGGCAGCATGACGATGATTTCAGCCGGCACCCCCGCTCGGTCGTACAGATAGGCCTGGAGCGACTGGCGTAGCTCGCCATCGCCGTCGGCCGACAGATAGTCGGAAACCACGATCAGGCTTATCGGCAATACCGCCGGCTTCATGTCGTCCATGGTCGCTTACCTCCTGACGGCGATGCCATGCACGATATGCCTGATAGCCCGCCTTAGCATAGCCTCGTCCTCGTCGAGCCGTCCGGTCAGGAGATGCACCCAGGCGTAGGACGAAACCATGTCGGCGACCTGGCTGGGGTCGACATCGGCGGCCACCTCGCCACGGGCCTTGGCCCGCTCGATCAGCTTGCCGGTATGGGCGCGGCGCCCGGCAGAGTATTCGGCCAGCGCCTCGGCGGCGGCTGGGTCCTGCTGCGCCTCGGCGACCAGCGAGCGGAAGATGTCGCCGGCCGGCGTGTCGCGCCACTGCGCAAACAGGCTTCTGGCGAAGATGAACAGGTCTTCCTCGATGCCGCCGGTGTCCGGGTAAGTGATGTCGCGCTTCTGGCGCTGATAGACCTCGAGCAAAAGCGCGGTCTTGCTCGGCCACCAGCGGTAGATCGTCGGCTTGCCGGCGCGGGCCCGACGCGCCACCGCCTCGATGGAGAAGCCGGAATAGCCGTTCTCGATCAGCACCGCCTCGGCCGCCTCGAGGATGGCTTCCGCACTTTCCAGGCTGCGTTTGGCGCCGATCGATTTGCGCGCGGCTTCGGCTTCAATGCTCATTCCGGTCTCCATTGCTGGATTATCTCTACACCACCTCTTGACGAAACGAAACGGCCCGTTTTATATAACGAAACGTTTCGTTCCGATGGAGTTGAAGATGACTGCCTCCCAAACCCGCTTTTCCCGCCCGCGTTTCGCCCTGATGGTCCTGCTCGGGGTCTATCCGCTGATCACCGCACTGCTCTACATCATCATGCCTCTGACCGACGGCTGGACGATCTGGCAGCGCACGCTGCTGATTGCGCCGCTGATGGTATCAGTGATGATCTGGGGCTTGATCCCCATGGTTCAGCGCGTCTTCCGCGGTTTCCTCAATCCGGTCGTCGGCTGAGGCTGGCCCACATCTTCGTGAGGTGAAAACGCCTTGCGAAGCCTCGCGCTATCGGGCAAACGGTGCCAACTTCAACCGTTTCCCGAGCCCGCAGAGGTTCCTTCATGTCGACTGCCGTTTCCCCGCTCGCCCCCAAGAAGTACCCCAAGATGCCTGCCATCGAGGGCGTGCGCATCGCCACAGCCGAAGCCGGGATCAAGTACAAGGGTCGCACCGACGTGCTGGCCATGGTGTTCGATGAGGGCACGGCGGCCGCCGGCGTGTTCACACGGTCCAAGTGCCCCTCGGCCCCGGTCGATTTCTGTCGCCAGAACCTCACCGGTGGCAAGGCACGCGTCCTGATCGTCAACTCCGGTAACGCCAATGCCTTCACCGGCAAGAAGGGCCGCGAGACCACGACGTTGACCGGCGAGGCGGCGTCCAAGGCCGCCGACTGCAAGTCGAGCGAAGTGTTCCTGGCATCCACCGGCGTCATCGGCGAGCCGCTCGACGCCGGCAAATTTAGCCACTTGCTGTCAGGTATGGTCAAGGATGCCCGGCCCGACCAGTGGACCGAAGCCGCCAAGGCGATCATGACCACCGACACCTATCCCAAGGTGGTTACCGCGACCGTCAAGCTCGGCGACACCGACGTCACCATCAATGGTATCGCCAAGGGCGCCGGCATGATTGCACCCGACATGGCGACAATGCTGTCCTTCGTTGCCACCGATGCACCCATTGCGGCCGACGTGCTGCAGGACATGCTTTCGCGCGGCACCGCCAAGACCTTCAATGCCGTCACCGTCGACAGCGACACCTCGACCTCCGACACGCTGATGCTATTTGCCACCGGGGCCGCAGCCAAGCGCGGCGCGCCCAAGATCACCGACCCCAAGGATGCGCGCCTCGGCGCCTTCCGCCGCGCGCTCAACAAGATGCTGAAGACGCTGGCGCTGCAGGTCGTGCGTGACGGTGAAGGCGCGCGCAAGCAGGTCGAAGTTACTGTCACCGGTGCCAAGTCGGCGCGCTCGGCCAAGCGCATCGCGCTTTCGATCGCCAACTCGCCGCTGGTCAAGACCGCGGTTGCCGGTGAGGACGCCAACTGGGGCCGCGTCGTCATGGCCGTCGGCAAGGCCGGCGAGCCCGCCGACCGCGATCTCCTGTCGATCTGGTTTGGCGACAATCGCCTCGCCCACAATGGCGAGCGCGATCCGGGCTATTCGGAAGCGGCGACCTCGGCCTATATGAAGGGCGACAACATCGTCATCCGCGCCGACATCGGCCTTGGCCGTGGCAAGGCAACGGTGTGGACCTGCGACCTGACCAAGGAATATGTCGCCATCAACGGCGACTACCGGAGCTGACGTGAACCAGAACCGCCCGTCGCACGAGCTTGCGATTGTCCGCCGCTACGAGGCGGCGGGTTTTCGCGCATGGCCGGCGGCGGCCGTTCATTACGACGGCACTTGGCTTGTCCGGTTGACGGCGGGCCATCCGGCCAAGCGGCTCAATTCGGTCAATCCGCTTGATCCGGCCGACATCCGCAACATTCCTGACCGCATCGCCCGCGCCAGCCGCCGCTTCGAGGCCTATGGCCGGCCGCTCACCTTTCGCATGTCGCCCTTGTCGGGGCCGGCGATCGCCGCCCATCTCGACCGCGAGGGCTGGAGCACGTTTTCGGAATCGATGGTGATGCGGCTGTCGCTCGACGACGGCGTCGTCGAGCATGCGATGGACCAGATCCCGCTCAAGGACATCGGCCGCTTCGTCAGCGCTTCCATGGTGGTGCACGGGCTAGACGCATCGCTCAGGCCCGGCCTGTCCGAGATCATCGGCGCCATTCAGCCGGAAGCCGGCATGTTCGTGCTCGAGCAGGACGAGCAGCCGGTGACGGCGGCGATCTGCGTCCACGACACCGACCTTGCCGGCCTGTTCGAGATCGCCACCACCGAGGCCGAACGCGGCAAGGGTTTTGGCCGCAGGCTGATCCTGTCGGCGCTGAAATGGGCACGCCTGCGTGGCGCGCGCCAGGCGTGGCTGCAGGTCGAGGCTGACAATGCGGGCGCCATCCGCCTGTACGAGAAAATGGGCTTCAAGGAAGTCTATCGCTACCACTACCGCCGCCCGCCGGAGGCCTGACTTGACCCATCAGGGAAAACGCCTGCTTCTGGTGGCCGCCTGCGCGCTCGTCGACGCCGATGGTCGCGTGCTTCTGGCCCAGCGTCCCGAAGGCAAGTCGCTTGCCGGCCTGTGGGAATTCCCCGGCGGCAAGGTCGAGCAGGGCGAAACGCCGGAAGAAACCCTCATTCGCGAGCTGCGCGAGGAGATCGGCATCGAGACCAAGACGGCGTGCTTGGCACCGCTGACCTTCGCCAGCCACACCTATGACGACTTTCATCTGCTGATGCCGCTCTATGTCTGCCGCCGCTTCTGGGGCATTCCGGAGCCGAAGGAAGGCCAGACCCTTAAATGGGTGCGGCCCAAGCAGATGCGCGACTACCCCATGCCGCCTGCCGACGAGCCGCTAATTCCGTTCCTCATCGACCTGCTTTGATGGGCATGTCTGCCAGCGTTAAGCCAAAGTTTATCCAATCGTGAAAAATTGAATGGCCGCCGCCCGCCTCGGCTGCGCATCGACACGGCTTTTCGCGAGGGACGTTGCCAATGCAAGCTGACAACGAGTGGGACCTCATCCGCCCAGAGCGATCGTCCCCGACTGCGAGGGCGCGGGCCGGCATCCTGCGCGTCTCGCTGCTGTTCGGCCTTATCGCGATAGCCCTGACCCTGTTCGCCACGCCGTTCCTGGAAGACAGGGCGCGTCCAATCCTCGGCCAGTTGCGCCTTGACGGGCTCGACTACACCGCCACAGGATCGGTCAGCCGCACCAACACCTACACGCTACGCCGTTCGGTGCTGCAGGAAACGCCGCAGTCGGTGTGTGTCATTCATCCGCACGGCGAGCATACCGGCGACTGCTGACGATACCCGCTTATCGCTTCACCGCCTGTTAAGCGTGCGCCGTTAACCTTTCTTAAGACGTCGGCGTTATGGTCGGTCAACAATGACGGGTGGACGCGACCGATGATCAGGCGATTTCTCAGGAACGAAAGAGGCGCTACGGCGATCGAATACAGCCTGATCGCGACGCTCATCGCCCTGGGGATCATCGGCGGCCTGGGCCAGTTCGGCACAGCCCTTCAGCTCTACTGGGAAAACATCGGCACCAAGGTCGCCGTGCACTAGAGGTTTCCGCTTTTCTTCGATTTGCGAGATCCCTCTATCTCTTTGTTTTTACTCAATTTCGGACGGAAAGCCGCCGTACATTTTTCATGGAATTGTAACCGCTATTGCTTGCCGTCCTCGCCAAGCACCTTTGTCAGCGACACCTGCGCCGAACCCGGCTTGAGCGGCTTCTGCTGCGAGGCATCAGGCGCCCAGCCTGACAACCAGACGAACGAAAAGCTCGCCCGCACCCTTCCATCAGGATCGGAGAAGCGCTCGGCGTAGATCTCGGCCGCGCGCTGGAACAGCCGGCGTGTCGCAGGTCTCCGTGACCGGTCGGCAAGCGCGCTGGTCGCCCCCATCGCGCGCAGGTCCTGCATCAGCCCGAACATCGTGTCGTAGCGCACCGTCACCGTCTCGACATCGGCGACCGGCAAGGCAAAGCCTGCCCGCTGCAGCAGCCCGCCGGCATCGCGTACGTCGGTGAAGGGGATAACGCGCGGGCTGGCGCCGCCCGAAAGCTCCGTCTCGGCGGCGAGCAGGCTTTCGCGCAGTTCGACGAGCGTGCCGGCACCAGCAAGCACGCCGAGGAACAGCCCGTCCGGCTTCAGTGCGCGGCGGATCTGGATCAGCTGGCCGGGGATGTCGTTGGCTTCCTGCAGCGCCAGAAGCGATACGGCGATGTCGATGCTCGCCGGATCCAGCGCGATCGTCTCGGGATCCGACACGACGCCCGGTCCGCCGCCGAGAAAGGCCCTGTCGGCTTCGACGCGAAGCAATTCGTCGACCTTGCCGCTGGCAGCCAGAACCGCGGTTGCCGCCGGGCTGACCGAGAAGATCGCTGCGCCGCGCGTGAACTTGCGCTCGACCGTCGAGAGACGTTCGCCGAGGTCTTCAGCCGCGCGAGCCATCAGGAAGTCGGCGCCTGGTGTAGCTTGCGCCAGGGCTCGGCGCCGGTGCGCGATCACGAGGCTGGCGTCGAAAATGGCTTGCACGTCGAGATGTCCTTTTTTGCCGGGTTTCTGCTATGGTCGCCCGACCCGAACCTGTCGTGGCCGATCCTATGGCTGAGATCAAGAGCCTAGCATTGTCAGTTGCCGCTTGGCCGGCGCGGATGCTGTTCCCGCCTGTCTGCGCCGGTTGCCGCCGCCAGGTCACGCAACCCGGTGCCTTGTGCGGTGCCTGCTGGCCGCAATTGCGCTTCCTCGAAAAGCCCTGGTGCGAGGTGATGGGCACGCCGTTCAGCCATGATTTCGGCACCGGCTTCCTGTCCGCCGAGGCGATCGCCAACCCGCCGCCCTTTAGCAGGGCCCGCGCCGCCGTCGCCTATACCGGCATCGCCCGGCGCATGGTCCAGGGCCTCAAGTTCCACGACCGCACCGACCTCGCGCCGTGGATGGCGCGCTGGATGCTGCGAGCGGGCGCCGAGCTCATTGCCGATGCTGAGGTCGTCGTGCCCGTGCCCTTGCACTGGCGGCGTTTCTTCTGGCGCCAGTACAACCAGTCGGCGGAACTCGCCCGTGCCATAGCGTCGCTCTCCGGCCTGCCGTTTGCGCCGATGGCGGTGCGCCGCACCAAGCGCACGCGCCAGCAGATCGGCCTTGGCCAGCGCGAGCGAGAGGACAATGTGCGTGCGGCCTTCCTGGTCCCGCCCGAAGCCGAGATCGACGTCAGAGGCAGACGGGTGCTGGTGGTCGACGACGTCTACACGACAGGCGCCACTGTCGCGGCGGTGACACGTGCGCTCAGGAAAGGCGGCGCCGGCGCCGTCGACGTGCTGACTTTCGCCAGGGTTTTGCCGGGGGACTTCCGGCCCGACGATACGGACACTATATAGTCGACCAAGGACAACGGATTTTCGTCATGGTCGATGTGACTATCTATACGCGCATGATGTGTGGCTACTGTACTGCGGCCAAGCGCCTTCTCGAGCGCAAGGGCGTTGCATTCACCGAGCATGACGCTAGCTTCTCGCCCGAGCTTCGGCAGGAAATGATCACCCGCGCCAATGGCCGTGCGACCTTCCCGCAGATTTTCATTGGCAACACCCATGTCGGCGGTTGCGACGACCTGCATGACCTAGACGCGCAAGGCAGGCTCGACCAGCTTCTTGCCGCCGGCGCATAGACCCGAGGACGGACAATGGCGATTTTCAAGGCGGCAGCGGTGCAGATGCGTTCGGGCAAGGAGCCGGAGCGCAATGCACTCGATTTCGAGGCACTGGTGCGCGAGGCTGCCGGTCTCGGCGCCACTTATGTGCAGACGCCCGAAATGACCGGCGCCATCGTCGGCGACAAGGATGCGCGCGCCGCGGCCTTCACCTCCGAGGATCGCGACCTGATCGTCGCCTTGGGCCGCAAACTTGCAGCCGAGCTTGGCATCCATCTGCATGTCGGCTCGACCGCGATCGTGCGCGCCGATGGCAAGCTCGCCAACCGCGCCTACCTGTTCGGCCCCGACGGCGGCGCGCTTGCCACCTACGACAAGATCCACATGTTTGACGTCGACCTCGACAATGGCGAAAGCTGGCGCGAATCTTCGGCCTATGAGCCGGGCACCGAAGCCATCGTTGCCGACACGTCGCTGGCAAAGATCGGCTTTGCCATCTGCTACGACCTGCGGTTCCCGCAACTTTTCCGCGCCGAGGCGCTGGCTGGTGCCGAGCTGCTCACCGTTCCCGCCGCCTTCACGCGCCAGACCGGCCTTGCCCATTGGCATCCGCTGCTGCGGGCGCGCGCCATCGAAAACGGCGCCTTCGTCATCGCCTCCGCCCAGGGCGGCAAGCATGAGGACGGCCGGGAGACCTTCGGCCATTCGCTGATCATCGATCCGTGGGGCCGCATCCTGGCCGAAGCCGACCATGACGAGCCGGGCGTCATCATCGCCGAGATCGACACCCAGCATTCGGCCGACGCACGCAAGAAGATCCCCAATCTCAAGAACGCTCGCGAATTCGGCGTCGCGCTTCGCGCGGGCCAGGGAGCGCTCCGGGGAGCCGCATCTTGATCCGCTTTTCGCTGCATTGCGACCACGCGCATGACTTCGAGGGCTGGTTCCGCAGCAACGACGACTTCGAGACCCAGCGCAAGCGCGGTTTCGTCTCCTGCCCGGAATGCGGCTCGCAAAAGGTCGAAAAGGCGCTGATGGCGCCGGCCGTCTCGACCTCGCGCAAGCAGGAAAAGGTGGCGCTCGCCATGGGAGAGCAGCAGCGCAAGATGATGGCCGCCCTCAAGGACCTGTCCGAGAAGGTTCGCGAGAATGCCGAGAATGTCGGCGACAAGTTCGCCGAGGAGGCGCGCAAGATCCATTTTGGCGAGACCGAAGCCCGCGGCATCTACGGCGCCGCCACGCTCGACGAGGCCAAGGGCCTTGCCGAAGACGGCATCGAATTCATGCCGCTTCCGGTGTTCCCCGAAGACCGGAACTGAGCCGGGACGTTCCTCTTCTCCCCGAAAAGGTCTGCCGCGTCCTCGGCGCCAAGCTAGATACGCTGTCCCACGTCGATCCTGTTGCCGTCGGGGTCGGCAAACACGAAGGCCCGCTGGCCGTAGTCCTTGTCTTTCAGCGATTTGATGATCCGAACGCCGGCGGCCTCGCAGATGGCGTAGAGCGCGTCGATGTCGTCGACGAACATGTGGAACGCGTTGACGGTTGAAGGCGCGTGGTCGCGGCTCTGGCTCAGATGGATCTCGGCGGCGTCCTTCTTCAGCACCATGAAACCCACGGGACTACCGTTCTCGAACACTTTCTGCATGCCGAGGATTTCGGAATAGAAGCGGAATGCCGCCTGGATGTCACGGACGGCAAGGCCTGGGGCCGCCCGGCCGAAGGTGATCGAATGAATGGGGGATGGACTCATAATGTGCTCCTGATGGCGAAAAGGCAGGGGCGGCGATGCGCATACCAGGTGAGGAGCGGTGTCCTGCGGGCAAGCTCGCATGGAAACGGACATGAGGGAAGACCCATCGCACCTCAGGTGCGATCGTCCTCAGCCACCCGCCAGGTCGAAGGCCTTGCGCAAGGTGACTGGTGCGGTGTTGCGCCAGGCGGCGACCAGCGCGCTGCGCAGCGTCGGCTCGTCCGCTGCCGCCAGCATCACCCGCGTCCAGCCCTGCTTGCCCCAGCCGCCTTCGACCGGCCGGAACACCGTGGTCTCCGCTCCGCACATCACTTCCTGCTGGTCGCGCGTCAGCTTGATCACGGCATTGCCGTCCTCGGGCAGGGTGGCGAAGACACGGTCGCGGACACGGAAGTCGGGCTTGCCGAAATGCGATTTCTCGGTCGCCCCTGGCAGTTCCAGGGCGATGCGTCTGACATCTTCAGGTGTCATGGTATTCGAACCCGTAATTGTCTGCCCTTAATATCGAGAGTTGCCGCGGACAGCGCAAGTTGCGCAGGGGCGCTTCACGACCAAATCGCTGCCGAGGACGTCCTCAGTCACCTTCGGCCTCGGGATCGAGCTGCGGATGGCGGCGGCGGTGGGTGGCGGCGACGCGGGCGGCCTGTTCGTAGATACCTGTCACCAATTCCAGCGTGTGTGCTGCGTCGGCCAGCTTGGCGGCCAGGTCGGGCACGCGGGTCACCGCATCGATGAGCAGCACCGAGCGGATATCAGCGTAGCGCTCTGTGACGCGATGGCCGAGCGGCGTCACCTCATAGGTCACGCCGGTCCTGCCGCTGCCGGTGCGCTTGACGAAACCGCCCTTGATCAGCTTGCGCAGGCTGTACTGGATGTTGGGAATATCCTCGCGATTGGTCATGTGGGCGAGGTCATGGATGGTCTTGGGCCGATCGTTCATTCGGATGACGTGCAGCAAGGCGTTCTCTGCACCCGTCGCCGAAAATTCGATCACCGTGGCGAGGCATTCCGCCTGCCAGCGTCCGAACGCTTCGTAGGAGCGCATCAACGCATATTCGACTTCGGTGACGTCGATTTCGAGCGGCGTCCGGGCGAGATGCCAGCCGCGATCAAGCAGTTCGGAGCCCGGTACAGGTTTGTTTTCCTTGCTCATTCTTCGCCCTCCTGAACCTTCGGACCATGCCTTGCCGTGGCACATTGCGTCTACATGAATTTATGATAGACTTTCTATTATAAAGTTCATTTTATGGGGAGGAGACCCAAACATGAGCATGCTCGGCGCCACTGCATCCGCAGTGCAACCCTTCTTTCTCGGCACCTTTGCGTCCAACTGTTCCAGCGGCATGACCGTCACCAAGATACCGGATCGCTGGGACAATTCCTGGGGCAACAATCTGCGCCTCGGCAAGCTTCTCGACGACGCCGGCATCGACTTCATGCTGCCGATCGCCCGCTGGATCGGTTATGGCGGCGAGACCAATTTCCACGGCAACGTGCTGGAGACGATGACCTGGGCGACGGCGCTTCTAGCCCACACCCGCAACATCACGGTCTTCGCCACCATCCACACTGTCGCCAACCATCCTGTTGTCGTTGCCAAGCAACTGGCAACGATCGACCAGATCAGCGGTGGACGCGTCGGCCTCAACATCGTTGCGGGCTGGAACAAGCCCGAATATGAAGCGCTTGGCCTGACGCTGCCCGACGATCACGTCACCCGCTATGGCTATGCCCAGGAATGGTTCGACGTGGTCAGGGCATTGTGGAGCCGCGCCGAGGCCTTCGACTGGGACGGCACCTATTTCAAGCTCAAGCAGGTTCTTGGCGATCCAAGGCCTTCGGCGCGCCTGCCGATCCTCAACGCTGCCGGCTCCGATCATGGCCGCAAGTTCGCGATCCAGAACGCCGACTTCCTGTTCACCCCGGCGATCGACCTGGCCCGCTCGAAGGACGAGATCGCCGCGCTGAAGGCGCAGTCGAAGCAGGCCAGCCGCGCAGTCGATGTGCTGACCTTCTCGCATGTCGTCTGCCGTCCGACTGAAAGGGAGGCACTCGACTTCCTCAACTATTCGGCCCGGGAGAACGCCGATTGGGAGGCCGTCGACAATCTCGTCCGGCTACAGTTCGCCCATGCACAGTCCTTCCCGCACGATCTGCTCGCACTCATCCGCGACCGCATGGCGGCGGGTCATGGCGGCTTCCCGCTTGTCGGCACGCCTGAGCAGGTGGCGGATGGCATCACCGCGCTTCATGAAACAGGCTTCCGCGGAACCACCTTGTCGTTCGTCGATTACGCCGAGGAATTCCCCTATTTCCGTGACAACGTCCTGCCGATCCTGGAGGCGCGAGGCATACGCATCCCGCCTCTGGCGAAGCGTTCGGCGGCGTGAAGGGCGACGAGGTCATGACGATCCCCATTTCTGTTCCTCTCGTTCCCGTGGGGGGCGCTGATTTCCGCGCCGCCATGCGGCTCATCGTCGGCAATGTCAGCGTCATCACCGCCGGCGTCGGCGATGACCGCTCAGGACTGGTGGTGATTTCGGTCGTTTCACTGTCGGCCGAGCCACCCAAGGTCATCGCCTGCGTCAACCGGTCGTCGTCGACCTGGTCGGTCATCGAGCGGCATGGCCATTTCGCCGTCAATTCGCTTGGGCCGCAGCATCAGCAGGTCGCCGAGCGTTTTTCCGGCTTCGGCGGCATCAAGGGCAATGAACGCTACGAAGGTGCTGACTGGCTCACGCTGAAGACCGGGGCGTCGGTGCTGTCGGATGCGGTCGCCGCTTTCGATTGCAGCCTCGACGAGATGATTGATCGCGGCACGCATTCGATCATCATCGGCTCGGTCGAGGCGGTCAGGACGCAGGATGCCGGTCAGGCGCTGCTCTACTGGCGCGGCGGTTACCGGCCGCTCGACGCCTGATGTCGGACCGACGGGAGAGGCGGCCTCAGGCCGCCTTTTCCGCCAGCACCATGTAGTTGACGTCCATGTCGCGGGATTTCTGCCAGCGGTCGGCCAGCGGATTGTAGATCACGCCGGTGCGGTCGATGGTGGCAAGGCCGGCGCCCGTCAGCGCCTTGTCCAGCTCGTCGGGGCGCACCAGCTTGCCGTACTGGTGAGTGCCGCGCGGCAGCCAGCGAAGCACGTATTCGGCGCCGACGATGGCGAGACCGAGCGCCTTTAAGGTGCGGTTGATGGTGGCGACGAACATGATGCCGCCGGGCTTGACCATCTCGCCGCACTTGCTGACGAACAGCTCCACGTCGGCGACGTGCTCGACAACTTCCATGTTGAGGATGATGTCGAACTTCTCGCCGGCGTCAGCGAGATCCTCGGCCGTGGTGGCGCGGTAATCCACCTTTACGCCGCTTTCGGCGGCATGGATCTTGGCTACCTCGATATTGGTGGCGGAGGCGTCGGCGCCGACCACTTCGGCGCCCAGGCGTGCCATCGGCTCGCACAGCAGGCCGCCGCCACAGCCGATGTCGAGGATGCGCAGGCCCTCGAAGGGCCTTGCGGCGTGAGTGTCGCGGCCAAAACGCTGGGCGACCTGGTCGCGGATGTAGCCGAGGCGGACGGGGTTGAATTTGTGCAGCGGACGGAACTTGCCGTTGGGGTTCCACCATTCGGCTGCGAGCGCCGAGAACCGCTCGACTTCTCCGGCATCGATCGTCGATGGGCGGGGATCTGGCATTGCTGTGGTCTCCGTCGGGCGCAAGGAAGTTGGGCGAGCGCAAGGAAGTCGTGTCTGGCGTCCCGATTGTCAAGGTGACATTTCCGCGAGCACCCATGCACTGCCCCGCGAGCCGTACCCATGGCGCTGTGCCGGCAAAAAAAGTCGCGATGATTTGTCTGGCCGGGCGTCCTTGCGGAATGCGTGGGTTTTGGCTATGCAGGCCGCGCATTCGACACCGTGCAATTCATCGGTGTTTTCATTCATTTTCCGGCCCCGTCGGGGCCGGCGTATTTGGCAAGGGCATTTCGCTTCTATGGCGCGCATCGTGATGAAATTCGGCGGGACATCCGTCGCCGACATCGCCCGAATCCGCAACGTGGCGCGTCATGTCAAACGCGAGGTCGACGCCGGCCACGAAGTCGCTGTCGTCGTCTCGGCGATGTCGGGCAAGACCAACGAGCTGGTCGGCTGGGTGCAGGAGGCTTCGAAGGCCGAAGGCGCCAATTTCAACATTTACGACGCCCGCGAATATGACGCTGTGGTCGCCTCGGGCGAGCAGGTGACGTCGGGATTGCTGGCACTTGCGCTGCAGGCGATGGGGATAAATGCACGCTCCTGGCAGGGCTGGCAGATTCCGATCAAGACCGACAACGCCCATGGTGCCGCCCGCATCCTCGACATCGACGGCTCGTTCCTGATCAAGCGTTTCCAGGAAGGCCAGGTTGCTGTCGTCGCCGGTTTCCAGGGCATCGGCCCGGACAACCGCATCGCCACGCTGGGCCGTGGCGGGTCCGATACGTCGGCTGTCGCAATCGCGGCAGCGGTCAAGGCCGATCGCTGCGATATCTACACCGATGTCGACGGAGTCTATACGACCGACCCGCGCATCGAGCCCAAGGCGCGTCGCCTGTCGCGCATTTCGTTTGAAGAAATGCTCGAAATGGCTTCGCTCGGCGCGAAGGTGCTGCAGGTCCGCTCGGTCGAACTGGCCATGGTGCACAAGGTCCGTACCTTTGTGCGTTCTTCCTTCGAGGATCCCGATGCGCCCGGCATGGGCGATTTCCTCAACCCGCCTGGTACTCTCATTTGTGACGAGGATGAAATCGTGGAACAGCAGGTCGTCACCGGAATTGCCTATGCCAAGGACGAAGCCCAGGTCTCGCTGCGCCGTGTCGCGGACCGGCCGGGCGTTGCCGGCGGCATCTTCGGCCCATTGGCCGAGGCCAACATCAATGTCGACATGATCGTCCAGAACATTTCCGAGGACGGCAAGTTCACCGACATGACCTTCACCGTGCCGTCGGGCGACGTCAACAAGGCGCTTGCCGTGCTCGAGAAGATCCGCCCCGACATCGGCTATGATGCCGTCCAGCACGACGAGGGCATGTCCAAGGTGTCGGTCATCGGCATCGGTATGCGCAGCCATGCCGGCGTCGCCGCCACGGCCTTCCAGGCACTGGCATCGAAGGGCATCAACATCCGCGCCATCACCACCTCCGAGATCAAGATTTCGATCCTTATCGACGGGCCTTATACTGAACTTGCGGTTCGGACTTTGCATTCCGTCTACGGTCTGGATAAGCAGTAGTATTAGGAGTCGAGCGTCACCGCGTTGCCGGCGTGGCAAGCACGTGCCGCGCCGGGTCCAACCATGGAGACGGTGAATGATACGTGACATGGCCGCCGGGCCGCGCGTACTTCTGAAACGGCTCCGCGAATTGATGGCGGAGCCCCTCGAGCCACAGGAACGGCTCGACAGGATCGTGCGCGATATCGCCGCCAACATGGTGGCCGAAGTCTGCTCGCTCTATGTGCTCCGCGCCGACTCGGTGCTCGAGCTCTATGCGACCGTCGGTCTCAATCCCAACGCCGTCCACCTGGCGCAGTTGCGTCTCGGCCAGGGTCTGGTCGGCACGATTGCTGCCAGCGCCCGCGCGCTCAACCTGTCCAACGCCCAGGAACATCCCGCCTTCGCCTACCTGCCGGAGACAGGCGAGGAGATCTACCATTCGTTCCTCGGCGTGCCGGTGCTCAGGGCAGGGCGCACGCTCGGCGTTCTGGTCGTCCAGAACAAGACCATGCGGCACTACCGCGACGATGAGATCGAGGCGCTCGAAACCACCGCCATGGTGATTGCCGAGATGATCGCCTCGGGCGACATTGGTCGCCTCAGCCGTCCCGGCCTCGAACTCGATCTGTCGCGCCCGGCGAGCTTCACCGGCATTGCCTTCAACGAAGGTGTCGGCCTCGGCCATGTCGTGCTGCACGAGCCGCGCATCGTCGTCACCAACCTGTTCAACGAAGACAGCGACGAGGAGCTGCGCCGACTCGAGGATTCGCTCGGTTCCCTGCGCTTGTCGATCGACGACATGCTCGAACGCCGCGACGTCGCCTTCGAGGGCGAGCACCGCGAGGTTCTCGAAGCCTACCGGATGTTTGCCAACGACCGTGGCTGGGTGCGCCGTCTCGAAGAGGCGATCCGCAACGGCCTGACGGCGGAAGCTGCGGTCGAAAAGGTGCAGAGCGACATGCGCGCGCGCATGATGCACATGACCGATCCTTATCTGCGCGAGCGGATGAGCGATTTCGACGACCTAGCCAACCGCCTTTTGCGCCAGCTGCTGGGTCGCGGCCCCGAGACCATCGCCGAGAGCCTGCCCAAGGACGCCATCATCGTTGCGCGTTCGATGGGGGCGGCCGAGCTGCTCGACTATCCGCGGGATCGCTTGCGCGGCCTGGTGCTGGAAGACGGTGCGCCGACGTCCCACGTCGTCATCGTCGCGCGCGCCATGGGCATCCCCGTCGCCGGACAGATGAAGGGCGTCGTTTCCATGTCGGAGAACGGCGATCCGATCATCGTCGACGGTGTCGAAGGCGCTGTCCACCTTCGGCCGCAGCCCGATCTCGAAGCAGCCTATGCTGAAAAGGTGCGCTTTCGCGCCCGCCGCCAGGAACTCTACCGCGAACTGCGCAAGAAGCCGTCCGAAACAAAGGACGGCGTCAAGGTCGACCTGTTGATGAATGCCGGCCTCGCCGTCGACCTGCCGCAGCTCGCCGAGGCGGGGGCTGCCGGCATCGGCCTGTTCCGCACCGAGCTGCAGTTCATGGTGGCCTCGACGTTCCCGCGCGCCGAAGCGCAGGAGAAGCTCTACCGCGACGTGCTCGACACTGCGCGTGGCCGTCCCGTCACCTTCCGCACCATCGACATTGGCGGCGACAAGGTGCTGCCCTATTTCAAGGGCTCGGCGCAGGAAGAAGAAAACCCCGCACTTGGCTGGCGCGCCATCCGCCTCACGCTCGACCGTCCCGGCCTATTGCGTACCCAGATCCGGGCGCTGCTCAAAGCCGCTGGCGGACGCGAGCTCAAGGTCATGCTGCCGATGGTCACCGAGCTTGGCGAGATCGCCCAGGCGCGCGAGATTATCGACCGCGAGGTCCGCCACCTCTCCCGCTTCGCGCACCATTTGCCGACGAGCCTGAAACTCGGCGCGATGATCGAGGTGCCGTCGCTGTTGTGGCAGCTCGACGAGCTGATGCAGGCCGTCGATTTCGTCTCGGTCGGCTCAAACGATCTGTTTCAGTTCGTCATGGCCGCCGACCGCGGCAACACTCAGCTTGCCGACCGCTTCGACACGCTGTCGGTGCCGTTCCTGCGCGTGCTGAAGCAGATCGCCGATGCCGGCCTGCGCAACCACACGCCGGTGACCCTGTGCGGCGAGCTCGCCGGGAAGCCGATCTCCGCGATGGCGCTGCTTGGCCTCGGCTACCGCTCTATCTCGATGTCGCCTGCTTCCATCGGTCCGGTCAAGGCGATGCTGACCGAACTGCCGCTTGGCGAACTTACCGCCTTCCTCGACGATAACCTTGCCGGTCCTGCCGCCCGCCTGCCGATGCGCGCGCTGCTCCAGGCCTTTGCGGACGACCGTTCCATACCATTATGATCAGCCTGCCCCACGACAGAATGAACCAAGTCGTCAAACGCTTCGACATGCTCGAAGCGCAGATGGCCGCCGGTCCGGCGCCCGACGTCTACGTCAAGCTCGCCTCCGAATATTCCGACATCCAGGACCTCGTGGCCAGGATCCGCGAATTGCGCTCCGCCGAGCAGGAGCTCGTCGATCTCGATGCGATGCTATCCGACAAGGGTACCGACGCCGAGATGCGGGCGCTGGCCGAGATGGACAAGCCCGAGGTCGAGGAGCGTATCGAGGCGCTGCAGCGCGAAATCCAGATCCTGCTGTTGCCCAAGGATGCTGCGGACGACAAGAACGCCATCCTCGAGATCCGCGCCGGTACCGGCGGCGACGAGGCAGCGCTTTTTGCCGGCGACCTCTACCGCATGTACGAACGCTATGCTGCCTCCAAGGGCTGGCGGTTCGAGGTCGTGTCGGCAAGCGACGGCGATGCCGGCGGCTTCAAGGAAGTCATTGCGGGTGTCTCGGGCAAGGGCGTGTTCGCGCATCTGAAGTTCGAGTCGGGCGTGCACCGCGTCCAGCGCGTGCCGGCGACCGAGGCCAGCGGCCGCATCCACACCTCCGCCGCCACAGTCGCGGTGCTGCCGGAGGCGGAGGAGGTCGACATCGATATCCGCGCCGAAGACATCCGCATCGACACCATGCGTGCCTCGGGCTCCGGCGGCCAGCACGTCAACACCACCGACTCGGCGGTGCGCATCACCCATCTGCCCACCGGCATCATGGTGGTGCAGGCGGAAAAATCGCAGCACCAGAACCGTGCGCGTGCGATGCAGATCCTGCGTGCCCGCCTCTATGACCTGGAGCGCAGCCGTGCCGATGAGGAACGCTCGTCGTCGCGCAAGTCACAGGTGGGTTCCGGCGATCGCTCCGAGCGCATCCGCACCTATAATTTTCCGCAGGGGCGCCTGACCGACCACCGCATCAACCTGACACTCTACAAGCTCGACCGGGTGATGATGGGCGAACTCGACGAGGTCGTCGACGCGCTGATCTCCGATCACCAGTCGAAGCTGCTGGCCGACATGGGCTCGGATGGCTGAGCGTCCGCTCGGCGAACTTCTGCGCCACGCGCGCCAGCGCCTTGCCGGTGCGGGCATCGCCGACGCGGCGTTCGACGCGCGGCTGCTCGTCGAGCACTTTTCAGGCACCACGCGCAGCGACGCAATTGCTTCGCCCGACAGGCCTGTGGCGCAGGTGGCCGAGATCGAGGCGGCGCTCGATCGCCGTATCGCCGGCGAGCCCGTGCATCGCATCCTCGGCTACCGCGATTTCTATGGCATGCGGCTCAGTCTCTCCACCGAGACGCTCGAACCGCGCCCCGATACTGAAACACTCGTCGACGCCGTGTTGCCTTTCGTCCATGCGACCGCTGTGCGTGAGAGTGTCTGCCGCATCCTCGATCTCGGCACCGGCACAGGCGCGATTGCACTGGCGCTGGTCACCCAGGAGCCAAAGGCCGAGGCCATCGGCGTCGACGTCTCGGAGGATGCACTGGCGACCGCCGCGGCCAACGCCGAAGCTCTTGGCGTGTCATCACGCTTTTCGGCAAAAAAATCCAACTGGTTTGCCGAGATTCAGGGCCGCCACCATTTAATCGTCTCAAATCCTCCCTATATATCCACTTCAGAGATCGACGATTTGCAGAACGAGGTTCGCAATTTTGATCCGCGCCGCGCGCTCGACGGTGGCCCGGACGGTCTTGAGCCATACAGGATGATCGCGTCGGGTGCCGGGCGCCACCTTGAAGAAGGTGGCCTTATCGGGCTCGAAATCGGGCACGACCAGCGCCACGACGTGACCGTGATATTCGAGCAAGCCGGCTACCATTTATCCGCCCATTACAAGGACTTGGGTGGCAATGACCGGGTGCTCGTATTCAGCTGCTGAGCAAGGCTTTTGGGCACTGCAAAAAACCGCTTGGCAAGGAAAGTGAATGCCGCTAGGTTCCCGGCAACCGGATGAGACGAAGCAGGCAGTGCTGTTACAAGATTCGGTTTCCATCGAAACTAGCTGCCTTCTTGCGTAGACGACGCTCTAGCTTCGTGCGGGGATCGTCCGGCAAGTGACATGAACCGAAACAGGATGGCATGTGGCGCCGACGCAGCAAGACTGCGGGCGATCACCGGCGGAAAGATACGAAACGGCAGGCCGCCTAAGTGCCCCCGTTCGGATACTTCAACACAAAGAGAATCTGATGAGGCCACAACAGCAGAATAGGCGCATGCGCGGTCGGAATAACAACAATAATAACAACAATAATAACAACAACGGCAATAACAACCGCAAGGGTCCAAACCCGCTTACGCGTAACTACGAGAGCAACGGTCCGGACGTTAAGATCCGCGGCTCCGCGCAGCAGATCGCCGAAAAATACGCCACGCTGGCGCGCGATGCGCAAAGCTCAGGCGACCGCGTGATGGCCGAGAACTACCTACAGCACGCAGAGCACTATAATCGCATCATTGCCGCCGCCATGGCGCAGATGCCGATCCAGCAGCAGCAGCAGAGCCGCGACGACTTCGACGCCGACATGGACGACGAGCGCGACGAGGACAGCATCGGTAACAACGTTGCCGAGGTCCAGGTCCAGCAGCCTCAGCCGCAGCCGGTCGTCAACGGCACTGGCCCGCAGCCCGACATCGAAGGCACGCCGGCCGAGGTCGCTCTCAATCCGGAAGCCGCCGAAGGCCAGCCGCGCGAAGGCCGCCGCGAACGTCGTCCCAACCGCAACGAACGCCGCCCGCGCCATCAGGAGCAGCAGGCCGAAACTGCACCGACGGACGTCGTCGCCGTGGTCGAACAGCCGCAGCCTGACGTCGTGGTCACCGAGGCCGTCGTTGCTGAAGTTGCCCCTGCCACTGAGGCTGCCGAGGGCGAAGTTGTCGCGGCACCGCGTCGTGGCCGTCGTCCGCGCCGTGGCGAGCGCGCCGCAACCGAGGTGCAGGGCGAAGCCGGCGATACGCCGGCAGCCGAGCCTGCCGCCGTCGAAGGCTGATCGCCTTCGCAACCACGGGCTTCAAGCCATTTGAAAACGGCGGGATGAAAATCCCGCCGTTTTTGCTTTGACGTCGGCCAGGCGTGCCGGCCCGCAAATCGGGTTTGCTTTCGCAACGCACGACGCGCAGACTCCGGAAAACCCCGTATCATTTGGGCGTCAAAAAATGACGCCCAGCACTCCAGGTGTGCCTTGAGGTATATCGTCCTACGCACCATATCAGCCTCAGTTGGATCCGGCCCGGTCGGGCGGGTCCGTCACCTTGAACCTGGCCGGTGCCGCAAAGCGGGCCGGTACGGAATGGAGACACCGAATGAATCTTGAGAAGTATTCCGAGCGCGTCCGCGGCTTCATCCAGTCGGCCCAGACCTATGCGCTTTCCAACAATCACCAGCAGTTCACGCCCGAGCACATCCTCAAGGTGCTGATGGATGATGACGAAGGCCTTGCCTCGTCGCTGATCGAGCGCGCCGGCGGTAACGCCCGGGATGTCAGGCTCGGCGTCGAGGCCGCCATCAAGGCGATGCCGAAGGTCGAGGGCGCCGGCGGCCAGCTCTATCTGGCGCAGCCGCTCGCCAAGGTGTTTTCGACCGCAGAAGACCTGGCCAAGAAGGCCGGCGACAGCTTCGTCACCGTCGAGCGTCTGCTGACTGCGCTTGCCGTCGAGAAGTCGGCCAAGACCGCCGACATCCTCGCCAAGGCAGGTGTCACGGCGCAGGCGTTCAATGCTGCGATCAACGATATCCGCAAGGGCCGCACCGCCGACTCGGCTAGTGCCGAGCAGGGCTATGACGCGTTGAAGAAATACGCGCGCGACCTCACCGCCGATGCCCGCGCCGGCAAACTCGATCCGGTTATTGGCCGCGACGACGAGATCCGCCGCACCATCCAGGTGCTGTCACGGCGCACCAAGAACAATCCCGTACTGATCGGTGAGCCGGGCGTCGGCAAGACCGCCATCGCCGAAGGATTGGCCCTGCGCATCGTCAATGGCGACGTGCCCGAAAGCCTCAAGGACAAGCAACTGATGGCGCTCGACATGGGCGCGCTGATTGCCGGCGCCAAGTATCGCGGCGAGTTCGAGGAGCGGCTGAAGGCCGTTCTGTCGGAAGTCACCGCGGCTGCCGGCGGGATCATCCTGTTCATCGACGAGATGCACACGCTCGTCGGCGCCGGCAAGGCCGATGGCGCGATGGATGCGTCCAACCTGCTGAAACCGGCCTTGGCGCGCGGTGAGCTGCATTGCGTTGGTGCCACCACGCTCGATGAGTACCGCAAGCATGTCGAAAAGGACGCGGCCCTTGCTCGTCGCTTCCAGCCCGTGTTCGTTTCCGAGCCGACGGTCGAGGACACCATCTCGATCCTGCGTGGCCTGAAGGAGAAATACGAGCAGCACCACAAGGTGCGTATCTCGGACTCGGCACTGGTCGCGGCTGCCACGCTGTCGAACCGCTACATCACCGACCGCTTCCTGCCCGACAAGGCAATCGACCTCGTCGACGAGGCCGGCTCGCGGCTGCGCATGCAGATCGATTCCAAGCCGGAAGCCCTCGACGAGATCGACCGCCGCATCATGCAGCTGAAGATCGAACGCGAGGCGCTCAAGCTCGAAAAGGACGACGCCTCCCGCGACCGGCTCGAAAGGCTCGAGAAGGAGCTGGCCGGGCTCGAGGAAGAGTCGACCAGGGTGACCAGCCAGTGGATGGCCGAGAAGGAAAAACTCGGTCTCGCCGCCGACCTCAAGGGCCAGCTCGAGGAAGCCCGCAACGAACTCGCCATCGCCCAGCGCAAGGGCGAGTTCCAGAAGGCGGGCGAGCTTGCCTATGGCCGCATCCCCGAGCTCGAAAAGAAGCTCGTCGAGGCCGAGGCGCAGGAAAGCCGCGGCACGATGGTCGAGGAGACCGTCACGCCCGACCATGTCGGCCATGTCGTTTCGCGCTGGACCGGCATCCCGGTCGACAAGATGCTCGAAGGCGAGCGCGAGAAGCTGTTGCGGATGGAAGACGAGATCGGTGTTCGCGTCGTCGGCCAGGGCGAAGCCGTCCAGGCGGTGTCCAAGGCCGTCCGCCGTGCCCGTGCCGGCCTGCAGGATCCGAACCGGCCGATCGGCTCGTTCATGTTCTTGGGCCCGACCGGTGTCGGCAAGACCGAGCTCACCAAAGCGCTCGCCGACTATCTGTTCGACGACGAGCATGCGCTGGTGCGTATCGACATGTCCGAGTACATGGAGAAGCACTCCGTTGCCCGGCTGATCGGCGCACCTCCCGGCTATGTCGGCTACGAGGAGGGCGGGGCGCTGACCGAGGCCGTGCGGCGCAGGCCCTATCAGGTCGTGCTGTTCGACGAGATCGAAAAGGCGCATCCTGATGTCTTCAACGTGCTCCTGCAGGTGCTCGACGATGGCCGCCTGACCGATGGTCAGGGCCGCACCGTCGACTTCCGCAACACGCTGATCATCATGACGTCCAATCTCGGCGCCGAATATCTCGTGGCGCTCGGCGAGGACGAGGATGTCGACAAGGTCCGTGACGAGGTCATGGGCGTGGTCAAGGCGTCGTTCCGGCCGGAGTTCCTGAATCGTGTCGACGAGGTCATCCTGTTCCATCGCCTGCGTCGCCAGGACATGGGCCGGATCGTCGAGATCCAGCTCAAGCGGCTCGAAAAGCTGCTGTCCGATCGCAAGATCACGCTGTCGCTCGACAAGGACGCAATCGACTGGCTCGCCAACAAGGGGTACGACCCGGCCTATGGCGCCCGCCCGCTCAAGCGCGTCATCCAGAAGGAGCTGCAGGACCCGCTCGCCGAGAAGATTCTGATGGGCGACATTCTCGACGGCTCGACCGTCAAGATCACCTCGGGCTCGGACCGGCTCAACTTCCGCTCCAAGCCAACGGTGGTGAGCGAAGAGGCGGCTGCCTGAGCAGCGACAAAAGCCCTCCCCCTTCCTGGGGAGGGCTTTTTCTTATCGGCCGCCTGGGGGAGCTGCGATGACACTCGACGATTACAACGGCTTCTGCGCCTCGTTTCCACACACGACCCATGTCGTGCAGTGGGGCGGGGCGCATGTCTGGAAGGTCGGCGGCAAGGTCTTTGCCATCGCCGGCTGGAGCGACGGCGTGGGACTTGCCGTTACCTTCAAGGTTTCCGAGATGGCATTCGACATTTTGAAGGAGCAGCCCGGTCTCCGGCCAGCGCCCTATCTTGCCTCGCGCGGCATGAAGTGGATCCAGCGCCAGAACGGCGAAACCATGGACGACGAGGGGCTGCGCGACTATATCGGCGAGAGCCACCGGATGATCGCGGCCAAGCTGCCGAAGGCAATGCGCAAGCAGCTCTGCCTTCCCGCCTGACCCGCGATTCTCAGGCGCCGCGCAGTCTGCCAAGGCCTCAAAATCCTACTAACACGGTCATTTTCATGCCCCGTTCATGTTGGAAGGGTTAGCAGATCATTATTGGATGTCAGTGGATAACATTGATTCACGGCGGCCGGCCTGTGGGCGGCCGAGATTCGGAGAGATGTGGCGACCATGTTGCGCAAGATCGTTGTGCTTTCGGCCATGGCCACCGGCCTGTCGGCGCTCCAGGCAGCGGCCGCGATCGTGCCGTCAGGCGAGCCCGTCTCGCCACGCGTGCGGGTTGGCCAGAACCTGCTCCAGCTTGCCCAAAGCGAGGTCGAGGTCTTCTACGACAGCCGCGGCAACCGTGTGCTCGTCGATCCCTACACCGGCAAGGTCATCGCCGTGCAGCCGCCGGAGAGCCGCCTCAACCGCCAGGCCTTGCGCCGCGAACTGCGCCGCCAGGAGCTGCGCCGCGACTACCGCCAGGGCGACGTGCTGATCGGACCGGCGGATGACGGCTATTACAGCGACGACGCGCTTGCCGTTCCGGCCGAACCCAATGGTGACGACTACTATAACAGCGATCCCAACGCCTTCCCCGAGGCGCCAAGCGGGCCGCGTGTCGTTTCGCGCGAACCGCTCCAGAGCCCGGACGATCAGCCGGCGCTGCCGGCCAACCCGCGCATCACCGATCGGCCGCTCGAGCCGTCCATCGCGGTCAAGGGCCGCGAGGACGTCGCTTCGCTGCAGATACTTCTCGATCGCCTCGGCGCTTCGCCCGGTGTCATCGACGGGCGTTTCGGTTCGAACGTCGACAAGGCGCTTGTCGCCTATAACGAGATGACCGGCGCCAGCCTGAAGTCGACTGACGCCGAAGGCATCAAGCAGGCGCTTGCCGAAACAGGCGGCGACGCCTTCGGCTCCTACACCATCACGCCGGAGGACGCCGCCGGCCCTTACATCGCCTCGGTTCCGGCCGACTACAGCGAGAAGGCCCAGCTCGAGCGCATGGCCTTCACCTCGGTCACCGAAATGCTCGCCGAGCGTTTCCACATGGACGAGAACTATCTCAAGGCGATCAATCCGGACGTCAATTTCAACCGCCCGGGCACCATCGTGAAGGTCGCCAATTTTGGCAAGCTGGTGAACAAGCCGGTGTCGCGCATCGTTGCCGACAAGGGGCTGAAGCAGGTTCGCGCCTACAACGAGGCCGGCCAGCTCGTCGCCGCCTATCCGGCGACCATCGGCTCGGGCGACACGCCGTCGCCGACCGGTATTCATGCGGTGTCGCGCGTCGCGCTCGACCCCAACTACACCTACAATCCCAAGATCAATTTCAAGCAGGGCGAAAACAACAAGGTCCTGACCATCCCGCCGGGCCCGAACGGCCCTGTCGGTTCGGTCTGGATCGCGCTGGACAAGCCGACCTACGGCATCCACGGCACCCCGGATCCCTCCAAGATCGGCAAGACCGAAAGCCATGGCTGCGTGCGCCTGACCAACTGGGACGCGCGCGAACTCGCCAAGATCGTCAAGGCAGGCGTGCCGGTCGAATTCATGGAGTAGCTCCGCTAGTGCCGCAATGGCCGTGGAGAGACCCTCCGCGGCTCGGAATTTTTGCCACCTGCGGCGACACGGTTCCGGCTCATTGCCGACGGACGATTTTCGATGATCCAGCCGACAGCTCGGGAAATCGCCGAGGCCCTGCATCAGCCCGAATTCCTGTCCGCAACCGTCATCGACAGCGGCCAGAACAACCGCATCTTCGATACGGGCAAGGTCATCGTGCGGATACCCCGGCACGACGAGGCGCGCCGCGATCTTGCCCGCGAGGCCGACGTGCTCGCCGTCCTGGCGCCGATGCTTCCCGTGCCGGTGCCCGCGCCGGAGCTGAGAAACGTCGGCGCGTATGTCGTCGCCGTCCATCGCAAGCTGCCCGGCGAGCCGCTGCTGTCGCTCGATGGAATGACTGCTGCGCAGGCGCAGGAACTGGCCCGAGACCTCGCGCTGTTCCTGTGCGCGCTTCATGCGCTCCCACAAGACATGCTCAGGGACGCCGCTCCCGCTGACCCCATGGCCGAGTGGCGCGATCTTCTTGAGCGGCTTGAAGCCAAGGCGCTGCCGTTGCTGCCGGCTGCCGTCGCCAATTCCATCCGCAACAGTTTCATCAGGTTTCTAGGGCGTGTCCCCGACGCTCCGCGCACCATCACGCATGGCGATTTCGGCACCGGCAACATCCTCGTCGACAAGGGCAGGGTTTCAGGCGTCATCGATTTCGCCGGCTGCGGGGCGGGCGATCCCGCCTATGATCTCGCCAGCCTGTCGGCCGGGCTGGGCGACGATGTCCTCGCGCTGATGGCGCCGCATTATTCCGGCATCGCCGGGATGCGGGATCGCATCACCTTCTACCGCAGCACTTTTCCGCTGCTCGACGTTCTGTTCGGTGTCGACCATGGCGATGCGGTCGCACTCGACGCCGGGCTGCGATCCCTGACGGCCGGCAACGTACCGGCCTGACTTGCGCCTTGCATTTGGGCCATGGCTGCCGGCAAGTGTCCGGAGAATCGAGGTAGCGAGATGTACATCCGTTCCGAACAGCCGGCCGACGTCGACACGATCCGCGCGCTCACCCGTGCCGCCTTCGCGGACGCCCCGCATTCGAGCCAGACCGAAGCGGCGATCGTCGATGCCTTGCGCGATGCCGGTGCGCTGACGCTGTCGCTGATAGCCGAGGACGGCGGCAAGATCCTTGGGCATGTCGCCTTCTCGCCCGTCACCGTCGGCGGTGACGCAGGCTGGTATGGCCTCGGGCCGGTGTCGGTCTGGCCCGACAACCAGGGCAAGGGCATCGGCCAGGCGCTGATCCGCCTCGGGCTCGACGCGCTGCGTGGGATGGGCGCCAAGGGCTGCGTCCTCATCGGCGACCCGGCCTATTACAGCCGTTTCGGTTTCGTCGCCGACCCCGCCGTCACCTATGCTGGCCTTCCGCCGCAATATGTCCAGCGGCTGGCCTTCGGCGACACCGTCCCCGGCGGCGAGATCGTCTACCACGCCGGCTTCGAGGCGAGCTGAGCCAGCTGGGCTACAGGCACTCAGTGTACGCTCGCCGTTTCCCTGCTGAGGATGTCCACCAGCCGGTCGAAGCCAGTTTCGGTGCCCGAAATGCGCGCCGCCATCGCCTCGGCTGTGCCGAGAAAAGCCAGTTGCTCGGTGAACCGCATCCGCGTCCGGCCGGCTTCGGGCAAAAGCTGGATCGTGGCCAGCGATGCAGAGATGCGTTTGCCGCCATGGCTCATCTCGAAACCATAGATGATGCGCTCGCCGGCCACGATGTCGAAGTAGTCGGCGCGGAATGCCAACTCGGCACCGTCGGGCATACGCCAGCGCTTGGCCTCGATGCCGCCGACGCGAAAATCGAAACTGTCCTCAAGCGTCACCCAGTCGGCATGGCAGTCGTTCCACGCCCGCTTCAGCGCCTGGTCCGACCAGAAGCGGAAGGCGTGCCTGGGCGACGCCGGCAGCTCGCGCTCGACGACGAAGGTCTTGTGCGCCACGTCGGTCATTCACCTTCCTCCCCGGGAAAATCCTTCATTGCCTGGACAAGGCGGTCGAATGCCTCGTTCATCGCAGTCTGCCGCTGTCTCACCCAGTCGTCTATCTCGGACAGTGCCGCGGGTTCGATCGTGTAGGTGCGGGTCCGGCCGACCTTGCGCGAGGCGACGATGCCGCCGTCCTCGAGCACCTTCAGATGTTTCAACGCCGAGGGCAGCCGCATGCCTTGCGGTTCGGCCAGCTGCTTGACGGTTGCCGGACCCATGCTCAGCCGCTCGACCATGCCGCGCCGGCCGGCGTCGGCAAGGGCGGTGAAAACGCGGTCCAGTCGTTGTGCCTCGATCATCGGCCTGTCCCCTTGCTGTGCTCAGAGCAATTCCAGGAAAAGTGTGCAGCGGTTCTGCGTCCGGAATTGCTCGAAAACAGAGAGATAGAGAGATTCCGCGATTCGAAGAAAAGCGGAAACGCTCTAGTCATGAAGGAAGCGCTCCGGCATCAGTTCGCGATAGGGGAAGAAACGGAAATAGGGCCGCGCTTCGCCGACCGTCCGTCGCACCGACGGCCGCGCCATCAGCCGCTCGAAATAGGCAGCGAGATTGTGCTGGTCGCTGGCGAAGGGATGAACGATCGAGGCGTAAAACAGGCCCGGTGCCGCCGCGCAGTCTGCAATGGTGAAGTCCTCGCCCGCCGCCCAGTTCTTGTCCGCCAACTGGCGCTCTATCATCACATAGGCGGTGTCGAGCGTCCGCCGCGCATCCGCCACGCCGACCGGATCGTTGCCGCCTTCGGGCCGTATCCTGTCGGTGACGACCTTCTGCATCGGCACGCTGACATAAAGATCGAAGAAGCGGTCCCACAGCCTGGCGTCAAGCCTGCGCTCGGCATCCGCCGGCAGCATCGGCGCCGGCCCGGGATAATGCCGATCGAGATATTCAATGATGATGCTGGTCTCCGGCACCGTGCGATTGCGGAAGTCGTCGCGCAGCACCGGAATCTTGCCCACCGCCCATTTCGCCGCCAGCGCCGCCGTCTCTTCCGGATCGCCGAGGTCCACTGTCACAGGGATAAATTCGGTCCCATTCTCATAAAGCGCAATCAGCACCTTGTGGCAGAAGGCAGCGAGAGGGTGGGAATAAAGCGTCAGCGCCATTGCAGGGCTCCAGATAGTTTCCATATTCGGAAACTATTGCAGCGAGTTCGACTGCGCAAGAGAAAGTTTCCTTATGTGGAAACTATTTGCAGGGAGCTGGAGATCGAAGCGGGAGAGCTTTTCCACGGGGGCAGAGGGTCCCGGGCCTCGTTTTGCTCGCCCGGATGACGAGCTCGACCTGCTGCCGAGCGCCACGATACGGCAAGCCTATGTCGCCTGGCTTCCAGAATTCGTCCCCCTGGTCGCTTCCTGCGCAAAGCTTGCCCACATAGTCTCCAGCCATGGACATTTCCGACACCGCACCGACCCCGGCCAACAACAGCCACGTCTTCTGTCCGCCCGATGCGCGGCGCTATGTGCTCATCTCGGCGATCCTTGCCTCCAGCATGGGCTTCATCGACGGCTCGGTGGTGTCGCTGGCGATGCCGGTCATCCGGGCTGATCTCGGCGCCTCGCTCGTCGACGCACAGTGGATCAGCAACGGGTACATGCTGTTTTTGTCGGCGCTGGTGCTGCTCGGCGGCGCTGCCGGCGATGTTTTTGGGGTGCGCAACATCTTTGCTGCCGGCATCATCCTGTTCATGGTCACTTCGGCGGCCTGCGCGCTCGCTGTCGACGCCGAGATGCTGATCATCATGCGCGCGGCACAAGGCATCGGTGCCGCGCTGATGGTGCCGGGCAGCCTCGCCATCATTGCCAAATCCTATCCCAACGCGACGCGCGGCAAGGCCATCGGCCAATGGGCGGCGTTCTCGTCGCTGACAACCGCGATGGGGCCGTTCGTCGGCGGCATGGTGCTGTCTTTCGGCGCCGAATGGATGTGGCGGCTGATCTTCGCCATCAACGTACCGATCGGGCTCGTCGCCCTCACCATGCTGCTCAGCAAGGTGCCACAGGACCGGCCGTCGTCCAAGCGTCGGCTCGACATTGCAGGTGCGATGCTGGCAACCGTCGGCCTCGGCCTGATGGCCTGGGGCCTGACCGCCTTCGGCCTGCCCGCAGACGTTCGCGCTGTCTCGCCATGGCTGTGGATCGCGGTCGGGGGTGCAATCTTCGCCGGCTTCATCGTCTGGGAGAAGTGGGCGCGGGCGCCGATGGTCAAACTCGAGCTGTTCGCCTCACGTGCCTTCACCGGCGCCAATCTCTACACGTTGATCCTGTTCTTCGCCTTCAATGCAGTGCTGTTCTTCCTGCCGATGACCGTCGTTTCCGGCTGGGGTGCCAAGGAATGGGAGGCGAGCCTGCTGTTCCTGCCGCTGTCCTTGTTCATCGCAGGCTTGTCGAGCTATTCGGGCCGGCTGTCCGACGCCATCGGCCCGCGCTGGCCGCTGACCGTGGGTGCGGCAATCGTCGGCATCTCTTATGCAGGCCTTGCGCTGACAATGCCGCTGATGATGCTCTGGCAGGTGACGTTCCCTGTCCTGCTGCTCAAGGGCCTCGGCATGGCCATCGTCGTCTCGCCGGTGTCGGCGGCGGTGATGCGGGCGACACCGGAGGAGGACACCGGGCTTGCCTCCGGCATCAACAACGCGCTCGCCCGGGCCGCCGGCCTGATGGCGGTGGCCTCGCTTGGTGCCGTTGCAGGTGTGGTCTTTGCGAATATCCTGGGAACGGCTGCACCGGGCGTCGAGTTCGGCGCTTACGTGGCTGCGCCACTCGACGCGGGTGCGGAAGCCTTGCGGGTTTCGGCGACAAACAGCGCCTTTGCGGCGATCGCGGCGATTGCGGCCGCGATGTGCTTCGTCGCGGCAGCCGTCGCCTGGTTCACCCAGCCGTCGTGGAAAAGGCAGGAAAAAGCCTAGTTGTCGTTACGCAATTCCTGGGAAAACCGCCGCGCATTTTTCCTGGAGTTGCTTGAAATGGTCCATATCCCTCCCTTGACCAACACGGATACTCTAGCCGCTGACCTTGGCGGTGCTCGCCACCTTCAGTGCGTCCTTGTTTTCGTCCTTGAGCAGGTCGTCGATTCTCTCGCGCTCGCGTTTGAAGGCGACCAGTTCCTCGCCCTTGAGCACGCGGCCGGTGGGCAGGCGCACGCGCATCGGGTCGACCTTGGTGCCGTTGACGATCAGCTCGTAATGCAGATGCGCGCCGGTCGACAGGCCGGTGGTGCCGACATAGCCGATGACCTGGCCCTGACGGACGCGG
>NZ_CP114190.1:1700000-1702500 GCF_025628925.2 Aminobacter sp. NyZ550
AAGGGCAATTGGTGGATGCCTTGGCATGCACAGGCGATGAAGGACGTGATACGCTGCGATAAGCGTCGGGGAGGTGCGAATACCCTTTGATCCGACGATTTCCGAATGGGGAAACCCACCTAAGATACTTGTAAAATCAGAGCAGTCGGCGAGCGCAAGTTCGGCGGCTGTTGTGGTTTACAAGTATCGTTATTAGGTAACTTACCCTGAATACATAGGGGTAAAGTGGCGAACGCGGGGAACTGAAACATCTAAGTACCCGTAGGAAAGGACATCAACCGAGACTCCGCAAGTAGTGGCGAGCGAACGCGGACCAGGCCAGTGGCGATTGAGAGACAAGCGGAACCTTCTGGAAAGTAGGGCCATAGTGGGTGACAGCCCCGTACGCGTAATGCGATCAATCGTCCTTGAGTAAGGCGGGACACGTGAAATCCTGTCTGAACATGGGGAGACCACTCTCCAAGCCTAAGTACTCGTGCATGACCGATAGCGAACTAGTACCGTGAGGGAAAGGTGAAAAGCACCCCGACAAGGGGAGTGAAAGAGTACCTGAAACCGGTTGCCTACAAACAGATGGAGCCTGAAATGGTGACATCGTACCTTTTGTATAATGGGTCAGCGACTTAGTGTGTCGAGCAAGCTTAAGCCGGTAGGTGTAGGCGCAGCGAAAGCGAGTCTGAACAGGGCGTTCAGTTCGACGCATTAGACCCGAAACCGAGTGATCTAGCCATGAGCAGGATGAAGGTAAGGTAACACTTACTGGAGGTCCGAACCCATAACTGTTGCAATAGTTCGGGATGACTTGTGGCTAGGGGTGAAAGGCCAATCAAACTCGGAAATAGCTGGTTCTCCGCGAAATCTATTTAGGTAGAGCGTCGACCGAATACCCCAGGGGGTAGAGCACTGGATGGGCTAGGGGATCTCACCGATTTACCAAACCTAACCAAACTCCGAATACCTGGGAGTACTAGTCGGCAGACACACGGCGGGTGCTAACGTCCGTCGTGAAAAGGGAAACAACCCTGACCTACAGCTAAGGTCCCCAAGTTATGGCTAAGTGGGAAAGGATGTGAGGATCCCAAAACAACCAGGATGTTGGCTTAGAAGCAGCCATCATTTAAAGAAAGCGTAACAGCTCACTGGTCTAAATAAGGGTCTTTGCGCCGAAAATGTACCGGGGCTAAAGCCATACACCGAAGCTTAGGGTTTGCAGCTTGCTGCAAGCGGTAGCGGAGCGTTCTGTAAGCTGACGAAGCCGTACCTGTGAGGGGCGGTGGAGGTATCAGAAGTGCGAATGCTGACATGAGTAACGTAAGGGGTGTGAGAGACACCCCCGCCGAAAGTCCAAGGGTTCCTGCTTAAAGCTAATCTGAGCAGGGTTAGCCGGCCCCTAAGTCGAGGCAGAAATGCGTAGACGATGGGAACCACGTTAATATTCGTGGGCCTGGAGGAAGTGACGGATCACGTATGTTGTGGGGTCTTATTGGATTGATCCCTGCAGCGGAGTGGTTCCAGGAAATAGCTCCTCCTTATAGACCGTACCCGAAACCGACACTGGTGGACTGGTAGAGTATACCAAGGCGCTTGAGAGAACTATGCTGAAGGAACTCGGCAAATTGCACGCGTAACTTCGGAAGAAGCGTGACCCTTTCCTGCGCAAGCAGGGTGAGGGTGGCACAGACCAGGGGGTAGCGACTGTTTATCAAAAACACAGGGCTCTGCGAAGTCGCAAGACGACGTATAGGGTCTGACGCCTGCCCGGTGCTGGAAGGTTAAGAGGAGAGGTGCAAGCTTTGAATCGAAGCCCCAGTAAACGGCGGCCGTAACTATAACGGTCCTAAGGTAGCGAAATTCCTTGTCGGGTAAGTTCCGACCTGCACGAATGGCGTAACGACTTCCCCGCTGTCTCCAGCATAGACTCAGTGAAATTGAATTCCCCGTGAAGATGCGGGGTTCCTGCGGTTAGACGGAAAGACCCCGTGCACCTTTACTATAGCTTTACATTGGCATTCGTAGTGGCATGTGTAGGATAGGTGGTAGGCTTTGAAGCCAGGGCGCCAGCCTTGGTGGAGCCACCCTTGAAATACCACCCTTATCTCTATGGATGTCTAACCGCGGCCCGTTATCCGGGTCCGGGACAATGTATGGTGGGTAGTTTGACTGGGGCGGTCGCCTCCTAAAGAGTAACGGAGGCGCGCGATGGTGGGCTCAGACCGGTCGGAAATCGGTCGTCGAGTGCAATGGCATAAGCCCGCCTGACTGCGAGACTGACAAGTCGAGCAGAGACGAAAGTCGGTCATAGTGATCCGGTGGTCCCGTGTGGAAGGGCCATCGCTCAACGGATAAAAGGTACGCCGGGGATAACAGGCTGATGACCCCCAAGAGTCCATATCGACGGGGTTGTTTGGCACCTCGATGTCGACTCATCGCATCCTGGGGCTGGAGCAGGTCCCAAGGGTATGGCTGTTCGCCATTTAAAGCGGTACGTGAGTTGGGTTCA